>JAPOVC010000015.1 GCA_026708325.1 Anaerolineaceae bacterium | reverse complement strand
TTGTCACCAAGGTCAAGTATAGACTGAGAGCTGTTTACAATGCAAACTTAAATAGTATACTATATAGTATACCATATAAAAAGCAATTATGATTTATAAAAATTTGAAAGTAGGATTGACGGCTGTAATAAAAGTAAGGAAACAAGTAGGTAATGCCTTTTTTCATTCATACACCTTGAAGTTACAATGTATATTGTACATGTACAATTTAACATATTATGACCATCAATGTGCAATAACTTCCTCTACTCTACTATAAAAATTTTCTATGTGCATATATAACTCTATAAACAAGTGTTAGTATTCATGGTTGTAACTATATATGTAACACTTTGTGTGGGCAGATCAAATGGAAAAGCAGGGATACATATCAAATGTATCCCTGAAAGGAGGGATACAAATAATTTGTATCCCCGAATGGTTGTGCACACAAAGGGTACACAAATCTTTGATCCAAAGGTGCACAAATATGTGATCAAAGGGTGCATAAGCCTTTGATCTGAGTCTGATGCTTCCATTGAAGGTGCTTTCTTATATAGTGGGCCTTAGAATGTTTGCTTGTGGGATTGGGTTTTTCTTTAATTTCTTAACATCATTTGATGTGTGCCATTTTTGGTGTTTAGTGTGTGCCCATATTCATTGCCCACCCACCACCCATAGTAGTAACATTTTATTTATAGTGTGACTTGTACATTTTGATAGTGGGTTCCAGTTATGATATCGAGTATGTTTTAGTGCAAAAATTCAAACCTCAATCAAGTGTAATAGGTCCCAGTATAAATGCAATGAAGTTCTCATAGAAAGGGCTTGGAGGCTGGATGCGCATGCACAAATGGTGCATAGAAGTGTTACATATTACTTGTAACATGTGCACTTGTTATTTGCCTGATATGTATACCCTCAGCCCTCGGGCCTGAGGCCCTCAGGCTTTGGGTATGCATATCAGGCAAATCCCTCGTACACATGTTACAACTATTACTTGGAATCCATTTAATTATGCTACAGCTTCATATTGGAATGCAGATAATTCATTGGAATGCAGATGATCATGCTAGAATTTCATTGGAATGTATATTATTATGCTAGAACTTCAACCCACAATAAATTGTCTCAGTTAGGTATGAGGTTCTATATACAAAGTGTTAACATAACATAATAGAGAATATTCTGTGAGCAGTGCTCACCTATATAGTAGTACTGGCTTGTATATGTAACCCTACACTTGAATGTGACAATTCCTTTTGGGATTGAATTAGCAGTGTTGTTGTCATGGTGTTACATAACATATGTAACATGGACATGCAGTCATGATTTGCCTAATATGTACACACTTGCCCTCTGGCCTGTGTCCCTCAGGCTCATGCATACATACATAACAGGCAAATCATCCCCATCCATGTTACATATATAACTTGTTACATACATAATTATGTAGTTGCTATCAATGAAAAGGTTGTTACAACCTTGTCAACACCTTTCACATTGGAAATAACCTTGTCACAAGATTGTAATAACATTCATTATTTTATATGTATCAGTAGTACCATGAGTACCACTAGCACCTGCATTGCCATAATTACCAGCATTTCCAGTAGTACCTGCAGCATCAGTAGTACCAGCACTACAAGCATTACTAGGAGTACAACTATTACCACAAGAACCAGCAATACTACGTAGTACTATAACCCTTTGAATGTAACCTTTTGTCATAAAACATTGGCAACTAAGAGCCATTATGTTGGCTTATATAAACACATTAGAAGCTGGAGCTAGCCATCAAGATATGTTCTTCATTATTTTATAATTTATATGAAATGAAAGCTTCTTTCATGCTCTATCTAAATATCTAAAATGTTTAATTCTATGTGTAAATAACAACTCACCAGATAAGAAGTGATGAATCAGCAGCTGCTATTTTTCTTACAAAACAAGCTGTGTGCTTAATGACTGTAAGAATTGACCATTTTATATTCATGTGATCTTTCATATACGTACCATCTGAGTCACCATCAATTGATGAGTAAAATGGCATCAAGTTTAAGTTCATGTGATGAATGATGCCAGTGATATAGTCGGCTGTTGAATAATGGTGTCAAGTGGAAAAGAAGACCTTCTTCCTTGAAGCTTCTTCATGAAAGGATAGTTTTATTGGACCTGTCAAAGAATGGTACCATTTTACATATGCAAATTTTCATAGTGAGTAAAATGGTGATAGTACCTATATCTTTCTAGCACTAACAGTTATTGTGCTATGGGACATAATATATAATACATAAGGCATGCATTGGGACCCACTACAGCAGCACTTGACATTCAAAAGGACTATAAGCAGTATAAGAAGTGCCACTACTACCAGCAGTACAACCAGTTTTGCCAGTACCAGCAGTACCACTATTACAAATATTATCGGTTTATGTCTTTTAAGAAATATTTACTGGAAATCAATTTACAATACAGAGTTGATACATATGTATATTAGTACAGAACAATGCTTCAGGTACCTACAATACAATGGTACAAAAATTGTATTTTCCAAAAATACATGATTACGTATACGTACGTATATCGAGATTTTGTAAATCAGGTCATATATTGCAAAAATCACTTGTATGTACTACTTCTGTAGTTGTGCCATTTTGAATGTCATTTGTTTAAATTACTGAAATGCAAAATTGTTGAATGGGTAATAATCATTATTCACCAACTTTA
>JAPOVC010000002.1 GCA_026708325.1 Anaerolineaceae bacterium | reverse complement strand
TTCGAGTCCCCTCATCTCCACAGGGGAGGCGCCAGGGGGCGCCTCTTTTTGATTCTTCGACACCAATGGCAGTCAGCGGACCTGTATTGACAGCACATCACTCGCCAACGTTTTGATGCAATTTGCCTCGATGCAAGCCCAACCAGAAGTTGGCGATGCAGTAGTGACGCAAAAGTCGGAGTCAAATACGCCGTCAACATGGTGACAGGTGACGGCCCATAAATCACAGAACGGTGACATCAAGCAGTGAAGTTGCAAACAATATGACATATCCTTATACTGCGCCCTCCCTGGAACGGGCATCGGACCAATGGAATCGGCATCGAAAGGGCTATGAAATGCGAGCCAACCCGGCTGAATTCACGAGAGCTTTTCTTTTTAATTTGCTGGCGCTTTCGCTGGCAATTGCTCTCGTCGCTTACAGATCGGAAATCGCCTACGCTCATGGCGTTGACGGGGCGGCCGAGCTTGTCGTAGTGAAACCACGGGACTTGCAGGTCGAGGATGACGGTCTCGACGATGACGATGAAGATGATCCGCCGATGGACGAAGATGATACGGAAGGCAGCCAGTCTTACACTGTTCAACCGGGTGATAACCTGTGGAACATCGCCCAAAAGCTCGGTGTTCCATTCAGTTCGCTTAAGTCACAGATTTCTGATCCCTCGCTGATTCAACCAGGCGACCAAATCACGATCGTCAACGAAGACGACGATGACACAGGGGGCCCGGGCGAGTTGCAAACATTTGAGTACACGGTCAGGCCGGGAGACACATTGTCGCAAATTGCTGAATACCTGGGTGTATCCCTTGAGTCGCTTGCGGCGCAGACCGACGATCCATCGTCGATTTACCCCGGTCAGGTATTCACGTATGTCAGTGCGTTTCGCATAGTCACGCCTCCTCCATTCAATGACCTGGATGCCACAGACAATGACGGCTATGATACGCCGCTGCCGCCGTCAGACTATCGGGGCCCGTACAGGCCCGGGTACCAGGCCAGGTTGCCTGATTTGCCTGATTTGGAATTTGGGTACCTGACGCCGGAGCCGCCGACGGACCATGATGGCGTTTGGACGCCGCCAGACCTGGAATACGGTTACCCTACGCCGGAGCCGCCAACGGACAACGACGGCATTGACACCCTGCCAGACCTGGAATACGGCTACGACAGTCATCTGACGCCTGCGTCGCAGTGGCACTTCGGGAGATGATCCTGTATTCGCAGCGATGGCCACGACTGGCTGGCGTCACAAGCAGACAAGGCTGGCGCGGACAGCGACTGGCAGGATATTTCGCCGCCGCCAGAAAGCGACGTCGCGGGCAATGACCACCCCAAAGTCTCGAAGGTGTGGACGGGCAATCCCTGGTCGCGATTTTTCGGGTTCCCGGGTGTTTCGCTCGCGATGTTTTTGGTGCGGGAGCAGAAACAGTCCACGATGATTCAGGACAAGGAGTTCTGTCGGCTGAAGAATCGTCAAATTGATACGTCGCCGCAGGGTGATGACAGCGACGAAAGCGGCGCGTCCCCATGACTTTGGCGCCGACAAGGACTTGACATCTGAATCAGATCGAGTTTCCCGATGACCCGGCATTGCCCAGGTTGCCGACACTTTTCGACGTCGAATCGTTGAGTCGGACATTTCAGGATCACTTGCCCGACCCTTACGGCGCCCCGGAACGTATTCGCATACATCACTTCATTCACAGCATTGGCAGGCGCGCACTCGTGAGCTACGAGGTCTCATGGCCGGAAGATCGATATCTGCCGCCTGAATACTTTGTGTTGAAAACCAGTGCCGCTGGCCCGATCAAACTCTCGAGATATCCGCACGATGATCGGTTGCCGGGCCTGGAAATGGCGGCGCAGCCAGCCAGCACCCTGGAACTTGTGAACGAAAATGTACTGGTTATGCCCGCCCGCCGCGCCAGTGTACATCTGGTCCGGTATCGGCCGGAGTTCCGCGCGGTGCTGCGCCATCGCATGGGCAGGGTCCGACTCTATGCGCGTGTGATGTGGCCCGCGGACGTGCGTCCCGTTTTGGCTACTCATCAGGTGGCGACCAATTCGGGCTTTGTCGTCCCTGGCCTGGCCGGTTGCTGGCACGGTGGCGGCGTCATATGGCTGACAGAAATCCGGGGAAGAAGTCTTCGCCGCAGCATTCAGAAGGGAAGGTTTCCGGATCCTGCACGGCTTCTGGTCGGGTTGGAGTCCTTGTGGAATATATCGCCTGAAGGCCGGGGCATTCGCCCCTTCAACCTGAGGCGTGCTTATTCCCGCGCCTTGCACAGTTTCAGGCACAACTTGCGTGACCATGCCGATTCTTCACAGACGCTGAAGGGAATTGTGGATTCGCTGAACCCCTTCGTCAAATCCTGGAAACCGTCGGGTATGGCTCACAACGATTTCTACGACGACCAGATGCTGCTGATGGAAGACGGCAGGCTCGCTCTGGTGGATCTGGAGGACATTGCTCCCGGCGATCCCACGCTGGATGTCGGCAATTTCCTGGCGCATCTGCGCTGGTATTCGCGTTTTGGCGATCAGGAGCGGGCAGAAAACTGCGGGAGATTTCATAGCATTTTGCGCGGTGCCGCACTGGATCGATTTGGCTGGGACGCGCGTGGACTTTCCCTGGCAGAGGCGGTGTGTCTGTTCCGGATCTGCACGAACGTCATCCGGCATCCCAGGGGCGACTGGAAGACCAGACTGGATGCCGGCCTGAGCCTGGTTCTTGATTGCCTGGAGCAGGCGTAGGCCAGCTCGTTTGCGAGATACGGTCGCAAACTGCTTGTTGTAGCCTCTCGTTGAGGATCAAGGCTTGACGCTTGCTGTTTGGGGGTGGATAATGGGTATCCCCCTGGCGGGTTCCG
>JAPOVC010000021.1 GCA_026708325.1 Anaerolineaceae bacterium | reverse complement strand
AGGAGTGAGAGCATGAATCGGGTGGCCAACGCGCCCTGTTCCTGGGGCGTGATCGAGAACATCGAGGGCGAGCGCTACGACTACGTGCGCGTACTGGACGAGATCGCCGCGACCGGCTACGGCGGCACCGAGCTGGGCGACTGGGGCTTCATGCCCACCGATCCGGCGCAGCTGACGCAGGAACTGGAGCGGCGCAAACTGCGCATGCTCGGCTCCTGGGTCAACAACTGGCTGCACGATGCCGCGCGCCTGCAGGAAGACGTCGAGACCTGCGTGCGCACGGCGCGGCTGCTGGCGGCGGTCGGCGGGGAAGACTGCTTCATCGTGCTCGGCAACAACCCCTACGGCGACCCGCTGCGCTCGCTCAACAGCGGCCGCATCACGCCGGACATGGCCATGAGCGACGCGCAGTTCGAGTCCTTCGCCCGCGGCGCGGAAGAGATCGCGCGTCAGGTGCGCGACGAGACCGGCCTGCGCACGGTGGTGCATACTCACATCGGCACCTGGATCGAGACGCCGGACGAGACCGAACGTCTGCTGGAACTGAGCGACCCCGACCTGCTGGGCATCGTCTTCGATACCGGCCACTGGCGCTTCGGCGGCGGCGATCCGGTGGCCGACCTGCGCCGCTTCGCCGACCGCGTCTGGTACGTGCACTTCAAGGACCACGACCCGCAGGTGGCGGCGCAATCGCGCATGCAGGGCTGGGACGGGCCGCGCTCGGTCGGCGAGGGCGTCTTCCCGGAGCTGGGGCAGGGCGACATCGACTTTCCGGCGGTGCTGCGGGTGCTGGACGAGATCGGCTACGAGGGCTGGATCGTGGTCGAGCAGGACGTGCTGCCCGGTCTGGGCACGCCGAAGGAGAGCGCGCGCCGCAACCGCGAGTACCTCGCCAGCATCGGGTTGTAGATCCGGCAACAGCCAGCTTCGTGCTACACTTGAGACCAGTTAGTCGCAGGAGGCCATCTTGGCCGTGAGAACGCGCTTCAGCATCGAAGACTACATCGCACTGGAAGGGGAATACCCCGACCGCAAGTTCAAGCCGGATTCCACGGGGGCCCCTGTCGAGATGTCACCGGACAAGATTCACGGATTCGTACAGGGTGAAGTCCTCTTTCACCTGAAACTGTGGTTACAAGGCAGTCACTGGAATTACAACGCAGGAACTGAAATCATACATCGCCTGGGAGACCAGGTCTGTTTGCCTGACGTGGCGCTTGTACGTTCTGATGCTGAAGACTATCCACAGGACGCCCCTTTGCTCGCCGTCGAGGTACGCAGCAGGCAGAACACCTGGCGCGAGATGCGGGCGAAGGCCGCGCGCTACCTGGAGTACGGCTCGGCGATGGTCTGGCTGGTCGATCCCCGCCGGCAGACGCTTGAACTGCACCAACCCGACGCGGCGCCGCGTGCGCTCGCCGGCGACGACGTTATCGAGGGCGGCGCGACTCTGCCCGGCTTCCGCGTCACGGTTAGCGACCTGTTCCCCGACTGATCGCAGTCGCTGACCACAACCCGCATCGTGCTACACTTGAAGTCAGCAAGTCGCAGGAGGCCAGCATGGCCGTCACAACCCGCATGACCATGGACGAGTTTGTCGCGCTGGTTGAGAACTGCCCCGACCGCTACTTCAAATTCGACTCCACGGGAGCAGTCGTCGAAATGTCACCGAAAGCGATTCATGGCCTTCGCCAGATGGATATCGGCATCCTGTTAAATGACTGGCTAAGGCGTGGCTGGCTGCCCGGATACCGGCCTGCCTCAGAGGTCGCGCACGACCTCGGCGGCTGGCATTGTCGCCCGGCCATTGTCCTGCTGCGTGTCGGCTCCGGGCCCATTCCGCGCGAGGCGCCGCGTCTCGCAGTGGAGATCCGCAGCGACGGCAACACCTGGCCAGAGTTACGGCGCAAGGCCGCCCGCTATCTCGCGGCGGGTACGCCCATGGTCTGGCTGGTGGACCCGGAAGCGCGTTCCCTGGAATTGCACCTGCCCGACGCGGCGCCGCAGATGCTCGCCGGCGACGACGTTATCGAGGGCGGCGCGACGCTGCCCGGCTTCCGCGCAGCGGTCAGGGACTTCTTTCCCGATTAGCCCGTCAAATGCGTCCGCGCTTCACGCGGATGAACCCAACATATGTGAGAGCGGCAGGGCCTTCAGGTTCCTGCGCGCCAGCAGGTCGGCGACGGGTTCAATGGCCGGCGAAGAAGGCGCGATAGTGTGCATAAGGACGATGCTGCCGGGTGCCAGATGCTGCCGCATGATTGCCAACATCTCGCTGCAACAGACGAGGTCGCTTTTGATTTTGTTGGCGGCGCCGTGCCTCGGTCTGGCGCTGAATGATTCAACATAAGGCGTAAACGAAACAAAAGCCCAATAGCTGCCAATTTCGTCTCGGGCCGAACGCATTCCCAACTACATCTTGCCAGCCGTATTGAGACGTGGTATCAATAAGAAACGGGGATTGAAAGCCCCGTGCGCAGCAAAAGGGTTGACAGTTCAGGAGAAAGAACAGGATGAATTCGCCAGTCGACTGGGGAACATTGTGGCTGGGCGGTTTTTGCGCCGTGGGGGCGCTGGGTGGTTTGCCGGTGCGCGGCGCGGATTATGCCGCCCATCCACCGCTGGATGATTTGCTCACCCCGCCCCCTGACACAAGGTTTCGCAGCGACGTGACACTGGAGTCCGCCGAACAGGCATGGTCGGAACGACTGGGCGGCGCAATGGTTGTGCTGGCGCGCGATGCCTACCGCGCTCGTCGCCTGCTGCATCAGGCGGCGGAGATTCAGCCAGGCGAAGGGGTCGGTATCCCGGCGAATGCCAGCCATGACCTTGCGGAGTCGGTCAAACATCACAAGGCCTTGCCGCGCTTTCTGGACTTTGACGCGCAACTGCGGCTCGCGACGCCCTGTACGCGCTTCACCTGGACGCAGGTGCTGCGCGGGTTGTGGCAGCCGCAGAATGCCACCTGGCTCGACTGCGCTGACACCCTGCCTGTTCCCCGCGCGGCAGAGCGCCCGGCGGTGACGCTCTACGGCTTGCATCTGCCTGATGCCGACAAGCGTCCCGGCGCGCTGCTGGTGTTCAGTGATGAGGCCCTCTATACAGAGGTAAAGGCATTGCGTCAACCGGCTGACTGCCCGAACGCAGCGCAGGCATTGGCGCAGTGTGAACGTCTGCCAGAACTGGCGGAGCGGCAAGGCGCCAATCTGGCGGAGGCGCGGCGCGGTCTGCTTGAAGCCGCCGGGCTGGCGACGCACGAGCCCGGCAGGCTGGCGCTGGCGACCGCGGTGGCGGTACAGATTCCGCCGGAGTGCGATGCCGCCACGTTTTACGCCTATGTCGAGCAGGAAAATACCCCCGTGCGCTGGCTGCCGCAGGTTCAGCCCTTGCATTATGCCGCGCTCCGTGCTGACGGCGCGCCGGATCACCGGGGAACGGCGGCGAACCTCGCCCGCTGGCTGTACGTCCCGGTTGGACCCGATTACACCCTTGAGGAGATCAAACACGCTGTGCTGGGCGTCGTCAAGGCGGCCGAATATCTCGGTGTGCGCTGGCGCAGCAATCCGGCCCAGGCTGCCGGGTACGCTGCCTTGATGGATCAAACCTATGGCAAGGGGCATGATGCCTACCGCCCCTTGTTTGCGCTGGATGGTGCCATCGCAGCGGGAGACCGGCCATGCAGTTGATCGCCATCACCGGGATGCTGCATCAGCCAAAAGCCAGGTTCACGCAGGCGCTCATTGAGTTGTTGTCTGCCGAAACTGACCGCCTCGCGCTGATGGACAATAGCGATATGCCGCCGGCGATAGATGGGGTAACGCGCCAACGGCTGGCGGGCGGCTGTGTCTGTTGTTCGCTGGCTGCGGCGTTGATCTGGCATCTCGGGCGACTGGATGCCGATTACGCGCTGCTGCCTGTCTCAGCGCTGGCAGACCCGGGGGCGCTGGCGTCGATCCTGAATAGTTTACGGAGTGAACGCGTTCAGATAACAACAGTGTCCCTCATTGATACTCTGACTCAGACGCGTAACCCGTATCTGACGCGGAAACTAGAGTTTTATAGCGATTTTCAGGTTCATGAGCCATTTGATATGTCGGAGGCTGTTCATGCCGTTGTGAGGGTGCGCCACATGCTTTCAACAGCGGCGCTCGCTGGATGATGCCGTCGGCGCGGCAGTCTGCCCAGTCTGCTGGGACAGGGCTTATCGGCGCGGTTGCTCGAATTGAAAATGGTCGCAGTGATGGCGTGATGGTTCCAGGACCAATGGAAAAACACATCGTGCGGGCTGCGGATGTTGCATCTTTATACAAAAGCGCCAGATCAATTGAGGAGACAGAAACATGATGAATGCTGTTGAAACACGAGTACCCGTTACTGTGCTGACCGGCTTTCTGGGGTCCGGCAAAACCACACTGCTCAACCGCATCCTAACCGAAAATCACGGCAAAAAAATCGCGGTGATCGAGAATGAATTTGGTGAGGTCGGCATAGACAACGATCTGGTCATTGGCGCGGAAGAGGAAATCTTCGAAATGAACAACGGCTGTATCTGCTGCACCGTGCGGGGCGATTTGATTCGCATCCTCGGTCATCTCATGAAGCGCCGCGACAAGTTCGATTACATCATGGTCGAAACCACCGGCATGGCAGATCCCGGGCCTGTCGCGCAAACATTTTACGTCGATGACGACATGCAGCAGAAGCTCCACTTGGATGCGATCGTCACGCTGGTCGATGCCAAGCATATCTGGGAACACATTGACGACAGCGACGAAGCCAAAGAACAGGTCGCCTTTGCAGATGTAATTCTGCTCAACAAGATTGATCTGGTCGACCCGGAGGACCTCGAGAGACTCGAAGCCCGCATCAAAAGCATGAACAGCATGGCGAAAATCTACCGCAGCCGCGACGCGGTGGTGGAGATGGACAAGATCCTGAATGTGGGCGGTTTCAACCTCGAGCGGGCGATGGAAATCGACCCGAAGTTCATGGAGCCGGAATACCCCTTTGAATGGTCGGGCATCTATCAACTGAACAGCGGGACTTACAAATGGGTGATGGGCGAAGGCCCTGACCCGGCAATGGGAGCGGCGCTGTTGCCCCTGGCCGACACAGGACTGGCAGCGCAGGAAGCAACGCTGATGGAGGCCGTACTGACCTTCTCTGAAGATGAGCAGGCCCTCAAGGCAGGCGAAATGTTGCGCCCCGGCAAGGGACAGTACAACCAGCTCGTGCTTAATGAAAAGGGTCAGACCGTCTTCAATTTCACGATCCAGGAGCCGGGCCATTACATGCTGTTCACCGAACATCACCCGGATGAATTCGACGCGCGCCTGTGCGGCGCGGACACCCTGCCTGGCCCGCTCGAGACCCGTGAATACAAGCCCGATCATGAACACGATGAAGAAGTGACTTCCGTCGGTATCTCCATCCCCGGTGATCTCCAGTTGGAGAAGCTCAATGACTGGCTCGGCCAGCTATTGCGCGAACACGGACTGGACATCTTCCGTATGAAGGGCGTGTTGAGCGTGCGCGGTTGGGATGAGCGCTTCGTGTTCCAGGGGGTTCACATGCTCTTCGATGGCCGCCCGGATCGTCCCTGGGGGAAGGAATTGCGTCACAACAAGATGATCTTTATCGGGCGCAACCTGGATCGGGCTGCGCTGGAAAACGGCTTCCGTGAATGTCTCGCGTCATGATGCAGCGCAAGGGCAAGTCGAAACCGGCGAGGCCAGCGCTAAAGGCAATGTGGCGCGCCAACATTGACGATCATCCGATTGGCCTGGCATGGTCGCCGGATGGCAGGAACCTGGCAGTTGCAGGGGTGTCTGGCCCGATCACGCTGTTTGGCGGCGCGCAGGGCGAGGTCCGGCACAAACTGTCCGGTCATGGCCTCGATACGATGGCAATTTCCTGGCACAGGGACAGCGGTATCCTCGCCAGCGTCGGGCAGGACGGCAAGGTACGGCTCTGGGATGCCGGGACAGGAACGCAGCGATCGGAAATGGCCGGCGGGGCGAGCTGGGTGGAGCGCGTCGCTTTCAGCCCGGTGGGCGATTGGCTGGTGTCAGCCGCCGGGCGCAAACTGCGACTGTGGAACAGCAGCGGGGAATTGATCCGCGAATATCCCGATGCGAACAGCACGATTACGGACATCAAGTGGCGCCATGACGGCAATCAGTTCGCCATCTCCGCCTACAATGGAGTCGTGCTGTATGATCCTGCAGAGGCGGAACCGCAGCGCCGATTCGAATGGCAGGGATCGACGCTTTCCCTGGAATGGAGCCCCGATGGCAAATTCATCGCCACCGGTGACCAGGACTCGACAGTGCATTTCTGGATCGTCGATAGCGGGAAAGACCTGCAGATGTGGGGCTACGAAACGAAGGTGCTGGAACTGGCATGGAGCTTCAATGGCCGCTATCTGGCGACCGGCGGCGGGACTCAGGTCGTGATCTGGGATTGTTCTGGCAAGGGACCGGCAGATACCCGACCGATGATGCTGGAAGGACATCAGCACCTCATCAAGCATCTGAAGTTCCAGCGACAGGGTATGCTGCTGGCATCTGGTGGCAATGAGGGTCTGCTGGCGATCTGGAAAGTGAAGAAGAAGAGACCCGCCTTGCTGGCGAATGCCACGTTCAGGGCGCCGATTGCCAGCCTGGCCTGGTCACCGGATGATCGCTGTATTGCGGTGTCAGATGAAAGTGGTGCCCTGTCGATAGCTGCAGTGCAGCGACATTGAGAAACGCGTTACGTACGAAAGTTCCCCCTCGCACAGCGCCTCGGGAAGGGGATAACCGGCAGCTGAAGACCGGCGCAAGGCCGCGCGCTATCTGGCGGCGGGCACGGCCATGGTCTGGCTGGTGGACCCGGAAGCGCGTTCCCTGGAAATGCACCTGCCCGACGCGGCGCCGCAGATGCTCGCCGGCGACGACCTTGTCGAGGGCGGCGCGACGCTGCCCGGCTTCCGCGCGGCAGTCAGGGACTTTTTTCCCGACTAGCCCGTCAAACGCGTCTGCGCTTCATGCGGATGAACCCAGCATTTGTGAGAGCGGCACGGCCTTCAGGTTCCTGCGCGCCAGCAGGTCGGCGACGGGACCAATGGCCAGCGAGGAAGGCGCGATAGTGTGCATCAGGACGATGCTGCCGGGCGCCAGTTTCTGCCGCATGATCGCCAACATCTCGCTGCAACAGACGAGGGCGCTCTTGTATTTGTTGGCAGCGCAGAGCGCATCGCGCGAATCGAGATTCCACAGCACCATGGGAACATCGAACTGGCGGGACAGCTCCTTCATGGCATCCGTCACAATGCCGTAGGGCGGGCGCATGGCCACCGGCACGAAGTCGTCGCCCAGCGAGCGGCGCATCACGTCCAGCGCGGGGTGCATCTCCTGCCAGACGAGTTCGTCGAAAGTCAGGTCGCGCAGGACCCGGTGTGTGTACAGATGCGTGCCGAACTCGTGGCCCATATCGCGCAGGCGCCGGTAGAGGTCCTGGTAGCCGGAGCGCTCCAGGGTGTTTTCGGCGGCGATGCCGGTGGGGAAGAAGGTGGCGCGGATGCCGCGTTGGGCGCAGGCGAGGGCGATGCGCAGCGTGTTGTACTCGCTGTACATGTCGTCGAAGGTCAGGACTACATGGCGCTGACCGGTGTTCAGGTAACGGATCGGGACGCCAGTGGCGACGGCGGGGCGCGAGACCCGGGACGCCGGATCCAGCGCCCGCATCGGCAGACCTGTGCCCAGGGCGGCGCCGGTCAATGATGTTACGCCCAGTCGCAGCCACTCGCGGCGCGTCAGAGTGTTGCTCTTCAATGACCCGGGTGTCCGTTCTGTGCAGCGGCTCTCTCGAACCAGACGTTCATCTCGCCCACGCCGCGGTGGCCCCAGGCGTAGTAGGGGATGGCGCTGAAACCCGCGCCGCGCAGCAGGGTCACGCCGCCGGTCAGTTCCGGCCGCGCCTCCGGCCGCAACTCCAGGTCGTCCGGCAGCACAAGGTCCAGCGCCCGACCCCCGTTGTCGATGCCCTCCGCCGCGTAGACCAGCGGCCCGCGCTCCAGCGCGACCCGGCCCGCCAGGTCCGCGACCTCTGGATGCGCCACAACCCGCCGGACCGGCAACTCCATGTCCAGTTCGACGGCGTCGCCGGGCCGCCAGTCGCGCGTCAGCGACAGGTAGCCGTCCTGCAGGTCGGCGTACTGCGCCGCGCCGTTGACGCGCAGTTGCAGACTGGCCGGTCGGTCATCCAGATAGCGGTAGAGGTCACCCGGTACGGGTTGCCCAAGCAGCGGCCCGGGCACGCGCAGCTTCAGGGTGAAGCGTAGCGGTCGTTCCGGTTCTACCTTCAGCCGCAATTCGCCGGCCCAGGGCCAGGACGTATCCAGTTGCAGGGCCACCGGGACGCCGGCGATGGTGGCGCGTGCAGCGTTGCTGATAAAGAGGTTGACGTAGAGCTGATCGTCGCGCTGCGCGTAGACCATGCCGCCCAGGGTGGGCAACAGGCGAATGACGTTGGTGGGGCAACAGGAGCAACTGAACCATGGCTGGCGTTCATAAGAATCGTCGCGGTTGAAGTCCGTGACGCCGTCGGCGGCGAGGGGATTGACGTAGAAGAAGCGGTCGCCGGCGAGGTCGATGCCGGCAAGGAAGCCGTTGTAGAGTGTTCGCTCCAGCACGTCGAGGTAGCGCGCGTCACCGTCCAGTTGAAAGAGGCGCTGGTTCCAGAAGATGTTGCCGATGGCGGCGCAGGTCTCGTTGTAGGCGCTCTGGTTGGGCAGTTCGTAATCGTCGCCGAAAGACTCGCCGTGGTGCCGGGCGCCGATGCCGCCGGTGAGCGCCAGCTTGCGGCCGCTGACGTTGCGCCACAGGGCGCGACTGGCCCCGGCCATTGGCCCGTCGCCGTCGAGCGCGGCGACGTCGGTCATGGCGGCATACATGTAGGTGGCGCGCACGGCATGCCCGACGGCCTCGCGCTGCTCGCGCACCGGCAGATGGTCCTGCATGTAGCCGGGGATGCCAAAGTTGCTCTGCAATTCCCGACCGTTGGCATGGCCGCGCTCGTCGAGGAAAAAGCGCGCCTGGTCAAGGAATCGCCTTTCGCCGGTGAGGCGAAAAAGCTTGACCAGACCGAGTTCGATCTCCTGGTGGCCGGGCACCTCGCGCAGGGCGTCGGGGCCGAAGGTGGCGTCGATGAGTGCGAAACTGCGGCGAGCAACATCCAGCAGACTTTCACTGCCGGTGGCCTCGGTCCAGGCGACGGCCGCTTCGTACAAATGCCCCAGATTGTAGAGTTCGTGGTTGACGGTCAGCCAGGACCAGCGGCTGGCCCCGGCGTGCTCATGCGGGTGTTGCGGGTCAATGCTGCGCGCCGTATAGAGGTAGCCATCGGGTTCCTGGGCGGCGGCGACGTGGCCGATGATGGTCTCGACTTCCGCCTGCAGCGCCGGGTCCGGCCGCAGTTGCAGGTCGAGCGCGACGCCTTCGATGACCTTGAAGACGTCGGAGTCATTGAATTGAATGCCCTCATGCGCGCCGGGCAGTTCGCCGGCTGCCTTGCGGAAGTTGTCGATGCGGCCGGTCTCGGCGCACTTGTCCAGATTGACGCGCAGGGTAACCCGGCGGTTGGTCTCCTGCCGTGCACGCCAAAACCC
Organism: Anaerolineaceae bacterium; assembly: GCA_026708325.1. Classification (GTDB taxonomy): domain Bacteria; phylum Chloroflexota; class Anaerolineae; order Aggregatilineales; family Phototrophicaceae; genus JAGWBD01. The sequence goes on along the minus strand of JAPOVC010000021.1, from coordinate 201,132 downwards.
GTCCGTCAACGCCACCTCGCTGAATGGCAGCGGGTGCAAGGGATAGTCAGTCATGGATTGACCGGCGAGTTCAGCCGACGACACCGTCAAATGCTGTGATCACGGTCGCTTCGTTCAAGACACCGAACCACCTGAACAGCTCCCCGCCATTGGCATCCGCCAGCACGTAAATGGCCTGTGCTTTCATACCGTAGCGGTCACGCATGGCCTTGGAGGCCGGGTTGTCCACGTCCAGTTCAAAAAACTCGACACGACCGTCGTAGTTTGCCCTGAGCCTGTTCACGACAGGCGTATTGGTTCGACAGGTCGGTCACCACACGGCGTGGGAATAGATGAACTGTGCCTGTGGCGCGGCGACCATGATGTTTTCCGACTCCGACGAACCCTGCCTGGCATCCACGATCTCCTGGATGCTCATGTTGCAGGCGGCCGTCAGCAAGCCGAAAAGCAGAAGCGCCAGCGTCCCTGTAAGTCGTCTCATGTCGATCCTTTCGCTTCGCCCGCGCCATCCGGCTGTTCTGTCAGTATAGCGCAAAGCGTTGTTTCAGACCGGAGATTAACCTTTCTCCAATTGCAGTAATTGTTTTCACCCACAGGCCAGGAGCACTATGCCGCGAAGAGGTCCTGCACCCTCAGGGTAAAGCCGGGCAGCGTCGCGCCGCCCTCAATGACGTCGTCCCCGCCCAGGGTCAGGACCGGCTCAGCGGCGCGGTGGAGTTCCAGCCGGCGTTCGTCCGTATCGATCAGCCAGACCATCTGCGTGCCGTGCTCCAGGTAGCGCGCAGCCTTCGCGCGCAGTTCACGCCAGGTGTTGCTGTCGCTGCGGATTTCCACGGCCAGTAGCGGCGCCTCCGTCGGAATGGACTTGCCGCGCGCGCGGTGGACGCAGACATCCGGCTGGCAGCGCCAGTCGCCCAGATCAAAGGTGATTTCGCTTCCGGCGTGATATCCGGGCAGGGCTCTCGTCCACAGCCACAGCGTCAGATGCGTACCGGTCAGGATTTGCGAGTTTCCGTGTTCGGGCATCGGCGTCATGGTGACAACATCCCCTGCGGCGTTGAATTCGAAGTGTGAGTCGGGATTGCGCTCTACCAGAGCGAGATATTCGTCTATCGACATGTCGGCGAAGGGCGCGATGATTTTGCTTTCGGCGACCCGCGAGGGTGCTGGGGTGGCTGCCATGTTGAACTCCGGTGGTCCTTTCCACCCCAAGTATAGCAGGGCCTGGTTCTGCCCGGGCGCCATGCGCGGCCGCCGCCGAAGAGCCGCAGCAGGAAGATGAAGGAGTTGGGGCAGGGGCCCTGCAGGTCGTCCTGGTCGGTCCTCGCCCGCTTTGCGCCCGGGACGCGCGAACGCTAACATCGTGGGGATCACCGGCAGCAACCCCATCTGCAGGACAAGGGGTGATGCAAAGCGCACTGAAGCCCGGCGCGGCGCAACGCCTGGCGAACAGCCTGTCACAGCGCAAGTGGCGCGATGCGGGTATCGCATACCTCTTCATTCTGCCCTTCCTGCTGCTCTATATCCTGTTCACCTTCCTGCCCATCCTGCAAGGCTTCTGGATCTCGCTGCACAAGTGGGACGTCATCGGCAGTAACGTTCGATTTATCGGACTGCGCAACTACCAGATTCTGCTACAGGACAAGCTGTTTTGGTCCTCGCTTGAGCACACAGCCTTTTTTGCCCTGCTGGCCGGGCCGGGACTGATCGTCGTCGGTCTGGCGCTGGCCTTGCTGCTCAACCGCCCCATCCGCGGCATCGGCATCTACCGCACCCTCTTCTACATGCCCAATATCCTCTCGGTGACGGTCGTCGGCCTGGTGTTCGCGCGCGTTTTTGCGCCGGCGGACCGCGGTCTGGTGAACGTGGTGCTCGATTCCGCCGGCGGGCAGCCGCACTCATGGCTGCTGGACGTCGCGCTGGCGATGCCCACCATCGCCGTCACCAAGATCTGGTGGTCGGCCGGCTTCAACATGCTGATCTTCCTCGCCGGCCTGCAAGACATTCCCCAGGAACTCTACGAGGCCGGGCGCGTCGATGGCGCCAATCGTTGGGTGCTCTTCCGCCATATCACGTTGCCCGGGCTGCGGCGTCCGATGCTCTTTGTGCTGGTGCTGCAGGTGATCGCCTCGGTGCAGGTCTTTCCGCTGATTGAAGTGCTCACCCAGGGCGGGCCGGCGGGCAGCACGCGTCCGCTGGTGATGTACCTCTTCGAGCGCACCTTTGAGTACTGGCAGATGGGCTACGGCTCCGCCCTTGCCTTCGTCCTCTTCGCCTTCCTCTTCGTCATCTCCATCGCGCAAATCTGGTTTTTCAACCGCAGGGAGGAAGACTGATGGCGGCGCGAACGGTTTCGGTGGACGCGCAGCGGCCGCCGCAGCGGGTCAGGGCGCGCCGGCAGGGGCTGTTCGTGCAGGCGGGACTGATCGTCCTCGCCGCTCTCTGGTTGATCCCGGTCGTGTGGACGCTTTCGATCTCATTCCGGCCGGAAAACTCGATTCAGGCCAATCTTTCCCTCATGCTGCCGCTGCCCTTCACGCTGGAGAACTACGAGTTCGTCTTCTCCAGCAGCCGATTGCTGCGCTGGTTCGTCAACAGCCTTTTCGTGGCCGTGGTGCGCACCATCCTGCAGATGGCGCTCTGCTCGCTGGCCGCCTACGCCTTCGCCCGCATGCGCTTTCCGGGCCGCCGCTTTCTTTTCCCCTTCGTGCTGATCGGCCTGATGGTGCCCGGACAGGCGACCTTCATCCCGGTCTACCTGCTGTTTTCGAACCTTCGTCTGCTGAACACCTTCGCCGCCCTGATCCTGCCCGGGGTCGCCTCCTCCTTCGCCGTTTTTCTGCTGGTGCAGTTCTTCCGCAACATTCCGATCGAGCTGGAGGAAGCGGCCCTGCTGGACGGGGCCAGCCGCCTCGCGGTCTACCTGCGTATTTTCCTGCCGCTCTCCACGCCGGTGCTGACCACGCTGGCCATCTTCACCTTCCTCGGCACCTGGAACGAGTTTCTCTGGCCGCTGGTGGCCGCCACCGACCCCGACATCATGACCATCACCATCGGCCTGCGAAACCTGACGGCCACCGTTGACCGCATCGAGTTCGGCCAGACCATGGCGGCGGCCTGGGCGGCGGGTCTGCCGATCGTCTTCTTCTTCCTCATCTTTCAGCGCCGCATCATTTCCGGCATCCAGCTTTCCAGTGGTATCAACTGAACTCCGCGGACAAAGACAGGGAGGCGCCATCGACAGCTACCCACATCCCGTAAAGCGATTCAGTACATGGAGGATTATCGTGCGCCACAAATCACTCATTCTTACACTCGTTTTTCTCACTTCTCTGACCCTGGGCGGCCTCACCAGCGCCCAGGAGCCCATGACGCTTACCGTCATGCGCTTCTTCGGCGATTGCCAGGACGAATACGGCGACTCGGTCGACCTGACCGGCATCACCGGCGAGTGCGGCATCATCACCACCTTGACCAACATGTGGAACGAGCAGAACCCGGATATCCAGGTGGAGACCATCGTGGCTGAATGGCCGGGCACCACCCAGCTCAACGCCGCCATCGCCGCCGGCACGCCGCCCGACATCACCGTGCTGCACGGCCGGCGCATCCCCATCTACGCCTCGCGCGGGGCCCTGACGCCGATGACCGCGGCCTTCACTGAAGCCGGTATCGACCTCGCAGACCTGACCGCGGGCGCCGCCGACTACGGCGTCTACGAGGGTGAATACTACGGCCTGCCCTACGACCTCGCCGCCACCATCTGGCACATCAACCTTGACCTCTGGGCCGATGCCGGCCTCGTCGACGAAAACGGCGCGCCGGTCCTGCCCGGCAACCGCGAGGAGTTCCTGGCGACCGGCCGGCAAATCTACGAGGCCACCGGCGTGCCCTTCGCGGACATGCCGGGTCAGGCCGCCACGGTGCGCCCGCTGACCGCCTTCATCTACCAGCAGGGTGGCAGCCTCGCCGACGAGGAGGGCAATCCCACCGTCAACACTGAAGAAGCGCTGAACGCGCTTAACTTTCTGCTGGAAATCCAGGCCTCCGGTTACGTCACCACACCTTACTCCGACATCAGTGGCGCCATCGGCATCGAGAAATTCAGCGGTGGCGAGAGCGCCGGCGTGATCGACGGCACATGGCGCATCAACGTATTCGACGGCATGGTCGCGGGAGGCGAGGTGGCGCTGAAGAACTATTACGTCGCCAACTTCCCGCAGATCTTCGACGAGCCAGGCACCTTCGCCGGTTCGCACAACTGGCTGGTGCCGCTGGGACCGGATGCCGACCCCGAACGCGTGGCCGCGGCCGCGCAATTCATCAAGTGGCTGAGCGACAACTCCGTGGTCTGGGCCCGTGTCGGCCACGGCATGACACGCACGTCCGTGCTGGCCAGCGAGGAGTTCCTTAACCTGCCACACCGCTCCGAATACGCCGCGATGTCCGAAACCGTGCGTTCCGTCCCGCGTGAAATCTGGGGCAACGCCTTTTGGGGCATCGTCCATGAAGAAGTCGAGGCCGCGCTGCTGGGCGTGAAAACGCCCGAAGTCGCGCTGGCCGACGCGCAAACCCGCCTGGAGGAGTTCGAGCTCTTCCAGTAGAGGTGCAGGCGGGGGCGGTCAGCGCTGGTCGCCCCCGTTCCGCCTGAAGGAGCCGCCGTGTCCGATGCTCGCCCGAACCTGATTTTCGTCCTCGCCGACCAGTTGCGCCTGCAGTCCTGCGGCCATGCCGGCGATGCGCGCGCGCAGACGCCCCACATGGACCGCCTTGCGACAGAATCGGTCGACTTCCGCAACTGCGTCTCCGGCAGCCCCATGTGCGCGCCCTACCGCGCCTCGCTCTTCACCGGCAAGTACTCGAGCAGCACGGGCATGGTCATTAACGAACTGCGCCTCAGCCCGCAGCACCGCGCCCTCGGCCACGTGCTGGGTGAGGGCGGCTACGCGACCAGTTACATCGGCAAGTGGCACCTCTCGGCCAACCAGCTCGGTCACCATGATGAGCCGCGCAACTCCTTCACCCCGCCCGGTCCGCAGCGTCTGGGCTTCGACGGCTTCTGGGCCTCCTACGGCTTCCACCACACTTATTGGGACCAGTACTACCATACGGACAGTCCGCAACGGATCACGCTCCCGGGCTACGAGCCCGACGGCCAGACCGACCTGGCCATCGCGCAGTTGCAGCAACTGGCCGCCGGCGAAGGCCCCTTCGCGCTCTTCCTTTCCTACGGCACGCCCCATGACCCCTGGGGGCCGGACAACGTCCCCGAGGAGTGGCTGGCGCGATTTAGGGACGTGAGCTTTGAGTTGCCACCCAACTACCGGCCCGAAAACGACCCGCACGCGGACGCCTGGGCGCGGCTCAGTGACGCGCAGCGCGGACAGTTGCCCGAATGGATGCGCGTCTATTACGCCATGACCGCCAACCTGGACTGGAACCTTGGCCGTCTGCTGGAGGCGCTGGAGGCCAGCGGGGCGCGCTCGAATACCGTCGTGGTCTTCACCTCCGACCACGGTGAGATGTTCGGCGCGCAGGGGCGCCGCGCCAAAAACATCTTCTACGAAGAGGCAGTGCGCGTGCCCTTTTTGCTGCGCTGGCCGGGCACCGTCCCCGCCGGGCGCGTGACCGACGTCCCGTTCAATACGCCCGATATCATGCCCACCTTGCTCAGCCTGCTCGACCTGCCCGTGCCCGCGGAAGTCGAGGGGACGTCGCTGGCCCACAGCGCGCTCGGGGCGCATGGGCCGGAACCCTCAGCTGCCTTTATGCAGGGGATGGGCGCGACCGCCATCTTCGAGGACGGACACGAGTGGCGCGCCCTGCGCAGTCGCAGGTACACCTATGCCACATACCGCGCGGACGGGGAGGAGCACCTCTACGACAACCTGGCGGACCCGTACCAGCAGCGCAACCTGGCGCAGGACGCGGCGCTGCGTGGGCTGCTATTGGACTTTCGGCAGCAACTGGGCGCGCGCATGAACGCGCTGAACGACCGTTTTGAGACCTGTTGCTGGTACCGCGACCACTGGATTGAAGACCGCGTCATCCAGCAGTCGCGGGTGCGCGCCCTGCGCTAGTCGCGGCCGCCGCCGAAGAGGCGCAGCAGGAAGATAAACAGGTTCAGGAAGTTGAGATAGAGGCCCAGCGCGCCCATGATGGCCAGGCGCGACATGGTGGCCTCGCCCTCGCCCGCCAGGCGCGGGTCCTGCGCCAGGCGCTGGATGCGTTGCGTGTCGTAGGCCGTCAAGCCCGAGAACAGCACCACGCCCACGAAGCTCAACAGCAGTTCGGTCGTTGAGCTGCCGATGAAGGAATTGACGATCAGGGCGATGAACAGCCCGACCAGGCCGATCATGAAGTAGCTGCTGTAGCGCGTCAGGTCCACGCGCGTGGTCAGGCCGAACATCGTCATCACGAAGAAGAGCACGGCCGTCGTGGCGAAGGCCGAGATAACCGTCGTGTTTTCATAGACCAGCAGGATCAGCGACAGGGTCACGCCCACGCTGGCGGCGTAGACGAAAAAGAGGATCTGCGCCAGCGTTACGGACATGCGCTGCAGGCCCCAGGAGAGCGCCAGCACCAGCCCGAGCTGGGCGACGATGGCCACGATGATGATGGCCGGGTTGGTGACCAGCAGTTCCAGGGCGACGCTGCTGATGACCAGCGCGCTGGCCGTGGTGACCAGCATGGCCAGGGTCATCCACATGTAGACCTGGCGCAGCAGCGGCTGAATCGCCACGCCCGGTAAGGAGGGCAGACCGCCGACTTCCTGCACAGCCGGAGTAGGTTGATAGCTCATGATTCTCCTCGCTTTGCCGGCAGGGCGCCGGCGCTTCGCCCTGTTGAAAGCATCGCATCAGGGTGCCATCAGCCTACCACGCGGGAGCGCCGTCTGACAAGCGTCCGGCCTGCCCGCGCCGCGGCGCAACTGCTACAATCGCGAGCCTTTTCGTCATCAGGAGTGGCCATGACCCTGCTTCACGGCTTTGAGACCCTGCGCGCGCAGGACATCCCGGAGATCAACAGCCAGGCGCGCATCTACCGCCACCGGCGCAGCGGCGCGCAGCTCATCTCGCTTGAAAACGACGACAGCAACAAGGTCTTCGGCATCACCTTCACCACGCCGCCGCCCGATTCGACCGGCCTGCCGCACATCCTCGAGCATTCCGTACTCTGCGGCTCGCGCAAGTACCCGGTCAAGGACCCTTTCATCCAGCTGGCGCGCGGCTCGCTCAACACCTTCCTCAACGCCATGACCTACCCCGACAAGACCACCTACCCCGTCGCCAGCCAGAACCTGCAGGACTTCTACAACCTGGTCGACGTCTATCTCGACGCTGTTTTTTACCCGCGCATTTCGCCGCGCGTACTGGCCCAGGAAGGCTGGCGCCACGAGCCCGACGACGACGGCAATCTGGTCTTTCAGGGTGTGGTCTTCAACGAGATGAAGGGCGCCTGGTCCTCGCCGGACAGCCTGCTGGGCCGTGAATCGGAGCAGGCCATTTTCCCGGATACCGTCTACGGCCACGATTCCGGCGGCGACCCGCGGCAGATCCCCGACCTGACCTGGGAAAAGTTCCGCCAGTTCCACGAGACCTGCTACCACCCCGGGAACGCGCGCATCTGGTTCTACGGCGACGATGACCCGCAGGAGCGATTGCGTCTCGTCGACGATTTCATCCGCGACTTCGGGGCGCAGTCGCAGTCGCCGGAGATCCCGCTGCAACAACGCTGGACGGAGCCGCGCAGTATCCGCGTGGGCTACGCCGTCACCGGCGACGAGGCGCAGCAGAAGGGGCTGATGACGCTCAACTGGATGCTGGACGAGTTCAGCGACGCCGAACTGACTCTGGGCCTCGGCATCCTCGATTACATCCTGCTGGGCACGCCCGCCTCGCCGCTGCGGGTGGCGCTCATCGATTCCGGCCTCGGCGAGGACGTCACGGGCGGGACCGGCGGCCATTTGCGACAGATGACCTTCTCCGCCGGTATGAAGGGCATCGACGTGGCCGACGCCGGCGTTGTCGAGCGCCTGATTCTGGACACCCTGGAGACGCTGGCGACCGCAGGCATTGAGGCCGAAATGATCGAGGCGGCCGTCAACACCGTCGAGTTCCGCCTGCGCGAGAACAACACCGGCGGCTTTCCGCGCGGGCTGGCCCTGATGCTGCGCGCCATGACCAGCTGGCTCCATGACCGCGATCCGCTGGCGCCGCTGGCCTTTGAAGCGCCGCTGGCGGCCCTCAAGGGCCGCATTGACCGCGGCGAGCCCTGGTTTGAAGCGCTGATTCGCAAGTGGTTGCTGGAAAACCCGCACCGGGCCACGGTGTTGCTGGAGCCCGATCCCGCGGCCGAGGAAAAGCGCCTCTCCGCCGAGCGGGCGCGCCTGGAGGCGGCCCGCAGCGCCATGAGCGGGCAGGAAATGGAGGCCCTCAGGGAAGAGGCGGAGGCCCTGCGCCGCGCCCAGGAGACGCCCGATACGCCCGAGGCGCTGGCCACCATCCCCCTGTTGCGTCTGGAGGACCTGGAACCCCGGAGCCGCGTCATCCCCGTTGAAGAAGAGCGGCTGCACGACGTTCCCCTGTTGACCCACGACCTCTTCACCAACGGGATCGTTTATCTCGATCTGGCGCTGAACCTGCGCGCCCTGCCGCGCGAACTGCTGCCCTGGGTGCCGCTCTTCAGCGCCGCCCTGCTGGAGATGGGCACCCGTCACGAGGACTACCTGCGCCTGTCGCAGCGCATCGGGCGCAAGACCGGCGGCATTCGCGCCGGCACCGCCCTCTCCTCCGTCGTTGGCAGCGAGGATTGCAGCGCCTGGCTGATGCTGCGCGCGAAGGGCACCCTGGCCCAGGCGCAGGACATGCTCGACATCCTGCGCGACGTGCTGCTGGACGCCACCTTCGAGGACCCGGAACGCTTCCTGCAGCTGGCCCTGGAGGAGAAGGCCGGCGCCGAAAGCGGCCTGATCCCCGGCGGCCACGCCGTCGTCAACTCGCGCCTCGGCGCCCACTTCACCGAAGCGGGCTGGGTCGGCGAGCAGATGGGCGGAGTCAGCAACCTCCTTTTCCTGCGTGAGCGCATTCGCCACAGCGAGGAGGGCAAGGCTGAGGCCGGCGCCATCCTGGAAGACATTCGCCGCCGCCTCGTCAACCGCAGGCACATGATCGCCAACGTCACACTGGATGCAAGGGGCCTGGACGCCTTTCGTCCACAACTGGGCGCCTTTCTGGAGACATTGCCGGCGGCCCCGTCACAAGGTCAGCGCTGGGGCCGCGAGACCATGCCCGCGCGCGAAGGGTTGAGCCTGCCGGCGCAGGTCAACTACGTCGGCAAGGGCGCACGCCTGACGGACCACGGCTATACCTGGCATGGCTCGGCCATGGTCGCGCGCGGCTGGCTGAATACATCCTGGCTCTGGGAGAAGCTGCGCGTGCAGGGCGGCGCCTACGGGGGCTTCGCCGTTCACGACCGTCTCTCGGGGGTCTTCAATTTTCTCTCCTACCGCGACCCTCAGCTCTTGCGCACCCTCGACGCCTGCGATGGCGCCGCGGCTGCCCTGGCGCAGTACCGTCCCGGTCGCGACGAGGTCACGCGGGCCATCATTGGCGCCATCGGCAGCCTGGACAGCTACCAGTTGCCCGATGCCCAGGGTTACAGCTCGCTCATGCGTCATCTGGTCGGCCTGACGGAGGACATGCGCCAGGAGAACCGCGAGCAGGTGCTGGCCACCACCGGCGCCGACCTGCGCCGCTTTGCCGATGCCCTGGCCGCCGTGCGAGATCACGGTGACATCGTCGTGCTGGGGTCAGCGGCGGCGCTGGAGGCGGCGGGTCAGGAGCGGGCGGACCTGCCCGGCACGGTGACAAAGGTGCTGTAAGCGCCGCGAGGCTGACCGGCAAGTTGTTGAGGTAAACTGGAACCATGCGAATTGCAGGAGGCCACCATGGAAACCCCGGTGCGTGACACCGAAGCCGCCGAAAAGGCCGTCATCGCGACCTTCGCCGACATGACCATGGACGAGTTCGTCGCCCTGGTCGCAGCCCATCCCGACATCCACTATCGCTTCAACGCCGCGGGAGACGTTCTGGAAATGCCAAACAACAGCATCCACGCTCAGGTTCAGGCAATTATTGGCACGCATTTCACCGTCTGGCTGTGGACGAACGCCCTGCCTGGCCATGGCGCGCTGGTGGAGTGCCTCTATGACCTCGGCGACTGGCGCTGTTGCCCGGACGTGGCCGTTGATCGACAGCGGGGCAAGGTCATCCCGCGCGAAGCGCCGCTGCTGGCCGTGGAGATCCGCAGCGACAGCAACACCTGGCCTGAACTGCGGGAGAAGGCCGCGCGCTACCTGGAGCACGGCACGCAGATGGTCTGGCTGGTCGACATGGACGAGCGCGCTGTCGAGTTGCACCGCGCCGGTGAGTCAGTGCAGACCCTGGCCGGCGACGACCTCATCGACGGCGGCGCGGTCCTGCCGGGCTTCCGCCTGCCGGTCAGCGATCTCTTCCCCAACCCGCAGGACTGAGGCCTGACGACAGCGCGGCGGCCTTCAGGCGTACCAGGCGCCGGGCAAAATCTGGCGCAGTGCGTGGCCGTGATCGCGCAGCGTCAACTCGTAGCCGCCCTGCGCCACAGCCGCGCGGAAGACCTCCTCGTCCAGCGCCAGCCCGAAACCCGGTGAATCGGGGATGACCACCTCGCCTTCCTCGACGCGATAGGCGGAGGCATCCAGGCCCGGCGTCGTCACCTCGTCCCACTCGGCAAAGGTGTAGCGCTCGATGGCCCCTGCCAGGTGGCCCGAGACGTAGTTGCCCAGGTGGCGGCCGTAATGGTGCGGCGCGCTGCGGGCGCGCCAGGCATCCAGTTGCGCGCCCGTGCGTAGCCAGTTGCTGAAGCCGTGGGTGAATATGTCGTACTGGATCACGTCCACGTGGCCCTGGCGCGCCCAGTCCATGAGCTCCCGCGGCGCCCAGGACTCACCATCGGCGATCAACACCGTCAGACCCTCCCGCTCCATCCACTTGTGCAGGTCCTCATACAGGACCGGGTCTTCCTGAAAGGCCTCCTCCAGCCAGAAGAGCTTGCAGTCGGCGGTCCCGGCCAGTACGCGTTTGGCGATGTTCTGGTTGTAGCCGTTGTTGGCGTCGATCATCAGGCGCGCGCCAGGGCCGACGGCTTCGCGCACCGCCCGCACGACGGCGATATCGCGTTGTGTGCCCTGTTCCAGCGGCATGTGAAAAGCGCCGCGCCCAACCTTGATCTTGAAGGCGCGGTGGTTGTTGGCGAAACCGAAGAGCGCTTCTTCGGCGATGAGGGCGGCGGCCGCGGCATCGTCCTCCAGATGCAGGTCGTCGATCAGGAGCGTCGTATCGTAGCAGGGGACGCGCAGGGGTCCCGCTGCGACGGCTTTCCCTGCCTGCTGCGCCACCAGCCGGTAGACGGGTTCGCCCGTCACCTGCCCGAGCAGGTCCCACAGCGGGTACTCCAGGGCGAGCGCCGCGTCGGCGACACCGCGCTCCGCTGTGATCAACGCGTCGAGCGGCGCGCCGAGGACCCCGGCCACCCGCAGGGCGTCAAGGTTGACCGGGCCGAAACCGCTGGCGCCGTCCTCCGTGCCGAGGCGGAGCAGGGGTACGCGCACTTCCTGCCCGTGTATGGACAGGCGTGAATTGCTGCCGGCAATCCGCGGCCGGCGCCCCACCAGGGTCCCTGCTTCAATTCTGGTGATTCGAGAAGCAGTCATGGCCTTCCCTCCCTCACGCCGGACCGTAGGCGACGCCGTTGGGGACGACGTCGGTTGATTCGCCGCGGCGCATGGCTTCAGCCGTCGCCAGGATGCTGTCGAAGTCGTGCTGCGGTCGGAAGCCCAGCAGTTTTTCGATCCTGCCCAGGTCGATCTCGTAATGGTTGGCGTAGGGTATCCGCGCCTCGGCGACGGGCAATTGGTAACGCTCCGCCAGGCGCGGCACCAGTTCGCCCCAGTCGAAGATTGCCGCGCCGGAGAGGTTGAAGATCTGGCCGACGGCCGCATCGACTGCGATGCCCAGTTCCAGCCCTTGCACGATGTCGCGTACGTCGGCGAACTGCTCGTGGTAGGGCACGCCGTTGGGGTTCAGGCTGATCAGGAATTTTTCCTGTCCATCCCAACCGGCCAGCAATTCGTCGATCATCGCCTGCTCCGCGGGGTCGGCGCGGGTCTCTGATTTGTAGCGCTCGTACGCCGTGCTGTAGAGGAAGAGCGTTGGCAGGCCGCGCTCGTTGAGGAACTCGCCCGGATCGATGACGGTGGAGAAACGCAGCACGGTAACCGGGACCGCGTACTGCAGCTGATACGCGACGGCCAGTTCCTCGCCCAGCCACTTGGTCATCAGGTAGGGCATGTCCGGGTAACGGCGGTCCACCATGTCCTCGCTGATGGGCGTTTCGAAGTAGCGCCCGTATTCCCGCAGGCTCCAGTAGACGCCGGCGGTGCTGGCATAGACGAAGCGATGCAGTTTCGGGCATAACTCGCGCACGCTTTCCAGCAGGTTGAGCGTGCCCGCGACGTTGATGTCCAGGTACTGGCGATTGTCAAAGGGTCCGCCAAAGGCCGCTGCCAGGTGGTAGACGACGTCGACGCCGGCCACAGCGTCGCGCAGGTCCTGCGGGTTGCGCAGATCGCCCCATACCGTTTCCACGTTGGCAAGACCGTCCAGCTTGCCGGCGCGGCTGGCATCGCCGGGGTAGACCAGGCTCCGAATCGCGTGTCCCTTGTCCAGCAGGCGCATGACCAGGTTGGCGCCGATGCGCCCCGTGGCGCCGGTAACCAGTATCTTCATCGCGTTTCTCCAGTGCGGTGCGGGCGACGGGTCGATTTTGGCAGCGTGTGCTTCAACGCGCCAGACGTGATGTTATGACAGGGTAGGATACTGTCGGATTCGCTTTTGCGCTTTTCGTGGGTAGTGAAATTCAGGTCATGCCAAGCACGAAGCGTGCTCCTGCGCTGCGCAACATTTCGTAGGGGCTTATGCAAGTGAGATTCAGTCCGGCGCAAACATCCGGGATTCTGATAATGTTGCGAGAATCAGTTGGTCCTTCGTGGGTAACGATTGTGTGCTTATCGGTGTAAGCGTGAGCAACTAAGTAAAAGTCCGCAGCATCAAAGAAGTCACTTTCTGCAGCTTCCGTGTATCTTCCCGAGAGCCTTTGTGCCCTTACCCATTCACTAATAACAGGAAATGAAGCAGTTGTAGTTGCGTCTGGAGGAAGGAAAAAGCCCCTGCCCCTTTCTTTCGCCCATTGCCGCAACAGGTCATCCTTTTCTTCATGCATTAGTTCCCTTTTGACCTGGTCGACACTGTACAAACGTCTTGCCGCGTTCTCCCTGACCAGCCAATCCCAAAAGGCCGGACAGAAGTCAAATCCATAATGTGCATTTTGGGCGTGGATGAAAACATTGGCATCCAGAAGATAGGCCATTTACAATGCTACACCTAGGAATTGAGCATATTTCTTGAGTGTCGAAACTTTGCTCAGACTCAAGAGTCTCATGGCTTCGGTGTAAGTCGTTCGACCTTCCTTTGCGCTCAACACGATGGCTCGAGCGAATTTCTTGCTGGACTTGGGGCCCACGTTGCGGAAGAAATCTCCTCCTCCTTCTTTCCGTCTTGTCGGCAAACTTTCGATAGTTGCTGCCCAGGCGCTCCAGAACTCCTTTTTCTCCAAAAACGATTCGTCGAGGAGGCGCCGGAGAATTACCAAAGAACTGACTTTGAAGAGGCTGGCCAAGCGGTTCACTTCTGGAAGCAACTGGTCGGTTTGTTTGAACTCTTTGCCAATGAGATGCGACGGCACCAGTAATTCGGCTGCTACCTGATTGCACCAGCGTTCGTTCATGTTTTCCGGAATGTTTGCTGTCCTGTAGTTGGTCACGCCAGACTGATTGAGCCAAATGTGGGCCACTTCATGGGCTAGCGTGAACATTTGTGCTGCTTTGGTGTCCGCTCCATTTATGAAAATGAGGGGTGCCAAAGGGTCAGCCAATGCAAAGCCACGGAATTCCTCGGGATCAAGTTTGCGATGGTTGTTGTAACCAACCACACTGTTGACCATTACAAGGATGCCCGACGCTTCCACTTGCTCAATGAATTGCCGCAGCGCCCCTGTCCAGGTCGCTTCTTGCCGTCGCTGTTCAATGTCGAACTCGATGGTGTCTCTGATGACAGAAGCGGCGGAAATGACCTTTTCCAGTGTTGTCAGGCTGCCAACAAATTTCAGGGGTTGGTCACCCGCTATGTTTGCTTCGTTACGGTACCAATCCTGTCGTTGCTGACATAAGTAAATGGTTTCCAGCAGATTTGGGGAAGGTCGCGCGATTTCCGCATCCCGCATAGTCCGGAAGTCTTTTACGGGAAGCCTTTCTAATGGTGGTTCTTCCAGGAAAAAGTATCCGACAGGTGTGTACGTAGCTTTGGCAAACTTTTCCAGTTGCCTAAATGTGGGTAACGATTCATCGTCTCCCTTTAGCCAGGCATCAAGGTTCCTGAAATCGTCTTTTTCCTTCAATTCATCTACGCTGCGCCCGGATCTTTCACAAGCCCATTGCAGCAAGGCAGGTTCTACGTGAACCCTGTTCACGGGGTCACCTCGCTCCTGTCGAATTCACCGTAACGACTTTGGAACACCATCAAAACTTGCATCATCGTGCGTACAGTTTAATTTGCCTTGCATTGAAAATGTGTCAGCGATGCTAGCGTCGCGTGGAACAGGACGCAACACCGGGCAGCTTTCCCTGTCAGTGATGTATGCTTTCGTCGTTCATAGCGAGACAGGCCAACAGGAGTAGCCCCATGACCATCCCCCGCAGCGAATACCCGCGGCCGCAATTTGTGCGTGAGGACTGGCTCTGCCTCAACGGCGAGTGGCAGTTCGAGATCGACCAGGGGGACAGCGGCCTAGAACGCGGCCTGCTGCAGCGTGAGCTGAACGAGCGCATCGTCGTCCCCTTCTGCCCTGAAGCAGAACTCTCCGGCATTGGCAACCACGACTTCCTCGAGGCGGTCTGGTACCGGCGCGAAGTGACGATCCCGGCGGCCTGGGCCGGGCGGCGCGTCCTGCTGCACTTTCAGGCGGTCGATTACGACGCGACGGTGTGGGTGGACGGCGTCGAGGTGGGGCGGCATCGCGGCGGCTTCTCGCCCTTCAGTTGTGACCTGCATGGCGCGGCCGCGCCCGGCGACAGGGTCACCCTGGTCGTCCGAGCGCGCGACACGCATCGCGGCGCCCAGCCGCGCGGCAAGCAGGCGACGGCCTTCGGGCCCCAGGGCGCGATCTACGTGCGTACCACCGGCATCTGGCAGAGCGTCTGGCTGGAGCCCGTGCCGGAGATCGCCCTGCGTCGCCCGCGCCTGACCCCCGACGTCGCCAACAGCCTGATTCGCCTGGAGCAGCCGATCAGCGGCAACCGGCCAGGCATGCGTCTGCGCGCGACCCTGCGCGACGCTGAAGGCGTGGTCAGTGAGGCCGAATGCGCCGCCGACCTCGACCTGGCGCCGCGCCTCGATCTGCCGATTCCGGCGCAGCGGCGACGGCTCTGGGCGCCCGGCGACCCCCAGCTCTATGACGTCGACATTCAGTTGCTGGACGCCGACGGAAATGCGGTCGACGAGGCGCGCAGCTACGCCGGACTGCGCAGCGTGGCCATCGACGGCGCGGCGATCAAAATCAACGGCGAGACAGTCTTTCAGCGCCTGGTGCTGGACCAGGGCTACTACCCCGACGGCATCATGACCGCGCCCGACGACGAGTCGCTGCGGGCGGACATCGAGCTCAGCCTGGCGGCCGGTTTCAACGGCGCGCGCCTGCACCAGAAGGTCTTCGAGGAGCGCTTCCTCTACCATGCCGACCGCCTCGGCTACCTCGTCTGGGGCGAATTCGGCGACTGGGGCTGCCGTCAGATGGGCCCGCTGGACGGCGAGCATCAGAGGCCGGGGCCGGACTACATCACGCAATGGCTGGAGGTGCTGGAGCGCGACTACTCGCATCCCTGCATCGTGGGCTGGTGCCCGCTGAACGAGACATGGCAGTCGCTCACGGACCGCATCACGATGCTGGATGACGTGACCCAGGGCATGTACCTGGCGACGAAGGCGATGGACACGACGCGGCCGGTGCTGGACGCCTCCGGCTACTCGCACCGCGTGCGCGGCGCCGACGTCTACGACAGCCATGACTACAGCCAGGACCCGGACGAGCTGGCGCGGCGGCACGCCGGTCTGGCGGAGGGCAGGCCCTACGAGAACAGCTTTGAGGGCCGCGGCATCCCGCAGCGCTACCGCGGCAACGCGCGCTGGTCGATTCCCTACGCCGGTCAACCCTACTTCGTCAGCGAGTTCGGCGGCATCTGGTGGAACCCGCAGGCCGGCGAGGACGAGGACTCCTGGGGCTACGGCGAGCGGCCGCGCGACATCGAGGAGTTTTACGATCGCTTCGAGCGGCTTTGCGCGGTGCTGCTGGATGACGTCAACATGTTCGGTTACTGCTACACACAGTTGACGGACATCCTGCAGGAGCAGAACGGCATCTACACCTACGACCGGCGCGTCAAGTTCGACATGGCGCGCATCCGCGCCGCCCAGCAGCGCCCCGCCGCGATCGAGCAGGGGTAGGGGGCAGTCCACGCTTGTCTCTACCCAATAAACAAATGTGCTAAACTGCTCCTGTTACAAGGGGGTTTGTGCCATGACCAGTAGCATTGACAAGGAGACATTTCAGCGACTGACTCTGTTTTATCTGGTTGGCTGCTTCGAAAGAGGCGTTTTCAGCAGCTTTCGTTTGCAAAAAGTCTTGTACTACGCGACTCGTGACGTAGAGCCCAGACCCTTCACTTTCCACCACACGAAGTGGGGACAGTACAGTCGCGATGCCTCGATTCAGCTTCTGCACATGCTGGAGGGATCAATCGTTCAGCGGGAGTCATTGTCAGGCGGGTATGGTGGAGCGCTGTGGAAGGTCGGCAGCCTTTCCAATGTGGATGAAATTCTTGGCGCATTTGAGGAAGGTATACCTGAGCACGCTGATGCGATCAGGAAGAGTGTTGAGCAAGTTGGGAATCTGAAGCAAGGAGTGCTCGACGAACTTGTCCACAGTGATCCAATCCTGAAAGAGCGTCGGCGCGGTCGAATCCTGATAAAGGAAAATGGTGAAAAACGGATCCGGATCAGTCTGGACGAAGATACAGTAGAAGATTTGGAGTTTGCATTGAACCCTATGCTCTCTCTGGCGATGGCCAGACTGGCCAGGACTGTTAGCGAAACGGATTTCGACATCAGCAAGGTGCGCACGATTGACACCCTCGACGCCCTCCTTTGAGATCCTGCTGCATGACTCATTTTCAGACCAGTTGGCAAACATTTTGCGCAAGTCCAGGGGAAGTCAACTCCAGGATCAGTTGGACAAGGCGCTGGAGCGTCTGGGTCAACATCCATATGTAAGCAACGCAAACAGAAAGATTGCGGACTTTCCGCTACAGGACAAGCAGGGAATGATCTACCTTGTCACCCGCGTTGGCGGAAGAAGCGGGCGACGTCGTCGTTACGGATTGTTTGAAGAGAAGCGGCAGGTCATCTTGTACCATCTCTCCTCCGCAAGGAAAGACGTAGAAAAGGAACTCAGGAATCTGGACCTGGTTTCAGTTATCGAGGACATAAACGCAGATTTCTTCGCAGAGAATTACGGCAGCTTTGTTCGCTGGCAGCCACCTTCTGAACAAAAGCGCGGGCGCGGAAATCGATGAGGCCGGTTGCTCGCTCTACGACCTGACGGACGCCCAAAAGGCCCGCGTGTTGATCTCCTGTTAACTGTTCCCCAATTCTTGTCCCTGACCCCGGCGCGGAGTAGACTGGGCCGCCGTATCTGACGACTCTCACCCGCGCGAGGCGAAGCCGTGAAACATCCCGAACAGACACAGGAAAGCATGAGCAAAATGGTCATGCGCTTCGATGATATGAAGGCGCGCGGCATGCCGCTGATGTTTATCGACAGCATTCTGCCGGAGCACTGGCGCATGAATTTCGCCGTCATCGGCGACACCGCCAGCGAGAACCCGGACTTCCGCCTGCAGCGCATGATCACTGCGCCGCACCGTTACCAGCTGGGCATGGCCTGGGCGCCGCCCGGTTGCGGCCCCGCCTGGCACACCCACGATTACATCGAGAGCTTCTTCATCCTGCGCGGCCCCTGGCGCTTTTACTGGGGCAACAGCGACAACCCGGCCGAGGCCGGGGGCCATTTTGACCTCGACGAGTGGGACCTGATCTCGCTGCCGCCCGGCATGTACCGCAGCTTCGAATATCGCGGCGAGGAGGTCGGCTGGTTCTTCGCCGTGCTGGAGACGCACGAGGTCTACCAGGGCAAGGACCCCTACTGGTCGCCGCAGATCGAGCAGCAGGCGGCAACGCATGGCTTCCACGCGGACGACAAGGGCAAGATGGTCCAGCCGCCGGACTATGAGCAATTGAAGCAGCAGCAGCAGGAACGCCTGCTCGCGCTCTATCAGGAGCTCACCGGCTGCAGCCTGGCGGACTGGCGACCGGACGGGCAGGGGAAGAACGGCGTATGAAGCACAGCCGCGAGCGCATCCTCACCACGCACGTCGGCAGCCTGCCGCGGCCGCAAGAGGTCGTCGACCAGCTTTTCGCCCAGGACGGTGGCGCCGATTACGACGAGGCCGCCTTCGACGCCACCATGACCCGCGCCGTGCGCGAGGTCGCGCAGCAGCAGGCCGACGCCGGCGTGGACGTCATCAGCGACGGCGAGATGAGCAAGATCAGTTACGCGACCTACATGCGCCACCGCCTGACCGGCTTCGAGCTGTCGGATGCGCCGCCGCCGCGCGCCACCCCGCTGGACCTGGACGAGTTCCCGGCTTTTCGCGATCGTCTGGCGCAGCAGGGCGGCACGCCGCAGTATCACCGGCCGGTGGTGCGCGGGCCCATCGAGGTGCGCGATCTGGCGCCGCTGGAGAAGGACATCGCCAACCTGCAGGCTGCGGCCAGCGCCGCCGGCGCGCAGGAAGCCTTCATGAACGCGGCCTCGCCGGGCGTCATCGCCGTCTTCCAGCCCAACGAGTACTACCGCAGCGACGCGGACTACCTTGAGGCCCTGGCGGCGGTGATGAAGGTGGAATACGAGCGCATCACCGGGGCGGGCCTGCTGCTGCAGGTCGACTGCCCGGACCTGGCCATGGGGCGCCACATTCGCTTTCGTGACGCGGACACGGCGACCTTCCGCCGCGCGGCCATCATGCAGGTGGAGGCGCTGAACGCCGCGCTGGAAAATGTCCCGGCGGAAAAGGTGCGCATTCACCTCTGCTGGGGCAACTACGAGGGGCCGCACACGCACGACGTCGACCTGGCCGAGGTCATCGACATCGTGCTGCAGGTGAAGGCGCAGGCCATCCAGTTCGAAGGCGCCAACCCGCGCCACGCGCACGAGTGGCGGGTCTGGGCCGACGCCGACCTGGGCGACGAGCGCATCCTGATCCCCGGCGTGCTGGATACCACCACCAACTTTGTCGAGCATCCGCAGCTGGTCGCCGAGCGGATCGAACGTTACGCGGCCATCGTCGGACGCGAGCGGGTGCTGGCCGGCACGGATTGCGGCTTCGGCACTTTCGCCGGCTTCGGCTCGGTGCATCCGGACATCGCCTGGGCCAAGCTGCGCTCCCTGGCCGAAGGCGCGCGCCGCGCCAGCGAAGGCCTGTGGGCCTGAAGTGAACGACCCGGGCCCGCCCGTCCTCTGGACCTGGCGCTTGCTGAAGACTCGCATCCTTCGTGTCGCCCGGCCGGCGCTGGCGATCTGCGCCCTGTGGCTGGCCTGGGCGCTGGCGGCGCTGGCCTTGCGTGACCGGGAAGACGGTCTCTTTGTCGCGCTCTTGCTGCTGGGCCTGTGTGTCGTGATCAGTGCAGCAATGGCCGGCCTGGTCTGGTACCTCACGACGCGCCGGCTGCGCGCCAGAGACGCCACGGAACTGACGCACCTGATCTGGCTGAACCAGGTGATGCAGCCCCGGCGACCGCTGCCGCCACTGGGCACCTGGACAGCGAACCCCGATCTGCTTGTCGCGCTCTGGCGCCTCATTCGCGACAAGCGGCCGGCGCGCGTGCTGGAACTTGGCAGCGGCCTGTCGACGCTTGTGATGGCTCATGCCCTGGAGCAAAACCAGGAGGGTGGAGAAATCGTATCCCTTGAGAGCCACCCGCATTTCTCCGCCCTGACCCGACGTCAACTGGCGGAGCATGGACTGGAGGGCCACGTGCGGGTGATGGATGCGCCGTTGCAGAAGCAGAGTGTCGCCGGTCGGCAAGGTCTCTGGTACGCCCTTTCGCCCCTGGAAGGGTTGGCCGACGTGGAGTTGCTGTTTGTGGATGGACCGGGAAACCGGGAGCGCGTCATGGCGCTTTTCCTGCTGCACGGGTCGCTCGCTGCGAAGGCCGACATCGTGATTGACGACGTTGACCGGCCGGAGTCCCGACGCATGCTGAATCTGTGGCTGGATGCTTTCCCCGGACAGCTCTACCGGTCAGGCGACGGGGCGGCGAAGTGGGCCGTGTTTCACTGGCGGCGTGATGCGGGGCCTGGGGCCGCCGCAGCGACAGACGCGCCGTCAACGAGGAGCTGAAAGGGAACGGGGATGCCCCTGCACTATCTGAAACGTGGCAGGACCGCCGCCGCGCGGGATGCCGCCGCCGCCCAGGTCGAGGACACGGTGCGCGGGTTGCTGGCGGACCTTGAGACGCGCGGCGACGAGGCCCTGCGCGAACTCTCGCAGCGCTTTGACAACTGGTCGCCGGAGGACTTTCGTCTCACGCCCGGGCGGATCGAGGCGGCCATCGCCACGCTGCCGGCGCAGGTCTGCGACGACATTCGCTTCGCCCAGGCGCAGGTGCGCAACTTCGCCGAAGCCCAGCGCGCTTCCCTGCGCGACATTGAGGTGGAGACTCTGCCTGGCGTGATTCTCGGCCAGCGCAACATTCCGGTGGCGCGCGTGGGCTGCTACGTGCCCGGCGGCCGCTACCCGATGGTCGCCTCCGCGCACATGAGTGTGGTGACCGCGAAAACGGCCGGCGTCCCCCGCCTGGTGGCCTGCACGCCACCCATCAACGGCGAAGTGCCGGCGGCGACCGTCGCCGCCATTCACTTCGGCGGCGCGGACGATATTTACCTGCTGGGCGGGGTGCAGGCTCTGGCGGCCATGGCCTACGGCCTGATCGGTATCGAGCCGGTCGACATGCTGGTCGGCCCGGGGAACGCCTTCGTGGCCGAGGCCAAACGCCAACTCTATGGCCGCGTGGGCATCGACCTGCTGGCCGGCCCCACCGAGGTGCTGGTCATCGCCGACGAGACCAGCGACGCCGAAATCTGCGCCACAGATCTGCTGGGCCAGGCCGAACACGGCCCGACCTCACCGGCCGTGCTGCTGACCACCAGCCGGGCGCTGGCCGAGGCCGTCGAGGTCGAGATCGGGCGACAGCTGGAGACCCTGCCGACGGCCGATCTGGCGGGCGTCGCCTGGCGCGACTACGGTGAAATCATCCTCGCCGACGGGGACGAGGACATGTTGCTGGCCGCCGACGAGATCGCCAGCGAGCACGTCGAGGTGCTCACGCGCGAGCCGGACTGGTTCCTCGAGCGCCTGAACAATTACGGCGCGCTCTTCCTCGGGCCGCGCACCAACGTGGCCTTCGGCGACAAGGTCATCGGCACCAACCACACCCTGCCCACCAAAGGCGCGGCCCGTTACACCGGCGGCCTGTGGGTCGGCAAGTTTCTCAAGACCGTCACCTTCCAGCGCGTCACCAGCGACGAGGCCAGCGCGCGACTGGGGGAGGTCGGCGCGCGGCTCTGCGCCATTGAGGGCTTCAGCGGCCACCAGGCCCAGTGTGACCTGCGCGCCGAACGCTACGGCGCGGGCGCTTCCGCGAAAGCCTGATGGCTTCCCGGCCGCTGAAGGGCCAGGTTGCGCTGGTCACCGGCGGCGCTGGCGGCATCGGCAGCGCCATCTGCCACACCCTGGCGGAGGCCGGCGCCACCCTGGTCATCACCTTCAACCGCGACCAGGCGCGGGCCGACGCCCTCGCGGCGGAGCTGCCGGGGGCGGGCCATCTGGTGGCGCAGGTCCGGGTAGAGGACAGCGCCGCGCTGGCAGCGCTTGCGCAGCGCATTGGCGAAGGCCCCGGTCGTCTGGACCTGCTGGTCAACAACGCGGGCATCACAAAACCTGTGCCGCACCACGATCTTGACGCCCTGGACGACGAACTCATCGACTCCATCTTCCGCGTCAACGTGCGCGGCGCCATCGCTTGTGTGCGCGCCATGCGGCCCCTGCTGGCGGCTGGGGAGGGCGGCCTGGTGGTCAATATCTCTTCGGTGGCGGGGCGCACGGGGCTGGGCAGCAACATCGCCTACTGCGCCAGCAAGGCCGCGCTGGACAACGTGACGAAGAGTCTGGCGCGGGCCCTGGCGCCGCAGGTCCGCGTGGTCAGCGTGTCGCCCGGCTGGGTCGAGGGCGAATATGCGCTGCGCATGCCGCCGGCGTTGGTCCAGGAGCAGCGCGACAAGACGCCGCTGGGCCGCATCGCCAGTCCTGGAGAAGTGGCCGACGCGGTTCTGGCCGTCGCGACGCAACTGCGCTTCACGACCGGCGCGGTGATCCCGGTGGACGGCGGCCGGCCGCTGAACTGAGCGCTGCTCAAAAGCGAACCGGCGCAAGCCATCAACCGCATGACGCCGTGAATGCGCTCACTGCACTGAAATGAACCAGCGCAAGCCATCAACTGCAATCACTGCGGCATTGAGTTAACAGGGAAGCCGAAACACTGAAGCTGTCCGGTGCGGGGCTTCATCACCTGCGCGATCAACGCGCTGGATGAAGAGCCCCTGTAATCCCGCCGCTGTGCTACACTGACTGTAGTAGACAGGGCCAGCGCGTTGACCGGGACCATAGACCGCCAGACCTTCCAGCGGCTCACGCTGATATTCCTCATCGACCAGCTTCCCGATGGCGTCCGCAGCAGCTACCGCCTGCAGAAACTGCTCTATTACGCCACGCGCGACGTCGATCCCAAACCCTTCACCTTTCACTTCAGCAGCCAGGGCCCTTACAGCCGCGACGTATCGGTCCAGTTGCTGCATATGTTCGAGGATGACCTCGTGCAGCGCCAGGTTTCACGAAACGGCGCTGGTGGAGAAAGTCGCTGGATGGCATGGCCCGGCGAACCCTGGCGCGAATGTTGTGATGCCTTTGCGGAAGGCCTGCCCGCCCATGCAGCAGCAATACGTGACAGTGTGGCGTGCCACGCCCGCCTGAAGCGCCGCGAAATCGACGACAACCTGCGTCGTGACCCGCGTCTGCAGGGCATGCGTCGCGGACGTGTTCTGTTGCGTGGGCAAAGCGGGAGTTTTGTGTCCATCACGCTGGATGATGAACAGGCGGAAGACCTGGAAATCATGACCCGACCGGAGTTGCTCCGGTCCATGGCGGAGTTGAACCGGGCCGTCACTGAAACCGACTTTGATACCAGCAAGGTTCGCAGAATCAACTCCCTGGATGACTACTTCATATGAAATCCTGCTGCACGGAATCTTCCGGGCGGATGTCAGGAAAACCCTGAAACGATACACCACGCTTCGCAAGAGGCTGGTCGCCGAACTTGTGAAATTGCAGCAGGGCCCCCGCGGCAAACACGCGCCGATGCGGGGCGTCGACGATCCTGAATTGCAGGGACTGTTCCGTCGAACCTGGGTTGGGCGACATCGACTGATTTATCTTCTTGACGAACAGAACAGACGAATCATCCCTGTTTTCCTGTCGGGCAAGCCTCGCAGCGAGGACACCTACGTGGGTTGGCAGGCTGCCGCCCTGGAAATTACCTTCGAATACCGGTCACGCAATGTTGACCAATTTGAAATCTGGCAGGGCGACCTCTAACCCCACAGCAGCCACGCCGCGCAGCGCGCGGCCAGGCTGGAACGCCGGAGGCTACTGGCCCGGGCTGTGCTACACTGGCATCTGGAGAGGGAGCCAGTTCCATGAGTTCGATAATCGATCGCGAGACCTTTCAGCGCCTGACGCTGATGTACCTGATCGCGCAATTTCCGGACGGCGTGGACAATGACCGCCACCTGCAAAAGGTCTTGTACCTTGCCACGCGCGACGTGGAACCGAAACCCTTCACTTTTCACTTTACGGAAGAGGGGCCTTTCAGCCGCGACGCCTCGGTGCGGCTACTGCACATGTTTGAGACCGATATTGTGCGGCGTGAGACTCCGAACGGTTCGGCGCGGGACGCAACCTGGATGGCTCATGACACGGAAACCTGTCGTGAGTTTTGCGAAGCTTATGAAGAAGGTTTGCCTCAACACGCAGACGCGTTGCGCGCCAGCGTGGCGGAGTTCGGCAGCCTGAAACAGGGCAGGCTGAACGGGCTTCTGGCCGCT
Source organism: Anaerolineaceae bacterium (assembly GCA_026708325.1). Lineage (GTDB taxonomy): Bacteria > Chloroflexota > Anaerolineae > Aggregatilineales > Phototrophicaceae > JAGWBD01. The sequence continues at coordinate 176,646 of JAPOVC010000021.1, read as the reverse complement.
GATCCGCGCCTGCAGGGTCTGCGCTGCGGACGGGTGTTGATGCGCGAGACATCCCGGCGACCTGTTCGCGTCGCGCTGGACGATGACCTGGCGGAAGAACTGGACATGATGCTTAGTCCTGTTTTCCTGCAATCGATGCGGCGCATGGACAGGGCCATGGCACAAGGCGAGTTCGATACCAGCAAGGTGCGCGTCATTCGCTCACTCGATGAAGCTTTTTAGCATTCTTCTTCACACAAACTTCCGCGCCAGAGCCCGCAAGACTTTTCGTCGTTACAGGGAACTCAAACCACAGGCGATAGCCGTCCTTGAGGCCTTGCGGGAAGGGCCGGGCAGCGGCCATGCTCGGGTTCGCTACCTGAGAGACCCGCTGGCGCAAGGCAATGTATGGCGGGCGCGTGTGGGAAGGCATCGCATGATCTATCGTATCTATGGGCAGCGGGGAGATATCGTTTCGCTGTTTCTGTCCGATCGGCCGCGTAATGAGGTTACGTACCAGGATTGGGAAGCCATCGGCGACAGGATCATGGACGATTACGAAGAAGGTTATCTCGAAGAATTCATCATCTGGCGCGGCGAACTCTAGCCGCCCGGCAGCCACGCGGCGCAGCGCCCGGCCTGCATGGCGATCGTCAGATTGGGGTTGACCCCCACCTGCAGCGGAAACATCGAGGCGTCCGCCAGACGCAGCCTGTCGAGGCCGCGCAGACGCAGCTGCGGGTCGACGACAGCGTCCCTGTCTTCCGCCACGACGCAACCGGCGCTGCCGCCACCGATGACGAGGTGGTCGTAGTGCCGTGTCGCGCGGGCGTCAGTAGATGCGGAAGGGCTCAAGGAAATCGAAGTCCGGCGTGACCCCCAGTCCCGGGCGATCGGGAACGGTGAGACAGCCGTCTTCATCCAGAGTCAGTTTTTCCTGGAAGACCTTGCCACGGTTGACATCGACGGTCTCGCGATAGAACTCAACGATGAGACCGTTGGGGATGGCGCCGACCAGATGCAGATGGACCTCCTGGTCGCCATGGGGCGCGATCTGCAGATCATGGGCGGCCGCCAGGGCGGCGACGTTCATAAATTCCGTAATGCCGCCGAGAACCTGCGCATCCGCGTTGAAAACCGCCGCGGCGTCGGCGGCGATCAGGTCACGGAAGCCGTAGCGCGTGTATTCGTTTTCGCCCGTGGCGATCGGGATCGCGGTGGCCTGCGCCAGTTTGCCGTGCCCGCGATAATCGTCCGGCGCGATCGGTTCTTCAAACCAGAAGACGTCATAAGGCTCCATCTTGCGGGCGATGCTGATCGCCTCGGGCACGCTGTAGGCGCAATTGGCGTCCACCATCAGTTTGATCCCGTCGCCGACAGTCTCGCGCACGACGCGCACGCGCTCGACGTCTTCATGGATCGGGGCGCCGCCGATTTTCATCTTGACGGCTTTGGCGCCGAGCCTCAGGTTCTCTTCCATTTCCGCGGCCAGGCCGGCGAGCCCCTTGCCCTCTTCGTAGTAGCCGCCGGCGATGTAGGCGGGCACGCGATCGCGAAAGCCGCCCAGCAGTTTGTGGACGGACTTGCCCGTCGCCACCCCCATCAGGTCCCAGAGGGCGATGTCCAGCCCGCTGATGAAGCGCGTCGTGATGCCGCGGCGCCCGACCAGTTTGGGTTCCCACAGCGTCTCCCAGATGCGGCGGTAATCGAAGGGATCCTGGCCGATCACCAGCGGTTTGAAGTATTCCAGCAAGCCCTGCGTCACTTTGGCCATGCCCATCGTCTGCGGCTTGTGCGCCCAGCCGAAGCCGCTGACGCCCTCGTCGGTATGGACGCAGGTCAGATTCAGACCGCTGTGGGTGTAAACGTGCTTGCCGTTGCGGATGGCTGTGCCCCGCTCCCAACGGTATTGTCGTAGTTCTATGTCGATGATCTTCATGTCGCCGCCTCTCCTGGGGGTGGATGTGCCGTCAACGCCGCCTCCGGCGCCGCCGGAAAGCGTAGTGTGCCACGTTTTTTGCCGCGCTGTCGAGCGGGATGCGCCGGGTCACTTGCGGGGGACGGGCGCGCGTCCCAAACCAGGGGACAGGGTGAAAGGGAGCAGTAAAGCGTGGAATTATTGATCCTGCCGCTCATTTGGCTGGTCTGTGGCATTGTTGCGGGCAACATTCTGGCAAATCGGGGGCAATCGCGCGTGGCAGGCTGTCTGCTCGGCTTCCTGCTGGGCCCCATCGGCCTGGCCATCGCGCTCTTCGTGCCGGACAGAAACCGTTAACCGCAGGACGCGGAGCAGGATATTCCCGGGGAAGATATACAGGGCCACCGGCTTCGGCGGCGCGCTCAGGTCGGATCGCGCAGCAGAAAGTCGCTGGCGCTGATGGCGCCCCTCTGACGGAACTGGTGCCGCATGCGGCCGAAGACGTCCACGCCCATTTGCAGCAGCAAATGCGGGATGTCGATCGGTACCCAGTTCTCGCGCAGGGCGGTCACGCCGGCCTCGTCCGTATCGCAGCGGTAGAAGTCCATCACGCGCATGTTGACGACCCGGTTGGTCGGCGCCAGGCCAAGCCAGTCGACGCCCGTATGCGTGGCCAGCAGGTGTCCCCAGCCGCCGGTGACCGCGTAGTCGCCGTCGCCGATGCGGATGAAATGGCCGCTGAAGCCCTTGTCCTGCAGCTTGCCGCGGTCCGGGAAGGCGACGAGGAAGGGGATCTGGTGGTACTGCTCGTAGTTGGCGAGGCCGCGGGTGCTGCCGATGCCGGCCGGGCCATACCACAGCATCCAGGGGTGCCAGAAGCGCCGCTGCTGCATGTCGTCGAGGTTGGCGCGCGTCGGGGCGCCGCCGCCATACCAGCCCATGGCGGTCTGCATGGCCATGACGAGGTCGAGGCTGCGGCGCGAGGTCGCCCCGTCCTGCGGGGAGAGGATCACGCCGTCATTGGTCATGGGGTGTTGCCAGACGCCCTCGCGGCCCAGCGACGGGGCCAGCGGCCAGTAACCGGCCTGGCGCATAACGTCGAGATAGTCGATGAAGACGTAACTGCGGCGAATCTTCCCGTCCAGCACGTCGTGGCATTCGCAGAAGCGGACATTCAGGATTTGCTGCGTGGCGGGGATGTCGAACCAGTCTTCAGCGAAGGTGCCGAAGTAGTGGCCGTAACAGGCGACCAGTTCGCGGCCCTGGTAGACGCCGCCGGCGAGGATGCCCTCGCGCCGTTCGACGTCGGGCAGGGCCTGGCGTAGCGGCTGCAGAAACTCGCGGCGGATGGCGTCAGGGCCGGTCAGGTCGTTGACCGGGTGCGTGCCGTGGAAACCGGCGTCCTCGCTGTAGACGGCGGCGAGGACCCGGTCCAGCTGCTCCACCGGCGCCAGCGTCAGGTCCCGCCAGGCGGCCTGGACCAGGCGCTTGTTGGCGAGGTTGCGGCTCTGGTCAACGGGCGTGAAGGCTTTTGACGGGTCCGCGGCGCGCTCGTCAGGGTTGGCGTTGGGCGACATCAGTCACCCGCCTCGCCGTCCTGCTGCTCGAAGAATTCGGGCGGCTTCGAGCCGACGAAGCGCAGCACCTTGTTGACGTCGTAACCGGCCTGCTCCAGCACGCCCAGGATGTCGATCAGCACGTGGTTTTCCGCGAGCTTGTGGACGCCCTCGCGTTCCTCCACGCGCCAGAAGTCCATGTAACGCATTTTGATCTGTTGGCCGGTGGCGGGGATGCCCAGCCAGTCGCGGGCGAAGGTTGTAGTCTGGTAGCCGGTGCCGGCGACCCAATTGCCCTGGGCGAGGCGAATGACGTCCCTGCCGACCTTGTCGGGGAAGGAGTGGATGAATTCCCTGCGGTAATCGAGGTCGAACTCCCCGATGCCGCGTTTGGTGCCGATGCCGGCCGGGCCGTACCAGACCATGTCGTCGAACCAGTATTCGCCCATGACGCCGGTGCGGTTCTCGTTCATGGCGGCGTACATGTCCTCGACCAGCTGGTGGTTGCGGCGCTCCGCGTCGCCCATGGTGTGCCCTCCTGTTGTTCAACCCTTGACCGCGCCACCGGCGAGGCCCTTGATGAGATAGCGCTGGAAGAAAATGATGATGAAGACGATCGGCAGCGTGATGGAGACCGCGCTGGCGTTCGAGAGCGGGATCAGCCGCGCGTCCTCGCCGCTGGTGTAGCGCGAGATGCCAACAGGCAGGGTGGAGTTGGTGGCCGTCAGCAGGCGCGCCAGCAGAAACTCGTTGTAGGCCAGCAGCAGGGTGAAGAGCGCGGTGGTGATGATGCCCGGCCAGACGATGGGCACGATGACGCGCACGAAGCCGGTCAGCCGGTTGCAGCCGTCGATCATGGCCGCCTCTTCCAGTTCATGCGGAATCTCCATGAAGAAGCTGCGCAGCATCCAGATGGTGAAGGGCTGGTTGATGGCGACGAAGGTGACGATCAGCAGTGGGAAGGTGTCGTAGAGGCCGGAGAGTTGCGCGAAGTAGTAGTAGGGCAGGATAAAGGCCATGCGCGGCAGGGCGCGAAAGGCCAGCGCCGCGAAGAGGATGACGACGCCGGCGATGCCCGAGTAGCGCGCCAGGCCGTAACCGGCGAGGCAGCCGATGCTGATCGAGATCAGCACGGTGCCCACGGTGACCACCACGCTGTTGAGGAAGTAGTCGTAGAACTCCGCGAACTGCACGATTGAGGGCAGCCACAGGATGACGCCCACGACGATGGCGGCGATGGCGAAGTAGACCTGCGTGCGCCACTTTTCCAGGTTGCGGGCGTAGACGCCGACGGCGATCAGGATGATCAGCAGGGCGACCAGGCCGAAGCCGATGCCGACCAGGCCGGCCGGGTCCTCGCTCAGCCACAGCTCCTGGTAGTTGTTCATGGAGCCGCTGAAGAGGTTGCGATCGTCGATGCCGGCGTGGGCCAGCAGGAAGACCCCCGCCAGCACCAGAATGGCCAGAAGCGGCCAGCGCCAGGCGAGGGGTTTGGGCACGACGCCGGTCTCCTCGTTGACTTTGGCGTTGCGGCGGATCCAGAACGCGGCCCCGAGGACCAGCAGGGCGATCAGCAGCACGATGGCGAAGGGGCTGTCGACGATGAACTGCGGCACGAAACGCGGTTCGCGCGCGATGGCGTCGCGCGTGCGTTGGGTGGAACCGATGATGGCCCAGATGAAGGGGCCGACGCTGTAGATGACCCACAGGATGAGCACAAGGTGGATGGCGCCGCGGGCCCAGGCGCTGTTGGTACGTTGCATCAGCGGTCCTCCACCTGCTCACGATAGGAAATGACGAGGAAGGGGATGAGGATGATGAAGATGCCGAGCACGGTCAGCACACTCATGGCGTTGGCGCGGCCGAGGCGCTGGAACTCCACCGCCACCAGGTAGTTGTAGTACATCAGGGTCTCGATATGACTGTAGATCGGGTTCTGCTTGGTGAGCACGAAGATGCTGTCGAAGACGCGGTAGGCGTCCATGACCGAGATGAGCGCGATGAAAAGGAAGAGGCTGCGCAGATGCGGCAGCACGACGTGTCGCAGGCGCATCAGCCAGCCGGCGCCGTCGACCTTCGCGGCCTCCAGTGGCTCCTGCGGCACGGTCTGCAGGCCGGCGAAGAGCGTGATGATGGCGAAGGGCGTCACGTACCAGATGGCGTGGAAAATGACCAGCCAGGTGATGTTGTCGGTCGTAAAAAAGTTTATGTCGAGACCGAGGACCTGCTCAAGAATGAATGGGTAAATGCCGTAGCGGTCGAAGGTCTGGCGGAAGACCAGGGTGCCGACGATGGGCGTGACGATGAAGGGCAGCAGGGTGGCGGCGATGTAAAGGCCGCGGAAGGTGCTCACCTGGTCCAGCAGCAGCGCCACCCCCAGGCCGATGATCATTTGCAGCGGCACGGTCACGACGATGTATATCAGGGTGAAGCGCAGGGCGTTCCAGAAGCCCGGGTCGCCCAGCATGAAGAGGTAGTTCTCCAGCCCGACCCATTCCGGGCTGGTCACGTTGCGAAAGGTGATGAGCTGGAAGCCGAGCCAGATGGCCGCCAGCAGGGGCGCGACCATCAGCAGCAGCATGATGACGACGCTGGGGCCGACGAAGAAGGAAAAGTGTTTGCGGCTCATCGCTCCTCCTTTCCATCTGCTGTCATTTCGGAATGGACCGGGTCCCGCTGGCGCAGGTCCACGCCGAGTTGGTCGAAAAAGTGCGGCAGGTCGACGAAGACCCAGTTCTCCGCCAGGCGGTCGCCCTCACGTCGCCACCAGTCGATGCCGCGCATGGTGACGGGACGGCCGGTAGCCGGATGCCCCAGATACGGGCCCAGGTGGCGCATGTGCAGGACCGGGAAGCCGGCGCAGGCCACGTAGGGGCCCTCGGCGATCCAGACGGTGTCTTCCGTGCCGCCGACGCGGTCCGGAAAGGCCCGCAGGAAGGGGACCTGGTGGTGCTCTTCAAAGCCGGCCAGCGCGACGGTCGAGCCGATGCCGGCCGGACCGTACCAGCGCATGTCCTCCGCCCAAAAGCGCGTCATTCCCATGCTGGCCAGGTTGTTTCCGTCGTAGTCGTTGAGCGCGTCGATCATGGTCAGCACCAGCTCGAGGCTGCGGGCGGAGTCGGCGGGGTCGGCGCCGTCCTGACGCAGCCCGTCGCCGGCGCGCGGCCCGGGGATCCAGCGCGTGTCGCCGCTTTCCGGCGGCAGGGCCTGGCGGCCGCATTGTCGCAGCAGACTGACCAGGTCGAGCAGCAGCATGATCTCGCAGACGCGGCCCTCCGACACGCGGCAGAATTCGCCGAAGCGCAGGTGGACGCTGTGGCCACAGGCGGGGATGCCGAGCCAGTCGTTCATGAAGCTGCCGATGAAGTCACCGGTGCTGGCGACCCAGGTAGAGCCCTTGTGTTCACCGGCGATGCTGATGTAGGGGCGGCGCTGCAGGTCCGGGAAGGCGCGGCGCAGGGGCGTCACGAAGTCGCTTACGACTTGTACTACGCCCGCCACGTCGTTGACGGGGTGAAAGGCCTGCAGGCGCAGGTCCGGCGCGGCGAATGAGTCCAGCGCCGCTGCGACCTCCCCCTCTTGCAGCAGGGCCTGCCACAGCGCCCGCAGGGTCTCTTTTGCGGCCTGGCTTTCGTCTGCGAGCAAGTGCTTTTCCGCCCCTGTTCGTATAACTGACAGGCGGGCAGGCCTGCCCGCCCGTCAGCAATGTGCGAAGAAGCCTAGCCGATGTAACCCTGGGCCGTCGCTTCCTCAACGTAGAGATCGGCCGCGGCCTGCAGGGCCTCCGCGGAGGTCATTTCGCCCGTGGCGGCCATGGGCAGGAATTGCCCCAGGGCCGAGTTGGCGATCTGCTGGGCCGGATGGTCGATGGCGGGTCCGCCCTCGGCGATAGTCGTCAGGGAGGCTTCGGAATAACGGGGCGCGTTGGCCGAGGCGCCGTTACGCGGCACAAGACCGAACTCTGCCGCGCCCAGCTGCGAGTCGAGGTCAGCCGCTTCCATGATGATCTGGAAGAGCAGGTCCTTGTCGATCTCGCTGGTGGCGGGGATGGCGAGGAAGTCCGCCCAGGGGATTCCGCCGCGTTTGGGCGTATCCACTGTGGCGTGCAGCGCCGGGGCGAACTCGATCACACCGACCACGTCGGAGAGTTCCTCGTCGTCCATCATGGCGGCGCGGCTGGCCCAGATGTGCGCCATGGCGATGCTGCCGTTGGCGAGGCCGGCCTGCACGTCATCGGTGGAGAGCAGGACGCCTTCCTCGCCGAGGCAGGCATCGACGATTTCCAGCAGCTTGTCCAGCGCGGCCACGCCGGTCTCGCTGTTGAAGGCCGGCATCAGGTTCTCATCCAGCAGATGGCCACCGTAGGTGCCGTAGAGGTTGACGTACTCGACGCGCCAGGCCCAGCCGGCGGAAACAACCAGGCCGAAGCCCATGTCCGCGCCCGCGCCCTCAAGGGCCATCGAGTTGCAGATGCCGATGACGTCGTCATAGGTCTGCGGCGGCTCGACGCCGGCGGCCTCAAGGAGATCTCTGTTGTACATGAAGATCGACGTGTTGACGATGATCGGGATGCCGTAGACATTGCCGTCAAGGGAGGCCGCAGCGTACATGGCGTCCGACATGTCGCCGAGGTCATAGGCCTCGCTGTATTCGTCGATCAGGTCGTTGAGCGGCATCAGCCAGCCCAGGGCGGCCAGTTCGCCGATGAAAGCGTTGCTGCCGTGGATAATGTCGTAGGGCGAAGCGCCGGTGCTGGACGCGGCCAGACGCATTTCATTCTGCGCGTCGGCGCTCTGCAACACCTGGGCGTTGACGTCCAGATTCTCGATCTGGTTGCAGCTTTCGATTTCGCTGGCGTAGAAGTCAAGAATCGGGAAGGTCCAGCCGATGAAGTTGACCTGCACCGGTTCCGCCGGCGCGGCGACGTCACAGCCGTGCATGTCCGCCATGGCGGGCAGGCCGGTCAGGGCCAGCCCCAGTACGGCGAGCAGTAGAACGAACTTCTTCATGTGAGAGTCCTCTCTGTCACAACGGTAAATGAAACGATACAAAAGGCGCGTCCCCAGGGGGACGGTCGCCATTTTGCGAAAAGGGGTGGTGAGGCTCAGCGGCGACCAACGGGCGATTCATCGCAGGCCGGCCTTGCGCCAGACGTCGACGCCGGCCTGGGCGGCGGCGTCTATCATGTCGATGATCACCCAGTCCTCGCGCAGCATGTCGCCTTCACGGCGCCAGAAGTCCATGACGTTCAGGCGCATCTCGCGGCCGCTGGCGGGCCAGTCGAGGAAGTCCCCGGTCATGGTGCCCACCGAGGCGGGCCAGCCGGTGGAGGCGGCGAAGTGGCCCTCGGCGATGCGCGCGCGATGGCCCACGCCCACGCGGTCCGGCGTCATGCGCAAGATGGGCGCCTGGGCCAGGTGGCGGAACTCGTCGAGGTCCAGCGAGGAACCCGTGCCGCGCGGCCCGTGCCAGGTCATCTGCGGATGCCAGTATTCCACCAGGTCCTGGCTGTCGGGGTCGTGGCCGTCGTACTTGTTGAGGCCGCCGAAGATCATCGCCTCGACCAGCGCCAGGGTCCTGGCCGACTCGGCGGGGTCGCGAGCGGCATGGTCGAGACCGTCGCCGGTGGCCGGGCCGGGCGGCCAGACCTCGTGCGCGGCGCCAGGCGGGATCAGGTCGATACCGGCCTGCAGCAGCAGGGCGGGCAGGTCCATCAGGTAACGCATTTCGACGATGCGGCCGCCCTCCACGCGACAGAACTCGCCGTAGCGCGTGCGCAGGCTGAAACCCGTCGGCGCGATGACGAGGTCCGGCGTCAGACGCCACGCGTCCACGAAGCTGCCGATGGCGTCGCCCATGGCGGCGACCCAGACGTTGCCCTCGAATTCGCCGCCGAGGAAGAGGTAGGGTCGGCGCTGCCAGTCCGGGAAGGCGCGGTAGAGGGGCTGCAGAAAGCGCTCCAGAAAGGCGTCGCGGCCTGCCAGCGTACGCAGGGGCTGGATGCCGTGCCACTCAAGGTCTGGCGCGAGGGTGCGGGCCAGATCGCGACGCGCGGCGGGACCCTCTTCGCGGGCTTGCGCGAAGTCCCACACCATCTGTTTGGCCTGCGCCAGGCGATCTCCCATGTAACCCCTAACCCTTCACCGCGCCGGCCGCCAGTCCCTTGACCAGTTGCTTCTGGAAAAAGAGGATGACGATGACGATGGGGATTGTGGCCGACACCGAGGCCGCGGCCGCCAGGGTCAGGTGGCGCGGGTCCTCGCCGCCGGTGAAGCGCGAGATGGCCACCGGCAGGGTCCAGTTGGTCTGGGTCAATATACGAACCAGCAGGAACTCGTTGTAGGCCAGCAGCAGGGTGAAGAGCGCAGTGGCGACGATTCCCGGCCACATGACCGGGATGATGACACGCAGGAAGGCGACGAGACGCCCGGCGCCGTCGACCATGGCCGATTCCTCCAGGTCCTTCGGAATCTCCATGAAGAAGCTGCGCAGCATCCAGATGGTGAAGGGCTGGTTGACGGCGACGAGGGTGACGATGACGAGGATGTGGGAGTCGATGAGGTTGAGCGCGCTGCCGATCCAGTAATAGGGCAGGACGTAGGCGAGGCGCGGCAGGGCGCGGAAGGCCAGCGCCGCGATCAGCACCACCACGCCCAGCAGGCCGGCGTAGCGGGCGAGGGCGTAACCCGCCAGACAGCCGATGCTGATCGAGACGAGGATGGTGCCGCCGGTGACGACCAGGGTATTGATGAAGTAATCGTAAAAACGCGCCGTATGCAGCAGTCGGGGCATCATCCAGAGCAGCGCGATAAAACCGAGGGTCGCAGCGCCGTACACGATGCTGCGGCGCAAGGGGATGTATTGGGCGAAGAGCAGCATACAGAGCAGAATCAGCAGAGCCAGCAAAAACAGAAAGGCGAGGGCTTCCGGATTGTCCGGCGTCGAGCGCAGCCAGAGTTCCTCATAGTTTTCCAGCGAGGGTGTGAAGAGGAATTTCGGGGTGCGCGAACTGGCGTCCTTGAGCTTTTTGATGGATTGCAGGGTCGTCCACAAGAAGGGCACGAAACTGTAGATGGCGAAAATCAACAGGAAAGCATGAATCAGGAGGCGGCCGGGGCGGCTGGTCACGGGGTCCATCGCCTAGCGCTCCGCAATCTGTTCTTTCCAGGACAGGTAGAGATTGGGGATGAGCACCACCATAATGCCGATGACGGTGAGGACGGCCATGGCATTGGCCTTGCCAAGGCGTTCCAGTTGCGTCGCCGTCTGAAAGGTGTAGGTCATGATGGTGTTGGCCTTGTAGAGCGGGTTCAATTCCGTCAACACGTAGACGCTGTCAAAGACGCGGTAGGAATCCATGATGCTGAAGAGCAGGATGAACAGGGTGAGCGAGCGCACGTGCGGGATGACGATGTGGCGAATCTTCTGAAGGCGACTGGCGCCGTCGATGCCGGAGGCTTCCATCAGGTCCTGGGGCAGGGTCTGCAGACCGGCGAAGTAGACGACCAGGGTGAAGGGCGTGACGTGCCAGATACCGTGAATCAGAACGAGGGACTTGACGGTCTGCTCTGTGTAACGGAAGCGCTCGTTGAACAGTTCCTGGTAGACCCAGCGCAACAGCCCGGAAGGTTCAAAGAGTTGACGAAACATGATGGTGCCGACGACGGGCACGATGATGAAGGGCAGGAGGAAAACGGACAGGTAGACGCCGCGCGCCAGGCCGGTCACCTGGTCCAGCAAAAGGGCTACGACAAAGCCGATGACGATCCATGACGGCACGACCACGGCGATGTAAATGGCGGTGAAGGTGACGGACTGCCAGAAGCGCTCGTCGCCGAGCGCGTCGCCATAGTTGCGCAATCCGACCCACTGCGGTTCCAGCACGTTGTCGTAGGTCATAAAGTGCATGCCCAGCCAGATGGCCATGGCCAGGGGAACGACCATCAACAGGGTCATGATCACCATGCTGGGGGCGGCAAAGCCGAGAAAGATGCGACGGTCCATGGGCCTGCGAGTCTCTGCCTGCTGCTGCGGGGGCGGGAAGGCGGCTGTGCGCCTTCCCGCCCGGGTGATGGTCGCTGCTAACCCTCGATAAAGCCCTGGGCAGTCGCTTCCTCGACGTAGGCGGCGGCGGCGGCATCCAGCGCCTCGGCCGGGGTCATTTCACCGGTCGCCGTCAGCGGCAGGAATTCACTCAGCTTGGTGATGGCGATGTTGACGGCCGGGTTCTTGGCGTAGTTGCCGACGCTCTCGGCCAGGGTCGCGTTGGCCGCCGGCAGATACTTGCCGCCGAAATCAGAAGCCGACACGCGCGAGGGGATGCCCAGCACGGCCGCCTGCTGCTGCGAGGCGGCATCGGCCGCTTCCATGATGACGCGGAAGATCAGGTCCGGGTCGTTGGTGGTGTTGGCCGGAATGAAGAAAAAGTCGTTCCAGGCCGATCCGGCGCGCGGGCCACCCTCCACCACGCGCGGCGCCGGAGCGAAGTCGATGACGTCCGTGAGATCGGTGTTGTCCGGGTTGCTCATGCCGGCGGCGCGGCTGGCCCAGAGCTTGACCATGGGCAGCACGCCCTGGTGCATGCCGGTCTCCATGCCGTTGTTGCTCAGCGAGGAGGCGGCATCACCGAGGCAGGCGTTGTAGACGTCCACCATCAGTTCAAGGGCCTGTACACCTTCCGGGCCGTTGAAGGCGGGCTGGTTGCCTTCCCCGATGTAGGTGCCGCCCAGGGCGCCCAGCACCATGAAGAACTCCAGTTCCCAGCCGCGGGCGCGGGACAGGTCCATACCGAAGGGCGCGTCCCAGTCCATGTTGTCCATGCCGACGGCGTCGCAGAAGGCGATGACGTCCGCGTAGGTCTCCGGCGCTTCCATGCCCATCTCGGCGAGCACGTCGCTGCGATAGAAGAGGTGCAGCGTATTGCCGATGATCGGCACACCGTAGATGTTGCCATCCAGGGTGCCGCCTTCCCAGATCACGGCCGGGATGTCGTCAAGATCATACTCGTCACGGTACTTGTCGATGAGGTCGTTGAGGGGCATCAGCCAGCCCTTGCCGCCCCAGTCAGACACCTGGCCGTTGGCCGCGTGCATGATGTCGTAGGGCGAATCGCCGCCGGTCGACAACGCCAGATTCACCTGTTCCTGCACGTCCGAGGACGAGAGCAGGCTGGCGTTAACCGTGAGGTTCTCCACCGCACTGCAGCCTTCCAGTTCGGCCGCGTAAAAGTCGGCGATCGGGAAGCTCCAGCCAATCATGTTGAGTTCTACCGGTTCGGCCGGCGCCTCGACATTGCAGACCCCGGCTTCCTGGGCGAAGGCGCCCGGAGCGGCGACCAGGCCTGTGACCAGGGCCAGCAACGCAACAATGAACAGTTTCTGTCGATACATCATGTGTCTCCTTGCTCCCGAGCGATCAATACGAATACGGAGCGCGCACTCCGCTAACTCCCTGTTTCCTGCGGGCGGTGTATCTGTTTGAGCAGCGCAAATTCGTCGAAGAGCATCCACTCCTGCTGAATGCGCCCGTCCTTAATGAGCATGTGGCTGATGCCGAGGATGTTGATGCGTTGGCCGGAGGGTTCGCCGTAGTTGCCGAAACCGCTGTGCGTGCCCTGCATGCGCCAGCGCAGGGCCACGCGCCAGCCCTTCTCCGCATCGCCGCAGCAGGTGCTGCGCTCGATATTGAAGGCCAGGTCCGGGAAGGGCGCCAGCAGGGCCAGCGCGTAGCCCTGGTACTCGTTGTGGCCGTGCATGCGCCGCAGCGAAGGCCCTTCGGCGCGCAGGGTCTCCGCATGGTACTCGCGCACCTTGTTGAGCAGGCGCCAGTTCCAGATCTCTTGCATGGCGCGACGGGCGAAGTCGGCGGGGTCGAAGGGGCCTTGCGGCTCCGCCAGGGCGGGCGGCGGCAACTGGCCGGTGCCGCGCTCAATGTCGGCGGCATGCTGTTGCGGGGGCTCGGCGCAGGCCATGGCGCGCGCCGTCTTTACCGGATCCAGGCCCAGCTGATGCACCAGGGTCAGTTCGTCGCGCAGCAGCCACTCCTCAACCACCATGTTGCGGCGGCAGAGGCAATCGGCGATGGCGTAGTAGCGCACGCGGTTGTTGGTCGGCGGGCCGTAGAGCGACCAGCCGCGGTTGGTGCCCGTATGCACCAGGCGGTGCGAGGAGTAGTAGCCCTGTTCATCGTCGCCATCCCAGATGACCTCGTCTCCATAGAGTCGGCGGTCGGGGTAGGCGGCGAGGGTGCCGAGGGTGGCTGCGAAGACCGCCTCACGGCCGTAACTGGTGCCATCCGAGGTGTGCAGGCGGATGGTGTTGGCGTAATAGTCGTAGAGCTTGCCGATGGCCTTTTCTTCCCAGATTTCGTGGGTGATGCCGATGATGTAGTCCACGAAATCCTCATAGCGGGGGTTGAAGCCCTGCATGCCCTGGCGCGGCCGCCCGTTGGCGTCGCGCTGATAGCGGATATCCACCTTGTCCTGCAGGGTGATGCCGCTCTCCTGCGCGGCCGTCGCCTCTTCTCTCTCGCTCATGGGGCCTCCTTGCTGCGGCATGCTCAGGCGGAACCACGCAGCACCAGTTGCACCGGCAGGGTCTCCTGCACGGCCGGGGCGGCGGGCTCGTTCAAACGACGGTTGACCAGTTCGACGACGCGTTCGCCGATGCGCTCCAGGGGCTGTTGCACGGTGCTGATGTGCGGCAGGGTGCGGAAACCGGCGCGCAGGCCGTCGAAACCGGTGACGGCCACGTCCTGCGGGACGCGCAGACCGGCCGTCTGCAAGGTATTGATCACGTCCACGGCCACCAGATCGTGGGCGGCAACGATGGCCGAGGGATACGGCGTCAGGGCCAGCAACTGACGGGTGGGCGCGACGCCGCTGTCGGGTTCGAGGCGCGTCTCGACGATGAGTCGATCGTCCCACCCGATTTCTGCCGCGGCCAGCGCATCGAGATAGCCCTGCAGGCGGGCCTCGTTGGCGGTGGTCAGTTCCGGGCGTGTCATGAAGGCGATGCGTCGATGCCCCGCAGCCAGCAAATGGTCCATGATTTGGCGCGTGCCGTCGTAGTAGTCGGGCACGACGCAGGAGACGCGATCATCGGGGATGTAACGACCCATGACGACGAAGGGGAAATCGTCTTGCAGCAGGGCCTCGATGGTGTGGCTGTCGTAGTGGGTGGAGAAAAGGATGACGCCGTCAATTTCACCGGCGCGGCAGACCTGCAGCAACTGGCCGGGGTCGTTGTCCGTCAGGGTGTAGATGAGCAGTCGTTTGCCGCATTCCTGCGAGCAGCGAACGGCGCCGGGGATGATGCCGGACAGGTAATCGACGACGTATTCGAGGGCCGTGTTAAGGAAGAGGCCGATGCGGTCGGTGCGGCCGCGACGCAGGTCGCGCGCGGCGCTGCTGGGCTGGTAATCGAGTTCAAGAGCGGCGCGCAGCACCAGTTCGCGCGTATCACTGGAGACGTCGCGATAGCCGTTGAGGGCCTTGGAGACGGTGGAAGGGGAGAGTTCCAGCCGCCGCGCTATGTCCGTGAGCGAGGTAGGCACAGGGCGCTTCCGAAAACGATTTCGCTACCTGCGCAGGACTGTAACACAGTTTTCCTGGCCACGCAAACTGCGCCGGCAGCCCCCCCGGGCGATTCCTGAATGAGGCGGGGCGACGGGAAGCGGGATATTTCTAACAGGGCGAGAGTTTGCGACACAGTCGGGAAACGCTATAGTGTGAGGACGTGCTGACACTTCAACGCCGCAGGGTGTAAGAAAGTCCCTGCGTTGTCGGCGAAACGCTGACAGGGGCGCGAAGTATGTGTTGGTTTTGCGCTGGCGAAGTTTGGCGAGTTAACGTATGCTTATGACCGCACGGACAGCCACATTAAGGTTGGGAAGGTCACTCATGAACACTGATAAGCGCCATTTCGTCTTGTGTTTGATCCTTGTGTTGTTGCTGGCAGCAACGGGACACGCCCTGGCTCAGGGTGCTGGAACGACTCCGGAGCCCACGGCCACGCCAGTGCCCAAGACGCCGCTGCCCGTGCCGGAGTCGCCGGTCGTGACTCTTGATTCGAACATCGTCACCACAGATGGTGTGGACACGGAAACCGGCGACTTTGTCATCACATCTTCCAACACGAGCCAGTTTGACAACGCTGAATCCGTGGAATGGATCGCGGCCAACGAGTCGACGCGCGACGTCGAGGAAGACACGATCGCGCCCGCCGATGCCGGCACCATCCGCATTGGCGCCCAGGACCTGGGTTACCAGGCAGGTGACATCATCTCCTTCTCGCTGACCAGCCTCGCCGCCCTTGATGACGAGACCTACAGCGACAGCCCCAGCCTGATCTTCTGCTACCCGGTCCACGAATCGTGTCGCGACCCCAGAACCCTGATCCGCTCCTTGCCGCCGCCACTGGGTGCGACCATCGCTCTCGTGACTCCCGAGCCGCCCGCAGAGGGGGAGGCCCAGGCCCAGACCAGCGGCGGGGGCGGCACCATTACGATTTCCATTCCCGAGATAGGCTCGGTCATCACCAACGCCCAGGGGTACAACTGGCAGGCGGACAACTCGGATGGCAATTCGGCCAGCGGTACAGAAAATCGGGGCAACGGTCAGGCCCAGGCCGAATTCCAGGCCCAGGCCCAGGCCGAGGCCGATGCTCAGGCGGTGGAAAGCACTGAAGTCATTCAATTTGGCGCGGACCTGATCGATTTCCAGGAAGAGGAAGCCATTCGCATCACCCTGCGCGCCCTGGCCCCGAGTGGTTCCAATCGCTACGTGGACAGCCACCCGGTCGTCTACTATTACTGCACCGATCCGAACGTGAATTGCCCCAACCTCTGGGGTTCTTCGCCCCCTGGTGGTGACGGTGACGACGGCGATGGCGGCGATGGCGGGACCAGCGGGACCTGCCTGAATACTGACGGCGGCGCCCCGATCAAGGTCTGCGCCAACGCCGACTACACGTCCTACACGCTCTACGGCGTTTACCAGGACAGCAGCGTGCAATCGCTCGTCAGCGTCACCAGCGCCTCCAGTCTCTGCGGCGCGAAGGCCGCCGCCGACAACAATCTGGCCAGCGGCACCAACGTCGCCACCAACAAGGCCTATACCGTCAGCTACGATGGTGACTGCACGATGACGCTCAGCACCTACTACGCCGACAAGGGGCCGGACGTCGACAAGCCCTACGTCATCACCATCGACGAGCACCATACGGTGCGCTACGTGCAGTGGTAGTCTGAAGCTGCCACTGACCGGCAGGCCGGTCCCCTTGCGGGGCCGGCCTTTTTTTTGTGCAGGTGTGGCCCGGCGGCCTCCCTGCGTCGCTCTCGCCGCTGACGGGCCGGCCCCTGCTCCTGACGAAGCGCATGTGGGGCGCAGGCTGCAGACCACCCAGGGGGTCCGACGCGTTTTGCGGCGGGTCTGCAGGCGCGGGCCGTCGCGCCGTCAGATCATGTCCATGAAAAGCGATTTGCAATTCATCGTGGTGGGTGTATAGTTAACCCTCTGTGCAGCATCCACCAATTGAGTCACTGAGGCCACCCAAGGTTGTAAGTGTTTGTGTCAGGGTCTGCTGCCCTGTTCTGGCTTCGTGACCGGTTACCTGCGGGGCGGCCAGATCCATGGGGATGGCTGTCCTGGCGAGGGGAAGGAGAGCGCATTCGTGAAATCCCTGACTGGTCGCCACGTCCTGGTCCTGTATTTGTTGCCGGCCCTGCTGCTGGCCAGCCACCTGCTGGCGCAGGGTACGGATAAAACTCCGCTACCGACGCCCCTGTCGCCGGTCATCACCCTGAACTCGAACATCGATGACAATGGTGACGAGACCGGCAACTTCACCATTGTTTCGCCCAACACCACCCAGTTCGCCAACGCTGAATCGGTCGACTGGCTGGCGGTGAACGCGAGTACCCGGGGCGAAGCCGAAGGCAGCCTGACCCCCTCCGATGCCGGCACCATAACGGTAGAGGCCGAAGACCTCGAATACGAGGACGGCCACATCATTTCCTTCTCGCTGGTGCAGATAGCCGCCCTCGATGACGCCACCTACACGAACAGCGCGCGCCTCATCTTCTGCTATCCGGTGCACGAATCCTGCGATGATCCCGAGACCATCATTCGATCCCTGCCACCGCCACTGAACGCGACCATCAGCCTGGTGACGCCCGAGCCAACCGCCACGCCGGACCCCAACGCCCAGGCCCTGTCAGCGGAGTCCCAGACCAGCGACGACAGCGGCACCTTCCAGGTCAGCGTTCCTCTGGTTGGCAACGTCATCACCAACGCCCAGGGCTTTGGCTGGTCGGCTGACAACTCGGATGGCAATTCGGCCAGCGGCCAGGAAAATCTTGGCGGGGAAGGGGCCCAGGCCCAGGCCGAAGAAACCGTGGAGACCATCCAGTTTGGTTCAAATCTGGTGCAATACGACGTGGGAGACATCCTGCGGATCATCCTGCGCAGCCTGGCGCAGGAGGATTCCTCGCGCTATGTGGACAGCCACCCCGTGGTCTACTATTTCTGTGAGGACCCGAATGACGCCAATCCGGATTGCGCGTCGCTGTGGTCGTCGGCAACGAGTGGCAACAATGGCGGCAACAACAACAACGGCAACGGCAATGGCGCCGGCTCCGGTGGTGCCGGCGGCTCGGGATCCTTCGGCAACTGCCTGAACACCGACAACGCCGCGCCGATCAAGGTCTGCGCCAACAGCGATTACACCCAATACACGCTCTACGGCGTCTTCCAGGACAGCAGCACCACGGATCTGGCGACGGTGAGCAGCAGCAGCGCCTTACACGAGTCCCAGGCGGCGGCCAGTACCCTGGCCAGCGGCACGAACAGCGCCGCCAACAAGTCCTACACGCTCACTTACGATGGCGAGGGCGTCATGACCCTCAGCACCTATTACGCCGACAAGGGGCCGGACGTCGACAAGCCCTATATCATCACCATCGACACGCACAACACCGTCAGGTACGTGCAGTGGTAGACAGCAAGACGCCTTAAACGGAAGGGCCGGTCTCCGCGCGGGGACCGGCCCTTTTCGTCAGGATAACTGAAATTCAGGCGCGAGAGTCCGGCTTTTCGCAGAAACTGTCGCCGATGACGAGCAGGTCCATGCGGGTGCGCAGGAAGCAGTCGATGGCTTCTTCCGGCGTGCAAACGACGGGCTCGTTCTCGTTGAAGCTGGTGTTGACCACGACGGGCAGGCCCGTGCGCCCTTCGAAGGCCTTCAACAGGTCGTAATAGCGCGGGTTGTGCTCGCGCAGCACGGTCTGCAGACGACCGGTCTGGTCGACGTGAGCTACGGCGCAGAGACGCTCGCGCCAGTCATCGCGGATGCGATAGACGTGCAGCATGTGGGGCGAGGGCTCGCCCTGCTCAAAGACCCGGGTCTGCGCCTCCGCCAGCACGGCCGGCGCGAAGGGGCGGAACCACTCGCGGCGCTTGATGCGGTCGTTGAGGGTCTGCTTCATGTGCGGCAGGCCGGGGTGGGCGAGGATGGAGCGGTTGCCAAGGGCGCGCGGCCCCCATTCCATGCGGCCCTGGAACCAGCCGACGACCGCCCCGGCCTCAATCGCCGCCGCCGTGCGTTCCAGCAGTTGCGGCTCCGCCAGCTCCTGCGCCTCCACGCCCCGACGCGCCAGGGCGCTGCGAATCTCCTGCTGCGTGTACTCCGGGCCGAGTCCGGCGCTGCCCATCACGTAGCGCTCGCCGGTGCCGGGGGTTTGCCGGCTGGCATGGAGCGCCGCGCCCAGCGACAGGCCCTCGTCGCCGGCGGCGGGGTGGATCCAGGTCTTGTGGAAAGGCGTCTGCGCTGTGACGAGGCCATTGGCGACGCTGTTGAGCGCGCAACCGCCGGCCATCACCACCTGGTCGGAAGGGGCGAGGGCGTGCAGACGCTGCAGCAAATGCAGCCAGGCGCGTTCAAAGGCGACCTGCAGGCCGCGGGCGAGGTCCATGTCGCGCTGCGTGATCTGGCTGCCCGGCGCCCGTGGCGCGCCGAAAGTCGCGACCATGTGGTCGGACCAGTGCCGCCCGATTTCCATTTCGCCGCGCGCGTTGATGCTGATGGACTGCTCGGCGCCGAAGGGCAGGAACCAGCGACTGTTGAGGTGAAGGCCCTCGTCGGTCAGGCGCAGCATGTCGTCGAAATGCTCGTGGTAGACGTCCTCGCCATAGGGCGCCAGACCCATCACCTTGCCCTCGTCGCCATAGCGCCCGTAGCCAATGAACTGGCAGATCATGGTGTAGAGCGAACCCAGCGAATGCGGCACGTGGATGCGCTGCAGCACCACAATGTCATTGCCCTGGCAACGGGCCAGCATGCAGGTGACGAAATCGCCGGAGCCGTCCACGCTGAATCCGGCGGCATCGTCATAGGGCGAGCTGAAGTAGGCGCTGGCGATATGGGCCAGGTGGTGTTCGACGCGCAGCTGGCGGAAGGTCAGGGCGGCAGCTTCGATGCCGAATTCCGCGGCCAGTTGCGATTTCACGTCCAGTTGTTTCACCTGACCGGCGCCGGCCTGCAGCAGGGCGGGCAGGCGCGTCGGGTTGCCGAAGAGGAAGGCGGCCTTGCGCGTCAGGTTGGCCGCGGGATCGCGCGGAATGGCGACGCAGTCGACCTCCTGCGGGCCGATGCCGGCCATGTCCAGCACCTGGCGAATGGCCTGGCGCGGGAAACCGGCGTAATACTTGACGCGATTGAGGCGCTCCTCGGCGATGGCCGCGACCGGCTGGCCGTCGATGACCAGGGCGGCCGAGGCGCCGGCGTGTTCGCTGTTGATGCCGAGGATGACGCTCACGGGGCCTGGTTCGCTCCTGTCGGCGGACGCTGCGCGGCACGAACCAGTTCAGGACTGGCCGGGCCGCTGCCATTGTACAGGATAAGGGATGCGAAGGGGGCGCCATTCCGTGTCGCCTGCCACCATGTGGGCGTCGGGGTGACACGGGCGACTTGATAAGTCGCCCGTACAATGGCGTAGGGTTATGTGGATGCGGGCGATCTGATCAATCGCCCCTGGCAATTTACCCCTACCTCAGCCCTTCCGGCGCCAGTTCGCCGATCGAGCTTTCCAGTTCGAGATCTTCCACGGCATCCCTGCGGGCGAGCTTCGCCGTCGCTGGCAGGGGCGTGTCGAACTGGTAATCGGGGTCTTCCTTCTGTTTGCGCCAGACGGCGCGCATCTCGCGCCAGGCGCCGACAAGGGTGCGCGGCTCGGGCATGTCGTCGGCGATTTCCTCGTAGAGCCGGCCGAGGTTGTAGCAGGGCACGCCGGCGTACATGTGGTGTTCGATGTGCCATTCCATGCGCCAGTAGAGGAAGGAGAAGAAGGGGTTGAGGCGCATCGAGCGCACACTCTTGCGGAAGTCGTTGACGTTGTCCTGCAGGCCGCAGTGCTGCGGCAGGCCGAGAAAGTAGCCCAGCCAGTTGGCGGTGAAGACTGCGGTGCTGAAGATCAGCGGCAGCACCCACAGGCCGGTCAGGATGGCGATGACCAGAATTGAACCGTGGAAGAGAATCAGGATGCGCGACCAGAGCACGGTCCTGCGGTATTCCTCCGGCTGGTCCTGGTGCAGGGCGCGCACCCAGTCCGTACCGGGCGCCCTGCCCGGGTCGTTGAGACCGAGAGCGGTGCGCAGGGACGTGACGATGTTGTCCAGCAGCCCGCCCTTGCTGAAGGTGCGCCCGCGCCGCGTCAGCAGGTTTATCGTGAAGAGTTGCAGCACAAAGGTCGAGGCCAGCGTGGGCTCTATCGGCAGCAGCACCTCGCGGTCGCCCTCGGGGTGCAGGGTGTAGCGGTGGTGGTAGGTGTGGCTCATGTTGTAGTCGTAGGTATCGAACCAGCCGATCAGGCTGAAGATGTGCAGGAAGACCTTGTTGAGCCATTTGGTGCGGAAGACGGTGCCGTGGCCAAGTTCATGCGGAGCGATGCCGCTGAAAAAGCTGGTGACCGTGCCGTGGCAGAAAAGCGCCAGCAGAAAGGCGCCCCAAAGTTGCAGCGACCAGAAGTGAAAGACCAGCGCGCCGGTGAGGCAGAAGAGGGCCAGGTGCCCGCCGGCCTGGAACCAGCCCTGCAGGTCGCTGCGGCGGGACAGCTCGCGCAGTCTCTTTCCGGGGATGGGGCTGCGGTACCACTCCACGCGCAGTGTCTTGCGCACGTCGGCCAGCGGTGGGTAACTCATCTCGCAAACTCCTGACACAAATGCCACCTGCGCCGGAGTATAGCCAGGGAGGGGACGGTCCGCCTGGCGGCCCTCACCCTAAATCCTTTCCCGCTCAATCGCGGGAGCCCTTCCCTCAGGGAGAGGGACTTTAATGCTTGTTTGTGTATACAGCTCTCCCCCTCTCCCTGAGGGAGAGGGGGGCGGGGGGTGAGGGCATGCTTCAATAGTTTTCGTCCTCATCTCTCGGGGCAAAGACGCCCGGGGGTGAGGGCGCCCCTACTGCAGGCCGGCAGGCGCCAGGTCGCCGATGGAGCTCTCCAGTTCGATTTCTTCCGGCTCTTCGCTGCGGACGCGCCGCGCCGTCGGCGGCAGGGGCGTGTCGAACTGGTAGCCGGGGTCTTCCTTCTGTTTGCGCCAGGTCATACGCATTTCTTTCCAGGCGCCGATGAGCGTGCGCGGCTCGGGCATGTCGTCGGCAACCGCCTCGTAGAGTTTGGGGAGGTTGTAGCAGGGCACACCGGCGTACATGTGGTGCTCGAGGTGCCATTCCATGCGCCAGTAGAGGAAGGAGAAGAGCGGGTTGACGCGCATCGAGCGCACGCTCTTGCGGAAGTCGTTGACGTTGTCGCGCAGGCCGCAATGCTGCGGCAGGGCGATGAAGTAGCGCAGCGCGTTTGCGGTGAAGGACGCGGTGCTGAAGATCAGGGGCAGCACCCACAGGCCGCTGGCGATGGCGATGACCAGAATCGAGCCGTGGAAGAGCAGCAGGATGCGCGACCAGCGCACCGACTTGCGGAACTCCTCGGGCTGGTCGACGTGCAGGGCGCGCCGCCATTCGAATACCGGCACCCTGTCCGGGCCGACGACGCCAAAGGCGGCCTGCAGCGTGACCACCACGGTTGAGATCAGGCCGCCCTTGTCCAGGATGCGCCGCGGCTTGGTCAACAGGTTGATCGTGAAGAGTTGCAGCACAAAGGTCGAGGCCAGCGTGGGTTCGATCGGCAGCAGCACCTCGCGGTCGCCCTCGGGGTGCAGGGTGTAGCGATGGTGATAGGTGTGGCTGCTGCTGTAGTCGTGGTGGTCCCACCAGCCCATCAGGCTGAAGAGATAGAGGAAGACCCTGTTGAGCCATTTGGTGCGAAAGACCGTGCCGTGGCCCAGTTCGTGCGCGGCCACGCCCCGCATGAAGCTGGTGACCGTACCGTGGCAGAAGAGCGCGGCGAGAAAAGCGCCCCAGAGTTGCAGCGTCCAGAAGTGAAAGACCAGCGCGCCGGTGAGAATGAAGAGCGCCATGTGGCCGCCGGCCTGGATCCAGGCCTGGCGGTCGCTGCGGCGCGAGAGCTCGCGCAGTTTCGCGCCGGGGATCGGGCTGCGGTACCAGTCGACGCGGAAGGTCTTGCGCACGTCAGCCAGCGGTGGGTAACTCATCTCTCACACTCCTGACACAGGTGCCACCTGCGCCGGAGTATAGCCAGGGAGGTGAGGCGCTGCCTGGCGGCCCTCACCCCCCGACCCCCTCTCCCTCAGGGAGAGGGGGAGACTTGCAGGGCTAGGGACGAACCTGAGTCGGGACGAGAGTTTTTCGAACGCCTGGTTTCTCCGGATTCCATAGTCAGGCAAAGGGGCAAACAGTCTGGAATTAGCAATCTTCGCATCACTGGTTCACGAGAGGGGAGCCTGCCCCGGAAGGAATAAAAATGCTTTCCAGGAAGTCGCAACGAGCCATTGCTCCCCCTCTCCCTGAGGGAGAGGGGGCCGGGGGGTGAGGGCGCCCCTACCGCAGGCCCGCCGGCGCCAGGTCGCCGATGGAGCTCTCCAGTTCGATTTCTTCCGGCGCGTCGCTGCGGGCGACCCTGGCCGTCGGCGGCAGGGGCGTGTCGAACTGGAAGTCGGGGTCACCCTTCTGCCTGCACCAGATCATGCGCATTTCCTTCCAGGCGCCGATAAGCGTACGCGGCTCGGGCATGTCGTCGGCAACCGCCTCGTAGAGTTTGGGGAGGTTGTAGCAGGGCACACCGGCGTACATGTGGTGCTCGAGGTGCCATTCCATGCGCCAGTAGAGGAAGGAGAAGAGCGGGTTGACGCGCATCGAGCGCACGCTCTTGCGGAAGTCGTTGACGTTGTCGCGCAGGCCGCAATGCTGCGGCAGGGCGATGAAGTAGCGCAGCGCGTTGGCGGTGAAGACCGCGGTGCTGAAGATCAGCGGCAGCACCCACAGGCCGGTGGCGATGGCAATCAGCAAAATGCTGCCATGGAAGAGTAGCAGAATGCGCGACCAGCGGACCGACTTGCGGAACTCCTCCGGCTGGTCGGCGTGCAGGGCGCGCCGCCATTCGAATGCCGGCAACCTGTCCCGGCCGACGACGACGCCGAAGTCCGGGCCGACGCCGCCGAAGGCGGCTCGCAGCGTGACCACCACGGTCGAGATCAGGCCGCCCTTGTCGAAGACGCGCCGCGGCTTCGTCGCAAGGCTAATCGTGAAAAGTTGCAGCATGAAGAAGGAGGCCAGCGTGGGTTCTATCGGCAGCAGCACCTCGCGGTCGCCCTCGGGATGCAGGGTGTAGCGATGGTGGTAGGTATGGCTCATGTTGTAGTCGTAGGTGTCGAACCAGCCGATCAGGCTGAAGATATACAGGAAGACCTTGTTGAGCCATTTGGTGCGGAAGACGGTGCCGTGGCCCAGTTCATGCGAGGCGATGCCGCTGAAGAAACTGGTGACCGTGCCATGGCAGAAGAGCGCCAGCAGAAAGGCGCCCCAGAGCTGCAGCGACCAGAAGTGAAAGACCAGCGCGGCGGTCAGGCAGAAGAGGGCCAGGTGACCGCCGGCCTGAAACCAGGCCTGCCGGTCGCTGCGGCGCGAGAGCTCGCGCAGTTTCGCGCCGGGGATCGGGCTGCGGTACCAGTCGACGCGAAAGGTCTTGCGCACGTCAGCCAGCGGCGGGTAACTCATCGCTCACACTCCCGACACAGGTGCCACCTGCGCCGGAGTATAGCCAGGAGGGTGGGGGTCTGCATGGCGGCCCTCACCCTAAATCCCTTTTCCCGCGACTGAGCGGGAAAAAGGGGGCCGGGGGGTGAGGGCCAAACGTCGAGCCAGAGAGTCCTCACCCCAAGTCCTTTCCCGCAACCGACCTGTGCTGTAGGGGCGACGTATCACGTCGCCCGAGTACGTCCTGCTGACAGGGCGGGCGAATTGACAAGTCGCCCCTACAGACATACATAGGGGAGGGACGGGCGAAAAAATCAATCGTCCCTGAGGGATGCTTCGAGCTTGCGCTCTCGCTGCCCCTACCGCAGGCCCGCCGGCGCCAGGTCGCCGATCGAGCTTTCCAGTTCGTCGGGTGCGTCCCTGCGGACGCTGCGCGCCGTCGCTGGCAGGGGCGTGTCGAACTGGTAGTCGGGGTCACCCCTCTGTTTGCGCCAGATCATGCGCATCTCGCGCCAGGCGCCGATGAGGCTGCGCGGCTCGGGCATGTCGTCGGCGATTGCCTCGTAAAGCCGGCCGAGGTTATAGCAGGGCACGCCGGCGTACATGTGGTGCTCGGTGTGCCATTCCATGCGCCAGTAGAGGAAGGAGAAAAGCGGGTTGAGGCGCATCGAGCGCACGCTCTTGCGGAAGTCGGGCACGTTTTCCATCAGGCCGCAATGCTGCGTCATGCCGACGAAGTAGTGCAGCCAGTTGGCGATGAAGGGCGCGACGCTAAAGATAAGCGGCAGCACCCACAGGCCGGTCACGATGGCGATGACGAGAATACCCCCGTGGAAGAGGATCAGGATGCGCGACCAGCGCACCGACTTGCGAAACTCTTCCGGCTGGTCGACGTGCAGGGCGCGCAGCCATTCAAAGATTGGCACCTCGGGCGGTCCGACGACGCCGAAGGCGGCCTTGAGCGTGACCAGCACGGTCGAGATCAGACCGCCCTTGCTGAAAACGCGTCGCGGCTGCGTCACCAGATTGACTGTGAAGAGCTGCAGCATGAAGAAGGAGGCCAGCGAGGGTTCCAGCGGCAAGAGGTTCTCGCGGTCGCCCTCGGGGTGCAGGGTATAGCGATGGTGATAGGTGTGGCTGCTGCCGTAATCGTAGATATCCCACCAGCCGATGAGGCTGAAGAGGTGGAGAAAGACCTTGTTGAGCCATTTCGTGCGGAAGACGGTGCCGTGGCCCAGTTCGTGCGGCGCCACACCGGTGAAGAAGCTGGTGACCGTGCCGTGACAGAAGAGCGCGACCAGAAAGGCGCCCCACAGTTGCAGCGACCAGAAGTGGGTGACCAGCGCGGCAGTGATGACGAAAAGCGCCAGGTGCCCGCCGGCCTGGAACCAGGCCTGACGGTCGCTGCGGCGCGAAAGTTCGCGCAGTTTCGCGCCGGGGATCGGGCTGCGGTACCACTCCACCCGCAGCGTCTTGCGCACTTCGTCCAGTGGCTGGTAGTCCATTGTTCATGCTCCTGACACAGACGCCACCTGCGCCGGAGTATAGCCAGGGAACCGAGGGCCTGCCCGGCGGCCTTTTCCGGCGACCGCCCTGCACCATGTGGGCGCCGGGGTGATGCGGGCGACATACCATGTCGCCCGCGAGCGTTGCGGCTTGCGGCGGGCGATCTGATAGATCGCCCCTACAGTCGCGCTGCATTTTGTTCGGGCGGGCGATTTGGTAAATCGTCCCTGTACAGATCGGGGATTGTTGTACGGGCGACATACCATGTCGCCCGCGCGTAAACGACGTCGCCCGACGCGTTTCGCATTACGGCGGGCGACTTGACGAGTCGCCCCTACAATGGCGCCGCCTGGCCTCAAGCCTCGCGGATGAGCAGCTCCTGGCCCGGGTAAATGAAGCGACCGCGCATGCCGAGCGCGTTGCGCTCGATGATCACATGGGGGTGGACGTCATAGGCGACGCCGATGGTCCATATCGTGTCGCCGGCCTGGACCACGTGGATGATCGAGCCGTCCGCCCGGGGCTGCTGCGTGACGACGGGCGGCGCATACACGGGAGCCGGCGCGCTGACGGCGGCGACGGCCTGGGCCGTAACGGGGCAGGGAGCGCTGTCCGGGCGGGTATCGACGGTGCCCAGGACGTGACCGTCGAGTACGTCGTCGATCACGACGTGATGCACCTTGTCCTCAAGGGTGGGGCCCATGGACACCTGAATGACCCGCTGCGGGCCCGCATCCCGCCAGGCCCTGGTGCCCACCATCATTTGTCCCACCGGCCCCGTCAGTCCGACTCGCACGGCGGCGCGCCCGTCAGCCGAACAGGCGACCAGGCCTGCGCCAGACGCCTCAATCTGACTCTGGTCGACGCGCAAAATGCGGCGTCCCTCGCTCTGGCGTGAAATTTCCAGGATTTCGATCGCCGCCGGCTGCCGGTCGACGTGGCAGATCAGGCCGATGGCGCCCAGGGGCTGCTGCTTGTAGCAACTGCCTCCGGCACTGTTGTGGGGGATGTTCTCCGGGCAGAAATTATGAACGGCGCCGCCTTCGGTTCCCAGCCAAAGCGGGACCAGCGGCGGCAACTCAGTGCCGTCCTCCGGCTCCGGAACCTCACGTTCATTGTCGCCGCAGAAGTATATCGCCGTCCCGCCGCCCCTGGCCAACGCCTCGGCCGCGCCAACCGAGTTGCCGCGGAACATATTGTCCCTGAAGACGGCCCGGCCCAGGCGAAAGGAGTCGGTGGCGTAATACACAGTGCCTCGCTTGCCGTTGCTGTAGCCCTGGTTATCCTGGAAGATCGTCTTATAGACGTGGACAAAGCCGTGATTGTGTATCGGCGTCGGGGAGGTCTCCGCGATCATGGAATTTCCCACGGTCAGCGCGCCGCCATAAATCCTCGTCTGGACACCGTAAATGTTGGCATTGTTGATAATCAGGTGGGCCATGTCGCCGATGAAAATCGAGGCGCCACGAGCAAGGGTGTCGGCTACATAAAACTGGGTGCCTTCGCAGCCGACGATGCGATGGCCATTGGCGTTGATCGTGACGGTCACGCCGGTGGCCACGATGAATCTTTTCAGGCAAACGCAGTCCTGATTAAGCGTGTAGACGCTGTCCACGCCTATCACGGCGTCCTTGGGCAGGCCGCAATCCAGCAGTTCCGGGGAATACGTGACTACAGCCGAGCCGCCGTTGCCAACGGGGTCATTGCTGCCAGTGCAGGGACCGCTGCTGCTGTCAGTCCAGGTGCCCATTACGCTATTGGACCCGCTGTGAAGCACCTTGTGGATGAAGGGGCGCACGAAACTCAGGCAACCGGTGGTGCTTAAACTGCCGCCCTTTTCCACGGCGATGGCCGTGCGCCTGATATCGCGGAAGACGGCATTGTTGAGTGTTACGCTGCCGGTTTTGGTTACATAGAGGGAGCCCTGGACGGTAGGGGAGAAGCCCCAGCTCCAGGTTTTGCTGTCTTCAAAAAGCAGATTGCTCAGGGTCGCCGTTCCCTCGGCCCGCAGCCAGCTGCCATTGCCGTTGGTAAAGGTGACGTTCTCCATCTCCAGCGTACCCTCGGCCGAAATCCAGGAGCCGATTCCCCCGGAATAGAGCCAGGTCGACCCGTCCTCCCGTTCGCCCTGGCGGACGTGTCTTTTGAACAACCAGTCCTTGCCATCGAAAGTGACGTTTTTGATGATGACCTTGACGTTTGGGCTGGCAGTGCTGTCCTTGTTGAAAAGGGTGCTTGCGCCCTGGTCGTCAACAACGAGGAAATTCATGCCGTAATCCGTTTCGGTCCCGTTCGAAATGGTGTGTCCGTTGCCGTTGATGGTCAGCGTGACCGAGGGCGTATTGGCGGTCCTGATTTCCAGCGTGCCCGTCTGCGTGCAGTCCTCGTCGAGCGTATAGGTAACGCTGGCGACGATGACGCCGGAAGAGGGCAGTTCACAGTCTTCTTGTTCTGGATTGCTGGCCTGCGCCCGGGCAACTGGCGCCATGCAGGTCAGGCACAGGGACAGCAACAACAGGCGCAACACATTCGTTGAGACCTGACTCATGGATCTCGCCCGAGATTCACGAATTACTTACAAAGTCATGAGTTACACATAAGGAATTATCAGGTTTTCCTTGCGGTTTGTCCAGTGCGACGGTGTTGTCTCAAGTGCAACTGGTGGCTGCCCTGGCGCGGCGAGCGCGGACCTGGCGCGAAAGCGGGCCTGCATCGGGGATCGGGCTGCGGCTCCGCGCCCTGCGCTCGTCGGCCTGCGCCGCAGGGCGGGCGATTTATCAAATCGCCCCTGCAGCGTTTGTTGTACGGGCGACATAACATGTCGCCCGCCACACCGGCACGCAGGGCGGCGGGCAATTTGATTAATGGCCCCTGCGCGGTACAAGGGGCCGGGAGAGGGCTCCCGCGACTGAGCGGGAAAAGGATGTACATCTCAGGCATGCCGCCAAAAATTGAAGGGAATGAAGACGCAGGCATGAATCGACCCGCCCGGACAGGTCCGGCCTCCTGATGCCCGCGCGAGTCTGGCGCCACGCCCTTGCGCGGCTGCTGCTTTATGCGCTGCTGGCGCTGGTGCTCATCGCGCTGCTCTTCCCCGTGCTCCTGATGCTGCTGAACTCGCTGAAGTCAGGCGACGAATTCGCGCGCGTGCCGCCGACGCTTTTTCCGCGGGAGCCGACGCTGAACGTTTATGCCTGGGTGTTCAGGCGCATGGACTATTTCACGGCGCTGCGCAACACCGTCATCGTGGCCGGCCTCTCGGCGCTGGGGGCGACGCTGCTGGGCGGCATGGCGGCCTGGAGCTTCAGCCGCGCGACCTTCGCCGGCAAGGCGCTGATGTACGGCCTGCTGGTGGCCAGCATCGCCGTGCCGGCCATGGTGACGCTCGGGCCGCTCTTCCTCGCCTACAGCGAAATCGGTCTGCTGGACACCCTGTCGGGCCTCGTGCTGGTCAACCTGGCGACGGGCCTGCCGCTGTCCGTGCTGATACTCTTCACCTACTACAACTCCGTCCCGCGCGAACTGGACGACGCGGCGGCCATGGACGGCTGCGGCTGGTTCAGTACGCTCTTTCGCGTGATTCTGCCGGTGGTCATGCCCGGCGTGGTGGTCACGTACCTGCTGCTGTTGATCGCCGGCTGGAACGAGTTCCCTTTCGCCTTCGTGCTGACGGTGGGGCCGCAAACGCGGGTGTTGAGCGTGCGGCTGCTGGAGGCCGCCGGGCGTTCCGCCCTGCCTGGCTCGGCCGGCGGCGTGTTGATGTTGCTGCCGCTGCTGTGGTTGCTGTTGCGTCTGCAGCGGCGTCTGGCGGAGGCCTTCAGGGTTGGCCTGTTGGGGGAGCGCTAGAGTGACCTTGACCCCGAGTCCCTTGCCGCCTGTACGGTCGACATATCATGTCGCCCGCCAACCCCTTCGCCCCTGCGCGGCGCGATGCCCGGGATTGACGGGCGATTTGATATCTTGCTCCTACGCGGGGGCCGGGGCCGGGGGTGAGGGCCAATCCAGGGCCAGCACGCCCTCACCCCCCAACCCCTTTCCCGCTCAGTCGCGGGAAAAGGGACTTAGGGTGAGGGCGACCACCCTCAATTCACCAACACCGGAGCGTATTGCGCCGGCGACTCCCGACCCGGATGTACCCTGGAACGGCTGTTGCAACATTACCTGTCCCGCGCTAGTGTCCAGACGTCCAGGAAAAATTTTGTTGATTTGGGAGGAACGTAGCATGGGCAGTTCGCAGAAACTTTCACGTCGGGATTTCCTCAGAACGACGGCCGTGGCCGGCGCCGGCCTCGGGTTGACGGCGACCACGACATTCGGCGTGGCGCAGGAAGACAAGGTCGTCAACATGGTTGGCTGGGGCGGCGACGTCCCGCCCGCGTTCATGGCGGCGGTCTCGGAGGAGACCGGCATCCAGATCAACTACGACGCGCTGCCGCCGGTCTGGAACGACGTGATGGCCAAGATCACGCTCTGGGGCCAGACGCAATTTGACGGCATCGACGTGCTCTGGGCCGACGACCTGATCGGCGGCCTGTGGGGCATGAACGGCTGGGCCGAGGACATGACCAACACCAACGCCTGGCAGGACAACAAGGATGACGTGGTCGACAACGTGCACGTGCTGAACGAGGCCGTCGGCGGCGTCTACCGCCTCTTCTACTTTTTGGGCCTGGAACCTTTCTTCTACAACAAGGACCTGGTGCCCGAGCCGCCCACGACCTGGGAAGAGCTCTTCAGCATCGGCGAGGCCGTCACCGACCAGGAGAACGGCGTCTGGGGCTGGCACCCGCGCACGGAAGGCGGCCACGCCTTCAACACGGTGCTGCTGGCGCTCAACCACGCCGGCGGCGACCTCGAGACCCTGGCGGACGAGAACAGCCTGGTGGCCTTCCAGTTCATGCAGGACTGGATCAAGCGCGGCATCTCGTCGCCCACCATCATCTCCGAGAACAACTTCGGCCTCGCCGCCGCCGGCAAGGTCGGCATGTTCTGGAATTACGAGGGCAACTACAACTCCCTGCTGACCGTCGAGGATTCGGTGTTTACCGAGGAGAATCTGGGTCTGGCGCGCTTCCCGATGGGCCCGGGCAGCGACGTCGGTCTGGTGCATGGCTGGGGCTATTCGGTGCCGGCGGCCGGCCAGAACAAGGCCACCGCGCTGGAACTGATGGACGTGCTGGCCTCGCGCGAGAAGATGAAGGACATCAGCATCCGTTTCAACGGCCTGGTGCCGGCCATGAACTCGCTCATCGAGGATGAGGAAATCACTGCGCTGGCCAAGGTGCTGAGCGCCGGTCCCGGCTGGGCCGAGTTGCTGCGCGGCGCGAAGTTCCGCGAGCCGATCGTCAACAGCCCGCAGACGACCCAGCTGTGGCAGATGTTCGAGCAGCTGGGCCAGCAGGTGCTCGCGCTCGAGCTGACTCCGGAAGAGGTGCAGGAGTGGGCCGTGGCCGAATACGACATCATCAAGATGGGCATCTGACCCATGCAGGCGGGCGCCGGCGCAAGAGCCCGGCGCCAGGGCAAGCGCGGGTCCCTGCCGGCAATCAGGTCGGCGGGGGCCCGCCCTGACGATTCAGGGCCACAGGCATAATGACCACAAGCACTGCCGCGCCAGGCGCCAGGGAGCACGGCCGCCCGCGGCTGCTCACCGGCAGGTACGCCATCATCTATCTCTTTGTGCTGCCGGCCTTCGTGCTGCGCATGCTCTACAGCTTCATCCCCCTGGTGCAGACCGTCTGGCTCAGCCTGACCAACCGCTCGCTGGTCAACCCGGGCGCTTTCGTGGGCCTGCAGAACTACCAGTTCGCCCTGACGCGCGACAAGACGCTCATCAACTCCCTGGGCTACACCATCGCCTACACCGCGGCCAGTACAATACTGGAGACTGTGCTGGGTCTGGGCATCGCCGTGCTGATGATGCAAAGGCTGCGCGGCCGCGGCTTTAGCAACTTTGTGATGCTGCTGCCCTGGGTCATGGCGCCGCTGCTGGCCGGCGTCGTCTGGCGCGTGCTCTACTGGGAGCAATCCGGCCTGCTGAACTTCATGCTGCTGGAGGCCGGCCTGGTTGACGAACTGGTGCGCTGGCTCAGCGACCCCGCCATGGCGCGCGTCTCCGTGATCGTGCTGACCGTCTGGAAGAACGTGTCCTGGGTCGCGCTGATCTTCATGGCGGCGCTCGGCTCGCTGTCGAAGGAAGTGCTGGAGGCCGCCGCCGTCGATGGCGCCAACGCCCTGCAGCGCTTCTGGTACGTGACGCTGCCGCTGCTGCGGCCGAGCATCTATCTCGTGCTGATGCTGCGCGGCATGGCCGAAGTGCAGACCTTCGAGCAAATTCTGGGCCTGACGCAGGGCGGACCCGGCAACGCCACGCGCACGCTCGCGCTCTACTCCTACCAACGCTTCTTCGTCGAGCTGCGCTACGGCTACGGCTCGGCCATTAACGTCCTGCTGCTGCTGCTGACGGTGGCCATCGGCGGCGTCTTCGCCTGGCTGCTGTATCGCTCCGGCACCCGCGTGGCCCGCTGATGTCCGCCCAGGTCACACAGCGCGCGCGCCCTGTCCCGTTTTTGACGGGAGAACGCTTGCTGCGCCTGCTGCAATACGCCCTGCTGCTCGTCACTTTGGTGCTGCTGCTCTTCCCGATTTACTACATGTTCGCCACCTCCGTCATGACTCTCGACGAGTTTTTGCGCGTTCCGCCGCGCATCGTCCCGGGGAGCATCAACTTCGACAACTATCCCTTCATGATCCGCCGCTGGGACTACGTGCCGGGGCTGATCAACACCATCATGATCGCAGGCCTGTCGGCGCTGGGCGCGACGCTGCTGGGCGGCATGGCGGCCTACAGCTTCAGCCGCGCGACCTTCGCTGGCAAGGCGCTGATGTACAGCCTGCTGGTGGCCAGCATCGCCGTGCCGGCCATGGTGACGCTCGGCCCGATCTTCATCACCTACTTCGACATCGGCCTGCTGGATACGCGCCACGGCATCATCCTCGTGTATCTCGCCGGCGGGCTGCCGCTGGCCGTGCTGGTGCTCTTCACCTACTACAACTCCGTCCCGCGCGAACTGGACGACGCCGCGGCCATCGACGGCTGCGGCTGGTTCGGCACGCTCTTTCGCGTCATCCTGCCGATCGCCCTGCCCGGCGCCTTCGTCACCTTCCTGCTGCTGTTGATCGCCGGCTGGAACGAGTTCCTTTTCGCCTTCGTGCTGACGGTGGGGCCGGAGATTCGGGTGCTCACCCTGCGCCTGCTGGAGGTGCCCAGCGGCACCAACATCATGCAGGTGCCCTATGACCTCTACGCGGTGGGCGGCGTGCTGGTGCTGCTGCCGCTGGTGCCGCTGCTCTTCCGCGTGCAGAAGCAGCTGGTGACGGGTATCACCTTCGGCGCCGTCAAGGAATAGCGGCGGGGTTTTGGGGTCCCTTTCCGTGATTTTCGATTCCGGTGAATCACCTGATGCGAGCGATGGTTAGGGGTGTTGCTGTGGGGGACCTGATGCGCGGCCCTCACCCCCCGGCCCCCTTTTTCCCGCTCAGTCGCGGGAGCCCTTCTCAGGGAGAGGGGGAGACATGATCGTTTATTTTCTTCCTGGTTTCTTGAATAGTCAGAACGAACCTGAATCGCTACCTGAGTTAAAGTCCCTCTCCCTCAGGGAGAGGGATTTAGGGTGAGGGCCGCCAAAAGACCAAACCTCTCATCCAGATTGTTCAGACGGTGAATCGAACAGAAGGCGAGAGTAACCATGGACCGAAACATCCGGGTAGGGCTGGCCGGGCTGGGCTTTGGCGCGGAGTTCGTGCCCATCTACCTGCATCACCCGCGCGTGGAGCACCTGGTCATTTGCGATTCGGACCCGGCCGTGCTGCAGAAGATCGGCGACCGCTTCGAGGTTGCACACCGCACGACCGATCTCGACGACCTGATCAACGACGACTCGATCGACGCCATCCACCTGGTGTCGCCCATCCCGCTGCACGCGGAACAGACCCTCGCCGTGCTGAACGCCGGAAAACACTGCTCCTGCACCGTGCCCATGGCCACCCGCCTGGAGGACCTGCAGGCCATCATCGACGCGCAGCAGGCCAGCGGCAAAATCTACATGGGTATGGAGACGGCCGTCTACACCAAACGCTTCATCTACGCCCGCGAGATGCAGGCGAAGGGCGAACTGGGTCGCATCCAGTTCCTGCGCGGCGCCCATTACCAGGACATGGAGTACTGGCCGCCCTACTGGCTGGGCCTGCCGCCCATGCACTACGCCACCCACGCCGTCTCGCCGGTGCTGGCCCTGGCCGGCATGCAGGCGAAGGCCGTGCACTGCTTCGGCTCCGGCGTCATGCGCGCCGAACTGCACGAACAGTACGGCAATCCCTTCCCGATCGAGACCGCCATCTACGAGCTGCAGGACGACCCGCCGCTGGCCGCCGAGGTCACGCGCAGCCTCTTTCACACCGCGCACGGCTACGTCGAGAGCTTCAACGTCTACGGCGAGGCGGCCAGCTTCGAGTGGGAGCAGGTGGAGGGCGAGCAGCCGGTCATCTTCCGCATGCGTCCGGTCGTCGAAACCTGGGGGCGCGGCAACGAGATTCGCCACGAGAAGCTGGACGTGCCCGATCGCCAGGACCTGCTGCCGCCGGAAATCGCGCGCTTCACGCAGCGCGGCGTCTACGACGAGAGCCACGAGCATCTGTCCTTCGTGCAGGGTGGCGGCCACGACGGCTCGCACCCGCACATGGTGCACGAGTTCGTCAGCGCCATCGTGGAGGAGCGCCTGCCCTGGCCGGACGCGGTGCTGACGGCCGGCTGGACGGCCGCCGGCATCTGCGCCCATGAGTCGGCGATGCAGGGCGGCGCCCGCGTGGAGATTCCGCAGTACCGCCACGAGAAGCCCTTCAAATTCCGGGTCTGAACGCTGGACGGTTGGCCGGAGGGTTGTACAATCATCTCCAGAGCGGGATAAGCCCCTCAGTCTTCCCGCAATCGACTCAACATCAGCGGAGACCACAGCAGGATGAGCGAGAAATTGTACGAGGCGGCCTTCCCCTATGGCGACGACGTCCTCGCCCTGCCGGTGGCGGACATCGACGCTGCCGCGCGCTGGTACAGTGACTCCTTCGGGCTGCGGGAAGTCGAGAGGCGGGACGGTCCGCAGCCGGCGGTGACGCTGGAGCGCGACGGCGTGCGCATCGGCTTTGCGGTCAACGGCGGCAATCCTGAAGTCGAGGGCGCGGCGATCCGCGTCACGGACATCCATCGGGCCCGCGACGAACTGCAGGCGAAAGGCGTCGAAACCGGCAACTGGCGCGTGGACGAGGAGGACGGACGTAAGCTGCAGGTCTTCTTCGTCATCGCGCCGGACGGCCTCTGCTACTACTTTCATCAGCCCCTTGACGAGGCCTGAGGGTCGGACGGCCCGCGTCACCCCGCGATCGAACGTTTACGCCCGGGATTCACGGCGCGCCCGGTGTATGCTGAGTCCAGTCAACCATGAAAGGAAAGGCGTATGCAGGCCAGCGTGACGTTCAGAATTCTGGGCTGGGACGAGGAAGCCCTTGACGAGCCGGAGGAGGGCCCGAAATTGACCCGGGCGCAGATCAGGAAGTCCTTTGAGGGCGATCTGGTCGCGACCGGCGTCCTGATGTACGTGATGACCTACCTCGACGACGAAAACGCCTCCTTCCTGGGCTTCGAGAAGGTGACGGGCAGCCTGGACGGGCGCTCAGGCAGCTTCGTGCTGCGGCATACGGGCGTCTATGATGGCGAGCAGGCCAGGGCGAGCTGTGAGGTCGTGCCGGGCTCGGGGACCGGCGAGCTGGCGGGGCTGTCGGGCAGCGGCGGCTTCGCTGCCGGCCACGCCGAAGAGCACGACATGACTTTTGAGTATGAGATCTGAAGACGGGCGGACCGGTCAGCGGCGACGGCCCTGGCTTTCCAGGGTATCAAAGCCGTCCCAGCCGGGCAGGGCGGCGGCCTGCCGCACCCACTCGACGAACTGCTCCTCATCGAAGGCATCCTCGTAGATATTGTACCAGCGCGCGTCGGGGTGCGTGCCCGAGCCGGGCGGGATGGGGTCCAGCGACTTGCCGTCGATGAAGGTCACCTTCACGTAGCGCGCGAAGACGTGGGTGTTAAGAAACCAGCCCTGGCCCTCGATGCCATACCATGGCGAGTTCCAGCGCACGGCCTTGCGCACGTTGGGCACCTGTTCCACGATGATCTCGTCGATGCGCCGCCCCAGCGCGCTCTTCCAGCCAGGCATGGCGGCGATGTAGGCCTGCACGGGCGCGTCGCCGTCGCCTTTGGGGATCTGCGGGTTGCCGCCGGAGAGCAGGACTGGCTTCCCGCTGGCCCGCAGGGCAGCCGCTCTCTCCTCGAAGCTGGTTGACTTGCCTGAAGACTTGCCGGCCATCCCGCTCGCTCCTGGCCGCCCCTCGTGCGCCTGGTCGGGGCCTCACATTTCAGATTTTGGTGGACCTGAGGGGACTCGAACCCCTGGCCTCCACAGTGCGATTGTGGCGCTCTCCCAACTGAGCTACAGGCCCGCTGGCGGCGCATTTTACAGGAGGCGGCGGCGCAGCGTCAAGCCAGGCGGTGTGGCGACGGCCAGCCCGCGTTACCATGCCCGATTCTCTGGCTGCACGACAGTCGGTTATATTGAAGGCGGAGTGTAACAGGAGCGCAGCATGGCTGTCACCGTTCGCAACCCGGTCGAACTGGCCCTGGAACGGTATTTCAAGTTGGCAAGGCGATATCCCGGCAAAAAGTACAGGTTTGACTCCAAAGGGAAAATCGTCGAGACGGCAACTTTACGCGCTCACGGCTTCCTGCAGGTGGACGTCGGCTCGCTGCTAAGGATCTGGTTGCAAGGCGGCGCGCTGCCCGGCTATCGGGCCGGTGTAGAACTCCTTCACAATCTCGATGGCTGGCTGTGTCAGCCGGACGTGGTGATTTGCCGCGCGGAAGGCCCGCCCGTTGCACAGGAAGCCCCCCTGCTGGCGGTGGAAGTCCACAGCCGCAGCAACACCCGCAGCGAACTGGAAGCGAAAGCGACGCGCTACCTGCAGCATGGTACGCCAATGGTCTGGCTCCTCTACCCGCGGACGGGCACGCTCGAGCTTCACGTCGCCGACAGCCCGCCACGGACCCTGCGCGGCGACGACCTCATCGAGGGCGGCGAGGTGCTGCCGGGTTTCCGCATCCCCGTCAGCGACATCTTCTCCGACGCGTCCTGAACGACCATAGCGACGAAACTGTCCAACGATCCCGCCCCGGGACGGGGCAGGGCGCGTCACAACCCCGATGTCTCTGCCTGCGCGACTGTCGGTTATACTGAAGGCGGAGCGTAAAGGGAGCGCAGCATGGCTGTCACCGTTCGCAACCCGGCCGAACTGACCCTGGAGCGGTATTTCGAGTTGGTCAGGCAATACCCCGGCAAGAAGTTCACATTCAACTCCAGGGGGGAAATCGTCGAGATGGCGCCGAGCTGGTTGCACTCCAGGAAGCAGGCGCGCGTCGCCGTGTTGCTGGCTGCGTGGCTGGATGCCGGCGGTTTGCCCGGCTACGACGTGGGCACCGAAGCCCTGCACGACCTCGACGGCTGGTTCTGTCAGCCGGATGTCGCCATTCAGCGCACAGGTGCTGACCCCGGCGTTCCGACCGAAGCCCCCCTGCTGGCGGTGGAAGTCCACAGCCGCAGCAACACCCGCAGCGAGCTGGAAGCGAAAGCGGCGCGCTACCTGCAGCATGGCACGTCCATGGTCTGGCTCCTCTACCCGCGGACGGGTACGCTCGTGCTTCACGTCGCCGGCAGCCCGCCACGGACCCTGCGCGGCGACGACCTCATCGAAGGCGGCGAGGTGCTGCCGGGCTTCCGCGCCCACGTCAGCGACATCTTCTCCGAAATGTCCTGAACTGCCACAGCAAACAGGACTGTCGGGCGCTTTCGCCCTGCGCCGGATGCAGGGGCGACATATCATGTCGCCCGCCACGTTGCCCGCGCTCTGGCGGCATTGCGACGGCCTGCCCGCGCTGCTATACTGCGCGCCTGCGCCCGCAGCCCGGAGGCAACCCTTGACGTCACTGGTCATCACGGTCACCGAGACGCTGCGCTACCGGGGCGCCATCGGCCAGTGGAGCTGGGTGCTGCACCGCCTGAGCGGGCTGGGCGTGGTGCTCTTCCTTGTGCTGCACGTCGTCGATACCTCCTGGGCCGTCTTCTGGCCGGAGCTCTACGAAGAGGCGATCGCCACCTATCAGTCGCCGCTCTTCACGATCGGCGAGTTCGGCCTGGTGGCGGCGGTGGTCTACCATGCCATCAACGGATTGCGCATCGTCTTCTTCGATTACAAACCGCACCTCTGGCGCTACCAGGCACGCGCGGCGAAGGTCGTGGCGGTCGTCACGTTAATTATCCTGGCTCCCGTGTTTCTGCTGATGTTCGGCCACGTGCTGGATTTCTACAATTCGGCGCCGCAGGTGCTGCCGCTGACGGAGGTGCTGCGCGCGCAACTGGTCTTTCTGCCCGGCTTCATCGCCGCCATCGTCGCCGCGCTGATCCTGTCCGGCCTGCACGGCCTGATCTCCGGCGGCGACGGCGCGACCGGCGCCGTTGACCCCCAGGGCAGCCGCAGCGAGCGCTTCTGGTGGTCCTTCATGCGCGTCAGTTCGCTGCTGATTCTGCCGTTGGTCTTCGGCCATCTGGCTGTGATGCACGTGTTGCAGGGTGTTTTCGACATCACGGCCCAGGGGCACGACGTGGTTGGCACGGGCCTCATTAACGAGAGCGGCACCGCCGTCGAGTTCGTCGCCAGGCGCTGGAACCTGCTGGTGGGCGGCGTGGCGGTCTGGCGCGTCTACGATTTCGCGCTGCTGGCGCTGGTGGTGGCGCACGGCTTCAACGGCCTGCGTTACGTGCTCACCGACTACACCTCGCACAGTCCCTTTCTGCGCCGCGCCAGCGTTTACCTGTGTATGCTGGGCGCGTTGACGCTGCTGGTGCTGGGCGTGGGCGCGCTGCTGGGCACGATCGACGAAACTGCCGTCGAGATGGGCGTGGAGGCCATGGAGCGCCTGCACGCCGGCTCCTGAAGTGGAGACGCGGAGAAGATGCAGACCCACCAGTTTGACGCGCTGATCGTGGGCGCCGGCGGCGCCGGGTTGATGGCAGCGCTTTATGCCAGCCAGGGCGGCGCGAAGGTCGCCGTGGTCAGCAAGCTTTACCCCACGCGCAGCCACACCGGGGCGGCCCTCGGCGGCATCGGCGCGGCCCTCGGCAACCACGAGGAAGACCGGCCCGAATGGCACATGTACGACACGGTCAAGGGCGGCGACTACCTCGCTGACCAGGATGCGGTGCGGGTGCTGGGCGAGGAGGCCGTCGACGCCGTCATCGAACTGGAGCACATGGGCCTGCCCTTCGACCGCACCTCCGAAGGGCGCATCAGCCAGCGGCGTTTCGGCGGGCACACCAGCAACTTCGGTGAGAAGGCCGTGCGCCGCGCCTGCCACTCGGCGGACCGCACCGGTCACATGATTTTGCAGACGCTCTACCAGCAGTGCCTGCGCAACCAGGTGCGCTTCTTCGACGAGTTCCAGGTGGTCGACTTGCTGCTCAACCAGGGGGTGGCCTGCGGCGCGGTGGCCATCCAGCTGGGCAGCGGCGAGTTCCACTGCTTCAATGCGAAGGCCACGCTTTTCGCCACCGGCGGCTGGGGCCGCGTGTGGCAGGTGACCAGCAACGCCCACAGCCTGACCGGCGACGGCGCGGCCATTTTCCTGCGCCGCGGCCTGCCGCTGGAGGACATGGAGTTCTACCAGTTTCATCCCACCGGGCTGTACGGCCTCGGCGTGCTGCTCACCGAAGGCATCCGCGGCGAGGGCGGCGTGCTGCTCAACCGCCACGGCGAGCGCTTTATGGAGCGCTACGCGCCGACGATCAAGGACCTCGCCAGCCGCGACGTGGTCAGCCGCTCAATGTATCTTGAACTGCGCGACGGCAAGGGCATCCGCGGTAGCGACTACCTGCACCTCGATATCCGGCCGGAGACGGTCAACCGCTATCTGGCGGAGGCCGGCGAGACGCGGCGCATCGACGAGGACTTCATCGCGCGCAACCTGGCGGAGACCCTGGAGGTCTGCCGCGTTTACGCCGGGGTGGACCCGCTGCAGGAGCCGATGCCGGTGCAACCCACGGCGCACTACGCCATGGGCGGCATCCCCACCAACGTCAACGCCGAGGTGATCGTCGATGCCGCCGGCAAGGTGATGCAGGGTCTGTATGCGGCGGGCGAGGTGGCCTGCGTCAGTTGCCATGGCGCCAACCGGCTTGGCACCAATTCCCTGGTGGACCTGGTCGTCTTCGGGCGCCGCGGCGGCAAGCGCATCGCCAACTTCGTGCGCGAGGCGCCCCTGATCCCGCCGCCGATGGACGCCGGCGAGGAAGTGCGCGCGGAGTTCGAGCGCATTCGCAACAGTGCGGGCAGCAGCCGGCCCGGCGCGTTGCGCGCGCAAATGCAGAGCCTGATGATGACGCACGTCGGCGTCTTCCGCACCGCGGAAGGCATGCGGCAGGGAAGGGACGCCGTGCTGGAGTTGCGCCAGCGCTTCCTGCAAGACCTTGGCATCGACGACCGCGGCCAGGTCTTCAACACGGACCTGATGGAAGCCTGGGAACTGGGCTGTCTGCTGGATTCGGCCGTGGTGACGGCGGAGTGCGCGCTGGCGCGCGAGGAAAGCCGCGGCGCCCACAGCCGCGAGGACTTCCGTGAACGCGACGACGCCAACTGGA
The DNA here is from genome assembly GCA_026708325.1 of Anaerolineaceae bacterium. GTDB lineage: Bacteria > Chloroflexota > Anaerolineae > Aggregatilineales > Phototrophicaceae > JAGWBD01. Next base: position 135,791 of record JAPOVC010000021.1, on the reverse strand, counting down.
TGGTGCATTCGTTGATCAGCAGCCAGGCCAGCGGCCTCGTCACGGAACAGCTGGAGCTGGCGCTGAATCACGACAGGCCGGTCGATCGCTCGCTGGAAGCGGAAGACGAGCGTTTCGCGCCGAAAGAACGCGTCTACTAGCAGGGGACGGTGAGCCGCATGGACATCAGCTTTCGCATCCGGCGCTACAACCCGGAAGCCGGGCGGCCGAAGCCATACTGGCAGGAATTCGCGCTAAACGACGTCGAGCCGACCCAGCGCGTGCTGGAACTGCTGCATCGCGTCAAGTGGGAACAGGACGGCACCCTGGCCTTCCGCCGTTCCTGCTCCAGCGGCATCTGCGGCTCGGACGCCATGCGCATCAACGGGCGCAACGCCCTGGCCTGCAAGCTGCTGGCGCGCGACGTGGGCCCGAAGATTCAGGTGGAGCCGATTCTCGGTCTGCGCGTGATCAAGGACCTGATCGTGGATATGGAGCCCTTCCTCGCGCATTACCGGCAGGTGCTGCCCTGGTTCGTCAACGACGGGCCGCTGCCGGCGGACGGGCGCGAGCGTCTGCAGACGCAGGAAGACAAGGACCTCGTCACCGACAGCACCAATTGCATCCTCTGCGCGGCCTGCACGACGTCCTGCCCCAGCTTCTGGGCCAATGGCGAGTACGTCGGGCCGGCGGCCATCGTGCAGGCGCACCGCTTCCTTTTCGATACCCGCGACACGGGCGACGACGCCCGCCTGGAGGCCCTCGGCGCGCCGGATGGCGTCTGGCGCTGCCGCACAATCTTCAACTGCACGCCGGCCTGCCCGCGCGGCATCGAGGTGACGCGCGCCATCGGCGAGGTCAAGCTGGCCGTACGCAAGGGCGCGACGGCGGGCATCATCGACCCCGCGACCATCAAGCAGCAGCACTGAGTGCAGGCTCAGCCGAGCGGGCCGATTCCCTCGTCTTCACCGCCGCCGAGGTCCCAGGCGTTGCCCAGGCGCGTGGCGCGCAGGGCTTTTTCGCGTTCTTCGCTCAGGAATTGTTCCAGTTGCGCCGGCGGGCGCACCGACTGGCCCCACTGGGCGGACTCGTCGCTCATCACCTGCAGCGTGTTTTCCACGTAGGCGCGCAGGGCGGCGCGGTAGGTCAGGGTGTCCATGTCGTCCAGCGGCGACTGCGAATCGGCCACTTCGAGACTCTCCAGCGCGCTCTCGTAAATGTTGGCCGAGCGGTCCCACTGATAGAGGCCGGCGAGGGTGGTGAAGGCGCCGCCGACGGCGGGCGCGACCACGGCGACCAGCATCAGCAGGTTCGTGAGGGAGTGCACCGTGCTGCATTCGTCGCTGTCGATGCCGGCCATGTCGTTCAGAGCGGCGATGAATTCCATGCCATCCACGCGCGCCTGGGCGATGGGCGAGGTCGCCAGCAGTTCGCCGAATTCCTCCAGCGCGTCGTCCTCGGCCTCCACCTCTTCGATGAGCCCCAGTTGATGCATGCTGCGCACCAGCCCCTGGCTGTCCGCCAGTTCGGCGCAGGCGCCGTTGTTGGCGAAGGAGCCCGGCACCAGCCAGCCGGTGGCCAGCAGACCGGCCAGCGCGGCGGCCAGGCCGGCGATGAAGGCGAAGACGGCCACGATGAAATTGACCTGGTTGCCGGCGCGACGGTACTGGCCGGCGGCGCGCTGCCAGTAGTTGCGCTGGTCTTCCAGCGAAAACCACTGGAAGAGACGATAGGCGGCGCGCAGGCGCATGCGTTCGAGTTGCTCGGGCGGCATCATGTCGTCGCCCCCGTGGCGGCGTCCCGCGGCTGCAGGCCCCGGTTGATCTCGGCGGCGCGTTGCGCCAGCAGCATGCGGCGCTGGTAACCGCCGATCTCGTCATAGGGCGGCACGCGGGTGAGGAAGCGAAAGTACTCGCGGCGCAATTCCTCGGCGCGGCGCCGGTTGAGCAGCCACTGCTCCTGGGGCGGCACGCGCCCGCCGACGGCCGCAAGGAAGGCCGTCAGCAGGGAGATGACCGTCTCGATGAAGGCGAAGACCGGCATCTGCTCCGGCTGGCTGGAGAGGGCGATCAGCTGCAGGGAGCCGACCAGGGTGGAGAGAATGGCCAGCAGCAGGAAGTTGATTTGCTGGCGGCGATAGCGGTTCTGCTGCATCTTGGCGCGGTGATCGCGCTCACGAAAGAGGCGCAGCACCTCGTATTCGAGGTAGTCGACGTCCTCGTAGATCTCCTGGCGCACGACCTCCGGCACGCCCTGCAACACCTGCTCCAGCTGGTCGGGGTCCAGCAGCCGGAAACGGGAGTCCGGTTGGGCGGGACGGAAGGGCCCGTAGCGCGGCATTTCGCGCAGCCAGACGGGCAAATGGCGGCGGAAGAAGCTCCCGCCCTGGCTGGCCGGGGCGCGCCCCTCCACAGCCGGTCTCATTGCAACGAGATCTCCTGGGTGGCTTAACGCTGCTCCGTCATTATAGCCCCGGCCCTGGCGCGTGTTAGAATGTATGTCATGTTTCGACGCTGCCTGTTGCTTGCGGCGCTGCTCATCGGGGCCGCAACCGCGCAGGCCCAGGACCCCGGCGCGGACCTGGCGCAGCGCGTCAACAGACTGCGGGCGTCGCAGGGCCTGGCGGCCATGCGTCTCAACAACGCGCTGGGGATCGCCGCGCGCAGCCAGGCGCGCTGGATGGCCGAAACCGGCCTGATCCGCCACACCCGACCCGACGGCACCGACCTGCGCGCGCGCACCCGCGCCGCCGGCTACCCCACCACCTGGGTGGCGGAGATCATCTATATGGGCGGGGCCGTCGCCAACGCCTGGAGCTTCTGGCTCGGCTCGAAAATCCACTACGATACGCTCACCGGCCCCTACCTGCAGGAGATGGGCATCGGCTACGCCAGGGCCGCCAACGGACGTACCGCCTACGTGATCGTCTTCGGCAACCCGGGCGGCGCGCCTGTGGCGCCAGGTCGCAGCGCGCCCGCCGGGCCGCCCTCCTACGTGGTCGGCCGCGACCCGCGCGGCTTCATCATGCACCGCATCCAGCCCGACGACACGCTCGGCCTGATCGCGCTGATTTACGGCTACTCCTGGGATGACCTGCCCTACATGCGCGCGATCAACGGCATGGAGGAGAACGACAACCTGCTGCAGCCGGGCGAGATTTTCCTCGTGCCGCCCGCCGACGGCACCTACACGCCCACGCCCGGTACGCCGGTCCCGACCGGTACGCCCGCGCCGACGCCGACGCCTGGAGCGACCTCCACCCCGACGCCGCGCGCCGGGGCCACCAGCGAGCGTCTGCCGCCGGACCTCGTCACCGCCGCCCGTCCGTCGCCCGTCCGCGCCACGCCCCACCCGGCGCCCTCCGGGCAAGGGGGTGGCGGCGCGCCGCTGTGGGTGATTCTGGCGCTGGCCGCGCAGGCGGCGCTGCTGGGCCTGGCGGTGATCTTCTTCGTCCTGTGGCGGCGGCGATGAAGGCGCGGCGCGTGCTGCGGGCCTTCGTCGTGGCCCTGCTGCGGACCCTGCGCAATGAAGCGGCGAACGCGGACGCCATCGAGCGCTGGCGTCTGTCGGCCAGTGAACAGTTGACGGCGATTGAGGCGCAGGCTGCGCGCGAGGGCGTCGCGCCGGAAGCCCTGCGCCTGCGCATCGACCGGCGCGAGATGAGCATGGCGCTCATTCTGGCGGGGCTGCGCTTCCACCTCGACGAGGAGTTCCCGCAGTTGCGGCGGCGTTTCGGCGACGAGAGCCTGGGCGTACTGCGCGCCAACTGCCTCGACGACAGCTTTCGCCTGGGGAAACTGGCCGACGCGCTGCCCGCTGCGCCCGCCCTGCAGACGCGCCTGCGGGCGCTGGCGCAACATCTGCTGGAAGTGCCGGAGGCGGAGGCGGGCTGACAGCCAGGGCGCCGTCGCTATCCCACAGGGATGCTTCCGTCTGGGGCCGTCGCTATCCCACGGGGATGCTTCGGGCTGGGGCCGTCGCTGTCCCACAGGGATGCTTCCGGCTGGAGCCGTCGCTGCCCGTACCACAAATTGGGAATGTTGTACGGGCGACATATCATGTCGCCCGCAGACACACGATGTCGCTCGCGGGCGTTGCGGGTTACGGCGGGCGATTTGATAAATCGTCCCTGTGGGATGCTTCGAGCTTGCGCTCTCGCTACCCCTACAGAGGCGCTGCGCCTTGTGGGATGCAGGCGTTCTGATCAATCGTCCCTGCGGGATGCTTCGGGCAGGGGCCCTCGCTATCTCACGAGATGCTGCGGGCTTACGCCCTGGCTATCCCAAAAGGGATGCTTCCGGCTGGGGCCGTCGCTATCCCACGGGGATGCTTCGGGCAGGGGCCCTCGCTATACTGAACGCCATGAATGAACCGCGCAGGCGACGCTTCCCCGCCGATCACGTCGGCGTGTTGATCGCCGCCCTGTTGATGCTGCTGATCGGCTGGGGTGGCATCTATCTGCTGGTCATCAGCACGACGCCGCGCATCGGGCCGCGCTGGGTCTTTTTCGTGCTGCTGCAGGTCGCCGTCACCGGCACGGTTCTGCCGCTGGTGCGCGCGCTCAACGCGCGCTTCACGCCGCGCGCGATGCCCCTGCCGCCGGCCGTGGTGCTGGTGCGGCAGAGCGTGTGGATCGGGCTATTCACCGTGATCTGCGTCTGGCTGCAGATTCCCCGCGCCCTGCAACTGCACGTGGTGCTGCTGGTGGCGCTGGTCTTCATCATCCTGGAGATCATCCTGCGCGGTCGGGAGCTGGCAAGTGAGCGTCGCTGACGCGCTGCGCCGCCTGCCGGCGGTGGACGCGCTGCTGGGGGAAGAGGCGGCCCGGGCGCTCTGCGCGCAGTATGGCCGCGAGGCCACGCTGGCGGCCCTGCGCGACTCCCTGCAGCGGGCCCGTGTCGGGCTCCGCGCCGGTGAGGGACAGGAACCCACACGCGAGAATCTGCTGGAGCGCGCCGCCGCACAACTGGCGCAGCGCTTCCGGCCCGGTCTGCGCCCGGTGATAAACGCCAGCGGCGTCATCCTGCACACCAACCTGGGGCGCGCGCCCCTGGCGCCGGCGGCCGTCCAGGCCATGGCGGAGGTCGGCGGGCGTTACAGCACGCTGGAATACGATCTGGAGCGCGGCGCGCGCGGCAGCCGTCTGAAGCACTGCGAGGACGTACTCTGTGAATTGACCGGCGCGGAATCGGCGCTGGTGGTCAACAACAACGCGGCCGCCCTGGTGCTGCTGCTGGCGACTCTGGCCCGGGGGCGGGAGGTCATCATCAGCCGCGGCCAGTTGATCGAGATTGGCGGGGGTTTTCGCGTGCCGGAAGTGATGGCCAGCGCCGGGGCGCGCCTGGTCGAGGTCGGCACCACCAATCGCACGCGCCTGGCTGACTACGAAAGCGCCATCGGCCCCGACACAGCCCTGCTGATGCGGGCCCATGCCTCCAACTTCCGCATGAGCGGCTTCACCGAAGAGACGCCGCTGGCGGAGCTGGCACAACTGGCCCATGCGAGAGAACTCCTGCTCGTCGACGACCTCGGCAGCGGCGCGCTGCTGGATACTGCCGCCTTCGGCCTGCTGCACGAACCGACCGTAATGGAGAGCCTGGCGGCGGGCGCGGACCTGGTGGCCTTCAGCGGCGACAAGCTGGCCGGCGGGCCGCAGGCGGGCATCATCGTCGGTCGCTCGGAGCCGCTGGGGGCCCTGAAGCGGCATCCGCTGGCGCGCGCCCTGCGCGCCGACAAGCTCTGCCTGGCGGGGCTGTCCGCCACGCTGGACCTGTGGCTACGGGGTCAGGCGCTGACGCAGATCCCGATCTGGCGCATGATCGCGCGGGAGGCGGGGGAGTTGCGCGCCACGGCTGACGACTGGGCGCGGCGTCTGGGCGGGGAAGTGCTGGCCGGCGAGTCCGCCGTGGGCGGCGGGTCACTGCCCGGCGCGACCCTGCCGACCTGGACACTGGCGCTGGAGGTCGATCAGCCGGACGCGTTTCTGGCGGGTCTGCGCGCGGCGGAACCGCCGGTCATCGCGCGCATCGCCGAGGGCCGCGTTCTGCTGGACCCGCGCACAGTCCTGCCGGACGAGGAGGACGCCCTGCTGGCCGCGCTGGAGCGTGCGTTGCGCCTCTGAACGTCAGGCGCGGGCGTAAGCCGCCGCCATGCGTTCCAGCATCTCGCTCAGGGTGGCGCGCGGACAGCCAAAGTTCAACCGCGCCAGATTGGGATAGCCCTGGGGGCCGAAGTTGCCGCTGAGCGCCACGCGGGCCTCGTCGAGGAAAAACTGCACGGGGTCGGCGGCGAAAGGCGTCGCCGCGCAGTCCAGCAGCAGCAGGTAGGTCGCCTCGGGGCAGGTGGGACGCAGCGCCGGCATTTCGCGCAGCACGAAGTCGATGGCGTAATCGCGATTGTCCTGCAGGTAGGCCAGCAAGGAGTCCAGCCAGGGCTGGCCCTGACGGAAGGCCGCCTCGGCGGCGACCAGACCCAGCGCCGATACGGAATAGACCCCCACCTGTTGGTAGTACGCGCCCAGCCAGTCCCGCATCTCCTGGTTGGTGGCGATGGCCACGCCCAGCTTGAAGCCCGCCAGGTTGTAGGACTTGGTGGAAGAGTTGAGCGTGACGGTGCTGGCGGCGACTTCCGGATCGATGCCGGCGATGGCGTGGTGCTCGTGCCCGGGGAAGGTCAGGCCGGCGTGGATTTCGTCGGAGCAGATGACCAGGCGCCGCCGCAGGCAGATGTCGGCCAGGCGCTCCAGTTCGTCGCGGCGGTAGGCGCGGCCAACGGGATTGTGCGGATTGCAGAACATCAACATGCGGGTATGGGGCTGAATGGCCGCCTCAAGGGCGTCGAAGTCGATCTCGTAGCGGTCCAGCGCGCCTTCCTGACAGGCGACCAGCGGCGCGCTCACGGTGGCGCGCGCGTTGGTCTCGGCGGCGCTGAAGAAGGGCCAGTAGTTGGGCGTCTGAATCAGGATGCTCTCGTCCGCGGCGATGTACTGGCTCATGGCGTAGAGGCCGCTGACCACGCCAGGCACGATCAGCACGTCATCGGGCGCGCAATCCAGACCATGGCGCTGGCGGTAGCGCTCGCTGACCGCTTCCTGCAGCCCGCCATTGTTGCCGAAGCGTCCAACGGCGCTGTAGCCGAAGACGCCGTGCGCGACGCGCCGTTGCAGGGCCTCGGTGACGGCCGGCGGCGAGAGAAAGTCCATGTCGGCCGTCCAGGCCGGGATGACGTCCGCATCGTAGCGATTCCACTTGGCGCTGTCCGAGTTGCGGCGGTCGATGATCTCGTCGAAATCGACGAGGGTTTCCTCATGCCCGATGAGCGTCATGGCTGCATTCCCCGTTACCTGCCAAAAGCATTGTAGTCTTCAATCCCCGTCGCGGGAAGCCTGCCCTGCGGCGGCCTGCAACAACTCGCGCGCGGTCTGCCGGCCGCTGTCGCCGGCTGCGCCCAGCATCGACGCCAGCTCGGCGACGCGCGCTTCCTCGTCCTGCAGCACTTGCACGGTGGCGCGGGCGCGCCGGTCCGCCGGGTCCTTGTCGACGCGGTAGTGCCGGTCGGCGCAGGCGGCCAGCTGGGCCAGGTGGGTGACGGCCAGCACCTGGTGGGCGTCGCCCAGGGCGCGCAACTTGTGGCCGGCCACGGCGCCGACGCGCCCGCCGATGCCCTGGTCGATTTCGTCGAAGATCAGGGTGGGGGTGCGGTCCGCGCGGGCCAGCACGTGTTTGAGCGCCAGCATGAGGCGCGCTGCCTCGCCGCCGGAGGCGACCTTCGCCAGGGGCTGCGGCGGCTGGCCGGGGTTGGCGCTCATCAGAAATTGCAACTGGTCGATCCCCACCCTGTCGAAGCGCAGGCGGCGACCCTCGACGGGGCAGCCATCCGCGCTCTCCTGCCGCGCGATGCTGACCTCGAAGCGCGTGGCGCCCATGCGCAGGTCAGCCAGTTCGCGCATCACCTGGCGCGCGAGCTTCTGGCCGGCCTGCTGTCGCGCCGCGCCGAGCGCCCCCGCTGCCTGACCCAGTTCGGCCAGCAAACGGCTTTCCTGCGCCTGACAGGCCAGCAGCTCTTCCTCGTTGTGTTCCAGCGCGTCAAGCTGCGCCCGCGCCTCGTCGGCGTGTTCCAGCACGGCCTGGATGGTGGCGCCGAAGCGCCTGCGCAGGGTGTTGATGGCCTCGAGGCGCTGCTCCACCTCCGCCAGACGCTGCGGGTTGTGTTCGATCCGGTCGCGGTAGTCCTGCAGGGCGCCCGTCAGTTCCTGCACCTGCTGCGCCAGGGCGTCGGCCAGCGCATGTCCCTCCCGCAGTTGCGGGTCGATGCGGGCCAGACGGGCCAGCAACTGCTCAGCCTGCATCAACTGTTCCAGCGCGCCGGGCGCTGCGCCGCCTCGCTCGTCGCCGCTGAGCGCCAGTTGCGCCTCCGCGCCCAGTTGCGCCAGTTGTTCGCTGCTGCCGAGGCGCGCGCGTTCCTGGCGCAGACGCTCGACCTCGTCGGGTTGCGGCGCCACGGCCTCTATTTCCGAGACCTCGCGCCGCAGTTGTTCGGCGCGGCGCTGGCGCTGGCCTTCATCCTGCTGCAGTTGACCCAGTCGCGCGCGCGTCGCTTGCAGGCGACCCACCAGCGCCGCGACGGCAGCGCGTCCCTCGAGCAGGTTGGCGTGGCGGTCGAGCAGGTCGACGTGGGTGGCGGGCCGCAGCAGCGAAAGATGATCGGACTGGCCGTGGATGTCGACCATTTCCTCGCCGAGGGCCTTGAGCAAGCTGCTGCGCACGGCGATGCCGTTGACGCGGGCGGTGGAGCGGCCGTTGCGGCGGATCACGCGCGACAGCAGCAGGGAGCTGCCGACTTCGTCGTCCAGTTCCTCGTCGCGCAGCAGGGGCTCCAGGTTTGCGCGCGTCGCATCGTCCAGGCGGAAGCAGGCCTCGACGCTGGCGCGTTCCGCGTCGGCGCGGACGAAGACGGGGTCCGCCCGCCTGCCCAGCGCCAGACCGAGGGCGTCGACCAGCAGCGACTTGCCGGCGCCGGTCTCGCCGGTGATGACGTTGAAACCCGGCCCGAAGACCAGGGTCAGGTCCTCGATGACGGCCAGGTTGCGGATCTGCAGTTCCTCAAGCATGCGCGAGGCCCCGCCTAAATGCTGACGCGGTAGCGGCCGTAGACCGTGACCGCCAGGATCGCGGTGAAGAGCAGGGTCCGAATCCCCAGGCCGCCCAGGGTCAACGCGAAGAGCAGGCTGCCCACGACCACGCCGGCCACCGCCACGGAGCCGGACCAGCGACCGCGGCGCCGGCCGCTCAGTTGCAGCGCCAGCGTGCCGATGGCGCCACCCAGCGGTATGGCCAGCAAAATGAGAAAGATCGTTGGCAGCAGACCGGCCAGCAACTGGGCCAGGCCCGCGCCGACCGCGCTTGTGGCGAAGACCAGCACGTAGTCGCCGCCAGTGCCGCTGAAAAAGCGGTCCTCCTGCTCGCGCACGCATTCGCGGCAGCGATAGCCGACCGGCGTCTGCACGGCGCAGGCGGGGCACATGTAGCGGTCGCAGCGGTTGCAGCGCAGGCCGGTCTCACGCTCCGGATGCCGTGCACAAAAGGTCGCTTCGCTCATGGCGCTCACCTGGGGGCGAGGCCCCGCCGGGGCAGGGCCGGCGGTGGCGGCGCGTCGAGGCGCGGCTCCAGCCGGTCCAGCAGCGAGCGATAGAAGTAGTTGCGATCGCGCATGCGCACAAAGCGGCTGACGCGGGCGCTGGCCTGCAAACGCAACTGCTCGTCCGGCTCCAGCGCGCGCAGAATGCGTCCGTCGACGCTCAGCAGCGAGGGGCTGCGGTCGCCCGCCGCCGGGATGACGTCGACGACGGAGCCCTGGGAGAGCACGATCGGGCGGTTCATGCTGAGGTGCGGCGCGACCGGGACGACGAGGATGTTGAACAGTTCCGGCGGCAAAATGGGGCCGCCGGCGGCCAGGGCGTAGGCGGTGGCGCCGGTCGCCGTGGCGATCACGAGCGCGTCCGCAGTGTAGGTCGTGGCCCAGTCCCCGTCGATGTACATGTCCATGCGCGCGGTCGTCGTGACCCGGTTGCTGCTGACGACCACGTCGTTGAGCGCGTCCTCGCTGGCCAGCACGGCGTCGTCGCGCAGCACCTGGGCGCGGATCATCATGCGCTCCTCGATCCAGAAATCGCCGCCCAGCAGGCGGTCCAGGTACTGCGCCCAGTCACCCGGATTGACGATTTCGGTCAGAAAGCCGAGGTTGCCCATGTTCACGCCCAGCACCGGCACGCGGGGTTCGGCGCAGACGCGCGCGGCGTGCAGCATGGCGCCGTCGCCGCCGATGGCGACCACGAGGTCCGAGTCTTTCACTTCCTGGCGGACGTCTTCCTCCGTCCAGACCTCGCGCACCCAGGTCTCGAGGCCGCGTTCGCGCAGCAGGGCGGCCATTTCCCTGGCGACGGGTGCGGACTGCGGGCGGCGCGGGTGCGCCAGAATGCCTGTGCGGCGGAAGGGCATTGAGTCTCCGGTCTTCGGTGCCGGTGATTATAGTGCAGCCTGGGGCGGCTGCGTATCCCGCGCTGAACTGCCATGCTATGCTGATGCCCGCCATGACTGCTTTTCTCCCTGTTTCCGTCAGGACGCCGCGCAGGTCGCCGTCAGGGGCCCTGGCGCGGCCCGGTCGCAAGGGCGTCAGGGGAACCAGGTCATGAGCAGACGCGGGCGGCTCCTCCTGCTCTTCGTCCTGCTCTTTCTGCCCCTGGCCGGCCTCCGTGCCCGGGAGGCGAGTCTGGCGGACCTGGTCGCCGGCGACGAACGCTTCTCCACCTTCTCTCTGCTGGCCGGCGAGGCAGGGCTGCTGGACTTTCTGGCCGCTGAAGGGCCCATGACCCTCCATGCGCCGGTGAACGAGGCCTTCGCCGACCTGCCGGATTTCGTGCCGGCGTGGCTGCTGGACCATCCGGCGGCCCTGGGCGAGTTGTTGCGCTTTCACGTCGAGGCGCGGGAGCCGGCAGGCGCCGCGACAGGCGCAGCGGGCCCCGGCACGGGCAGCCAGAGGGTCGAAGACGCCTGGGTCATCGCCCCCGACCTGCGCGCAGGGAATGGCTTGCTGCGCGCGATCGATCGAGTCTTGCTGCCGCCCCAGGAGCTGGAGGTGGTCGTCCCCGCCTTTGTGGAGGGCAGCATCATCAGCGCCGGCAGTTCGACCGTCTTTTGGCTCAGCGAAGTGATCGCCGCGCGTTTTCGCCGCGAGGGCTATCGCGGCGGAGACGTCAGCGTCTACAGCATCGGCACCGGCGCCGGCTTCGAGCGCTTTTGCAGGGAGGGCATCGCCGACATCGTCAATGCCAGCCGGCCTGTCAGGGATGCCGAGCGGAAGAAGTGTGAGGCCATCGGGCGCGAGCCCTTTCCGTTGCAGGTGGGCATGGACATGCTGGTTGTGGTCGTCAACAGCGGCAATGCCTTCGCCGATGACCTGAGTTTGACGCAACTGGCGCGACTGTTCAGCACGGCGGACACCTGGCAGGACGTCGACCCGGCCTGGCCGGCGCAAGCGGTGGAACGCTTCATCCCGGGCAGCGACAGCGGCAGTTTCGATTACTTTGTGGAGGCGCTATTCGACGGGGACCGCGGGCCCGTCCTGGGCGCTGCGCGCAGCAATGTGAGCGGCGACTTCAACGTGCTGGCGCATGGCGTGGCGGGCAACCCTCATGCCGTCGGCTTCCTGGGCTACGCGGCCTACAAGGCCAACAGCCACCGCCTGAACGCTGTCGCGATCGGGGGCGTGGCGCCGCAGGCCGCCAGGGTGTCCGATGGCAGCTATCCCCTGGCGCGCGCGCTCCTGCTCTATTCTGCGCCAGGGATCATCGCCGGGCGGCCGCAGGTGGGCGAATTCCTGAGCTACTATCTCTCGGTGGTTGACGAGGAAATCGAAACGGCCGGCTACTTTCCGGCGGATGCGCAGGTGCTCAATCGCTCGCGCCTCATTCTGAGGGCGGCCATCGGGGACTGAGTTGACCGCAAAAAGCAGGGCCGGATTATCCTGCGGTTAAGGAATGCAATGACTTTTCTTAATCCAGGGGCAGCCTGCACTTAAAGCTTCCGTGACAGCATGTGTGGCGGACGAAAGTTTACTGTCACAGGGAGCGCAAAAGGATGACGAGAGTCCGCAGCATCCTCTTTCTGATCGCAGTACTGGCCCCGCCACTCGCGGTCGTTCAGGCGGAGGGCCACTCACTGGCCGCACTGGTCGCCGAAAACGAAGAACTGATCACGCTGCAATCGCTGATTGACGCGGCCGGACTGGGCGACGCCCTCGCCGCAGAAGGTCCCCTGACCCTTTACGCGCCGGTCAACGAGGCCTTCGCGGTTCTGCCCGACTTCGCAGTGAACTGGCTGCTGGACAATCCCGATCAACTGGCCGCGGTGATCGGCGAACATCCGGGCGGCGACATGACGGGCGTCAATGCCGTTGGCGACCCGGTGGAGGCCGACAACGGCACGCTACAAATGGTTGACGCCCTGTTGCTGCCCGTCATCGAACTGGCCGTGGTGATCCCCGCCTTCGTGGACGGTGACATCATCGCCGCCGGCAGCTCGACTCTGTTCCCGCTCAGCGACGCCATTGCCACGCGCTTCCGTGACGAAGGCTATGCGGGCAACATCACCGTCGACAGCATTGGCTCGGGCGCCGGCTTCGAGCGTTTCTGCGCCGAAGGCGTGACCGACATCGCCAATGCCAGTCGCCCGATCAGGGATGCCGAGGTGGAGAACTGCCACGCCATCGACCGCAGCGTCTTCCCCATCCGCGTGGGGACGGACGCCCTGGCGGTGGTCGTCAACAGGGCCAATGACTTCGCCGACAGCCTGACCCCTGAGGAACTGGCCCGTCTCTTCAGCACGGCCGACACCTGGCAGGACGTCAACGCGGACTGGCCCGCGGAGCCGATCGAGCGTTTCATCCCTGGCACCGACAGCGGCACCTTTGACTACTTCGTGGAAGAGGTCTTCGACAAGGACCAGGCGCCCGTTCTGGATGCCGCACGCACCAGCCTGAGCGAGGACGACAACGTGCTGGTGCAGGGCGTGTCGGGCAACCCCTGGGCCGTGGGCTTCTTCGGCTACGCTTACTACGAGGCTAACAGCGAGATTCTGAACGCGGTCGCGATTGAGGGCGTGGCGCCGTCCGGCAGCAGCGTGGATGATGGCAGCTACCCGCTGGCGCGGCCGCTCTTCCTCTACGCGGCGCCGGAGGTCATCGCCGGGAAGCCGCAGGTCGGCGACTTCCTGGCCTGGTTCCTGAGCGTCGTCAACGACGAGGTTGAGGCGGCCGGCTACTTCCCGGCGGACGCGGCCGGTCTGAACCTGGCGCGCCTGCTGGTGGCGGCGGCCACCGGCGGTTGAGCGGCGGGGTCAGCGCGAGACTGTTTGAGCGGCGGGGGAAACCCTGCCGCCTTCAATGTTGTCGTTTCAGAAACATGTATCCGGTGAGTGTGCCTGCATCCAGCGGATGTCATCGGGCTGGCTGTTCTTGTCGCTCAGGAAGGCGACAATACGTCCATTCATCAGACGTTTCTCCTTGCAGAAATACATGCGCCAGTCCGTGTTCCCGACGTGGCTCTCACGCCACTTGGTATTCGCGATTTTGTTTCGCCCGTTGAAATCCTTTATCAAGACGATTCTCCGCAACAAATCCAGAACGGGTTTGCTGTGTTCGAATTCATGACGAACAATATCGGTTGTCCCCCTGATCAGATACATTTGAGGGGCCAGTTTCGCGACAGTGGTTTCAAATGATTCCTCGTCAGAATCTATACCTGAGTCCGACGGAATTTCAGATTTCAGTTTGTGATACTTTTCTTCCCATTCATCTTTCTTGATGTTTGAAGACTTCAGCCTTGCTTCCAATGCATTGTTATCGCTTCGAATCTCTTGCAGTTCTTTTTTGTGTTTGGCAATTAGCCCTTCCTGATAGTTGACCTTGTTGTTGTGTCTCCTGATCCTGGCATTTAGCTCCTGTATTTCGGCACTTCGGTCCGTCGTTGACAGTTGCTTGTTTAGATCGTCAATTTGCCTGTCTTTCTCTTCAAGTTCGTCCCTTGCTTCCTCCAGGCGATCCTGCAGGCGTACGGCTTCGAATCGTGCCTCGCTGACAGAGCCGGTTACTTCCTGCAGATTGCTGACGCCCGCCTCAATCACACGCAGTCTGTTCAGTACCTCCCCCTGCGCCAATGAACTGTCCTGGCCGAGCCGGTTGAGCTCCTTCCGGAAACGTGCCTCGGTCCCTTCAAGACTGGCAATTACCTTCTGCACCCGGAGATAATCTTCTCCGGTTTGCTGCGGAGCGAGACCGGTTGACTGAGTTTCCGGTGGCTGCGGGGAGGACGCCGGCGGTTGCAGGTAGCTACGCAGAAACTCATCGACGGCCTTCGCGGCCGGCTTCTCGTTGCCGCCACTGTGCAGGCGGATGTACCAGTCGTACATCCTGCCGTCGTTGGCCGGGCGGAAGCTTTTGCCGTATCGGTACCAACCCAGTCCATGGGATTGCCGTCCCTGGCCCAGAGCATTGCGCAGGCGGTCCCGCGTCTGCTCATCGCCATTGAAGACGATGTAGCCGTAGTAGCCGCTGTTGTCGTAGTGGAAGTCATCGCGACTGTCGAAGAAGTAATCTGCCATACGGGCCTCGCAATCATTCCTTGTCCGCAGGGGAGTATAGCGTTGTGAAAGGCGAAGGATGACCGCCTGCCCAAAACGTTGTCTTCATGGGCCAGTCGGGGGCCGGCGCTGCGCGTGCCTGTGGGGCGGGCGACATGGTATGTCGCCCGTACAGCCTTCGCTGCGTGGGCAGCGAGAGCGCAAGCTCGCAGCATCCCACAGGGGCAATTGATCAGAACGGCTGCATTCCACAAAACGCAACGACATTGTACGGGCGACTTGTCAAGTCGCCCGCCGCAACCCGCGAAGCTCGCAGGTGGCAACCAGTATCCGCGGGCGACATGATATGTCGCCCGTACAGCAATCCTCAATCTGTGCATCCGGCAGGGACGATTGATCAGATTGCCCGCATCATCCCGCCACCCACGCCTGCCTGTGTGGCGGGCGCCATGGTATGGCGCCCCTGCAACTTAATCGCGAGTTAACACGGCAGGCCCGTTCCTTAACCTGCCTTCGGCTATACTGCCGCGCGGACGATCCCCGAGATTCAGGCAGGCAGATATGGCGCAGGTTCAGGCGGTGCAGGGTCCGGGGGCCGGCAAGTCGGCCACGCTGGAACGCGCGCTGCGCAGCCGCAGCCTCAGACGACGGCCGCGGCCGCTTGAAGCCATCGTGCGCCTGCTGCTCCTGCTCTGCGGGCTGGTCTCCATTCTCTCCACCAT
Source organism: Anaerolineaceae bacterium (assembly GCA_026708325.1). Taxonomy (GTDB): domain Bacteria; phylum Chloroflexota; class Anaerolineae; order Aggregatilineales; family Phototrophicaceae; genus JAGWBD01. The sequence goes on along the minus strand of JAPOVC010000021.1, from coordinate 120,457 downwards.
CGGCATCCTCGTCACCCTGGGCGAGAACTCGCTGCTCTTTTTCAGTCAACGCTCCTGGCAGCAGGTGAAATACGACAGTGTGGAGCGCGCCGGGGTGGTCAATCTGGGGCAGGACGTGTCCCTCGCCGCGGCCATGGACGCTCAGGACCGGTATGTGACGCTCAACCTCGATGAACGGGCCACGCTGCCCTTCAGCGCGGGCCAGACAATTGAACTGGGCGAGGAGCAGATGCGGGTGCTGACGGCCAGCCGCGAGGGCCTGGAAGTGGAACGCGGCGCCAATGGCACGCAGGCGCTGGCCCACCCGGTCGATACGGCGCTGTTCGTGCACAAGGAACGCACGGTTCTGCTGGGCGTGGAAATGACGGCCGACGACACGGTGATTCAACTGTCGCCAGGCGCGGCCGCCGCCTTTCAGGTCGATGACCTGATCCAGGCTGACGAGGAGGTGATGCGCGTCCTGCTGGTCGAGCCCGTGAGCGACATGCTGGCCGTGCGCCGCGGCGAGGACGGCAGCAACCCCGCCCGTCACAGCGCCGGCCTGCCCCTGTTCAGCCCGGCTGCCGTCACCCTGGGCGAGTTTTTGACCGGCACACGCTGGAACCCGCAACTGGGGCATCTGGGAATCTGGCCGCTGCTGAACGCCACCCTGATGACGACCTTCTTCGCGCTGCTGACGGCGCTGCCCGTCGGCTTGGGCGTGGCGATTTACCTCAGCGAATTCGCCAGCACGCGCGTCCGCTCCTTCGTCAAACCCGTGCTGGAATTGCTGGTGGGCGTGCCGACGGTGGTCTTTGGCTACTTCGCGCTCACCTGGATGACGCCGCTCCTGCAGCAGATCATCGGGCCGGAAGTGAAACAGTTCAACACCCTGTCGGCGGGGCTGGTGATGGGCATCATGATCGTGCCGACCATCGCTTCCATCAGTGAGGACGCGCTGGGGGCGGTGCCGCGGGCCCTGCGCGAGGCCTCCTATGCGCTGGGCGCCACGCGCCAGGAGACGATTCGGCGCGCGGTCTTGCCGGCGGCCGTATCGGGCATCATGGCGGCCTTCCTGCTGGGCATCTCGCGCGCGGTGGGTGAGACCATGATCGTGGCGTTGGCGGCGGGCGCCGGCCCCAACTTCACCTTCAACCCCCTTGAAGGGGCGGAGACGATGACGGGGCACATCGTCCGCATCTCCGGCGGCGACATCAGCTACAACACCATCGATTACAACAGCCTCTTCGCCATTGGCCTGCTGCTTTTCCTGCTCACGCTGGCCTTCAATATCGTCAGCGGCACCATTACCCGCCGCTATCGTGAAGCGACCTGAGGTGGCCAACATCCCGGAACAGGGCGGTCTTGCGCGACGCCGGCGCATCGGTCGCGTCTGGTCGCGGGTCTATCAGGCCTGCGTCGGGCTGGCGGCCCTGGCCCTGGTCATTCTGCTGCTCAAGATCGTGGATGACGCCTTCGGCACCGTCGCGGTCGTCAACGTCGTCGATCCGGCCAGCCTGGTCAGCGCCGACGGCCGCAGCCTTGATCAGCAGAGCGCAACAGAACTGGCCGGCCTCGCCCGCGACACCCTCGACGAGAAGGGACGTCCCTACGTCAGCACCGACCGCCTCTTCACCCTGTTCCTTGACGAGGTCGCCCGGACGGCCCTGCCGCCTTCCGCGCTGCGCGACCTGACTGTGGGCCAGGCCCTGATTGAAGGCCAGAATTTCCCGCCGGAGTGGGCCGACCGAAGCCTGTTCGACCTGCGTTTGCCGGATGTTGAGCGCAGCGAACGGGACGCCGGGGCCAGGGCCGACATCGCCACGCTGCTGGCCGACAACGTGGAGCAGGGTCGCCTGCTGGAACTGGTCTATAGCGACATCGTGCAAATCGAGTTGCTGGAAAGCTGGAATCTGATCGATTCGCTGGCGCGGCAGGAAGAGATCCAGGCGCGGGCCGCGCGGGACTTCCCGCAGGCGACGCTTGAATTCCGCTCCTGGCTGAACGCCGACTTCCTGCGCACGCCCGGCTCCAGCCAGGCGTTGACCAGCGGCATCCGCGTGGCCCTGCTGGGTACGCTCTGGATGCTGGTGATCGCCATCGGCGTGTCCCTGCCACTGGGGCTGGGCGCGGCCATCTATCTGGAGGAGTACGCGCGCGACGCCAACAACCACCGTTTGTTGCGCCTGCTCAACGGCTTCATTGAGACCAACATCCGCAACCTGGCCGGCGTGCCCTCCATCATTTACGGCATTCTCGGTCTGACGGTGTTCGTGCGCGCCATGGAACCCCTGACCAGCGGTCGTCTGGCCGGGATGGAGGGCACGGACGGCCGCACCGTCCTCTCCGCCGGGCTGACGATGGCGCTGCTGATCCTGCCGATCATCATCATCAATGCCCAGGAAGCCATCCGCGCCGTGCCCCAGGCGTTGCGCGAGGGCAGCCATGCCCTGGGCGCGACGCGTTTGCAGACAATCGCGCGCCAGGTGCTGCCGGTGGCCCTGCCCGGCATGCTGACCGGCGTCATCCTGTCGGTCTCGCGCGCCATCGGGGAGACCGCGCCGCTGGTGGTGGTTGGCGCGGCCACGACCATCTTCATCGACCCGGACAGTCCCTTCTCGCGTTTCACCGTGTTGCCGATCCAGATCTACCGCTGGACGGCGGACCCGCGCGAGGGCTTTCAGGACGTCGCCGCCGCCACGATCATTGTGTTGCTGCTGTTGTTGCTTTCGCTCAACGCCACGGCCATCATTCTGCGCAACCGTTACAGCGCCAGGGCGCGAAGGACCGTATGATCGAGACGTCAGCGCAAGACAGGCTTGAGATTGAACAGATGGGCGTTTGGTATGGTGAGACCTGTGCCGTGCGCAACGTGACCCTGCCGATCAATCCGCGCCGCATCACGGCCTTCATCGGGCCTTCGGGTTGCGGCAAGAGCAGCGTGTTGCGCGCCATCAACCGCATGAACGATCTGGTCCCCGGCGCCCGCGTGCAGGGCGAAATCAGGTATCAGGGATACAACCTTTACGATGAACGCGTCGACCCGGTTGAACTGCGCCGGCGCATCGGCATGGTCTTCCAGAAGCCCAATCCCTTCCCCAAGTCCATCTTCGACAACGTCGCCTACGGGCCGCGTTTGCTGGGCATTCGGGACCGCAAGTCGCTGACCGCCATCGTGGAGCACAGCCTGCAGCAGGCGGCGCTCTGGGACGAGGTCAGGAACGACCTGCACAGGAAGTCCGGTCTGGAACTCTCGGGCGGGCAGCAGCAGCGTTTGTGTATCGCGCGTGCGCTGGCCGTTGAACCCGAGGTCATCCTGATGGACGAGCCCTGTTCGGCGCTGGACCCCATCGCCACCCAGAGCATCGAGGCGTTGATGCGCGATCTGGTGCAGGACTACACCATCGTCATCGTCACGCACAACATGCAACAGGCCCTGCGCGTGTCGGACTACACGGCATTTTTCAACATACGGAAGCGCGAACTGGATGGCGTGGAGTTGCGCTGGGGCGAACTGGTCGAATTCGGGCCGACGCAGCAACTCTTTGACGCACCGGAGCACCAGGAGACGGCGGACTACATCTCCGGCCGCTTCGGCTGAAGCGTCCCTCAGGTCGCCGCGGCAGGCTTCGGGTAACTCCTGTTGCCGTTGCGCGCTTCCTCGCTGAAGTTTCCTTCCCACAGGCGCTGCATTTCGCTGCAATGCTGCAGCAGATCGTCGAGCCGCCCCTGGGCGTGGATGCGTCCGTCCTTCATCACGATGATCTGGTCCGCGCGCCGCAGGGCGGCCTTGCGATGGGAGACTGCCAGGCAGGTGGCGCCGTCCCGCGAGAAAACGCGGTTCCAGAGGCGCTGCTCGGTCTCCACGTCGAGGGCGCTGGAGAGGTCGTCGAAGATCAGCAGTTCCGGTTCGCGCACAAACATGCGCGAGGCCGCCGTGCGCTGCATCTGACCGCCGCTCAGGCGCACGCCACGCGGGCCAACCAGCGTGTCCAGGCCTTCGTCGAGTTCCTTCAGATCGCGCTCCATCACCGCCGAACGAATGGCCTCGGGGACGTCGGCATCCTTCTCCGGTATGCCCATCAGGATGTTGTCGCGCAGCGGATCGCTGAAGAGACGCGGCACCTGGGGCGTGTAGGCCGTGTGGGGCGGCACGAAGAACTCCGCCAGATGCTCGACCGGCTCGCCGTTCCAGCGAATCTCGCCGCGGTCCGGCGGCAGCAGGCCCTGCAGCGTGCGCAGAAACGTGGTCTTGCCGGCGCCGATGCGCCCGGTGACCACCGTGAAGGTGCCGCGCTCGAGGCGCAGGTTGATGTTGTCGATGCCGTTCTGGCTGCCCGGGTGCTGGTAGCTCAGCCCCTCGATTTCGAGCGCGTGCAGGCGATCGTCCTCGCCCACCGACACCTTCGGGATGCCGGGCAGCTTGCCGTCCAGCCAGACCGGGTTGTGCTCGACCATGATCTGGCGCGGGGCGCCGCCCAGCAGCCACTCCACGCGATCGATGGAGATGCCAATCTGCTTGTAGCGCGAGAGGGAGAAGCCGAACATGCGCATGAACTGGGTCATGCGTTCCAGATAGAAGACGAAGAGCGCGAAGTCGCCGAGTGTGAAGGTCCCGTCGCGCATGGCGCTGGCGGAGAGGATCAGGACGACGCCGGTGCCGATGTTGACGGCGTTGTAATAGGTGGAGCGCTGGACTTCCTCAAAGACGCGGTCCTTAAGCGCGGCCACCCGTCGCACCTCGTTGAGGCGCTGGAACTCGCGGATCACCGGCTCTTCCCGGCCGGCCACCTTGACGCTCTGGGCGGCGCCGAAAGTCTCGGCCACGAAGCCGACGACGCGCGCGGCGGCGCGACGGCGTACGCGGCGGTAATGCTGCACGCGCTGGTGCGTCAGGTTGGCGATGAGGGCCACCAGCAGCAGGGGCGCGAAGGCCACCAGGGCGATGAGCGGGTTGATGCTCACCATGATGTACACCGCCACCAGCGAGGCGATGAAGTGTCCCACCAGCATTTCCAGCAGGCGGAAGAACATGCCGATCTCGTCCAGGTCGCCGCCGAAACGGCTGATCGACTCGCCGGGCGAGGTGGGCATGGGGCGCGCGCCGGGCTGCTTCAACACGTGGCGGAAGACGTTCAGCCGCATGAGCGCCATGACCGTGAACTGGAAGGTCGCGCGCGTCCAGCTGACGCCGAAGCGCACGACGATCTCGGCCAGGCCGGAGGCGGCCAGCAGGGCCACCAGCGCCCAGAGGTCGAAGCGGACGGGGGCGCTGTCCGTCAGGACGTTGAAAAACTCCCGCGTCACCAGCGCCGGGGCCTGCTGGGCCAGCTGGCCGAGGGCGGCGAAGAGAATCGTGATGGCGAAAAGGCCGGGCCGGAAGCGGATCAGCTGCAGGACGATTTGCCAGTCCTTCATGCCAGCGCTTCCTCCAGGCCGGTGCGCAGCAATTGCGAAAAGCGCGAGTCCGGATTCGCGGCGAGGCGGGCGCGACTGTCATGCTCGATGATGCGGCCCCTGTCGATGACCATGATTTCGTCGCTGCGCTGCACGGTGGCGAGGCGGTGCGCCACGATGATGCCGCTGCGCCGGTGCAGCAGCTTGTCGATGGCGCGTTCGATGCGATGCTCGGTTAAGGGGTCGAGCCGTGAGGAGGCTTCGTCGAGGATGACGAGGCCGGGGTCCTTGAGAAAGACGCGCGTGAAGGCCAGCAGTTGCGCTTCCCCGGCGGAGAGGCCGCGCCCGCCGGATTCGATGCGCGTGTCGAGGCCTTCGGGAAGCTGCGCCAGCCAGGGGCCCAGCCCCAGGTCGTGGATGGCCTCGTGAATGCGCTCGTCGGGGATGCTGTCGTCGAAGAAGGTCAGGTTGTCGCGCACGGAAGCGCGAAAGAGTTGCACGTCCTGGGTGACGATGCCCACGCTTTGCCGCAATTGCTGCAGCGAGGCCTCGCGCAGGTCGGTGCCGCCCAGGCGCACGCTGCCCTCCACGGGGTCGTAGAGGCGGAAGAGCAGGCGGCTGATGGTCGTCTTGCCGCTGCCGGTGCGTCCCAGCAGGCCGAGCACCTTGCCCGGCTCCAGGTGGAAGTCGACGTTTTGCAGCACGACTTCCCTGTCGTTGTAGGCGAAGCTGACGTCGGCGAACTCGACGTCCAGCGGCCCGGCCGGCACGGGTACGCCCGGCCCGTCCTCGATTTTGGTCTTGATGTTGAGCAGTTCGATGACGCGGCCGATGCCGGCGCCGGCCTTCTGCAATTCCTGGACCTGCATGGTCAGTTCGCGCATCGGTCGCACGAGGATGTGCGTGTAGGTCACGAAGAGGAAGATCGTGCCCAGCGTGATGAGTCCCTGTTGGTAGAGCATGTAACCCGCCACCAGGGAGATGCCGAGGCCGAGGATGGCGCAGAAGGCCACCACGCCGAAGATGGCCGCATTCATGATGCTGGCCTTTTGTTCGCTCTTGAGGCGGAAGTACATCAGGCGCGCGAAGTTGCGCAGCGTCCAGGGCACGGCGCCGCTGGAGCGCGTGTCCTCGGTGCCGGAAAGCTGTTCTTCCAGAAAGCCGTAGAAACTGGCGCTGGCCTCCCGCGCCGAGCCCCAGGCCGGGATGGCCAGGCTGCGCACGGCGTTGAGCGCCCAGAGGGTGAAGAGCGCGTAGACGGCCATAACCATGCCCACCTGCTCGTTCACAAGGAAGACCATGAAGACGACGCCCGCCAGCAGCAGGATGTTGGCGAGCACCGTGACGACGAACTGCGAGAAGAAGTTGGCAATTTGCGTCACGTCGCTGTCGACGCGTTCGATCATTTCGCCGGGCGTGCGCTTGTGATGAAAGCTCATGTCCAGGCGCAGGCAGTGGTTCGCCAGGTCGGAGCGCAGCTTGTTGGTGGCCTTCCAGCCCACGTCTTCGCCGAAGTAGACGGCGCCTACGGCCACCACCTGCTGTGCCAGGGCCACCAGCATGAAGACCAGCGCGATCAGCAGCAGCCGACCCTGCAGGGGGTCGACCCCCAGCCAGGGCGGCGGCTCCAGCGGCAGGCCCGTGCGGTCACCGCGCACCGTATCGATGAAGAGGCCCAGCAACTGCGGCGTGACCAGTTGCAGGCCGATGCTGGTGAAGAGCATCAGGGCCAGCAGCAACACGCGGTTGCGCCAGGGCAACATGTATTCTCTGAGAATGTGGCGGTACTGTTCGAGGCGGGGAACGATCATTGAGGCTGACCGTCCCTTGTTTCGATTGATTGAGAGCTACAGTCTGTATCTGCGGGCATGACGCGGCCAGCCCTCTTGCCTGGCTGACCCTGGTTTCTCCTTCCACGCGGGCGCTGGTTGGACAGCGTGATTCATTCTACAGGTCGCATGGCCTGCCTGACAAGATTGGCCTGTATTGGATATAGGTTCAGGCGCCGCCCAGTTGACTGCTGTGGATGAAGGCGCGGGTCGGTCCTTCAGGGATGAGCGTCAGGTCCCAGACCAGGCCCGCCGAATGAAATGTTCCCAACCCGCTGCCCGTCTCCATGCCGGAAGCAACGATGCGCTCGCCATCCGGTGACCAGTCCGCGGAATCCAGTATGAGGTTGTTCTCCTGCCACAGCCGGTTATTCGAGATGCTCTCCGGCGCCAGACTGGCGACGCGGCGGCCATCGCGCGAGTCCAGCACGTGGATGCCGCCCTGTAGCGGAAGCACAATGAAGCGGCCGTCGGGCGACCAGTCGAAATGTAGAATCCAGTTGTCTGTCGTGAGCAGGGTTCGCGGGGGATTCTCCCCGAATGCGTCCCGGACGTGCAACTCGCTGCCAGTGACGAGACCGCTGTCGCCCTCCCGCTCGACCACCTTGTAGGTCGTGTAGGCGAAGCGCTCGCTCTCCGGCGCCCAGACCGGCCCGCCGAAATGTGTACTGGCATCTTCTTCAATGGACATGAGCACTTTGCCATTGAGCGCATCGCGAAGGCGCAACACGCTGGTTTCGAGGTCCTGGTCATGCTCGATCAGGGCGACAAACCGGTCGTCGGACGACCAGGCCAGGTGCATGCCACGTGCCTCGACATTGAGCAAGACATTACCCTGCTGCGCGTCCAGGATGCGCAGCGTCTCTCCAACCGTGGCGATGCGCGTCCCGTCATGCGACCAGGCCAGGCCCCGCACGCCGCCTGCCTGCCCGCTGAGCGGCTGCGGCGAGCGGCCGTCGGCGTCGATGAGCAGCAAGCTGCGTTCCGGCTCGACCTGCGTGACGCCCTCGTCGCCCTTGTGGGCGAAGTGGTAACCCCCGCCCGCGGCGATGCGCGACCCGTCCGGCGACCAGGCCATGCTGGAGGGATGGAAGAGGTTCAGCGTCTCGTGCAGCAGGCGCTCGCCGCTGTCGGCGTCCCAGACGTGGAAGCCGTCGCGCGCGACGGTGGCGATGCGCCGGCTGTCCGGCGCCCAGTAGAGGTGCAAGTCATACCAGACGGTCCGCTCCGGGTCCTTCGTGTCCGGCATATCGTGCAGACTATTGCGCTCAAAGTCGAAGCAGGGGCAGTCCAGCTGCACCTCGTACCAAAGCGCGCTGCCCTCAAGCTCGCGGCCCACCAGCTCTCCGATGACGCTGACCCCGGCGCCCCCGGGCAGCCAGGCGAGGCGTTCGCAGTCCGCCTCCACGCAGGCGAAGGCCGGCGCCGATCCCTCCCCCGTGACGACGAGGGTCTCCTGCGCGGTGAGTGGCAACGCTGACAGCAACAATAGCAACGTTAGTAGTGGCAACAGTCTGGAGTGCATGAGTCTCTTCTCTCCACATCCTGTGTCGTTCCATCCAAATCTAGAGTAGTTACGCCGGGCAGTGCGCCGGCGCGACGGGGTTGTCAGCGGTCTTCTGCTGCTGCAGCGCCGAGCCGGCTGCTGTGAATGAAGGCGCGGGTCGGTCCTTCAGGGATGAGCGTCAGGTCCCAGACACTGGCTACGGAGTTGCGCATGCCGACGGGGCTGCGCCGGCCATGAACCGTCTCTGCCGCCGCCACGCGCAGGCCGTCCGGTGACCAGGCCACGTGGCCGCTGAACCATGGCCGCTGGTCGATGTCGGGCTGCCACAGGGTGGCCAATTGTTGTCCGTCGGCTGAATCCAGAATGCGGACCTCGCCCTCGATGCCGGCGACGAGGAAACGGCCATCAGGCGAAAGCGAGAAATCCAGAATCCCCTGGTCCGAATCGAACAGCGTACGCGGCGGGTCCTGTTCCCGGCCGCTCCAGCGCCTCAGCTTGCCACTGAGATCCGCGGTCAACGCATACAGCAGATACTTCCCGTCTGGCGACCAGTTTGCATCAATGACGTAGCCGGAATCACTTTCATCCAGCGTGCTGACAAGTTGTCCATCGGCAGCATTCCAGACGTGAATGCTGCCCGCCAGGACGTCAATAGTGACGATGCGCTCGCCGTCCGGCGACCAGTCCACAAAAGGCAACTGGCCGCCTGACTCCTCGCCCAGGCTGAAGAGCAACTGACCGTTGGAGGCATCCCGCAGCTGCGCGGCTTCACCCCCGTGGTTGATCGTGACGATGCGCTCGCCGTCCGGCGACCAGTGCATGGCGATCGCGGAGGCCTCCATCGCAAAGAGCGACCGTTGTTGATTTACATCCCACAGGTGAAGTTCATCGCCGACCGTTGCGATGCGGCTCCCGTCGGGTGACCATGCCGCGCCGGCGATCCAGCCGTTGTACTCGCCCGGAGACTGCAGGACCTGTCCGTTGGCGTCCAGCAACAGCAAGAGACTTTTCCGCTCACCCTGGCCAATGCCCGTCAGCACCATGTGTGGGCCCTTTGGCGACCAGGCCGGAGGCAGCAGGGTGAAAGGGGCGTGGGAGTCCTGCGTCAGCAGCGTGCCGCTGGCAGCGTCCCAGACGTAAAGGTTCGTGTCGACAACGGCGGCGATGCGGCTTCCGTCGAAGGACCAGCGGGGCTGCCACAGACTCCAGGTGCCCTCATCCGAAACGGGGACCGCGGGCGCGTTCTCAAGAAACCTGAGTTCATAGTCGAAGCAGGGGCAGTCCAGCAGCACTTCGATCCACCCTGTGCTGCCTTCCAGCTCGCGACCTTCCGCCTGGCCGATAACGGTGACCTCGGCGCCCCCGGGCAGCCAGGCGAGGCGTTCGCAGTCCGCCTCCACGCAGGCGAAGGCCGTCGCCGGGCCCTCCGCCGTGATGACCAGCGTCCCCTGCGCGGCGAGCGGCGGCCCGGAAACCAGCAGCAACAGCAGGAATGCAAGGGTGGCGCGCATGCTGCGTCTCCGCTTCAGAACAGGCTGAGCTGGGTGGGCGCCTCGTCCGCCTCTTCCTGACGCGCGCGGCGCTGCTTCACCTCGGCGACGAGGTCCGGCAGGCGGCGGATGTCAGCCTCCATGTCGCGCCGCAGGCCGGGGTTGCGCAGCGCGGCCGCCGGGTGGAAGAGGGGGTAGTACGCCGTGATCGGGGAACCGCCGAAGCGCGGTTTGCCGTGGATGCGGCTGATGCGCGCGTCGGGAAAGTAGCGCGCCATGCTGAAGCGGCCCAGGGTGGCGATGACGGCCGGCCGGATGATGTCCAGTTGCTCGTCGAGCCAGTGCTTGCAGGCGAAGATTTCGTCGGCGCGCGGGTCGCGGTTGTCGGGCGCGCGATGCTTGACGACGTTGGCGATGAAGACCTCGTCGCGGTGCATGTCGATCAGGCCCAGCAGGTATTCGAGATAGTCACCGGAGCGACCGACGAAAGGCAGGCCGAGCCGGTCTTCATGGAAGCCGGGCCCTTCGCCGATGAAGACGATGTCGGCCGTGGCGCTGCCGCTGCCGGGAACGGCGTTGTTCGTGCCCTGGTAGAGGCCGCATTCCTGGCAACGTCGCACGCGTTCGGCGATGTCGAGCAATCTGGCCGCGGCGTCTTCGCTCATGGTCCCTGCCTCCTGAACGCGATGCGCCAATCTTACCGGGCCGGCGACTGAATCAAAACGACCTCTCTTGTTGCCACCCGGTGGCTGTGCTATAGTGCGCGCGGCGCCAGGGTAGCTCAGCTGGTAGAGTACCTCACTGAAAATGAGGGTGTCCCCGGTTCGAGTCCGGGCCCTGGCACAGAGGCCTGACGGGCGCGTCGGGCCTTTGTCTTACACGAGCGGGAGGGTGATCATGGGTGTTGGCGAGCGTTTCTCCCTGGTCGGTCAGAGCGCCCTGGTGACCGGCGGCGCCAGCGGCATCGGCGCCTGCCTGGCCGCCGCGCTGGCCGAGGCCGGCGCCAAGGTCGCGCTGGCGGACCGCCACCTGGACATGGCGCAGGACGTGGCGCGACAGCTGGCGGCGCAGGGCGTGGCGACGCTGGCCATCGAGGTGGACGTGACGCAGGCCGACCAGGTGCAACGCATGGTCGACCAGGTGCTGGACGCCTGGGGGCAGCTGGACGTGGCCGTCAACAGCGCGGGAGTCGCCACCCGCGCCCGCGCCGAGGACCTGGAAGAAGACGACTGGGACCACGTGGTGGGCATCGACCTCAAGGGTATCTACCTCAGCACGCGCGCCGAGGGACGCGCCATGCTGGCGCGCGGCAGCGGCTCGATCATCAACATCGCCTCCATGTCCGGGCAGATCGTCAACCGGCCGCAACTGCATTCGCACTACAACGCGGCCAAGGCCGGCGTCATCCAGTATTCGCGTTCCTGCGCGGCGGAGTGGGCGGCGCGCGGCGTGCGCGTCAACTGCATCAGCCCCGGCCACACCGTTTCGCCGATGACGGTGGAAGCCATCCCGGTGATGGGCGACGAGTGGGTCTCCAATACGCCGATGGGGCGGGTGGGCACGCCCGAAGACCTGCAGGGCGCTGTCCTCTACCTGGCGTCTGCGGCCTCGGCCTACGTCACCGGGCACGACCTGGTGGTGGACGGCGGCTACACGCTTTGGTAAGCGCCGGCAAGCTATAGCAATATCCGCAGCACGTTGACCGAAGCGGGCGCGAAGCTCTGCGTCCAGGCCACCCCGTTGACGTCCAGCGATTGCGTCTGCGGCCGCACCAGGTTGGGCGCCTCGAAGCGGTTGTGGGCGTGAATGCCCGGCCCCGCCAGCCTGGTCAAGGCCACCTCCCGCGCGGACGCATCCACCAGACTGATTTCCGCCTCGATCTCGTCGCTGGCGCTACAGTTGACGACGCTGAGCGTGAGTTCCTCGCCCTTCAGTGAAGCGGAACCGGCCAGCGCCGGCATTTCCTGCGCCTCGCCCCTGAAGTTGTAGCCCAGGCCCTCGCTTTCAAAGCGGGTGTGCAGGCTCTGGCCGCCCTGGTGGGCGCGGTACATGGCGTAGACGTGGCCGGTCGGTGTGACCAGCATGCGGTCGCCGGCTGTGAGCACCATGGCCTGCAGCACGTTGACGGTCTGGGCGATGTTGGCCATGACGACCTTGTCCGCGTGGCGGTTGAAGATATCCAGGGTGCTGGCGGCGACGACGGCGTCGCGCATGGTGTTCTGCTGCCAGAGGTGGCGCGGATGGCGGCCAGGCGTCGGCGGATGCCAGGTGCCCCACTCATCGACGATCATGCCGATGCGGCGCTCCGGGTCGAAACTGTCCATGGCGGCGCGCTGCTGCAGCACCAGCGCTTCCATCTGCAACCCCAGATGGAGTTGGGCATACCACTGGCCCGCATCGTATTCGGTGGCCGAACCCGTTTCGGCCAGCCAGGCATCGGCGCCACCCTGTGCGGCGGCGGAGCGGGCGTAGTAGTGGGGGGCGAAGGCGTCGATGCGCGAGCGAGGGCGATGCCCCAGCTTTTCGAAGAAGCGCAGCGTCCAGTCGACGTCGTTGCCGCGCGGGCCGCAGGCGATGAGGAAAGGCTCCGGACCACCGAAACCGCCCAGGTAGGTGGCGAACTGGCGGTAGGCGGCGGCGTAGTCTTCGGGGTCCATGTTGCCGCCGCAGCCCCAGTTCTCGTTGCCGACGCCCCAGTAGCGCACGTCGAAAGGCTCCGTCGCGCCGTTGGCGGCCCGCTCACGCGCGAGCGTGCTGTCGCCGTCGAAGTTGCAGTATTCGATCCAGTTGCGCATTTCGCCGGGCGTGCCGCTGCCGACGTTGCCGACGATGTAGGGCTGCGCGCCGGTCTGGCGGCAGAGTTCGATGAATTCGTGGGTGCCGAAATGGTTGGTCTCGATGTCCCCGCCCCACCAGAGGTTGATGCGGCGCGGGCGCTCCTCACGCGGGCCGATGCCATCGCGCCAGTGGTAGTCGTCGGCGAAGCAGCCGCCGGGCCAGCGAATGACCGGCGGCGCGAGGCTGCGCAGGGCGGCGATGACGTCGTTGCGCAGGCCCCTGGTGTTGGGGATGCTCGAGTCCTCGCCGACCCAAACGCCCTCGTAGATGCAGGCGCCGAGGTGCTCGGCGAAGTGGCCGTAGATGTTGGGGTTGATGCGGCCGAGGCCCTGCTCCGGCGCGACGCGAATGCTGGCCATTGTTGTTGCCTCCCCCGTCCCTTTCTTGAGCTCCGAGTGTTGGTTCTGGACTTATAGCGAAGTCAGGAGATTTCTTCCGGGCCGATGCATTTTGGCAACAGGGAACTCAGTTCGACGGAAACATTTACTTGATCCATGATTTGTTTGGGGAATTCGGTGCCACGAAGATAGCGTGGATCGGTGGCGTGGCCGTCCCTGACTTTTACCAAGGCCAGTATGAAACGTTCCGGAGAATTGAGTGCTGCGACCAACTCATTCTGTGTGAGCATGATGTGGCTTGCTCCCTCGGGATAACTTCTGACCTTGATGAAGCGAAGGTTGCCCGCTGCGTCACGGTTCTCAATGTCAAATGGATGTCGACGCTCAACAATGTCAGTTGGTTTGTTGCCCAGAGCCCGCTCAGCTTGTAGAACGCTTCCTATCGCCAGACGCCGACAGTCCCGCAGGCGTGGCGCAGTGTCTGAGTCGCTCACCATGTGCTTCGGCAAGACCAACACGGCGCTGTGAACGACGGGAGGCTGCACTGACAGATGTTCCCGCATCTCTAGGTCCCTCAATCGATCGCTGAGTTTCTGTTGTTCTTCGTCACGGCGTCTTTCTGCCTGAAGGCGGCGTCCTCGAGCGAGGTTGCGTCGATCTTCGTCTCGCTCGTTCTCTTCGTTCTGTCGCTCTGTACTTACATTTTTCTCTTCATGCTGGATTGCTTGTTTGAGCGTGGAACTGACTTCCTCGCGTTCTTTGCCAATCAATCTTTTCTGCCTGTCGCTGGATCTAGCCAATAGGTCGCGGGCGAGATAACTCGTGGCGAAACGCTGTGCCGTTCCTGCTGTATCCTCCTGCATCAACCAGTCTTCGTGAAGCATTCTGTCCACGCGCGCCCGTTCAACATCACTTGCCGGACGAAACTCCAGCCAAGGTGGTACTCCGACCTGGTTCGCTTCTCCGTCTTGGCCGATTGAGATGAAACAGGCTTCGCCCTCAACTTCTTCCCCATTGCCGTTGAAGATGGAGATTTTCACTGTAAAAATGGCGGCGGGCTTGTCGAAGCTGCCGGTTTCATCAACCAGCAGGGCGCCTCGGCGCAATGAGCTGCTGTCCTCAAGCATGAGATTGGTAACAGCATGGGCCAGCGGGTGGGCGGCGTGCAAGAGTTCAGCATCCGGCTCATTTGCAATCTCTATGCGGGAAGGTTCGAAACACACCCGTCGATATCGCTCTGCCAACTCCTGGTATTGTGGCGCGAGCCGGCGAAGCTTGTATGGAACTCGTATTATTTCGAAACGTCCCTTGCCCAATCCTTTCACTCTTACCTTGTGATGTCTCAGCGCTTGGAGGAGATAGCCCCGCACGAACCAAGGGTGCAGGCGAGAAGGCTCCTGACGAGACACCTTGTCGTTGACCTCGTTAATCTCACTCAGATCCATAACATCATGCGCGAGAGCACCTTGCAGCAATTCGCGTTCGCGTCTGTATTCTTCGACGTAGTTGTCAGCGCTTTTCTGAAGACGCGCGCGCACCTCCGGGGACTCGTTGTAGCGCAGGGCGTCTACCATCAGCTTGCGCAAGGGGACACCCGGCAGGTCTTCCCCCAGCACGTCGAACAGTGTCAGAGACTTGCCAATGACACGAATCTTCTCTTCCAGGAGTTGAAAGACAGCGCCTTCACGGGTGTTTGTCGCCACGAGATTCCACAGATGGCAAACCTCCTGTTGGTTGATGCGATGGATGCGACCAAAGCGTTGCTCCAGCCTGTTGGGGTTCCAGGGCAAATCGTAATTTATCATGAGGTGGGCGGACTGCAGGTTGATGCCTTCGGCTGCTGCATCGGTGGCGACTAAAATGGATGGCCCTGATTCGCGATTGAATTGCTTCTGAATTCTTTGGCGTTCAAGTTGGCCAACACCGCCGTGGATTTCAACAACTTCCCTTTTGAGGCCCTGCAAATCACGCAGTCGTTTCGCAAGATATTCTTGCGTGTCACGATACTCCGAAAAGATGACAAGCTTGTGACGGCCTCGCCTTCCCTCCTGTCGCATGCGCGGGTCCTGCAGGAGAACTTTCAACTCGTCCCATTTGCGGTCTACACCATGGCGGCAAAGCCGGTCGGCTTCTTGCTCCAGTTTATGGAGTGAGGCGATCTCCTGTGTCAGTTCTTCCCTGTTGATTGCGGCGGTGGCGCCAACGCTGCGATGCGCGTCACTTTCGCTCTCAAGTTCCTCGGCATCGAAATCTTCTTCGCGCAGGTTCAACGAATAGCTCCCAACGGGCTGTCTTAGCAAAGCCTCCAGACGCTCGCGCCTCCGCGACAGGGAGCGAAAAATGGCCAGCGGCGAAGAGGCGAGTCGGCGCTGAAGGATGGTCAGGGCGAAGCCAACACTGTGACGCTTGCCGCTTTCCAAACGTTCGGCGCGGTTATACTCCTCACGAACGTAATTCGTAACATCCCGGTAAAGTTCTTCCTCAGCGACTGGCAATTCATATCCAAGCGTTTTGGCGTGGCGTTCCGGAAAGAGAGGTTTCCCGCTGAAGTCACGCAGATCTTCCTTGACCATCCGTCGCATGTAGTCGGTACGGCCTTTGGCTCCGTGCGCATTGTTCTTCCCAACGCCGACCAAGCTCACAGGCCGGCTGCGGAAGCGGTCAGGATCCAGCAGGTTCAGGAAGAGTTCATACTCCTCCTGTTTGCCGTTATGGGGTGTGGCTGTCAGCAGCAAAAGGTTTCTCGTCAGGCTTCCAAGGCTCTCTCCGAGGCGGTAACGATCTGTACGTGTGATTTCATCTCCAGAAAAGTGCGCGGCCATTTTGTGCGCCTCGTCACAGACAATCAGGTCCCACGTGACCTCCGTTCCCTGGAGCCGTTTGACGTGTCTTTCCTGCTTGAGCGTATCCATGCTTACGATGATAAGGCGGTTGTTGAAAAAGGGGTTTTGGACGGCGTCCAGTCGCTCTGGAAACGCGAATTTCAGATCGAATTTTTCATGCAATTCCTGTTGCCACTGGAGCGCCAACCCGGGAGGAACACAAACCAGACAGCGGCTCAGGGCCGAGCGAGCCATGAGTTCGCGAATGTAAAGGCCGGTCATAATCGTCTTGCCGGCACCGGGATCATCCGCCAACAAGAATCGAAGTGGCAAACGGGGCAGCATCTCGCCATATACTGCGGCGACCTGATGCGGCAAGGGTCGGATGCGCGCGCTGTGCAGTGCGGAATAGGGGTCAAAGAGATGCGCATTCCGCAGACGCCAAGCCTCAGCAATCAGGCGAAAGAGTTCACCGTCGACGTCAAAATGCAACATTCGCTCATGGACTATCTCGATTGAAGACAGGCCGTCGGGGAGGAAAACTATCTTCTCAGATGTTTGACCGCAGTCGTTGCGGAAACCGACAGTCAGGTATTCTTCGTTGGTACTATCGACATGGGTAATGGTGACAACCTGACCGGGAATCAGATTGCGGACTCGTACGTCAGGCAAAAGCGCATCGGGTTGCACAGCCGTCCCCTCAACAAACAGTCTTGACAGACTCTACAGGAGCATCACTTGGCAAGTCTATATTCATTGAGGTTTCGTTGGGTGCATTAGCCAGCACTCCATGCAATGACTTGACCGCTTGGGCAAGGCATCACATGCACAATGTCTTGATCAGCTTGGAAATCACCCGCCGCGGGCGGTCGCCGACCGGCTAGCGCAACACGAACATCAGGACGCCCAGGACAACGCCCAGAAGAGACATGGACAAGGTCATTGACCAGCGCAATGACTTGATTTCACCTCGAATTTCGCCAATCTCGCCCCGAATTTCGCCAATTTCCCGGCGCAGCGAACCAGTTTCATCATCCATCTTGCGGGCCAGCGCGTCGACATTGCCACTCAACTTGTTGCCCTGCGCACTGACCTCGCCCTGCAGGCCACTGCCCTGCGCGTCGATCTTGCCGACCAACTCGCTGCGCAGTGACCCAATATCGCTCTGCATATCGCTGCGCAACGTGCCGATCTCTCCTTGTATATCACTGCGCAACGCGCCGATCTGGCCCTGGAAATCATTGCGCAGCGCGCCGCTTTCACTCTGCAATTCACGGAGCAATTCGCCGCGAAGGTCGCTGATGTCCTCCTTCGTGGCGAGGTAGGGCAGGGCCCCTTCAATTCTTGCCAGTCGAACGTCGAGGGATTCGAGAACGGTTGTTTCGGCTGCCATGGCGGGTTGCTCCGGAGTCAGGCTGCGATGTTGAGTAGAGCATAGCGCGGCCACGCGTCGGGGTCAAACGATCGCGCGCAGGACCTTCGGGGTCAGTTGTCCCGGTACGGCGACCAGTAATTGCGCGGGTCGGACTTGAAGCGGTAGCGGCGGCGCGGATGCGGCAGGGGGTCCTGGGCACGCAGGGTCCAGGCCAGCAATTCGGCCAGCAACTCGCTCCGGATGGCCGCACAGGCCGGGTCGTCGTAGAGGTCGTTCAGCTCGACCGGGTCCTGGGCCAGGTTGTAGAGCTGGCCGCGGCCCTGCATGTCGAAGAGCAGCTTCCAGTCGCCGCGGCGCAGCATGCGCATGTTGCCGCTCTGCGTCCAGCCATTGAGTTCGTCGAAGCTGATGGCGGGGTGGAAGCCGTCCTGCTGCGGGTCGAAGTCGTCGTCTTCCCTGTAGTGCAGGCCGCCGAAGCCCTGCTCGGCGTAGGCGCTGGCGAACTCCTCGCGCGGCCAGTCGTCGCCGCTCAGCAAGGGCCAGAGACTGCGGCCCTGCACGCCGTCAGGGACGGGGATGCCCGTCGCCTCGCAGATCGTGGGCAGGATGTCGACGATGCTGACGTGCGCCTCGTGGGGTCCCGCGTTGGCCTGGATGCCCGGCCCGCAAACCTGGAAGGGGATGCGCGCCAGCACCTCCGGCAGTTCGGCGCCCTTGCGCACCAGGCCGTACTCGCCGACGTAGTCGCCGTGGTCGGAGAGGAAGAAGAGGAGGGTGTTTTCGCGCAGGCCGCGCCCGTCCAGATGCTCGACGAAGCGGCGCACCTGGTCGTCGATCAGGCGCAGGATGGCGAAGTAGTTGCTGCGCGCCTGCGGCAGCTGTTCGGCATAGTCGGGGAAGGCGGTCTCGCCGATCTGCCGCAGCCAGCGGTACTTGAAGCTTTTGCCTTCCAGCGCGGAGACGTCGGAGAGGGTGGGCGGCAGCGTCTCGGGCGGGAAGAGCGAGAAATAAGGCTCCGGCGCCTGGTAGGGATTGTGCGGTTCCGGGAAGGAGAGCCAGAGGAAGAAGGGGTCCTCAGCGGCGCTGTCGACGAAATCGATGGCGCTGCTGACGGCGCGGTAGGGACACTGGACCTCGACGCCGCCGGGCGCGGGGTTGAAGTCGGCGCGGTGACGCAGGCCGGCGAGGTAGTCGTCGAAAGCCACTTCCGCCGGCGCGCGCTGCGGGCCGAAGCCGCCGTGATGTCCCAGCGGGAAGTAGTGGTCCATATCGTCGGGGCCGACATGGCTGTGGTTCTTGCCGCAGAGCGCCGTGCGGTAGCCGGCTTCGCGCATCAACTGGTAGAGGTCCTGTTCGTAAGTGGCGTCCTCCTCGTTGTGGTTGGTGCGGGCGCGCGTGGCGCCGGGATAGCGTCCGGTCAACATGCTGACGCGGGCGGGCAGGCAGGCGGGCATGGAGGTGTAGGCGCGGTTGAACCATGCGCCTTCGGTCGCCAGGGAGTCGAGGAAGGGCGTGGTGTCCAGCGCGAAGCCTTCCCGCGCGGAGACGTCGGCCCGTTGCTGGTCGCTCATGATGATGACGATGTTGGGCCGCTCGCTCATGGCTGACCTCCCCTGTTGCAGAGGGCTTGACCTTTGCTGATGCACTGCTGTTGCAACTTAAGAAGAAGGGAGGCCCGGTAGCCGGACCTCCCGAATGTTGCGGCCTAAAGCAGGTCGTTGATCTGTGCGACGAGGCTGTCGGCCACTTCCTGGGCGCCGGCCTGGCCGATCCACAGGCGGTCCAGTTCGCTGACGGCGATCGACGACGCCTGGGCGAAGGTGGGATGGCGCGGGTCCGGGTGCAGGTAGGGCGCGCCGTCGGTGAAGACCGAGATGTGCTCCGGCGGTTCGCCGGGCTTGAGGAAGACGTCGCTGGCGGCCACCGACTGCAGCGGCGGCACGATGCCCATGATGTCCGTCCAGACCTCGACGCCGTCGGTGCTGGCCATGAACCTGAGGAACTCCCAGGCGGCATCCTTCTTTTCCGAAAAGGCCGAGATGGCCTGGCCGGAACCGCCACCGGCGGTGGACTTGCCGGCCGCGCCAGCGGGGTGCGGCGCCACGTCCCAGGCGAACTTGTCGCCGATGTTGTTGCGCATGCGGCCCATGGCCGGCCAGAAGGTGTCCATGGCGACCACGCCGGCCTCGAAGATATTCCAGGCGCCCATTTCGCTGGCCACGTCGATGGGCGGCGCCACCTGATGCTCGTGAATCAGGCTGGCGAGGAACTCGAAGGCCTCCACCGCGGGCGGCTCGTTGAGTATGCAGGCCGTGTAGTCTTCGTTGTAGAAACCGCCGCCGTTGGCCGTCACCCAGATCCACCAGGGGCGGAAGCCGTTCTTGACCTGGAAGCCCCAGAGGTTGTTGTCGCGGTCGGTGAGGGCCAGGGCCGCCTCAAGGAAGGTGTCCCAGTTCCAGCTCTCGTCCTCCCAGTCCGAAGAGGGGCGCGGCACGCCCATCTCCTCAAACCAGGTGACGTTGTAGAAGATCTGCTGGTTGGGCGCGTCCAGCGGGAAGCCGTACTGTACGCCATCCACCTGATAAAGCTTCAGGTTGGCCTCAAAGATGTCCGAGGTATCGAACATGTCGCGTTCGATATAGGCGTCAAGCGACTCCAGTTGCCCGCGGGATACGAAAGGCACGGTCCAGCCATTGCCGATGTACATCACGTCCGGGTAGTCGCCGCCGGCCAGCATGGTCTGCAGTTTGGTGCTGTAACTGTCGGGAATGTGGATGAACTCGATTTTGATGGCGTCCTGCGACTCCTCAAATAGCGCGTTGGTCGCTTCGCGCGCGGTGAATTCGGTGGGGTTGCCCCAGGCCGTCAGCCGGATGGTGACCGGCTCCTGGGCATTGACGACGGTCGTCGCGACCTGACCCAGCACGGGCGCAGCAGTGGCCGCCGCCGAGGCGCGCAGAAAACCCCTGCGCGAAAGACCCTTTGTATTCTCAGACATGGTTTTCTCCCTGCCAATAAAGAAGGTGATCTGTGATGATGCAGTCTTGTCGCGGGCGACTCCTTTCGCTACCTGTACCGGACTGGCCTATCCCTTGACGCCGGTGATGACCACGCCCTGGATGAAGTACTTCTGGGCGAAGAAGAAAATCAGGATGAGCGGAATCATGAAGATGATGTTGGCGGCCATCATCAAATGCCACTCCGTGCCCCAGCTTTCGCCGATGAAGGTGCGCAGGCCCAGCGAGACGGTGAACATCTCCTGCTTGTTGAGGTAGATCAGCGGCGCGAGGAACTCCTTCCACTTGAACTGGGAGAACATGATGGCCGCCACCGCCAGC
Organism: Anaerolineaceae bacterium; assembly: GCA_026708325.1. Lineage (GTDB taxonomy): Bacteria > Chloroflexota > Anaerolineae > Aggregatilineales > Phototrophicaceae > JAGWBD01. The sequence goes on along the minus strand of JAPOVC010000021.1, from coordinate 99,544 downwards.
GCCGGTTTGCTCATGGGTAGCATGATGCGCAGGTAAATCTGGAAGAAGCTGGCGCCGTCCATGCGCGCCGCGTCATCGAGGTCCAGGGGAATCGTCATGAAGAACTGGCGCAACAGAAAGACGAAGAAGGCGTTGCGCGCGAAGAAGGGCGGCGCGATCAGCGGTAGATAGGTGTTGACCCAGCCCAGGTGGCGGAAGAGCACGAAGGTCGGGATCAGCGTCACCTGGTCGGGCAGCATCATGGTGGCCAGCAGCACCAGGAAAAGCAGGTTGCGACCGGGCCAGCGCAGGCGCGCGAAGGAGAAGGCCACCAGACTGGCGGACATGATGGTGCCGGTGGTGGCCACGCCGACCACGAAAAGCGTGTTAAGAAACCAGCGACCGAAAGGCTTGATGGTCACCGCTTCGGGGAAGTTGCCCCAGACAATCGGGTCGGGGATCCAGCGCGGCGGGAACTCGGCGAGGCGGTCGGGCGCCTTGAGCGCGGTGGAGAGCGTCCAGGCGAAGGGGATGAAAACGACGACCGCGCCCGCCAGCAACACGAGGTAAATCGACAGGCGTTTGGCCTGTTCCGGCCACTGTGTGTCGCTGCCCTGCGCCGGCAGCCGCGCTACGCCTTCCGCCATCTCAGCGACCCTTCAGCGACCCCTCGTAGTAGACCCACATGCTGGAGGAACGGATGATGAAGACGGTCAGCACCATGATGTAGATGAAGATGATCCAGGCGATCGCCGAGGCGTAGCCCATCTTGAAGAGTTCGAAGGCGTTGCGGTAGAGATAAAGCACGAGGAAAGTGCTCGAATTGGCCGGGCCGCCGCGCGTCATGATGAATGGCAGCACGAACTCCTGCAGGGCGGTGATGATGCCCATGATCATGTTGAAGAAGATGACGGGCGTCATCATCGGCACCGTGATTCGCAGAAAACGGGCCAGGTTGCCCGCGCCGTCGACGTCGGCGGCCTCGTAGAGCTCGGTCGGGATGCCCTGCAGAGCGCCAAGGTAGATCAGCATCGACGCGCCGGCGCCCCACATGCTCATCAGGACGAAGGAGACCAGCACCAGGTCCGGGTCGCCCAGCCAGGAAGGGCCCTGGATGCCGATGGTGGACAGCATGCCGTTGATCAGCCCGAATTGCGTGCCGAAAATCCAGCGGAACATGACCGCCACGGCGATGCCGCCGATGACCGAGGGCAGGTAATAGACGGTGCGGAAGAAGCCCAGCAGGCGGATCTTCTGGTTGAGCAGGTTGGCCAGCACCAGGCCCAGGCTGACCTGCAGGGGTACGCTGACGAAGGCGTAGATGGTGGTCACCTTCAGCGAGAGCAGGAACTTCGCGTCACGCAGGAAGAGCTGCTCATAGTTGCGCAGGCCGATCCAGCGCGGCTCGGTGAAGAGGTCCCAGCGGGTGAAGGACAGATAGAGGCTGACCAGCATCGGGCCGGCGATGAAGATGATGAAGCCCAGAATCCAGGGCGAGGCCATCAGGATGCCGGTCAGCGCCTCGCTCTGGCGCGAACTGAGAGAAAGGCGCAGGAGCGGACGGGACGTGCCGCTGCGTGCGCTCGCCAGACTCATGCCACCCCGCTCCGATTGGCTGCACTGGATGGAACTGAGTCTAGCGCGTCGGGGGCTGCCTGCAAGCAGTCAATGGCCTGCCACGGGCGTTGACAGCCCCGCCCCCTCTGCGCCAGAATGGCGGCCATTAATGCGACATGGAGAGAGGCGTTACATGGCCCTGCAGCTGTTCAACGTGCTCGGACGCGAGAAACAGCCCTTTGAAGCGCTGACTGAGGGCCAGGTCAGCATGTACGTCTGTGGGCCCACCGTCTACGACGACGCGCACATTGGCCACGCCCGCACCTACGTCTCCTTCGACGTGATGGTCCGCTGGCTGCGTCACAGCGCCTGGGACGTCCTCTACGTGCAGAACCTGACCGACGTCGGTCATCTGCTGGACAGCGGCGAGGACCGCATCCTGCGCAAGGCGCGCCAGTTACAGGCAGGGCCGATGCAGGTCGTCGAGACCTACACCCGCAGCTATTTCGCCGACATGGACGCGCTGGGCGTGCAGCGGCCCGATATTTCGCCGCGCGCCAGTGCCCATGTCCCCGAACAGATTGAAATGATCGAAACACTCATCCGCAGCGGCAATGCCTACGACGTGGCGGGCAACGTCTACTTCGACGTCACCTCGCACGTGGGCTACGGCAAGCTTTCCAACCGCGTGCTGGAGGAGCAGGAGGCCGGCAGCCGCGAGGCCGTGCGCGACGAAAAGCGCCATCCGGCGGACTTCGCCCTGTGGAAGCGGGCCGAGCCGGAGCACATCCTGCGCTGGAACAGTCCCTGGGGCATCGGCTTCCCTGGCTGGCACATCGAATGCTCGGCGATGGCGCGCAAGTACCTCGGCCCGACCTTCGACATCCATGGCGGCGGCATCGACAACATCTACCCGCACAACGAAAACGAGATCGCGCAAAGCGAATGCGCCAACGACGCCGACTTCGCGCGCTACTGGCTGCTGGTGGGCAGCCTGATGGTGCTCGACGACGAGGGCATCCCCGTCAAGATGTCCAAGAGCCTGGGCAACTTCATCACCGTGCGCGACATGCTGACCCGCGCCCGTCCCGAAGCGCTGCGGGCCTTTGTGCTCGGCGCCCACTACGGCAACCCGGTCACCTGGAGCGAGGACGCGCTGGCGGCGGCGGCCGCCGGTCAGGAACGGCTGCAGGGCGCCCTGCGGCAGACGCGGCAGCGCATGAACAACGCGGCGGAGGGGGACGAGGGCAACGCCTTCCTGCCGCGCCTGGAGCGCGCCCGCGCGGACTTCGCGGCGGCGATGGACGACGACTTCAATGCGCCACGGGCCCTGGCGGTGCTGCACGACCTGACGCGTGAGGTCAACACCCTGCTTAACAGCCCGGCGCAACCCGGCCTGTCGACACTGGCGGCGATTGAGGCGCTCTACAGCGATCTGGGTGCTGCGGTGCTGGGCGTCGTGACGTCGGCGGAGCAGGAGGGCGGCGACGGCCGGCGCGAGGGCGACCTGGTTGAAATGCTCATCGCCCTGCGCGCCGAAGCCCGCGTCAATCGCGATTACGCCACCAGCGACCGCATCCGCGACGAACTGGCCGGCCTCGGCTTTGTGCTGGAGGACGGGCCTGGCGGCACCGTCTGGCGCCGGGAGGGAGCATGAGCGACTTCCTTTACGGTCACTGGGCCGTAATGGAAGCCCTGCGCGCCAATCGCCGGCAGGGCGAGCAGCTCCTGCTGACCGAAGGCGCCGATGAAGGCGGCCGCAGCGCCGGCATCATCGCGCTGGCGGAGGAGCGCAGTCTGCCCCTGCGGCGGGTGCCGCGCCGCATCATGGACGACCTGGCGGACGGCGCCAATCATCAGAACGTCGTGCTGCGCGTCAGTCCCTACCCCTACGCCAGCAGCGAGGACGTGCTGGCCCTGGCGGAGGAGCGCGACGAGCGCCCCTTTCTCTTGCTGCTGGACCTGCTGCAGGATCCGCAGAACGTCGGCAGTCTGCTGCGGGTGGCGGACGCGGTGGGCGTGCACGGCGTCTTTCTGCCGCAGCGCAACGCGGTGACCATCACGCCGGCGGTGGTCAATGCCTCGGCCGGCGCCATCGAGCATCTGAACGTCATTCGCGTGCCCAACCTGGTCAACGCGATGAAGGCGCTCAAGGCGCAGGACGTGTGGCTGGTCGGACTGGAGCCTGGGGGAGACATCCCGCCCCTCGGGCAGACGGACCTTAACATGGCGCTGGGGCTGGTGCTGGGCAGTGAAGGGCAGGGCATGCGCCGGCTGGTGCGCGACAACTGTGATATGCTGTTATCATTGCCGATGCGCGGCCAGGTCGCCAGTCTGAACGTGGCCACGGTCGGCTCCATCGCGCTCTACAGCGCCTGGCAGGCGCGCGGCTGGGAAGGGCAGGCGGCTCCGGTGGCCGCCCGTGGAACAGGGGGACGACCATGATTGACGACATCATGGACGAAGCCAGGGAAAAGATGCGCGCGACCTTGTCCTTTCTGGGCGAGGACCTGGCGGGGATTCGCAGCGGTCGCGCCAGCACGGCGCTGGTGGACCGGCTCAAGGTCGAGTACTACGGTCAGGAATCGGAGTTGCGTCAGCTGGCCAACATTTCGACGCCCGAGGCCCTGCAAATCCTCATCCGCCCCTACGACAAGGCGTCCATCAAGGGCATCGAGCGCGCCATCCTGCAGGCCAACGTGGGCGCAACACCGGGCACGGATGGCGACGTCATCCGCCTGAACATGCCGCCCCTGACGCGGGAGCGGCGCCAGGAACTGGTGAAGGTGCTCAACCGGCGCATTGAGGAGGCGCGCGTGTCGGCGCGCAACATCCGGCGCTCGGCCAATGACGACCTGAAGGAATTCGAGCGCGAAAAGCTGATCTCCGAGGACGAGATGAAATCGGGTCAGGAGAAGGTGCAGAAACTCACCGATGACACCATCTCCAGGATCGACGAGATGGGTGAGGCCAAGGAAACGGAAATCCTGGAGGTCTGAACCCGCGCAGGGCCGCCAATGAGCGAAACCATGGGCGCTTTCCCAAACGGCAGTTCGCCGGTGCACGTGCCGCGGCACGTGGCCATCATCATGGATGGCAACGGGCGCTGGGCCCGGGCGCGCGGCCTGCCGCGGGCGGTTGGTCATCGCCAGGGCACGGAAAACCTGCGCGAAATCCTGCGCGCCGCCGTTGAAACCGGCATCGAGGTGCTTACGCTCTTCGCTTTCTCCACGGAGAACTGGAAACGCCCGCGCGCCGAGATCCGCGTGTTGATGGAGACCCTCGAACTGGTCATCGACCGCGAACTGCGCGAACTGGATGAGCAGGGCGTGCAGATCCGCCATATCGGCGAACTGGAGGGCATCCCCCCCAAACTGCAGCGCAAGATCCGCCATGCCGTGGCCCTGACGCGCCACAATCGCACTCTGATCCTCAACGTGGCGCTCAACTACGGCGGCCGCGACGAAATCGTGCGGGCCGTGCGCCGCATCGTCGCCGAGGGCATCGCGCCGGAGGCCATCGACGAGGACCTGATCGACCGCTACATGTACACAGGCTCCCTGCCCGACCCGGACCTCATCATTCGCACCAGCGGCGAGCAGCGCCTGAGCAACTTCCTCGTCTGGCAGGGCAGCTACGCCGAATACCATTTCACGGCCGTCTACTGGCCGGATTTCGGCCGCGAGCATCTGCGCGAGGCGCTGGAGGAATACAGCCGGCGCACGCGGCGCTTCGGCGAAACCGACGAACAACTGCGGCACAAACTCTCCACACCGCATGTCTGACGCCTGCGACAATGAGAATCAGGCGGTAGACCAAGCAAACACTAATCCGGTTAATCCATTGGACACATTCTCGACAGTTGCGTCATGACTTTGGAAAAAGCCAACAACATACTGATAAGCAGAAATGGTCTGCTTTTCACTCACTACAGGTTTTACATTACGAACAAACGTTTCTTTAGATACTCGAAAGAAGAATACTTTGAGGTTGCGAGACTACTAGATGAACATGGTGCAGCCAAAATCGGCGCCGAAAAGGGGCGTATTCTTTGGTGGACGGAGGATGGATTCTACTGGACAGAACGAGGACCGACTGCTGAAGAAATAGCCCTCTTAGTTTGGGGAAGGAAGCAAAAATACCAAGAGGAAATTGAGCATTTGAGACTGTTACGGGATGGCGTCGACGATACTAACAGTTCAAACAGGAAGCCTTGCCATCACAAGTGAAGAAGGCTTTGTGGACAAGAGACTGGGGGCACTGTGTGAATTGCAGATCTCGTGAGGATTTGCAATTTGATCACATCATACTCATAGTCAAAGGCAGCGCAGATAAAACTCAAAATCTCCAAGAATCATGCGCCCAATGAAATATTAGAAAGAGTGACAACATTGAGTATTTCTCGCTCCAACAGTTCAATACAGTTCCGGCGCACGCGGCGCTTCGGCGAAACCGACGAACAACTGCGGCACAAACTCTCCACACCGCATGTCTGACGCCCCCGCCGCCCTGGGTCAGGCCCTGGGCGCGCAGGGCTACATCGCCGGCGACGAGCTCAGGACGGTACTGTTCCTCGCGCAGCGACTGGAGCGCCCGCTGCTGGCCGAGGGCCCGGCGGGCGTCGGCAAGACGGCGCTGGCCGGCGCCTGGGCTGCCGCCAGCGGCCGCCGCCTGATTCGCCTGCAATGTTACGAGGGACTGGACGAGAGCCGCGCGCTCTATGAATGGGAATACGCGCGGCAGATGTTGTATACGCAGTTGCTGCGCGACAAGCTGGGCGAGATGCTGGCCCGGGCCAGCAGCCTGACCGACGCCGCCAACCGCCTGGCGGCCGAGGAAGAGGTCTTCTTCTCCGAGCGCTTTCTGCTGGCGCGGCCGCTGTTGCAGGCCATCACCAGCGAGGAACCGGCGCTGTTGCTGATCGACGAGATCGACCGCGCCGACGCGGAGTTTGAGGCCTTTCTGCTGGAGGTACTGAGCGAGTTCCAGGTCAGCGTGCCGGAGCTGGGCACGATCCGCGCGCGCCATCGCCCCGCCGTGGTGCTCACCAGCAACCACACGCGCGAGCTTTCCGAGGCGCTGCGGCGGCGTTGCCTCTACATCTTCATCGACTATCCCACTCAGGAAGCCGAACTCGAAATCCTGCGCCTGCACGTGCCGCAACTGAACGAACGTCTGGCGGCCCGCGTGGTGGCGCTGGTGCAGGGCCTGCGCGACCTGGACCTGCGCAAGAACCCCGGCATCTCCGAGACGATCGACTGGGCGAAGGCGCTGGTGGCGCTGGAAGCCGACACGCTCGACCGGCGCACGCTGGAACGTACGCTGTCGGTGCTGCTCAAGCATGAACAGGACCTGCAGCGCGCCCGTCGCCGCCTCGCCGCCCGCGCGGAGCGCGACGCGCCCGAAGAAGCGCCGCGAGGATCGCGGACGGACTAATTTCCCCCTGTGCTACAATCGGGACGTTGGTGAGACAGCGTGGGACTCTCATGGAACGCGTTGGCGACATGACGCGCGAGGAATTGAGGCAACTGGTCGGCGAGGTCGTCGAGGAACGGCTGGAGCGCGCGTTGCGCGAAAACGGGATCACAGGGCCGTCACGGGACAGGGAGCGGAACGCAGGCAGTCGCAAGGAAATTCTGGAGGAAATTCGCCGCCGTAGCAGAAAACTCGGGCGCGCCAGCGAATCATGGTCGAATCCGGTTGTTGAGGAACGGGAAGCGATCCGCAAACGGAATCGGGCTGAAGTCAGTGAGGAGATTGACCGGATTGGCTGGACGCCTCCGGCGGACGCTGCAACACCGCAGCAAATGCTGCGCGAAGACCGTGATCGTTGATGACCGGAAATGTCTTTGATGCCGTCATGCAGGGAGGTAACTACATGAGCATGGCAGGAAGGATGCGCCGCCTGGCCGTGGCGTCTGGCCTCTGTTTGGTCATGCTGTTTGCTTTCCCACTGGTCGCTGACGAAGGGGTGCTCGTCGTGGCGCCGGATGAGCCGGTGGCCCTGGGCGTGATGACGCGCTCCTCGGCTGAAGGGGACGACAACCACGTCAGCAAACTGGGCCTGCTGCTGGCCCAGGCGGAGCGACCGGGCCTGAGCATCGCCGGGCGCAACGTTTCCGTGGAACTGATAGACGGCGATTCAGGCTGTGACGCCGACCAGGCCGCGGCGCTGGCGGCGGACCACGTCGCCCAGGGGCGCGTCGCCGCCATCGTCGGCCCCAACTGTTCCAGCGCCTGCATGGCCGTCGCGCCACTGCTGGACGAGGCCGGCTACACCAGCATCACCCCCAGTTGCACGCTGCCGGCCCTCAGCGAGCAGGGCTTCAGCAGCTTTCATCGCCTGGTGGCGCCGGATACGGGTGTGATGGCCGGGGCCGCCCATTACCTCTACGAAGAGGTCGGGGCGCGTCGCGTCGCCATCGTCTATAGCGAAAGCAACCTCTTCTACCAGGGGTTGGCCGGGGAACTGGACCAGCGCTTCAGCGGGATGGGCGGCGAGATTGTGGGCGAAACGCTGCTGCCGACCGGCATGGAGCAAGAGGCGCTGGACGAAAAGTTGCGGGAGATCGCGGCGGCCGGGCCGGACTGGTTGTTCTGCTCCTGCGACATGGCGCACACCCTGGCCGTGCTGGCCGGGCGCGAGGCGGCGGGCCTCGGCGACCTGCCATTTCTTGGCAATGAACTGGGCTGGGCCAACAGCCTGATTGACGAGCTCGGAGCAGGCGCGGACGGGCTCTACGGAGTCACGCCGCTGGAGCCGGATTCGGAGGCGGCGACCGCGCTGAAGGAGCGCTTCGAGGCGGCGTATGGCGAGCCACCTTCCGCGCCCTACTTCCTCGGCGGCTATGACGCCTGGCACATTCTGCTGGACGCGATTGAGGCCGTCGCGGAGCCGGGGGACGACGGCGGGCTGCGCATCGACCGCGCTGCGTTGCTGGACTACGTCGACTCGCTGGAGGGTTACGAGGGCGCATCCGGCACGATCACTTGCCAGCCAGGTGGCGAATGCGTGAGCGCGCCGAGCGGCGTTTTCGTCATCGAGGGTGGCGAGATCAACATACTCAAACGCTACGGCGGCGCCTACGGCATCGACTGGGCCAGCGCCTGCCCTCAGAAGTCCTGCGGCTGACGCAACAGGGTCAGCAGGTCCTGGTCCGGCTCAGCGGGCAGCAGCTCCAGGGCGGCGAGGAAATTCTTGCGGCGTCGGGGCGGGCTGAGTTTGGCCAGGGCCAGCAGACGCCCTTCCAGTTCATCATCGCGCGCGCCGGCCAGCAGCACCAGGATGTAATGGTGCAGTTCGTCGTGCCGCGTTTTGATGAGGATCGTTTCCAGCGCGTCGTATAGCGTTTCCGAGCGACTTTCAATGATATGCGTCGCCAGGCCCATGCTGACCAGCGCCCGGTCGCGCCGGGCGAACTGCTCCAGCAGCGGGCGGTACAGGTCGGCGGGGAAGTCTTCTCCCAGCGATTCCAGGGCGCGCCCCACCAGTTCGTCCAGCGCCAGGTCCAGCGCCTCGCTGGCGCTGGAGAGCAGCCAGGCGTAGACCAGCTGCGCCTGCTCCTGTTGCGCCAGCAGGTTGAGCGCGGTCAGCGCCGGCTCGCTGTTGAAACGTGAGGCGGATTCCGGCTCGTGCAGCAGACGCAGCGCGTGCAGCTGCGCCAGTTCCGGTTCGTGTATGGCCAGACCCACGAGGCCAATGGCGCGCAGGTTCTGCGTGACCTCGCCCATCATGGGCTCGATTTCGTAACAGTGCAGGGCGCGCAACCAGAGATCGCGCTCGTCCGGGTGGCCGATGGCCAGCAGCAGGCGCAGCAGTTGCTCGCGAATCAGGGCGCCGTTGTCGCGCCTGGTCTCCTCGAAATAGTAGAGCGCACGCTCGCGCAGCAGGGGCCGCGCGTCGTCGTCGAGGTCGCTGCCTTCCAGCGCGCGCAGGGCCGCGTCGACGTGCTCCCGGCGACGGCTGCGCTCCAGCAACTCCAGCGCCAGGTCGCGGCGCCTGGCCTCATCCTGCGTGCGTCCCAGTTGTCGGGCCAGTTCGGCCAGTTTCATGGTTTATCCCGGATTGCGATGCGCAGTATCTTGTCCGCGCAGGCCACGCCGCGCAATACTGGCGTCTGCGGAGGTGAGAACCCATGGACAGCGCCTTTTGGGAAGAAGCCTGGCACAGCGACGCCGGCAGCGTCATGGTGGCGGAGCGGGTGCTGCAGGGCGAACTGGCGTCGCTGCGGCCGGGGTCCGCGCTTGACCTGGGGTGCGGCAACGGCGAAAACGCCATGATGCTGGCCGGGGCCGGCTGGCGCGTCACCGGCGTGGACTGCTCGGCACGGGCCATTGCGCTGGCCAGGGACGCCGCCCGGGGCCGGGGCCTCGACGTGCGCTTCCTGCGTCGGGACTTTACGAAATGGCAGCCGGATGCACGCCATGACCTGGTCATCAGCACCTACGCGCTGCCCGCCGGCGCGGCGGGCCAGGGCGTCTTGCGCATGGCCGCACAGGCGCTTGTCCCGGGCGGTACCCTGCTCGTCGCCGAATGGGACCGCTCGATGGGCGAGCTGTGGGGGGTTGACGCCGACGAATTCACCACGGTTGAAAAGCTTCTCGCTGCCGTGCCGGGGCTGATTGTCGAAGAGGCCGGGCTGCGCTGCATCCCGGACATGTACCCCGATCCCGCCGACCCGCGCGCCAGTCACGGTGCCGGGGCCCGTGTGGCCTTTCTGCGCGCGCGCCGGCCCTGAGCGCGCCTGACAGGGGCCAGGCCCAGGTGTATAGTCCTGCCCATGCCCTCTGACCCCCTGAGCGTAGTGCTGGCGGCGGCCCCGCCGCTGACCGTGCTGGTATTGATGACCGGCCTGCGCATGGGCGGCGCCAAAGCCGGCCCGGTCGGCTGGCTGGTGGCGCTGTTGATCGCCCTGCTGCGCTTCGGCGCGGGTGGCGAACTGCTGCTCTACGCCCATCTGCGGGCCCTGGTGCTGACGCTCGACGTCGTGCTCATCGTCTGGACGGCGCTGGCGCTCTACATGGTCGTGCGGGCGGCCGGCGCGCTGGACGTGATCGCCGCCTGGTTTGGCAGCCTGACCGGCGACCCGGTGTTGCGCGTCCTGCTGCTGGGCTGGGTCTTCGCCTCCTTTCTGCAGGGCGTGGGCGGCTTCGGCGTCCCGGTCGCGGTGACGGCGCCGCTGCTGGTAGGCATTGGCCTGGCGCCCCTGCCGGCCGTCATCGTGCCTTTCATCGGCCATTCCTGGGCGGTGACCTACGGCTCGCTGGGGTCCTCTTTCATCGCGCTGACCGGCGCCACCGGCCAGGCGGCGGCCCTGCTGGCGCCGCCCACCTCGATTCTGCTGGGACTGGCCGCGCCGGTCTGCGGCGCGCTGGCGGCGTACGCGGCGGCCGGCCTGCGCGGCCTGTGGCGAGCGCTGCCGCCGCTGCTGGTCATCGGCGCGGTGATGGCCCTGGTGCAGTATGCGATGTCGGTCATCGACCTGTGGAATATCGCCTCGGCCTGCGCCGGCCTGGCGGGACTGGCGACCGGCCTGTTGCTCACGCGCGGGCGTCGCTGGCGCGGAAAGGGCGCCGCTGACGCAGGGAGTCAGAAGCAGGGCCCGCCACTGCCCCTGGCGATCGCGCCCTACGTCATCCTGATCGTCCTCGCCGTCGCGTTGATCGGCGTGCAGCCGGTGAAGACCGCGCTCGCCCAACTGCGACTCTCCCTGCAGATTCCGCAGCTGCAGACGTCGGCGGGCTGGGTGACGGATGCCGGCGTCGTGGGCATCCCGTTGCTGGTGCACGGCGCGTCGGTGCTGCTCTACAGCACCCTGCTGTCCTTCTGGCTTTACCGCCGGCGTGGCTGGCTGGCTTCAGGGGCGGCGCGCGAGGTGTTGACGGGCGTGCATCGCCAGGGCACGCGCCCGGCCATCGGCATTCTGGCAATGGTGGCCATGGCGACGGTCATGCAGCACGCCGGGATGACGCGCACCCTGGCCGAGTGGCTCAGCCGCGCCGTCGCGCCCGACTGGTACGCGCTGGTGGGCGCGTTGATCGGCGCCCTCGGCTCCTTCATGACCGGCAGCAACACCAACTCCAACGCGGTCTTCGCCGGCCTGCAGATGGATAGTGCGCAGTTGCTGGGGCTGAGCGTACCGCTGGTGCTGGCGTTGCAGACCTCGGCGGGGGCCATCGCCAGCATGATGGCGCCGGCCAAGATTCTGGTGGGCGCCAGCACGGTCGGCATAGGCCAGGGTGACGAGGGCCGTGTGCTGCGCAGTCTGCTGCTCTACGGCGCGCTGATTCTGGCGGGTCTGGCGCTGGTCAGCTGGGCACTGCTGCGCGCGGGCTACTGAAGCGCGCCGGCACTGGAAGAACGCCGGCCGCAGGGAGGCCATACCACGGCGATGACGGTTTCCCGGAGGCGTCGCCCGCCCAATTGACCCGACTCGCGGAACGCGTTAACATCAATGCATGAAGCGCGACGCTGCACTCCCGTGAACCTGGACACCTCTTTATCTCTGGAAGTGATTCTCGCGATCCTGGCGATCCTGGGCGCGGCCTGGCGTCTGGAGGGACGGATCGTCGACTCGCGCAGGGAACTCGGGGGCGAAATCCGGCGTCTGGACGAGAAAATCGATGAAACGCGCAAGGAACTCAAGGGTGACATTCTGCGTTTGGAGACGAAAATCGATGACGTCCAGCAGCGTCTGGAGACGAAAATCGATGACGTCCAACAGCGCCTGGAGACGAAAATCGATGACGTCCAACAGCGCCTGGAGACGAGAATTGACCGCGTCGATGTGAAAGTCGACGACGGCAACCAGCGCCTGGCGCGGCTGGAGGGTCGCTTTGAGGGCCGTGAGGAGCGCCTGGCCACCGAAGGCGAGGCCGAGTCTCCCGCATGAGAGCCAGGACAAAACGATAGCAGCCTGCGAAATGTGACGAAGGGACTGGCCGGCACTCTCGTGAGCGCGGCCAGAAGGGTTGCCCCGGACGAATCAGACGTCGAGACGCTGTTGCAGGGCCTGACGCACGGCAGCCGGGTTGCCCTGGCCGCGCAGGGCCTTCATCGCCTGGCCCATCAGGGCGCCCAGTAGCTTTGTTTCGCCGGCGCGATAGCGCTCGACCAGTTGCACCTGCTGCGCCAGCACCTGGTCGACGGTCTCCTCAATGACGTCGCTGTCGGAGATCTGCGCCAGTCCGCGCTCGCGCACAATCTGCTGCGGGTCGGCGCCGCTCTCCCACATGGCCTCCAGCACCGCGGTCGCCGTGCCGCGGTTGAGCGTCCCGTCAACGACCATGCGCAGCAGGGCGGCGAATGCGGCGGCGCCGAAGCGCAACTCGCCGATGGTTTCGCGCGGAGTCTCTCTGGCGTTCATCAGGGCGAAGAGCGCGCCGCAGATCCAGTTGGCGGCGACCTGTGCCTCGATTCCGCTCTCCAGCACGGCCTCGTAGAAGTCCGCGACGGCCCGTTCGGAGGTCAGTTGCTGCGCGTCGGCGGCCTGCAGACCCTGTTCATCCATGAAGCGCTGACGGCGCGCGGCCGGCATTTCGGGGATGCGCGCGCGCACTTCGTGCACCCAGGCCTCACTGACCTCGACGACGGGCAGGTCCGGCTCCGGGAAGTAGCGGTACTCGTCGGCGCGCTCCTTGTAGCGCTGCACCACGATGCGTTGCGCGTCCTCGTCCCAGCCCAGCGTGGCCTGACGCAGCTCCTCGCCCTTCTCGTAAAGACGCCGCTGCCGGCGCAGTTCGCTCTCGATGGCGCGCGTCATGTGGCGGATGCTGTTGAGGTTCTTGATTTCCGTGCGCGTGCGCAAGTCAGGGTCATCGGGCTGGCGCAGGCTGACGTTGGCCTCGAAGCGCAACACGCCCTTCGACATGTCGCCGCTGTTGACGCCCAGCCAGCGCAGGATGGCGCGCAGGTCGCGCGCGAAGGCCTCGGCCTCGGCGGCGCTGGCCAGGTCGGGCTCGGTCACGATCTCCAGCAGGGGCACGCCGGCGCGGTTGTAATCGACGAGGCTGAAGCCGCCGGCGACGTGGGTCAGCTTGCCGGTGTCCTCCTCCATGTGGGCGCGGCGCACCCGGATGCGCTTGCAGCGGCCATCGGCCAGGCCGATATCGACGTGGCCGTTTATGGCCAGGGGATGCTCGTACTGGCTGATCTGGTAGCCCTTGGGCAGGTCCGGGTAGAAGTAGCTCTTGCGGTCGAAGCGGTTGACTGGCGGAATCTCGCAGTTGAGCGCCAGGCCGACCATCATGCCGTACTCCATGGCGCGGCGGTTGATGACCGGCAGCGTACCCGGCAGGCCCAGCGAGACGACGTCGACGGCGCTGTTGGGCGCGGCCTCGACGCTGTCGACGACCGGGCAGGGGCTGAACATCTTGCTGCCGGTTTCCAGCTCGGCGTGGACTTCGAGGCCGATGACGGGGATCCAGTCGCTCATGGCGCGGCAGTGTACCATAACGGTCGCCGCCGTATGCGCGGCGTGTCATACTCCGCGCAGGGGAAGGAGCTGCCCATGGCTGAGGAAAAGAAATTTCTGACGGAAGACCAGGTGGTCGAGTTAACGGCGCTGTTTCTGAGTTGCTCGCTGCTGCTGTTGCGCGAGCCGGCGCTTTACGGGCCCCTGCGCCAGTTGACCGCCGCCGAGCGCCTGGCGGCGATGGTCTACGATGACGTCTCGCCGGAGGTGCGCACCTTGCTGGACGTGGCGCTGGAGCGCATCCCGGTCTCGCACACGGTCACCGGCCAGCGGGACCGCTACAAGGCGATCGTGGTGGAACTCAACGAGGCATTGGGCGATTGCCTGGCCGCGCGCGCCGGACTGACGACGGGAGGTGGGGCATGAGCAACCCGGTGCTTGAAAACATAAAAACGCGCCGCGTGGTGCGCGAAATGACTGACGAGCAGGTCTCGGAAGAACACCTGGAGATCATCCTCGAGGCCGGCCGCTGGTCACCGACCGGCAGCAACCATTTGCCCAACCGCTTTCTGGTGGTGCAGGACGCCGAACTGATCGAGTTGATTCGCCGCGTGTCGCCGGGCATCTATTCCAACGCGCCGACCTACATTTTCGTCTGCGTGGATCGGCGCAACTTCCCCACCTACATTGACGAGGAGGCCGACGACCCCGTCTTCCTGATGGACGTGGGCCAGGCGGCGCAGACCATGGCGCTGGCGGCCCATTCCCTGGGGCTGGCCAGCGGGCCGGTGACCTCCTTCAACGTGCCCGCCCTGCGCAAGATCCTCAATCTGCCGGATCGTTTCACGCCCTGGATCGTGCTCTGTCTGGGGCACGCGCAGCCGAACCCGCAGTTCGTGATGAAACCGGGCAAGCGGCGTTACTGGCAGGACCTGGTCTATCGCGAGCGTTTCGTTCCCTGGCGGGAGTTTGAGGGAGGCTGAGCCCACCTCTACCGCAACGTACCTTGCAACACGGCGCGCTTGCCGTTGACGCGCCAGTCGGCGTCGATGCCGTCCAGCCTTTCGGCCAGACCGGGCGGCAGGCCGACCACCGGGTCGCTCTTCAGTGTGCGCGGGGCCAGCAGGGGGCAGGGGAAGTGGCCGGCGATGGCCTGTAGCGGGGTCTCGGCCGGCCAGACCGTGTCGTAGACCATGCGGCGGTAGTTGGCGTCGCCCTTGATGAGCGTCAGACGGGCACCGGCGAAAGGGATCTGCAGGCGCGGCGGCAGGGCGTAGAGAAAGTTGCTGCTGTTCCACCAGGGGTCCGGCGCCAGGCGCAGGCGACCCCCTTCCAGATGCGTCTCCAGTTGCGCGCCGAGGCGCTGCGCCGCCGGATCCTGGCTGCGCTGGCGCAACAGGTCGAGAAAGTTCAGCACGTCGGCGACAATCGCGTCGCTGACGAAGGTGGGGTGCTGCTTGAGATGCAGCACGACCCGCGACGCGATGTTTTCCCTCAGCAGCATGGCCGCCAGCACGAGGTCCATCGTCAGTTCGCTGCCGGCGTTGTCGGCGATGATATGTAGCTCGCCGCGCTCGCGCAGCAGGTGATCGACGTAGAGCGCGCGCTCGTCGACCAGCAGGTCATCGACGGCAACCTCGCTGCCGTGCGACGAGGCGAGCGCGTAGCTGAGGTCGATGCGGTTGCCCCAGACGGTCAGTTCCAGCAGCGTCGCCAGGCGCTCTTCCAGGGAACCACTTGCCGCCAAAGCGCGCGTCAGCAATTGCCAGTGCTCCTCACTGGCGTATTCCTCCGCCTTCTTCGGCGCGAAGGGGTCGCGACCCGTTTCCCACCAGCGCACGGCCTCCATCAGCAGGCGGTAGGTATAGACCTCGGCGAAGAACCACTGACAGTGCTGCCAGGTGGTCGCGCGGAACGGCAACCAGGCATGGCGCCAGTCGTCGTAATCCGGAGCGGGCGTCTCGATCAGGCGGACCGGCGCGTCAGCGACCAGCTCGTCATGCAGGCGCTGGATACTGTCGTGGACCTGCGGCGCATAGTCCGGGTTGAGCTGGCGCGTCTCGCGCAGGATGGCGGGCAGGCGTTCGCGGATGGTGCGCTGCGCGAAGGGGTTGCTGCTGTCGGTGCGGATGGGGCATGAGTCCATGGCCCTCAGCCTACCTGGCCGGCTTCTCCCCGACAAGTGTTGGAAGGCCGCAAGAAAATACGGAAATGTGGCAGTTGGACTGCTTGGCCTCTTGAACCGCCTTGCCTTCTGTCGCGTAATGAATACTGGAGACAGGAGAAGAGGAGGAACAAACGATGGCAACGGTCAGTCTGCTGCGCGGATTATGGCAACCGCACCGGACGCGCGCGCAGGGTCTGGTCCGACGGACGACCCCCCTGTGGGACGCTTCGCGAGGTGAGGCGCCAGCCGCGACCTACGACGACGGGCTGCGCGCGCGCAACGCCATGGGCGGCAGTGCGCGGCGGCAACGGCAACTGGACTCCATCTGGTCAAGGCTGAATTAGTGTGCTGCCGGACGCGCCGGCGATGTGATAACGCCCGGCGCCGGGCAGCTGGTGGATGAGGGACGTCTTTAAAGAGGGGGAGACGCTGCAAATGACGACGAGTGTCCTGATCAGGCCGGGACTGCCGCTGCCGTGGCAGAGACGCAAACACGAAGGGCACAGTGAAGAGGAAGCGCCTGCGCCGGCAGTGGAAATACGTGAAGATGAAGTACGGGACTGCGACCGTGAAGGTGGCAGTGAATGGCGGCATCAGCAGGTCATGAACAACTCGCTGACCTGGCTGAATCTCTAGATACAAGGGGCGCGCGGGTAACAGTCTCCCGCGCGCCCTCATTTCCATTCATCTACCAATCAGACGGCAATGCGGGACGGCACGAATTCTTTCGGCACACACCGACAGAATCCGTGTATTTCGCTGACAGCAGCAGGAACGCAGTTCTGCTAGAATGTCTGTCAGGCATCGGAGCAATCACTATGTCCGCCACACTGGACAAGGAGACCTTTCAGCGGCTGACGCTTCTCTACGTGATCGGGCTGTTTCCGCAGGGCGTGTCCAGCAGCTTTCGCCTGCAGAAGGTGCTGTACTTCGCGACACGCGATGTTGAGCCAAAGCCCTTCACCTTTCGCCACACGCGTTACGGACAGTTCAGCCACGACCTCGCCGCCCAGCTCACACTCCTGCTGGAGGCGGAGCTGCTGCTGCACAAACAGCTTCCGGGGCAACAGGAAGGCTCTCACTGGCAGACGAGTGACGTCGTGGACCATGAGACCGTGCGCCGCCACATGAACACGGGCTTCCCGCAGTTGCTGCAGTCCATCCGTTGTGCCATGCGGGACCATGCCTTTCTCGAACTCGCCGAACTAAACGCGCGCGCGGACGAGGACCCGGCCATGAAAGAGGCGCCGCCTGAACAGGTCCTATTGGCGGCGCACCCCGGCCGTTCCGTCCCGACCCTGCAGGACGAGGACGACGCCGAGGACCTGGAGTTGGTGCTCTACCCCGGCTTTCTGCGGGCCATGAAATCGATGGGAATGGCTTTCGCCAAACGGGCGCTCCTTGAAAGTGAGGAGTCCACCATTGGCGCCGGCGTATGACATTCTGCTGCATCAACTATTTCTGCGTGAACTTGACGAAATTGCGCCACCGCGCTCAAGGCTGAGGCAGCAGGTCAACGACATTCTGCATGAGGCCAGTCTGAATCCACGCGGCCCAGGCTTCGGCAAGCTATGGACGGTCTACTATTTTCCCTGTGAAATTGTCACCTGGAGGGCGCACGTCGGCGCCCGCGGCGGTCATCGCCTGATCAACGGATTGTTTCAGGACCCGGAGGCAAGGAGTGTAGAGGTCGTCCCCGTGCTCCTTTCCGATAGTCGCCGGGACGAGGGTTTCCGTTACGTATACAGGCAGGTACAGGACCGCGTCTTGCAAATCGCGCTTGACTATGTGGATCAGCAAAGTCCCCGTTTCAACCTGTGGGACGGAACGCTGTAGCCAGCGAGCGGGCGTCGCGCATGTCCGCGCATGATGTCAGACGTTTGGCTGGCGGTTAGTCCGCAGGCATCGTTTCCGGAGCGGGACGCACCTGATCTTGCTCGACGAAGATCACGTCGATGGTCTCGCCTTCGGGCGTGAAGAACTCCACGATGTAGGCTTCTCCATCAGAAGTGAAATCTACCACGACGCCCCGGTCACCGGCGCGCAGGTCGTACTGTGGCAAATCCGTGGTCAGGATGCAGGATTCGTATTGCGCGATCATCGTCGTTTCCCCGGCCGGGCCGGGCATTCTACATATGCCCGCGCATGATGCCCAGCAGCTGACGGGCGCGGTGGCGCATGGTGTGTTCGGAAAGCACGCGCCGCCGCGCCGCCGCGCCCATGCGCTGCCGCTCACTGTCGTGTTCCAGCAGCCAGCGGTAACGCTCCAGCGCCTCCTCATAGGAATGGACCACGATGATCTCCCGCTCCGGCTCGAACCACAGCTCGATGCCCTCGTAGGGGCTGGCGACGATGCAGGCGCCCATGCCGGCCAGTTCGAAGGGACGCGAACTGGAGGAGCCGTAGACGCTGGCGTGCGCGCGGCGCGTGATGCAGAGGTTGATGCGGCTGCGCCCCACGTACTCGCGCAGCTTGCTGAAGCTGAGATAGGGCAACTGCTGCGTCGGCCCGAGCTCGCCGAGGTTCGTGCCGCGCACCGCGAAGCGCGCCTCGGGCAGGGCCGCCGCCGGCCGCGCGATCATGTCGTCGATCCACAGCGAGCGGTACTCGCGGCCGTGGCCGTAGAAGAAGAAGTCGAAGTCCTGCGCAGGCACCTGCGCCGGGCTGAAGACCGTTTCGTCGACGCCGTAGTAGACGGTGTAGGCCGCCTTCGCGCCCAGCTTGCGCAGTTCGGCGGCGCCGCCCAGGCTGTTGCAAATGAAGGCCGTGAATTCTTCCGGCCGCGCGCCCTGGTAGATGCGAAAGCCGCTGGCGAAGCCGGCCATCTGCGGCAGGCTGGCGGGCACGTCGCCGTCATAGAAGAAGACCGGGATATCGAATTCCTGCGACAGTTGGCGCGGTACGCCGGTCAACTGGTTGAGCGGCAGGGTCAGGAAGAGCAGGGCATCGATGTCCGGCTGCTCCCGCAGCGTGCTCTTCAGATGCGCGTACCACAGCGGCGCGATGGTGGCGCGGGAGACGTAGCGCAGCAGCTTTTCGGACCAGGCCTCGCGCATCAGGCCGGCGGGCGGCACGTCGTATTCGTCCAGTTGCACCGGCGGCGGCGTGCCGACCACTTGCCGCCAGAGCCGGCGCGCGCCCAGCCAGGCGTCGCCCTGCCATTTGGCCGGGTTGCCCCCGGCGCGCCACCAGAGCGTCTCGATGGGCGGGCCCTGCCAGGGGCTGGCGATGAGTTCGGCGCCCTCCTCGTGCAGCGCCTTGAGCAACTGCCACCAGGCCGGCGTCGCGCTGAAGGGCTGACGCAGGTCGAGCGAGGCCGGGACGACGAGCAGTTTCATGCGGGGTAGGCGACGGCGTCTTGCATGACTGAATTGTAACACGCAGGCGGAGGTCGGGCAGGGTCGCCGCAGGCCGGGCGCGGTCGACGGGGACCTGGCGTCCCATACCGGAACTGCTGCCAGGTGTGTGGCCGGTATCGTAGCCTTGCGTTACAATCCTGCGCGTAATTCTTCGCGGGAAGCATCGCAAAGACGGCTTATGGAGGAAAGAAGATGAGAAGTCGCACTCGTTTTGTGTTGTTACTGAGCACGTTGTTGCTCCTGTTCGTGGGGGTGGTCGGGGCGCAGGAGCCGATGTCCGGTGGCTCCCTGTCGGTGGTCTTCTCCTCGGAATGGGGCGTTCTGGACCCGGCGGCCAACACCAACACCTTCGGCCGCAACATCATGCAGTTCATCTATGATCCGCTGCTGCGCAAACACCCGACAACCGGCGCCATCGGGCCGGGGCTGGCGGAGTCCTTCTCCTTCAGCGACGATGGCACGGTCATCACCCTGAACCTGCGCCAGGGCGTCACCTTCCATGATGGCACGCCCTTCAACGCGGAGGCGGTACGCTTCTCCTTCGAGCGCATCAGCGATCCCGAACTGGCTTCTCCCTGGGCGGCCGCGATCGTCGGCCCGGTGGAGACCATCGATACGCCGGATGACTACACCGTCGTGATGACCCTCAAGGAGCCCTTCGCCCCCTACCTCGATTCACTGACGCAAATCGGCCTGGCGCCCGTTTCGCCGGCGGCCGTTATGGAGCATGGCGCGGACTACGGCCTGAACCCCGTGGGCACGGGTCCCTTCCGCTTCGTCAGCACCATGCCGGATGAAGAAGTGGTGATGGCGCGCAACGAGGACTACAACTGGGCGCCGGACTACTACGATCATCAGGGCCCCGCCTACCTGGAAGAGCTGGTCGCCCTGCACGTCGGCGAGGACAGCACCCGCATGGCGCTGGTGGAGACCTTCGAGGTCGACGTGATCTACAGCCCGCTGGCGAGTCAGCTGCCTTTCTTCCAGGACGATCCGGACTTCTACGTGCCCACGGCGGCGCGCACCGGCGTGCCGCGCATCCTGGTGCTGAATACGGAACTCTTCCCCTTCGATGACGCGGCCACCCGCCGCGCCGTCGCCTGGGCGGTGGACCGCCAGCGCATTCTGGACGAGGTGTTTGGTGGCATCGGCGCCGTGCCGCAGGCCATCCTGACGCCCGGCCTTTTCGGCTACTGGACCGAGGGCATGGACCAGTGGCCCGGCTACGATCCCGAAATGGCGGCGTCGCTGCTGGCGGAAGCCGGCTGGGGCGATGCCGACGGCGATGGCATCCTCGACAGGGACGGCCAGGCCTTCAGCATCACCTACGGCATCAGCCCGGGCTTCCCCTTTGACCAGTATGGCCAGATCGTCGTCAATGATCTGACGCAACTGGGCATCGAAATCACGGTGGAGACGGAAGAAATCGGCGCTTACCTGGCCGATATGCGCGCCGGCAAGTGGGAACTCTCCGGCATGCTCTTCCCCGCCACGGACCCGGACGTGTTCAACATCATCGCGCACTCGTCGTCGATTGACGCCGCCTGGAATACCGCGCGCTTCAACAACGCGGAGGTGGACGGTCTCATCGAGGAGGGACGGCGCACGCTGGACCTGGAGGCGCGGGCGGCGATCTACCACCGGATTCAGGAGATCATGCTGGACCAGATGCCCTACATCCCCTTCTACGTGATCGAGAACGCCTTCGTGGTCAACTCGCGCGTGCAGAACTTCCGCACCAACGCACAGGGCTTCTTCGACTTCTATGACACCTGGCTCTCTGACGCATAGGAGAGTAGCGCCTTCACTCTGATTCAATCCCGGCCCGGACGCCCGCGCGGCGCCCGGGTCGGGCCCGTTACTCCGCTTCCTCGCCGGGCGAAACAGGAGCCCTGAGGCGTGACCGCCTACCTCATCCGTCGCTTGCTGGCTTCGATTCTGATCCTGCTGGGCGTCAGCGTGTTGATCTTCGCCATGATTCACCTGGTGCCGGGCGATCCCGTGGCGATCATGCTGCATGAGGTGAAGTCCGGCCCCGGCGCCATCGAGGAGATGCGCCGCAACCTGGGGCTGGACCGCCCGCTGCCGGAACAATACCTCTTCTGGCTGATGGGCAACGATTACGTGCGGGTGGATACCGACGGCGATGAAGTCCCGGATTCCTACGGCACGCGCCGCGGCATCCTGCGCGGCGATTTCGGCCGCTCCATTTTCAAGCGCGCCCAGGTGATCGACATCATCGCGGACCGCTTCCCCGCAACTCTCAAGTTGACGGTGGCCGCGATGCTGCTGGCGCTGCCGGTCGGGATTCTGGCCGGCATCATCGCCGCGATTCGACGCGAGACGATCCACGACTATCTGACGATGCTGGGCGCGCTGGTGGGCGTGTCGATCCCGCCCTTCTGGCTCGGCCTGATGCTGATGTACGTCTTCGGCGTGGAGTTGCGCTGGGTGCGGCCCTTCGTCGGCGATCGCGGCTTTATCACCCTGATATTGCCCACGATCACGCTGGCGGCGCCGACGGTGGCCATCATCGCGCGCCTGACCCGCTCCAGCATGTTGAACGTGCTGGGGGAGGACTACGTGCGCACGGCGCGCGCCAAGGGCGTGCGCGAAGCCTGGGTCTTGACGGCCCACGTGCTGCGCAACGCCTTCATCCCCGTGTTGACGATCCTCGGCCTGCAGTTCGGCTATCTGCTGGGCGGCGCGGTGATCGTGGAGACGGTGTTCGTCTTCCCCGGCCTGGGGCGCGAGGTCGTCACGGCGATCATCAATCGCGATTTCCCGCTGGTGCAGGGCGTGACGCTCTTTTCGGCAACGATTTTCGTGCTCATCAATTTCGGCGTGGACATGCTGTACACCGCCGTGGACCCGCGCATCCGCTATGCCTGAGCGCAGCCCGGCCGCGGGACCGCCCTCCGCAGGACAGCCGGCTGCCGGGCCGGCGGCCATCAAGACCCTGCCGGAAAACAACGCGGGCGCCGGGCAGTCGCAGAACCAGTGGTATTTCATCCGCCGTCAGTTGCGTCAGGACAAGGCGGCCCTGCTGGGCGGCGCCATTTTGCTGATCATCATCGCGCTGACAATGCTGGCGGATTCCATTTCCCCCTTTGACCCCCTGGAACAGAGCAAGGACAGCGCCGATTTGCTCGTGTCCCCCAACGCGCAGCACTGGATGGGCACGGACGACCTGCGGCGCGACGTGTTTTCGCGCGTCTTGCATGGCGGGCGCACGACCATCAGCGTCGGGGTGGTCTCCATCAGCGCGGCGATCAGCATCGGTCTGGTGCTGGGCCTGATGGCCGGCTATTTCGGCGGCGGCGTGGATGACGTCATCAGCCGTTTTCTCGACATCATGCTGACGCTGCCGGCGATTCTGATGGCCATCGTCGTGGTGACGATCCTGGGAGCGGGGCTGCAGAACGCGATGCTGGCGGTGAGCATCGCCAGCATGCCGGCCTTCGCGCGCCTGGTGCGCGGCGATACCCTGGTGGAGAAGAACAAGATCTACGTCGAAAGTTCGCGCGCGATGGGCGCCTCGCACTGGCACATCATGTGGCAACACATTCTGCCGAATGTGGTCTCCTCCGTGATCGTGGTGGGAACCCTGCGCGTCGCCAGCGCGATTCAGATCGCCGCCGGTTTGAGCTTTCTCGGGCTGGGCGCGCAAATCCCGCACCCGGAATGGGGCGCGATGCTCAGCCTGGGCCGCAATTACATCCGCTCGGGCGAATGGTGGATGACCGTCTTCCCCGGCCTGGCGATATTCATCACCGTGATGTGCATCAACCTGCTCGGCGACGGACTGCGCGACGCGCTTGACCCAAGACTGCGGGGGACGGAACAGGCATGAAATTCATCTTTGGCGCCAAGCCCAAGGCGCCGATCACCAACTTCACGCGGCTCGTGCAACTGGGGGAGCGCCTCGGCTACGACGCGGCCTGGATTCCCGACCAGACCTTCTTCCCGGACCCCTTCGTGACCCTGGCCGTCGTCGCCAGCCAGACCGAACGCATCGAACTGGTAATCGGCGTCGCCAACCCCTTCACGCGCCATCCGGTGCAGGTCGCCCGCGCGGCCGCCACACTGGACGACCATTGCCCCGGTCGGGTGGCCCTCGGCTATGGCGCGGGCAACCGCCGCGAACTCATCCTGCCGCTCGGGGGCGAACAGGAGCGGGCGGCCGCCCACTGCCGCGAGGCCCTGGTCCTGTGTCGTCGTCTGCTGCGCGGCGACACGCTGAACCATCGCGGCGACTGCTTCGTCGCCGATGGCGTCGAACTGGAGATGGCGCCGCACCCGGACGTGCCGCTCTATCTGGCCGCGCGCGGCCCGCTGGTGCTGCAGGTGGCCGGCGAACTGGCCGATTGCGCGGTCATCGGCGCCCTGCTGGATGAAGAGGCGCTGGCCTGGTCGCTGGGGCAGGTGGCGGCAGGGGCGGAGAGGAGCGGTCGCCGTCTTGAAGACATCGGCCGCATGATCTGGATCACCTGCCACATCACCGAAGACGCCGCGCGCTGGCTCGATCACTCGCGCCCCATGGCCGCGCACGTCCTGGCCGGGGCGCCGCCGGGCGTTTTTGAGGCCCTGCGCCTGGGGGATCGTTTCCGTGACGAGTTGAAGGCGGTCTACGGCGAAGGGGGCAGCGAAAGCGCCGCTCACCTTGTCTCCGACGATCTGGTCCGGCGCATGATGGCCATCGGCAGCGCGGACGAAGTCGCCGACCAGCTGCAGCGGGCGATCGGGCAGGGGATCAATGAAATCGGCATCCTCGTCAACGCGCCGGACATCAGCGACTCCGAAGACGCCATTCGCCGCTTCGCCGACGAGGTGATGCCCCGCCTGGTTTAGGCGCGACGCTCGCAGCCCGCTTCAGTCCACAATCTGCAGGTCGCGCGGGTAGTGATTCAGTCGTTCGGCGCCGTCCGCCGTCACGGCGACGACGTCCTCGATGCGCACGCCGTACTTGCCCGCCAGGTAGATGCCGGGCTCGATGCTGAAGACCATCCCCTCTTCGACGACGGTCGTATCCCCCTGAATCAGGTAGGGGTATTCGTGGCCGTCCATGCCGACGCCGTGCCCGGTGCGGTGTATGAAGGCGGGCCCGTAGCCCTGTGCCGTGATGTAGTCGCGCGCGACCGAATCGATCTGCTCCGTGGTTATCCCGGGCCGGGTCGCCTCGAAGGCCAGTTGCTGCGCCTCCTGCGTGATGCGGTAGATGAGGCGGAATTCCTCCTCCGGCTCGCCGACGTGGAAGCTGCGCGTCAAGTCCGAGCGGTAGCCATTCCAGCCGCCGCCGAAATCGATGACCAGGGCGTCGCCGTCGGCCAGGCGTTTCTCGCCCGTCTTGTGGTGCGGCGAGGCGCTGTGCGGCCCCGCGCCGACGATGCCCCCGCCGCTGAGCTCGAGGCCGCGTTCCGTCAGGCCATTGTGCAGGAAGCGCAGCACTTCGCGTTCCGACTTGCCGCTGACGGGTTCGGCGAAGAGGGACGCGAGGGCGTCCTCGGTCCTGGCGGCGGCTCCCCGCAGATGGTCGATTTCGGCGGCGGTCTTGATCATGCGGATGCTGGCCAGGATACGGTTGCCTTCCATGTAGCGCGCCCCGGCCAGGGCGGCCTGCAGCCTCAGGGTGAAGACGGTGTGCAGGTGGTCGGCGATGGCGATGGTCTGCCCGGCGCCGGCGCCGACGACGTCGGCGACCTTCGCCACCGGGTCTTCGGTCTCTTCCCAGCCGATGACGTCGAAGAAACTGGCGTAGGGCTGGAAGATCTGCACCTCGAAGCCGGGGACGACCATGGTGGCGCGCCCCTCGCGCGGCAGAAGCAGGAGGGCCAGGCGCTCGCTGGGCCGCTTGGTGAAGCCGATCAGGTAGAGCAGGTCGGTCGAGTGGGAGACGAAAAGCCAGTCACAATCGGCCGCGGCCATGGCGGCCTGGGCACGTCGGGCGCGGTCCGCGAACTCTGCGTAGTCGTTCATCAGCAGTCCGCAATGTAGAGTTCTATGGGAAAGCCACTGAGGGTTTCGCTGCCGTTTTCGGTCACCAGCAGGATATCCTCGATCGCGAAATTGCCGACGACGTGGTCCGGCCGGTCCCAAAAGATCGGCTCCACGGTGAGCACCATGCCCGGTTCGATGACCGTATCGCTGCCTTTGGCGATCGAGGGCGGTTCGTGGACGTCGAGACCGAGGCCGTGGCCGACGCGCTCCAGGCCGGGGACGTGCTCTTTCATGTCGTGTTCCATCAGCACGTCGTAACAGGCGGAGAAGACGTCGTTCATGGTGTTGCCCGGTTTGACGGCTGCGACGCCGGCCCTTTGCGCGGCCAGGTTGGCATCGAAGAAGCGGCGCTGCTCCGCGCTGGGCTCGCCCATGGAGGCCATGCGCATGTAGTCCGACCAGTAGTAGTGATAATTGGCGCCGGCGTCGACGACGATTAGTTCGCCGGGCTGAATGGGGCGTTCGAAGGGCTCGACGTTGACCATGCCGTATTTCTCGATGCCGGAGCGCACCATGATGAAGCCCGGCATTTCGCCGGTCTGCAGCACCATCTCGGAGAGCAGCAGACTGCCCAGCTCGCGCTCGGTCATGCCGGGGCGCAGTTCGGCGAAGGCCTTTTCGTAGGCGCGGGTCGTCGCGTCGGCGGCCTTTCTCAGCTTCTCCACCTCGCGCGCGGACTTGATCATGCGCAGTTCCCACATCAGGGGGCCGACGTCGACGAAGGTGGCCTTCGTGAAGCGGCCGGTGAGGTCTTCGAAGTCCGTTTGCGACATGGCGATGCGCTGGCCGTAGCCGAGCTCGAGGCCGATGGTACCGTCGGCCACGCCCAGCTGCTCGCAGGCGTCATGGATGGCCGTCAGCGGGTCCGGCGCGGCGTCGGCGATGCGCCAGCCGCCCCAGGGGCGCACCTCCTCGATCCAGGAGGACTGGTAAGCGACGTCGAAGAGACTCTCGGCGACGACGCTGATGACGGGCTTGCTGTTGTCGCGCGGGACGATGATGCCCAGCGGGCGGTGTTTGGAATTCCAGCCGATGGTGCGGATGCCGGAGAAGTAGATGCCATTTTCCTTGGCGGTAATGATAATGGCGTCGATGCCATGGGCGTCCATTCGTTCGCGCGCGCGCTCGACGCGGTCCAGATATTCCGCGGTCGGGAACATGGCATAGTTGGGTTCGCGATGGGACATACAGAATCTCCTCTCTTCATTCAAAACAGGTCATACTGACGTGTACCTGGGGTGGTAGCGACGCCAGAAGCGCCCGCCGGTCGCCAGCGCCCGCAGGAGCATCTGCAGGAACATCGCTGACCAGACGCCGTTCAGCCCCCAACCCAGGACGTTTGTGAACAGGACGATCAGCGGCAGGGAGACCAGCCAGTGGCCGACGATCGTCACCCACATCGGGTAACGCGTATCGCCCGCCCCCCGCAGCGCGCCGGTCAAGACCTGATTGATGGCCTCCAGCGGCACCGCCAGCAGGATCAATCGCAAACCCGGCAGGGCCGCCGCCCGCACCACGTCATCGCCAGAGAATAGCCGGGTTACGTCCGGCCACGCAAGGAATAGCAGCGCCAGACCGCCCAGGACCAGCCAGGCCTGGCGTTGCAGTTGCCAGGCGCTGCGGTAGATCAGTTCGGTCTGGCCCGCGCCGGTCAATTGACCGGTGACGGTGAGCGCGGCCAGCAGGAAACCCAGGCCCAGCATCAGGATGATGGCCAGAGTGTGGGTTGTTACGGCCCAGGCGGCGAGGGCAGCCACGCCGAGCTCGGTCACCAGGCGCAGTTGCAGCAGTTGCGCGCCGCGTATCGCCAGTTGCTCCAGGCCGACCGGCGTGCCCAGGCGCAGCAGGTCCCGCATGGTCCGCCGCGAGGTCCGCCAGCCGCGCCAGCGCAGGACGCCCGTGCCGCGCCAGAGCCAGTGGGCCAGCAGGAGGATGCCAGCGGCGCGGCTGACGAAATGGGCCAGCGCCAGGCCTGTCAGGCCGGCCCCCTGCGCCAGGGCCAGCAACAGGGCCAATACGACATGCAGCCCATTGGCCAGGCCCATCACCAGCAGGGGCCGACGCGCATCGCCGGCGCCGCGCAGGCAGCCATTGGCGCTCAGGAGCAGGAATTGCAGCGGCAGGGCGAGCGCCAGCGCGCGCATGTAAGGCGTGCCCAGCTGCCCGACCGCGCCGGAGACGCCCATCAGGGACATGAGTTGCGGGCTGAAGGCCTGGAGCAGCAGCATCAGCGCGAAACCGATGGACAGGGAGAGCAGCGAGGCGCTGCGCAGGATCAGGCCGGCGTCCTGCCCGTCGCCGCGGCCGACCGCCTGGGCCACCAGGATCGAACCGCCGATCGCGGTTATCTGGAAGAGGACCGTTATCATCGCCACAAGACGGGCAACGACGACCTGGGCCGCCAGCGGGTCGACGCCCAGTTGCCCGGCAACGACGGCATCGAAGAGGATGACGCCATAGAGCAGCGTCTGCTCGGCGGCCATTTGCAGCGCGAGGGACAGGGTCTTGCGCGGCGTTGGGTCCCTGGGCCGCCCTGTATTCACGTCTCCGCGTTAGCGGAAGTGCGGCATCACGTCGCGGGCGATGCGCTCCAGCACCTGGCAATTGCTGTCGGCGTCGGCGCCGGTGAGCAGGATGCCGATTTGCCCGACGCCGCGCTCCGCCAGGCGCTGGCAGGTCTCGCGCACCCGCGCGGCGCTGCCCACGATGGTGAGCATGTCAATCTCGCGCCGGGTGACCAGGTGCGCGGCGCCGGCCGGGCCGCCCGCGGCGTAGGCGCGTTTCAGGTCGGCGATGTAGCCCTCCTCCATGCCGATGGCCCGCAGCAGCGAGAGCGGCGCGCCGCCGATGATGTGGGCCACGGAGGGTTTGAGACGTTCGTGGGCCGCAACCTCGTCATCGACCACGCGGCAGGTCACCCAGCTGACGATTTCAAAATCGCCCAGGCTACGGCCGGCGCGGGCCGCGCCCCGTTCCAGGGCGCCGAAGGCGTAGTCCAGCCCGTCTTCGGAGACGAGGGCGCCGATGGCCCCGCCGTCGGCCAGTTCGCCGGCCGCTTCCAGCATGCGCGCGCCGCGGGCGGCGATGTAGATCGGGATGTCGGCGCGCTCCGGCGTCCAGGTCAGTTGCAGGTCCTTGGCGGTGACCCAGGCGGACTCGTGATGCAGGGTCTCGCCACGCAGGAGGGCGCGCACGAGAAGCAGCATCTCGCGGCTGCGGGCCGCGGCGGCGTCCTGCTCGTGGCCCATCGGCAGCAGGAGTTCGCGCCGGTTGCCGCTGCCGATGCCCAGGTTGGCGCGGCCGCCGCTCATTTCGTCCACCGTCGCGATCGCGCGGGCCACCTGGGCCGGGTGGCGCGTGTAGGGGTTGGTGACGCCGATCATCAACTGGATGTTTTCCGTCGCCTGCGCCCAGTGGGCCATCACCAGGAAGGGATCGCGGTAGAAGGTCTGGTCCGGGATCCAGGCCATTTCGTAGCCGAGCCGCTCGCCCAGCCGGACGACGCGCAGACTGTCCGCCGGTGGAAGTGAGGGAACGAAGCCGAAACCGAAACGCATCTGCTGCTCCTTTCGCGGGATATCCGGCGGGACTCAGGCCGGGTGGACTTCAAAGGAATCGCTCTGGTAGCGCGCGACCTGGTCGGGGTCCAGGTCCCCGCCCAGACCGGGCCCCTGGGGCACGACCATCGCGCCATCCACGAAGGGGACGGGCTCGGCGCTGAGGTCGGCCTCAAGCAGGAACTGGCCGCCCATCTCGCAGCCCCAGGTGACGTTGGGCGTCGAGGCGGCGAAGTGCAGGCAGGCGCGCGAGGCGATCGCCCCTTCCAGCGCGCCGCCGACGTAGCAGCCGATGCCGGCCGGTTCGGCGACGATGGCCATCTTTTTGGCGCTGATGATGCCGCCGCCGTTGTTGATATAGACGCTGATCAGGTCGCAGGCGCGCTTCCTGGCGTGCTCAAAGACGTCGCGCGGCGAATTGGCACCCTCGTCCGCCATGATGTAGACGCTGGTGGCGCGGCGCACCTCGGCCATGCCGTCGAGGTCCCAGGCCTTCACCGGCTGTTCCATGAATTCCAGGCCGCATTCGTCGAGGGCGTTGATGACGTAGATGGCCGTGTTGACGTCCCAGGCCTGGTTGGCGTCGGCGCGCAGGCGAATCCCGTCGCCGGCGACGCTGCGGACGCGGCGCGTGCGTTCGATGTCGTGGTCGGGGTCTTCGTGGCCGGTCTTCATCTTGAGGATGCGGATGCCGCGCGACAGGGCCGTTTCGGCGTCTTCGGCGGCGTGGTCGTGGTCCGTGATCGGAATCGACCAGCTGAGCGGGATGCGGTCGCGGTACAGGCCGCCGAGCAGGTTGTAGACCGGCGTGTTAAGGGCCTTGCCGACGATGTCGTAGAGGGCGATGTTGACGGCGCTCTTGGCGCGCGGGTTCCAGGGCAGGGCGCGGTCCATGTCCAGCTGACGGGCCTCGATCTCGCGCGGGTCCTTGCCGAAAATGGCGGGCAGCAAACGCTCGCGCAGCTGCAGCGCGACGGTCAATTGCGTCTCCCCGGCGCCCGAGAAACCGGCCATGTGCGGCGCTTCGCCGAGGCCGACGATGCCCTCGTCGGTATGCAGGCGCAGGAATACGCATTCCTGGTGGCTGGTGGTGGCGAAGGACATGCGGTGCGTGCGCACGGTCGGAATTTTGGTCAGAATCAGTTCCGCATGCGTGATTTTCATGAATTCCCATTCCCCTCTGTGTCGGATCAGTCCAGTTGAGCCAGCAGGGTGCGCGCGGCCGCGCCGCGTTCGCGAATCGGCTGCCCGGCCTCCTCCAGCAAGATTTCCATCAGGGTCACCAGCGCCAGCAGGAAGGTCGGCTGGGCGGAATGGCCCAGCATGCCGACGCGCCAGACGCGGCCGCGCAGGTCGCCCAGGCCGCCGCCGATGTCGATGCGGTAGGGGGTCAGCAGGGCCCGGCGGATGGCGTCGGCGTCCACGCCCTGCGGCACCTTGAAGGCCGTCACTGTCGGCAGGCGGAAACCGGGCTGCGCATACACGGAGAGGCCCAGCTCCGCGAAGGCGGCGACCAGGGCATCGCGGCGGTTGACCATGCGGTCCGCGCGATAGTCCATGCCCTGCTCGGAAATCAGCTGCAGCAACTCGGTGAGGGCGTAGACGATCGGCGCCGGCATGGTCTGGGCGGCGCGTTCTTCC
Organism: Anaerolineaceae bacterium; assembly: GCA_026708325.1. Taxonomy (GTDB): domain Bacteria; phylum Chloroflexota; class Anaerolineae; order Aggregatilineales; family Phototrophicaceae; genus JAGWBD01. Next base: position 68,874 of record JAPOVC010000021.1, on the reverse strand, counting down.
TCGCGGAAGCGGCGCAGTTGCGCCAGGTCCAGCGAGGGGCTGGCGACCGGCTGTTGGCGGGCATTGTGGACGGCGGCGGCGCGCGCGCTGAAGGTGATCAGGCCCAGGCCGGGGTAGGCGCTGATCGCTTTCTGGCTGCCGGCGACGCCGATGTCGATGCCCGCTTCGTCGTGGGGCGCGTCGACGGCGCTGATCGTCCAGCGCGAATCGACCAGCAGCAGCGCGTCGTGCTCGCGAGCCAGTTCGCCAAGGCCGGTCAATGGCTGCTGGACGCCGGTCGAGCCCTCGCCGTGCAGGACTGCCAGCAGGCGCGTCGGCCGGGCGCCGAGAGCCTCCCGCAACGCTTCCAGAGAGACGGCTTCGCCCGCCGGCGCGACGACGCGGACGACCTGGGCGCCGCAGCGTTCGGCCGCGTCGGCCAGGCGCTCGCCGAAGAAGCCGCTGATGGCGACGACGGCGGTCTCGCCTGGCTGCAGGGCGTTCAGCAGGGCAGCCTCCAGGGCGGTTTCCTCGGAGCCGGGGACCAGGTAAGTGTCCTCGTTCTCCGTGCGCCAGAGCTGGCGCAGGCGCGCGATGGCCTCGTCCAGCACGGCGAGGAAACTGGGGTCGTTGGCGCCTTCGAGCACGCCGATGAGCCCCTGTCGCGCGCGCGGCGAGGCGTTGCTGAGGTCCGGGCCGAGGAGGGTGCGCTCCGGCGGGTTGAGGCGGCGGTAGGGCAGGGGCGCTGCGCCCTCCGTCATTGCAATTCGGGGATCAGGAACTGCCCCTTTTCCATGACCTGCAAGTCGTCAAGCCAGATGCTCTTGTTGCGGCAGGGGAAGTCCATGTGGGCCTTCGAGACGTTCTGGCCCTGGAAGATGGCCGTGTTGGCGCCGAAGGCGATCTGCATGTTGCCGTAGAAGGCTTCCTGGTCCTGGACGGCGCCTTCCATCAGGTAAGCGCCCATGCGATTCCAGTCGGCGCGGTGCTCGCAGCCCCAGCCGATGTGGGCGATGCGGTAGGCTGTCTCATCGTTGAAGGCGGAGAACCAGTCCTCCAGCAGACGCGCGTCCAGGCCGCCCTCGATCTTGACGATCAGGCCATCGCGGATGGTCATTTTCACCGGCGAGGTGACGTAGCGGCCCAGGCGCAGGATGACGTCGTTGACGTCGAGCACCAGGGTGCCGTTGGCGCTGTATTCATCCGGGCCGACGGTGACCATACCGCTGGGCCAGTTGTCCCAGCGGCCGGGCTCGTCGGCGAGGCTGTACAGGCCCAGCACGACGCGGTCCCTGACGTTGCAGGTGAGGTCCGTGCCCATGGCGGAGGTGACGCGCATGGTCTCCGCCCCGCGCAGCAGGTCGGCGCCGGCCAGGGCGCGGCGGCGAATGACGGGATCGGGCGCCAGGCGCATCAGGACGTCCTGTGGCTGGCCGCAACGGAGCACGCGGCCGCCGTTTTCGAGCGCCGCCGCGTTGAGCAGCGAATAGGCGTGGGCGACGGTGCTGACGAGGTCGATCACCATGTCGACGCCGGCCCAGATGTCGGCGATGATGCCCTTGTCGTTCTCCGGCACGGTGGTGGGCACGGTGACCTGGAAGGCCTCCACACCCAGGTCGATGGCCGCGCCGAGGGCGGCGGCCGGGTAATGCGGCGAGGTATGCGTGTCGCTGTAGATCAGCAGGGTCTCCCCCGCGTGCAGGTTGCAGAGTTCGAACGAGCGCTTGAAGAGGGGGATCAACTCGGTGGAGGCGCTGTAATCCAGCGGAAATTTTTTCACGGTTGCCGCTCCTGTGGTCTGCTCCTGCGCAACGACTATACTCAGGCACAAGAGCTGGCCGCAACACGTGGCGCGGGGAGGGTTTATGTTTCACTGGACGTATCGCGATTCCGGCGGGGCGCTGACGGACCTGATCCCGCTCTTCCGGCACACGCTGGAGCTTTGTCAACTGCGCGAGGGCGAGCGTGTGATGGTCTATTGCGATCACCATACGCCGATGCACTACGCCAAGGCCTCCATGGCAGCGGCGCAGGGTCTGGGCGCGGATGTCTTTCAGCTGGAAGTGCCGACGGAAGGCGGCGACATCCTCTCCGGGCCGGTGTGGGACATCTGGCACGCCGTCGATCTGGTGGTGGACCTGGAATCGATCGGCACCAGCATCTACCGGCCCATGCGGGTCAGCGCGCTGGAAGCGGGCGTGCGCGTCCTGCGGGTGACGCAGCCGGAGGACGTGCTCTCGCGTCTGCGGCCGCTGCCCGCCCTGCGCGACCGCGTGCTGCGCTGCGAGGCCCTGCTGGCCGCGGCGAAAGAGTTGCGGGCGACCTCACCGGCGGGGACGGACCTGGTCCTGAACACGGCGGAGCGCAAGGCCTTCGGGCTCTGGGGCGCGGCGGACCAGCCGGGCAAGTGGGACCACTGGTCGGTGGCGGTCGTCGTGGGCGGCGCCAACCGCCCCAACAGCAACGGCCGCCTGGTCATCGACGTCGGCGACATCATTCTCGGCATGCGGCGCTACGCGACCACCCGCATCGACCTCATCATTGAGGAGGGAATCATCACCCGCATTGAGGGGGAAGGGCTGGACGCGCATTTGCTGCGCAACTGGTTCGCCAGCTGGGGCGACGAGCGCGCGTATCACATTTCGCACGTCGGCTGGGGCTGCGACGAGCGCGCCGACTGGGGCCGGATGGCGGGGCCGACCGGCGGCATCGGCGACGCGGAGTCTTACCCCGGCGTCTTCCAGATCGCCTTCGGGCGCGATACCTCCTGGTACATCGGCGACGGCACGAACGACGTCGTCGCCCACATCGACTTCAACGGCCTGGCGCACAGCATCGCGCTGGATGGCGTGCCGATCACGGAAGACGGGCGCTTCGTCCACCCGGACCTGGCGCACATTTCATTCGATTGAGAGCGACGGCGCTCACAGTCGCCGCTCGCCCTAAAGGCGTTCGCCCGTCTCCAGGTAGTGCAAGAGACTCTCGCGATTCATGCCGGCGATGCCCAGCGCGTCGGCGTTGCGGCCCGTGACCCAGTAGTCCTCTTCTTCCGTGACGCAGAAGATGTGGTTGATGCTGTCGTTGACGGGCGTCGGCACGTCCAGCAGTTGCCCCAGCGCGGAATAGAGCACCGAGCCGTAGGGCACGTCTTCGGTGACGTAGCGGTCCCAAATGCGGTCGCGCAGGTTGAAGGGCTCGCCCTGGACGCGGTAGACATGTGGGCCGCTGCCGGTCTCGCGGTAGAGGTCGTCGATATAGACGACGTCCAGCCCCAGTTCGCGCTGCAGGGCCATTTTCTCCTCGTCGACGGCGTCCAGCAGGCGCAACACGCCGGGCGTCATCCCTTCGTTCATGATGGACAGGTACCCGTCCTGGCGCTCGACGGCGGCGTAGTTCAGCAGCATCGGCGCGGGGTGAATCATGAAGTTGGGGTTGTTGAGGCCGGGGTCCAGCACGTTGGGCTTGGGGATCAGGCGCAGCGTTTCGCCCAGGCGTTCATGCAGCCGCCCGGTATTGCGGCCGGGGAAGGCGGAGAAGCGCAAATTTGAGGGCAGGCGGATGCGCAGCTTGCCCGGCGCGACCATGCGCGCCGACTGCGGCAGGGTGACCGTTTCCCCCAGCAGGACGTCGTCGAGACTGTGCCCGGCCTGGCGCAGCAGTGGCGCCAGTTCCAGCGAGCCGGCCGAACCGGTCAGCAGCAGGATGATCTGGCCGCTGCGGACATGAGGCAGGCAGGCCTCCAGCATCGCCCGTTGTCCGTAGGCGGGCACGGCGATGAGCACCAGCTCGACCTGCTCCATGGCGGCGGCGATATCGGTGGTGATGAGGGCCAGGGGCACCAGCTCCCCGGCCTCGTCCCCGCCGACCAGGTCGCCCTCGATGGTCACGCCACCCTGCTCCACGATGGCGGCGATCCGTTCGGGGCTGCGGTTGTAGAGATGGACGTGGTAACCGCGGCGGGAGAGGGCGGCGGCGGCCGCCATCCCGCCGGGGCCGGCGCCCATCACCAGGATGCGTTCGATGGCGCCCATGATCACAGGACCTGCAGGTCGTGCGTGCTGAGGTTGAAGCGGCGCGCGCCGTCGGCCGTCACGGTGACGATGTCCTCGATGCGCACGCCGAAGCGGCCCTTCAGGTAGATGCCGGGCTCGATGCTGAAGACCATCCCCTCCTGCAGGACGGTGGTGTCGCCCTGGACGATGTAGGGCGCCTCGTGGAGATCGAAACCGAGGCCGTGGCCGGTGCGGTGCAGGATGCCTTCCTCATAACCGGCGGCGATAATGTGCGCGCGGGCAACGGCATCGATCGACTCCGCCGTGACGCCGGGCCGGACGGCCTCGAAGGCCACCTGGTTGGTCTCGTTGACGATGTCGTAGACGCGGCGGTATTCGTCCGAAGGCGGGCCGAAGTGGAAGCTGCGGGTCATGTCGGACCAGTAGCCGTTCACGCCGCTGCCGAAATCGACGACGACGGCATCGCCGGCCTGGATACGCCGCGGTCCGACGTGGTGATGCGGCGACGCGCCGTTCTCGCCGACGCCGACGATGGCGCCGGCGGGCGCGCCGGGGTCGTGACCGTGTTGCGGCAGCAGCGCCATCAGTTGCTGCTTGACCTCCGCCTCGCTCATGCCCAGGAGCGGCAATTCCAGCAGGGCCATGTAGGTGCGGTCGGCGGCGGCGCCGGCCTGGGTCAGGTATTCCAGTTCCTGCGCCTCCTTGACCATGCGGACGGGGTTGAGCAGATTGCCGCCGGGCAGAAATTCAGCATCCGGCGCGGCGGCCTGCAGGCGATAGAGGAAGTGGGCATAGATCTGGTCGGCGACGGCCAGACGCAGCGGCTGCCCGGTGCGGGCCGCGGGCAGGGAGGCGGCGAAAAGCTCGAAGGGGCTTTCGGTCTCCTCCCATGGGACGAGATCGAAGAAATGCGCCAGGGGCTCCGCCAGGGCCGTCTCGAAGGAGGGCAGGATCAGGCGCGGGCTCTCGTCTGCGGCGGCGGGCAGGATGAAGTGGGTCAGGCGCTCGGATTGCGGCCGGTTCAGGCCGATCAGGTAGAAGAGATCGCTGGACGGGCCGACGAGCAGGGCGTCGATACCGGCGGCGCGCAGGCTCTCCCGCACCCGCTGGCAGCGCGCCGCGTAGTCAAAGGGCTGGCTATGGGTGGCCATTGTTCGTCCCGATCAGCCCGGACGGGAGCCGTGGCCGGTCTGCGTGCCGCCGGTCTCCGTGGTGATGCCGACGTCGCCCTTGTAGCGCAGCTCGTCGAGCACGAATTCGCCGTTCTCCATGATCTGGATGTCATCCACCCAGTAGCTGTTGTTGAGGCAGGGGAAATCGATGTGCGAATTGGTGAGCGTGGTCGCGCCCTCGAAGATGCCGATGTTGGAACCGAAAGCTATCTGCATGTTGGCGTACATGCACTCGTTGTCCTGGCCGGGGATCAGCCAGTTGGCGCGCTTCTCGCAACCCCAGCCGACGTGGGCGATGCGGTAGGAGTCTTCGGAATTGAACTGGGCGAACCAGCGCTTGAGCAACTCGGCCTGCATGCCGCCCTTGATGTCGGTGATGCGGCCGTCGTTCATCTCCAGATAGACGTAGTCGTTGATGTACTGGTTGAGCACCAGCATGTAATCGCCCGGGGACAGCACCAGGACGCCGCCGCCCTTGTGTTCTTCCGGCGCGCAGCAGACCATCCCGCTCGGCCAGATGTCCCAGCGGCCGGGGACGTCGGAGACGCTGTAGATGCCCATCGGCCCGCGCCCCTCCTTGTGGAAGGTGAGGTCGGTCCCGCCGGGCGAGGTGATGCGCATGGTTTTGGCGTTGGCCATGAGCGCCTTGCCGGCTAGAACGCGCTCGCGCAGTTCCTGGGTGGGGAAGAGGCGGCGCATGGTGTTGACGGCCACGCCGATGCGCTGCAGGCGCGTGCCGCTGTCCATCGATTCGCGCATGATGTGGCCGTAGGCATGGGGGCCGGAGGAGACGTCGATGACCAGGTCGGCGCGTTTCCAGGCGTCGATGACGGCTTTCTCCTCGCGGTTGGGGTGCACGATCTGGAAGACGTCGGCGCCGAGCTGGATGGCCGCGCCCATGTAGGCGGCGGCGTAGTGGGGGTAGCTGCCCGGGTCGGTGTGGATGAGGATGTGTTCGCCCGCATGCACCTTGCAGAGTTCCAGGTGCCTGCGGAACATGTCGACCAGTTGGGTACTTGCCGAATAGTCCAGAGCCATCGATTCGACCATGTCATGTCTCCTGAATAAATCCGCTGTATGCCCCGTAAGATAACCCGAAGCGCGCGCGGTATTCAAACGGGAGGTGTTGGGGCTCAGGTGTGGCGGCGGTTACTAGGGAAGTGCAGGCCTGGCTGTACGCACTCCTCAGGGTGGTGTCTCAGTGGAGCGAAGACGCGGGTTCGGCGTGGTGGGAGCGACGAAAGACTTCAGGATTTCAGGAGGCGCCGGATTCTTCCTGACCAGGCAACGAATACCGAAAATCACAATGCGTCGCGCCCTGCATGATCGTCTGCGTGCGCTCCAGCTGCACGTCCGGGTTGAAGCCCTCGATGAGCGCGAAGTCGCGGTTGCAGGAGAGCAGCGCGCCCAGATCCGGGATGCCCAGCGCGCGGTACATCTCGGCGTAGCGGCAGCGCGTGACGTTGAAGTGGAAGGCCTCGTCGTCCTGGCGCAGGGTCTCGATGCGCATCGCGTCGTCTTTCTGCCAGGCGGGCAGCGTATCGGCGAAGGCGTCAAGGTCGTGGTCGTCCCTCTCTTCGGCCATGGCCGCGCCCTGCTCGCGCGCGATCCTGATTATCGTCGCGCGCAGCACCTCCAGCACCCGCTCGCGGCCGAACTCCTCGCCGAGGGCGTCGACCAGCGGCGCGAGGATGCGCGCCTCGGTCTCGCGGCGCGTCAACACGCCGATGCGCTGGTTGAGTTCGTCGGGTCTGGGCGCGTCTGAGGGGCTGTTCATGGTCAATCTCCGCTGAAGGCCGGCCGCCGGATTGTAGCATGGCGCGGCCTGACGCAACCTGCCCGCCACCGGTGACCACAGGCGCAGAGACCCCTGACAAGGCAACAGGACGCCCCCCGTGGGGAGCGCCCTGGACAGTGCGCGCTCAGCCCATGGCCGCCGCGAGCGAGGCGCAGGCGGGACAGCCGCCGCCGGGACGGACGATGGCGAAACCGGCCTGGGGGTCGGAGTCGTAGCGCGTGGCGTCGACGTTCCAGACGATGAACAGGCGCACGCGCCCGCTGTTGCGCGCGAGGGTCACCGCGCGTCCCAGCCAGGCGGCCTGGTCGGCGACGGTCACGTTGGCGGCCCAGGCGAAACCACCCGGCAGCGGCCCGTAGCCTTCGCTGGAAAGGTAGCCAATCTCGGTGAAGCAGAGCGGCTTGCCGGGGAAGGTGGCGGCGTAGACTTCAAACATCCGCGAGTAGTAACGGGTGTAGTGGCCGCTGTTGCCGCGCGGGTCGCCGCTGCGGGCGTCGGGGCCGAGGATGCCTTCGTTGTAGTGGACGCCGACGCAGTCCATGTAGTTGGCGGCCCCGGCGGCGGCCATGCCACGGATGAAAGGCAGGTCGTCGCAGCCGGAAGCGCCGCAGCCGCCGCCGAAGAAGCCGGTGGGGGCGGGCGCGCCGCTGATCACCATGACGCCGGGGTTGGCGGCCTTGATGGCGTTCCAGGCCTGGCTGAGCATGGAGGTGTAGGCCTGCGCGCTGATCTGGCCCCTCGGCCACTCACGGTCGATGTTTTGTTCGTTCCAGACCTCGATGGCATTTGGCCCAAGGGCTGCCACGCCGCCGAGGAAGCTGACAAAGTCCCGTGTGTAGCCGGCGGGGTCGGGGGCCATCTGGCCGGGCTCGCCCACGATGCTGAGCAGCACGCGGAAACCGGCGCCACGGGCCTGGCCGATAACCCAGTTGACGTCCGCGGGGTTGTCGCCCCGGTGATAGCGGACCTGGCGCTTGACCCAGGTCATGCGCGCCGCGTGCATGTGTTGCGGCGCGGTGAAGCCGAGGGCCTGGCCACCAAGGGCGAAACCGCCACCGATCGCCGGCGCGCTGACACGGCCCGTTGCCTGCCCCTGCTGCGGCGCCGCCTGTGGCAGCGGAGTCGGCGGGATCGGCGCCGGTTTGCTGCGCGAGAGCAGGGGCTCATGGACGTAGAGCACGTCGTCGTTGTGTCTCACCGCCTGCCAGTCGGCGATGCCGTTGATGGACTCGCCGGTGACGCGTTGCAGGACCTGCAGCGCCTCGCCGCGCCGGAAGCTGGTGACCACGCTGCATCTGGTGTCCGGGCAACTGCGGGCGTTGGCAAAACGCGACGCATTGACGTACCAGGTGGTCGGCGACGGGGCGGGGTCGACGACGGCTGACCGTCCGATGGTCTGTGTGTCCGTCGTGACCGGCGCGGCAGGCGTCACATCGGGCAGCCAGGGCTCGGCGAGCGAGGCATGCAGGTAGACGTCGGCCTCTTCGTGGCGCAGTTTGAGCCAGCGCGGGTCAGCGTTCAGGGGCAGGCCGGTCACATGCCCGACGACCTCCAGCAGCTGGCCACCGAGGTATCGGGTGACGACGGCGCAACTCGTTGAGGGGCAGGCGCGCGCGTTGACGTTGTCCGTGCCGGTCACGACGTAGTCGCCGGGCGGCAGCAGGCGGTCGGCCGCGATGCAGCGCGTCAGCACGTCGATCAGCGCGTCCACTTCCTGCAGATCGATGCTCAGGTTGTAGGCCCGCCGCACGTTGACCACGGTTTCGGCGAACCAGCAGCGGTTTTGCGGCGGCAGCCACCCGGCGGCGGCGCGCTCACCCTTCCTGTTGAAATCGGGGCCGGGAGCGGCGATCGCCAGGTTACGGATGTCCGCGGCGAAGGCGCTGCGGGTCGCGCTGTCGGCGGCGCAGAGGCCGCTGTCGTGTGCCTCGGTGAGAGCGACGACGGGATCGATCACGACGTCCCGCTCCGCGATGAAGCACTGGTTGTTGTAGAGACTGCAAAAGGACCTGGCCCGGTCATTGAGCAACTGCGACTCAGTGGCGTCGGGGACGGGATAGTCGGCGGCGTCGAAAGGCGCGCAGCGCGCTTCGGGAGTGACCGGCAGGCCCAGCCAGCGGTCCTGCGCCTGAAGCGCGCCGGCGCCGACAAGCGCCAGCAGCAGAATTGCGAATAAGCGGATCACGGCAAGCTCTCCATGCGGCGATGAACGCAATGCTATCTTACGCGAAGCGGCGCCCCGGTTTGAGGGCGGGTTGCGGGTCGGGCCAGACAAGGTGGTTCAGCGCGGGATCTTTACCCAAGTTCGCAGGCTATGCCGTCACGGTCCCGGTCGCGGTTTCCATTGTAGGCGGGATGACCAGGAGTGAAATTGCCGTCACCATGCCGATCACGAATCTCTGTGCAGTTCAAGCCACGGTAAGCATTGCGAGTGTCCGATGTCGGCCGGACCTGCAAACCTTGTCCTGGTTGTTGCTGAACTGGTTGTGCCTGTTCAGCGGGCAGCGGTTGCGGCCTGGTGCGACTGACCAACGCACTATGGACGAAAGTTTCCCGACCATTTAGCAAAACGCGAGTCCAGTTGTTGTTTCCCTGGACATTGTCACCCACCACTTCGCCAACCGTCGTTATTGCTTCCCCACGATTTAAGACACGAACAATGACGCAGTTTGTTCGCGGACAGGCGCGCGCATTGGCTGTTGCCTGCGCGGTAATGTACTGCTCAATGGCGACGATCGTACGCGGGGAAGTTGCAACAGTACGGGAGGAAGCCGTGGTAGGTCGGACTGGCAAAGGCGTTGGGCGAACCGGCACCTGAGTAGCGAACCCGCCACGGATGGCAGGTGCAGACACAACTGTGGCGATCTGAAAGGAAGAGCGAGGGGCCGTGGCGACATTGTTGTCTTGTGACGTGAAGAGGAAAAACAGAAGCACCAGTGCAACGCAGAAGGCGATAAACAACAGACAGCCGCAGCCGGCAATCAGCACGATAGCGCGTCTCGAAAAGCGCATGTGTGGTTATCCCTTGCAGATGCAGGTCACTAGCCGCCCGGGCAGATGCTCTCGCAGGGGACGCCGTCGCGGTCGCGGTCACGGCGCGAGCAGCCGCATGTGTTCAGCTGGAAGTAGGCCTCCTGGCAGGAGACCATCGCCGAACAGGACTTTGAGCAGTTGCAGGTGAACTGCGGGCCGGTGACGGCGGTCGGCTGAACGCTGGCCTGGCCCTGACCGGAGCCCGCCTGCCGCGCGGGAACGCTGGTTGGCGCCGGCCGGCTGCGGGAGAGCAGCGGACCGTGGACGTAGACCACCTGGCTGCCCTGCTTGACGGCCTGCCAGGTTGAAGCGCCGCCGACGGTTTCGCCGCTGACCGCCTGCAGCACGTTGACTTCGGCGCCGCGGGCGAAGCTGGTCACGATGCTGCAGGTGGTGCGCGGGCAGGTGCGGGCGTTGGCCTGCGCGGGCGCGACGACGTACCAGGGGGTGGTCGCCTGGTTGGGGTTGACGGACACTGCCGGGCGTGGAGTCGACGTTGGAACAGGCGTGGCCGTGGGGACGGGCGTCGGCGTGACCAGCCGGACCAGGGAGGCGTGGACGTAGACCTCGCCGTCTTCATGGCTGACTTTCAGCCAGCGGGTGTCGTCATTCCAGGCGGCGCCCTCCACCTCCTCGATCACGTCCAGCGCGTGGCCGCTGCTGAAGGTTGTGACGATCTCGCAGCTCGTGTCGGCGCAGGCGCGGGCGTTGACCCTGGCGGCGCTGACGACATGGACCGGCGTTGCGCCTGGATCCAGCGGGAGGTCGAGGTCGCAGTTGGCGAGGACGCGCTCCAGCGCGTCAGCCTCGCGCCGGTCGATGGTCAGGGAATACGCGCGGCGCACGCTGATGATCTGGTTGGCGAACCAGCAGCGGTTTAGCGCCGGCAGCCATTCGGCGGCGTCCTTCGCGCGCTTCTGGTTGCGGTTGAGCGCCGGCGAGGCGAGGGTCAGGTTACGCAGGTCGGAGGCGAATTGCGCGCGTGTGGCCGCGCTGGCGGCGCAGAGGCCGCTGTCATGCGCTTCCGAAACGGCGATGATGTGCTCGATATCGGTATCGAAGCGCGACTCGAAGCATTCGTTGGTGTAGGGGCTGCAGATTTGGCCGCCCTCGCGCGCGATAATCTGCAATTCGACGGACTGGGAGTAGGGGTAGTCGTCGCGGTCGTAGGGTGAGCAGCGGTTCTCCGGCGCGACGGGGATGCCGCGCCATACGTCGCCCTGGGCCAGCGAAAGGCCTGGCAGCAGCAGGCCGGGCAACACCAACGCCGACACGGCAAGCAGCAGACCCGCAAACAATAGTTGACGCATGGTGGCTCTCCCTAACCCCTGGCCTCACTCCCGAAACGCAGTGTGAAGGGGGCGGGGAGGCAACAGTGTCAACTGCGCGTATCTGCAGTCTGACTTGAGACAATGTCAAGACGGCCGACCAGTCTACACCAATCCGTTGTTCTATGGTGCTGAAGTCACAGACGCCAGGCCGACGGGCGGGCGCTGCCTGTCGCGCCTGGGCCGGTCAGCGGGTCACCCGCCTCCGCCCGCCTGAATTCACCGCGTTGTCTTCATGGTCGCCTGGGAGGCGCAGGGCGTAAAGTCGCTTTGGGCGGCGGATCCCGATTCCGAACAAATTCGTGACATATCGTTTGCCAAAGAGGAAACGTTAATCGGAAGGCAAGGAAAACAAGGCGTAGCGAATACGGGCTCTTGACGCTGTGTGACGGAAACCTTTGTCTTTAGCTGAAGTGGCGCGGTTGCCTGGGCGCCAGCGGCAGGGCCGACCGGGCGGCGGGCTCGCTGAGGGGGTTATCGCAGATGTCGCGGATGCGTTTCAGTTCCTGGGGCCCGGCCTGCCACAAGGTGAGCAGGTAGCCCGGCTGCGCGCAATCCGTCACCGGCGGCAATTCCAGGCGCGAGCCGGCGAAGGCGGGCAGTTGCACGGGATCGGCGACCGTTGGAAAGGGTTTCAGGAGACGCCTGGCGTCTGGCAGGGGCGCGCCCGCGTCACGAATCGCGCTCCGGCTCCTGTGTGGCGGCTGCCTCGTCCAGCAGTTGACGCAGGGCCGCCAGACGCGGATCGACGTCATCCAGTTCGCAGCCGCAGTCCCTTTCGTTGAGACTGGCGCCACAGCGGGGGCAGAGACCGCGGCAGTCTGACTTGCAGAGCAGACCGCTCGCGCGGGCGATGAGCACCTCGGCGCGCAGCAGGGGCGCCAGATCGAGCATGCCGTCCTCGCCGATGCTGAACTCGACGCCGGAGGCCACCGGATAACTGTAGAGTTCTTCAAGTTGCAGGGGCAGTTCCGCCAGCGTGGGGGTCAGGCAGCGGTCGCATTCGCCGCGCAGGCCGGCCAGCAATTCTCCCTGCAGCAGGACACCCTCGCGCGTTCGGCTCAGACGAAAGGGGCCGCGCAGGAAGGCCAGGACGAGGTCGCCGGAGACCTGCAGGGCGGGGATGTCGAGGCTGGCCTCCTGGCGATAACCCGGACCGGCGCCGGTAATATCGCCGACGTTTAGCCGCAACACACGCGGGTTGAGGGGGCGTGCAGTGTCGTTCACCTGGGCTGCCATTCGCCGGGATCGCAGTCCCGCGATGATAGGGGAGAGACGCGCGCACTGTCAAGCGCGCCCCGCCGCCAGCACCCGTTCCAGAGTGTGCTCGAAACGACGGGCGTAGGCACCGGCCGTGAAGTGCTGCAGGACATGCCTGCGGCCTGCAGCACCCATGCGTAGTCGCAGGTCGTCATCGCGCAAAAGCTGCGTTACGCGTTGTGCGAGGCCGGCGGAATCACCGGGCGGGACGAGGAATCCGGTCTCGCCATCAAGGACGATCTCGGAAGGTCCGCCGCGGTTGGTGCTGACCACTGGCCGCCCGCTGGCCATGGCCTCCACAATTACCGAGCCGTAGCCTTCAAACCAGGAACTGCACACGACGACGTCGGCAGCGGCGATGATGCGCTCCGTGTCCGGGCGAAAGCCGAGATAACGCAGACGGTCCCGCAGCAGCGGGTCGTTGCGGGCGCTGGTGAGGATCTGTTCCCGATAGCGGATGTCGCTGCGCGTGTGGGGATTGTTGCCAGCCACCAGAAATTGCGCCTGCGGCATGTCTCTGGCGACCAGACGCGCCATGTCCTGAAAGACGTCATGCCCCTTCACGTTCTGGAAACGCGCCAGCAGGACGACCAGCGGGGTCTCCGGCGCGACCTCAAGCCCGGCGCGCAGGGTCGCGCTATCCGTACGTGGACGGAAACGCTCGCAGTCCACACCCGGGTTCAGTATTTCTACCTTTTCAACAGGCATGAAAGGTGGCTCCCCGAGGAAGCCATCGCGAATCATGCCCGTCTCGGCGAAAGTGGCCGCCGGCCGGCGGAAGAATTCGCGTTGCCAGGGGCGTGGCCGGAAGCGCCAGCCCGTGCAGATCCACAGGACCGGGACGCCGGCGCGTGAGGCAGCGGGCAACAGCAGGGGTAAACCGTGATACTCGCAGTAAGCTGCCGCAAACCTTTCCTGGCGAAGGACGGCTTCCATCCGGCGCGATCCGGGCAGCAGGCCCCACAGCGCCGGTACAAAATACACATTGGCGGCGCGCCAGTAAGCGATGTGTACCGGCCAGCCTCGTGCCTCCCAGGCAGCACTGAACTCGCCGGCGTCCGGGACCAGCAAATGTGGGTTCCAGCCGGATGCCGCCAGTTGTATGGCGAGCGTCAGCATCGTGGTCTCGCCGCCGCCGAGGTTTTTGTAGCTGTTGACGAAGAGAAGATTGCGCGGCATGGTCCGCCAGGGTGGCTGGTCGATGCCGGCCATTATGCTGTCAGGCGCCGGCGAATGCGAGGCGGCGCCTGATGTTGTGGCCGGGGTGGCTGTGCTATACTCCGGCGCATGACCGGGCAGGACTGGATACGCGAGTTGCAGGCGCGCGGTCTGGACGGCCCCACCTTGCTGCTGCTGGATGTCCTGGAACCGCTGGGTGCGCCGGGCGCGCAGTTCCTGTGGGTCGCACAGCCCTTCAGCGGCCTGTTCGGCGCCGCGGAGTTGACCGGGCATTTGGCCAGGCTGTTGCAGGAGCCGGATGGCATCGAACGCCTGCGTGAGATGCTGGAAAGCGGGCGCTGATGGCCTCGCCTGACCCCTTTCTGAGCTTTTTGCAGGAAAACGCCAGTATCGTGTTTCCGCTGCTGGTGGCGCTGGGCCTGGGCCTGTCGTCCTTCGCCGTCGGCCGCCGCAGCGCGCGCAGTCTGCGGGTGATGCCCGCCTGGCGCGCCCTGCCCGGCATGCTGGAACAGGCCGCCGCGCAGGGGCAACCGGTGCATCTCTCCAGCGGCGGCGCCGGCCTGCAGGGCAGCGACAGTCTGCTGGCGCTGGCGAGCGCGGAAGCGCTCTATCAGGCGGCCCGTCTGGCGCAGGGGCCGGTCATCCTGACGACCAGCGACAGCACCATGATCCCCCTTGGCTACGAGGTCCTGCGCCGGGCCCAGCGCGCGCGCGGCTTCGCCGGCAGCATGCAGGCCGGTACGCTGCGCTGGTTCCCGGACGGCCCGCGGTCACTGGCCTGGGCCGGCGCAGCCAGCGCCCTGATGTCGAGCGAATACGTCGGCGCCAATGTGCTGGTTGGCGGCTTCGGGCCGGAACTGGCCCTGGTCAGCCACGCGGCGGCGCGGCGCGGCCAGCCCCTGCTGGCCGCCAGCGACCAGCTGGACGGACAGGCCGTCGCCTGGGCCAGCGCTGACGAGCCCCTGATCGGGGAGGAGCTCTACTTTGCCGGCGCCTGGCTGCACCCGACGCCCGCCAACCAGGCGGCGGTGGTGATGCAGGACATCCTGCGCTGGCTGCTGATCGCGGCGCTGCTGACCCTGGTGTTTCTGGCCTACAACAGCGGGGGAGCCGCCCCGGCATGATGCGCAGTTTCTTCACCATGCTCGCGGTGTTGCTGGCGCTCACCACCGCGCTGGTGACGCTGGCCGGATTGCTGCTGGAACGGCAGCCCGTGCTGCTGGCGGGCGTGCTGGCCACTTGGGAGCCGGCGATTCGCGAGTGGAGCGCGACGCTGCTGCAGGTCTTCTCGATCAGCGTGGCCGTCTCCATCATCATCGGCATCATGAACCTGCTGCTGGTGCATTTGCGGCGCAGCGGCCGACGCGATACCGGCTGCGGCTACAGCCTCGTTCTCTTTCTCAGCGCGGCGATCGTCATCGGCCTGACCTACCTGGAGCGCGAAAACCTGCTCACGACCGGCGCGGAATGGCGCGTACTGTTGCTGGAACAGGTGCAGGTCACGGTCGAGTCCTCGCTGGCCGGTCTCCTGCTCTTCGGCCTGGTGTACGGCGCCTGGCGCGTGATGGCCCTGCGCGTCAACGGTTGGGGTTCGCTCTTTGTGTTGACCGTGCTGCTGGTGCTGGGGGCCGCCCTGCCGCTGCCCGAACTGGCGCCCCTGGTCCCCTTGCGAGACTGGCTTTTGGCCGTGCCGGTGAATGCCGGCGCGCGCGGCATCCTGCTCGGGATCGCTCTGGCCACCATCGTCGTCGGCGCGCGGGTCCTCATCGGCCAGGACCGCAGCCTGCGGAGCGGGCGCGATGAGTGAGTACTACGGGCAGGGTTCCGGCGACGATCCTTGGTTGCCTGGCGGAGACCCGCCGCCCGCCTGGGCCGGGGATCCCTCGTCGTCGTCGCCCTTGCTGTCCCTGCTGGAACAATTGCGGGACCGTCCGCTCAATCGCCTGTCGCGCCGCCTGCGCCGCCTGCGCGCGCGCAGTGACCAGCTGGCGCGACGCGATCCCTCGGCGGTGCCCAATGTCTTTGTGCCAGCCTCCGGAGCCGCCGCCAGCAGCGCTCCGCGCCGCCGTCGCCGCCGTCGCCGTCGCCTGCGCGTGGGTGGTGAGCGTTTCTTTCTCTCACTGCTGCTGGTGACCGGGATGCTGCTGCCCTTTACGGGCGTGCAGACCCGCTTTGGTGAAAGCGCCCCGACGACATTCGTCGCGGGCAGCCCGCAGGAGACGCTCTACGAGAGCCTGGACGTCCTGACTCCCGGCGATCTGGTGCTGGTGGGTATGGAATACGGACCGACCGCCGCCGGCGAACTGGATACGGTCGCCGGTGTGTTGTTGCGGCACATCCTGCTGCGCCGGGCGGTGCCGATTGTCGTCAGCCGCTACCCGGTGACCCTGTTGCGCACGGAACAAATGTTGACGCAGCTGGGCCAGGCGGGGTCGTCCCTGGCCACACGGCTGCAACGCGACGTCGACCTGGTCCCCAACGCGGACTGGTTTGTGACCCGCTTTCTGGCCGGCGACCTGGCGGGCCTGCGTGCATTGAGCATGAATCTGCGGGAGCAGCTGGCCATGGACCTGCGCGGGAGCGCGACTGGTCTGGACATTCGCCAGTTGGGCGATTTCGCGCGCGTGCTCGTCATCGCCGAGCGGCCGGAAGACCTGCGCCAGTGGGCGGAGCAGATCGCGCCGCTGGCGGGCAGTGACATGCTGGCGGCGACAGGCCAGGCCGCCGTCCCGCTGGCGCGCCCCTGGCTGAGGGTGGCCCTCAGCGGCACGATCAGCGGCTTTCACGACGCGCTGACCTACGACTCCATGCTGCTGCAGCAACTGGAGGTAAGCGTGGGACCGCCCTCGGCGCCCCGCAACCTGCGGGCCCTGAGCCTTGATGAAAGTATCGAACTGGAATGGGACCGGCCGCTTTCGAATGGCGGCTCCCCGATCACCGGCTACACCATTCGTCATCTCTCCACGCCTTACCTGACCTGGGTGGAGGTGCCGCTCACGGGCAGCGACACGACCCACACCCTGACCGGGCTGGACAATGGCACGGCCTACGATATTCAGGTGCGCGCCAGCAACGCCGAAGGCGACGGCCCCTGGAGCAGGCAAATCACGGACGTGCCGCGCAGCGTGCCGTCGCAAGCGCAGTCGCTCACCCTGACCGCCGGAGACGCCAGCGTGGAGGCCAGCTGGAGCGCGCCGGCCGACGACGGCGGCTCCGCGCTGACCGGCTATCGCCTGCGTTGGCGTACCGGTACGGAGGAGTGGCGCAGCGCGGATACCGCCGCGGACGTGACCACCTACACTGCGACCGGGCTCACGAACGGCGACGCCTGGGAATTCCAGGTGCGCGCCGTCAACCAGGCCGGCGCGGGGGACTGGAGCGCTGCCGAAACGGCGACGCCGCTGGCCGGCGCCCAGGCGCTGGCCAACGCCGCGGCCGACAGTCAGCAGGCCCCGGCGGTCGCCACGGCGACGCCCGGCATCTTCCTGGGCACAGTGCGAGCGGGGGCCAGTGAACTCTCCCTGCGGGACAGCGCGGATGCGGCCGGTGCGCTGCTCGGAATCGTCAACCCCGGCGAAAACGTGCAGGTGCTGCTGCGCAACGCCGCCGCCAGCTGGCTCTTTCTGCAGACCAATGACGGTCTGCGGGGCTGGTTGCCCGCCGCCAGCCTGGATCTGGGCCCGGTCGATATCCGCGACGTGCCGGCGCAGGCGGCGCCACAGCCCACGGCAACGCCCGGGGCGACAGCAACCACTTTGCCTGCCGGATCGCTCAGCGGAACGGCGGCGCAAGCCCCCGGCGACGCCGGGCCTGCCGACCGTCCCGGAACGATTCTGCAGGCAGCGGAACGCGAGTCTTCCATCCACATCGGTCTGGCGCTCAGCATCGTGATGATTGCGCTGGGGGCGCTGGGCAACATGGGCAGCGCCGCGCTGCGCCGTGGCAGAAGGGGCTGAGATGGCGAGCGTGGAACAGATCGGTCTGTGGGCGTCCTTTCTCCTCACCCTGATGATTTTCAGTTATTTGCTGGGCGACAATTTTCTTTATCGCCTGGCGGTGTTCATCTTCGCCGGCGTCGCCGCCGGCTACAGCGCCATCGTCATCTGGGATGGCATCCTGATCCCCTGGATTCACGATACCCTGCTCGCCCCCAACGCGACGCCGGAGCAGTTGACGCTGGGCGCTGCGCCCTTACTGGTCGGCCTGCTGCTGCTGGTCCGCTCCTGGTCGGCGCGCGGAGACGGGCTGAGCCGCCTGGCGCTGGCCCTGCTCATCGGGGTGGGCACGGCCGTGGCGCTGGACGGCGCCATCAACGGCACCCTGATCCCGCTGCTCTTCGACACCGGCGAGGGAGTCGTGGCGGGCAACCTCGACAGCATCCTGCTGCCGGCCGGGGTGATCTGCACGCTGGTGTACTTTCAGTACCAGGCGCGACGGGCGCCGCAAGGGCCGGGACGGCGCCGGCGCCACATCCAGTTGCTGGCAGTGCTGGGGCAGGGCGTGATCGTCGTCACCCTCGGCGCGATCTACGGGGCGGCCATCCTCACCAGCCTGACCATTTTCAGCGAACGCCTTGGCTTTCTGGTGCAGCAGGCGCAGGTCCTCCTGCCCACGCCGACGCCGGGCGCATAGGGCGGGCCAGGTGAGCTTTCCAACTGCCACGGGGCCCGGAACCTGAGGCGATGGACGCGCCCGCGACCGCCCCCGTAACGGACCAGCGACTGGTCCTCTGCACGCTGATGCTGGTGTTCGCCGTCGGCCACATCATCATCGGCATGATTCGCGGCGCGCGCAGCTGGCGCTCCGTCGGCCTGATCCTGCTGGCACTGGCCGTCCTGGCCCTGTTACTGGCCACCCTGGGCCGGTCCGCGGCGGCGCACACCCCCTGAAGCAACAGGGCGCCCCGCTGGGGAGCGCCCTGCAGTGGATACTGCCCGGGTGCTTTGCCCGGGTGTAGAGACTCAGGCCATGGCTGCTGCCAGGTGGCCGCAGGCGGGGCAGTCCCCGCCGGGGCGCACGATGGCGAAACCGGCCTGAGGGTCCGAGTCGTAACGGGTGGCGTCGACGTTCCAGACGATGAAGAGTCGTACGCGGCCGCTGTTGCGCGCCAGGGTGACGGCGCGCCCCAGCCAGGCGGCCTGGTTGGCGACGGTCACGTTGGCGGCCCAGGCGAAACTGGCCGGCAGCGGGCCGTAGCCCTCGCCGGAAAGGTAGCCAATCTCGGTGAAGCAGAGCGGTTTGCCGGGGAAGACGGAGGCGTAGGTCTCGAACATGCGCGAGTAGTAGCGCGTGTAATGACCGCTGCTGCCACGCGGGTCGCCGCTGCGGGCGTCGGGGCTGAGGATACCCTCGTTGTAATGGATGCCGACGCAGTCCATGTAATTGGCAGCGCCGGCCGCGGCCATGCCGCGGATGAAGGGCAAATCGTCGCAACCGCCACCGCTGCAGCCTCCGAAGTAGCCGGTCGGCGCCGGCGCGCCGCTGATGACCATCACGTTGGCGTTGGCGCCCTTGATGGCGTTCCAGGCCTGGCTGAGCATGGAGGTATAGGCCTGCGGGCCGATTTGTCCGCCGGGCCATTCGCGGTCGATGTTCTGCTCGTTCCAGACCTCGATGGCGTCCGGCCCCAGCGACGCCACGCCGCCGAGGAAGTTGGCGAATTCCGAAATGTAGCCTGAGGGGTTGCCCGCCATCTGGCCCGGCTCACCGACGACGCTGAGCAACACGCGGAAGCCGGCGCCATGGGCCTGGTCGATGACGCCGCGCACGTTGGCCGCGTTGTCGCCCGCGTGGTAGCGCACCTGACGCTTGACCCAGGTCATACGGGCGGCGTGCATGTGGTGCGGCCAGGCGAAGCTGAGCGCCTGCCCGCCCAGGGCGAAACCGCCGCCGATCGCCGGCACGTTCACCGGTGCCGGCGGCGCGTCAGCGGGAGCCGGGGCGGCGACCACGCCTGGAATGATGAGCACGGTGCCGGGGTAAACGAGATCGGGATTGGAGATGTTGTTGCGACGCAGGATGTCGGCCACCAGCACGCCGTAACGTTCGGCGATGAGGCCCAGGTACTCGCCCCGTGCGACGGTGTGCCGCACTTCGCTGGAGGGTTGCGGTTGCTCGCCTGTCGGGCCGGGGGGCGGCGTCGTATCGGCGACGACGCCAGGGATGATCAGCACGGTGCCCACGTGGAGCACGTCCGGATTGCTGATGTTGTTTCGATTGATGATATCGATATAGGAGACGCCGTAACGCTGGCCGATCTGGCTGAGGTATTCGCCGGGGGCCACCGTGTGCCGTACTTCCTGGGTTGCCGGCGCGGGTTGGCCGGGCTGCGGGGCGGGACCCGCCGGTTGACCGGGAACCGGGATGACCAGCTGGTTGCCGGCGTGGATGACGTTGCCGCTGCCAATCCATGGATTGGCCGAAAGGATGTCCGCCACCGTGATGCCGTAACGTTGGGCGATGGAATACAGGGTCTGGCCGCGCGTCACCGTGTGCGTGGTTTGCGCGGAAACGGCTGCGACCGGCAGAAGCAGGGCCAGGGCGATGGCCAAAAACATAAGACGACGCATATCTCCTCCTGTTTCTCTGACCTGGCCCGCATTTCGGCCCCGACTGGGTGACGTGCTGCGCTTTGGCGCCTGGCCGATCGTAGTTTGGACCGGGGCTGAAGTCTACCACGAAATGCGCGATGCAAACCCCGAGGTCCACGACAGGGTTCCTGGCCAAAGTTAACAGTGAGGGCTGGCGCATTTTGTCAACATTATCGCTAACCGCTGCCTGACCCTTGTCTATAATGGTGCCGTCCCGTAAAGTCTGGGCAAATTTGCCAAAGAGGAGCAGAGCATGATGGATTATACGGTGCCCGCTGAAGCCCGGGAGTCGGCCGACGCGCTGCTGGCCTGGGCCAGCGCGAACGAGGTGGAGGAGCTGGACATTCGCTTTACCGACATTCGCGGCATGACGCAGCATTTCAGCATGCCCATTGAAGGCGCGGATGCCGCCCTGTTTGCCGAGGGCTTTGGCTTTGACGGTTCCTCCGTGCGCGGTTTCCAGAGCATTGACCAGTCCGACCTGATCCTGCGGGCGGACCTGAACACCGCCTACCTGGACCCCTTCTTCACGCGCAAGACCCTGGCCTTCGTCTGCGACGTGTACGACCCCGTGAAGGAAGAACCCTACGGCCGGGATCCGCGCGGCGTGGCCCACCGCGCCGAGGCCTATCTGGATAACTCGGACATCGCGGACACGGCCTACTTCGGGCCGGAGCTCGAGTTCTTTATGTTCAGCAACGTGCGCTACAAGATCGACCAGCACAGCAGTTACTACGAGGTCGACTCGCACGAGGGCTTCTGGAACACGGACGATCCGGACCCGAGCATGAGTTACCTGAATCCCATCAAGCAGGGTTACTTCCCGCTGCCGCCGCTGGACAAGACCCAGGACGTGCGCGCCGACATGGTCGCCATGCTGCTGGGGCTGGGGATCGACGTCGAGGTGCATCACCATGAGGTCGGTGGCGGCGCCCAGGCGGAAATCGACCTGCGCTACCAGCCGCTGCTGCAGATGTGCGATACCGTCAGCCTCTACAAGTACGTGATCAAGAACGTCGCGCAGCAGCACAACCTGATCGCGACTTTCATGCCCAAGCCGCTCTTTGAGGAGAACGGCTCCGGCATGCACGTGCACCAGAGCCTGTGGAAGGACGGTCAGCCGCTCTTCTTCGGCGACGAATACGCCAATCTCAGCCAGGCCGCGATGTGGTACATGGGCGGCGTCCTGAAGCACGCGGCTTCGCTGCTGGCCTTCACCAACCCCATCACCAACAGCTACCGTCGTCTGGTGCCGGGCTACGAGGCGCCGGTGAACCTCGTGTACTCCAACCGCAACCGCTCGGCCGCCATCCGCATCCCGGTCTACAGCAACAACCCCAAGACCAAGCGGGTCGAGGTGCGCTTCCCGGACCCGGCCGCCAACTGCTACTATGCCCTGCCGGCCTTGATGCTGGCCGGTCTGGACGGCATCGAGAAGCAGATCGACCCGGGCGATCCGGGAGACGTCGACCTCTACGAGGAAGACATTGGCACGCCGGTGGTGCCGGGCAACCTCGGCGCGGTGCTGGACGCCCTGCAGGACGACCACGATTATTTGCTGAAGGGTGGCGTCTTCACCGAGGACATCATCCAGTCCTACATCGAGTACAAGCGCGTGGAAGAGGCGGACGCCGTCGCCATGCGGCCGCATCCCTACGAATTCCAGCTCTACCTCGGCTGCTAGAAACACCTGGCAGGCCGATACAGGGGGCGTCCATGGCGGGCGCCCCTTTTGTTGTTGCATCGCCCGCAATTCGCACTTCCGCCTGCCAGGCAGGGCTGCTAGACTGAGCGGCGGCAGGCCTCAACATTCCGGCCGGTGTCGTGGGCCACACTGCGGACCGTGCCTGGCTCCCGATTGGACACCATTCCGGCGGAGTGAAGACGCAAGGCGGAGGCCCGTTCTACCGTCCCCTTGTCGCCCGGCCCGCCTGACCTGGCAAACGAATAGTTTCAAGGAGAGAGTGAATGACCCGCAAGACCTTTACCTTCGCCCTGGCGCTTGTTCTGGTCGCCGGCCTGCTGGGCGGCAGCCTCGCCAGCGCTGACGGACACCTGATCTTCCCGGTTGGCGAGGGCCCCTTCCACTGGGAGAATCTGGACGACTTTTCCATGATGGACCTGAGCGGGGAGGAAATCCGAGTCTTTGGTCCCTGGCTGGGCGGTGACCGCGATTTGGTCGAATCCGTCTTCGCCTACTTTGAGGAAGCGACCGGAGCCGACGTGATCTACGCCGGTTCGGACAGCTTCGAGCAGCAGATCATCATCGATATCGAGGCGGGCAGCCCGCCCAACCTCGCGGTCTTCCCGCAGCCTGGCCTCGCCGCTGACGTGGCCAGCCAGGGCGGCCTCGTGCCGCTGGGCGACGACCTGCAAAACGCCGTGCTGGAGAATTACGCCGCCGGACAGTCCTGGGTGGACCTGGGCACCTATCCCGACGCGATGGGCGACCCGCAATACTACGGCTTCTTCTACAAGGTCGACGTCAAGAGCCTGGTGTGGTACTCGCCGGATGCCTTTGACGAGGCCGGTTACGACATCCCCGGGACCATGGAAGACCTTGTCGCCCTGAGCGAGCAGATCGTGGCTGACGGCGGCACCCCTTGGTGCATCGGCCTGGGCAGCGGCGACGCCACCGGCTGGCCGGCCACCGACTGGATGGAAGACATCATGCTGCGCACGCAGCCGCCGGATGTCTACGACGCCTGGGTGACCAACGAGATCGCCTTCACCGACGAGCGCATCATCAACGCCTTCAACACCTTTGCCATGTTCGCCAAGAACGACGCCTGGGTGGATGGCGGCGCCTCGGCCGTGGCCGGCACCGACTTCCGCGACAGCCCGGCCGGCATGTTCACCGTGCCGCCGAGGTGCTTCATGCACCGCCAGGCGAGCTTCATCCCGACCTTCTTCCCCGAGGGCACCGAGCTGGGCGTGGACGCGGACTTCTTCTACTTCCCCTCCTTCGCCGGTGAGGACCTGGGCAACCCGGTGCTGGGCGCCGGCACCCTGTGGGCCATCACGGCCGACAGCGACGGCACCCGCGCGCTGCTGGACTATCTGACCACGCCGCTGGCCAACGAGATCTGGATGGCCCAGAGTGGCTTCCTGACCCCGCACCTTGGCGTGAACATCGATGCCTACGCCAATGACGCGCTGCGCGGCCAGGGCGAGATCCTGATGGCGGCGACCACCTTCCGCTTCGACGGCTCCGACCTGATGCCCGGCGCGATCGGCGCCGGCGCCTTCTGGACCGGCATGGTGGACTTCGTCAGCGGCGCTTCCGCTGAAGACGTCGCGGCCGAGATTCAGGCGGCCTGGGACGCGATCAAGTAAATTTCGTGCCCGCTCTCCTGCGGGCGCACAATGAGGACCGGGGTGGCGCAACGCCACCCCGGTCGCCATCCCCGCAAGCCTCCAGATTCCGGAGGATTTCCCCGTGGAAAGATTGATCAACGCCATAGTGGCCATCGTCTTCGGCGTTGGCCTGATGTTGCTTTATTTCTATGGCAGCAACTGGCTGCTGGACCGCCTGCTGCCCGACAGGGGCATTGTGGACGGGGTCTTTCAAAGCCGTGAAAAGCAGCGCGAACGCATCCGCCCCTGGCTCTTTGTGGCGCCGGCGCTGGTGATTCTCGGCATCTACCTCGTTTATCCGGCCCTGCAAACCCTGTATCTGAGCTTTTTCGACAGCGATGGCGAGGCCTTTGTGGGCCTGGCGAATTATGGACGCGCCATCGGCGACAGCCGCTTTCTGGAGTCCATCCGCAACAACATCCTGTGGCTCATCGTCGTGCCCTCCTTCAGCGTGATCTTCGGTCTGCTGATCGCCGTGCTGGCCGACCGCGTCAGCTGGGGCAACATCGCCAAGTCGCTGATCTTTATGCCGATGGCCATCTCCTTCGTCGGCGCCAGCGTCATCTGGAAGTTCGTCTACGCCATCAACCCGGATATAGGCTTTCTGAACGCGATTTACACCAGTGGCGGCAATCAAGCGGTCGACGTCCTGCAGATTCCCTTCTGGAACAGCTTCTTCCTGATGGTCATTCTGGTCTGGATCCAGACCGGCTTCGCGATGGTGCTGCTCTCGGCGGCGCTGCGCGGCGTGCCGGAAGAGACCCTGGAGGCGGCGCGCATCGACGGCGCCAACGAGGTGCAGACCTTCTTCCGCATCATGGTGCCGCAGATCATGGGCACGATCTTCGTGGTCTGGACGACGATCGTCATCACGGTGCTCAAGGTCTTCGACATCGTGCTGGCGATGACCAACGGCAACTGGAACACGCAGGTGATGGCCAACCTGATGTTCGACCAGATGTTCCGCGCCTTCGACACCGGCTACGCCAGTTTCCTGGCGCTGGTGATTATGGTGGCCGTGGTGCCCATCATGGTCGTCAACATCCGGCGCATGAACCGCGAGGAGGCCATGCGATGAGCGTCAGAATGGAAAAGGTCGGCGACACCGGCCCGCTGTTGCCCCTGGTCAACATGACGCCCGGCGCCCTGCTGGCGCGCCTGGCCCTGCTGCTGATCGTGGTGCTCTGGACCCTGCCGACCTTCGGCCTGTTCATCAGTTCCTTCCGCGACAAGGACCTGCTGTCCTTCTCCGGCTGGTGGACGGCGCTGAGCGTCACCGAGCGCGGCGAGGCGGCGCGCACCGGCACGGACGAGGACCAGGTCGAGGAAAACGGCGCCTGGTTCATCCGCGGCGAGGTGTTTCAACCGGGCGAGAAGGAGATTCTGGCCTTCGGCATCCGCTCGACTGAGCCGGAAGTTTATGCGCCGGGCGAAAGCGCCGATCTGGGCGACGGCGTGACGCTCACGGTGCAGGCCGACGGGCGCTACGAATTGCGCTCTCCGGTCGAATTCGACATGAGTCGCGGGCGGCGCATCTATTTTCGGGCGGCCGTGCCGCCGAAATTTACCCTGGCAAACTACGGGGAGATCGTGGCCTCCGAGGGGGTCGACCAGGCTTTCATCAACACCTTCACCGTGACCATCCCCTCGACCATCATCCCGATTGCGATCGCGGCCTTCGCCGCCTACGCCTTCTCCTGGACCGAGTTTCCCGGCCGGCAGTTGTTGTTCGCGGTGGTGGTGGGGCTGCTGGTGGTGCCGCTGCAAATGTCGCTGATTCCGCTGCTGCGCATGTACAACCAGGTCTCGCACATCCTGCCCTTCTTCGAGGCCAAGTCCTACCCGGGCATCTGGCTGGCGCACACCGGTTTCGGCCTGCCGCTGGCGATCTTTCTGCTGCGCAACTACATCGCCGGCCTGCCGAAGGAGATCATCGAATCGGCGCACATCGATGGCGCTTCGCACTTCCAGACCTTCACGCGTCTGATCCTGCCGCTGTCGATGCCGGCGCTGGCATCCTTCGCCATCTTCCAGTTCCTGTGGGTATGGAACGACCTGCTGGTGGCGCTGGTATTCCTCAGCAAGGACCTCGACCAGATTGTGATGACCTCGCAACTGCGCGAGCTGCTGGGTTCGCGCGGCGACAACTGGGAGATTCTGACCAGCAGCGCCTTCGTCTCGATCGTGGTGCCGCTGATCGTGTTCTTCGCGCTGCAGCGTTACTTCGTGCGCGGCCTGCTGGCGGGCTCGGTGAAGGGCGGCTGAGCGGCCGGGCTGCAGACGGGGCGTGACGGCCGACGACTGTTGCGCCGCTCGCGCCCCGACAACCCGATAACAGTCGACAATTTCTGATAACTTCCGCCGCCGACCCGCTTGCGGGCGCGAAGCGCCCGCGGCTGGCGGGGAATCTGCCCCTGTTCTGCCTGCCCCTGGCCTGCCTGGCCGCCATATACCAGGAATTGATAAGTAATGTTGGCGCAATCGCAGCAAAATGTTAGATTACTGTCAGGTTCGGCAAGGGTTGCGGACGGGGCGCGGTCGCGTTCGTGGCGCTGTACAGCCTGTCCGGCCGGCGGCCGCTGCGTTGCCTGCCGGTGGGGAGATGGATCATGGCTGAAGTATTGAGGTCCCGCGGCGCGCTTCTCGTATTGCTGGTGCTGATTTTGCTGGCGCTGTTTTTCTCCTGGCGGATGACCAATGCCTTTCGCGGCGACATGCAGGCGGGTGACGCGGCCAACAGGCTGGCCATCGGCCTGCGCCAGACTTCGGACGATCTGACGCGCATGGCGCGTCTCCATGCCGTCACCGGTGACCCGGTCTACCGGGAATACTTCGATGAAATCCTGGCCATCCGCAACGGGGAGGCGCCGCGGCCGGAGCAGTACTTTGAAATTCCCTACTGGGACATCGTGCTGTCCACGGGGGAGCGTCCGACCGCCTTTGGCGAGCCCGTTTCGCTTCGTGACTTGCTGGCGGAAGTCAACCTGACGGATGCCGAAGTGGCACAACTGTTTGAATCCGAGGACCAGTCCAACGCGCTGACGCTGCTGGAGAACGAGGTCATGGACCAGGTGGCGGCACATCGCGCGGCCGCCGCCGGTGCCTACACTCTGGAAGGTGAGGCCGTTGCCAACATGCTGCGCCTGCATGAGGCGGAATACCATGCGGCCAAGGAACGCATCATGCGGCCGCAGGTGGCGTTTGCTGAATTGACCCATGAACGGATTACGGAAGCCGGCCACGCCCTGGTGGCGGAAGTCGTACAGAACACGGTCCTGCAGGCTGTCTCGCTCGCCCTTGCCCTCCTGCTGGGCGTCGGCGTGCTGCTGGCATACCGGAAATAAGCCGGTTTGCGTCATGGCCGGCTGCGGCAGGCGATTCGGCGGCGACCTGGCGGATGCAGACGCCGGATCCCTCTGCGATGCCCTGAAGCGGCAATGCCAGACCGGCAAGGGTTAACGCTTTGGAGGGAATCTGCCTGATTTAAGCGACAAATGCCATTTTTTGGCCCCACAGACTTGCCCGTAACTGGCGACGAGGGAAGACCATGAACAGACAGGCACCTGCACGCGTTGTGTCATTTCTTGCACTGCTTGCGATTGTGGTGAGCGGACTTTATCTGGTCCAGTCCCAGGGCGGAAGCGAAGACCTTGAAGCACGGTGGTTTTCCCGCTTCACGACCCTGGACTTTGCCGACCGGCTGCGGCAAACCTCGGACGACCTGACGCGTATGGTGCGTCTCCATGCCGTCACCGGGGATCCGGTCTACCGCACCTGGTTCGACGAGATTCTGGCCATCCGCAACGGCGAGATGCCAAGGCCGCTCCATTACTATTCCGTCCCTTACTGGGATATCGTGCTGAATACCGGTGAACACTTCGGTGAGCGGGGGCCCGCAGTGCCCATCCGGAGGCTGGCGCAGGATGCCGGCCTGCTCGAGGACGAACTTGCCCTGCTGGCAAGGGCCGAGGACGCCTCGAACGAGCTGGCCGCGCTAGAGACGGAAGTCATGGAGGTCGTTGCGGCGCAGGGCGGCGATCACGCCTTGCAAGGCGAGGCGCTGCAGGCCATGTTGCGGCTTCACGGGCCCGATTACTTCGCCGCCAAGGCGCAGGTCATGGTCCCCCTGGTCGATCTTCACAGCCTGCACACGGCCAACTTTATGGAATGGCGGCTCAATGAATGGCAGCCGCAGGCCAGCGGGATCTTCCGCCAGAACCTGATCATCACCAGTGTCCTGCTGACGCTTACGATTGTTCTGATTGCCGCCGATTTCTGGATGAACCGGCGCAGATTGCCTGACGCCGGTCCGCGCAGGGTGCTCAACGCGCTGGCCACCCTGCTGGCGCTGCTGGCTGTACTCCTCACCTTCTCCTTTCCGCTGCGGGTAGCGAGCGACCTCGCGTCCTACTCCGGCAGCGGCTTCCTGGAAGAGCGTCTGGAGGCGCGCGACCTGGCCGACAATCTGCGCCAGACTTCCGACGACCTGACTCTCATGGCCCGCCTCCACGCCATAACCGGCGACCCGCTTTACCGGGAATACTTCGACGAGATTCTCGACATCCGCAACGGCGTGGCGCCACGACCTGCGAATTACTTCGGCGTTCCCTACTGGGACATCGTGCTGGATTCCGGTGAACGCGGGGGCGAGGCCGGAGAGGCCGTGGCGATGCGGACGCTCATGAGCGAAGTCGGCCTGAGGGACGACGAGATGGCCGAGTTGGTCCAGTCGGAAGACGCGTCCAATGCGCTGACTGAGCTGGAATACGAGGTCATGGACGTCGTCGCGGCGCAGATTGAGGCCGGCGCGGGTGAGTATGTGCTGGAAGGCGAGGCCTTGCAGGCGATGCTGCGTCTCCATGGTCCCGAGTACCATGCTGCCAAGGCCCTCGTTATGCATCCGCTGGTGGAACTGGAACGCAAGATCGTCGAGGCAGGCGGCTCCGCCGCCAGGGACAACATTGGCTCCCTGGACCAGTCCGCGGGTCAGATGATCCCTGTTCTTGCGGCAGCATTCGTCTTTCTGGCTGCCGGGATCTGGCTGCGACGTCGCGAGGCCTGAGTCGCACCCCGTCCCTGACGATGCGCGGGTCCGCCAGATCCGCTGCCCGGAAGCGTCATTCCCCGCGCCCGGGGCAAATGCCGCGGGCAGGGCCCGCCCGCGTGCGCACTGAAAACTTCCGTCAGGGGCGCTGTCATCTGGCGGAGGTCGCCGGGTGGGCGGCCGCTCTTGTCTGACCTCAGTCAGTCTCGCTGAAGATTTCGCGCAGAGGCAGGGAGAAGCCGGGCAACAGGTCCGGCACTTGCAGATCGTCGTCGGGGCCGAGTTGGCCTGGCGGCTGCGCCGGATCGGCGGCGGGATCGTGAATTTCGGCGCGCTGCGCCCGCGGCAGGATGACCCAGACGGTGACGCCGGCGGCCCGGTAGTGGGGCAGTTTGGCCGCCAGGTCCTTTAGTTCAGTCCGGTTGTCCTCGTCGGAGACGACCTCGACGGCCAGGTCGGGCGGGTCGGGGTTGTAGCCGCGATCGACGAAGCGCTTGTCGGGGCCGACGTAAGCCACGTCCGGCGCGAAGCGCTGGCCGTTGACCATGAAGCCGCCGTCAGCGCCGGTAAGGGTGTTTACAGGCAATCCTGTGGTCCGCAGGTGTAACCAGATCAGGGAAAAGATCATTCCAGCGATATTGCTTACCCAGGGGTTACTTGGCACCTGTACCACCTTTCCGTCGACGAATTCGTAGATTTCGTCGCCCACGTGGTCTGCGATGAAGTTGTCGAAGTCCGCTGCGCTGAGCAGCGTCAGGTCTCTGACGGCCATGCGTCGGGGTCTCCCTTGCCCCTTAATTGAGTATAGCACGGGGCTGCCCAGGCGATTCAGTTGGCGGGCAGCTGAAGCGCGTCAGGCCCTGGCGCCGGGGCTGAGGTCCACGTAGACCTGGCCGTCGGCCACGAGGGTCGGGAAGCGGCGCAGCCGGCGGCGGTCGGTCAGGCAGTCGCCGCTGAGCAGGTCAAACTCCCAGCCGTGCCAGGGGCAACGCAGGATCTCGCCTTCCCGGCCCCAGTGGAACTGACCGGGCGGGGCGGGCGTCGTCGTCCCGCTCCAGCGCCCCAGGCAGACGGGCGCCAGTTCATGCGGGCAGACGTTGAGCACGGCGATGATCCGGCCCTGCACGTTGAAGAGGCCGATCGATCGCCCGTCTACGTCGACGATCTTGCGCGAGCCCGGAGGCAACTCGCCGAGCGGCGCCACGGCGTGCAGTCGCTTCTCAGGCATGCTGCGGCACCGGCAGCCTGTAGAGTCGGCAGGCCGTTTCCCACATCACGGCGTCGCGCAGGTCGGCCGGCAACAGACGCAGGGCGAAGTCCGGCGTGTCGCCGTCCCAGTGCGGGAAGTCGGTGGAAAACATCAGCATCCTGTCCGCCGGGAACATGCCCAGCATCGCGTGCAGGTGGGCGACGTTTTCCGGTTCCTCGATGGGCTGGGTGGTGAGCAGGATGTGCTCGCAGGCGATCTCGCCGGGCGGTCGCTCCAGCCAGGGGACGGTCATGCGCAGCGACTTCCAGTTCTTGTCAAGGCGCCACAGCACGGGCGGCAGCCAGGAGACGCCGCCCTCGATCAGGACGAACTTCAGCCCGGGGTACTTGATGAACACGCCTTCCGCCACCAGGCTGATCATGTGGGCGATGTAACTGCCCACCAGGTTGCTGTGCCACTCGAAGTAGCTGCCGGGGTAACCGGCAGAGGAGGGCGCGCCCGATACGCCACGACCTTCCGAGCCAGGATGGATCGCCACAGGCAGGCCCCGGGCTTCCGCCGCTTCATAGATGGGGTGATAGAAGCGGTGGCCGTAGCCATACTGCGCGCCGCTGGGCATGAGCACCTGCACCACGCCCGGGTGATCGCCGAGGCGGTGAATCTCGTCGGCGGCCAGCGCGGGGTCCGCCGGCGAGACGATCATGGAATAGCGGAAGCGCTCGTCCGCCGTAAGCCAGTCGTTGACGTAGACGTCGTTCATTGCGCTGCAATAGGCGGCGGCGAAGTCCGGCTCCGGCGACAACCCGACGTGCACGCCGCCGGCGTTGAGGATGCCGTAGTCGATGTCGTAGTGGTCGAAGTGGTAACGCGCCAGGGTCTGCGGATCGCCCTCGATGCGACGGCCGTCGGGCGTGACGGCGTCGCGGCGGTTGACGCCGTTGGGGTTCCAGTAACCCAGGTGCCCGGGCCCGTCGCTGCCGTCCGCCACGCGCGTGCGCCAGGGTTCGGGCAGGAAGTCCAGCATGCGCTGTTTGCTGACGCCACAGTGGACGTCGGTATCGACAATCATGCCCATCGTCGTGACTCCCCGCCTCGCGCCTGTCGGAAATTGATGGCCGGAACGCCCGCCGGCAACTACAATCCGGCCTGGATTGACGCAGCCACAGTGTACTCCCAGACAGCGGGATTCGCAGGCCGGACGCGAGGCTGGCGTTTTCCGCCTGTCAAGGAGAAAGGCGTGGACCTGCAACTGGCAGGAAGTGAACGACAGGAAACAACATGACCAGGGATCTGGAAATGATCCTGCAGGACCATGACCGGCCCGTCTGGCACTATCTGCCGGCGGAAGGCCTGCTCTGGGACCCCTGTGCGGCCATCAAATGGCAGGGGCGTTACCACGTCTTCTTTCTCCACAGTTCCTGGGCGCAGGCGGGCCCGCCGCGACGCAGCGATGGCTACGTCTACAAGGCCTGGGCGCATATTTCGTCGAGCGATCTGGTCAACTGGGAGCGGCACCCGAACGCCCTGAAGCGGGGTCAAACGGGCGGCCTCTTCGTCTTCAGGGGGACGCCGACCCTCATCTTTCCACATCCCGACGGTGGCGGGGCCAGTTGCATCGCCAGCAACCCTGAGGGTGATTTGATGGCGTGGCGCTTCGATCCCCGACATCCCGTCCTGCGCCATCCCGTGCAGGGGGAGGGCCTGTATCCCCGCAGCAACGACGTCACCGCCTGGCAGGAGGGCGACTGGTGTTATGCGCTGACCGGCACGCGCGACATCGGCGGCGCGGGCGATGCCCTGTACCTCTTCCGCTCGCGCGACCTGCAGGGCTGGGAGTATGTGGACCGGTTTTTCCAGTCGCAGCGGCGCTGGACGGACGCGGGCGACGACTGCTCCTGCCCGCAGCTGTTTGAACTGGGCGACAGGTGGATGCTGCTGCACTTCTGTCACCGCCGGCCGCAGGACCAGGTGAGGCCGCTGGGCAGCCGTTTCTATCTCGGGCACTATCGGGAGCAGCGCTTCGAGGCGGAAGCCTTTGGCGCCATCAACTGGCCCGGCGGCAACTTCCATGCCCCGCGCTGCCTGCTGGATGAAGACGGGCGGCGCATCCTGTTCGCCAATCTCCACGAGGGGCGCAGTCAGGCCGCCTGTGAGCGATCGGGCTGGTCCGGCGTGTTGAGCATGCCGGTGGTGATCTCACTCGCGCCGGGCGGGGCTGCGCTTCACTACGAGCCGGCGGCGGAACTGGAGTCGCTGCGTCAGGAGCCGCGGGAGTTGAGAGACCTGCTGGTTGAACCGGACGGGGAACTCGAGTTGCCTGAGATCGCTGGCGACAGTCTCGAGCTCGACGTCGAGTTCGGGCGGACGGATGCGGAAGAGTTTGGCCTGGTCCTGCGCCGCTCCCCCGACGGCAGCGAGCAGACCCGGGTCTCCTTCACGCGCGAAGCGGCCGCGGTCCGGATCGACTTCAGCCGGTCCGGCAGACGCGGGGACCTGGACTATTTGCAGGGACGGACCCTGCAGGAAGCGCCCTTCCGTTTCGATCCCGGGACAGGGCCCCGCCTGCGAGTGTTCCTCGATCGCTCCGTGCTGGAGCTGTTCGCCGGGCGCCAGCGTTTTCTGGCGCAGCGGATCTATCCCGGCCCGGAGGCTACGGGCGTCAGGCTCTTCAGCCGCGGCGGCGCTACGGCTGTTGCACGTCTGCGGGCCAGGCGGCTGGGACGGGCCAGCTGAAATTCTGGCCGGAACTCCGCAGGGGCACTACAATCCTTTCCACTCTCCGCAAATGAAACTCCTTGCAGAAGTGACCGGATGATGGCCAGCGGCGTGACAGGAAAGCGGCCCAACATCCTGCTGGTCGTGAGCGATCAGCAGGGCGCTTCCATGATGCGTTGCGCCGGTACCCGCCATCTGCGCACGCCGGCCATGGACCGCATCGCCGGGCAGGGCCTGCGTTTCACCCAGGCCTGGTGCAGCAACCCCATGTGTCTGCCCTCGCGTTTCAGCCTGGTGACGGGGCGCATGGGCAGCGAGTTCGGGATCCTGCACAACGACGACGGAGCGGATGCTGAAATCCCTGATGAGGTCCGGCAGGCGGCCCTGGGCTGGCAATTGCGCCGCGCCGGCTACCGTACGCTCTGGGGCGGCAAGGAGCATCTGCCCGCGGGCTGGACGCCGGAGGACCTGGGCTTCGAGAGCATTTGCCGGGACGATCGCGATGAACTGGCCGGGGCCTGCGCGGAGGTCCTGCGCGGCCCGCATGAGCGCCCCTTCTGCCTGGTGGCCTGCTTCATCAATCCGCACGACATCTGCTACATGGCCATCCGCGACTTTGCCGACGAGGAGCGGCGCAGGCAGTTTGAGCGACACAACAGCGACGAACTGCGCGAGCTGGACGCGGCCCTGGCCATCCCGCTCGGTATGGCGCGCGACGAGTTTTTCGCCTGGCATTGCCCGCCGCTGCCGGACAATTTTGACATTCCGCCGGAGGAGCCCGAGGCCATCTCGCGGATGCAGGCCCGCAGCCCCTTCAAGCGCCTGGCGCGCGAACGCTATGACGAGGAACGCTGGCGTTTGCACCGCCATGCCTACGCCCGCCTGACCGAGCGTGTCGACGGGCAGTTGGGCAGGATTCTGGAGGCGCTGGAGAGTAGCGGCGCGACCGACGAGACCCTGGTGATTTTCACCAGCGACCATGGTGACATGGACGCCAGCCACCGCATGGAGCACAAGACGGCCTTCTACAACGAGGCCGCCCGCGTCCCCCTGCTCATCGCGGGGCCGGGCGTAGGGCGTCGTGGCGCCCTCGAGAACCGGCCGGTCTCCATCGGCCTCGATCTGTTGCCCACGCTCTGCGACGCCGCCGGCGTGGCGCCGCCGCCAGGTCTGCGCGGCAGGAGTCTTCGCCCGCTGCTGGAAGGGCGGGCGGCCGTCCCCTGGCGCGAACTGGCGCCGGTCGAGAGCGTAATCGGACGAATGGTCACGGACGGCCGTCACAAGTACATGCTCTACGATGAAGGAGCGCGTCGCGAGCAACTGGTGGACCTGGCGGCTGACCCCGGCGAGATGCGCAATGCCCTGCGCGATCCGCAGTACCAGGAGATTCTGGAGGGCCTGCGCCGCGGGCTGGAGGAGGCGTTGCCGAAACGGGAAGCGAGGGGGAAGTCTCTGGGAATCCCCGACATTACATGAATTCGTAGCTGATTTTGGAGGAAGCAATGACTGTGTCCCGCATTCTTTTCACCCTGTTGACGCTGACCCTGGTCGCCATTGGCGGCGCGGTCCTGGCCCAGGACGCCGGCCTCGATCCCTTCCAGGCCCAGGTGGATGGCGGCACCCTGCGCACGGCCTTCACGAGGGCCTTCGGACTCTCCGGTGAACTGTACGTTATGAACCTTGAGCCGATCATCGCCGCCCCCGGCATTGACGTCGAGGGCTTTTACGGCAACGTGGCCGAGAGCTTCTCGGTCAACGAGGATGCGACCGTCTTCACCTTCACGCTGCGCGAGGGCCTGCGCTGGTCGGATGGCGTGCCGGTGACGACCGCCGACGTGGCCTTCGTCTTCAACGACCTTTACAACAATGAGGAATACGGGCCCTTTCCCGGCAAGTTCAAGTCCGCGACCGGCGCGCCGGCGCAGCTGGACGTCATCGACGACTACAGCTTCAGCCTGACCTTTGATTCGCCCTCGGGCGGTATCCTGCGCGATTTGGCCATCACCCGCTGGACCTCCTACAACGACATGATCAAGCCGTCCCACTATCTGGCGGACTACCACCCGGCTTATGCCGACGCCGATGAACTGGCGGCGAAGCTGGCCGCCGAAGGTCTGGAGGCCGGCGACTGGCCGGTGCTCTTCAACAACGTGGACTGCCCGCGCAACCACATGATGCGCGAGAAGTGCATCGGCTTCCCGCAACTGACGCCCTGGCTGGTCCGGGAACTGACGGAATCCGGCACGATCATGGAGCGCAACCCCTACTACTGGAAGGTGGACACCGAGGGCAAGCAGTTGCCCTATCTGGACCGCCTGGTGGCGCAGGTCTTCGGCGACGGTGAAATGGTCAATCTCGGCGCCATCGCCGGCGACATCGACTTCCTCTACGGCACGCAATACAGCAACTTCCCGCTCTACAAGGAGAACGAGGAAGCGGGAAATTACGTGACCATCCCGCTGATCCTGCACGCGGACCCGACCGCGCTCTACATCCAGACCTGCAACCGGGACCCGGCCTGGCATCCGGTGGCCAGTGACGTGCGCTTCCGCCGCGCGCTGAGCCATGCCATCGACCGCGAGGAAATCATCGACGTGGTCTATCTGGGTTTGGGCAGCGTGCCCACCTGGGTACCCGCGGAATTCGACCCGGACAGGGCCAACGCCCTGCTGGACGAAATGGGCATGGACGGGCGTGACGGCGACGGCATGCGCACCGCCCCCGATGGCAGCCCCTTCAGCTTCTTCATCGAGGTGTCGCCGGTGCGGCCGGACATGATCCCGGTGGGCGAATTGATGATCGACCATCTGGCGACCTATGCGGACCTGCGCGTCGAATTGCGTCAGGAAGACCCCAACGTCAAAAACGAGCGCATCCGCAACAACGAGACCCAGACCTCCATTTTCTGGATCCAGACCTACCAGTGGCGGCCAGGCATGAACCCGGAATACGCGGGCAGCAGCCAGTGGTGCTCCTCCTGGCGCGAATGGTTGAACACCGACGGGGCCTCCGGCGATGAACCGCCGGCGGAGGTCAAGCGCCTCAACGAGATTCTGGTGGCGCGCAAGGCGACCATTCCCTATTCGGAGGCCGACCTGGCGCTGGTCGACGAGCTCTTCCAGCTGCACTACGACAACGTCTGGATTCTGCCGATGATCGAGAACGTGCTGCGGCCGACGATCTTCAACGCGGACTTCGGCAACATCGCCAGCGGCGGCACCCAGATGGGCGCCTCGCGGGCGGGCGAGCAATTCTTCTTCCGCCAGCCGCAGTAGCCATCAACATGACGAACGGGTCGCCGTCCTGCCGACAGGGCAGCGGCCCGTTCCGGGCGGGCGCCGCCGGTCACGCAGGCCATGGCGCTGCCGGAGAGTGACACTTGGAAACCTTCATCCTCAAGCGGCTGCTGACCATGGTCCCGCTCTGGCTGCTGCTGTCGGTCATCACCTTCTTTCTGATCGAACTGCCGCCCGGCGACATCGTGACCAACGAGGTCATCGCATTGCAGGCCCAGAACATCGAGGTGGACGAGGCGGCCATCGCCCGCATGCGCGCCCGCTGGCGCCTGGACGATCCCTTTTTGTCGCGTTACGCGCGCTGGCTGGAAAACATCGCGCTGCGCGGCGACCTGGGCAGCATGGTGGATGGCCGCAAGAACCTCGACGTGCTGCGGGAGACCATCCCCTACACGCTGGTCATCGGCGTGTCGGCCTTCGTCATCTCCATGGCCATCGCCATCCCGATGGGCATCTACTCGGCGACGCACCAGTATTCCACCGTCGATTACGTGACGACCTTTCTGGCCTTCATCGGCCTGGGGGCACCCGGCTGGCTGCTGGCGATCGTGCTCGCCTGGGCCAGCCTCTATTTTTTTGACTTTGTGCCGCTGGGGATCAATTCGCTGGAGTACCTGGACGCGCCCTGGAGCCACGAGAAGGCCATCGACACCGCGAAACACCTCTGGGCGCCGATCCTGCTCACGGCCCTGCCGTCCATAGGTGGCATCATTCGCCTCGTGCGCAACAATCTGCTGGACCAGCTCGGGCAGCAGTACGTCGTGACGGCGCGCGCCAAGGGACTGCCCGAGCCACGCCTGGTGCGCAAGTATCCGGTGCGCATCGCCCTCAACCCCCTGGTCAGCGACCTGGGTCAGGTGATCTATAACATCGTGGCCGGGCAGGGCCTGATCGGCATCGTGCTCGGCCTGCCGACGCTCGGGCCGCTGCTGCTCAATTCCCTGGTGGCGCAGGACATGATCCTGGCGGGGACGATTCTGCTCATCTACGCCTCAATCATCTGGTTAAGCACGCTGCTGTCGGACGTGGTGCTGGCCTGGTATGACCCGCGTATCCGCTTCGAGGCGCGCTCCTGATGGCCAGCCACGCCGACCTGCTGGCCAGACGCGCGCGGGTCAGGGCCCGTCATGGTCTGACCGGGCCGGAGGAATTTCCGGACCTGACCCGCGAGGCGCTGCCGGAGACGGACGCCGACCAGCGGCAATACTATGCCGGTCAATGGCGCCTGATGTGGTGGCGTTTTCGCCGTCACCGCATGGCCCTGCTTTCCTCAGTCCTGCTGCTGATGCTGTATCTCATCGCCGCCCTGGCGGAATTCATCGCGCCCTACGAGGCGACGCAACGCTTCCGGCGCTACCAGCAAGCGCCGCCGAGCACCGTCTACTGGTCCGACGAGAAGGGGCTGCGCGGCCCCTACGTCTACGGGCTGGAGCAGGAACGCGACCCCGTCACCCTGCGCCTGAGTTTCGTGGAGAACCGGGACGTCGTGTTGCCGCTGCAGTTCTTCGTCGAGACGGAGCCCTATCGCCTGGCGGGGCTGGTGGAAGTGCGGCACCGACTGTTCGGTTTGGGGGAGGCCGGCGACCGGGCCCGCATCGGCATCTGGGTCTTCGGCCTGGATTCGCTGGCGCGGGACGTCTTTTCGCGCACGGTGCACGGCGCGCGCATTTCGCTGACCATCGGCCTGGTCAGCGTGGCCCTGACCTTCTTCCTGGGCGCCTTGCTGGGTGGCATGTCCGGCTACTTCGGCGGCGTCATCGATTACGTCATCCAGCGCGTGATCGAGTTTCTGCGGGCCATTCCCCAACTGCCGCTGTGGATGACTTTGGCGGCGGTGGTGCCCAAGGAATGGCCGCCGCTGAACGTGTATTTCGCCATCACGCTAATTCTGGCGCTGCTGAACTGGGTCGGGCTGGCGCGGGTGGTGCGCGGCCGCCTGCTTTCCCTGCGGGAGGAGGACTACGCGCTGGCGGCGCGGGCCTCCGGCGCCGGCGATCTGCGAATCATCTTTTCCCATCTGCTGCCCGGCTTCACCAGTCACCTCATTCTTTCCGTCACGCTGATGATTCCGCAGATGGTGCTTTACGAAACGGCGCTGAGTTTTCTGGGCCTGGGGATGCAGCCGCCGGCCGTCAGCTGGGGCGTGTTGCTGCAGGATTTCCGCGACATCGTGGCGATATTTCACATCCCCTGGCTGCTGTGGCCCGCCATCTGCGTGCTGCTGACGGTGTTGCTCTTCAACTTTGTCGGCGACGGCCTGCGCGACGCCGCCGACCCCTATTCCAGTGTCTGACGGCGGGGGGTGGCGACGTGACGGCGGCTGAAAGCCAGGGCATGCGGCGCGGGGCGGCGGAAACGGACCTGCTGCTGGAGATTCGCGATCTGGCGGTCAACTTCCCCTTGCGCGAGGGCATGGTGCGGGCGGTGGATGGCGTCAGCCTGGAGGTACGGCGCGGCAGGACCCTGGGCGTGATCGGCGAGAGCGGCAGCGGCAAGTCGGTGATGGCCCAGGCCATCCTGCGCCTGACGCCGCCGCCCGGCGTGATCACGAGAGGCGAAATTCTGCTGCACAATCCTGCCGGCATGCGCGAGCCGACGGTCGATCTGGCCGGTGTCGCGCCATCCGGGCCGGAGATTCGCGCCATTCGCTGGCAGGACATCAGCATGGTCTTCCAGGAACCGATGACGTCTTTCAGCCCGGTGCACACCATCGGCGACCAGATCAGCGAGGCCATTCTGCTGCACGACGGCGGCAGCAACCCGGACCTGGCGCGGCAGCGGGCGGTGGACCTGCTCGGCCGCGTGGGCCTGCCCAATGCCGCCGAACTGATCGACAGCTGGCCCTTCCAGCTCAGTGGCGGTATGCGGCAGCGGGCGATGATCGCCATGGCCCTGGCCTGTCGGCCGCGGCTGCTGATCGCCGACGAACCGACCACGGCGCTGGACGTCACCATCGAGGCGCAGATTCTGGCGCTGATCAAGACTCTGCAGGCCGAATACAACATGGCGGTCATGTTCATCACGCACGACCTGGCCGTCATCGGGGAAATGTCGGACGAGGTGGTGGTGATGTACCTGGGCCAGGTGATGGAGCGCGGCCCGGTGGAGCGCATCTTTGAGGAACCGCTGCACCCCTATACCCACGCCCTGTGGAACTCCATCCCGACGGTGGACGGCGAACTGAAACGCCTGGAATCGATCGTCGGCGTGCTGCCGGGCCCCTATGAAGCGCGCCAGGGTTGCCCCTTCTTTTCGCGTTGCAGCCTGCGCATTGAAGGCCTGTGCGACCAGGCCCTGCCGCCCCTGATTGAGGTTGAACCGGGGCATAGCGCGCGCTGTGTGCTCTACGAGGATGAATGATGGTGGGGACTCGCTGATGGACGGGACGCAGCAACCCTTGCTGGAGGTCCGCAACCTGAAGAAGCACTTTCCCCTGCGCAGTAAAGGGCTGATGCGACGTACCGTCGGCGTGATTCGGGCGGTCGATGACGTCAGCTTCAGCATGCAACGTGGCGAGACCCTGGGCGTCATCGGGGAGAGCGGCTGCGGCAAGACGACCCTGGGGCGCTGCATCTCCTGGCTTTACGAAGCCGACGACGGCGAGATTGTGCTGCGCGAGGGCGAACGGGAATTCCGTCCAGGCCAGATTGAGCGGGAAGACAACAGCGAATTTCGCAAACTTGTCCAGGTGATCTTTCAGGACCCCTTTTCGTCGCTGAACCCGCGCATGAGCGTCCTGCGCAGCGTCGGCGAGCCCCTGCGCGTCAACGGGATCGCCAGCGGGCGGGACCTGGAGGAGAGGGTGGTCGCCATCCTGCAGCGCGTGGGCCTGGAAGTGGGGCATTTGCAGCGCTTCCCGCACAGTTTCAGCGGCGGCCAGCGGCAGCGCATCTGCATCGCCCGGGCGTTGGTGATCAACCCGCAACTGGTCGTGGCTGACGAGCCGGTGTCGGCGCTGGATGTCTCGATTCAGGCGCAAACCCTCAATCTGCTCAAGGACCTGCAGCAGGAATTCGGCCTTTCCTATCTCTTCATTTCGCACAGCATGAGCGTCATACGCTACATGAGCGACCGCATCCTGGTGATGTATGCGGGCAAGATCGTCGAATCGGGCTCGCGCGACGTCTTGCTGGGCCGCCCGCTGCACCCCTATACGGAGATGCTGCTGAAGGCCGTGCCGCGCGTCAGCCGACGCCAGGGCGCGCGGCTGCAGGAGGCGACCGTCGGCGAACCCCCCGATCTGCTCAACCTGCCCGGGGGTTGCGTCTTTCATCCCCGCTGTCCCCACGCGCGGGACCTCTGCCGCGAGGAAATTCCGACATTGCGACCATTGGCAGACGGGCGTCAGGTGAGCTGTCACCTGGCGGAGGAACTCACCCTGGCGGGC
The DNA here is from genome assembly GCA_026708325.1 of Anaerolineaceae bacterium. Taxonomy (GTDB): domain Bacteria; phylum Chloroflexota; class Anaerolineae; order Aggregatilineales; family Phototrophicaceae; genus JAGWBD01. Next base: position 28,513 of record JAPOVC010000021.1, on the reverse strand, counting down.
GTGTTCGACTGAATTCAGACCTGGTCGCTGAAGATTTCGCGCAGGGGCAAACGGAATCCGGGCAGAATGGCCGGCCCCGTCAGCGTGTCGTCAGGGCCGAGCGTGACGGGTTCCTGCGACGGGTCGGCGGCGGGATCGTGGATCTCCACGCGCTGCGCCCGTGGCAGCACCACCCAGACGATGACGCCGGCGGCGCGGTAGTGGCGTAGCTTGGCCACCAGGTCATTCAGTTCCTGTCGGTTGCCTTCGTCCGAAACCACTTCGACAGCCAGATCAGGCGGATCGGGATTGTAGCCGCGGTCGACGAAGCGTTTGTCGGGGCCAACGAAAGTGACATCGGGCGCGAAGCGCTGGCCGTTGACCATGAAACCGCCGTCAGCCGTGGTCAGGTTGCCAGGCAAGTTGTTTTGCTGCAAGTGCATCCAGATCAAGGAAAAAATGATTCCTGCGATTTTGCTGACCCAGGGGTTACTCGGCACCTGTACCACCTTCCCGTCGACGAATTCGTAGATTTCGTCGCCCACGTGGTCTGCGATGAAGTTGTCGAAGTCCGCTGCCGTGAGCAGCGTCAGGTCCCTGACGGCCATCGTCCGGGTCTCCTTATTCGCTGAACAGTTCGCCAGGGGGCAGGCGAAAACCGGGCAGAAAGGCCGGTCCTGTCAGCGTGTCGTCGGGGCCCAGCGTGACGGGGCCCAGCGACGGATCAGCGGCGGGATCGTGGATCTCCACGCGTTGCGCGCGCGGCAGCACGACCCAGACGATGACGCCGGCATTGCGGTAGTGGCGCAGTTTCCTCTGCAGTCCGACCAGCTCTGCGGTGTTTCTCTCGTTTGAGACGATCTCAACGGCGAGGTCGGGTGGGTCGGGGTTGTAGCCGAGGTCGACAAAGCGTTTGTCGGGCCCGACAAATGCCAGATCCGGCGCGAATCGCTGGCCGTTGACCATGAAGCCACCGGCCTCGGCTGACACACGGCCGGCAATCTCGAACTGGCGCATGTGCAACATGATGTAAAAGATGAGTTTCGCAGCGATGCTGCTGACCCAGGGGTTGCCCGGCACCTGTAGCAGCTGACCGTCGACGAATTCGTAGATTTCGTCGCCCATGTGGTCTGCGATGAAGTTGTCGAAGTCCGCTGCCGTGAGCAGCGTCAGGTCCCTGACGGCCATCGCCCGGGCCTCCATTGACTGTGGCCGAAGTATAGCACGATCCGCTTTCAGCCCAGCAGGCAGTCCTGCGTCGCCGCGCCGCCCAGCAGCCAGCCATCCAGCAGCGCCAGCGACAGGAAACCGCTGCTGACGTAGACGCGTTCGTCCACGTCCACCTGCAGCAGACGGGCCAGGGGCAGGCCGTTGCGGTCGCCGCCGGCATAGAGTTCAATGCGCCGCAGCAGGCTGCCATCGGCGCCGTTGATCAGGCTGAGGCCGCCGCGCGCGTCCAGCGCATACAGCAGGCAGCCGCTGCCGGTATCCAGCAGCGGTGGCCGGGCCGAGCGGGCGCCGGGCCAGGCGACGCGCCAGCGCTGAACACCCTGCGCGTCCAGCGAAATCAGGCTGGTGCGGCCGTTGTAGAAATAGCTGTTGCCATACATGTCCATGGTGATCGCCACGGCGTTGCCGGGCCGGCTGTCGAGCGTCGTCAGTTCCTGCACCTGGTCCGCGACAATGCGGAAGAAGCGCCGGCCGTCGAGGCCCAGCCAGCTGCCATCGCCGGCGGGCGTCAGGGTGGACTGCCGGGCCAGAAGCGCCTCATGCCGAATGGCGCCCCCGTCGCCGACAAGGCGCCAGAGGACCTGGCCGTCCTCCGCGCCCAGCCCGAGCGCCAGTGTTTCCCCGTCACTTGTGAAGAACAGGGGTCGTGACGGGGCAGGGGCGGGCGGCAGACTCCACAGCGCCACACCATCCGGGCCGTAGGCCTGCAGCGCCCCGTCAGGGAGGGCGAAGACGAGGCTTTCACCCAATGTCTGCAGCAGGGCCCCTGGATCGGGCGAACGCCACAGGGCCTCATAGCGGCCATTGTCCAGCAGGACGACCTGGCCCTCCTGCGTGTGGGCCGCGACCCGGCCGGAGGGCAGGGCGGCCAGATCCACGATCCGGCTTTCGGTTTCCACCTGCCAGGCAGAGTTTTCGGCCCCCAGGGTAGCGCTGCTCACATTGCCCTCGCTGGCCAGGGCGTAAGCTCCGGGCGAGGGCAGCAGGGTCAGTTGCGTGGGGATGGCGTCAAAGGCGGCAGTGGCCAGGTGGCCCGCAGCAAGGCGCAGTTGCCACAGGGCGGTGAAGGCCAGTGGATGGTACCAGCCGGCCTGCAGCGGGTCGCCCTCGATGTAGCCGGGGCCGCCGTCATCCGGCAGGAAGTTGCGCACCTCGTAGTGCAGGTGCGGACGTCCGCGCGAGGGCCAGCCGACTCCGCCCAGCACCGTCTCCCGTGTGACGCAGTCGCCGACGGCGGGAAGGGGCAGTTCGTCGAACTGTTCCAGGTGGCCGTAAAGCGTGTAGACCCGACTGGCATCCGGCATGTCGTGGGCGACGACGACCACACCCTTTTCGCTGTCCCAGCCCGCGAGGTCCGAGTAGGTCACCACACCGCGCATGGCGGCGCGCACCGGCTCGCCCCAGCGGTCGAAGGCCAGGTCGATTCCCACGTGGACGCCGCCGAAGCGCGAGCGATAACGACCGAAGTCGTCGTATCCTTCAACCAGGTCGTCAACGGGCGTGCCGATGCTGTCGACGATGCCACAGGGCGCTTCCGCCTGGGCCATGAGCGGTCCGAGGGGCAGCAGGAGACAAAGCGCGCAGAGCAGGGCGCGACCGGCGGACACGGCTGCGCGGCGGATCAGGCGGCGGGCGAGTCGAAGACGATGACGTTGCGCAGCGCCTCGCCGCGCTCCATGGATTCGATGGCCTCGTTGATTTGCTCAAGCGGCCAGGTCTTCGTGATCAGTTCGTCAAGTCGCAGGTTGCCGCTTTCGTAATGCGCGATCAGGCGGGGAATATCGATCTGCAGACGGGTGGAGCCCATGAAACTGCCCAGGATGACCATGCCGCGAAAGGCCAGATCGCGCACGGAGAGGCTGACGTCGAGGCTTTCCGGCGGCATGCCCACCAGCACCACCGTGCCGGCCCGACGCGCCATCGCCATCGCCTGGGTCACCGCCCGCTCGCTGCCCACGGTGACGAAGACGTAATCGGCCATGCGGCCGCCCGTCAATTCCTTCACCGCCTCCACCGGATCGACTTCGGCGGCGTTGACCAAATCGCTGGCGCCGAACTGGCGGGCGGCTGCCAGCTTGTTGGGCAGCAGGTCGACCGCGATCACCTGGCGCGCGCCGGAGAGCGCGGCGCCCTGGACGCTGTTGAGACCCACGCCACCTGTACCAATGACGACGACGGCGCTGCCCGCTTCCACCTGGGCGGTGTTGACGACGGCGCCGAAACCGGTGATCACGCCGCAGGCCAGCAGCGAGGCCGCCTCGAGGCTCATCGTGTCCGGCACGGTGGCCAGCTGCGACTGGTCGACGATGGCGTATTCCGCGAAGCCGGCCACGCGCACGCCATGTTTGATCGACTGGCCGTCGGCGTTGCGGATGCGGCTTTCGCTATCCAGTGGCCAGGCCGCGGAGCAGTGGTTGGGGTCGCCGGCGAGGCAGAAATCGCAGCGGCCGCAGGAGCGCAGGAGCGAGACCACGACGCGGTCGCCGGGTTGCACCAGGGTGACGCCGGGGCCGGTCTCCTCGACGACGCCGGCGGTCTCGTGACCGGCGATGAAAGGCCGCGGGATCTCCCATTCGCCACGCAGGTAATGCACGTCGGAGTGGCAGATGGCGGTCGCGGCGACGCGCACCCTGACTTCGCCCTCTTGCGGCGGGTCCAGCGTCACTTCCTCGATGACGAGTGGCTGGTTCATGTCGTAGCTGACGGCGGCTTTCATGGTCCTTCTCCCGAATAGTCTGGCCGGAATGTCGCTCCGGCGGGCGGACCGGCGGCTCAGTCGAGGAGCCGGTCGTAGAGCGCCTGCTGGCGGGCGATGGCATCCTGATAGATCGAATGATACTCCATTCGCGGCTGGCAACCGGGACCGGTTTCCGGCTCCGGCTCGCGCTGCATGGCCAGCAGGGCGGCGCCCCGAATCGTTGCTTCTTCCTCCGCGCAGAGATGCACGGGCGCGCCCAGCACGTCCGCCATGATCTGCAACCAGACGGGCGACTGGCGCAGGGCGGCGCCGTTGGCGATGAAGCGCGGGTCCGGCGGCAGCAGGGGACGCAGGCGCCGCAGGATGAACGCAAGGCGGTAGGCGACAGCCTCCAGCGCGGCCCGCAGCAGATGTTCCTGCGCCGTGTCGAAGGTCATGCCGCTGAAGACCGCGCGCGCCTCGTCGCGCCAGCCGGGCGCGCGCTCGCCGGCGAGGAAGGGCAGCACGGTCAGGCCATGGCTGTCCGGCGCCATGGCGGCGAGGACGTCGCCGTCGACCCGGGCCAGGACGCGTTGCAGCCAGGCGTAGAGGTTGCCTGCATTGCTGAGCGCGCCACCCACCAGCGAGCGCGCGTCGTCGATACGGTAAACGAAGAGTCCGGCCGGTGTCTGCGCCGGCGTGCCGGGCACGACGACGCGCATGGCGCCGCTGGTGCCGAGGCTGAGCGCCACGCGCTCCGGTCGGGAACAGCCGGCGCCGAGGTTGGCGGCCACGCCATCGCCGATGGCGGGGAACCAGAGCGCATCCCCCAGCGCCGGCCAGCGCCCGGCCCAGGGAGCCGCCAGACCCTGCAGGGGCTCGTTGCTGATGGCGGAAAGTTGACCCGGCTCAAGCGGCAGTTGTTCCAGCGTGGGCGCGTCCCAGGTCAGGCGATGGCGGTCGAGGAGGCCGGTCCAGGAGGCGACGCTGACGCTGATCCGGCGCTGGCCGAAGAGCACGTGGAACAGGTACTCGCCGAAGGACAGCCAGTGTTTGACGCGGCGAAACAGACGGGGCTCTTCGCTCTGCAGCCAAAGGATGCGCAGCGGCCAGTAACTGGTATGCAGACGACAGCCGCTGCGCCGCGTGTAGCCGGAGTCGTCGAGGCGCCCGGCCAGTTCGGCTCCGCGCGTGTCGGCCCAGGTGTAGAGCGGCGTGACCGGCTCCCCCGCGGCGTCGATGCCGAGCAGGTTGGCCACCAGGGTGTCCATCGCCACGCGGGCGATGCGGCGGGGCCCGGCCTGCTGCAGGATCTCGTCGATGGCGGCGACGCAGGACTGCAACAATTGCTGCGGATCGAGCGTGACGCCGCCATCCGCCGTGGTTGTCAGGCGATAGCCCTTGCGCACAAGGACGCCGGGCAGGGCCCTTCCCTGCGCGTCGAAGAGCATGGCGCGCAGGGACGAGGTGCCGATATCCAGGGCGAGCGTGTGCGACATCCGTTGCGCGTGGGGGACGGGGCGCGAAAAAGGGCGCTTCGCGGCAGAAGCGCCCCGTCACTCGGGTCGCTTAATCTGCCTCAGGCCGCCACCAGGCGGGCGTTGAGCGTGATTTCCGGGACCGAGGCCAACGCCGCGGACACCGGGCAGCCGGTCTTGGTGGCGTCGGCCATTTCCTGGAACTGGGCGTCGTCGATGCCGGGCACGACGGCCTCGCAGTCCAGTTCGATCTTGTCGATGGCGAAGCCGCCGCCGGGGGCGCTGTTGATGTGGACGCGGGCGCTGGTGCTCACGCTCGTGGGCTCAATCCCGGCCCGGGTGAGACCGGCGGTCAGGGCCATGGAGAAGCAGCCGGCATGCGCGGCGGCGATGAGTTCCTCGGGGTTGGTGCCGGCGTCCTCGCCAAAGCGCGAGCCGACGGAGAAGGGACCCGACCAGGCGCCGCTGGCCATGTTCATGGTGCCGCTGCCCTCGCCCAGATTGCCGTTCCAGGTTGCGTCAGCCTTGCGTACTGCCATTTTCAGCTCCTTGGGTTACACATCCCTGATAATGGATTCGGGAATCATGCGGCGCTGAACAGCCAGCGCGCGCTCGATCGCACTCATGCGTTTCCAGCCGGCGAGGACTTGTACGCGTGCCAGAGCGACCTCAATGTCCGCCTCGTCTGCCGCTTCCTGATCGCCCTTGCGCTGTGCCTGCCACAGGGCCTCCAGCGCCCCGTAGTGGCGCTCACAATGTTCCTGCAATTCTTCCAGAGAAACTGGCTGATCCAGTGATCGGGAACGGGGATCGACATAGTCTTCGTGGTCAATTAACCGTTCCCGGGGCGCGGCTGCATCACCTTCGCCCCTGGTGTCGGACGGGGGCGCCTGGCGGCTCAACCCGATCTCAACCTCGGTCACTTCCTGTCCCAGTTCCTCGCGGAACCACTGCGCCACGAGTTGACGGTGGCACCAGTGGTCCGCGGTAAACGGTGGTTCTTCGAAGCACAGCAGCACCGGTTCCTCGCCAGGCACAAGGGCATGCAGTTCGTCCCACACCTGTTGCGCGTCCAGAACGGCCAGGCGCTCGTGATAGAGGGGCAAATACTCCGCCCGGGTCAGGCCCAGCCAACTCCACTCGGGCGCCAGCGCCGGGTACACTTCATAGTCGCTACGTTTGATATTGCGGGGCCGACCGACGGAAATGCCAACCCGGCCCGGCCCCTTGTACAGCGAAAAACAGGAGGTCTTCACATCAAGCCTTGCCTACACTGCCGTCGACTCTAGCGCAGGGCCGGAAAGCCAACAAGACGGACGTTACCTTTGTGTTTGGAATTAATGCCCTGTTCAGGTAGAATGCGAGTCCTTGTTCGTGTATAGTGTCGCGCAGAGCGCAACATCAGGGACTGGTAGACAGGCATGGAAGCAAAGGAAACAGGTGCTGAAGCGGAGTCGCTGGCCCGCCCGGAGGGCCGGACGCCTGGCGACGAAGCCCCGCTTGTGGCGGATACAGCGCCTCCTGCCGAAAACAATGACGTAGGGGCGGGAACGCCCGTTGACACCGGCACGGCCGTGGAAGAGGCGGTCGCTGTTGCGACGTCCCCCGAACCGGCTCCGGCGGAGACAGCCGATGAGTCGCAGGGGGAAAGTAGCGCCGCGGCGACAGTCGATGAGGCCGCGCCTGTCGTTGATGCTGCCCCGGCAGCCCCGGCCCCGGCGGAGACAGCCCGCGAGTCGCAGGGAGACGGCGCTGCTGCTGCGGCGGTCGACGAGGCTGCGCCCGCCGCTGAAGCAACCCCGGCCCCGGCAACTGCAGCGCCGGCGCCGCCCACGCCCTTCCAGCGCGGCGAGGTGATCGACGGCACCGTGTCAAGCACGTCGCCGACCGAGGTGCGCATGGACCTCGGCGAGGGGCACGAAGGCGTCATACCCGGGCGCGAACTGGAACGCATGCAGCGCGAGCAGATTGAGCAGTTGCAGCCCGGCGCGGTCATCCCGGTCTATGTCGTCAACCCCCACGATCACCAGGGCAACATCCGTCTCTCCGTGACGCACGCCCAGGAAGAACTGGACTGGCGCAAGGCGGAAGCCTGTCACAAGAGCCAGGAAGTCTTTGAAAGCCTGATCGCCGGCTACAACAAGGGCGGGCTGATCGTGCGCTTCGGACTGGTGCGCGGTTTCGTCCCGCAGAGTCAGATCGGGAACGAACGGCGCAGCGCCTCCGGCTCGACGCCGCAGGAGCGCTGGGGCGGCATGGTCAACCAGCCGATCGCCGTCAAGGTGATCGAGGTGGACCGCAGCCGTAACCGCCTGATTCTCTCGGAGCGGGCTGCCGCGCGCGAACAGCGCGAATCGCGCAAGGAAAAGCTGGTGCAGGAACTGCGCGTCGGTGAGGTGCGCGAGGGGCGGGTCGTCAGTCTGGTGGATTTCGGCGCCTTCGTCGACATTGGCGGCGCCGAAGGACTGGTCCACCTTACCGAGATCTCCTGGCAACACGTCAACCACCCGCGCGATGCCCTCAAGGTGGGCGACGAGGTGCGCGTCGAGGTCATCAGCGTGGACACCGGGCGCAAGCGCATCGGTCTCAGCATCCGCCGTCAGGCGGCGGACCCCTGGGACACGGTCGCCATCGACTACAAGGTCGGCCAGCTGGTGCAGGGGCTGGTCACCAAACTGACCAATTTCGGCGCCTTTGCGCGCCTGGTGGCCGCGCCCGAGATCGAGGGCCTGATCCACATCTCGGAGCTCTCCGAGCAGCGCATCAGCCATCCGCGCGACGTGGTTAAGGAAGGCGAAACCCTGACCCTGCGCGTCGTCAAGATGGACGTGGCCGCCCGCCGCCTGGGGCTCAGCCTGAAGGCCGTCAACTCCGCCGAGTACCTCGATCAGGACTGGCTTTCCTGACGCAACATTAAGAATTTCCAGGATATTTCTGCACAAGGCTTGAATCGGGCCTTGTCCGCGATTTGGCGGTGGTATACTGACTGACGCCCACATGACCCCGCAGCGTCTGACGTGCCCGAACGTCGGGGGGTCCCGCGAAGGGAGGTCGACGTGCCCAACAAGATGGAACGTTTCACCCAGCGGGCCCGACGCGTCCTCAGCCTGGCGCAGGAGGAGGCGGAGCGCTTTCGGCACAGCACCATCGGCACGGAACATTTGCTCATGGGCCTGATGCGCGAGGAAGGCGGCGTGGCCGGTCGCGTGCTGCGCGACCTGGGTCTGGAGCAGCGTCGCATTGAGGAGCTGGTCGAACGGCTGACCCGCGCCAGCACCCGCAACGGCGACACCCAGATCGACCTGTCTCCGGGCACCAAACGCGTGCTGGAACTGGCCGTCGACGAGGCGCGGCGTCTCGGCCACCATTACATCGGCACGGAACATCTGCTGCTGGGCCTGGTGCGCCAGACCGATGGCGTGGCCATTGAAGTGCTGAAGCGTCTGGGCGTCAGCCCGGAGGAAGTGCGGCGTCAGACGCGCCGCGTGCTGCAGGAGAGCCCGCTGCAACCCCGCCAGGCGCCGCAGGAAGAGCGTCGTTCGCGCCAGCGGGAAGGCAAGACGCAGCTGGTCGATCAGCTGGCGACGGACCTGACCGCCGCCGCCCGGGAAGGCAAGCTGGACCCGGTGGTGGGGCGGGAGATTGAAATCGAACGCGTGATCCAGGTGCTCAGCCGGCGGCGCAAGAACAACCCGGCGCTGATTGGCGAGCCAGGCGTGGGCAAGACGGCCATCGTCGAGGGCCTGGCGCAACGCATCGTGAGCGGCGAGACGCCGCGGCCCCTGCTGAACAAGCGCGTGCTGCAGCTGGACGTCGGCTCGCTGGTGGCGGGCACGATGTACCGCGGCCAGTTCGAGGAACGGCTCAAGCGGGTCATCGAGGAGCTCAAGTCCTCGGACAGCATCCTGTTTATCGACGAGGTGCACATGCTGGTGGGCGCCGGCTCGGCCGGCAGCAGCGTCGACGCGGCCAACATCCTCAAACCGGCCCTCTCGCGCGGGGAACTGCAGTGCATCGGCGCCACCACCATGGACGAGTATCGCAAGCACATTGAGAACGACGCGGCGCTGGAGCGTCGCTTTCAGCAGATTCAGGTTGACGAGCCCGGCGTCGACGAGACCATCGAGATTCTGCAGGGGATTCGCGTCCCCTATCAGGAACACCACAACGTCGAAATCACCAACGACGCCATTGAGCAGGCCGCCCATTTGTCGGCGCGCTACGTGCCGGACCGCTTCCTGCCCGACAAGGCCATCGACCTGATTGACGAGGCGGCCGCGCGCCTGCGCATGTACAAAAGCCCCGAGGCGGCGCGCGTGCGCCACATGGAAAAGGAACTGCGCCGCGTGCGTGAGGACATCGCCCTGCTCTCGCTGGAAGCGGAAGAAGGGCCGGAGGACCAGGCGCGGGACGAGCGCCTGGGTCATTTGCAGCAGCAGCGCGAGACCCTGGGGGAATCGCTGGACGGGCTCAAGGCCAACTGGAACTCGCAAAACAACCAGCCGCGCCTGACGGCCGAGGACATCGCCGAGGTCGTGTCGATGTGGACCGGCATCCCGGTAATGCGTATCGCCGGCGAGGAGAGCGAACGGCTGATGCAGATGGAAGAGGCCCTGCACCAGCGCATCGTCGGCCAGAACGAGGCCATCGACGCCATCAGCAAGGCCGTGCGTCGCGCCCGCGCCGGTCTGAAAGACCCGCGCCGGCCGATCGGCTCCTTCATGTTCCTCGGGCCGACCGGTGTCGGCAAGACCGAACTGACCAAGGCCCTCGCCGAGTTTCTCTTCGGCAGCGAGGACGCCCTGGTGCAACTGGACATGTCGGAATTCATGGAACGGCATTCGGTGGCGCGTCTGGTGGGCGCCCCGCCCGGCTACGTGGGCTACGAGGACGCCGGCCAGTTGACCGAGGCCATTCGCCGCCGCCCCTACAGCATCGTCGTCTTTGACGAGATCGAGAAAGCCCACCCAGAGGCCTTCAACATGCTCTTGCAGGTGATGGAAGAGGGGCAGCTGAGCGACGCCCGCGGCCGCAACATCAACTTCCGCAACGCCATCATCGTGATGACCAGCAACGTCGGCGCCGATACGATCAAGCGCAACACCAGCCTCGGCTTTGACCTGCAGCGCGACGAAGCCATCAGCGAGCAGGAAGCCTACGTGGACATGCGCCGCAACGTCATGGAGCAGCTGCGCCGCGCCTTCCGGCCGGAATTTCTGAATCGCGTCGACGCCACCGTCGTCTTCCGCTCCCTGACGCGCGACGAAATCCGCGACATTGTGGAACTGGAACTGGACAAGGTGCGCGAGCGTTTGCTGGAACATGCCATGACCCTGGAGGCCAGCGACGAGGCCCGCACCTGGCTGGCCGACCACGGCTACGATCCCGAATTTGGCGCCCGGCCCCTGCGCCGCCTGATCCAGAACGAGGTTGAGGACGTGCTCTCCGACGGCATACTCTCCGGGCGCTTCCCCCTGGCCGGCATCGTGCTGGCCGACGTGGATGAGGACGGGCATTTGACGCTGGAGGCCATGGAAGAAGAGGGCGAGGAAGCCGCGCCCGCCTGATCCCTGGCGCCCGGCACTGCCATCCACTCATGACCGGTCAACTGAAGCGCATCGCTGCCGTGCTCGCCTCGCTGGACATTGGGCGCACGGTCGGGTTCTGCGAGGGTCGCCTGGGCTTTCGCTGCGTCGCGCAACACGAGGACTACGCCATCTTCCAGCGCGACGAGGTCAGCGTGCATTACTGGCTTTGCAGCGACCGCTACATTGCTCAGAATACCAGTTGCTACGTGTACGTCAGCGACGCGCGTTCACTCTACGCGGAGTATGAAGCGCAGGGGATCATCCATCCCAACGGGCCGCTGCGACAGCAACCCTGGGGCCTCGAATTCGCCGTGCTGGACCTGGACGGCAATCTCTACAAGTTTTGTGAACCAAACTGAGGCGGGCCGAATCTAGTCGATTTCTTCACCGGCGGGGTTGAGGGTCGCCTGGTATTCGCGCAGCCAGGCCATGTCGCCGTCGCCGGCGATCTGCGCCTGGCGGATCCAGGCGCGCAGGGTGGCCGCCGAGGGGGGCACGGCGCCGACGTCATCCAGCAGCCGCGCCAGTTCGGATTCGCTGAGCCGCGCGAGGTCGCTAAAGCGCGGGCAACCCGCCTGCGCCAGGCTGCGGGCCCGCTGCGGGCCGATGCCCTTGATGAGCGTCAGGTCGTCGCCGACCGCCGGGGGCAGGGCCTCGCTGCCATCCAGCGCCACGAGGCCGGTCTCCGCCTCCTCGCGTTGCGGCCAGGCGACCAGCACGAGGCCGACGATCGCCAGGGCCAGGGGCAGCGGCCAGTCGGGCAGGGCGCCTTCCTCGATGATCCACAGGCGGATGAACTGAAACCCGGCCAGGGTCAGCAAAAGCGTGGCGACCAGATGACGAAATTCGCGCGACACGAGGTTCTCCCCGCTTGACCATGAACGGGCGCAAGTGTACTCTGCCAGGCCATTCATCGCCAGAGCGATTGACGGGCAAGTACAGCGCTTCCAACATTTCGTGACAGGGTATTCCCGTGCGCCTCGGCATTGACTTCGGCACCACCAACTCCGCCGTCGCTTATTACGACGGCCAGCGGCTTCGGACGGTGCGCACCAACCCGGATAACGAGAACCCCTTCGTGCTGCCCTCCCTGATCTACGTGGATCGCGAGCACAACAGCACCGTCGGCATCGAGGCCGCCTTCGCCTATCTGGAGCACGACACGGGCCGACCGGTGCGCTGGCGACGGCGGGTCATCGGCTCGGCCGAGATCGTGGTGGCCGGCCGCGATGCCGACGCCATCAGCTACGAGCAGGAACTGGCGGCGCTGGTCGACGTGGCCGCCCACGGCCGCCTGCTGCAGTCGGTCAAGACCATTTTGCGCAACCCCGACTACGAGGGAACGCGCATCTTCGATCGCTTCTACACGGTCGATCAACTCATCTGCCTGCTGCTGGCGGCGCTGCGGGACTGCGCCCGGGAGCATTTCGAGGCGGAGTGTGAGGACGTGGTCATCGGGCGGCCGGTGCGCTTTTCGCAGGACGCGCGCGTCGACGCCCGCGCCGAGGAGATTCTTTACACGGCGGCGCTGGAGGCCGGCTTCCGCGATATTCGCTTCGCTGCAGAGCCCCTGGCCGTGGCCTGGCTGCACCACGTGCGCAGCGAGAAGCGCGAGACCTGCCTGGTCTTTGACTTCGGCGGCGGCACGCTGGACCTCACCGTGGCGCGCCTGGGTGGGGACCAGGCGCCGGAGATTCTCGCCAGCCGCGGCGTGCTGGTCGGCGGCGACGACCTCGACCGGGCCATCATGCGCTCGCTGACGCGACACTTCGGCCGCGGCGTCACCGACCGCGAGCGGCGTCTCTTTCCCGCCGACTGGCTGGAGATGCTGACCAGCTGGCAGACCATGTCGGACCTGTCGCGGCCCCACAACCTGGAACGCATCCGCGAATTTCAGCGGACCAGCAGCGACCCGCAGGCGCTCAGGGCGCTTGAGGCGCTGGTCACGCGCAACCTCGGCTACCAGCTCTTTCGTGAAATCGAAGGGGCCAAACGCCGTCTGTCGGACGAGACGGAAACCGAACTGGTCTTCGAAAAGGGGCCCATCCGGATTCGCGAGCAGATCACGCGGGAGCGCTTCGAGCGCATGATCGCGCGCGAACTGGCCGCCGTCGACGAGGGCCTGCAGCAGGTGGTGGCGGACGCCGGCCTGGGGGCCGACGACGTCGACGTCGTCCTGCGCACCGGCGGTTCCTCGGCCGTGCCGGCATTCGTGGACCTGCTGGCGCGGCGCTTCGGCGCGGAACGACTCACCGAACTGGAGCCGCTGGTCTCGGTCGTGGGCGGCATGGCGGTCATCGCCGGGGCGGACGGACGACCGGTTCCACCCTGCGCCATTCGCTACGAAGGGCCGGACAACGTCCTCGTTGACGGCGTGGCGACCAGCAGCAATGCCGGTTATGAACGCTACGCCTTTCGCCCGGGCGAGGCCGCCTACCTGCAGGACAGTTTCGCGCTGGACCGCATGCCGGCCGAACTGAGCGGCCTGCCGGCCCTGCGCCTCGCCGCCGTCGACCGCGACTGCGACGACGAGGCCTACCTGCGGCTCTGCCTGGCGCGGCGCGCGCGACTCTACGTGGGCTACGATGCCGGCGCCGTGGAGTTGCCGCGCTGGCTGCGGGACTGGCAACGCGACCGGCATCATCTGGAGTTGCGCGATGAGTGGCGTTCCCCGCGCATGTTGCATCTTTACAGCCGCGTCTACGAAGCCGGCGAGCTGGTGCTGGGCGGCAACCGGGCGCGCGGCCATGCCGGGGAAACGCCAGTTAACTACCTCGTCGTCATCAAGACCCTGGACTGAAGCGCGCTATACTGCGGCGGCGGCGACCACCTTTTTTCACTCCTGCAGAAAGGGACAGACAGCAGCATGAACACACGCACCGGCAATTTCCCCATCGGCTGGCGACGGGTTCGTTACAACTGGGAACAGGACCTGGAGGGCATGATCGCCTGGGCCAGGGCCAACGACCTGAATGTGATCGACCTGGCGCCCTACAACCTCGACGACACGGCGGCGCTGAGCGAGGCCGGCTTCCGCATCGGCTCGGTCGATTTCCCCGTTTTTCAGCCCCTGGTCTCGCCCGACGCGGGCGAACGTCGCGAGGCCGTCGCACTCTGCGCCGAGACGATTCGCAAGCTGTCGCCGCATGGCGCGCGCAACTATTTCATCGTGGTGCTGCCGAAGGACCCCTCGCTGCCGCGCCAGGAGAATTTCGGTTACGCCGTCGAAAGCTTCAGCGCGCTGGCGCCGACCCTTGAGGAATGCGACTCGCACATCGTGATTGAAGGCTGGCCGGGGCCGGGCTCGCTGGTGTGTACGCCGGAGACCTACGGCGCCATGTTCCGCGAGGTGCCGTCGCCGGCCATGGCAGTCAATTACGACCCCTCGCATCTGCTGCGCATGGGCATCGACCCGCTGCGTTTCCTGCGCGAATTCGTCGGGCGCGTCAAACACGTGCACGGCAAGGACTGCATGATCATGGCCGAGAGCCTCTATCGCTACGGCCACGAGCAGGAGGCGACCTTCGCCGAACCCTACGCCTTCGGCGGCTTCCACTGGCGCTACACGATCCCCGGCCACGGGGTGTCGGACTGGATTCAGATCTGCAGCATTTTGCGCGACAAGGGCTATGCGGGCGCCATCTCGGTCGAGTTGGAGGACCACTACTTCAACGTCAGCGACGAGGCCACGCAACTGGGCGTGCTACAGGGGGCCCGCTTCCTCGCCGGTTGCTGAGCTCAGCCGCCGGCCGCGGCGGAATTGCTGATGACGACAAAGGCCTCGCGCTGCGCGTAACCGCCGCCGACGGAACGGGCGGTCAGGCGCAACAGGTACTGGCCGTCGGGCACGGCGGCGGTGTTCCACTGCACCAGGGCTTCGCCCTGGCCCGGCCGCTGCTGATCCCAGCTGCCCAGTTGCTGGATCAGCGCGCCGCGGGTCGTCACCAGCGTGAGTTCGAAGCGTTCCATGTTTTGCGCGGCCACTGTGCCGGTGACCGTGATGCTGCCCTGCACGACCGAGTTGTGCGGCGGGTTGCGTAACTCCAGCGTCGGCTGGCTGGTGGAGACGTCGCAGGCGGTGGTTGGCGCATTGCCGACGGGCAGGTCGCTCAGGCCGTTGGCGCTCAGGAAGGTCTGGCCGGCCGCCGATCCCAGCCAGGCCGTGACCAGCGGGTCTTCCGACTCAAGGCGCAGGAAAGTCCCCTCACGATGGAAGTGCGGACAAAACTCGTTGGCCAGCAGACCGCTCCAGGTGTCGATCTTGCGTGAAACGATGGCCCCCTGTTCCGGCGGCGGCGGCGGGTAGCCCGACACGAAGAACTCGTCGCGTTGCCCGCCCGGGCAGCCGGCGTCCGGCAGGGCGCCGCTCAGGCGACAGACCGGCGCCATGGCCAGGGTGGCCTGCGCGCCGGAGAAGCGGGTGGGGACCGGCCGTCCCTGCAGGGCCGCCTGCATGACGCGGCGGAAGACCGGCGCGGCCTCCAGCAGGCCGCTGGAGGCGGTCGGCTGGTCATCGTAACGGCCCAGCCAGACGCCCACGACGAGGTTGTTGCTGTAGCCCATCGCCCAGAGATCGCGCGAGCCGAGGGTGGTGTTGGCGATGGCGGCGATCGCGCCCTCGTGAGTCGGCAGGGTGAGCGGGCTGTCCTCGCCGATGATGCTGCGCCCGCTGTCCTCCGCCATCAGGTTGCCGATCAGCAGGGCCACGCCGGGGTGCAGCACGTCGCCGCTGTCGGGCGCGTCCAGCCGGGGCAATTCACTGCCATCGGCGAGGGTCACGGCGCGGATGGCCGTCAGGGGCTGGTAGCGGCCGTAGTTGGCGAGCGTGCTGTATGCCTGCATCAGTTCCGGCAGCAGCACGCCGGTCTCGCCAGGGGTGTCGCCGAGTCCGTCGCCGCCGCCGGTCTGGAAGGTCTTGAGGCCCAGGCGGGCGGCCGTCTCCAGGAAGCGTTCGCGGGTCACGAAGTCCCAGACCCGCGCGGCGGGGATGTTGAGGGCGTTGGCCAGCGCGCTGCGCAGGGAGACCGGTCCGCGGGTCAGGTTGCCGTGGGGCAGCGGCGGGAAGAAGGGATTGGGCGCCTGGCCGGGCACGTCCCAGAGAATGGAAGCCGCCGTCAGGTACTCGTCATGGTCCAGCTGGCCGTTGCCGTTGCGGTCGCCGACTCCCTCCAGCGCGGCGGCGTAGAGCAGGGGCATGAGGGCCGCGTCCGGCGCCTGGAAACCGGGGATGGCCTGCGGGTCGCCCTCGCCGACCAGGGCCAGCAACTCGCCGCTGGCAGGGTCCACCACGCTGACGGCGCCGGTCTGCACGTTGCGGTTCCTGCCGCTGGACTGCAACTGGTCGCGCAGGGCGTCGGCGGCGGCCTGCTGGATGCGCGGGTCGAGCGTGGTGTGCACGGTCGCCCCGCTGCGGAAGGCGTCCTCGCCGTAGCCGGCGCGCAACCCGGCGACCACCTGGGCGCTGAAGTGCGGCCAGGTCGCCTCCGCGGCCGGCGCGGAGAAATCGCGGGTGCCGAGCGTGGCCCTTTGCAGATTGATGGCAGGGCTGAAGTCACGCTGGTCGTCGAGGATACCCTGGCGGTGGGCGCAGAAGGGCGTGGCGAAATCCGGGTGGGCGGACTGGTGTTGCAGGTTGAGGCAGTGCATTCCGGCCAGGGTACGCAGCAGCGTGTCAGCGTTGGCGAAGGCCTCGTCGCGCGTCGCCGCCTCCAGCGGCGTGACGCCCGGATGGGTCAGAAAACTGGCCAGCAGGGCCGACTCGACCGGCTGCAACTGACTGGCGTCGAGGCCGAACCAGAATTGCGCGGCCGCCTGGGCGCCGTAGACGCGCGGGCCGAATTCAGCCTCGTTCAGGTAGCGTTCAAGCAGGGTGTTGCGATCGTAACGACGGGCCAGCTCGGCGGCGACGATGTTGCGGTGCCGCACCTGGGCGGCGGCGCCCACGCCCTCATTGCGAATACTGCGCTCCGTCAGGCGCCGGGCGATGGTCACGGATGCGTCGGGGGCGCTGCCGAAGAGGTCGCTGGCGATGCGCGGCAGATTGAAATCGGAGCTGCCATAGAACTGCGGCTCCTGCGCGGCAAGGACAGCCGCGATCAGCCAGGGGGAGATATCGCCGAGAGCGCGCGGCTCGCGCCGACCGTCCTCGCTGTCGAGTTCAGCCAGCAGTTCTCCGTTGCCGTCGAGGATGCGCAGGCTCTGGAAGGCGGGTTGCGCCTGGGCCAGCGCGTCGATCGCCCCGCTGTAAGTGCCGACGATGCTGTTGTAGCGCAAGAGGATGACCAGACCCGTCAGGGCGAGAAGCGCCAGAAATGCGCCCCCGAGCAGGACCGCCAGCAGCAGGAGCCGTTGCGGCAGCAGGTTGCGGGCGGACGCCGGGCTGGCGGCAGGGCGGGGCGGCGGTACCCCTGCGCGCGGCGCCAGGCGCTCACGCAGTTGCTGCGCCGGCCGTGCCACGCCCGGGGCCGCGATTTGGGGCGCTTCCTCCTGGCTGAGTCGCTGCGTGCCCTGGTGGATGGCCGCCATGCCGGGGATGGTCGCTTCTTCATCGTAAAGCGGCGTATCGGTGCGCGGCAACTCGTCCTCATCCAGCGCGAAGCCGGGCGGCAGCGTACCGGAGAGGGTCTCCTCCGGACCGGCCAGGCCCTCGTGGATGTCGATGCCGCCCCCATGTGAGACGCCCGCATGGGCCGGCGGCGACGCGATGACCCAGCCGCCGGCGAGCTCGTCGTAGCGGTACCAGGTGTCGGTCTCGACGCCCAGCATCCACCAAACGCCCTCATCCTCGACCATGTGGCGCCGCAATTCTTCCAGCAGCTGCTCCTGCGTGATCAGGCCGTCGCGTTTGCGCTGACGCAGGCCGCGCACTTCGGCTTCGGTGGCGCGGAAAGGGGCGCCGCGTTCGTCGCCCCCGGCTTCGGGGCCGGGTTCTTCTTCCGGCAGCGATGCCGGCAGGTCGGCCAGGGTGTCTTCCGGGGCGGGGAGATCTGCCGGAGTCGCCGTCGGGTCCGCCAGGGCGTCGACCAGGGCGGTCAACTCCTCGACACCGGCGTCCGGACCGGGCGGCGCGGGCGGCTCCGGCCCCCCGGCGGACAGCGTGTCTTCGGGCCGCGGGGCGCCGGCGGGTTCGTCCCCGTCGGGACGGGGAGCGCCGTCTTCCGGGTTTTTCTCGTTGGGCATTGGCCGTGGCCGGGCTTTCCTTTGGGAGCGACATTTTACGCCTGGAGGGGGCCAATATGCAACCTGGGCCGGTCTCACCATGTGAGGAATGCCACAAAGCGGATAGACTGTAGCCATGAGTCAGTCCCTGGCGGCCCGCTACCGCATCGGCAACTTCATCGACACCTTCGCCCTCGGTCACTACGCGCGGGTGATGGACGCCGGCAATCAACTGACCGGCGAGACGGTGGCCTTCAAGGTCATGCGCGGCGAACACCTGGCGCCCGACGGCCGCCTGCGCTGGGAGTACCGCGCCTTCGGCAACGAGGCGCAGATCCTGCAAAAGCTGGCGGAGAGTCCGCAGGCGGTTGACCTGCTGGACTGCGGCTTCATCGACAGCGACGGCGATCAGCCGCACAGGGGTGAAATCGTCGCCCATGGCCTTAACGTCGAGGCCTTCGTCGATGCGCTGGAGGAACGTTCGCGCAAACGCTGGCGGCCCTGGCTGGCGCTGCGCAACCTGCCGCGCACGCGCAATCTGCTTTATCTGATGAAGCCCAACCAGTCCGGCATTCGCCGGCGTCTGCCCAGTGAGGAAGGCATCGCGCTGGCCCTGCAGTTTGCCAGCATGTTGCGCCTGGCACACCAGCAGGACGTCGTCTACCTGGACCACAAGCTGGAGCACGTCTACTGGGACGGCACCCGGCTGCAGGTGATCGACTTCAACAGTTCACGCCAGCTGGAAAGCATGATCGATGCCAACCAGCAATTCCGCACGGACATCCACAATCTCTGCGTGGGCATCCTGTATCCGGTGTTCACCGGTCTGTCGCCACGCCAGGGATCCCTGCGACCGCAACCCGGCACGCTCAACGACGTGGAGGGCCGCTACAGCGACATTCGCGAACTGGACTTCGGGGTGGAGCCCACCCTGAGCCCGGGGATCCGCTCCCTGCTGCAGCGCGGCGCCGCCCATGAACTGGCGACGGTGGACGAGTTTCTGGAGGCGGT
This sequence comes from Anaerolineaceae bacterium, assembly GCA_026708325.1. Taxonomy (GTDB): domain Bacteria; phylum Chloroflexota; class Anaerolineae; order Aggregatilineales; family Phototrophicaceae; genus JAGWBD01. Next base: position 9,392 of record JAPOVC010000021.1, on the reverse strand, counting down.
GCAGGAGGCGGGCGCGGCGCTGGGACGCGACTTCCCGGCGGCCTACGCCAGCGTGGCCAGCCGCGACGCGCGCGACCGGCTCTGCCAGGGTCTGAGCGAGTTGCGCGGCGGTCAGGAGCAGTTGCGCGCGGCGCGCGAGCACTTCCGCGAGGCGGCCATTCTGGAAGGCATCAGCGAAGACATGGAACTGGAATTGCGGCGTCTCGTCAAAAGCGTCACGGACATGTTGAACCGGCGCGTCATCCCCTGATGGCGGCCGCAGAAGAACGCAGGGAGGACCCCATGCCCCATATCGTCAGCATCGTATACCGGCCCGCCGACGTGCCGGCCTCGCCCGCCGATCACTACGCCCGCGTGGAACTGGAACGCGCCGAACTGTTCACCGGCGGCGGCATTCGCGGCGATCGCAAGGGGCGGCATCCGAAGCGCCAGCTCAACGTCATGGGGCGCGACACGCTGGACGCGCTGGGCGCCGAGGGCCTGCGTACCGGTCCCGGTGAGATGGGCGAGCAACTGGTCATCGGCGATCTGGACGAGCCGCTGGAGAGCCTGGCCAGCGGCACCCGTCTGCAGCTGGGCGAGCAGGCGGTGATCGAACTGGTGGAGCCGCGCACCGGCTGCGAGCGCTTTGAGACCATCCAGGGACGCCCGGCGACCCGGGTGGCGGGACGTCTGGGCATGATGGCGCGTGTGGTCCAGGATGGCGCCATCGCGCGGGGAGACCGAGTCCAGGTCCTGTGACATGTCCGAGTACGTCACGGTTGAGAGCGAGCCGGGCGATGAAGCGGACCTCGTCGAGATCTACACCAACCAGCGACTGACCTCGGCCGGCCGCGAGTTCTATGCGGACCTGGCGGCGGGCGAGACCGGCTCGACCCTCGCGCAGACGCTTTACGACAACGTGCCCGGCATCGCCGAACTGACCATCGAGGAGGACAGCCTGCTGGTGCGCTACCTGCCGGAATACACCCAGGAAGAGATCGTCGACGCCCTGCGCGCAGCCCTGCGCGACTTCTTTCTCTAGCAGCCCGTGCCGGAAGCCAGGAACTCGTCGCGCAGCAGGCCGTAGTAGACCTGGTCCTCCACCTCGCCGCGGTGCAGCACGTGCTGGCGTAAACGGGCCTCGTGGCGCATGCCGGCCTTTTGCATGACGCGGCCGGAAGCCGGGTTGCTGCCAATGTGCCAGGCGTAGACGCGCTGCAGCTGCAGGTCGCAGAAGGTGTGGCGGATGATGGCCCCAAGCGCTTCGCTCATGTAGCCCTGGCCCCAAAAGGGGACGCCCATCCAGTAACCGGTCTCCGCGCTGTGGCCCTGCTTTGGGCGCAGGCTGATGACGCCGATGAGCTCCGGTTCCGGCCGGCGCGTTACGGCGAAAACCAGCTCGCTGCCTTCGGCGGCGCTGCGCCGCGCCGCGCGCAGGAAATCGCGCGCCCTGCCCAGGCTGTAGGGATGCGGAATGGTGGGGATCGGCCAGGCGACGCGCCAGTCTCCGGCGAGGCGGGCGATGGTCGCCGCGTCGTCGGCCTGCGGCGGGCGCAGGACCAGGCGCCGGGTTTCCAGCCGCCGCGACTCAGGCATGGTTGGCCTCGTAGTCCGCGCGCAGCATGCCATGGCAAACGAGGTCCTGCGGCACGCCATCCTTGAGCAGGTGCTGGCGCAGGCAACCCTCCCGCCGCATGCCGGCCTTCTGCATAACGCGGCCGGAAGCGGGATTGGAGCGAAAGTGGGAGGCATGGACGCGCGGCAGGGCGAGGTCCTGGAAGGCGAAGCGGAGCACGGCCCGCAGCGCTTCGCTCATGTAACCCTGTCCCCAAAAGGGCAGGCCGGTCCAGAAGCCGACCTGGGCGCCATTGGCGGTCTGCGGATAGAGGTTGATGATGCCGATGAGTTGCGGGTCCGGCCGGCGCGTCAGGGCCAGGCAGTAGTCCTCGCGCGCGGCGATGGCCTGCCGGTGATAATCAATGTAGCGCCGCGCCCAGTCCTGCGGCAGGGGGTGGGGGATGCTGAGTTTGCCGGCGGCGATGCGCCGGTCGCCGGCGTAAAGGGTGATGGCCGGGGCGTCGTCGGCCTGCAGCGGGCGCAGAATCAGGCGTTCCGTTTCCAGCACCGTGTTGATCATGGGCTGTCGGGGCAGTCGGCGGGGGCCAGGCCATCGCCCGGGCGGGGCCGCGCGCCCAGCGCCAGCAGCAGTTCGAGCGTCTCCTCGCCGCGCACGACGAGCAACGTCACTTCGTCGCCCGGGTGGCCGTAGCTGACCAGCCAGGCGAGCAATTCGTCGAGGTTGTTCACGAAATGGCCGTTGATCGCCACGATGATGTCGCCACCCGCGCAGACCTCCACGCCCCGCAGCATGACCCGTTCCGAGCCACCGCGCAGGCCGGCCAGTTGCGCGGGCGAATCGCGGTGGACGCGGTCGATGAGCACGCCCTTGTTGGTCGTGAGGCCCAGGGCCTCGACCAGGGCGGCCACGCTGAAGCCGTCCTCCTCGCGCTGGGTCGAAATCCCCAGCCAGGCGTAGCGGACGCTGCCGCGCTCGATGAGTTCGGGCGCGACGCGGCGCAGGGTATTGGCCGGGATGGCGAAGCCCACGCCCTGGAAAGCGCCGCTGGCGCTGCGAATGGCCGTGGCCACGCCGATGACCTCGCCACGCCTGTTGAGGACGGGGCCGCCCGAATTGCCGGGGTTGATGCGGGCGTCCAGCTGCAGGATGGCGGGGTTGCTGAAACCGGGCAGCAGGCCGGCGTCGACCAGCAGCGCCGGCGGCAACTGTCGACCGGTGGCGCTGATGATTCCCTGGGTCATCGAGTTGTTGAGGCCGAAGGGGTTGCCGATGACGATGACGCGCTGGCCGGGACGCAGCGCATCGGAGTCGGCCAGGGCCAGGGGGCTCAACCCGGCGACGGCGGCCGCGTCGACCTGCAGCAGGGCCAGGTCGCTGGTGCCGTCGGCGCCGCGCAGGGCGGCCGGGGCGATGCGGCCGTCGTGAAACACGACCTCGAGGCGGGCGGCGTCGCGGATAACGTGCGCGTTGGTCACGACGTGGCCCATGGCATCCATAAGGAAACCGGAGCCGCGCTTCTGACCCATGGTGTCGCCCGGGGCCGCGTAAACGGAGATGGCGACGACGGCGGGCGCGACGCGTTCGTAGAGCGCGGTCAGCAGGCTCTCGTCTGCGAGCGATGCGTCGCCGCGGGCGGCCGGCAGCATTGCGTCAACGGCCGTCGCCGGTGTGGGCCGGGCGAGGGTTGGCGCGGGCGTGGCGGGAAGCGGCAGTTGAATCGCCTGGCAGGCGCAGGTCAGGAGCAGCAGGCTGATCAGGGCGCGGCGCAGGCCGCTCACAGGCTGTCGCGCAGCTCTTCGGCGAGGCGGCGCTGTTCGGCGCTCAGCCGGGTGGGCACGGTGATCCGCACACGCGCCAGCAGGTCGCCAAACTGGTCTTTCCGGCGCAGCAGGGGCATGCCGCGCCCGCTGAGGCGGAAGCGGCGGCCGGACTGCGTGCCGGGCGGCACCTTGAGACGCACGCTGCCGGAGAGGGTGGGCACCTCCACCTCGCCACCCAGCAACGCGGTGAACATGTCCAGCGGCACCTCGACCTCGAGGTTGTCGCCGTCGCGCTTGAAGCGTCCGTGCGGCAGCACCTCGATGATGAGGAAGAGATCGCCGGGCGGGCCGCCGAAGGGGTCCGGCTCGCCCTCGCCGGCGAGGCGCACCTTCGTGCCATCGCGCGCGCCCCGCGGGATGCTGACGTCGATGCTACGCCCGCCGTGGCGGATGCGACGGCTGGCGCCGCTCCAGGCCTCCTGCAGGTTGATCGCCAGCGGCCTTTCGATGCTCTGCCCGCGGGAGGGGCGGGCGCGACCAGGTCCGCGGCCGCTGCTGCCAAACAGGCCCTCCAGAATCTCCTGCAGGGTTGCGTCGTCAAAGCCCTGGGCGTGGCCGGCGCCGGCGGCCCCGTTGCCGGCGATATTGGCGAAGTTGTGGCCGTAGCGGTCGTAGAGTTTGCGCTTTTCGGGGTCTTCAAGGATTTCGTAGGCGACGCTGATTTCCTTGAAACGCGCCTCGGCTTCCGGCTTGTCCGGGTTGGCGTCAGGGTGCCAACGTTTGGCCAGGCGACGGAAAGCCTTCTTGATGTCTTCGTCGCTGGCGTTGCGGCTGACGCCGAGCACCTTGTAGGGATCGCGTTCCATGCTTCATCTCCGCGATCAAACTGTCGCTGGCGTGGGACGGATCCCTTCGAATCCGTCCCACGTTAATGTCCGGAGCGACCTGGCTGTCCCCCTAGGAGTTTTCCGGCACCTCGGGCGCTTCGAAACCCGCCTGGGCCTCGGCCAGGCTGTCAAAGTCGAAGAGGAAGGGGCTGTTGGAGGGCACCAGCGCCAGGTTGATGTTGTCGGCCAGGTTCTGGATGTACTCGTACTGGATCAACGAGGGGTTGGCGGCCAGTTGCTCACTCACGAGGCGCAGGGCCTCGGCCTGGGCCTGGGCGCGCAACACGATGGCCTCGGCCTCGCCTTCGGCGCGGGTGATCTCGGCGTCGCGGCTACCCCTGGCCTGTACGCGCAGGCGTTCGGCTTCATCCAGGGCGCGGATGCGTTCCTGCTCGGCGATTTCGCGCTGCTCGATGGCGCTGGCGAACTCGGTGGAGAAGGAGACGTTACGCACGATCAGGCTGCTGAGGTCGAAACCCTCGGCAGCCATGCGGTCCCGCAACTGATTGGCGATTTCATCGCGCACCTCGGTGCGACGGGTACCGAAGATGTCCTCGGCGCGGAAACGCGAGATGACGTCACGCGCCAGACCGCGCACGGCGGGCCGGATGAACTCGTCCTGATAACGGTTGCGCCAGCGTTCGTGTACCAGGTTGGCCTGCAACGGGTCGATGTTGTAGATGACGGTGATGTCGAGGAAGACCACCTGACCATCGACCGAACGGCCCTCGACCGAGTCGTCCGCGGCGGCGCGCTGGCCCTCACCGGGGGCGCTGGACATGGTGTATTCCTGCTGCTCGATGGGGTAAATCGTGTAGGACTGAAGCACGGGGATCACGATGGAGGTACCGGAACGCCGCGGCGGGTTTTCCAGCTCACCGTTGATCGTATTGAAGATGACAGCGACTTCCTGCGGCGCGACGATCAGGATGCCCTGGCTGATGACGCTGAAGGCCAGGCCGATGACGAGGCCGATGCCGGCCAGCGACACGCCGCTGCGGAAGTTGCGACCCTGCGAGGCCGCCACCACCACCAGGCCGATGCCGCCCAGAAAGACAAGGAAGCCGATGAGGGCCACCGCGCCCAGCAGTGAACTGATACCACCCATGTTTTACTCTCCTGTGCTTGTAATACCGGCGCGCCACGCCACGGCTGACAGGCCGACGGGCCTCGCGGGCGGGTGCCTCCGGTGAACGAAAGGTCGGGGCGAATGCTACAATCTGCGGCGATTATAGCACGGGCAACCCCGATGTGAACCGCCCCTCCGCCCTTCACGAGCGATTCTTGCGCCCTTTTAATACGCCCGTCACGGCTCTACGGTTGCAGAATGCCGGGCAGGCCCCATGACCGCCATCGGCCCCTGGCAGGTGCAGACCTACAGCCTGGCGCTGGCGCTGGCCATCCTGCTCTCCGGCGCCGTCGCCCTGCGGCAGCGGCCCGGGCCGTACCTCGCCGCCCTGGACGCCTGTCTGCTGGCGCTGGCCCTGGGCCTGCTGGCTGCGCGCGCCGGGCACGTCCTCCTGCACCTGGAGCATTTCGCGCGCACACCGGAAGATATCTTGCGCTGGAGCAGCGGCGGCCTGGAGTGGCACAGCGCCCTGGCGGGCGCGCTGACCGGGCTGTGGCTGGGGGCCCGCTGGCGCGGTCTGGCCTGGCCCGCCCTGCTGGACGCCCTGACCCCGGCGCTGGCGCTGCTCTGTCTGGGCGCCTGGCGCGGCTGCATGGCGGCCGGCTGCGGCTACGGGCGCGAGGTCGATACCCTGGCGAAGCACTCGCCGCTGCTGGTGGCCGAGCTGCCGGACATCTACGGCTTCGCCGCGCCGCGCTACAATACGCCGCTGTTCGGTCTGCTGCTGGGCGTGACGGCCCTGCTTTTGGCGGGTCTGTTCTACCGGCGGCGCTGGTTGCCGGGCAATCGTTTCTGGCTGCTGCTGGCCGCCCTGGCGGCAGGGATGCTGTTCATCGGCTTTTGGCGCGCGGACCCCGTGCCGCAGTGGGCCGGTTTGCGCAGCGATCAGTGGCTGGACCTGGCCGTGCTGCTGGCCTGCGCCTGGCCGCTCTGGCGCAGAAGAAGGAGAGCCCCATGACGGACTGCGATCTCTTGCTGCGCGGCGGCACGATCCATGACGGCAGCGGCGCCCCGCCCCGCAGGGCAGACCTTGCCCTGGCCGGCGAGCGCATTCTTGCGTTGACGGCGCCGGATGAGGACGTCAATGCCGCGCGAGTACTGGACGTCGAGGGCCTGGCCGTCGCCCCGGGTTTCATCAACATGCTCAGCTGGTCGAACGAATCGCTGATTGAGGACGGCCGCTCGCAGAGCGAGATCCGCCAGGGCGTGACCCTGGAGGTGATGGGCGAGGGCGAGTCGATGGGACCGCTCAGTCCGGCGATGAAGGAGAGCGGTCCGGGCTCTTACATGTCGCAGGGCGACATCCTGTACGACGTCGAATGGACGACGCTGGGCGAGTACCTGGAGTGGCTGGAGGCCCGCGGCGTGGCCTGCAACATCGCCTCCTTCGTGGGCAGCAGCACGCTGCGGATTCACGCCATGGGGCGCGACAACCGCGCCCCGACCCCCGCCGAGCTGGAGGAGATGAAGCGGCTGTTGCGCGAGGCGCTGCGCGAGGGCGCCATGGGCATGTCCGCGGCGTTGATCTACGCGCCGGCCTGTTTCGCAGAGACCGACGAGTTGATCGAGCTGGCGCGGGTCGTGGCCGACCACGACGCCATGTTCATTTCGCACATCCGCAACGAGGGCGGCGACCTGCTGGAAGCGGTGGAGGAACTGGTCACCATCGCGCGCGAGACCGGCGTGTCGGCCGAGATCTATCACCTCAAGGCCAGCGGGGCGGCCAACTGGCATCGTATGGAAGGGGCCATCGCGGCCGTGGAGGCGGCGCGCGCGGAGGGGCTGCCGGTCACCGCCGACATGTACAGCTACACCTACTCCGGCACCGGCCTCGACACCTGCATTCCGCCCTGGGCGCACGAAGGCGGCATCACGGCCCTGATCGGGCGCCTGCGCGACCCGGACGTCCGCGCCCGCCTCGTCGCCGAGATGACGCAGCCGGGCGGCGACTGGGAGAACCGCGCCCTGATGCTGCCGCCGCAAAACATCATGCTGGCCGGCCTGCGCAAACCCGAAATGCAGTCCCTGCAGGGAAAGACCCTGGCAGAGATCATGCAGGAGCGCGGCAGCGACTCCGCCGCCGAAACGCTGATCGACCTGATCATCGAGGACGACAGCCGCATCTTCACCATGTACTTCGCCATGGACGAGGACAACCTGCGCCGGCAGGTGCAGTTGCCCTGGGTCAGTTTCTGCTCGGACGCCGAGTCGCAGGCGCCGGAGGGCGTCTTCCTCAACAACATCCCGCACCCGCGGGCCTACGGCTCCTTCGCGCGCGTGCTTGGCAAGTACGTGCGCGATGAGGGCCTGCTCACCCTGGAGGAGGCCGTGCGCAAACTGAGTGGCTTCCCGGCGCAGAACCTGAAGCTGCGCGGGCGCGGTCTGCTGCGCCCGGGTTACTTCGCCGACGTGGTCGTTTTCGACCCGGGGCAGGTGCAGGACCACGCCACGCCGCAGGACCCGCATCGTTACGCCACGGGCATGCAGCATGTCTTCGTCAACGGCCGGCAGGTGCTGCGCGACGGCGAGCACACGGGCGCGCTGCCCGGCCAGGTCCTGCGCGGCCCTGGCTGGACGGGCTGGTGCTGAAAGGACTCGCGAGGGCGGATTCTGGTATGATGCGCGCCATCAGCGGGGGGTGAGCGATGCGCGTCAACGTGGGCCTGGCGCAGATGGCCCCGAAACTCGGCGATCTGCAAAACAACCTGGAATCGCATCTGGCGCTGGCGGAGCGGGCGCGCGACGCGGGCGTCGACCTGCTGGTCTTCCCCGAGCTCTCGCTGACCGGTTACCAGGTGATGGACCTCGTGCCCGAGCTGGCCATGCAGGCCGACGCGCAGGACGCGACTTTTGCCGCCCTGCTGGAGGCCAGTCGCGACTTCGACCTTGACCTGGTCGTCGGCTTCGTGCACGTGGACCGACGCCAGCGCTTCACCATCGCCCAGGCCTGGCTATCCGGCGGCGAGTGCCTGCACGTGCACCACAAGCTCTACCTGCCTACCTACACCCTCTTTGACGACGGTCGTTACTTCGCTCAGGGAAATCAGGTTCGGGCTTTCGAGACCCGCTTCGGCCGCGTCGGCATGCTGATCTGCGAGGACTTCTGGCATCTCTCGGCGCCCTGGCTGCTGTGGATGGACGGCGCCGACCTGCTGGTCTTCGCCAACAGCAGCCCCACGCGCGGCATCAGCAGCCGCGAGGGCGGGCGCCTGACCGTGGCGCGCTGGGTGGAACTGATGAACCAGGCCTGCGCCAGCACCTTCACCAACTACGTCATTATGTGCAACCGCGTCGGCTACGAAGACGGCAAGAACTTCTGGGGCGGCTCGCTGATCGCCAACCCGGAGGGCGAGTTGCTGGCCCAGGCCCCTTACTTCGAGGAGACGCTGCTGCTGCAGGAGATCGATCTCAACCAGCTGCGGCGCACGCGGGCCCACATGCCGCTGCTGCGCGACGAGCGGCCCTACCTCGTGCAGCGCGAACTGGCGCGCATCCTGGAAAAAGAGCGCGAGTGAGCGAGGCCAGACGCCCCAACCTGGCGGGCAGCAACGCCGGCATGCGCCTGGTCGCGCAGTGCGGCCTGCTGAAGCGCGGCGACGAGGCGCGCCTGAAGGACTTCATGCGCAGCGGCTACACGGAGGCCGCGCTGCGGGATTGCCCCGCCGATGAACGACTGGCGGCGCTGCAGGCGGACCAGGCGCGTTACGGTCCGCTGAAGCCGATGCAGGTGCTGGCGCTGGAGAAGCATCACGCGCTGGTGTTGATGCAGGCGCAGGGCAGCGGGACGTTCCTGCTCTGTGAGATGAAGGTCGAGGAGGACTACCCCCACCGCATCACGGCTTTCAGCCAGCGGGTGATGGGGGAGTAAAGTCAACGGGGGCAGGCAGACACCGTGGCGAGCCCCCCCGAATTGAAGGCCTGCCAGAATCCACTCATTCAACAGATGGAAACACCGTCAGCCGGACTCATTCTGCGTTTGTCGCAGTCCGGGGGCTGCGCTATGCTGATTGCAGGGCAGCCAGGGTGGCTGCCGGCCTTTCGTACAGGGATGCAGA
>JAPOVC010000027.1 GCA_026708325.1 Anaerolineaceae bacterium | reverse complement strand
GCCCGGGCTGGCGCAAATCTCGACCGCCGCTGTCATCCCGTTGCTGGCCAGCAGGAGTAGAATACTGAAGAACAGAGTCGCAAAACGCATCATTTCTCTTCGCCTCAAATGCATCAAATGGTGAAGACAGCGAAACGGCAAGCCGCCGGGCCCGGCGAGATGCCGGGGGGCGGGTATACTATCACAGGACTACAAAAGGTCAACAAATGGTACGCATCCTCATCAGCGGCGCGAACCGCGGCATCGGTCTGGAGTTTGTGCGACAGTGGCTGGGTCGCACTGACGCCCGCATTTTCGCCACGGCGCGGCGCCCGCAGCAGGCCGGCGAGCTCCTCTCCCTGGCCGGCCCGCAACTGACCGTACTGCCCATGGACGTCAGCGACCCGGCCTCCGTTCGCGCGGCCGTCGCCAGGGTGGCCGACTCGGTCGACAGCCTCGACCTGCTCGTCAACAATGCCGCCATCAAGCCGCCCGACTCCGAACAGCGCCTGGCGACCCTGGACCCGGACAGCATGCTGCAGACCCTGCAGGTCAACAGTCTGGGCCCCCTGCTGCTGGCGCAGGCCTGTCTGCCCCTGCTGCGGCGAGGTGTCAGGCCGCGGCTCATCAACATTTCCTCCGGCATGGGCTCGCTGACCCGCAAGGGTAGTGGCGGCCAGTACGCCTACTGCTCCAGCAAGGCCGCCCTCAACATGGTCACGCGCGGCCTGGCCGCCGATCTGGGGCCGTCGGGCATCATCGTTTGCTCGCTGCATCCAGGCTGGGTGCGCACCGAAATGGGCGGTATGCAAGCCTCGCTTTCCACGAAGGAGTCCGTGCAGGCCCTGCTGCGCGTCATCGACAGTCTGACTCCGGCGGACAATGGCGGCTATCTCGACCAGGAGCGGGAGACCATCCCCTGGTAGGCGTTTCATTCATCCCCGCGGCCAGGCCATTGACAGGCCCGAACGCCGTCCGCACAATGAAGCCATGAGAGTCCGCCCTGGCCCGGGCGTGCGTTGCGCCCGCGCCTGCGACCCCAGCCCGAAGCAAAGGAGCCAACCATGAGCACGACCATTCCCGAATCCCATCGTGAACTGCTGGCCGGCCCCACCGTGGTGACGCTGGTCACCATGATGCCCGACGGGCAGCCCCAGGCCACGCCGGTCTGGTGCAAGCTGGACGGCGACGACATCCTCGTCAACAGCCAGCCCGGCCGGCGCAAGGACCTGAACATCCGCGCCAACAACAAGGTCACCGTGATGGCCCTCGACCACCAGAACCCCTACAACTACATCGAGGTGCGCGGCGAGGTGACGCACATCAACGAGGACGACGAGGCGCTGATCGACGAACTGGCGCGGCTCTACACGGGCGCCGAAAGCTATTTCGGCGACTTCGCGTCCGACAGGGAGCGCTCGCGCCGCGTCACCTACCGCATCACGCCGCGGCGCGTGCTCACGCAGTGAGGCCGGGCCGGCGGGCATGAGCCAGGCCCTCGCCAGTTCCCTGCTGACGACGCTGGTCAGCGGCGTCTTCGCCATCACCATTCTGCGGCGCTGGTGGGGTGGCCGCCGGGCGCATCAACTGGCCTGGGGCATCGGCATGCTGATGTATTTCACCGGCGCGCTCAGCCAGGTCGTGCTGACGCAGCAGTGGAGCCCGACCTTCTTCGCCCTGTGGTACTGGTGCGGCGCCCTGATGGTGGCAGCCTGGCTGGGTCAGGGCACGGTCTACCTGCTGGTCCGTCGCGGCAACATCGCGCGCAACCTGCAAATGGCCCTGCTGCTGGTGGCCGTCATGACCCTGCCCTGGGCGCTGTGGTTCACGCCTTTCGACAGCAGCGCCTGGCAACCCGACGCGGACCTGACCGCCATCTACCGTGACATCATGCCCACCGGGAGCGGCACCCTGCGTTTCTTCTCGCCGGTGATGAATACCTGGGGCACGGTGGCCCTCGTGGGCGGCGCCATCTGGTCCGCCCGGCTCTTTCGCCGCAAGCAAATCATGCGCGATCGCGTCTACGGCAACTGGCTGATCGCCATCGGCGGCCTCTTGCCGGCCCTCGGCGGCACCCTGATTCGCCTTGGCGACCCGTCCTGGAAATACATGGCGGAGCTGGCCGGCGTCATTCTGATCTACGCCGGATTCCTGCTGGCCACCCGACCGGCGCCGCAGGAGTCGTGAAGCAGCGACCGCACCCCCTTCAGGGTTGGCGGCAGGCCCTCACGCGGCGCGATCGCCGGCTGCTCGTCGCATTCGCGGCACTCGTGCCCCTCTTCTGCGCGCTGGTGCTGGCCGGCAACGCCTCGCTCACGCCCCTGCATCAACTGCGCGCCCTGCACGACCAGCTGGGTCGCGCCGGCCTGGTCGTCGCCCTGCTGATGACGGCCCAGGCAGTCCGCGTCGGCATTCTGCGCAAGGCCGACGTGACGCCGCGCTTCCGCGCCGCGACCATGCTGGTCTTCGGCACGATGCTGCTGCAGGCGCTGCTGGGTCTGCCGATGTATGCCAGCGGCCTGCGTCCGGCGCAGGACGTCCATATCATCTACGGCATGGCGACGGTGCTGGCCCTGCCCTTCTTCATGTTCGTGGAGATGACCGCGCGCAAGCGTCCGGCCATGGGCAGTTACATCTGGGGCTTTGGCCTGCTGGCCGGCATCGCGCTGCGCAGCATTTTGACCGGCTAGTTTCCCCGGCCATGGGCAGTTACATCCGGGGCCTCGCCCTGATGCTGGCTGCCCTGCGCAGTATTTTGACCGGTTGACCGGCCTTCGCTTGCGCAGCGGAACGAAGTCGGCATAATCAGGGCATCGCAGTCTGTCAGGTGTGCCCGTGCCCGTAACCCCCATCCGCGTCGACGAAATTCCCGTGCTGGAGCCGGGGCCGATGCCGCGCGCCTTCCACCTGATGACCAAACCCAGCGGCGCCATCTGCAACCTCGACTGCAAGTACTGTTACTTCCTCTCCAAGGAACGCCTCTACCCCGGCAGCGATTTTCGCATGAACCCGACCCTGCTGGAGGAGTACACGCGGCAGTACATCGAGGCGCAGCAGGTGCCCGAAGTGACCTTCGCCTGGCAGGGCGGCGAACCCACGCTGATGGGCCTCGACTTCTTCCGCGAAGCCGTCAGCTACCAGCAGAAGCACAAAAAGCCCGGCATGCGCATCCACAACAGCTTCCAGACCAACGGCGTGCTGCTCGACGACGACTGGGCGCAATTCTTCCAGGAGAACGACTTCCTCATCGGCCTCAGCGTGGACGGGCCGCGTGAACTGCACGACACCTACCGCGTCGACAAGGGCGGCCAGCCCACCTTCGCGCGCGTCATGCGCGGGCGCGACGTGCTGGAGCGCAACCAGGTCAACTTCAACATCCTCTGCACCGTGCACGCCGCCAACGCCGACCACCCGCTGGAGGTCTACCGCTTCTTCCGCGATGAATTGAAAGTCGAGTTCATGCAGTTCATCCCGATCGTGGAGCGCGACAACGACACCGGCTATCAGGAAGGCGAGGGCGTGAAGGACCGCTCGGTCGGCGCGGAGCAGTACGGCCGTTTCCTCAGCGACATCTTCGATGAGTGGGTGCGCCACGACGTGGGACGCGTCTTCGTGCAGATTTTTGATGTGGCCCTCGCGGCCTGGAGCGGCAACCGCCCCGGCCTCTGCATCTTCGAGGAGACCTGTGGCGCGGCCCTCGCCATGGAACACAACGGCGACGTCTTCTCCTGCGATCACTACGTCGAGCCGGACTACCGCCTCGGCAACATCAATGTCGTTCCGCTGGAGGCCATGGTCGGCTCGCAGCAACAATACGAATTCGGCCAGCACAAACGCGACAGCCTGCCGCAATACTGCCTCGACTGCGAGGTGCGTTTCGTCTGCAACGGCGGCTGCCCCAAAAACCGCTTCATCCACACGCCCGACGGCGAGCCCGGCCTCAACTACCTGTGCGCCGGCTACCGTCACTTTTTCAACCACGTGCGGCGCCCCATGGAGTTGATGACCGCCGAGTTGCAGGCCGGTCGCCCCCCGGCCAACGTCATGCTGACCCTGGCGCGCGAACAACTGGACTTTGAGCAGCTGCTGGCCAAAACCGGCCGCAACGACCCCTGCCCCTGCGGCAGCGGCCTCAAGTTCAAGCGCTGCCACGGCCGGGGCCGCCGCCACTGATTTATCGTTTCAGTCGATCTCTTCAGCGCGCCAGCAGCGCACGTACTGCCCCGGCTCGATCTCGCGCAACACTTGCGGCTCGCGCGCGCAGCGTTCACGGGCATGGGGGCAGCGCGCCAGCAGGCGGCAGCCGCCCCTCGCCGAACTCTCGAGGGAGATGCCCGCGTCAACGCCGGAGCCGGCATCCCGCCGCCGCTCCCTGCGACCGATCGAGGCTGCCTCCAGCAGGGCCCGCGTCCAGGGGTGGCGCGGCGCATGAAAGATCTGGTCGCGGCTGCCGGATTCGACGATGTGTCCCTGGGTGATGACGTAGATGCGATCGGCCACGTAGCGCAGCACGCGCAGGTCATGCGTCACGAAGACGAAGCCCGGCCCGCCCTCCTGCTGCTGCAGGTCCAGCAGCAGGTTGATGATCTGGCCGCGAATGGACATGTCGAGGTTGGCGGTCGGTTCGTCGAGGAAGATGAAGTCCGGTTCCGGCGCCAGCGCCCGCGCGATGGCCGCGCGCTGCAATTGGCCGCCGCTCATCTCGTAGGGGTAGAGCACGGCGAAGCGCGCGCCCAGTTGCACCTGCTCCAGCAACTCGCCGACCCGCTGACGCCGCCGTGAATCGTCCAGTTCGGGCACCTGGCGCAGGGCGTCCAGCAGGGCCTCCTCGATGGTCATCATCGGGTTGAAGGAACTGACCGGGTTCTGGAAGACCATTTGCAGGCGACGCCGCAGCGGACGCCACTCGCGTTCGGACAAGGCCTGAATCTCGCGTCCCCGGTAGAGGATGCGGCCGCCGTCAAGCCGCAGCAGGTTCAGCACGCAGCGGCCCAGGGTCGACTTGCCGGAGCCGCTCTCGCCCACCAGGCCGACCGTTTCGCCGCGACGCAGGGTCATCGACACGCCATCCAGCGCGACGACGTGCTGGCGTCGCCAGCCGCGCTGACGCAGACTGAAGCTCTTCGTCGCCTCCTCGATGCGCAGCAGCGCCTCGCCCGCAGACCCGGCCATCATGCCTCCACCACTTCCTGCGCGAAATGGCAGGCGGAGAAGTGGCCGGGCGCGACCTCCAGAGGCTCTGGTCGCTGCTGATGACAGATGTCGCGGGTCATGGCGCAGCGCCCGGCGAAGCTGCAGCCCGTCAGGGGCTGACGCATGTCCGGCGTGCGGCCGGGAATGAAGGGCATGCGCCCCTCGTCCGTCTGCTCGAAGCAGGCCAGCAGCGCCGCCGTGTAGGGGTTGGCCGGCCGCTCCAGCACCTGCGCCGTCGTGCCGGTCTCCATCACCTCGCCGGCGTACATGACGATGATCTGGTCGCAGCTGTCCGCCACCACCGCCAGGTCGTGGGTGATGAGCAGGAGGGTCGCGTCCAGGCGCGCGACGACCTGCTCCACCAGCGCCAGCACCTGCTGCTGCACCGCCACGTCGAGGCCACTGGTGGGCTCGTCGGCGATCAGGAGCTGCGGCTCGCAGACCAGCGCCATGGCGATCAGGGCGCGCTGCGCCATGCCGCCGCTGTACTGGTGTGGGTAATCGCGGGCGCGGGCCGCGGCCTGCTGAATGCCGGTCGCCGCCAAGACCTCCACCGCCCGTTCCCAGGCCTCCGCGCGGCCGACGCCGCTGTGCTGGCGACAGACGTCCGCGATTTGCCGCCCGACCGGCAGCAGCGGATTCAGGGCCGCCTGGGCGTGCTGGAAGATCATGGCGATCTGGCCGCCGCGCACCTGGCGCAGCTCCGCCTCGTCCAGCGTCAACAGTTCGCGCTCGCGGAAGCGCACGCTGCCCTCCAGTTGCGCGTTGGGCGGCAGGAGACGCAGCAGCGACAGGGTCAGCGCCGTCTTGCCCGAGCCGCTTTCGCCGACGATGGCCGTGCGCGTGCCGGCCCCGACGCTGAGGTCCACGCCGCGCAGGGCGTACACCGTCTCGCGGTCCACGCGAAACTGCAGTTGCAGGCCCTCAATCTGCAGCAGGGACACGCTCAACCCCGGCGCACGACCAGCGAGCCGAAGAGGTCGCTGACGTTGTTCAGCAGCCACACCGAGATGAACAGCGCCAGGCCCGGGAAGATCGAGGCCCACCACTTGCCGAAGACCAGCTGGTTGGCGCCCAGCTGAATCATCGAGCCCCATTCCGGCGTCGGGATCGCCACGCCGAGGCCGATGAAGCTCAGTCCGGCGATCATCTGCGCCGCGTAGGCGCAACTCAGCGGCAACTGGGAAAAAACGGGCACCAGGGTGTTGGGCAGGACGTGCCGGAACACGACCGAGAGCGGGCTGTTGCCGGCCACCCGCGCCGCCTGCACGAAGTCGGCCTCACGCAGGGGCAGCGTGACGCTGCGCACCATCTTGCTGTAGACCGGCACGTTGTAAAAGGCGAGAATCAGCACCAGATTGACCATGGTGTTGCCGGCGGCGGCCAGCACGGCCATGCCGAAGAGGATCTGCGGGAAGCCCTGGAAGACCTCCGTGATGCGCGTGATGACGCTGTCCAGCCGGCCGCCGAAGTAACCGGAAAGCGCGCCCAGCGGCGCCCCGACGATGATGCCCAGCGCCACCGAACTGATCGCCAGCGCGAAGTCGGTGCGGATTGCGTGGATGGTGCGCGAGAGCACGTCCATGCCATTGCCATCCGTGCCGAAGGGATGTTCCGTCGAGGGCGGCTTGAAGCGATGCAGCGGGTTGGGTCTGACCGGGTCATGCAGCGGCAGCAGCGGCGCCAGCAGACCCAGCAGGACAATGAGCGCCAGCAGGCCAAGGTTCAGCCGCACCCGCAGCGCGCCATTGATGCGCATCATGCGCTGCAGCAGCGACGGACGCTCGGGAATCGTCTGCCCGCCGGCCAGGGCGCTCATAATTCCGTTCGCACGCGCGGATCAAAGAGCGCGTTGAAAATGTCGCTGGCGAGGTAGACCAGCAGGTAAAAACCCGAACTCAGCAGCACCACGCCCATGATCGGTTCGTAATCGGAGTGATTCATGGCGTCAACGGCGTAGAGCCCCAGGCCGGGCCAGGTGAAGACCACCTCGACCAGCACCGTGCCGCTCAACAGGTAGCCGTAGGTCATGGCGATCATGGTGACGACCGGGCCAAGGGTGTTGCGCAGGGCGTAGCGATAGACCACGCCGGCCGGCAGGCCGAAGGCCCGCGCGCTGCGAATGTAGTCGCTTTGCAGCACTTCCTGCATGCGCTTGCGCGTGATCTGCAGGGTGCTGGGGCTGGTGGTGATGGCCAGGGTCAGCGCCGGCAGAATCAGGTGGCTGACGCTGGAGAGGAAGGCCTCGTGGTCGCCGGCCAGCAGCGTGTCGATGCTGTACCAGCCTGTGACGTATTCCGGCGCGCCGATGCTGCGGGCGATGCGCCCCAGCGGCGCCGGAAACCAGTGTAGTTCCGCGAAGAAGACGAAGATCAGCAGCAGGCCCAGCCAGAATCCGGGCATTGAGACGCCGGTGCGCGCCATCAGGTCCGCGAAGCGGGCCAGCAGGCCGCGTGGTCGCATGGCGGCCAGCACCCCCGCGGGCACGGCCCACAACACCCCCATCGCCAGCGCCCAGGTGGAGAGCTCCAGCGTGGCCGGCAGGCGGTTGCGGATGTCCTGCAGCACCGGATTGTAGCTGAAGCGCGACGTGCCGAGGTTGCCCTGCAGCAGGTTGCTGGCGTAGCGCAGGTACTGCTCGTGCAGCGGCCGGTCGAGGCCGATTTCGCGCACGATGTTGTCCAGCATCTCCTGGTTGTAGCGCGTGCCGACCAGCAGGTAGACGGGATTGCCGATCTTGTGGGTCACGACGAAGGTGATGACGGAGACGCCGAAGAGCGCGACGAGAAAGATGGCGAAGCGTTTGAGCAGGAAGAGGCCCCACTCACGCATCGAATCAAGCATGCAACGCTCCGGCGGTTGTTACAGTGAGGCCCTGTACAGAAGCACGGGGCGCAGCTATCGCAACTGCGCCCCGCTACCTGCCTATCCGTCCATCGACTCGCGATAGAGCGGCCAGTACCAGAGCAGGTTGTCGGGCAACTGCACGTAACCATGGATGTCGTCGCGCATGGCGAGCTCGAAGGGCATGTCGGCGAGGAAGAGCTGCGGCGCTTCTTCATTGATGATGCTCTGGTATTCCTTCGCCAGTTCGGCCTTCAACTCTTCATCCAGTGTGCCGTTCATCTGCTCGATGAGTTCATCGATTCGCGCGTTGCTGTAACCCATCCAGTTGGTGATCCCGCCCGTGCGGAAGGTGGCGACGCCCGTGTAGCCGGGGTCGTCCACGTACCACAGCAGGTCGCGCATCCAGGCCTCGTGGCCCAGGGTGCCCAGCTGCTCGCCAAAGACGGCGGCCGTCTGCAGGTTGATGTTCATGGTGACGCCCACGTCGGCGTAGGCGGCCTGCAGCACCACGGCGATCTGCTCGGTGGTCGCCACGCCGGAGGCGATGTCCAGCGTGAACTCGAAGCCATCGGCGTAGCCGGCCTCGGCCAGCAACTCGCGCGCCTTGTCCGGATCGTAGGTGTAGGGCCAGAGCGAGCCGTCATGGTGTTTGCCATCCACCGGGATCGGCCCGGCAGAGACCTTGGCCTTGCCGCTGAAGATGCCGGCGATGATGTCCTCGTAGGGCACGGCGTAGGACAGCGCCTGACGCACGCGCGCGTCGGCGAGCGGTCCCCCGGTCACATTCAGGCCCATGATCATCTGGTTGCGCGTCGGCACGGTGAGCACCTTCACGCCCTCGGCGCCTTCCAGCGCCGCCAGTTCATCGGTGCTCAGGTTGGCGGCGATGTCCACCTCGCCCTCGCGCAGCAGCAGGGCGCGGTCCGCCGAACTGGGGACGACCTGCAGCACGACCTGGTCGAAGAAGGCCTTGCCGGCCCAGTAGTCCGGGTTGGCGCGCAGCACCATGGCCACGCCCGGTTCCCAGCTTTCCACGTAGTACTCGCCGGAGCCGACGTCGTTCTTGGCCAGCCAGCGGGCCGCCCAGGGGTCGTCATCCGCCACGTTCGCCTGGGCCTCCATGGCGTCCATCGGGCCCTGCGACTGGTCGCGGAAGAGGAAGAAGAGCCAGGGGCTCAGCTTCGAGAACTGCAGCGTCACCTGATGCGGGCCGGTCTTCTCCCAGGAGGCGATGTTGGCGGTGTCGACGTTCCACTTGGTGCCGGAGGCCGTGCCGATGGCGCGCTCGAACCAGTAGATGAAGTCGTCGGCCGTCACCTCGCGCCCGCTCTTGTTGAAGGTCGCGCCTTCGCGGATGTTCAGCACGATCGAACTCAGGTCCTCCGACCATTCCCAGGATTCGACGGCCGCGCCCTCGATGGTGCCGGTGTCGGCCACGCTGTAACCCAGACCGGTGTCGACGCTGCCATAGCGGAAGAACTGGTCATAGATGTTCAGGTTGGTCTCGTTGGAACGCTGGAAACGCGAGAAGGGCGGGTCCAGCGTTTCGATATCGCCGGGGATGGCGATGACGAGCACGTTTTCTTCCTGCGCCAGCGCCATACCGCCGGGCAGCAGGGCCAGCAAGAGCAACACAAAGGTCATATTGAACAACAACGAGCGTCTCACGGTGCTTTCCTCCTTGTTCCTTACGAAATCCCGGGCTGCCCGCGTCTTTAACCCGACGCGCTGCCCAGGGCGCGAATCTCGGCCTGAATCTCCGGCGAGGCGTACATGCCACGCTCGTCCGGCTGCCAGACTACAGGGTCCGCCAGGGTCATGTCGTCCAGGCCGACCAGTTCGTAACCGCGCGCCTGCAACTCGTCGACGATCTTCGGCATGGCGTCGACCAGCGGCAGCGGCCGCGCCAGACGCAGGCCGTCGTCCTCCGTCTCGGAACTGTCATGCAGGTCGATGATCGAGCCCGGGCCCAGCGAGGGATGCCCCAGAATGCCGTCGATGATGTCCTGCGGGTCGGTCTTGTCCCAGTCGGCCGGGTTGACGTCCGAATCGACGACCTGAATGCGGTCCGACATCGCCAGCGGCGAGGTGAGGCAGGTGAAGTAGTTGAAGTAGTGCGCGCGCAAGTGCCGCGTCGGGCGCCCCGTCAGATTGGAGAGTACCGCTTCGGCGTGGTCGAAATCTCCGACGTGCGCATGATGCAAATGACTGTGGTTGGCTTCCGTGTGTCCGCCATTCACAATGCGCATAAAGGCTTCCGGCCAGCGCTCGACCCACTTGCCCAGCACGAAAAAGGTGCCGCGCGCGCCGCGCGATTCCAGAATCTGCATGATCTGGTCCGTGCGCGGCGGGTTGGGGCCGTCGTCGAAGGTCAGGGCGACCTTCATCTCGTCGCGCCGCCCGTGCTCATAAATCATCAGAGGCATAAAGGTCCTCCAGACCACGTGGGTGGTGTTCGCCGGACGAAATGTTTATAACGCCCGGCGGGTCAATTCGCCATAGCCGCAGGATCAATCTTCATCGAGGTATTCCATCTCCGGCAGCAGGTGCCAGCGGATGCTTTCCTCGGGCAGGGTCGCCGCGGCCCAAGCGGCCTGCAGGTTGCAATCGGCGCGCAGTTCCACCATGCGCGCCCGGATGCGCTCCGGCCGCCAGTCCTGCAGGACGCGCGCGCGCAACTCCCCCAGAATGCCCTGGCAGGCCGGGTCCCCGGCGCGGTCGTCCAGCTCGTCCGGGTCTTCCCTGAGGTTGAAGAGTTGCGCGGGCCAGCCATGGTAATAGACCAGCTTCCACTCGTCCTGGCGCAGCATGCGTACGTAGGCCGAGTCGTCGGGCGCGTAGCGGTCGGCGCAGTATTCGCTGAAGGCCACGTCGTCCCAGTCGACGGAGGTCGCGTCGCCCTGCAGCAGGGGCAGCAGGCTGCGCCCCGGCGAGTCCGGCAGCGCCGGCGCAGACATGGCGTCCAGCAGGGTGGCGCTCAGGTCCAGCGCGCTGACCACCCGCTCGCAGCGCTGGCCGCCGGCGAAGCGCCCGGGCCAGGCCATGATCAGCGGCACCCGCACGGACTCCTCGTAAAACACGTGCTTCCACCACAGGCCGTGCTCGCCGACCATGTCGCCGTGGTCGGAGCTGTAGACGATCAGCGTGTCGCGCTCCAGGTCGTTGGCCGCCAACGCTGCCAGAATCTCGCCGATCATGGCGTCCATGCGTTCGACCAGACCCCAGTAGGCGGCCCGCGAGCGCCGCGTCTCGTCGGCGCCGACGTCGGTCAGGTCCGTCGTCTCGCGCCAGCGCCGCAGGTAGGAATGCGCCTCGTCGGCATACTCGCGCGGCTTGCGCGGCGGCGGCAGGGTATCGGCGTATCGTTCGTAGTCAACCCGTCGCGCCACGTAGGGCGGATGCGGCAGCATGTAACCCACGCTGAGCGAGAAAGGCGCGTCGTCCACGCCGGCGCGGCGGCGCACCCCCAGGCGGTTGAGCCAGTCCACCGCCGCCGCCGTGACGTCCTCGTCGTGCACCTGGTAGCCCGACTGCCCCGCCCCGGAATTGCGCAGGCTGATCCGTTCCGGGCCAGCGGTGCCCTGCAACGCGCCGCGGTGTGCCGACGGAATGCCGGGGAAATTGGCCGAGTGGTCGCCGACCAGACGCTCGCAGTAGCCGTGCAACTGGTCCGGCCCGACCGCATGCATGCGCCCGATCAATGCCGGCCGGTAACCGGCGACGCCCATGCTGTGCGCCAGGGTGGGCACGTTGGAATTGAGCACGTGGCTGTTGCTCCAGACCTCGTTCTGCCAGGGGTGGCGGCCGCTGAGCGTGGCCATGCGCGAGGGCACGCAGATCGGCGAGCAGCAGTAGGCGCTGCTGAAGAGCGCGCCTTCCCGCGCCAGGCGGTCCAGATGCGGCGTGTGGACATGCGCATCGCCGTAGCAGCCGGTCACCGCCGCGTTGTGCTGGTCCGAATGGATATAGAGCAAATTGGGGCGCGCCTGTTCCGGCATGCTGCCTCCCCTTCGTGTAAACAAAAAAACGCCGGGCGGGAGTCAGACCCCCGCCCGGACGTGAAAGACTAGCCGCTGATGGCCTCCTCGAGACCTTCCATCATCAGTTCGATGGCGTCCTCCGCCGTGATCTCGCCCAGCAGCACGCGCTGGAAGTTGGGCAGCACCACGTTGCGCTCCCAGCCGGGACCGCCGGGGAAGCGTGTGGGCGGGCCCACTTCGTCCACCGTCGCCACAGCCGCCGCGTAGAGTGGATTGGACTGTACGCGCTCGTCCTCCGCCACCAGCGCTGAAGACGGGAAGTAGCCGGTCAGTTCAAGGAAGTCGACCTGGGTGTTGATATCCGCCCAGTAGCTGATCCATTCCCAGGAGGCGTCCTCTTCCCCGTCGCCGGGCATCGAGATGCCGTTGTAACTGGGCGTCGCCGAGGCGATCTGTTTTGCCGGACCATGGGGCCGCACGGCCGTCGAGAAAGCGCCTTCGTCGCCCAGCACGGTGCGCATCTCGGCCAGCGAGCCGGTGTGGTGCCAGAGCATGGCCGTCTGGCCGGTCTGGAAGGCTTCCATCAACTGCCGGAAGCTGTCGTTGGCGACGCTGGGCGGCACGGCGCCGTGCACCGTGTGAAGGTCCGTGTACCAGCGCAGGGCCTCGACCGCCTTGTCGAAATCCATCGCCGGCTGGCCCATGTCGTCGATGATCGGCGAGCCGAAGGACTCGATGACCTTGACCACAAAGCCCTGACCGCCGTTGCCGCCGCGCATGCCGAAGCCGTAACGGCCCTTGTCCGCGTCGGTCATGGCGATGGCCGCCTCGGTGAAGGCCTCCCAGGTCGTGGGCGGGTCCAGCCCGGCTTCCTCAAACCAGTCCGCGCGGTAATACATCCAGTCCACGAACATGAAGCTGGGCACGCCGTAAATGGCGCCGTCGATGGTGGCGCCGTCCCAGCGGTCCGCCGGAATCGTGTCCATCAGATTCGACTCGCCGACGCGGCCGGAAATGTCCTGCAGGCCGCCGATGGCCACCATGTCGGGGATGCGCGTGGGCGCGGCCATGGTGGTGTCCGGAGCCGCGTTGCCGACCACCGAGGTGGTGAACTTGGTCATGAACTCGCTGTTGGGCACGGTCAGGGGGTTGATGGTGATGTCCGGGTTGGCCTGATGGAAATTCTCCAGCACCACTTCAAAGCCGGCGTGCACAAACTCGGCGATGAAGCCGTGCCAGTAGTCCACCGTGGGGTTGTCCTGCGCCAGCAGGCGGGCGGCGCCGGGCAAAGCGTTGCCCGCCAGCGCGGCGCCGGCAGCGGCGCTCCCCTTCAGAAAGTCACGACGGGTGAGTTTCGACATGTTTCCCTCCAAATAGAGCTTTCGAACGACCTTAACCTTTCACCGCGCCCTGCATCAGGCCCCGCACCAGCGACTTTTGCGCCAGCACGAAGAACACGATGATGGGCAGGATGCTTATGATACCGCCCGCGCTCAGCAGCCCCCAGGGCAGGTTGAACTCCTCGCCCACGAGCAAATGCAGGCCGACCGGCCAGGTCTGCGAGGCCTCGTTGGTGGTGAACATGAGCGCGAAGAGAAACTCGTTCCAGGCGGCGATGGCCGTCAGCACGGCGGTGGCCGCCACGCCCGGCGCCGCCAGTGGCAACACGACGCGCACGATGGCGCCGGCGCGCGTCGCGCCGTCGATGCGGGCCGCGTCCTCCAGGTCCGGCGGGATGGCGTCGAAGAAGCCCTTCAGCATCCAGGTGGCGATCGGCAACAAAAAGGTGGTGTAGGCCAGCGCCAGCCCGATACGCGTATTGAGCAGGTTCAGGTTGCGCATGATGATGAAGAGCGGGATCAGCATCAGCACCATCGGGAACATGCGAATCAGCAGGAAGCCGACCAGCGCCGCGTTGCGCCCGGTGAAGCGGTAGCGCGAGAAAGCGTAGGCGGCGGAGGTGCCCACCAGCAGACAGAGCGAGACCGTCATGACCGTGATGACCACGCTGTTGCCGAAGAGCGTGACGAAGGATTTGCGGCTCCACAGTTCGAAGTAGTTCTCCAGCGTCGGGTTGTGCGGCAGATACTGCATTTCGGCGGTGATCACGTCCGTGTTCTGCTTGAGCGAGGTGAGCCCGGTCCAGACCAGCGGGAAGAGCGCGAAGATGCCGGCAAACACCAGAACGGCCGCCGTCAGAAAGCGGTAGAGGCGTTGGGTGGCGCGAAACGAGAGTTGCATGTCAGTCCCGGTCGACCCCGGCGACGCGCAGATAAATCAGCGTGAAGAAGATCAGGATGCCCAGCATCACCACCGAAAGCGCGGCGGCGTAGCCGAAATCGAAGGCGGCGTAGGCCGTCTGGAAGGCGTAGAAGGAGAGCACGTGCGTCGCCAGGCCGGGCCCGCCGCCGGTGAGGATGATCATCAGGTCCGGCGAATTGACCACTGCGATGGTGCGCAGGGTGATGGCCACGACGATGACCGGCAGCAGCAGCGGGATGGTGATGTGGCGGAAGCGCGACATCGCGTTGGCGCCGTCCACCGCCGCCGCCTCATACATTTCCTGCGAGATGGACTGCAGGCCGGCCAGCAGCAGCAGGGCGAAAAAGGGGAAACCGCGCCACAGCCCCACCAGCAGGATGGCCGGCATGGCCGTCTCCGTGCGCGCGAACCAGGGCCAGTAACTCTCCAGCAGGCCCAGCTTCACCAGGATGTCGTTGATCACGCCCAGGCGCGAATCGAGCAGCAGCGCCCACATGTGACCGGCGACGACCGAAGGCATGAACCAGGGCATCAGGATCAGCGTGCGCACCAGGCCGGCGCCGCGCACGGCCCGCTTCAGCGCCAGGGCGATGATCAGGCCCAGCAGGAAGGGGTTGATCACGTTGAAGACGCCGAAGTAGGCCGTGTTGCGCAGCGACAGCCAGAACTTCTCGTCGGCCAGCAGATCGATGAATTGCTGCAGGCCGACGAAGGGTTGGCCGCGCGCGGGGCGCAACAGGTTGTATTCGTGCAGGCTGAGCCAGATGCCGGAAATGACGGGGTAGAAAATGACCACCGAGATGAGCAAAAAGCCCGGCAGCAGCATCAGCCAGGCCCAGTAGCGCGTTTCGGAGATGCGACCGACCCAGGCAAAGACGTCGAGCCAGGCGGGCCAGTGCGAGCGCAACAGGGAAAGTCCGCTGCGCCTCTCAGCGGGTGCGGCAGCCACAGGTGCTCAGGTCCGGTCTCGGCGGTTGTTCGACAATGGCCACATGGCGCTGAAGTCTAGTGCCAGGCCCGCAGGTCTGCCACAATGCGCCCGATCTGCGCGGAGATGTCCTCGGGCACGCGGGGGTTGAAGGGTGCACCGCTCCCGGCGACCACGTCGCCGAAGCCCCCCAGGCGGATCGCCTCGGCCACCGCCGCGTAGTTCCAGGCGCGGCCCTTGACGAAGCGCAGCTGCTCCAGCGGGTCGATGAGCGCCTCGACTTCGCGCGCCGCCGCGTAATCGCCACGGCGTTGCGCGTTGTTAATGGCGTCCGAGGCGCGCGCAAAGACGATGTTGATGCCGGAGGTGTGGCCGCGCGCGCCCAGTTCCGCCGCCGCCGTCGAGCGGTCGCCCACGCCCCAGATGACGATGCGCTCAGGACCGACGCCATCGACGAAGGCCGGCACGTCCTCGACATCCGTGCCGATCTTGACGCCCACCATGTGCGGCGAGTCCTGCAGCAGGCGCAAAATCGCGTCGCGGTCGCGCGCGCTGCGAAAGTAATAGAGGAAGCGCGCGCCGTGGCGTTCGCCGTAACGGGCCGTGAACTTCAGCAACTGCCCGTAGAGGCCCGCGGGGCTGAAGGTGCCGGTCAGCGGCATGATCAGGAACACGTCGGGCGGCCGCGGCAATGCCATCGACTGATCGACGAAGTCGCCGGCCTGCGCCAGGGGATTGGGCACCAGCGCGGCCAGCAACAGGCCCCCGGCGCCCATCTGCCGGCCCGTGATATCCACCAGGCGCAAATGCTCCTCCGGCCGGATGTGATGCACCAGACTGGTGCCCGCCAGGCCAATGACCCGCGGTCGCCCGTCGGACAGGTGATTGTTGCGCATCAGGTATTCGACGTTGCGCGCGTGGCCGTCGCAGTCGATACGGCCGCCGTCGAAGGGGATCAGCGGGATGCTGTTGACGGAGTCGAGAGCGTCCAGCAGTTCGCTGTGCGAGAAAGCCAAGGTGGGGCGGCCTCAGGGTCTTCCCGGCCAACCCAGCAGGGCCAGCGGTTTTTCCAGCAACTCGCGGAAGCGCTGCATGAAGGCCGCGCCCTCGGCGCCGTCGCTGACGCGATGGTCGATGCTGATCGTGGCGCTCATGCGCTCGCCGGCACTCAACTGGCCGTCCTCCCCCACCACCGGCACCTTCTGCGCCGCGCCGAAGGCCAGTACGCCGGCTTCCGGCGGGTTGATGACTGCGGCGAAATGGGAGACGCCCCAGGCGCCCAGGTTGCTCGTCGAAAAGGTCGCGCCCGTCAGGTCGCTGAGCTTGACGCGACCCTCACGCGCGCGCAGGGCCATGGCGCGGTTGCTGGCCGCCAGTTCGTCCAGCGGCACGCTGTCGGCGTCCTGGGCCACCACGTACATCAGGCCGCCGGCGGGCAGCGCCACCGCGATGCCGACGTTGATGCGCCGGTAACGCACGATGCGGTCGCCGTACCAGTGCGAATTCAGGTTGGGGAACTCGCGCAGGGTCAGGGCCGTGGCCCGCACCACCAGGTCGTTGACCGTGACGCGCGTCCCGCTTGCTTCCAGGGCATCGTTCAACTGGCGCCGGAAGGCCTGCAGCGGCCCGGCGTCGATGTCCATCGTGATGTAGAAGTGCGGGATGGTCTGCTGGCTCTCGATCGTCGTGGCCGCGATGCGCCGCCGCATGCTGTCGGGCTTTATGTGTTCCACGTCCTCGCCCGGCGGCGGTGGTGTCCTTCCGGGTGCGGCCGGCGGCGTCGCCGCAGCGGTCGGGGCGGGTTTAGCCGCTTCTTCACGGTAGTTCTCAATATCGGCGCGCACGACACGACCGCCAGGCCCGCTGCCTTTCACCTGCGCGAGGTCGATGCCCCGCTCGCGCGCCAGCCGTCGGGCGATCGGCGACACCCGCGCGCGACCCTCCGGCAACTCCTCTTCGGCTTCGGCCGGCGTTTCAACGGCCGCTCCGTTGGCCGCAGCGGGCGCCTCTTCCGCGGACCCGGACGCGCCATTGCCGGCGCCGGCTTCTTCAGCTGCCCCCAGCTGACCGAGCAGGTCGCCCTCGCGGATGCTGTCGCCCACCTCGGCGCTGCGCGCCAGCAACACGCCGGCGGCCGGCGCCTCGATTTCCAGCGTGGCCTTGTCGGCGTCCATTTCAGCGATGACCTCGCCATCGCTCACGCTGTCGCCCACGTCCTTCAGCCAGTTGAGCAAGGTGCCATCCACGGTGGCGGTGATGTCCACAGCCATCAGACGATCTCCTTCACGGCCGCCACCACCTTGTCGGCGTCCGGCAGGGCCATCAATTCAATATCGCGCGCGTATGGCAGGGGCAGGTCCATGGCCGACACGCGTTTGACGGGCGCATCCATGTAATCGAACATGTCTTCCTGAATGCCCGCGGCGATCTCGCTGCCGAAACTGTACATGGGCAGCGATTCCTCGACGATCACGCAGCGATTGGTCTTGCGGAAGCTCTCGTAGACCAGGTCCATGTCCAGCGGCCGCAACCAGCGCATGTCGACCACCTCGCAGTCAACGCCCTCACGCTCCAGTTGCCGCGCCGCCTGCAGCGACCACTCCACGCCGCGCGCCCAGGCGACCAGGGTGACGTCCGCGCCTTCGCGGCGAATGGCACCCTCGCCCACCGGCAGCAGGTAGTCCTCGTCGTCGGGCACCGGGCCGGGCTTGGGGTAAAGGGCGATGCTCTCGCTGAAGAGCACCGGGTTCTCGTCGCGGATGGCGGTCTTGAGCATGCCATAGGCGTCGCCCGGCGTGGCCGGCGCGGCGACATACAGACCGGGGAAATGCGCGAAGATTGGCTCCGGCGCGTGGGAATGAGAGGCGGTGGCCTGGTCGCCCCAGCCGCTGGCCGCGCGGAACACCAGCGGCACGCTGAACTGGCCGTCGAACATGTAGCGTATCTTGGCCGCGTGGTTGACGATGGCGTCCAGCGCCAGAAAGGCGAAATTGATGGTCATCATCTCCGCCACCGGGCGCAGGCCGGCCATGGCGGCGCCGACCGCCGCGCCGCAGATGGCCATCTCGGAGATCGGTGTGTCGCGCACCCGGCGGGCGCCGAATTCCTCGTAAAGGCCGCGCGTGATGCGATGCGTGCCCTGCCACTTGCCCACTTCCTCGCCCATGACGAAGACGCGCTCGTCGCGCAGCATTTCCTCGCGCAGGGCCTTGCGCAAGGCCTCGCGCATCGGCTGGTTTCTGGCTGCCATGGGCCTACTCCACGTAGACGTTGCGGACGAGGTCGTCGGCGTCGGGCGCCGGGCTCTCCTCGGCGAATTTCACGGCGGCCAGCACCTGGTCGCGCGCCGCCTGTTCCAGCGCGCTCATGGCCGGCCGGCTGTCCGGATGCGCCTCTTCGAGGCAGGCGCCCAAACGCGTGATCGGGTCGCGCTCCGCCTTCCATTCCTCGAGCTCGTCCTTGAGGCGCACGTTGTACTGGCGGTCCGAGACGCCGTGACCGCGGTAGCGATAGGTCAGGGCTTCAAGGAGGACGGGGCCCTCGCTGCGGGCGTGAGCCACAGCCTCGTCAAGGGCGCAATTCACCGCCACCACGTCCTGCCCGTCGATGCGACCGCCATCGCGCATGCCGTAAGCCAGGGCGCGTTTGTGCAGCAGCGGCTGGCCGGAGGCCTCAACAATGTGCGTACCCATGCCGTAGAGGTTGTTCTCGATCAGCCAGACGACCGGCAGGCGCCAGACCGCGGAGAGATTGAGCGCCTCGTGAAAGTAGCCGTTGTTGGAGGAGCCGTCGCCGACAAAACAGAGCACCACGTCGTCGCGGCCGCTGTATTGCGCCTCCAGCGCGATGCCGGCCGCCAGCGGCAAATGACCGCCCACGATGGCGAAGCCGCCCCAGAAGTTGTGCTCGCGGCTGGCCAGATGCATCGAGCCGCCCTTGCCGCCGCTGACTCCGCTGCGTTTGCCCATCATCTCCGCCATCAGCGGGCCGGGGTCGACGCCGCGCGCCAGCGCCACGCCGTGATCGCGATAGGAGGTGATGGCGTGGTCGCGCGGCTCAATGGCCGCCAGCGCGCCGACGCCCACCGCTTCCTGACCGCTGTAGAGATGCAGGTAAACGCCGGTGATGCGCTTCTCTTCGTAAAGTTCGTAACAGGTCTCTTCAAATTCGCGAATTAATACCATCTGCCGGTACCAGTCCAGCAGCGTGTCGCGATCGGGAAGCGCGGCGCCGTTTGCGATGTCCATTGCAGTCTCCGCCGTACAAGCCGGGAGCGCCTGTCAACCAGCCGGGCCTCGTGCCGCCGCGCTGACATGGCTTTTCGGGCTGCGACCAGTGTAACGAAAGGCCTGACGGCGGTCAATCATGGAACGCGACCTGGTGTCCTGTGGTAGGCTTTTCGGGACGGGCGCCCAGCGGGGGAGAGCGGCGACTCCATGACGAACGGCACGGCGGATGTTCTGATCATCGGCGGCGGTCCTGCCGGCACGGCAACGGCCTGGGCCCTGGGTAAAGCGGACCCGACCCTGCGCATCACGCTGCTGGAGCGCGGCGCGCAACTCGGCTCCGGCGCCAGCAACGCCTCGCTCGAGAACTACCGCACCGCCTGGCCCGCGGCCTGCCTCATGCGCCTGATGACCCGCAGCCTTGAAGTCTTCGAAAACGCTGACGACCTGATCGCGCCGGGCGCGCACGCCTCGCTCGGCATGCGCCAGCCCGGTTATCTCTACGTGGGCTTCACGGAGCGCCAGGCGAGGGATCTGCGCGAGGACGTCGACCATTTGCACAGCCTCGGCCTGACACACATCGAATGGCTCGACAGCGATGACGTCCGGCAGCGCTTCCCCTGGGTCGGACCGCGCGTCCGCGCCGCCAAGTTCGACCCGCGCGCCGGCTGGCTCGATTCGAACGCGATGATTCAGGCCTTCGCGCGCGGCACGGCCGACCTGGACCTCCGCCTGGACTGCGCCGACGTGCGCATCGAGACGGAAGGCGGCCGCGTGCGCGGCGCCAGTTACAGCGGCGGCCGCGTGGACGCGCCGCGCGTCGTCATCGCCGCCGGCGCCTGGTCGCGCCCCCTGGGCCGCACGGCCGGCATCGAAATCCCCGTCCACCTCGTCCCGCGCCAAAGCTTCACGACGCCCTGGCGTCACGAGCCTTTCCCCGCCGACGGTCCCCTGCTGATCAGTTCCGCGCCCTACGCCCACGTGCGCCCGGAAGCGCAGCACGGCGCCCTCTTCGGCTTTGAGTATCGCTGGAACACGCGCCAGCTCTTCCCCGGCGAGCCGGCGCGCGAGCATTTGATCGACCCCGTGATGCCGCCCGACCGCTGCCGCGATCCGCGCTTCCCTTCGGCGACCCTGCTGCTGCTGGCGCGGCAGTTCGGCCATGACTACGGCGAAGGCTTCGCCAGCCCGCGCTACCTGCGCGGCGTGGACCACCGCGTTGGCTACTACGTCTCGCGCGATGCGACCAGCGCCTGGCGCGAGGAGAATGGCGAACGCGTCCCGGTCCCCAGTCAGCGCGCCATCATCGACAAATGGCCGGACCTTGAGGGCCTGGTCATTTCAGTGGCGCACGTCGGCCACGGCATCATGTCTGCGCCCGCGGGCGGCGAGCTGGCCGCGGCCCACGTGCTGGGCCGCGACCTGCCCTGCCCGGAATTTGCAGATCTGGGGCTCGACGTCAACTTCGTCGAGCACGACAGCGGCGGCCTGACCAACGAGTAGCCGCCCGGGCCCGCGGGTCAGAAGCCGCCGGGACCTTCCTGCGCTCGCTAACCTCCGGACTTGATCCGGACGGCCGCCGCGTGAATATCGCTCAGATTCCTGGTGCCTGTCGCGTCGGGCAGGGTGGTCCGAAACACGTGCGTCAGCGTTCCCCCTGGACCCCCGTCATCCGCCAGCGTCACCACGCCGAGACCGGCGCAACTGCCCAGGGCGGCATGTTTCACAGTGATCGGCATTGGCCCCCGGAAGGCAACGAGGATCAATCGGCCATCGGGGGAAATGTCCACCAGGTCGGGCGCAGGATCGTCGTTGAACTCATAGCCCTCATCGTTGATGTTGACGAAAGGGGACGATTCGCCGACGCAATAGCCTGACCCGGTGAGATCGATGGTGCCTGCATGCGCCGCCGCCTGCTCTTCCAGTGTCGCGTCGGGGTCGTTGATGACCACCTCCAGGTCGAAAACTTCCGCGTTGTTCCGGGCCCGGTCAAACTGGTACACAAAGCGGCCGTCCGGCGAGATGGTAATCCCGTGCGCATCCCGTCGCCGGGCCAGTTCCGCTTCGTCGCTGATGTCCAGGGTCTTCTCTGCGAAGAAGGTCACCACCGGCGGCATGTTGGCTGTTGTATGCGGGTTTGCGCCATCGGGGTAATCGAGCGGCAGACGGTACATAATGAAGGTCGAGTCATCGGCGCCCGCGCCGCTGGCCGAGACTCCGGCGTTCAGGTGCATGTAGCCGCCTCCCTCCACGCCGCCACAGCCGGCAGCGCTGATGACGTCACTGGTGTATTCCGCCACGATGGACATCGGCTCTGTCGTAATGTCAACCACGAACAGTCCGCCGCCGCCCAGGGTGACGTAGGCGTGCCGGTTGTTGCTGCCGGGTATGGGACACACCGGGACGTTGTTCGCCCGTCCGGGCCCCTCCTTAAGCGCGCCGCCGGGCGTGGTCGTTGCCTGGAAGTTGGCGTACTCGCCGCTCACCCGGCCACCGGGGAGGGTCGAATCGGCCTGCGCCGGCATGACGGTCAGGTCCCGTCCTCCCACCAGATCGAGGGTGGCGGCCCTGTTGAAGGTGAAGGTATCGGTCGCCGCGTCATAGTCGATGCGTTCCAGCAGCTTCGCGCCCAGGTTGGCCACGATCAACATGCTGCCGTCCGCAGTGAAGAAGGACATGTGGTTCGAGGGAGCGGAGTCTTCCGGACCCGTGGTGCGAAAGAGCGCCTTGGCCAGTTTCGCAGCCTCTTCCGGACCGCCCTGAATCGGCCCGCATTCCCGCATACCCCCGTCCGACTGCGCGCATTGTCCTTCAGCATCAATGATGCCCACCAACCCCACGCCCGGGCCGAAGAAATTGGCATTGACGTAGCGATGCGTCGGCGGCTGCATCAACATGCCGTGAAGGCGTTGCACATTCACGCCCAGTTCTTCCAGGGCTGAAGGGAAAACATCGCTGGCTTCGATGACCGTCGGCCCGAATTGGGGATCGTCTTCGGCATACCGGCCGGGAGGGGCGGCGAGAATGTCGCTGCCTTCGTAAATAATGATGCGACTGCCGTAGGTCCCGGTCGGATTCTCCATGCTGATATCGGCGCTGTCTGCCTGATCGGACAGCCACACTTCCCAGCCAGCACTTTCCTCTTCGGCCATCTGATTGACTGCGACGGTTTTGGTTGCGAGCTGCCCTTCGGCGCTGCGCTCCGGGCCACCAGCCACAGGGACCGCGCCAATAATGAGGACTATCGTCAGTAAAAAGGCTGCCTTTCGCATTTCCATCTCCTGCCTGCCGCCACTGAATAACTATCAATAGATCGTAGCACGGATCATTGGGGGGCGTTGGCCCGCATCTCCCCACATCCCGGCCCGCAGGCCGCCATCCCCGGCAGCCCCGGTCGACACCAGGACTTCGACCGTGACCTCAAGGCGGCGAAAGGATGGCGGCGCGGACCAGGGCCAGATTAGTGCCTGCATTGGGCGGATTCAGGTTGCTTTTGATGGATGGAAATGAGGGTGGGCGCACAGACGACGAGTTGGCCGCGGCCCATGTGCCAGGCCGCGACCTGCCCCGCCTGAAATTCGCAATTCCGGCTCTCGACGTCACATCGTCGAGTACGACAGCGGCGGCCAATCCAGGGAATGGCCGCCGCTGAAGCGCGGGTCAGAAGCCGCCGGCCGTCACCGTCGGCGGTACGATGGCGTGCTGCAGCAGGATGCTCGTGTCGCCCCCGCCTTCCGCCACGTTGAGCGGCGCCTCCAGGCTCACCCGCTCGATGAAACACAGGCTGTCGCGGATTGCCTCGCAGTAGTAAATCGTCAGGTCGCCGCGCAGCAGGTCCTCGCCCGCCTGCAGCGTCACCGGCACGCGCAGCGGCAACTCCGGTTCATGCAGGAATTGCTGCAGATTCTCCTCATCGATGACGACCGCCTCGCCGCCGCTGCTCCACTCGCTGCTGAAGGGCGCCAGGTCATTGAGTTTGAAGCCTTCCGGCAGGATGATGTCCAGCTCGATCTCGCCCTCGCCGGGCGCCAGGCTCTGCTGCGGCAGGCGCAGTTGCAGCCCGGCGGCGGCATTGCCCGCGATGACCGTGGGCCGGCCGGCGATCTGCAAGCGCTCCGGATTGCTGAAATTGAGTGTGCTGACGGCGCCATCGGCCACGTCGATGATGCGGATGCTGTGGTTGTTGGTATCCGCCACGTAAAGCACACCCGTCGCGTAACTCAGGCCGCCCGGCTCGTCAAAGGCCGCGATCGAGGCGTCGCCGTCGCGATAGCCGCCCGACCCGCCCAGGCCGTAAAGGTTGCCCAGCAGCATCTCCTGCGGGTCGAGGTGCTTGATGCGGCTGTTGTAGGTATCGGCCACGTAGAGACCGCCCATGCCGTCGCCGGTCACGCCCAGGGCATGCTGCAGCCGCGACTCGCCCACCGACCCTTCCACGTCGCCGTAGATGAAGAGGTTGTTGTCCGTCGGCCCGGCCAGGGTATGCACTTCAGCGCTGAGCGTGTCCGCCACGCGGATGCTGCTCGATTCGCTGTCGGCGAAGTACAGCTGGCCGTCCACGAAGTGCAGGCCGCTGGGCTGCGCCAGCTGCGCCTCGCTGAAGGGCCCGTCCAGCAGACCTTCGCGGCCGCTGCCGACCAGCGGGCCCACCTCGCCGCTGCCCATGTCCAGCGACCAGAGCTGGTGCCGGCCCGCCATCGCGATGTAGAGCGTACCATCCGTACCGGCCTCCACGTCCCAGGGGCTGGATAGCGGCGTTGTCAGCGCCGGCCCGCTCACCGCCGGCCAGACAAGCGACTTGGCGCCGGTGCCGGCCACGGTATCGACGCGGCCCGCCCCCAGGTCGACGGCGCGAATCGCGTGGTTGTTGACGTCCGCGACGTAGAGCATCTCGCCCACCAGGGTCATGCCCTGGGGCTTGTCAAAGCGCGCCTGCGCCAGGTCGCCGTTCAGCAGACCGCGCTCGCCGCTGCCGATGACCTCCAGCACCTCGTGGCTCTCCAGGTCGGCGATGACGACGCGGTGGTTGTTGCTGTCACTGATGAAGAGACGTCCGCCGGCCTCGTCCGCCAGCACCTTGCCGGGGAAGGCCAGCGCCGTCGTCGCCAGGCGATCGGTTTCAAGCTCCAGTTTCAACGGCGTACGGTCCAGTTCGCCGGTGCTGTCAAAGTAGGCGATCATCCCGTCGATTACGTTGACAAAACCCTCGTAGGGAATTTCGCCGGACTGCACGGCGAGGACGTTGCCGCGCGGGTCGATGGCGGCGAAGGTCGGCCAGGCGTTGACGCCGTAGGGCCGCCATTGCCCCCAGACCTGGAAGCCGTGGTCATTGATGACCGGATGGTGAATCTCGTAGCGCTGCACGATCTGACGGATGTTTTCCGTCTGCCCCTCGTTTTCGAACTTGGCCGAATGCACGCCGATGACCACCAGTTCGTCGGCGTATTTCTGCTCCAGGCGCTCCAGCACCGGGATCATGTGGATGCAGTTGATGCAGCCGTAGGTCCAGAAGTCGAGAATGACGATCTTGCCGCGCAGGTCCGACCAGTTCAGCGGCGCCGGCACGTTGAGCCAGTCGAGGCCCCAGGGGAATGTCGGCGCGGGATATTGCGGGTTGGCGGCGTAGCTGCTGTCCGCCTCCTGAGCCAGGGCCGACGTGACGCCCGTCATCAGCACGAGCAGCAGCGCCAAGCGGAACATTAAACGCATTCGCATGATGGTTCTCCCTCTGCAGGGTTTTCGTCCACAGCTGCAGTATGGCGCAGGGATGTGAACAAAGACTTACGAGTCATCCGCTTCTGCGCCCTCCACCGGCACAAGGCGCACCTCGAAGAGCGTGGGCCACAGCTTGCCGGTCAGAAGGAAGGTCTCCCGTTCCGGCAGCCAGGCGATGCCGTTGAGGACGTCGGCCTCCGCCTGTTCCTCCATCGGCAGCAGGCCGCTGGCGTCGATGATCGAACGCACTTCCCCGCTGGCCCCGTCAATGACGAGGATCAACTCGCTGAGCCAGACGTTGGCGTAGACCAGACCCTCCACGCACTCCAGTTCGTTGAGCAGCTCCAGTTGCGCATAGACCAGCCCTGACTCCCTTTCTGACAGCGGCAGCACCTGCTCGTCATACGACACGAATTCACTCAGCGGCGCGCCCTCCAGGGTGACCGGGAGCTCTTCCAGCAGGCTGAAGTCCTTCGGGTCGCGCCGGACCAGCGTGGCGCTGCCGTCGCTCATCACCAGCGCTTCGCCGTCGTAACACAGGCCCCAGCCCTCCCCCTCGTAGGGCAGCGCGCCGTACTGAAACGCCGCGCCCTCCGTGAAAAAGTCGAGGTTGTAGTGCAGGGCGACCTCTTCGCGCCAGGTGAGCTGGTAGAGACGCCCACTCGCCAGCGCCAGGCCTTCGGCGAAGACCGGCAAGTGCCGCAGCGAGATTTCCTTCAACTGTCCCGTCTCTTCATCCCGCATGACCTCGCCGCTCTCCAGGTCGACCTGACGCAGCGCCGAGTGTCCGTAACGGCCGATGCTCTCGTAGAGATAACCGTTGTGCCACAACAGGCCCTGGGTGAAGGCCATCGGGTCGTGCGGATACGTCGCCAGCACCTCCACCTGCAGCAGGGTCCAGGAGCCGGCTTCGTTGTCTTCTTCGGCCAGCGTTCCAGATACCAGGACCGCAAGCGTCAGAACCAGAGTCATGCGCAACAGCGCTTTCATGCCGCATCTCCCCGAATGCGTTGCGTCACCAGGCGCCACAGCCAGCGCAACTCCTGCAGACGCAGTCCCCAGGCCAGCAGGGCGAAAGCCAGCGCGAAGACCCCGCCGCCGAGCAGCAACAGCAGGATCTCCGCCAGCAGGGTGCCCGAGCCGATGCGCAGCGTCAGCGGCGGCAGCAGCAGCCAGACCGCCAGGCCCGTCAGCAGCGACGCCAGGCCGGAGCGGGCGAAGGTGGTCCACAGCCTTTGCCGGCCGAGCCCCTCGACGCGCCGCGCCAGGATGAACCCGCAGATCGCGGCGTGCACGAAATGCTTGACACTGTCGGCGATCATCAGGCTGAAGAGGCCCAGGGTGGGAAAGAGCAGAATCGCCACCAGCATGTAGACCGCCAGGCTGAGCGCGCCCACCAGGGCCGGCGTCAGGGTGTCCTGACGGGCGTAAAAGGCGTAGACCAGCAGCAGGTCCAGCGCGGCGAAGGGCAGACCCGGCAGATACAGGCGCAGCGCCGTCGCCGTGATCGCCGTATCCGAGGCGGTGAAGGCGCCATGCTCGAAGAGCAGCACGATGACGGGCGTGGCCAGCACGAAGAGCGCGGTCGTCGCCGGCAGGATCAGCGTGATGACCAGGCGCAGACCCAGGCCGAGGGTGTCGCGGAAGGCCGCGCGCGCCGCCTCCGTCATGCGCGCCGCCTGGCGCGACAGCGTGGGCAAAATGGCGAGGCTGATGGCCGTGGCCACCAGACCCTGGGGAAACTGCGTCAGCGTGGTGGCCCAGGCCATGTAGCCCAGCGCCCCTTCCCCCTGGGGGCTGCGCGTCGCCAGGTTGTAGCTGACGGCGCGGATGACCAGCGCGTCCAGCAGCAGCGAAAACATCACCGGCGCGTAAAGCCGTGCGATCTGCCGCAGCGCGGGGTGCCGCCAGACCAGCTGCAACTGCAGCCGCGCCTGCCACAGGCCGGGAAACTGCAGCGCCATCTGCAACAGCGCGCCGGCCAGCCAGCCCAGCGCCGCCACCATGATGGCGTCCTGCGGCCGGGCCAGCATCTGGCCAACTGCGCCGGCGTCCGCGCCCGCCACGGGCTGCAGCGGCGGCACCAGCGTCAGCATGGTCAGCACAATGCCGGCGTTGAACACCGCGCCGGCGAAGGCCGGCCACAGGAACAGTCGCAGGGCGTAGAGCGCGCCGGCGAAGAGGCTGAACCAGCCGAGGAAGAGCAGTGCCGGCGCCGTCAGACGCAGCAGCGCGGTGGCCAGTTCAAAGGTCTGTGGCGACAGGCCGCCGCCGCCAAAGAGCGACACCACCTGCGGCGCGAAGAGCTCCAGCAGCAGAACCAGCAGGGCCAGCAGCACCGTCACCACGCTGAAGAGCGCCGCGAAGAGGCGCCACATCTCGCGCCGTCCGTCGCGCGTCACGACCTCGCTCAACACGGGAATGATGGCGCTGTTGACGTGGCCGGCGATCAGCAGGTCGTAGAGCGCGCGCGGCGCGATGATGGCCACGTTGAAGGCGTCGATGGCGGCGCTGGCGCCGAAGAGATTGGCCAGCGTGACTTCCCGCGCCAGGCCCAGCACGCGGCTGGAGACGTTGCCCAGCGCCAGCAGACCGGTGGCGCGCGCCACCCCCAGGTCGCTCTCCTGACGGGTTTCCTGGCTGTCCGGGGGCTCCGGCGGAGCCGCATGGCGGGTCAAACGCGACTCCCTGCTGGCGGTCCGGAATCCGCCGCAGTATAGCGCAAGCGGCCGTTCAGGTGGCGGCCGCCTCCCGGGCCAGTTCGCGCCACTGATAGAGTTCGCCGTCGACGTAGCCGCGGCGCCGGTAGTAATCGCGCGTGCCCGTCGCCGAGATGACTGCCAGACGCGCGTAACCGGCCTGGCGCGCGAGGTCGGCCGCCCGTTCCAGCAAACGCGTGCCCAGTCCGGCATGTTGCGCGACGCCGGCGGCGGCCTCGCCGAGGCGCAGCGACTGGCCGTAGACGTGCACCTCGCGCACCATGGCCGCGTCCTGCAGTTCGCCGCTGAGGGGCGGGTCCGTCGGCAGCGACAGGCGCAGGAAGGCCGCGATGTCGCGCTCCGGCGTGATGACCTGCAGAAAGACTTCCTCGCTGCTGGAGGTCCGGTAACGCTGTTCGTCCAGCTGCAGATCCTCCGCCCGCACCTGGCGGTGACGGATTTCGCGCGCGCGGATATCGCGGCTGCGCTCACCCGCGCCGGCCAGTTCCGCCTCGGCGATCTGACGGAAGTTGGTCAACTGGTTGCCCACCACGATATCGGTGGAGGGGATGTCGCGGATGACGCGCGTCAGGCGGCAATATTCCGGCGTGCGACGCAGGCAGGCCGTCAACACCTCCAGCAGTTCGTCGTGCGAATAGGGCCGCCAGCTGCCATCCTCGTAACGCTGCATCAGTTCCGCGCTCTCGATCAGCGAGCAGGGATAGATCTTGAGTTCATCCGGGCGGAAGTCCCCGTCGTCGAAAAGGCGCGCAAAATCGACGACGTCCTCGTCAGGCGTTGAGCCGTAAAGGTTGGGCATCCAGTGCGCGTGGATCTTGAAGCCCGCCCGCCGCAGCAGACGCAGGGCGCGTCGAGTGGCGGCCACGTCATGGCCGCGGCGGTTGGCCGCCAGCACATTGTCGTTCAGGCTCTGTATGCCGATCTGCACCTTGGTGCAGCCCAGACGCCGCACGCGCAGCACCTCGTCTTCGCTGATGTGGTCGGGCCGCGTCTCGATCACCAGGCCGACGCAGCGGCAGGGCGCCGTCTCGTTCTCCCTGTGCGCCGCTTCAAGTTCCTCCCAGGTCGCGTACTCGCTGAGGGGCGAGCGCTGCAACTCGCCGCGCCAGACCTCCCCCACCACCTGGTTGTAGTTGCGCTGCATGACCAGGCCGTCCACCTGCGCGTTGACGCGCGGCGCCTCAGGGTGCAGCGCGGACTCCGCCGCCAGTGCCTCCAGCACCTCCGCGCGGCGGTCGACGCCGCGGCCGTAGTCGTGCAGGGCGTCGAAGGCCCGTTTGATGAACCAGACCTGGTAGTGCTCCGGGTAGAATGACCAGGTGCCGCCGAGGATGATGAGTTCGATCTTGTCGGTGGGGTGACCGGTGTGCCAGTAGGTCTGCAGGCGCGTCCAGGTCTGCAAGTAGGGGTCGAAGGCGTTCTGCTCGGCGCGCTGCGCGCCCGGTTCGTCGGCCAGGTAGCTCTTGGGCATGCGCACGTCCGCCGGGCAGAAGATGCATTCGCCCGGGCAGGGGTGCGGCCGCGTCAGGATGCTGACCGGCGTCACGCCGGAAGCGCTGCGCTGCGGCTTGCGGCGCAGGCGCAGCAGCACGTCCCCGCGCTCCCCGCTGGTCGGCAGACCCCCCGTCCCGGCCAGTTCGCGCCAGGCCTGGATGAGGTCGCTGCGGCTGTACAGGCCGCCCTCCGGTTTGGGGTAACGGCGTTGCAGGCGGTTAAGCCGCTTCGGCGAGAGGTTTTCCGCCGCGACGATTTCAT
Source organism: Anaerolineaceae bacterium (assembly GCA_026708325.1). Lineage (GTDB taxonomy): Bacteria > Chloroflexota > Anaerolineae > Aggregatilineales > Phototrophicaceae > JAGWBD01. The sequence continues at coordinate 18,392 of JAPOVC010000027.1, read as the reverse complement.
GCAGCAGCGGCAGCAACTGCGCGCGTTGCGTCTCGTCCAGTTCGAGGGTCCGCGGCGGCCGGCGGCGGCTCATTCGTCGTGCGACATCATGCTGCCGATGGCGGGCGGGACGCCCCCGTCCTTTTCGTCGCGTCCGAAGCTGACCTCCAGCTGCAGGCCGCCGGTCAGGTTGAGCGCGATGTTGTAGACCCAGGCGCCGACCAGGCCCGACAGTCCGCCAGCCAGCACACCAATGAACAGGAACATCACAAGCATGACCAGCCGTTCAACAGTGCCGCGGATTTCGATGACGGAAAACAGCGCCAGCACAAAATAGAGCACGCCGACGACCAGCCCGACGACCGCGCCGAATTTCAGCGCCGACGTGGGCCCGATGCGTCTGATAGTGACGGTTTCCGTGTTCATTCAGTGCCCTGCCCCGCTTCATTATGCTTCCGCAGCCGGTATTCGCGCCAGTGGCATGTCCGGGCCCGCGCTATACTGCCGCCATGGACGCTGAAACGCGCCGGCGACTGGCCGCCATCAACCGCAAATTCTACCGCGACGTGGCGCAGGAGTTTGACCGCACGCGCGCGAAACCCTGGGCCGGCTGGAAACCCCTCCTGCCCCGTCTGACTGCCCTGCCGCCCGAGCCGCGCGTGCTCGACGTCGGTTGCGGCAACGGCCGCTTCGCCCGCTATCTGATTGAACACGTCGGCCCCATTCGCTACACCGGCGTGGACTACTCGCCGGAAATGCTGGACATGGCCCGCGAGCGCCTGCCCGACGCCCGGCTGATCGCGCGTGACCTCGTCAACGAGGCCCCGCCCGCCGGCCCCTTCGACCTGGTCGTCTGCTTCGGCTTTCTGCACCACGTCCCCGGCAGGGCGCAACGCCTGGACCTGGTGCGCGCGCTGGCGGAGTCCCTCGCGCCGGGCGGCCTGCTGACCTTCGTCACCTGGCGCTTCGCCGATTTCGAGCGGCTCAGCCGGCGCATCGTCCCCTGGCCGGCGGACCTGGCCGACCAGGTCGAGGTCAATGACTTTCTGCTGGACTGGAAGCGCGGCGCCTACGCCCTGCGCTATTGCCACCACTGCGACGCCGCCGAGCACCAGGCGCTGGTCGACGCTGCCGGCCTGGTCGAGATCGCCGCCTGGTGCGCCGACGGCCCGGACAACGCCGCCAACCGCTTCAGCCTGCTGCAACGGCCGCCCCTCAACGCCGCACCGGAGTCGGACGCTTGCGACGACTGAACGTCCGCCGCCTGCCCTGGCCGACGGACTGGGCGGAACTCTTCGGCGCCGAACGTCCGCTTGTCCTGGAGATCGGCTTCGGCCAGGGGCACTTCCTGCTGCATCTGGCGCGCGAGCGAGCGGATGCCAACCTCGTCGGCCTCGAAATCTCCAATCGCTGCCTGACCCGCGTCGAACGCAGTGTCGAGCGCCAGGGTCTGCGCCAGGTGCGCCTCATCCACGGCATGGCCGAGACCGCCCTGCAATTCCTCTTCACGCCGGCCTCGATCGACGAGGTGCACGTCAACTTCCCCGATCCCTGGTTTCGCAAGCGCCACCGCCATCGCCGCCTGATGCAGCGCGATACGCTCGACCTGCTGGTCAATCGCCTGCGGCCCGGCGCCGACCTCACCCTGGCCACCGACATCCGCGCCTACGCGGAGATGAGCCATGACCTGCTGGCCGCCACGCCCGGCCTCGACAACCGGCTGGACGCGCCCTGGGCGGAGTCGCTGCCGGGTCGCGTCGTCACCCGCTACGAACGCGTCGCGCGCGAGGAGGGGCGATCCTGTTATTTTATGGCCTGGCGCCGCAACGAAGGGCCGCCGCCAGCCGCGCCGGGCGCGAAGGAGCTGCCCATGCCGCACGTCCTCCTGCAGAGCCCGCTGTCCCTGACAGCCATACGCGACCGCTTCGAACCCCTGCAGTGGCACAGTGGCGCGACGCACGTCAGTTGCAGCCGCGTCTTCCTCGGTGAGCGCTCGCTGCTCTTCGACGTCTACGTCAAGGAGCCCAACATCGACCAGCACCTGGCCCTGCTGCTGCTGGAGCGACGTAACCGGCCCGGCGAGTACACCCTGCAGCCGGCCATGTACGGCCACCCGCGCGCCACCGAAGGCCTGCACTTCGCCACCAACGCCCTGGCGGACTGGCTGCTGGCGCTGGACGCGGAAACCGTCCTGCTCGGCCGCAAGACCGGCGGCGCGGAACCCGACGGCTAGTCCCCGGCAGGGCTGAACAGGCCGATCGACAGGCCGCCATCGACCACCACGTTGGCGCCGGTCATGAAGGAAGCGTCCTCGCTGCACAGGAAGAGCACCGCGCGCGCGATCTCGCGCGGCTGCCCCACGCGCCCCAGGGGATGTAGTTCGCCCCAGGACTCCACGGTTTCCTCCACGGCCTCTGGACTGAAGAGACGCGCCGACTCGCGCAGCATGGGCGTGTCGATCGAACCGGGCGAGACGGCGTTGACGCGCACGCCCTCGCCGGCGTGGTCCAGCGCCATGGTGCGCGTCATGGCGATGATGGCGCCCTTGGTGGCGGCGTAGGCCGCCACGTCCGGCTGGCTCATGATGCCCTGCACCGAGGCGATGCTGACCACCGCGCCGCCGCCGCGCGCCGCCATGGAAGGGATGCAGTGGCGCGCCGCCAGGTAGATGCCCTTCAGGTTGACGTCGATGGTGCGGTCCCAGGTGTCCTCGTCCGTCGTGACCACCGAGCCGTAGGTCTGGACGGCAGCGCTGTTGACCAGACAGTCCACGCCGCCGAAGCGCTCGCAGGCCACCGCGACCATGCGCGCCACCGACTCTTCCCGGGCGACGTCCGTGCGCTGAAACAGCGCCTGGCCGCCCGCGGCTTCAATCGAGGCCGCCAGTTCGGCGCCCTGTCCTTCATTGACGTCGGCGATCACCACTGCGGCGCCCTCCGCCGCGAACTCCTGCGCGCAGGCGCGGCCGATGCCCGTGCTGCCGCCGGTGACGACCGCGACCCTGTCCGTGAAGCGCTTCATGCTCCTCTTCCTTTCAGCCAGCCACCGGCGTGACGCCCTTGGCCAGGATGATGTTGCCGTATTTGGCGGTCTCGCCGGTCATCACCACGGCGTAGGCCGCGCGGGCGCGCTCGTAAAAGGCGAAGCGCTCCAGACGGGCGATGGGCGGCGTTTCAGGCGCGTGGCGGTCGATGGAGGCGCGGAAGCTGGCCTCGACGCCAGGGTCGAAGTCGTCGCCAGGCACGGGTTCCATCGTCAGCGCAGGGGAATCCACGTAACTGTCCAGCACAAAAAGAGGCAAAATGGCATCCAGCAGGGGCGCCACCCGCAGCCCGTCCGCCCGCAACACGCGCCGCCCGACGGACTCGCCCGGGAAGTGGGCGTCGGCCAGCACCAGTTCGTCGCCGTGGCCCATGCGGTAGAGCACGTCCAGCAGTTCCGGTGAAATCAACGGGGAAATGCCGCGTAACATGGTCGCCTCCGCCCCTGTTCGCCATCGGGCCCGCTTGCCTGTAGACTCGGCGCCCAGTTTACCCCAAGCCGGAGTGCCGATGCGCCACTCCCCGCAACTGCGCGCCGCGGGCGTCCCGCTGCTGCTGCTGGCGCTGACGCTCCTGCATCTGGCGCCACTGGCCTTCAGCGGCCTCATCCTGGGGCGCGGCGACGCCTTCAATTACTTCTATCCCTGGTGGACGGCGCGCAATGCGGCCCTGATGGCCGGCGAACTGCCCCTGTGGTCGCCCGACATCTTCATGGGCGTACCCCTGCTGGCCAACCCCCAGGCGGGCACCTTCTACCCGCTCAACTGGCCCCTGCTGCCGCTGTCAGCGCCCGACGGCATCCGCCTCAGCGCCCTGCTGCACGTTTTCCTCGCCATTTGGGGCGCCTACCGCCTGGCGCGGCGCCGACTCGACATTCTGCCGGCGCTGGCCGCGGCGCTGATTTTCGGCCTCGGCGGCTTCGTCGGCGCCCACGTCGAGCAGATCAACCAGTTGCAGGGCATGGCCTGGCTGCCCTGGCTGCTGCTGTGGTTGCTGCGCGCATTGCAGGGCAGCCGAACCTGTCTGCTGCTGCTGGCGGCGGGTCTCGCGCTGCAGTTCCTCAGCGGGCACACCCAGACGACCTTCATCAGCGCGGCGGGCCTGGCGCTGACGGCTGCCCTGCAGGCCGCAACGGCGGCGGCCTCCGACAGGCTGCGACGCATGGCGCGCGCCCTGCTGCAGCTGCTGCCCGCCCTGGCCATGGCGCTGCTGCTGACAGCCCCCCAGTTGCTGCCGACGCTTGAACTCAGCGGGCAGTCGCAACGCAGCGGCGGCCTCTCGCCCGACGAGGTGCTGGCCTTTTCCTTCAATCCGCTGGTGGCCGGGCGCGGGTTGCTGCCCGGCTATGACGGCCTGCTCTTCGGCGAGTTCGTGGCTTACGGCGGCGTCATCGGCCTGGGCCTGGCGCTGCTGACGACCTTCCTGCCGCGTCGTGCGGGACTGCACCGCGAGCGAACGCTGTGGCTCGTGCTGGCGCTGGTCGGTCTGCTGCTGGCGCTCGGCGAGTTCAACCCGCTGTGGGTCGTCCTGTCCCGTCTGCCCGGCTTCAACCTCTTTCGCGTACCGGCGCGCTGGCTGCTGCTCTTCGCCATGGGCGGCGCCATGCTGGGCGGCATAACCCTGCAGACCCTGCTGCATGGCGCATGGCGCCCGCGCGCCAGACAGCTCGCCGCCGTCGGGTTCATCCTGCTGGCCCTGATGCTCGCCAGCCCCCTCGTCGTCCACTACCCCGCCGCGGTAATCGGTCCGGCCGCGCCCACGCCGCGCACCTGGCTGGCCTGGCTTCTGGCCCTGCTGGCCCTGCTCTTCCTGCTGCGCGCCCTGCCGCGCCTGGGTCCCGCGCGCGTCGGGCCGCTGTTTCTGATCGCGCTGGTCGCCGAACTCTATCTGGCGGGCCGCGTCTTGCCCTTCAACCACCTGGTGCCGCCCGACACCTGGAGCCAGCAGCGCCCCACCGCAGGTCAGTTGCGCGCCTGGAACGAGGGCCTCACGCCGCCGGAACGCTTTCTGACGATCAGCGAGTTGCTCTTTGAGACGGCGGACCAGGAGGCGCAGCAGGCCCGCCACGCGGACCTGGGGCTGTCGCCGCTGGCCGCCCGCCAGGACCTCGTGGCGTTGAAGCGGCAGGAGATTCTGACGCCAAACCTGGCGCTGGGGCGCGGCCTGCCGGGCATGGATGGCTTCGGCGGCGGCCTGTTGCCCACGCGTTGGTACAGCGCCTTCAGCCAGTTGCTGGCCGACGAGCCCCACGCCGACGGCCGGCTGCATTTGTCGCTGGGAAAGATTCAGCAGGTCTGCCGCCGCGTCTGCGTACCGGACAGGCGCTGGCTGCAACTGGGCAATGTGCGCTATCTCGTCAGCGACCGCACCCAGGAACTGTGGCATGAAGGGGTTCGCTTCGATACCCAGCTGGCGCAACTGGGCGGGCTGGCGACCAGCGTTTACGCCGCCAACCCCGACAACTTCAGCGCCGATGCCCTGGATCTGCTGGCCGAAGCGGGTAGCACGCCCGCCGCGTTCTTCGTCGATGCGGCGGGCAAGAGTCGCCCGTTGGCCATCGTCAGCGCTCCCGTCCCCGTCTACGACCTGCAGCACTGGCGCCTGCAACCCGATGAACGCATGGCGCCGCAGCGTATCGAACTGCGCAGCATCGTCGCGGGCGGCATCGTCGCGGCCAGCCTGGTGGACAGCGCCAGCAATGACTTCCGTCAGCTGACGCCGGATTCCTGGCGTCGACTGTACGCCAGGGACGTCAAGGTCTACACCAATGACGACGTCCTGCCGCGCGCCATCCTGGTGCCCGTGGCGATTTACGAGCCGGACCAGGACGCGGCGCTGCTGCGCATGCGGGCGGCGGACTTCGACCCGGCGCGCAGCGTGTTGCTCCATGGCCCGCCACCACAGTCCGCCATCGCCGCCTCACCGGCGGGGGACCCGCCCGGTACGGCGCGCATCACGCGTTACACGGCGACGGAAATCGACCTGACGGTGGAGAGCGAAGCGCCGGCCTGGCTGCTGCTCACTGACGCCTGGTACCCCGGCTGGCAAGCCTGGGTCGACGGCGCGCCGGTAGAGGTCCAGCTCGCCAACCTTATGTTCCGGGCCCTGGCCCTGCCGGCCGGCGCGCAGGACGTACACTTCCGTTATCGACCGGCCTGGTTGCCGGGCGCACTGGTTGTCGGCGCGGGCGCCTGGCTACTGTGGCCAATCGCCTTCCTTTTAAGTCTGCGTCGCAAGGAGATCGAATGAAGATCACAAGCGTACGGACCTTCATCGTTGACGGCGGCTTCCGCCCCTGGACCTTCGTCAAAATCGAGACCAGCGAGCCCGGCCTGATCGGCTGGGGCGATTGCAGTGACTGGGGCGCGCCCGGCCCGGTGACGGCCACCGTCGCCCGCCTGGCCGACTTCATCGTGGGCCGCGACCCGATGCAGGTGGAGGCCATCTGGTGGGACCTGGCGGCGGCCTGCACGCGGCACAGCGGCGGCATCGCCTGGAAGGCCATGGCGGGCATCGACTCCGCCCTGTGGGACATTCGCGGCAAGGCCCTGGACGCGCCCGTCTGGCAACTGCTGGGCGGCAAGCTGCGCGACGAGCTGCGCCTCTACTGGTCGCATTGCGGCTCCACGCGACACAGCCACGCCGACCTGCTGGGTCTGCCGCCCTGCCAGACCAGGGACGACTTGCGGGACCTGGCCGGGGAAGTGCTGGAGCGCGGCTACACGGCCATCAAGACCAACCTGATGGCCCTGCGCGACCTGCCGGAGGCCGGCGCCGGGCTGGCGCATTTTCGCAACACCACCGGCGACGCCCCCGCGCCAGTGCTGCGCAGCGCCGACGCGATCGTGGGGACCTTCCGCGAGGCGCTGGGGCCGGACGTCGACATCGCGCTGGACGTGGCCTTCTGGTTTCGCCTCGGCGGCGCCATCAAACTGGCGCGGGCGCTGGAGCCCCACGCCTTGATGTGGCTGGAAGTCGAGACCTTCGACGCCGACGCGCTGCAGCTCATCCGCAACGCGACGCGCACGCCGATCTGCACGGGCGAGAGCCTCTACGGCCAGCAGGGTTTCCTGCCCTTCCTGCAGCGACGCGCCCAGGACATCATCATGCCCGACCTGAGCTGGAACGGCATCACCATGGGCAAAAAGCTGGCCGATCTCGCCCACGCCCACGACACGCTCTTCGCGCCGCACAACTGCCACAGTCCCCTGGCCACCCTGATCGCGGCCAACGTCTGCGCCACCCTGCCCAACTTCTTCATCCTGGAATTCGACGTCGACGACGCGCCCTGGCGCGACGACCTGCTCAGTCATCCGCTGGAGATTCGCGACGGTCACCTGCAACTGCCGCAGCGGCCCGGCCTCGGCGCGGACCTGATTGAGGAGGAACTGCTCAAACACCCGCCCGGCGACTACCCCTGGGCGCGCTGAAGCCGCATTGCGCTTGTCGCAGAATGAAAGCGCCTGGCGGCGGCCTGTCGCTCAGCCAGTGCGCGCCATGGGCATGATGACGTGGATGAAGTCCTCGCGGTCCTTGGGCTTCAGCACGCCCGGCCCGGGCGGGCCGCTGCTCTGGAGCAGGACGCGTTCGTCGCTGATGACGTTGAGCACGTCGATCAGGTAGTCGACGTTGAGCGAGATATCAAGTTCGCCGCCCTCGACGTGGGCGTCGACCATGTCGGTGTTGTCGCCGCGTTCGTTGCTCTTGCCGGCGATGACGACCTCGCCCGGGTCGCTGGGATTGTCGGCCGGGCGCACCAGCACGCGGGCGCTGCCGCTGGCGTCGCGCGCGAAAATGGCGGCGCGCTTGCAGGCGCGCAGCAATTCGCCGGTGTAGACCTCGGTGGAGGTGCTGAAGTCGCTGGGGATGACGGCGCTGAAATCCGGATAGCGGTCCTCCAGCAGTTGCGAGGAGACCAGCACGTTGTTGAGATGGAAGAGGACGATATCGCGCTCGCCAGGGAAGGTGATGCGCACCTCGTCGTCGCCGTCGCTGATGATGCGCGCCACCTCGTCCAGCGCGCGCCCGGGGATGACCATGCTGCGCGGCTCTTCAAAGTTCTGCTCCAGTTCACCGGTGCGCACGGCCAGCCGGTAGCCGTCGGCGGCGGCCATGGTCAGGACCTTGTCCTTGAATTCGGTGAAGACCCCGGTCAGCACCGGCCGGTTGTCCTCGCGCGCGGTGGCGAAGACCGTTTGCCGAATCATGTTGCGCAGCAAGTCCGCGGGCACGGACACCTCGTCGCTGCCGTTGCTCTCCGGCAGCAGCGGAAACTCGCCGGCGTCGATGCCGCGCAGGGTCGAGACGTTGGCGCCGCAGCGCACGGTCACGCTGCGCGTGGAGTCCTCCAGGCTGAGATCGACACGCTCGGGCGAGAGGTTGTTGACCAGGTCGGTCAGGGTATTGCGCGGCAAAGTGATGGCGCCGGTCTCGCCCACCTGGGCGCCGATCCAGCAGGAGATACTGAGCCCGCTGCTCATGTTCATGGCCGAGAGCCGCAGGCGGGCGTCGCCCTCGTCGCCGGTGCGCAACAGAATGTTGGCCAGCACCGGCAGGGTTGGCCGGCTTTCCACCGCGCGCCCGACGATTCCCAGCCCCCGCGCCAGATTTTCCTGCCTCACGCTTACGCGCATCTCAGGCCCCGTTCCCTTGCCCCGTTTGCGCCGCAGTATAGCCGCGGGTCAAGTCAGTTTCAACCTGGGCCGCCGACTGACAGGATGGGCAGGGAGACGAAGCCTTCCAGGAGGACTCAGGGTGGTACGGAATCCGCCATGCTGCAGAAAAGGCAAAGGGCCGGCAGGGCCAGTACCACCAGAACGAATCGCAGTTGTTTGCGCAAGGGTGCAGAGGGACGTCGCGGGCCCCCGCCCATCAACCAGCGAGGGTCCGGCCGAAACTCCCGATTGGGATCATGGGGGCCCAGGGGGACCCGGGGGTCTTCCAACCTGACTACACTCCCCAAATGAACCTCTCGCGGACGAAACGGGCTGCCACCATTGCCATGCCCGCAGCGGCAAGGACCAGGCTCGTGACAGGCAGAGACAGTTTGGACCTGGACAAGCGTCTGCCGGCAGGGAGATCGTCAGGCATCGTGTCAGAAAAAGGAAACGGTAGTGCAAATGCGACAAATGACTGCCGCTGCCAGCAAAACGGCCAGACTCCAGCCAACGCAGCGCAGTTGTTTGTGCAAGGGAGCAGAAGGGCGTCGCGGGCCGCCGCCCATGAACCCGATCGGATCGGGACCTCTTCGTTCGAGAGGAGAGTCATGTTCGCGAGGACCGGTGGGTTCCAGACCGCCTGTGGGATCCACATATTTGCCCATTCTTGCCTCGCTCTGGATAGCCGCCACAATGTTGGCGGACCCGGCACCACACCTGACCCGCCTCTGCCAAACACAGACCGCTCGCCGGCGGAGGCCATTTCGGCGCGGGCAATGGACGGTCGGGAGGAAGGCCGACGTGTTTCGGGTCAGCGACTGATAGCGTTACCGCACATGCCCCACGAGAGAAATGCCGCCAGCATGATGGCCAGGAACACGAGACAGCAGCGCAGTTGTTTGTACCAGCGGGCAGCAGGGCGGCGGTCCTCGACGCCCATGAGTGACCTCGGGTCGAGACCCGGCTCTGGTCTTTCACCGAAAACCATGGCTGGTGCACCCTCTGTTCCCGCACCTCCGGCCCAATTCCCATTGTACCGGGTTCAGGAATGACCCCTGGCCCTTCCGGCGCGGGGCAGGACCCATCTCTCAACCCTGGGTGGCAAGCCATCAGAATGGCGCTGATCCACAGCATTGGGGGCAGGCGTCTGTGCTATCATGGCGCCGGTCTGAAAGGAGCGTCCATGAGCCACCAGCCGCAGTACATCCACGTTTCCGTCGCCTGGCCCTATTCCAACGGCGACCTGCACGTGGGCCACGCCGCCGGCAACTTCCTGCCCGCCGACATCTTCGCCCGCTATCACCGCCTGCGCGGCAACCACGTGCTCATGGTCTCCGGCTCCGACACCCACGGCACGCCCATCACCCTCGAAGCCGACGCGCGCGGCATCTCGCCCGTCGAGGTCTTCGAGCACTACCATCGCCGCTTTCTGCTCACCCAGCAGAAGATGGGCATCAGTTACGACCTCTTCACCCATACCGACACCGAAAGCCACCATCGCATCGCCCAGGACATCTTCCTGCTGCTGCGGGAGAACCAGTGCCTCTACAGCGAGACCCAGCGCCTGCTCTTCAGCGAGCGCGAGGGCCGTTTCCTGCCGGACCGCTACGTCGAGGGCGAATGCTACTTTTGTGGCTACGACAGCGCCCGCGGCGACCAGTGCGACGAATGCGGCAACCTCATCGACGCCACCCGCCTGATCAATCCGCGTAGCAAGAACGCGCCGGACGACCGCCTGGTCATCCGCGAATCGGAGCACTATTTCATCGACCTCAGCCGCTTTTCCGACCCCCTGCTGGCCTACCTCGAGGGGCACGAAAGCCACTGGCGCGCCAACGTCATGCAGTTCACGCGCAACATGATCCGCCGCGGCGTGGAGGAGGGCCTGCGCGGCCGCCCCATCACGCGCGACCTGGACTGGGGCGTCCCCGTCCCGCTGGAGGGCTGGGACGGCAAGCGCTTCTACGTCTGGTTCGAGAACATCATCGGCTATTTCAGCGCCAGCGTCGAATGGGCGCAGAACGTCGGCCGGCCCGAAGCCTGGAAACACTGGTGGTACAACCCGGACGCCAAAATCTACAACTTCCTCGGCAAGGACAACATCCCCTTCCACACCATCATCTGGCCGGCGGAACTGATGGGCATCAGCGGCCTCTATCACGACGGGGAATCGCCGCTCAACCTGCCCCATGACGTCCCCGCCAACGAGTTCATGAACATCGAGGGACGGCAGTTTTCCACCAGCCGCAACTGGGCCATCTGGCTGCCCGACATCCTCGAACGCTACCAGGCCGACGCCATCCGTTACTACGTCGCCATGACCTTCCCGGAAACGCATGACTCGGACTTCGCCTGGGAAGGCTTCCTGGCGCGCGTCAACAACGAACTGGTGGCCGCCTGGGGCAACCTCGTCAACCGCGCCCTCAACTTCGCCTGGCGCAACTTCGACGCCCGGGTGCCGCAGCCCGGCGCACTCGGGGACAGCGACCGCGCCATCATCGCGCGCTCGGAGGCCGGCTTTGCGGAGGTCGGCGCGCTGCTGGAGCAGGTGCGCCTGCGCGACGCGCTGCAGGCCGCGATGGAGATCGTGCGCGCCGCCAACGCCCATCTCAGCGAGCGCGAGCCCTGGATTCGCATCCGCGAGGACCGCGAAGACGCCGCCGCCAGCGTCTACGCCACCCTTAAGGTCATCGACAACCTGAAGATCCTGCTGGCGCCCTACCTGCCCTTCAGCGCGCAGCAACTGCACGAAATGCTGGGCTACGATGGCCGGCTCTTCGGCGCGCTGGAGATTCACGACTTTCAGGAAGCGACGCATTCGCATGAGGCCTTGTGCTACGACCCGCAGGGGGCAATCGGCAACTGGAGCGCCAGCGAGCTGCCGCCCGGTCAGCAACTGCGCGAACCCAAAGCCCTGTTCACGCGCCTGGAGCCGGAGATCGTCGAGAGCGAGCGGGCCTTCCTCGGCGCGAAACGCGAGGAACGCGAGATTAGCTGAGCGCCACCTCAATGCGTTGCAGGGTTGCGTCCACGACCGCCTGATCGTCCGGGCGAATCTTCTCTTCCAGTAGCGCCGCCGTCCCGCGGTAGAGGCGCAGACCGGCGCGAAGGCGCAGCGCGGCGGGGGCCGGCGGAATCCCCAGGGCCTCGCGCAGCGCCCGGCTCCACGCGCTATCCACGCCGACGGCCCCTTGCAGTTGCTGCACTTGCGCATTTTCGGTCTCCACCGGCAGGCCCAGACCCAGGGTCGTAGCGTTTAGCAGGCCGAAAACCATGGCGTGCAACCAGAACAGCCCCATCTCGTCGTCGCCCTGCTCCAGGGCCATGAGCAACTTGCCGACTTCCTCGGCGTTGCCGCAGAGCTCGTAGCTGGCCTGGTCGGAGGCGGCGGCGCGCAGCGAGTCCCAGGGGAAGTTGCGGGCCTCCCCGATCACCTGCGCCAGCTCACCCTGCGGGTCGTGGAGCGAGCGCATCTGGCGAAAGCCGGGCACCACCGCGATGGCCGTCTGCGGCGCGCGCATCAGGGCCGCCTCCTCCGCCAGTACCCGGACCGAAACGCTGACCAGCCAGCCCTCGACCATGCGCAGCCTGTAGGCGGCGCGCGGGTCCTCCGGCGTCTTCTTCACAAAATGCCAGAGGTCGACGTCGCTGTGGGCGTTGGCGTCGCCGCGGGCATGGCTGCCGGTCAGGCCGATGGCCAGGGTGTTGTCGTCAACCAGTTCCCGTACCAGGCGCTGCAGCAGGGCTTCAATGGGCAAGAAATCGCTTCCATCTGTTATCGCTGATGCAGACTTTACATCCGTTTCCGCAGAAATTGATGCCCGGATCAGTCCGCCCTCACCCCCGGCCCCTTTTTCCCGCTCAGTCGCGGGAGCCCTTCCCAGGGAGAGGGGGAGATGCAGGATTGAGCAAGATTAAAGTCCGTTTTCCTGAAAGAATCTTTGCCCGCGTCCGCCAACAGAATGCAAATTGGTTCCAAATGAAAAGCCCCCCTGAGGAAAGGGGAAGAAATCCTGAACTACTGCCTGTTTGTTGCAGCGCCCCGGCTCATCGAGCCAGCTACGAGGCAAACGAAAGCCCCTCTCCCTGAGGGAGAGGGGTTTGGGGTGAGGGCATTTGGCCCAAAGCCCCCTTTCCCTCCCGGTCGCTGGAACCCTTCTCTCAGTGAGAGGCGAAGATAGCTTGATCTACTGCCTGTCTGTAGCAGCGGCCCAACTCATCGAACCAGCTCTAAGGCAAATGAAAAGCCCCTCTCCGTCGCGAAGAGGGGCTTCGGAGTGAGGGCGCGCCCACAGACGCGCCCCAAAACCCGATTTACATCATGCCGCCCATGCTCGGGTCGCCGGCCGGCATCGGGGGAGTCTCCTCCGGCAGGTCCGTGACCAGCGCCTCGGTCGTGAGGATCATGGCAGCGATTGAAGCCGCGTTCTCGACCGCGCCGCGGGTGACCTTGGCGGGGTCGGGGAAGCCGGCCTCGATGGTGTCGACGTATTCGCCGCTCATGACGTTGTAGCCCAGGCGCGGGTTGCCGCTTTCCTGCTGCCCGCGCCGCACGTTCTCGATGATGACGGAGCCATCGTCGCCGGCGTTGGAAGCGATCTTGCGCATCGGCACCTCAAGCGCCTTGCGCATGATGGCCACGCCGGTGTTGACGTCCGTGATGGCGTCCGGCTCGACGCCGTCCAACGCACCGACGGCGTTGATGAGCGTAACGCCGCCGCCGGGCACGATGCCCTCCTCAACGGCCGCGCGGGTCGCGCTCAGCGCGTCTTCGACGCGGTGCTTCTTTTCCTTCAGTTCGGTCTCGGTCGCCGCGCCGACGCGAATGACGGCCACGCCGCCGCTCAGCTTGGCCAGACGTTCCTGCAGCTTCTCGCGATCGTAGTCGCTGCTGCTGTTGTCGATTTCGCGGCGGATTTCCTCGATGCGGCCGCGGATGTTGGCCTGCTCGCCGGCGCCGTCGATGATGGTGGTGTCGTCCTTGCCGCTGACGACGCGGGACGCGCGCCCCAGGTCTTCCAGGGTGGCGCTGTCCAGCTTGCGGCCGGTCTCTTCGCTGATGACGGTGCCGCCGGTGAGTACGGCGATATCCTGCAGCATGGCCTTGCGGCGGTCACCGAAGCCGGGCGCCTTGACGGCCAGCACGTTGAGCATGCCGCGCAGCTTGTTGAGCACCAGGGTGGCCAGGGCCTCGCCGTCGACGTCCTCGGCGATCACGACCAGGTCGCGCTTGCCCAGCTGAACGATCTTCTCCAGCAGCGGAACGACGTCCTGGGCCGCGCTGATCTTCTTGTCGTGGATGAGGATGTAGGGTTCCTCGATGTTGGCTTCCATCGCGTCCGGGTTGCTGATGAAGTAGGGGCTGATGTAGCCGCGATCGAACTGCATACCCTCGACGTACTCGGTCTCGAACTCCAGGCCGCGGCTCTCCTCAACCGTGACCACGCCGTCCTTGCCGACCTTGTCCATCACCTCGGCGATCAGGTCGCCGATCTCGGTGTCCTGGGCGGAGGTGCTGGCCACGTTGGCGATTTCATCGCGCGTGGCGATCGGGGTGGCCTGATCGCGAATGTTGCTGGCGACGGCCTCGGTGGCGGCCTCGATGCCGCGCTTGAGCAGCATCGGGTTGGCGCCGGCGGCCACGTTGCGCAGGCCCTCGGTGACGATGGCCTGGGCCAGTACGGTGGCGGTGGTGGTGCCGTCACCGGCGATGTCGTTGGTCTTGGTGGCGGCTTCCTTGAGCAGCTGGGCGCCCATGTTCTCGTAGGGGTCTTCCAGCTCGATTTCCTTGGCCACCGTGACGCCGTCGTGGGTCACGGTCGGCGCGCCGAACTTCTTGTCGAGCGCCACGTTGCGGCCCTTGGGCCCCAGGGTGGTGCTGACGGCGTCGGCCAGCTTGTCCACGCCGCGCTTCAGGCTGGCGCGGGCGTTCTCCTCAAATACCAGCTGTTTTGCCATTGTGCTTTTCTCCAGACTCTTGCAACAGGTCGTTTGGTGGTTGGGGGCCGGCTCAGCCTTCGAGCACGCCCAGGATGTCGCTCTCCTTCATGATGAGCAGCTTTTGCCCGTCCAGCTTGATCTCGGTGCCGGCGTACTTGGCGAACAACACCACGTCGTCCACCGCCACGTCCATCGGGACGCGCTTGCCGTCGTCATCGCGCATGCCAGCGCCCGCTGCCAGTACCTTGCCCTGTTGCGGTTTTTCCTTGGCCGTCTCGGGCAACACCAGCTGCCCGCCGGCAAAGGTCTCCTCCTGCTCGACCGGTTCGATCAGCAGGCGGTCGCCCAGGGGACGAAGATTGATGCTCATGAACTCCCTCCATTGGCTGTCCCTTTTGGCACTCTCAACGCAGAGTGCCAGTAAACCTGCGCGCATCGTAGCAAAACGCGCGCGCAGATTCAATACAGAGGTCACATTTCGGGGATTTCTGGCAAAGTTCTTACGAAGCTGCCAGAGAAGCGGGGGGCGGGGAAATTGAAATCAGAGAGTCTGCCGGGAACTGCGGGGAAGAAAGAAGAGGCCATGGTGAGGGTGCGAGAATGTGCTGTGGCAATGCCCTCACCCCCCGGCCCCCTCTCCCCAGGGGAGAGGGGGTGACGTTTATTGATCGCGGATAACCTCACTCCAGCAAAAGAGACTCAAGGATGCTTGCAAATTGCAGGCAAATCCCGTTATCACGTGCGCCCAAGCACAAATTTTGTTCACGTGCTGCAATTTCTGGCTCCCCCTCTCCCTGAGGGAGAGGGGGTCGGGGGGTGAGGGCAAGTTTTCTCCGCGTCAGGCCGCCCCCAACCTGAACCCTTTCCCGCGACCGACCTGTGTTGCAGGGGCGACTTATCATGTCGCCCGCCTCGTCGCTGACGACATGTGGCCCGCGCCTGACGGGCGATTTGATGAATCGCCCCTACACGCAAGGCTACCGCGTCAAGCCACCCTACCCCACCCAGTCGCGCAGATAGAGGAAATCGTGGCCGAGGGCGCGGTTGCTCAGCCGCGCGATGTTGGGCATCGTGCGCTTGTAGTGGTTGGCCTTGACGCGGCGCCAGACGTCCCCGACAAAATTGCGGTCGAATCCTTCTGCCACGACTTCATCGACCACGTAGCGCTCGTCCACCAGCAGATAGAGCACCTGGTCGACCTCCTCGTAGCTGAAGCCCAGCTCCTCCTCGTCGGTCTGGCCTTCCCACAGGTCCGCCGAGGGCGCCTTGTCGAGGATCGACTGCGGCAGGTCCAGCGCCGCCGCCAGTTGCCGCACCTGCGCCTTGTAGAGGTCGGCGATCGGTTGCAGGGCGACGCCGCTGTCGCCATAGATGGTGGAGTAACCCAGCAGAAACTCGGTCTTGTTGCTGGTGCCCATCACCAGCCCGCCCCAGGAGACCGACTGGTCGTAGGACACGATCATGCGCTGCCGCGCCATGATGTTGCCGCGACGACGCCGGTCCATCTCCGGAAAGCGTTCGAAAAGCGGCAGCACCATCGGGGTGATCTCGACCGTCAGCGCGGACAGACCGAGGGCTTCGATCAGCAGGTCGGCGTCGGCCAGGCTGCCCGGCGAGGAGTCGCGCCAGGGCATGCGTATGGCCAGCACGTTCTCCCTCCCCAGGGCGCGCGCCGCCAGCGTCGCCGACAGCGCCGAGTCGATGCCGCCGGAGAGCGCGACGACGGCCCGCGGCAGGCCCGCCTTGCGCGTCTGGTCGCGGATAAAGCCGCAGAGGATCTGTGTCGCCAGCTCCGTGTCGATGGAGAGCCGCGCCAGCACCCCGTCGTCCATCGTGTTCAGGCGTTCCCGAAGGCCGTGACGAACTCTTCCACCAGCGCCAGGTGCTGCGACAGCGACTCGCAGCCGGCGTTCATGGTGTCCAGCGCGATGTGCGTCGCGCCCAGTTCGCGCCATTCGCCGACAAAGTCGTCCCACTGCGCGCGCTCCAGCTCGCCGGCGTTGAGCCAGACGTTGATGCCGAAGTTGTCGGGGTCGCGACCCTCGTCCGCCAGGTACTGGCGCAGGCGCGGCACCCGCGAGCGGCCCTCGGCCAGGTCGGAACCGGGCAGCATACCGTCCGCCAGGCGCGCCGCGCGGCGCAGCACCACGTCGGCGTAACCGCCGATCCAGACGGGGATGGGGCGCTGCACCGGCGGCGGGTTGATGCCGGTCTGGCGCAACTGGTGATACTGCCCGTCGAAGTCGACCAGGTCTTGCGTCCACAGCGCGCGCATCAGTTTAATCTGCTCTTCGGCGCGGCGGCCGCGGTTGCCGAAGTTCATGCCCATGCCTTCCAGCTCCACCTGGTTCCAGCCGATGCCGATGCCCAGCTGCAGGCGTCCGCCGGAGAGGATGTCGATTTCGGCGGCCTGCTTGGCGACCAGCTGCGCCTGGCGCTGCGGCAGAATCACGATGCCGGTGAAGAACTCGATGCGCTCGGTGATGGCCGCGGCCCAGGCGAAGAAGGTCAGGATTTCGTGGAAGGAATCCCCGTCGGTGTAGGGGCCGGGCCAGGTCGCCATGTCGGCCGGCCGGTGGCCCAGCACGTGATCGAAGCAAAGCAGATAGTCGCAGCCCAGCGACTCTACGGTCTGCACATAGTTGCGCAGCGCGGCGACGTCCGTGCCGCTCTCGGTCTGGGGAAATACGGCGCCTAGATTCATGTCCCTTGTCTCACCTCAATGCAGAAACGATTCAATTCTTGCGAGCCATCCGGAAGGGGCGGCAAATCAGCCGATCGCGCCTTTCAGGCCCGAGAGATAGCCCTCTCTCATTCGCACGCTGGCCACGGCGTCCATCACCAGCATCTCCACGCCGTGAAACATGCCGGCATACACCAGCAGGTCGGTCGGCACGCCGGCGGCCATCAGGCGTTTAGCGTAGTCAACGTTTTCGTCGCGGAACAGGTCCAGGGTCCCGACGACGACCAGCGCCGGCGGCAGTCCGCTCAGGTCCCTGGCGCGCGTCGCCGCCGCATAGGGAGAGACCCGGTCCGTGCCGTACTCGTCGCCCAGATACATCTTCCAGGCCTTGAAGGACACCTCCCGGTTCCAGACCGTCGGGCAGGTGTCCTCGTGTCCCGAGGGGGTATCGTGGGTGTCGTCAATCATGGGATAGATCAACAACTGGTACGCGAGGTCGGGGCCGCCGTTGTCGCGGTTGTAAAGCGCCAGACCGGCGCTCAGGCCGCCGCCCGCGCTGCCGCCGCCGATGGCGACGCGCCCGGTATCAATACCCAAATCGTCGGCATTGTCGACCATCCAGTTCAACGCCGCGAAGCTGTCGGCTATGCTTTCCCGGTATTTCGCTTCGGGCGCCAGGCGATAATCGACCGAGACGACCGTGCAGCCGACGACTTCGGCGAATTCGATGCAACGCGCGTCATCGCGGGCCAGGCCCACGATGTAGCCGCCACCATGCAACCAGAGCAGTCCGCCGCGCGGCGCGGGACCCGGTGGCTGGTAGATCACCACGGGGACCTCGCCATCCGGCCCGGGGATCGCCCTTTCCTCGATCGTCACGTCAGTGGGCGGCAGACTGGCGCGCATTTCGAGGTTGCTCGCCAGGGTCATCTCGCGCGCCAGGGGAGGATCGTCGCCGATGGCGATATAGCGCTCGGGCGGGTGCTCATAAATGGCGTGGGCGACTTCAGGGTCGATTCTGTCGATGAATGACATGGTCTGCATCCCTGTACGAAAGGCCGGCAGCCACCCTGGCTGCCCTGCAATCAGCAT
>JAPOVC010000019.1 GCA_026708325.1 Anaerolineaceae bacterium | reverse complement strand
CCAGCACCTCCTGGCGCCCGTAGAATCCCCGTCCGCCCAAGGTCACGAAGGGCAACGCCAGTTCGGCAAATGCCCTTTCGTACTCCGGCATGCGATTGTGCGTGCGAAACAGCAGCGCCACGTCACCGTATTTGAGGTGACGGGTCTCTCCGGACTCACTGTCGACTATCGGGCAACCCTCCGCCACCAGGTCTTGCAGCCTTCTGGCGAGATCACGCGCCAGCCAATCACGGCCCTCTTCCGCACTGAGTCCGGCCGCCCTTGTGTCCAATTGCAAGAATTCCAGGGGCGGATGGTCTCCGGGCGCCCTCTTTCGTTCAGACGCCATCGGCTCATGTCTGTTGTCCGGCAGGGCTACACGATGGATTGTGTTCAACACGTCCAGCAGGGGTTGGTGCGAACGGAAGGACTGCGACAGCGTCACCATCAACCCGCCGGCGGACCTGACTTCATCCAACGCTTCTTTGAAGTTACCCACGTCCGCGCCACGGAAGCCGTAAATGCTCTGGCGCGGGTCGCCGACGATGAAGAGCCGACCCGGCTCTCTGGGGTCCGCCAGGGCGCGAATGATCTTCCATTGCAGCGGACTGGTGTCGTGAAATTCGTCGACCAGCACCTGTCTGAACTCACGCCGCAAGCGCTCGCGTACCTCGGGTTGCTGCAGCACTTCGTGCGCCCGCTGTTCCAGGCCGTTGAAGTCAAGCCAGTTGCCGGCATTGCTTTTTTCGCCGTAGACCCCTTTCGCCGCCAGAATCAGACGCCGCCAGTGCGGCAGCAATTCAGCCGCGCGCCGGTCGAGGTCGGTGACTCCGTCGCCGATTTCCTTTATCAGCGTCTGAACTTCCTCGCGCAACGCCCGCAACATTCCCCTGGCTTTCTCAAGGGTTTCCTTGTTCCCCCAGTTGCCCTGCCTTCCGCCTCTCAGGTCGATGGCATCATCCATGGCCTGCAACAGACCCGGCGACTGCGCGATAGCGGCATTCTCGAATTCAACGCACAGGGGCCGGCAGAGCGCCCAGACGTCGCCCAGCCTGTCGTTTTCCGGCCAGCCATGTGGCGGCTCCCAGGTCAACGCTTCGGTGAATGCGGGTGAATCGCGAAAACTCTGAAGCGACGCCCTGGCTTCGCGCTCCCACTCTCTACGCCACTGTTCCAGCAGGTCGTCAGGGACAGGGGCGGGGACTGGGTTGGGCACTTGCTCGCGCAAAGCCACCATGATTTGTTCGCGGTCGTATTCCGCAAAGAGCGCGAGCGACGGGTCTCCTGCCTCCGCCATTTGCAGTAAGGTCTCTTCCAGCGCTTCATCCAGCGCCACGTCGGATTCATCCTCATCCAGCACCGTGAACTCAGGATCCAGGCGCGCCTCTGCCGCGCTGAGCCCAAGGACTCTCGTGCAAAGCGAGTGAATTGTGTCGATACAGGCATTGTCCACGCTGGCCAGATGCCGACCCCAGCGTTCTCTGTCGTCTGGCGCAGCGCTTTGACTGCGTTCCCGCAGCCTGTCACGCAGACGCTCGCGCATTTCGCGCCCGGCCTTGCGCGTGAAAGTTATCGCCACCAGCGATTCCAGCGGCCAGTCGGGATTGGCATCGAGCAGGGCCAGCATGCGTTCGACCAGCACATGGGTCTTGCCCGAACCCGCCGCCGCCAGCACCACCAGGTTGCGGTCATGCGTTTCGATGGCGCGCCGCTGGGCCGCAGTCAGGTTCAGCGTCACGGCGCCGCCTCCTGCCCCAGGCTGCGCGTTTCCAGCACGCGACAGAGCTGCCAGAACTCACAGTAGCGAGTGCAGCGGCCATTGGTCGCCGGCAGCCGCGGCTCGACCCGGAAATCGCCGTGTCTCGCGGCGGCGACGTTTTCGGCGATTCGTCGCTCCGCTGCCTGCAAACTTTGCTGACCACGTTCATCCAGTGAGACAGCGCCACTGCTTTTCAAGCTGCGCAACTGCAGGAAGGCCCCGCCAGCCAGTGAGTGTTCCGTATCCCCTTGCAGCAGGTGCCCCGCCGCGCGCAGGTAGACCAACATCTGGACCTCAACGCCTTCAGCCAGATGACCTGCAGGAATTGCCGTGCTGCCGCTCTTGTAGTCGATGACCAGGACCTGACCGCTGGCGACATCAACTCGGTCGATGAAGCCGCGCAACCTGAGCGCTTCCTGCCGCCCGTCTATCGAAAGGGGGATGGCAAAAGGCTCGTCATCGAAGCCAAAACGGTATTCCTGCAAGCGCGACCGTCGTCCGGCCCCAGGCAATCGTTTGCCGACCGGGCTGTCAGACGAAAAGTCCAGGCGCACAAAGGCCTCCAGCCTCGCGCGTATGTTTTGCTGCTCCCAGGGCCACAGGGAATCCGGTTCGCGCTTCAGGATCCCGCGGGCGTCATCAAAGACAACCTGGGACTTGCGCTCCAGAATGGCCAGCGCTTCCGCCAGGTTTTCTTCTTCAATCGTCAACTGGCGCTGATTTACTTCGCGAAAGACCGCCTCCAGAATCTCATGATTCAGGTTTCCCCGTTCCAGCGCGTTCAGACCGGATTCCGGCTGCCACAACTCCTCAAGGCCGAGCAGGCGTTTGGCGAAGAAGCGGTAGCGGCAAGCGCCGAGCTCATTCAGCTGCGACGCGCTCCAGGGCCGACCCGGGCCCAGCTCATCGGCGACCCACGCAATCAGTTGCGGATCGGCAAGCACGCCGGAATAGCGGTCATGCGCCTCGTACCAGGACAGTCGCGCCGCCTCGACCCTGCCGGCATGCTCCACCTGCTCCAGAATCTCGCTACATTCGCGTTGCAACCAGGCGCGCAAGGGTTGAGCGGCCTTCGACCCCGGGTATGTCTTCAGCGTGACGAGCGCTTCCTGCGCTGACGCGACTTGTTCAGGCGGAACGGTGGCAGCGGCCCGGACTTTCTCTACTTGCTGCCGGGGGTACAAATTACGCACAGCAGCCCACAGGTAGCTCGCCTGACGCGCTGTGCCCCCTTCTTCAGCAGGGCGGGTAAGCATCAGGGAGTCACGGGCCAGACCCAGTAGCTGCAGGAACAGGGCGTCCTCAGCGCCGCCATCGCCGGGCCCGAGGTCGGCGCCACGCTTCGCCAGGGCCACCCGTTCGCTGGCCAGCAAAAGCGGGTCCGCTGCACCCGTTCCGGGAAAAATCCCGGCGGAAAGGCCGGGAATGAAGACGTGGCGCGCCTCCAGCCCTGTCGCCATAGAAGCCTCGACGACCGCAACAGCGCCTGGCCGCGCCCTGTCGCCCTCAAGTCGCATGCGCCCCAGGGCCTCGCGCAGGTCCGCAAGCCAGGCGTCGACGTCTGCCTGCCCGGCGCCTTCGGTGTCAGATAGTTCTTCATTTGTACGTGCCCTGCGCTTCAAAAGACTGTCAAAGGCATCCAGCGCCGCCTGTTCTCCGGCAAATGAGACAGGCGTCGGCCCGGCGGCTACACAGGACTTCATATCCAGGGAATAGACGTCGGGCTCTGCCTCCGCATCAAGCCCGCAGAGTCCCCGCAGCCAGCGCCACAGTCCCTTCGACTCCGTGTCTCCTGGTGGCGTCACCGCTTCCATGAAATGGCGCAAGGCCTGCGCGATGTTCTCGCTGCCCTCCACACAGCTCGCTTCCAGGGCGCTCAGCCAGGCGTCACGTCCACCGCTCACACGCTCCTTCCGACCGATGCGCTCCAGAGTCGTCACCTGCTCCCGACCCAGGCCCGGCACCCGGAAGCAGGGCGCGCGCAACAGGTCCAGGGTCTCCTGCAGCGGAAAATCGGCGCCGGAGAGTTCCAGCAACCCGAGCAGGTGGCGCATGACTGGCTGGTCGATCAGCGGCTCGCCCCGCGCGAAAGCCAGCGGAACACCATGCTCCCTGCCCGCGGCGCGCAATGGGCCGGCATACTGTGACCACGCCCTTGTAACGATCAGACAGTCTTCGGGCCGCGCATCGGTCTCCAGTAGCAGCCCCTTGATGTGCCGCGTGATCGCCAGGGCCTCTATCTCCGGCCCAGGGGCCTCCAGCAGGTGCAGGTGTGAAAGTCGCTGCGTGAATGCCGGCCCGTCAGTGAACAGGCGGGTCGTCAGTCCCTGCAAGCCCGGATCACGTCGATCAAGACTGGCGGGAAGCGCCTCGATGCGTATCGGCCGGGGGCTGTGCGCCCTGAGCAGCTCCAGCGCGCGCCGGAAGCCGGCGCCAACAGTTTCCTCCCTGCCGGGCGCTGTCGGCAGGGTGATGATCGCATTTCTTACGCAGGCCGCCAGCTGCATCACGACCCTGGCCTGCAGGGGCGTGAAGGCATCGAAGCCATCCACCAGCAAGTGGTCAATGCGGGCCAGACTGGTTTGCAGCGCGGGGTCGCCCAGGGCCTCCGCCGCGTGGACCAGACTTCGCGTCCGGTCCTGAACGTTTCCTTTCGACAGCGCCGCCTCGTAACGCCTGGCGATGGCCGCAAGTTCCCGCTCCCTGGTACTCCGCGCCGCCGCCGCAAGGGCCTCCGGGGATATGAGCTTCGCCCGCAACTCATCGATGAAACTGAGGATGGCGCGCAGCATCCCTCCGAGGTCAGCAGCCTGAGAGAAAAGCTTCAGTTCGCCACCCCCTGCCAGGTCCTCAAGCAGGTCACGAAGGAGGTCGCGACGTTCCTCTTCCTGCAGGACCCGCGTCGACCTGCCGGCGAGGGCGGACAGAGTCCTGGCCAGATTGTGAAATCGCAGGAAGCGGACATTGAAAAGGGCGGCGCCATCCCCTGCCGAAGCGAGCAGACGCTGGCGCAAAAACTGTTCCTGCGTCCGGCCGGGGGTCAACAGCCAGGTTTCCTGCCAGTCCGGCTTATCCTGGATTTCGCGAAGGGTTTGCAACACGTAGTCGGTCTTGCCGGCGCCAGGGGGCGCCAGCAGGATGGTCGTGGTTTCCGCTGAAGGGGTCGATCTCGTCCGCATAGCTCTCCCGCCTGACCGTCACTGAAGGTAGCGCGCGGCCTGGCGCCGCGCCACGCGCCCCGGTTGCGAGCCAATTTTCCGGCGGCTAAAATCACTAGTGGAGTCTGTCCCCGAGCCCGGGAGTGACAGTACGCCGGCATGAACGTCCTTTACGCGAGCGCAGAAGTCAGTCCCTTCTCCAGCACCGGAGGTCTTGCCGAAGTCGCCGGCTCGCTTCCCCTGGCCCTGCGTTCAGCGGAGACCGACGTCCGGGTCATCACGCCCCTTTACGGCTTCATCGACTACGCCGGCCACGGGCTCGTTTACCAGTTCTCCTTCCCTTTTCCGCACCGCAGCGGGTCTCTGGACGTCCACGTGCACAGCGTTTGCCGCCAGGATGTCCGTCACTACTTTCTGCAGTGTGAGCCCTGGTTTGGCGCCGAGGGCACGCTGTATCTTGACCAGGCGCGGGACGCCACACGCTTCATCCTCTTTTGCCAGTTGACCCTTGCCTGCGCCTGGGAACTCCGGCAGCGCAACAACTGGTTTCCGGACGTCCTGCATGCCAATGACTGGCACTGCGCCCTGATTCCCTTCCTGCTGTCCGTCAGTCGTACCAGCCCGGACTGGGCGTCGATGCGTTCCCTCCTGACCATTCATAACCTCGCCTACCAGGGACACGACGCCGGCGCCGCGCTGTACTACTGCGGCATCCCGACGCGCAGCCAGCCGGACCTGGTCTACCAGGACCTGGATGACAACCTGCTGGCCATCGGCATCGCCAGCGCCGACGTCCTGACCACGGTCAGTCCCCGCTACGCGACGGAAATTCAGTCGCCCGACCAGGGTCGCGGCCTTGATGGCCTGATTCGCACGCGCAGCGCCAGCCTCCATGGCATTCTCAACGGCATTGATCGCGAGCACCACAATCCCGAAACGGATTGCCACCTGGTCGCCAGGTACGGCGCCGCAGAGTTCAGCCAGTCGCGTTGTATCAATCGCAGGGACCTGCAGCGCAGGCACGGACTCGATGGCAAACGCGAGGTCCCTCTGGTGGCCATGGTGGGGCGCCTGGACGTGCAAAAGGGCCTGCACCTGGCCCTGCCGGTCATGCGACGTTTGCTGACCCGCGACGCCCTGCAGTTCATCAGCCTGGGCAGCGGTGATCCCCGCTTTCACCATGAGCTGGCCCTCATGGCCGGCCAGTGGCCGCAGCGCGTTTCGGTACAGCACGATTTTGACAGCGCCCTTGCCAGTCAAATCTACTCCGGATCCGACCTTTTCCTGATGCCCAGCCTCTTCGAGCCCTGCGGCATTGGCCAGTTGCTGGCCATGCGCTATGGTTCCCTGCCCCTGGTGCGCGAGACCGGAGGTCTCGCCGATACGGTGGTGAACTACGACGATGGCCGTGGCTCCCGCGGCACGGGTTTCGTATTCGGCTGGAGCGAAACGGAGGCTTTGGCGCACACCCTGGAATGGGCCATCAGGACCTGGCACAATCGTCCCGCAGCCTGGCGGCGCATGCAGGAACGCGCCATGAAGCAGGATTTCGGCTGGGACAAGAGCGCCCGTGCCACAAAGGAACTCTATCGCGACGTTCTTATCAGCGAGGTACACCCGTGAAAGTCAAGGCTGTTATCCTTGCGGGCGGCGAAGGCACGCGACTTGCTACCCTGACTCACAAACGCGCCAAGCCGGCCGTGCCCTTTGCCGGCAAGTACCGCATTATCGACTTCACGCTCAGCAACTGCGTGAACTCCAACATCTTCGACGTACTCATCCTCACCCAGTACCGGCCGCACAGCCTCAACGATCACATCCGTCGCGGCCGCCCCTGGGACCTGGACCGTTCCTTCACCGGCGGCGTATTGTTGCTTCAGCCCTTTCTCGGCCGGCGGGACACCGACTGGTACGCCGGCACGGCCGACGCCGTCGCGCAAAACCTGCCCTTTGTGCGACGCGGCAGGCCGGATTACGTCCTCATTCTCTCCGGCGATCACATTTACCAGATGGACTACGCCGAAATGCTGCAGTTTCACAGCGAAAACAACGCCGATGCAACTGTGGCGACCATCCGCGTGCCCCTCGACGAGGCCAGCCGCTACGGCATCGTGGACGTCGAAGACGACCTCAGTGTCAAAGACTTTGTTGAAAAGCCGCCGAATCCCCCTGGCAACCTCGCCAGCATGGGGGTCTATATCTTCAACTACGACGTTCTGGAACGCATGCTGCATCGCGACCACGAGCTGGGGGATTCCAGCCACGATTTCGGCAAGGATATTTTGCCGCGCATGCTGATCGAAAGGCAGCGCGTGTTCGCCTGGCCCTTCGATGGTTACTGGATCGACGTGGGCACCATCGACGCCTACTGGGAAGCCCACATGGACCTGCTGGGGACGCCGCCCTCGCTCAACCTCAGCGACCGCACCTGGGTTATTCATACCCGCAGCGAGGAGCGCCCGCCGGTCCAGATTCAGCAGGACGCCATCGTTCGCGACAGCATGATTGCGGAGGGCGCCATTGTCTCTTCCGGCGCGCTGGTCGAACGCTCGGTGCTCTCGCCAGGGGTCATCGTCGGTCCCAACTGCGTCGTGCGTGAATCGATCCTGCTGACGGACACCTGCATCGAGGCCGGCGCCGTCATCGAACGGTCCATCATCGACAAGATCGCGGTCATTGGCCACAATGCGCGGGTGGGTTCCATCGAGCAGGTTGGCGACCTGGGGATCACCTGCATCGGCAAGAACACCCAGGTGCCGCCCGGGTTGACTGTCGGGCGCTCCTGCATTATTGGCACGGACCTGCAAGGCGGGGACTTCGAGGCTTACCCGGACCGACGTGTGCCCGATGGCGAGCGACTGGGATTCCAGTTGGCGCGACGCTAGTCTTTCATTTTGAGCATAATATCGCCCCGAATTCCCGCCCCGCCGCATTTCTCGTCGTCAGGGAGTCACGCATGATAAAACCGGTTATCACCGTCAACGTCACCGCCAACCTGCCCCCTGGTCTCGCCCGTCTGCGGGAGCTGGCGCATGACATGCGCTGGTCATGGGACAGCGATTGCCAGGCGCTTTTCCGTCGTCTGGAGCCGGACCTGTGGAGCGAGACCGGGCACAATCCCGTGCAATTGCTCGGCCTGCTTTCTCAGGACAGGCTCGATGAGCTGGCTGCTGACGCCAGTTTCCTGGCGCATTTGCAACGCGTCTGCGCCCGGCGCGATGAGGAAACGGCCCGCAGGGACACCTGGTTCGCCCGCAATGCCGGCGATCAGCCGCCCGGCACCTGCATCGCCTACTTCTCCATGGAGTATGGCCTGACGGAATCGCTGGGTACCTACTCCGGCGGTCTGGGAATCCTGAGCGGAGACCACCTCAAGAGTGCCAGCGACCTGGGGCTGCCGCTCGTCGCCATCGGGCTGCTCTACCAGGAGGGCTACTTTCACCAGTACCTCAACGCCGATGGCTGGCAGCAGGAGTCCTACCCGATCAACGACCTGGCCAACCTGCCCCTGACCCTGATGCACGATGGACAGGGCGCGCCCCTGCGCATCAGTGTGACGCTGCCCGGCCGCGAGCTTTACGCGGCCGTCTGGCGCGTACAGGTAGGGCGCGTCCAACTCTTTTTGCTGGATTCAAACATTCCCGAAAACCACTTGCCGGAAGACCGCAACCTGACCGACCGCCTCTATGGCGGTGACCGGCGCACGCGCATTCGTCAGGAGATCCTGATGGGCATCGGCGGCATACGCGCGCTGGACGCCCTGGGTCTGCGACCCAACGTTTGCCACATGAACGAAGGGCACTCCGCCTTCCTCGCTCTTGAGCGAATCCGCCAGTTGCAGCACGAGAAGAGTCTGAGTTTTGCCCAGGCGCAGGAAATCACCCGCGCCGGCAACGTCTTTACGACGCACACCCCCGTACCCGCCGGCCTGGAGCGCTTTGAATTCGACCTTATCGACGAGCACTTTGGCGACTACAGCCGCGAACTGGGCCTCTCGCGTGAAGAGTTCCTGAACCTGGGTCGAGAACACGTGGGCGACCATGAGATGTTTTCCATGCCGGTGCTGGCCATGCGCCTCAGCAGCGGCACCAACGGCGTCTCCAGGCTGCATGCCTGGGTCTCACGCGGGATGTGGCGATCGCTCTACCCCAACACCCCGCTGGATGAAGTGCCCGTCCACAGCGTCACCAACGGCGTCCACATCCAGAGCTGGATCAGCGACGAAATGGCGGAGCTCTTTGACCACTATCTGGACCCGGCCTGGCGCGAGGAAGACGGGCGGCCCGACCTGTGGGCGGCGGTCGACGACATCCCCGACGACGAACTGTGGCGCGTCCATGAACGCAGCCGGCGACAACTCATCGCCTTTGCCCGCGAACGCCTCCACCAGCAGCTGTTACGACGGGGTTTCGCGCGCAGCGAAGCCGATGCCAGCAGCCGCGTGCTCAACCCGCGCGCCCTGACCATTGGTTTCGCCCGGCGTTTCGCCACCTACAAGCGCGCGACGCTGATCTTCCGCGATTTGCCGCGGCTCAAACGCATCGTCAGCGACCCGCAAAGGCCCGTACAACTCATTTTTGCGGGCAAGGCGCATCCGCACGACGACGGCGGCAAGGAGTTCATTCGGCAAATCATTCACATGGCCCAGGACGCCGAATTGCGGCCACACATCGTCTTTCTGCAGAATTACGACATGCACATCGCCCGGCAACTGGTGCAAGGCGTGGACATCTGGCTCAACAACCCGCGCCGGCCCCAGGAAGCCAGCGGCACCAGCGGCATGAAGTGCATCTACAACGCCGGCCTCAACTGCAGCATTCTCGACGGCTGGTGGGACGAGGGCTATGCGCCGGAGCTCGGCTGGGCCATCGGCAATGGTGAGGAATACCCTCCGCACGAAGAGGGTCACCAGGACCACGTGGAGAGTCAGGCGCTCTACAACATCCTGGAGAAGGACGTTGTGCCCCTCTTCTACGATCGTGACGATGACAACCTGCCACAGGAATGGATGCGGCACGTGAAAGCCTCCATGCGGCAACTTGCACCGCGCTTCAGTTCCCACCGCATGGTGCAGGAATACTGCAATCTCTTCTATCTGCCGTCCCTGAAACGGGTGCAACGCATGCACGCCGACAACCTGCAACAGGGGCTGGATTTCAGCGCCTGGCGCGCCAGACTCGAACAATTCTGGCACGAAATTCGCATCGAGTCGCTTGATTTCAGCGAGTCGCAACTCGTGGTCGGCGCGTCATTTGACGTGCAGGCCAGGGTCCACCTGGGCCGCTTCAACCCGGCTGATCTGCGCGTCCAGTTGTATTCCGGCAAGTTGAACACCCAGCGCGAACTGGGGGCGCACGCCGGCGACGCGGTAGACATGCACCCGGTTGGCGAAGGGGAAAACGGGACCTGGATGTTTCATGCCCGCTACGCCTATCACGTGGGTGGCGAGCGGGGCCTCTCCGCCCGCGTGTTGCCGAAACACGAGTTGTTGCCGGACCAGATTCACCCGGGGCTGATCACCTGGGCGCAGCCTTCGCACTGACAGGCCTCAGCTTCGCAAAAGCACCGGCAGCTCGCGCAAACGCGGCATGCGACCGGCGAGCAGCGTCTGCACGCGGAACAGTCGCCCCGCCAGCCACATCAGGGCTGCGCTGCACAGCAGCAACAGCAGAATGCTGAGCGCGATCTGCCGGGCGGGCACGTCGCTGATGAGGACGCGCTGCAACATCGCCAGCGGTGCGGTAAGGGGAAAGAGACTGAGGGCCAGCACCAGCGGGCTGTCCGGAGCCTCGATGAATGCCGTGCTGACCCACAGGGGTATGACGGCAGGGAGGGTGAAGATCACGGCGTATTGCGGGCCCTCGCGCATTGAGGCCGACAGCGCGCCCAGGATGCCGTAGGCGCTGGCGAAGAGCAGGTAGGCCAGCAGGAAATAAACCAGCATCAGCGGCAAGGCGCCCTCCGGCAGGACATACTGCGCCAGTGCGGCCAGCGCGCCCTGCAGGGGCAGGCGTTGCAACACCAGCAAAATGCCCGCCAGCCAGAAGAGCAATTGCATCAGACCGAGCGTCCCGTAGGCCAGCACCTTGCCGGCAAACAGTTGCCCAGGCCGCAGGGTGGAGAGCAGAATCTCGATGACCCGCGTCTCCTTTTCCTCGATGACGCCCTGCAGCAGGTAACCGCTGGTCATGAACAGGCTGAACATCAGGGCCATGACGAAGGGGTAGGTCACCAGCAGCGCCAGTTCGTCACGCGCCCCGCCAGGGCCAGGTCCCCTGGATGGCCCTGCACCCTGCTCGCGAATGACATTCAGCTGCAGGGGCCGCTCCAGGCGCGCCAGCAGACTGGAATCCAGCTCGTCGGCCAGCGACGTCAGAATGTGCCTGCGAATCGCGCCGCGACTCATCTCGCCCAGGTTCAGGGCCGGCATTACCTGGTAGACCACTCCCCTTTCCAGGTAGTCGCCCGGGATGTGATACCAGCTGCCGATGTCGCCGCGCTCCAGGGCCTGCGACGCCGCCGCTTCATCCGCGAAGAGTTGCAAGTCGTCAGCGCCGGGGAACAGCCCGGTCTCATCCACCAGGCCGCGTTGCCCGCTGCCGGGAGCCATGATTCCCGGAGCGGTGATCCCGGGCAGGTTCAACCCGGGCAGGGCGCTTTCCGAATTCAGCCTCTGCGCCCCCTCAAGGACCAGCAGGGCCAGCAAGGGGACGGCAATGGCCGTCAGTTGCCAGGTCCGCCGTCGCAAATTACGACGCATTTCAAAGCGGAACACCTGCCAGACCGGTCCCGTCATGCCCTACCTCCGCCCTGCGCCGGATTGCGAAGCATACGCCACAGCCGCCGCGGCGTGGGACGCACGCCGTAGAGCAGTGTGGACCAGCGAAACAGGCGCGCCGCCAGAGGTACGGCAGCCACCAGAGACAGGGTCAACAGCGTGAGGCTCAGCGCCAGTTGCCAGGCCGGCAGCGCGCCCATACCCATCCGGATGATGGCCGTCAGGGGCGTCGTCAGGGGGAAGAGGGTCAGCGCCACACTGATCGTTCCATTGGGGTCACCGAGCAGTACGGCGTAGGCGATGAAGGGCACTACGGTCACCAGGGTCAGGCCCGCTGCCAGTTGACGGCTCTCCTGCTCGCTGTCGCTGATGGAACCGATGCTGACAAAAATGGTGGCGTTCAGGAAATAGCTGAGCAGGAAGTAAACAAAGGTAATCAGCAGAACTTCCGCCGGCAGTTCGAAGGCGACGTTGGCTGGCGATTCAGGCCCCAGGGCGCGCGCGGCCAGGGCGGCGGCCAGCCAGACGGCAAGTTGCGTCAGGCCGACGCAGGCCGGACCAAGGATTTTCCCCAGCATCAATTGCCAGGGTGAAATACTGGTGACCAGTATTTCCAGCACGCGACTGCCCTTTTCCTCCACAAGACTGGCGATGAGATAGCCGCTGGTCGTTTGCATCGCGACGAAAAACGCGAGGGCATAGAGAAACTGGACCATGAACACGCCGCCTGCATCGCTGGCGCCGAGGTCCAGGCCTGAAGTGCGAATGCGCAGTTCCACCGGCTGCGCCAGGCGGGCGGGCGGCAGGCGACTACCGGCCTGCAGCGCAAGGTTTTCGCGCATAAAGGCGGCCATGGAGTCTTCCAGCGCTTCGCTATCCGGCAGGCGCGTATACAGGGTGACCGAGCCGCTGCCGAGATAGTCGGCAGGGATCAGAAACCAGGAGTCCAGCTGCCCCTCTTCCCAGGCGGCGCGGGCCAGCGATTCCGCTGCAAATGGCCGAAACGGTTCCGGTTGGCTGATCACGCCCGCCAGGTCGACGTAGCCGGTTTCGGCTGGCAGGAACGAACTGGCGGGACCCGCACCATCGATGGCCTCAAACACCACCGTGACCAGCAGCAGCGCCATCAACGGGACGCCGAAGGTGGCGAACAGGAATCCCTTGCTGCGCAGGACGGTGAGATACTCCCTCCGCGCCACCAGCAGAGCCAGTCGCATCACTCACCCTCAACGACGCGAATGAAAATCTCGCTCAGTCCTGGCGTCGCCAGTTCGAAGCGGCGAATGTGCATGTCGCCGGCGGCTGCAATCGCGGCCAACACCGAATCCGGGGAGCTTTCCGGCTCCAGCTGCAACAACGCTTCGCCAGGTCTGTTACCCGCATCCACGGCGCGAACGCCCGCCAGCCGCGACCAGTCGCCCTGACCTTCGACCAGCAGCGCATGGCTGGCAAACTGACGCCTTATGTCCGCCACAGGGCCGTAGAGCTTCTGCCGGCCCTCGCTGATCATCAACAGGCGGTCGGCCATGGCCTCCACCTGGTGCATCTGGTGCGTGCTCATGACAACGGCCACGCCCCTGGCGCGCATCTCGCGCAGCAGGGTCTCCAGCACCTGGGTATTGACGGGGTCCAGCCCCGAAAAAGGTTCGTCGACGATGATGAGTTCCGGCTCGTGCAGGACGGTGACGGCAAACTGCACCTTCTGTTGCATGCCCTTGCTCAACTCCCGCACCTTGCTGCCCGCATGGTCGTCCAGATCAAGGCGTTCCAGCAGCGCCAGACTGCGGGAGCGCGCGGCTTTGGCGTTCATGCCCTTCAACTGGCCCAGATAGACCATCACCTCCAGCACGGGCGCGTTGCGATACAGGCCGCGCTCTTCAGGCAGATAGCCGATTCGCCTGGCGACATCCCCGCCAGCCGCCTGGCCCAGGATAGTGATGCTGCCGCTGTCCGGCCGCAGTATGTCGAGAATCAAGCGTATGGTGGTCGTCTTGCCGGAACCGTTGGGGCCCAGCAGGGCGAAGACCTCGCCGCGTTCGACGCGGAAATCGAGGCCATCCACCGCCCTTGTCCTGTCGTAACTCTTGCTGATGTCCCTGGCGACGATGGCGGCTTCAGCGGAGGACATGGAGCGCTCCCCTTAACCCGTACAGGAAAAGACTCCCTGGTACATCCCGCAGCCTTCCGCGCCGTAAATGCTGCGATAGACGTGATGGATGCCATACAGGAGTTGCACGTAGTTGCGCGTGCTGTCGATGTCAATGGCCTCAAGGAAACGGTCGGCGTCACCGCCGGAGGCTTCCTGCCACTGGATGGCGCGGCCCGGCCCGGCGTTATAGCCCGCCAGCGCGACCAGCGGGTTGCGATTGAAGCGTTGCAATTGCTCGGCCAGATACCAGGCGCCGAAGGTGATGGAGGCCTGCGGCCGAAACAGATCGCTGTGCTGATAGTCAGGCCAGTTGATCTGGCCGGCGATGTAGTCGCCGGTCGGCGGGATGACCTGCGTCAGGCCCTTTTCGCCAGCGGCGGCTTCCGCCCAGGGGTCAAACAGGCTTTCCAGCCGGATCAGCGAAAAGAGCAGCAGCGGGTCCATGCCATGTTCCTGCGCCGCGGCCAGCACCAGGTCCAGCCAGTACACAGGATAGCGCAGGCGCGCCAGCCAGCGCGGCGCATCCACGGTGGCGACCTCGGCCGTTCTCAGCACGTTGGCGGCGGCAAAAATCGAACTGTAGTAGTCCCCAAGTCCACGGAGATGCACGGCCAGCTGGTAGGAAATCAGGCCGTCGCCGCTGCTCTCGTTGATCAGGTGGAAGAATTCATCCCGCGCCTCGTCGACCAGGCCCAGCGACCACAGGGCCGTACCGCGCCGGATCCTGCCGTCAGCCAACAGCTCTTCCGCCGCCGGCCACAACGGCCCCGCCTGTTCAAGGTCGAAGGTTTCGCGCAGCCAGTCTTCCGCCTCGACCAGTTCCGTCGCCTCGTCAAAGACCAGCGGAAGGTCGGATGCCGGTTGCAGGGGGGAGCGCGAACTCAGCAGGTCCTTCGCCCGCGCGGCGAAGAAACTGTCCGGTGCGGCGGGGCCGACGTCGCTCCACGCGGCCTTCGCCGCCTCCTCGTTGCCCAAAAGCCGGGAAAGCCGCCCCGAACGCAGCAAGGCCTCCGCCCGGCCCTCCCCCCGCAGACGATTGGCCAGGCGCGTGAGATACTCCCGCGCCAGCGCCGTCTCATTGCGCAATTCGGCGGCGTCGGCCATCAGCCACAGCGCGCTGGTCGCCTGGGCGGTGTCGGGAAAATCCTCGACGAGTTCCTCGAAGGTTGCGCGCGCCTCCAGCGGCAAATTCAACGAGCCCTGCAGGAATCCGGCCCGCCACAGGGCTTCCGCCGCCGCCGGCGACCTTGCCATCCTGTCGGCAAGTTGCAGATAGTGCTCGATGGCGCCTTCCGTATCGCCGCTCCAGAAACGGGTGCGGCCCAGTTCCAGCAGGGCCTCGCCGTAGAAGTCGCTATCCTGGGAAATGGCCTCGAAGGCCGCCATCGCTGCCTCGCTGGCGCCCAGGTCCCGTTCGGCGCGGCCCAGGGTGAGCCACAACTCCGCCGGAAAATCGCCGCCTGCAGCGGCAAGCGGCGCCAGGGCGGCCTGCGTCCGTTGCACGTCGCCGGCGATGGAACTCACGCGGCCGATGTCGGCGGGTTCCAGCGCGACCTCTCGTTCCAGCAGGGTCAACATGGCCTCGTAGGCAGCGGCCGTATTCGGCAGCTCCTCGAACAGCACTTTCATCCGCGCCAGCGCCAGCGAGTCGTCGCCCGCTGCCAGCTGGGCCCGCGCCGCCGCGAGGCGTATACCGGCGCGGTAACCTGCGTTCTCGGCCCGGGTGAGGATGGTCTCGTATTGCGTCACCGCCTCCGCAGGCTGACCCGCCGCCAACAGGGCCTCAGCCAGCTTTTCGATCATACGCAGGGACGCCGGAAGCACGCGCTCACTCGCCGCCGCGGCCCGGTAGCTGATCAGGGCGGCCTCGGGCTGGCCGAGGGCCTGTTGCGCGTCACCGATGCGCTCAAGCGCGTAACTGTCGATGACGTCGGGACGCAACTGCATCCAGGCCGTGTAATCGATGATGGCGTCCTGCCAGTTGCCCTGGCCGACCAGGGCCTCGGCGCGCCAAAACCAGGCGCGCGCGTCGCGTTCCGCCGGCGGTTGCAGCTCCAGGTAGCGGGTCAGGAGATCGATGGCAGCGTCATATTGCCCTTCCCGCAGCCATTCCTGACCCAGCAGCAAGGCCGCGTCCGCCGCCTGAGACGCTGCAGGGGTCTGCGCCAGCAGCGATTCCAGCGCGAACACACCCCGCGCCGCTTCGCCGTCCTGCAGTACCCTTTCCGCCGCCTGCAAGAGCAGGTCAGGCGCGATGGTCGGCGTCACGGTGGGTGAAGGCGTCACGCTCGGGGTGACAGTCGGCGCCGGCGTTTCCGTAGGCGCCGGCGTCGCGGTCGGTGTCGGGGCCTGGGCGAAGGGACTGCAGGCAACCAGCAGTACCCATGCGGCCAGGATTGATGCCGGGACGCGCCGTTGGCGCGTGCCACGAGGAATTGCGGGCCGGTTCAACATGGCACCATTCTAGCACAGCCAGGGTTCAGGTCGGTGGTTCCAGTTCGCCCTTGAGCCAGGGTATGCCGAAGCCGACCAACAAATGTCCCGCCTCCGCCAGCGCCGCTCCCAGTTCAACGCTGTCCCGCCAGCTCCACCAGTGCTCTGCCGACGGCAGTATCTCAACGCCGAAGTCCTGCACGACCAACGCCGCCAGCGGCCGCTCCACCCCCTGGCGAAACAGGGTGACCCGAAAACGCGAGGGCATTTGCGGCGCCCACTCGCTGGAAGTGCCGGCCAGCACCTGTAACTCTATGCGTGAGTCCGCAGCGGCATTGTCCGCCGGCAGGAAGCGAAAGCGTCCCGCCGCCTCACTGACCGGCTCCTCATCCAGCAGATAGCCGGCGGCGCCCAACGCCTGCCCCAGCACCGTAAGCAATAGCAGACGGAAGGTTGCGACGGAGCCGCCGCTTTCGCTCACAGCGCCTACGCCTGTCGCCCCAGGCCACCTGCACGCAGCCGGAAGCCGTCGCCCGGGAACCGCCGCATGTCAGCCCTCCGCCCTGTGCGCGGGGTTGCCCTGCAGTTGCGACCGCAGGGCCGGGACCTCGGTCACCGGCAACTGGCAGGCGAAATTGCGACAGACGTAGGCGGTCGCCCGTCCACCAATCTTCACCCGGCCGCGCAGCAAGGGAATCGCGCTTTCGTCGCTATCCGTCGGCCCGCACAGCGCCGCAACGCTGTTGGGACGCCACTTCGAACGCAGTTCCCTCACCAGGGCCGCACATCCACCCTCTTCCGGCGCGCCCACGATGGCGACCTCCTGCAGTCCGGACACCAGCATGTCGACCGCGTTCAGCGCCTCGCCGAAGGCCTGCGGGTAGGCCCTCAGGGCTTCCACCAGCAGGCGCAATGCCGCGACCGCCGCCTCCTTGTAACGTGACTCCCCGGTCCAGGCGGCGAGGCGCAACAGTTGCCGCGCCAGCATGGCGCTGCCGGAGGGCGTGGCGTTGTCCTGCAGGTTGCGCGGCCGCACGATGAGGGTCTCGTGATCGTCGCTGGTGTCAAAAAAGCCGCCGCCGTCCGCAGCGAAATGTTCCAGGGCCAGGTCCGCCAGTTCGCGCGCCGCCCGAAACCAGCGTGCGTCCCAGGTGGTCTGATACAACTCGAGCAGGCCGTCACAAAGGTTGGCGTAATCTTCCAGAAAGCCGTTGATGTGGCTGGCGCCATCCTTGTGGGTGCGCAGCAGCCGTCCGTCATCGCGCCGCAAATGCGCCAGCAGAAACTCCGCGTTGCGGATGGCGGCGTCGCGCCAGTCCGGACGTTGCAGGACGCGGGCGGCCTCGGCCAGACTGGCGAGCATCATGCCGTTCCAGGCGCTGAGGACCTTGTCATCCTGGCCGGGATGCACCCGGTCCTCACGGGCGGCATACAATTTGGCCCGCATGGTCCCGATGCGGGCTGCCAGCTGCACTTCGCTGATGCCCCAGGTGGCAGCCACCTCGGCCGGGTCCGCCGCGACGTTTAAAATGTTGCTGCCTTCGAAATTGCCGCCGGCGCTGACGCCCCAGTACTCGCAGGCCAGGGCCGCCTCCTCGCCCAGGACCTCCTGCAGTTCCGCCATGTCCCACACGAAGAAGCGCCCTTCCTCGCCCTCGCTGTCTGCATCTGTGGCGCTGAAGAAACCGCCCTCTGGATGGGTCATCTCGCGCAGAATGTAGTCACAGGTTTGCGTGGCGATTTCGCGATAAAGGGTATCTCCCGTCACCTGCCAGGCATGCAGGTAGCAACGTGCAAGTTGCGCGTTGTCATACAGCATCTTTTCGAAATGCGGCACCAGCCAGACGGCGTCCACGCTGTAGCGATGAAAGCCGCCGCCAATCTGGTCGTACATGCCGCCACGGGCCATTTTGGTCAGGGTGAGTTCGGCGGCCTGCAGCGCGTGCCGGTCGCCTGTTCGCAAGTGGGCGCGCAGCAGGAATTCAAGAATCATCGGCTGCGGGAATTTCGGTGCGCCGCCAAATCCCCCGTGAAGGGCGTCCAGGTTGCGCAGCACGCCCGCCGTGGCCGCGTCCAGCAGCTCTTCATTGAGCATCTCGGCCGGCCCGCCAATGTTAAGCGCGAGGCGGCCCAGCGCGCCGGTCAGTGAGCCCGCAGCCTTGTCGACCTCGTCGCGGCGATTGCGGTAGGCATCCTCGATTCCGCGCAGAATGTCGCGAAAGGCCGGCATGCCCATGCGCGCCTCACGCGGATAGTAGGTTCCGCCGTAAAAGGGCCGGCCATCCGGTAGCAGAAACACGGTCATCGGCCAGCCGCCATGGCCGCTCAGGGCCTGCACGGCCTGCATGTAGATGTCATCCACGTCCGGCCGTTCCTCACGGTCGACCTTGATATTGACGAAGAGTTCGTTCATCAACGCCGCCGTGGCCTCATGTTCGAAGCTTTCATGGGCCATGACGTGGCACCAGTGGCAGGCGCTGTAGCCCACACTTAACAGCAGGGGCTTGTCTTCGTGCCGCGCGCGTTCAAAGGCCTCCTCACCCCAGGGATACCAGTCGACCGGATTGTCGCGATGCTGCAAAAGATAGGGGCTGGTCTCATGGTTCAGGCGGTTCATGGGTGCTCCCCTCGAGAATCGCTATCGCCGTTCTAATGAAAGGCACAGACCCGCGCGTGGCTATATGATACACTGACGGCAGGTATCCTTCGTCTCTCTCCCGAAACAGAGGATCAGGCGAACCCAATGTTTGGCTTCAACAAGTCCGGTGACCAGGACCCCGGAGATCGTCAGCCCCGCTTTCGCATTCCCAACTGGGTGTGGCCTGCGGTCTGGCTGCTCATCCTGCTGTGGCTCTTCTTCCGCGTGCCCGGCATGGTCAGCGACTTTGGCGGCGAGCAACCCATCGAAATCCCCTACTCCTTCTTTTTCGAGCAGGTTGAGGCGGGCCGTGTCGTCGAGGTGACGATGGAGGACATCAACGTCACCGGGCGCTTCCGCACGATGGTAACCTGGCCTCCCTCCGGCACGATCAGTTCCGAACCCTCCCGCACTTCAAACTGGTTCACCACCACCCTGCTGCCCGTGGATGATCCGCAACTGACGGAGGCCTTGCGGATAAACAACGTCACCGTCAGGTCGCGCACCAGTGAAACGTCTCCCATCCTGCTTTTCCTGTTTAACTTCGGACCCATTCTGTTGCTGCTGGGCTTTTTCATCTGGTCCGCTCGTCGCGCCCAGGGGCAGATGGGCGGCATATTCGGTTTCGGCCGGTCCCAGGCGCGTCAGTACGATGCCGAACGCCCCCAGGTGACCTTCAGCGACGTGGCCGGCCAGGACAATGCCCGCCAGGAACTGGAAGAGATCGTCGATTTCCTCAAGGAGCCCGACAAGTACGTGGCACTTGGCGCGCGCATACCGCGCGGTGTCCTGCTGGTCGGCCCGCCAGGCACCGGCAAGACCTTGCTGGCGCGCGCCGTCGCCGGGGAAGCCAACGTGGCCTTCTTCAGCCTGGTGGCCTCGGAGTTCGTGGAGATGTTTGTCGGCGTCGGCGCCAGCCGTGTGCGCGACCTCTTCAACAAGGCCAAGGAAAACGCCCCTGGCATCATCTTCATCGACGAGATCGATGCCGTCGGCCGACGGCGCGGCGCCGGGCTCGGCGGCGGTCACGACGAACGCGAACAGACGCTCAACCAGATGCTGGCCGAAATGGACGGTTTCGACCAGAACGAGAGCATCATCGTCATGGCCGCGACCAACCGCGCCGACGTGCTCGACCCCGCCCTCTTGCGCCCCGGCCGTTTTGACCGCCAGGTCATGGTGGGATGGCCGGACCGCAAAGGTCGGGAAGCGATCCTCAACATTCACACCCGCGGCAAGCCGCTCGCGGAGGACGTAAGTATCAAGGAAATGTCGCGCAGCACCATCGGCTTCTCCGGCGCGGACCTGGCCAATCTGGCCAATGAAGCCGCGCTGCACGCCGCCCGCGCTGCCCGCAAATTCATCAGCATGCGCGACTTTTACGAGGCCTTCGATCGCATTGTGCTGGGCATCAAGGGTTCGCCCCTGATCGACAGGGAGGAGCGCCGTCTGACGGCCTGGCACGAAGCCGGACACGCGCTGGTCGCCGCCCTGACGCCAGGCGCCGATCCCGTCTCCAAGGTCACCATCGTGCCCCACGGCCAGGCGCTGGGCGTCACCGTGTTTCAGGCCGAACATGACCGCCGCACGCTCTCACGCCAGCAACTGCTGGCGCGTATCAAGGTCGGTCTGGGCGGACGCGCTGCCGAAGAAATCGTACTGGATGACATCAGTTCCGGCGCACGCGCGGACATCACGATGGTGACGCGCATCGCCCGCAGCATGGTCACCGAACTGGGAATGAGCGAAAAGGTGGGGCTGATCGACCTCAGCAATGAGGAAGAACAACCCTTCCTCGGCTACAACATTCAGCGCAACACCCAGGTGAGCGACGACACCCAGGCGCTGGTCGACCAGGAAATCGGCAACATTATCAGCGCTTCCTACCAGACCGTACTGTCCCTGCTGCGCGAACATCGCAGCGATCTGGACCAGATCGCCACGGAGCTGCTCGAAAACGAGACCGTCGAGAGCAGGCGCATTCTCGAAATCCTCGGCATCGAGGCGACCGTCACCGAAGACGGGGAAGAGCAGGAGCCGACATTGTCAGAACCTTCCGACAGCGGCGATGCGGCGGCCTCCAACGGACAGGAGCCGGACGCCAGGGAAGACCGGCCGGAAGCGCGACCGGAACCCAGCGTCGTCTCCCGCGCCCGTCATCCGCTGCAGGGCGGCGAGGAAAGCGACGTCGCCTGACGCCCGGCAGGCTGCTTAACCAAAGGGACCCCTCCACAATTGGCAGGGGTCCTTTTGATTTCGGAGGAGTCGGGGTCTACTGTTCTTCTTCGGCCTCGCGTTTCGCGGCGGCAATCACGTCGCCGGTCAAATGCGCCGGCACCTGTTCATAGTGCGAAAACACCATGGTGTAAATGCCGCGGCCGCCAGTGATCGAACGCAGATCGTTGCCGTAGCGAATCATTTCCGCCAGCGGGACCTGCGCGCTGACTATGCTCTTGCTGCCCTCACTCTCCATGCCCTGTACGCGACCGCGCCGCGTGTTGAGGTCGCCCATGATATCGCCCATCATGGATTCCGGCACCGTGATGCGCACGTCCATGATGGGTTCCTGCAGGACGGGGCCTGCCTCGCTGAAAGCTTCCCGGAAGCCCTCGCGACCTGCGATCTGGAAAGCGATGTCCTTCGAATCGACCGGATGTTCCTTGCCATCGAAGACCACGGCCTTCACGTCCACCACAGGGAAGCCGGCGATCACACCTTCCGGAAGAACGGTCTGTATGCCCTTGTCGATGGAGGGCAGGAAGGAACTGGAGATCGCCCCGCCGAAGACCTTCGATTCGTACTCGTAGCCATTGCCGGCGTTGGGCTCCAGGCGCAGACTGATTTCGGCGAACTGGCCCGCGCCACCGGTCTGTTTCTTGTGGCGGTAGGTCGCCTCGCTGCTGCGGGTGATGGTCTCCTTGTAGGGCACGCGAGGCATCCCGGTGTCGAGATTGACTCCCAGGCGTTCCGCCCGGCTGATGGCCAGTTTTACGTGCGCTTCGCCCATGCCCTCCAGAATGGTCTGGCGCGTGTCGCCGTCATGGCGCCAGCGCAGGGTAGGGTCGGAACCCGCCAGATTGGTCAGGATGGCGCCCATGCGCGTGCCGTCCGCCTGCGTGCGTGGTGAGATGGCCACCATGTACAGGGGCGCCGGCAGGTCCGGGCTGGCGACCTGCAGTTGCGCGTCTCTGGTGCTGAGCGTGTCGCCGGTGCGCGTGTCGCCGAGCTTGGAAACGACCCCGATGTCGCCGCAGTGCAGGACGCTGACATTCTCCTGTTCCTTGCCGCGCATCACAATCAGGGGGCCGAAACGCTCCTCGTGGCGCCGCGTACTGTTGTAATAGCGCGTGTCCGCCAGCACTGAACCCGAAAATATGCGGAAAAAGGTCAGGGTGCCGACGTATCGATCATTGATGGACTTGAAGACCCAGGCGGCCAGTGGCGCATCGTCGTCCTGCGTCACCGCCAGCGTTTCGCCGGCTTCGTCTGCGCCCTCCAGGCGGACACTGCGGCCGCCAGGCTGCGGCGCGTAGGCAATCAACGCCTCCAGCAGGGGCACGATGCCGATGTTTTTGGTGGCCGCAGTGGCGAAGACCGGCACCGTCCGCAGTTCGGGATCACGCGCGGCCTTGCGCATGCCGTCACGAATCTCCTCATCGCTGAGGTCGCCTTCCTCGAAGTACTTCTCGATCAGGTCGTCGTCGGATTCGGCGGCTGCCTCCACCAGTTCCAGGCGCGCTGTTTCCACCGCATCTTCCATGTCCGACGGGAGGTCCGAGCGCTCCTCACCTGCGCCCAGGTAGGCCTTCTGCGTGATCAGGTTGACCACGCCGGCAAAGTCGGCCTGTTCGCCCAACGGCAACATGACCGGAATGAACTTGTAGTCCGAAAAGCTGTCCTGCAGACTTGCCAGCGCGGCATCAAAGTCGGCGTTGTCCCGGTCCACCTTGTTGATCACGACCATGATGGGTTGCCGGCTGGCGCGGGCGAATTCCCAGGCCAACTCGGTCCCCACTTCCACACCGGCAACCGCATCGACCACCACCACGATCGAATCCGCCACGTAGACGGCGTTCTTGACCTCGCCCTGGAAGTCCGTGTAGCCAGGCGTGTCCAGCAGGTTGATCTTGGTCTCGTTGAACTCGACCGGTACCAGCGAGGTGGAAAGCGAAAGTGCGCGCTCCTTCTCATCGTCGTCCCAGTCCGAGACCGTGTTGCCTTCCTCAATGGTCCCCAGGCGATTGGTGGCGCCACTGTTGTAAAGCAGCGCTTCAACCAGGGAGGTCTTGCCGGAGCCCTGATGGCCCGTCAGGGCGACGTTGCGGATGTGCTCGCTTGTGTATTCCTTCATGCCCTTCCCTGTGCCAGAATCGCTTTCCTGGCCTCCTCCATACACAGACCGGGCCACACCGACCCGGTACCCTCAAAGCAAGTAGTGAAGGTCGATTGTAGAGCCGGGGGTGAGTAATGTCAAAGCACAGTCCCGGCGAATCGTCTGTACCCTGCCGGGGCGCCATGCTACAATGCCCGACCTTCATCCAGCCCGGAAAGAGCCCATGTCCGACTATTTGATTCGCGGCAGTCTGGAAGAACTGGACCCCGCAGTCGCCGAACTCGTGCGTCACGAGACCGCCCGCCAGGCCCGCTATCTCATCCTTATCCCCTCTGAAAGCACCGTGCCGGCCGTCGTTCGCGAGACCCTGTCTTCCGCCTTTCACAACATCTACGCGGAAGGCTATCCGCTGGAACACACGCGCCGTATGAGCGAGGAGGAAATCCTCGATTACCATGCGCGCCTGCCCGAGTACCGGCGCCAGGCGGACAATCGCTATTACAAGGGCACCGAATACGCCAACGTCCTTGAAGCCCTCGCCCGTCGCCGTACGGCAGAGCGATTCGCCACGGAGCGATTCGCTGCGGACCAGCTCTACGTCAATGTGCAGGCGCTGTCCGGCGGGCCGGCCAACAACGCCGTCTACAGCGCCCTGCTGGATACCGGCGACACGGTCATGGGCATGGACCTGATTCAGGGCGGCCACCTCACGCACGGCAGCCCGGTCAACCGCAGCGGCATCAACTACAACATCGTCAGTTATGGCATCGATCCGGTCAACGAACGCATCGATTACGACGCCCTGCGTCAACTGGCGCGGCAGCACGCTCCGAAAATGATTATCGCAGGCTACAGCAGCTACCCCTTCGCGCCGGATTTCACCCTGTTTCGCGACATCGCCAATGAAGTCGGCGCGTACCTCCTTGCCGACGTCGCCCACGTGGCGGGCCTGGTCATCGCCGGCACTTACCCGAACCCGGTTGGCATCGCCGACGTCGTCACCTTCACCACGCACAAGACGCTCAACGGGCCGCGGGGCGCCGCCATCATCACGCACCGGGCACCGCTGGCGCGCAAGATTGATCGCGCAGTCTTTCCCGGGGAACAGGGTGGTCCGCACATGAATGCCGTGGCCGCCCTGGCCGTGTCCATGCGCCTGGCGGGCAGCGACAGCTTCAGGGAACTCCAGCAGCGCACCTGCCGCAACGCGCAGCGTCTGGCCGGTAGCCTGCAGGAGCAGGGCCTGCGCCTGCCCTATGGCGGCACCGACACCCACTTGCTGGTGGTCGACTGCAGCACGATCAGGGGTGAGGATGGCACGGCGTTGAGCGGCGACATGGCCGCTCGTCTGCTGGACCTGGCGGGCATCGTGCTCAACCGCCAGACCATTCCCGGCGATACCAGCGCCCTGCGGCCGGGCGGCATTCGCATCGGCACTCCCTGGGTCACCCAGCGCGGCTTCGGCGACGCGGAAATCGACCGCCTGGCTGAAATCATCGCCACGCTGCTTGGGGCCTGCCGGCCCTTCTCGCTTACGGGTCGCCTGCGGCCCCAACCCCGCGCCAAAATTGACTTCGAACTGCTGCAGGAGATGCGCCTCGCCGTACGTGAACTGGCCGCCGGCGCAGGCATCGACACCGACGCCGCTGTGGATGGCTACCC
This sequence comes from Anaerolineaceae bacterium, assembly GCA_026708325.1. Taxonomy (GTDB): domain Bacteria; phylum Chloroflexota; class Anaerolineae; order Aggregatilineales; family Phototrophicaceae; genus JAGWBD01. Next base: position 28,102 of record JAPOVC010000019.1, on the reverse strand, counting down.
CCATTTTCACGATCTGGACAGCGAAGCGGACCACGATGGCTGGCTCACGCTCGAAGTCCGGGGCGAGCACGCCCGCAATTTCCTGCACCTGGCGACCGGCAGCAACGTGCAGGCGCTGGAGCCGGACCAGCATCAGGCGTCAAGTGTGTACGGCGCCGATGGCGCCCTGCTCTCACGCGCCGTCGTGGAAGGCTCGGGCGACTGCTTCCGCCTGCATGTTGAGCGGGCGCAGGGACGTGTCGCCACCTGGTTGCGCGCGCTTTCTGACGGATACGTTGTGCATGATGAAGGAGATCTCTACGGCAAAATGCCCGGGCCGGTGGACGTCAGGGTCGCCGGGCCCGGCGATCTCTCGCAGCTGCCCGTCGACGTCAGCGCTGACTGGCCTGAAGCGTGCGGCCGGATCGACAAGATCCGATACATCGGTCATCAGGGACGTTCTTCCGCAGCTCCCCTGCCTTCCTTCAGTTACAGGGAGCCGGAACTTGACGCGCTGCGGGTGACTCCCCTGCACGGCCTGCATCAGCAACGTGGCGCGCGCCTGGTGGATTTCGCCGGCTACGACATGCCGGTCTGGTACAGCTCGGTGCGCGAGGAGCATCAGGCGGTGCGCCATGGCGCCGGTCTCTTCGACGTGGCGCACATGGGCGTGCTGGAATTCACGGGCCCAGGCGCGGGCGATTTTCTTGACCGCATAACAACCAATGACGTCACGAAAATCGCCACGGGGTCCTCGCAGTACTCCTTTCTCCTCGATGAAAGGGGCCTGCCGCTGGACGACCTGATGCTTTACCGCCTGGCGGAAGAGCGCTGGTTGATGGTCGTCAATGCCTCCAACAACGAAAAGGTGCTCGCCTGGTTGCGGGCCGTGATGGCCGGCAGCGTGCAAATCGACCCCGACTTCCCGGATCGTCGTCTCGAGAATTGCGATCGATTCACGCTGCGCGATTTACGCGCCGAGTCCAGCGGCGCCGACCGTCGCGTCGATCTGGCGCTGCAGGGGCCAGATAGCCGCGACATCCTCGCCGCGCTGGGCGCTGACGACCGTGACTTGCGGTGTTTGAGGTCCTTGCCATGGGCCGGCGTGATGCAGGCCCGTTTCGCCGACTTCGACCTGATCGTCTCACGCACCGGCTACACTGGGGAGCGAGTCGCTTACGAACTCTTCGTGCATCCGGACCAGGCGTCAGCGCTGGCGCAATCCCTGCTGCAGCATGGCGCTGCGCCCTGCGGTCTGGCCGCGCGAGACAGCCTGCGCATTGAGGCCGGCCTGCCGCTCTACGGTCACGAACTGGCCGGGCCGCTGGGCCTCAATCCTGCGGACGCCGGTTTTGGCAGCTACGTGCGGCTCTACAAGCCCTGGTTCATCGGCAAGGCCGCCTTCGCCGCCCATGAAGCCAAACGCGAGGCTGGCGTGACCCGCTTTCGTCTCGATAGCCGCCGCGCCCGCCCGGCCCATCAGGGCGACGCACTCATTGATGAGCGGGGGCGCGTGGCGGGCGTCGTCACCAGCTGCGCCGCCAACGGCGATGGGACGCAACTGGGCCAGGCCTGGTTGAGGGTGGACGCCGGGCGCGCCGGCACCCACCTGCACGTGGTCGCCGCGGCAGAGTCCGGACGGTCAGGAGCCGCCCTGCGGATGGGCGCGCGTGTCGCCCTGCCCCGCCCGGCGACCGTGCTCAGTCGATTTCCGCGTCGCAAATAATCCGGCGCGTCAGGGAAGCTGGCCGGCGGCGGCGAGCGCTTCCGGCAGCGCTTCCACCTCTTCACGCCTGCCAGCGGCGAAGGCAACCAGGGCGTCAAACAACGCCTGTTGCTGTGGGTCCACGTCAGCCGACACCTCCGGGTGCCACTGGACCGCCAGCAGGAAGGGATGATCCGGCGCTTCGACGGCTTCGATGATGCCGTCCGGCGCATGCGCCACGACCCGCAGCCCCGGCGCCAGGTCGCGAATGGCCTGGTGATGCGAGGAAACGGTGCTCACTTCCCGACCGCGACAGCAGCATTCCAGCAGGGAGTCCGCTTCCACGTTGACCGAATGGGTCGACCAGGAGCCACCCGGGCTACGATGGATGTCGGGATGCACGTGGTCCGGGATGTGTTCGATCAGCGTGCCGCCCAGCGCGACGTTCAGCGCCTGCAGGCCGCGACAGATCATCAGTGAAGGCAGGTCGCCCTGCGCCAGCCAGCGCATCATCTGCATTTCGGTCTCGTCACGCTCCGCATCGGGTTCCGAGATTTGCGGGTGCGCACTGTCACCGCCATAGAGCGCCGGGTCGAGATCGCCGCCACCGGTGGCGATCATGCCATCGAGGTGAATGCCGCCCATCCAGGCGGGAACGCCAGGCGGCAGCAATACGGGCAGCCCACCGGCACGACGAATCGCGTCCACGTACTGCGTGGGTACCGTATACAGTTCGCGATAGTGTTTGCTGAGATTGCGGCTTTCCCGCCGGCCGGCCGTGGCCAGTCCAATGACCGGCCTGTCCACGAGTTGCCGGCCCCCGGCTTCAGGCAACGAGGCCTCCGTTGGCCATCGCCTGCATACGCTCCGCCTCCGGGACTTCCTCGTCATAGAGGAAGCACTTGACGCTGCGACCCTGCACTTCAATATCGCGCGGCACCGTGGTTTTGCAGATGTCCATCACGGCCGGGCAGCGTCCCGCGTAGCGACAGCCGGTGCGGGTGTATTCTTCCGTATCCATCACCGCCAGGCTGGCATCGCCTTCCCAGGTCTTCTCGGGATCGGCCTCGGGGATGGCGTTCTTGAGGTTCTGCGTGTAGGGGTGCAGCGGCTCGCCGAGCACCTTCTCCACAGGACCGCTCTCCACGACCCAGCCGCGCAGCATAATCGCGATGCGGTCCGCGGCGTAGTAGGCCGTGGTCAGGTCATGGGTGATGTAGAGCACGCTTACCTTGTAATCGTCGCGCAGCGAGCGGAAGAGGTTAACGATGGACATGCGCAGCGAGGCGTCCAGCATGCTGACCGGCTCGTCGGCCACCAGCAGCGAGGGACGCGTCAACAGCGCCCGGGCCACTGACACGCGTTGCGCCTGGCCGCCGGACAGTTCGTTGGGGTAGCGCCCGCGGATTTCTGCCAGCGACAGGCCCACGGCATGCAGCGCTTCGTCGACGTGGGCGTCGATGCCCTCGCGCGTCGTCGCCATCTTGTAATTGCGCGTGGTCTCGTAGAGATAGCTGTCTATGCGTTTCAGCGGGCTGAAGGTGGCGAAGGGGTCCTGAAAGATGGGTTGCACTTCCTTAAGAAACCAGTCGCGCCTTTCCTTGTTGGTCAAGTGCAGGACGTCCCGGCCCTTGTAATACATGTTGCCGGAGGTCGCATGCTCAAGGCCCAGCACCAGTCGCGCCAGGGTCGTCTTGCCGCTGCCGCTCTCCCCGGCCAGGGTGTAGATTTCCGGCTGGTCGTTTCGAATGGCGAAACTGGCGCCGGCCACCGCCTCCAGACGGGTCGTCGTAAAGCCTTCGCGCGTGACAAAGACGCGCTGCAGACTCTCAACGCTCAGCAGGGAATGTTCTCTGTCAGTCTGCATGCGGCATCTCCGTGGCGTGTTCGATTTCACCGGCTTCGAGAGGCGCATCCACCTGGTGGAAACATGCCACGCGGTGCGGCGGCCCCGTCCCGTTGCCGATGCCCTCCACGGGCAACAGCGGCGGCACCTCCTGGCGACAAATGTCGGTCGCCAGCGGGCAGCGGGGATGGAAGCGGCAGCCATCCGGCGGGTTGTCCAGCGCCGGCGGCCGGCCGGGAATGCCCACGCGCTCGCTGCGGTCGCCCATCCGCGGCAGCGATTCGATCAGGTAACGCGTGTAGGGATGACGCGGTCGGCGGAAGATGGTGGACGTGTCCGCTTCCTCCACCAGGTTCCCGGCGTAAAGCACGGCCACGCGGTTGGTCAGGTTGGCGTGCACGCCCATGTCATGGGTGACCAGCACCAGCGTACTGTTCTCCCGCTGCTGGACTTCCTTGAGCAATTCGATGACGCCGCGCTGCACCACCACGTCCAGCGCCGTGGTCGGCTCATCCGCAAAGATCAGCCGGGGCGTCAAAATGGTCGCCAGCGCGATGGTCACCCGCTGCCGCATGCCGCCGGAGAGCTGGTGGGGGTAGTTGCCCAGCACACCTTCCCGCAGGCCCAGTTCCTGAAGGTAGCTGCGCGCCATCTCGATCGATTTCTCGCGCGTAGTCTCCTGGTGCGCCGCGATGAAGTCGTGGAATGTGTCGCGGATGCGCCGCACCGGGTTGAGGACGTGCATCGAGCCCTGCGGAATGTAGGAGACGCGTCGCCAGCGGATCGCCTCGCGGTCCTCCGCCGTCTGCTTCAGGGCGTCAATCTTGCCGGCATCAAATTCGTATTCCACCTTGCCGCCCACGATGGTCAGCGGCGACACGATTTCGCCCAGCAGCGCCTTCAGCAGGGTCGACTTGCCGCAGCCGCTTTCGCCCGCGATGCCATAGATTTCGCCTTCGCGGATGCTCAGCGTCAGGTCGTCCACGGCCTTGACGGTGCGCTCCACGCCATAGGCCTGGGTGATGTACCAGGCTTTCAGGCCCTCGGCCTCGACGACGTTGCGCGCTTCTTCGTTCACCCTGGCCTGCTCCATTCCGGCGCTCGCCGCCGCTTCCGGGCTCATGAGTCGCTCACGCCCAGGCGGGTCAGGCGCGTCCGCGGGTCGAGGTAATGCGTGATTCCCTGGGACAGCATGTAAAAGCCCGCCACCGTAAAGACAGCCGCCGCGATGGCCGGAATCAGAACCCAGGTCTGGTTGAGCAGCAGCGCGTTGTAGTAATTGCCCCAGTAGAGCAGGGAGCCGATGGTGGGGACGCTGATTTGACCAAGACCCAGGTAGGCCAGCGTGACTTCCATGCCGATCGCCCACAGGAAACCGCTGACCACGTCCGCCAGCAGGAAGGGCACGAGGAAAGGCATGTGCTCGCGCACGACCACCTTCACCGGATTCATGCCCGAAAAGACCGCCGTGTGCGTAAACTCGCGTTCGCGCAGGCTAAGCACCTGGGCGCGGTAGCGCTTGGAAGGATGCGCCCAGTCCATGATGCCCAGCAGCACGCCCAGCCCCAGTGTCGTGATATCGCCGCGCAGAATGGCAGCGATCAGAATCAACAGCGGCAGGCGCGGCAGGACGATGAGACTGTCGATGATCGTTGAGAGCACCCGGTCAAAGACGCCGCCCATGTAGCCGGTGAGCATGCCCAGCAGGATGGCGATGCTGCGCCCGATGAACACGGCCGTGCCGGCGATGAGGAAGGTATTGCGGACGGCGAAGGTCAACTGCCAGAAGACGTCCTGTCCCTGCGAGGTCGTGCCAAGCAGGGTGCGCGCGTAAATGCGTTCGCCGTCGTCATCCCTGCCGATGCTGATCTCCGTCAGCGGCGGCTTGCCGCGCGGTGTGTCTCGGCGATGGTCCTCCTCATAGGGGGAGAACCAGGACAGACCCGCCATCAGGAATACAAACACCAGCACGATGAAGCCCCAGCGAAAGGCCCCGCTGAACTTCATCAGGTCGCGGATGTTGGTGAAAAGACCCACAATGCCAAACATGGCCCTAAGCTCCCGTGTCGCTAGCGGTAGCGGACGCGCGGGTCCACCAGCGGATAGCTGAGATCGACGATCAGCGAGGCGGTGGCGATGCCCACGATGGAAAGCAGGGTGATGCCCATCACGACGTTGTAGTCCGCCTGGTAGATGGCCTGCAACAGCAAGTCGCCCAGACCGGGATAGCCGAAGACCGCCTCCGTGATCAGGGTGCCGCTGAAGATGGCGCCCATGGAAAGACCCAGATCGGTCACCTGGGGCAGCATGGTGTTGCGCGCCACGTAGCTGTACATCAGGCGATTGTCGGGCAGGCCGGCCATGGTGGCGTATTGCACGTGGTCGCTGGAGAGTTCGGCCGTGCCCAGGGCCCGCGCCATAATGAATCGGAAGGAGAGGCCGGTGATCAGCAATGTGACGGCCGGCAGGAAGGTGCTGTGCAGATAGGTGGCGATGAATTCAGCTTCAAAAGGTTCACCGCGAAAGACTCCGATAAGCGGGAAAAAAGGTATGTAATAGGTAAATACCATCAAAAAAATGAAGGCGATAATGAAATAGGGTACCGGATAAACCACAATCATCACGCCCGCAACCAGGTTGGTGAGGCGACCCGGATAGTAGGCGGCCAGCGTGCCGACGATGATGCCGATGATCCAGCCCATGATGGTGGTAAAGGTCAGCAGGGCCACGGTAAAGGGCAGCGCCCTGCCGATCATGTCGTTGACCCGCTGCGGGAACGCGCCAAAGGACGGCCCCAGGTCGCCCCCGAGCAGATTGCCCCAGAAGCGAAAGTATTGCTCGACAATACTGCCTTCCAGGCCGTAGTTGGCCATCAACTGTTCCTTCAATTGAAGGACGGCTTCCGGCTCCAGCGCCTGAAACTGGGTCAAACGGGCGAGCGCCTGCTGGATGGGATTGACCGGTGACAGACGCGGGATGAGAAAGGTAATCGTGATGCCGACGACGATGACGATGACCCACTGCAGCAGGCGCGGCAGAATGAATTGTTGCAACAGCGTCATGGTCTGGCTTCTCCCCCGTTACTGGCCGCGGAAAGACGGGGCGGCGGGCCGCAGCCCCTCCGCCCCGCGGGTGATTCTGTTTGATTAGCCGCCAAGTGACTCAAGGCCGCCAATCGAGAAACGACCGCCCTGGAACCAGTAGAGCGGCATGTAGACGTCGTTCTCGGCGCTCGGGGGGTTCGTCCAGTAAAGTTCGTTCCAGGTCACGAACTTCTTGAAGCTGACCGTGGAGATGTAATACATGTTCTCCACCCAGTGCTGCAGGTACTGGTGAACCAGCTCCAGATTCTGCGGGTCCTGGGGATGGAGAGACTCCATGGCGTCGATCAGTTCGTCGAGCACCGGGTCCACCAGGCGCGCGGGCGTGCCGCCGCCTAGGGCGTTATGGAGCTCGGGGGCCGGGACGTAGTACTTCGAGTGGTAGCTGCGCATTTGGGGCCAGCCGTCACCGTCCGGCAGCACGAAGCTCAGCCAGGGGGCGTCCGTCTCGAACTGACCCGTCTCGAAGTTGGCGCTCCAGACGCTGCGCTCCAGACCCTGCAGTTCGACGTCGATGCCGAAGTCGTTCCACATGTCCGCCGCGGCGTTGGCCACGCGGAAGGAGTCTACCTCGTCCGGCGCTGCCTGAATCGAGAAGCTGAAGCGTTCGCCTTCGGGCGTGAACCAGTCGCCGTTACCGTCACGGGTGTAGCCGTTGTGCTCCAGCAACTTCGCGGCGGTGTCGGTGTCGTATTTCCACCAGCCACTGCCGTAGGAGGCGGCGGCCGTCTCGGCCGGCTGGGCGTAGCCCTGCTCGTCGGCCCATTCGCCGATGCGGTCCGCCACCGTCCCGTCGTAGGGCTTGTAAGGCTCGCCCGCCACGTCGATCTCAAGGTTCTCGACCCACTCCTGCATCCGCGGATGGTTGTAATAGAGCTCGGCCAGTTTCGGCGTATAGGGGACGTTCACGTAAACGACCTTGGCGACGCCGCCGATGTACTCGGTCTGCAACTGGACGATGTCCAGCGACAGCGCCAGGGCCCAGCGCACGTCCTTGTTGTTGGTCCATTCATGGGTGTCGAAGTTGAAACGAATCAGGCGGCTGCTGGTCTCGTTGGGGTAGGCCCAGGGGAATTCCGGATACCAGGACTTCGCCGTGGGCGTCGAGGCAAGCAGGGACTCGAAGGCCTCAAAGTCGACGTTCATGAAGGCGTCCAGTTCGCCGCGGGTCATGGCGATGACCTTCTTGGTGCTGTCGCCGTAGAGGATGGTCAGGACGTAGCCAGGGCCGCAATCTTCATTCATGTGGTACTGGCAGACCGCCGTGTTCTGCGGGTCGTCGCGCTTCTTGAACAGGTTCCAGAAGCCGTTGGGGTCCATTTCCACCGGCGCGTAAAGACCCAGATAGGGGCCATCCTGGTAGGTGTAGTTCACCAGGTCCTCGATCTGCGAGAAAGCGTGCTCGGGCATCATGTATAAGCCGGCCCAGCGTGCCTCGAAATTCTTGTGGAAGCGCGGAGCCGGCCTGTTCAGGGTGAAGGTGACCGTATGGTCATCCACCTTCTCGACCGACTCCAGGAAGTCCGCAAACTGTGCGTGCCAGCCGCCGAAGCTCAGTTCCGGCGTATTCCAAACCGTCTCAACCGTATAGACCAGGTCGTCGGCGTTGAAGGCCTCGCCATCGCTCCACTTGAGGCTGTCGACCAGCGTGACAGTCATCTGCGTGTAGTCGTCATTGTAGACCGGAGGCTCGTTGGAAGCGCCCGACATGATGTTGCCGGTCTCCTGGTCCAGATACCAGAGCGTCTCAAACATCAGGGCGTGGCGATGGGGCGTCCCGCTTGCCGGCCCCCAGACGTTGTAGTTGTCGATCACCGACCAGCGGAAGATCTGGTCCATGACGAACAGTTCCTCGCGCGGTACGTCCACCGGCAGGCCGGAGGGCTGCGCCGTCACGTTCAACGCAGGCACCAGCACCATCAGCGCGATGGCTACCAATATGAGCTTTCTGAACACGGTTTTCTCCTTTTCTGTACGGACAATACTCTCAGGGCCGATCAGCCCCGTGGCATTGGTTGAGCATTGTACAGATTGTGGCTGAGAGTGCAACCTTTCTCACGTAAGAGGCCCAATCGCCACTTCATCGCAGCCGATGCGACCCTCCTCGCAGACCAGCGCCACGCCGCCGCTGACCAGGCTGGCGTCAGGGTCGCTGGCCTCAATCACCACCTTGCCATCGATGCTGCCCACCAGGCGCTCGCCCTCGACCTCCAGCTGCAGGTCGCTGGTCTCGCCGAAAGTCCAGCCGCCGGAAACCTCGGCCAGCACGCTTTCGTCGCCGTTCAGCATACGCACCAGGCGCACGCGCTCCTGGTCCAGCAACAGGGCGTAGTAGCGGCGCAGACCCTGAACGCGCACGGCCACGCCGCCGGTCACGCACATGTGCGGCGTCAGGGTCGCGCGGAAGCGATAGTCCTCCCACTCGCGTGTGCCGTGCAGCACCAGGCCGCGGCCCTCGTTCTGGATCAGGCGGAAAAACTCGGGGTAACGATCGGAGTTGCCGCTGTCGAGGGCGTCCACCCAGGCCCGCTTCCACATGATGGACTGGTGCTGGCGCGCCTGCCGTGTCGGACCGGGATGCGGGTTCCTCAGCACCACGTCCGGTACGCCGTCCCAGGTCAGCCAGTCCAGCACTACATTGCCGCTGACGCCCCCTGCCCCGCCGAGTTCGATGCCGATGGCGCAGAAGGGCTGTCCGCCCGTGTCCGGGACGGTCCAGTCCAGCTCCGCGACCGCGCCAGGCGCCAATGTTTTCGGCTCCTGGCCGATCAGGGCCCGCTCGTCGCCCGCCTCATAGTGCCAGGCCACCAGACGCACATTGACCGCCGCCTCGTTGCCGGCGTCGGCCAGCACGCGCGCGCGCACCTTCTGCCCCGGCCCCAGGGTCGGTGAGGACAGCAGGCGGTAACTCTGCGCGCTCTCAAAATAGTCCCGCGTTTCCTTCGAGGGGATGAAGGTCGGCGTCGTCACGCGCGCGACGCGCCCTGGCGCCAGGCGCCGGAAATCAATGCCCAGGCCGTAGCCGTCGGCCGTGGCGATGTTGGCCACCGTCGCCGTGCCGCCAGACTCCTCGCTTTCCTCCAGTGTGAAACCCTGCACCGAGCCCGGCTGACTGAAGTGGAAGCGGGCGCCGTTCTTGGGCGCCAGCGGCGGCTCACCCTGCAGGGCGCGGCCGATGTTGGCGACCTTGACGCTCTCGCGCAACGCGTCGGAGATGGTCGTGCCGGTCTCCGCCGAGGGGATGTACAGGCGGTCGGCGACCGGCCCACGGAAGTCCGGCCCCGTCTCCAGCCCGGCCAGGCCGTTCTTGATGCCCAGCAGACAGCCGACGTTGCCGGAGTTGCAGTCGGTGTCCCAGCCGCAGGTGTTGACGATCTTCAGCGACTTCTGGAAGTCATCGTCGCCATAGAGCAGCGACATGATGATCAGGCCGTGGTTGGGCACCATGTGGCAATTGCCGGGATACTTGTCGTAGCCGTAGTGCTCATTCATCAGCGAGCGGGCGTCGTGCCAGTTGGCCACGTCCTCGTGCCACTCGCGGATGTGGTTGATCATGCGCGCGATGATCGAGTCGGGCGGGATGAAACTCAGCGCCGTGTCAATCAGGACGTTGATGTCGCTCTCGACGAAAGCCTGGGCTTCCATCGCCGCAAGCACCTGCGCGCCGTAGATGGCCTCGCCATCGTGGCTGACGCTGCCGGCCTTGCGCGCCAGTTGCGCCGCCTGCTCGGGGTCGCCGGGCGAGACCATCGCCCAGCCATCGATGAAGATCTGCGCGCCGATCTGCTCGGCCACGACCTTGCCGTTTGTCGCGATCGAACCGCTCATGGGCGCCGGGATGCCGCTCTTCAGGCGCAGGTAGCCCGTATGCTCGGTCGAGTTGCCGAGGCCGCCCCACCACAACACCGTGCGCCCCTCGATCAGGTAATTCAGCCAGGTCTTGCCGATCGCCTCGGCGGTGATGTCGGCACCAGTGCCGAAGTCCGGCAGCGCGCGCAGGAAGGCGAAGGTGCCGGAGATGTCGTCATCCGGCACAACCAGCGGCGCGCCGAAGCGTTCATGCACATAGTAATTGATCTCGCCCAGGTGCTCCATGATCGGCTCGTAGTGCCAGCCCTCGAAGGGCCGCCCCAGATAGACGCCGATGACCTTGCCGAGCACGCCGGCGTAGACTCGCTCCATATAGTCCGCGGGTATTGTCATGGTGTTCTCCTTGCTTCCACTGGATGAAATGAATCAGGCTTTCAACCCGCCCTGGGTAAGGCCGTGGATGAAGCGGCGCTGCAGGACGAGGAACAAAACGATGACCGGCGTGATCATAATGACCGAGGCGGCATTGGTCAGCCCCCACTGGCGCCCGCCTCGCTGCTGAAAGGCGGCCAGGCTGGTGGCGACAGTGTTCAGTTCGGGCCGCGGCATGAAAGTCTGGGCGAAGAGAAATTCGTTCCAGACGCTCAGGCCGACGACAAGGCCGGCGGTCAGGAAGCCCGGCCAGGACAAGGGCAGAATCAACCGGCGGAACACCTGCCAGTTGCCGGCGCCGTCGATGCGCGCGGCGTCGACGAACTCCTCGGGAATCGAGACCATGTAGGAACGCAGCAGGTAGATGGCGAAGGGCGAATAAATCGCCACGTAAATGATGATCATGCCGTGAAAGGTGTTGAGCATCCCCAGCGAGCGCCAGAGGAAAAAGAGCGGCACCATGTAGAACTGGGGCGGCACGGCGATGGCGACCAGAAAGTAGAAGGCGAGGTAGTTCGCGCCAGGCAGCCTCAACCTGGCCAGGGCGAAGGCGGCCAGGCCGGCAAACAACAGCACCAGAACGATCGTCGCCGTGGCCAGAACAATGCTGTTGGGCAGGCTCGTGGCGAAGTCGCCCCGCTCCCAGGCGATGTTGAAATTGCTGAACAACCATCTCCTGGGCAGGCCGAAGGGACTGAAGGCGATCTGCACGCGGCTCTTGAAGGAGTTGACGACCAGGGCGTAGAGCGGCGCCAGGGCGAAGAAGACCAAAACGACCAGCACGGCGTAATTCTTGAGGGAAGACAGGTTCCAGCTGCTCGCCAGCGTGACGGGGGCTGACGGCCATCTCACTGCCAGGTTCATTCCTCCCGCCCCTTCCCGCAGGGGGAGACGGAGCCGCCCGCCACTGGCGCGACCCCTGTGATCACCATTGCCACAGTGAGACGATTCAGGCCTTGAGCCCGCCCTGGGTCAGGCCTTCGATGAAGCGGCGCTGCAGGGCGAGGAAGAGGATGATGACCGGCGTGATCATGATGACCGAGCCGGCGTTGGTCAGCCCCCATTCGCGCCCGTCGCGTTGCTGGAAGGCGTAGAGACTGGTCACGATGGTCTTGAATTCGGGGCGCGGCAGGAAGGTCTGCGCGAAGAGGAACTCGTTCCACACGCCGAGGCCGACGACCAGGCCGGCGGTCAGGAAGCCGGGCCAGGAAAGGGGCATGATCACCTTGTGAAAGACCTGCCAGTTGCTGGCGCCGTCGATGCGCGCGGCATCGACGAACTCCTGGGGAATCGAGACCATGTAGGAACGCAGCAAATAGGTGGAAAAGGGTGAGAACTGGGCCACGTAGATGATGATCAGCCCGTGGAAGGTGTTGATCATCCCCAGCGTACGCCAGAGGATGAAGAGCGGCACCATGTAGAACTGTGGCGGCACCGCCGTGCCCACCAGGAAATAAAAGGAGATGTAGTCCGCGCCGCGGAGACGCAGCCGCGCCAGGGCGAAGCCCGCCATGCCGGCGAAGATCAGCACAAAGAAGATGGTGGCCGCCGTCAAAATGACGCTGTTGGGCAGGGTCGTGGCGTACTTGCCCCGTTCCCAGGCCTCGGTGAAGTTGCTTACGAGCCACTCTTCCGGCAGGCCGAAGGGGTCCAGACCGATCTGCGCGCGGGTCTTGAAGGAGTTGATGCCCAGTTGGTACAGCGGCACCAGGGCGAAAACCACCAGGATAATCAGCACTACATAGTTGGGCAGGGAGGAAAGGTTCCAGCTGCGCTCCTGTGAGTCGGAGGTCCGCGTCTTCACCCCGGCCACGCTCATATCTCCCACCCCCGTTTGCGCAGATAGACGAAGCCGCCCACCACCAGCGCCACCCACAACACCATCACAAGGCCGATAGTCGCCGCATAGCCCGTCTGGAATCGCTCAAAGGCGGTGGTGTAGAGGTGGGTGCCCATCACTTCAGAGGCATTGGCCGGGCCTCCGCCGGTGGTCAGGAAGATGTAGTCGAAGACCAGCGCCGACCAGATTGCGATCATCAGGAGCAGGAACACCAGCGTCGGCCGAATGCTGGGCAGGGTCACGTGACGGAACTGCTGGAAGCGGGAAGCGCCATCCAGGCGCGCCACTTCGTAGAGTTCGACGTCCACGGCGGACATGGCGGCCAGCAGGAGCACGAGCGGGAAACCCCAAAAGTGCCAGTTGTCCATGAAGGCAATGCCGTATAGCGCGGTATCGCGCGATCCCAGCCAGGCCTTGTCCAGAAAGTCGATGCCGAAAGTGTCCGACAGCCACTGGCCCAGGCCGACGCGCGGATGCATCAGATAGCGCCAGATGTGCGTGGTGACCACCGAGGGCAATACGTAGGGCACAAAAAAGGCGACGCGCATGAACATCTGGCCGCGCCTGATGCCGGTCAGCATGTAGGCGCCCAGCAGACCCAGCACGATCGGCACCACCAGGAAAATCGCCGTCCACACCAGATTGTTGCGCAGGGCCTTCCAGAAGACCTGGTCCTGCAGCAGACGGGCGAAATTCTCCAGGCCGACGAAATTCATGCTTCCAACGCCGGACCAGTCGGTGAAGGCGATGTAAACCCCGAAAAGGGCCGGGCCAACGATGACGACCAGATTAAGGAATACTACGGGCAGGATGAATAGCCAGCGACCCAGCTCTCGCCGGCGCGAGCCGCCTCCGAGAGAAACAGCCCCGGGTTGAATGGTCCCCTGCGTTGCCGCCATGCGCGCGCTCCCCTGCCGGCTTTCCTGTCCTGGGTCAGGGGAAGGACCTGTGCCCTTCCCCTGACGAGAGGGTTCCTACATGCCGCCCATGGCCGGCGCGGGCACCGGCAACAAATTGCCGGAATCGCGCTCGATCTGCCAGAGACGCTCGTGCTCTTCCAAATATTCCTCGACCGAGATGTCGCCCCACCAGACGTTCTCGACCGCCTCCCAGAGATGCACGTTGGGATCATTGGGCCAGAAGGTCCAGGTCGTGTAGCCGATGCGACCCTCGCCGGTCACGGCCGCGAAGTCCGAGAAGAAGCGCACGACGCGCTCGTCCGTGCCTTCGGGGAAGTCATCAACGCCGAAATGGACCGGGACCACCCACTCACCGAAGCCAACGTCCGCCGCCAGCTGCAGCACCAGGGCAGGATCGCTGATCAGGAAGTCCAGCGCCTTTATGGCCGCATCCTTGTTGGGCGACTGGGCATTCACAGATACTGTGGTGCCCGTGGCCAGTTCGTAGCCGTACTCGCCGGCCATGTCGCTCATAGGTGGAATGGGCACCCAGTCCCACTCCGTGCCGGCTTCCTCGAAGAACTGGCCGATGCCGCGGAAGTTCCAGGTGCCGGACAACATCATGGCCGCGTCGCCGGTAGCCAGCTCGACGCGGATGTCATCGCCGCCATTGGCGAAGTAGTTTTCCAGACCGCCGCTGTACCAGACATCGTCCACGAGGTGCTGACGCAGCAGGTCCGTCGCGCCGGCGATCGACTCATGCGTCCAGGGGATTTCCCCCACCAGCGCCTTGTAGACGTTCTCGCGTCCGGCGAAGGCGTTGAGGTACATGCCCATCAGATGCTCGTTGGAGGGCTGCCAGGTGGCATTGCCGTAGGTGAGCGGGAAGATGCCGATGTCTTCGGCGGCGGCCGCGATGGCGTTGAACTCGTCGATGTTGGTCGGCGGCGTCCAGCCGTTCTCCTCAAAGACCGTCTTGTTGTAGAAGAGCACCAGGCTCTCGTAGGTCAGGGGAATGCTGTAAAGCACGCCGCCCAGCTGCCCGCTCTGGTAGGCCCAGTCCAGAATCTTGTCAGCCCAGCCCAGTTCGGCAGCCGCGTCGTCCAGGGGCTCCACCAGTCCGGCGTCCACGAACTCCGCAATGAAGGATGCACCCGGCGTCACCAGCAGGTCCGGCGCTTCACCGGCCTGGATCGCCACACGCAGGGTCTCGTTCAGGTTTTCCTGCGGCGTCATCTCAAGCGTGATGTCTGGATGTGCGGCGTTAAAGGCATCCACGAGAACTGCCTGGATGTTGGATGGCATCGCTGCGGACTGCGTCCACCAGGTGATGGTGACTCCGTCCTGCGCACCAACGACACCGACGCCGAGAGCCGCCAGCAATAGCGTCACTACAAGTACGCGTCGAAACATAACGTGACTCCCTTTCTGTCCCAATAGAGGTGTTGCCTGACGGACGCGAATATTACACGCCGCAGGCAGACATGACAAGGAAAAATATTTGCCTCAACCGGGATCGCAGGCGGGAGCGATCTACTGATCGCTCCCGCCAGGCCTTTCGTACCTACATGCCGCCCATGGCGGGCGCGGGAACCGGCAGGAGGTTGCCGGCGTCACGCTCGATCTGCCAGAGACGTTCGTGCTCTTCCAGGTATTCCTCGACCGAAATGTCGCCCCACCAGACGTTTTCGACCGCCTCCCAGAGGTGCACGTTGGGAGCCGCTGGCCAGAAGGTCCATGTCGTGTAGCCGATGCGACCCTCACCGGTCACCGCGGCGAAGTCCGAGAAAAAGCGCACCACGCGCTCGTCAGTGCCTTCGGGGAAGTCATCTACGCCGAAATGGACCGGGACCACCCACTCGCCAAAGCCGACGTCCGCCGCCAGCTTCAGCACCAGGGCGGGGTCGCTGATCAGGAAGTCCAGCGCCTTGATGGCCGCATCCTTGTTGGGCGACTGGGCATTGACGGAGACCGTGGTGCCCGTCGCCAGTTCGTAGCCGTACTCGCCGGCCATGTCGCTCATGGACGGGATAGGCACCCAGTCCCACTCGTTGCCCGCCTCTTCGAAGAATCCACCGATGCTGCGGAAATTCCAGGTGCCGGACAAAATCATGGCCGCCTCCCCGGAGGCAAATTCGGCACGCCAGTCATCGCCGCCATTGGCGAAATAGTTCTCAAGCCCCCCGCTGAACAAGGCATCGTCCGCGATGTGCCGGCGCAGCAGTTCAGTCGCGCCGACAATTGACTCATGCGTCCAGGGGATTTCGCCCACCAGCGCCTTGTAAACGTTTTCGCGCCCGGCGTAGGCGTTGAGGTACATGCCCATCAAATGCTCGTTGGAGGGCTGCCAGGTGGCGTTGCCGTAGGCGAGCGGGTAGATGCCGATGTCCTGGGCGGCCGCCACAATGGCTTCAAACTCCTCGAAGGTGGTCGGCGCTTCCCAGCCATTCTCCTCAAAGACCGTCTTGTTGTAGAAGAGCACCAGGCTTTCGTAGGTCAGGGGAATGCTGTACAGCACGCCGCCCAGCTGGCCGCTCTGGTAGGCCCAGTCCAGAACCTTGTCAGCCCAGCCCAGTTCGGCAGCCGCGTCGTCCAGCGGCTCCACCAGTCCGGCATCCACGTATTCCGCGATGAAGGACGCGCCCGGCGTCACCAGCAGGTCCGGCGCCTCGCCGGCCTGTATGGCCGTACGCAGCGTCTGGTTGAGGTCCTCCTGACCGACCATTTCCAGCGTGATGCCCGGGTGCGCCTCGTTGAAGGCATCCACCAGGACTTCCTGAATATTGGACGGCATGGAGAAGACCTCCGACCACCAGGTGATGGTGACGCCGTCCTGCGCACTGACCGCGCCGACACCGAGGGTCGACAGCAGCAGCGCCACGACAAGTATGCGACGAATCATAACGTAGCTCCCTTTCATTCCGAAAATGGTTACGTAAACGTTGGGGTTGAATTTTACAATCAACTGGCAGGCGCGACAAAAGAAAATTTGGGGGCGTCCAATTTACTTGTTTATTGAACTGATGCGGGGAGCGTCCTGTTGCGGATACCGGCGGTTGTACTTTGCCGCTGATTCCAGGCCTGGGAAAATCCTGATGCCTGCCAAACCCGTCGATACCGACACTATGGTGTGCTGCAGGCGACATGGTATGTCGCCCCTACGTCACCGTTGTCTGGGGCGGGAACGACCAACTGGCCGCTCCCGCCAGTCTCGCAGGGCCTACATGCCCGGCGCCGGGACCGGCAGCATGTTGCCCTCCGCCACCGCTTCATCCCAGAGCGCCTGTTTAACCGCCAGGTACTCCTCAACGCTCTCTTCGCCGTACCAGACCCGCTCCAGCCCGTCCCAGGAATGGAGGCTCACCGTCGAAGGCCAGAAGGTCCAGGTCGTGTAACCGATACGGCCTCCACCGGTCACCGCCGCGAAGTCCGCGAAGAAACGCACCACGCGTTCGTCGGTGCCTTCCGGAAAGTCATCGGCGCTGAAGTGAATCGGCACGACCCACTCGCCGAAACCGACGTCGGCAGCCAGCTGCAGCACGCGCGAGGCGTCGCTGAGCAGGAAGTCCAGCACCTTGACCGCCGCGTCAGGGTTGGGTGAAGCGCCATTGACCGAGAGCGTGCTGCCGGTCGCCAGGGTGTAGTTGTAGTCCTCGACGCGGTCGCTCATCGTCGGCAGCGGCGCCCAGTCCCACACCGTGTCGTTCTCCACAAAGAACTGGTCGATGCCGCGGAAGCGCCAGGTGCCGTCCATCATCATTGCCGACAGTCCGGTGGCCAGTTCGACCGGCGCGTCGTCGCCGCCGTTGGCGAGGAAGTTCTCAAGGCCGCCGCTGAACCAGCCATCGACCATGTGTTGGCGGAACAGTTCGTAAGAGTCCGCGATGGACTCGTCATCCCAGGGGATCTCGCCGGTCATCGCCCTGTAGAAATTGTCCGGCCCGGCGACGTTGCTCAAATACATCCCGAGGATAATTTCATTGTAGCCCTGCCAGGTGGCGTTGCCGCCGGCGGTGGGAAAGATACCCAGCGCGTTGGCGGCGTCCGCCAAAGCGTTGAATTCCTCAATGTTGGTCGGCGGCGACCAGCCCTGCTCATCAAAGAGAGTCTTGTTGTAGAAGAGGACCAGACTCTCGTAGGTCAGCGGGATGCTGTACAGCTGTCCGCCCAGTTGCCCGGAGCCGAAGGCCCAACCGAGCAGCTTGTCCTCCCAGCCCAGCTCGGCCGCCGCCTCGTCCAGCGGCATCACCAGGCCAGCATCCACAAACTCGGAGATGAAGTTGGCGCCAGGCGTCTGCAGAATGTCCGGCGCTTCGCCGCCCTGGATGGCGACGCGCAGCGTTTCGTTGAGGCTCTCCTGCGGCAGGATCTCCAGGGTGATGCCCGGATGCGCCTCGTTGAAGGGGTCCACCAACACTTCCTGGATGTTGGAAG
The DNA here is from genome assembly GCA_026708325.1 of Anaerolineaceae bacterium. Lineage (GTDB taxonomy): Bacteria > Chloroflexota > Anaerolineae > Aggregatilineales > Phototrophicaceae > JAGWBD01. The sequence goes on along the minus strand of JAPOVC010000019.1, from coordinate 10,056 downwards.
GCATGGAGTTGGTCTCCGTCCACCAGGTGACCGTGACGCCGTCCTGCGCCCCGACAACGCCCGTGACGAGGGCCGGAAGCAGGAACAATACCAAAAGCAATCGTTTCAACATCTCTTGTCTCCCCTACTCAACTCTACTCAAATGGCGTTGGGCAGAATGATACCCACCCCTCCCCGATTGGAAAACGCGTGGCACTTGTCTGGGTTCAAACGCCGCCGGTCTCCAGATTCAGCAGCGGCAGCTCCGCGACGTCGCCGATCTCTGCCAGGTAGATATTCGAATAGTCCGACATGTTGGTCGTGAAGAGCACATGCTGCCCGTCCGGCGTGATGTGCGGATGCGGGTGACAGCGCTGGCCGCTGAAGCTGCTGCCGTGGTAGGCCAGCACGCGCGCCGGCCCCCAGCCCTCTCCTTCACCTTCACGCTGGTGCAGCAAAATGTAGGGCCAGGTGACGGTCGTGTTCAGCATGCCCGGCAGCAGATAGACCGGCATGCCGTCGCCGACCACCAGCGAGCCATCCAGGCTGTGAAAGTGCCGGCTGTAGGGCAACACGGTCTCAACATGGCTGGAATTATCGTAGCGGATGCAGCCGAAGCGGGTGTCGTTGGCCGCACGGTTGTGGCTGCGGAAGCCGATCGTCTCGCCATCGGCGAACCAGTGCTCGGCGATGACCGAGTACTCACCATGCTGCGGGCGGATGTTCCATTCCTCGCACGTCTCCACGTTCAGCCCGTGGATGCGCTCTTCAATCAAATGCCAGGGGCCTTCATGACAGTAGGTCATCAGGTCCGGGCGGGTCGGCGAGGTGTTGAGGTGCGTGATGTAGCGCCGCTCCTCGCGCAGGACCTGAGCCTCACCGGAAGCGACGTCGATGCGTACCAGACGCGACAGCGGCGGGTTGAAAAAGGGGCTGCGGAAGCCCGGATCGTAGCCGGCGCCCTGCTCGACCGCGTCGTCAACATTGGGCGGGCCTTCCAGAATCGTGACTACATGACGCCCGTCCGCCGTGGCGCTGATCTGCGAGCCGTGGCCGCGAGGCAGGAAGGGCGCCTCCGCCTCGAAGACCGGTCGTTCCTGCAGCGTGTTCAGGTCCAGTTCCTGCAGCGTGACCCCGTTCCAGTGGTAGAAACATTCCGTGGCCGGCGACAGGCAACTGTTGAAAAACACCTCGCCCTGGTTGTCCGTCAGCTGGACGATGTCGCCGGTGGCCAGTTCGTAGCGAAAGTAGTTGCCGGCGTTGTCGCGTTCCGAATGAAAGAGGAAGGCGCGCCCCCCGTCGATCCAGCAGGGATGCGTGAAATAAAACTGCCAGGAATGCGCCATCCAGTCCGTCAGGCGCGTGATCTCGCGCCCGCTCAGACGGTCCTGATACGGAATCTGTTTGTCCCTGAATTCCTTGCCAACACCCATCGCTCACTCCATTTCCAGGTCAACGACGTGCAGCTGTCGCGTGCCGTCGGCGGCGATGGCGTCCACGCAGACCTGGTCGCCACTGCGGTTCCAGCGCGGATGCAGGTCGCAGCGCAGGTCGCCGCTCAGCCAGGAGCGTTGCTGCATGTCGAAGCGATGCAAAACCTGCACGGCCTCGTCTTCCACGCGTACCAGCAGGAGTAACTTTTCCAGCGACGCGCCGACGTTTCGGTCCGTGACCATCCAGCGGCCGTCCGGCGAAAAGGTCATGTGGCCGTCAAAGTCCAGCTCGCCGCCACCCATCGGACGCAGCTCCGCCCCTTCCCGGTCCGCCAGCATGAAGTGCTGCCGCGTGGCCCTTTCCTGCGGGCTGGTCGTCGTGCAGGTGACCGCCATGCTCTCGTCGTCGCGCCAGTCCAGATGCGATACAAAGCCGCCAAAGTCGATCAGGCAGCGCAGCTCGCCGCCGTCCATGGCGCCGGTGTAGAGCGCGCTCTGCAAGTGGGTGTTTTCCACGCCGCCGGCCCAGGCGCGCGCCAGGAAGTAGAAACGCGTGCCGGAGGGATTGATGGTCGTGTGGTTGAACCACATGTGCCGTTCGCGCAATTCCGGGTGCCGTTCGACCAGCTGTTCCCACACCTCGTGGATCGAGTAAAGCAGGGTCACCTCGCCGCTGCGCATGTCGAGGCGGAAGATACCGTCCTTTTGGGGGTGCGGATCGTCCGGGTAGGGGTCCTCCGCGCCCTGGTAGCCGACGACTTTGCGCAGGCGTCCCATGCGCCCGTAGTCGAGGCACAGCGCGTAACGCCCGTCGCGACTGAGTACGTTTATGGGCCGCGGCAACAGGCGCCGTTCACCGCTCTCGATGTCGTGCACGACGGTGACCAGGCGTCCGTCCACGCGGTCGTTGTGGACGATTTCGCGGCCCGGCGCCGCAGGGTTCCAGTAAAGCCAGGTGCCTTGCTGCAGGTTCCAGGCGTCGGTTGCAGTGACCGGCGTGAATTCGCCGCTCTGCGCGTCAGCCAGACCGATGACGCCCCGCTCGCCCGGCAGCGGCAGATGGTCCTGAAACTCGCTCTCGATGCACAGCAGGTGCGTCTCCGCCGGATTCCAGATGGGTACGCTGTAGTAGCCGAAGAAGTGGTGCCGCGGCCCGCTGGTCAGGGTTCGCACCCTGTGGCGAATGTCCACCGCTCCTCCTTTACCGGAAAAACATTCACACAAACGAACCGGGGCAGGCTTGTTGCCCTGCCCCGGCCTTGAAATTCACGCCATGCGCCCGCTTACATCGAGGACTTGAAGAAGAACTGCTCGGGGTAGGCGACGCGAATGTTACGCAGAGACGTGTCGTCGACGATGTCGTTGGGCACGTTGCGCATGCTGTTGGTGACGATCACCGGCTGCGGGGCCTCGCCCACGGTGCCGATGGCGAAGGGCGCTTCGGCATGCACGCCCATCAGTTCCTGCATCAGGGCGGAGCGTTTTTCGGCGTCCGGCTCGACGGTGACCTGGTCCCAGATGGCCCAGATGCGCCTGATGGGATGGTCCTCCGGCGGTTCCTCGCTGTTGGCGCCGCCAGTCCGCCAGCGATTGTACTTCGGCGCCCAGACCTGCTGGGGTGAATCGCCGATGTAGGAACGCGGATCGGCCTGAATGATCAGGCTGCGGTCGACGTCCCAGGTGCCAATATCGACCTGATTGTCGGCACAGCGTTGCTGATAGAGCGAGCGCTCGACGCCGTCCTCGGTGACGTTGAGACCGATGGCGCGCCAGTAGCCCAGGACCTGACTAATTTCGTCCAGCCAGGTCTGGTTGCCCACCTGTGAGTGCAAGAGCTGGAAGTTGATCGGATCGCCGTCCGGGGCCGTGCGGAAGCCGTCCCCGCCCATCGCCATGCCCATGTCATCAAGCAGGGCCATGGCTTTCTCCGGGTCGTACTCCGTCCAGCGCTGCTCCAGTTCGGCGCTGAAGTCCGGCGAACCCGAAACCGGGCTGCCCTGACGCGGTTCCAGCAGGCCGTCGTAAACCAGTTCGTTGATGGCAACCCGGTCGATTGAAATCGACAGGGCCTCACGGAAACGCGGGTCGCTGAAGATGGCGCGTTTGCGCGGGTCGTCGCTGCTGGTGTTGGGATGGTAGGCATTGGTGGTGGCCCCGCGCCAGATCAGCACGCGGTAGCCGCCCTCCTCTTCCAGCTCCTTGTAGAGCGAGAAGTTGCCGGCATTGACGTGCCGCACCTGCATGTCGATTAGCCCCTGGCTGATCCACAGGTCGAAAACCGCGTTGTCTTCAAAAAGCTTGTGTTCGATACGATCGATGTAGGGCAACTGCTGGCCCGTCTCGTCCACAGAGTAGAAGTAGGGGTTGCGCACCAGCACGATCGGATCGTTGAAGGGCAAGGGCTTTTCCATCCACCAGGCGTGCATCACCGGCACGTCCGGGTTGGTTGCCCACCAGGAGATCGGGCCGCGCGGCGTGCCGCCGGTACCGAAGAGCTCCTGCCAGGTGGGGACTTCGTTGGCCGCCATCGCCGCGTCGATCATTTCCTGGTTGGCGTTCTCGTGGTCCTGGACGAACTGGGAGAGGTAATGCACCGGCGCGGCCATGGTCGGCCCGCCGTGCTGGCCCTCGGTGTCGTCGCGCGCCACCTTGAAGGGCAGAAGCGGACTGGGCGCGCCAAGTTTCAGGGTGAAGGTCTGGTCGTCCACGAAATCAATCTCAAGATTCTGGCCGCCCACGTTCAACACAGAGCGCGTGGCGCCGATTTCGCCGTTCTGGTACCAGTCATACCAGAACTTTACGTCCGTGGTGGTGAAGGGATGACCGTCCGACCACTTCATGCCTTCACGAATGTGGAAGGTGTACTCGGTCGAATCCTCGTTCTGCGACCACTCGTCGTACAGGCCGGGCACAATGATGACGTTACTCAGGTCCGCCGTGTACTGGAAGTGCAGGCCAAAGGCGTAGAAGAGCTTGGCCGGCCCCTGCATGTCGGCGCGTCCCTTGAAGCCGCGGCGCCAGGTCCCGCCGTATTCGCCGATCTCCTCGAAGACCGGGATCACGCGCGGGTTGGAGGGCAGACGCTCCTCCACGGGCGGCAGGCCCATGTCGTCCAGCATCGGCGCCTGGGAATACATCATGTCCTGGGCGACCGCGGGCACGGCCTGGAGCAGTGGCGTGACCGCCACTCCTGCCGCCGCCGCGCCGGCGACTGATTTCAGGAACTGTCTGCGATCAAGCGTATGTTTCTCAACCATGAAACTCATCCTTTGCTCTTCTTGCTCCATTTTGTACCCAGCCATTGTCGCTGGCTTGAAGAATGTCTTTTTGCTTTCAACACCTCCTATCTCAATTTGCCAAGGCCATTTGTCTGGTAGCAAATGATGCCCAGAAGACGTCACTCCATACTACTCTAGCGAATAAGTCCGATGCTTGACAGTGGTGAGCGAATTTGCCCAAATGCTTAGCAATTGGACTCGCAGGAAATGACCTGTGAAGACATACCGATTTCAATTTGCTAGGCACCCAGTTCCTTCCAGTAATCCAATACTCGTTTCTTGGCTTCAGCAATTGTCTTTAATTGCGTTTCATCGGCTGTCCAGGGGCGTCCTGGATGCAAGGTATCCCACCAGCTTCGAACTGTCTTGCTTCTTCTGCCACCTTGATGATGCTTTCCAAATCCATCAAGGCAACTGTTCCAAACAGGTCTATAACGCTTGATAAGTGCCTGTTCCGCAAAGACGATCCAAACAGGGACAATTGCTAGCACTCTAAATGTAAAATCTTCTAGCTCCAAGTTATCCACTTGCTCTACGGACCTTGCGTGTTCTCTCAATCTATTTCTCAAAGCAGGATGATCTAAGTCTAGTTCGGTACCGGTTCTAGAGCCCTTTGGAACAGCTTTGCCAACATAGATTGGAGAGGCTCCATCACAGATGGGCTCATACACATTCATTTCACCACAATAATACAATGCATATATTCCCGGCCCCCAAATGCTCCCGATATCACTAAGGGGGTGCTGCGTCTGTTCTTCAAAATGCGCCACAGTACCAGCCATAAGGTTTTCGTAAGTCAGAGGGTCCCAAAGTCTTGTCATCAGTTGCGCCTGAGTTCAACAACTGCCTCGTATAATGCGCTCCCGTTTGACTTTCCAGCACGTACTTTCGAATTTGTAATGCTGTTGCCAACACGTACATTGCGGGGAACGTGTATGTTCACGACCCTAAAACCTTGTTTCGCTGCAATCTTTGCAAGAAAGAGGTCTGTCGGGATTGGTACTCCTTGCAGAATTGAATTCCCTATTACAACAAAAGCCGATGCACCAGGACGTAGACACCAAGCTGCTCCTCGTACAAAACGTGCGCAATCATTGAAATATCTCGTGCCATAGTTTGCCCAACCAGAACCGCCATAAATCCCCTTTTCCGGGTTCTTACTTCTGACATTCTCTAGCGCTTGCTGAATTGCTTTGTCATTGATTGACGGATCGAGTTCGACATCTTTTTCGGCTCGTGCATTTTGCCAATATGTTCCAAAATTGAGTTCTTCCAGTCGCTTCAAATCGCTCGGCTTGGAACAGAAACCGAGCCAGTAGAGATGGGGTCGAGTGTTTCGATTGTAATGGTAATTGTTCAAATAGGGTGGCGAAGTAATCAATAAATCAACGGTTCCTTTCTGTATTTCAGTATACCCATCAAAAAAAGATTGCTCGTAGATTTCACCATCTTTCCGAGTTTTGGACTTACGAGACTCACGATACCACTTGGCGTCAATGGCCATCTGAGAAATTTTCTCTGCAAATGCGTTTGCCACATCGTAATCTTCCACATTTGGGCGCCCTGCGGCTTCCTTACGACCAAGACTGGGTTCATATGAATAGTTTGAATAATCTACCATCGTAGCGGCAAAAGCTAAGCGGAAGACATCAGCTTGATGCTTCTCCAAACTAGAAATGAAATCTAAAGTAAGTAAGACCTTATGCTCAACAGGTGGGCTATAAAATGGAACTCGTGTACGAAAACCCTTTGGAGGGACCGATTTAGGTTTCGCGCATTCTTGAATGCTCTTCGAAATGAAATCTATGTAGTCTTGAGCGGAGTTCTGCAGAGACCTCGTGTCCAATCGATGCGCTGACAACTTTGTTCTAGACGCAAATGCCGCATAGGGATTTATTTCAAATCCTATCGCTTTGTTTCCTGCAACATCGGCCTCCACTAAAGTTGTGCCCACACCAGCGAATGGATCAAGAACGACAGAAGGTGAAGTTGCGAAAACTTCTATCACTTCTTGGACAAAGTACTTAGAAAATCCCGCAATCCATGGCACCCAGCGATGTACTGGTGCATCCCGATTTGCCATAAATGTTGGATCAAGAGTCTTCTCACCAAAAATTGCGTCGCTTTTTTTGTCACGTATCGCATTTTTGAGGGCGCTAGAAGCAAACATCTTGAAACATTCACCTTGTAGATTGTCTACGTAGTCTTCTGCTTTCTACATGGCCCACAATAGCCCGATTTCACATCTACGGCAAAAATACAGTTATTGCCTTTGCACCGGTTCGATATCCAGTCGGATGCTGCCCTGCTGCCGGGGCTCGCGAAATGAGAAAATGACGCGCCGCAGGTCACGCTTCTCCACAAAGAGCGCCACCTGGGGCACGAACTCCGTCCGCACTTGCAGGGCGCCGTCGTCGTAGTCCACCCGCAGGGCCGCCCTTTCGCCGCGAATGACTACCTGGCCCGCGCCCTCCTCGACATCGCCGAAGGTGATCAGCACGCTTTCCAGCATGCCGGGGCCGCTGGCAAAGCGCACCTCGTCCAGCAACTCGATGCGCCCTTCCGGACAGTCCCGTTGCAGGGAGGCCGTCCGTACCAACGACTCCAGGTCCGCAGCCTCGTCCCAGGCGTCGGCCAGCTCCAGCCTGAGCAGGTCCTGCGTCTCGTCGGCGCGATGTTCGAGCAGGCGCGCGTGATATTCAGCATCTTTTCTCCTGTCGCCATGGCGCACGTGGCTCAGCGGCCCCTGCATCTGCCCGTTGGGCACGGGACAGGAATGGCCGAAGGACTGGTTGACCAGCAAATCGTAGCGCCCGGCCCCGAAGTACTCGCGACTGAAGCGCCCGCGGCCGGGGTCGACGATCAAGTTTTCGCGGCCATGGTGCACGATGATCGACCCCAGGTCGTTCTGGTTGTGCATCTCGCCGTTGTGACCGCCTTTCGCCACCAGCACCAGCGCGTCAGGATCGGCCGGGTCCATGCGCGCGAACATCCAGTGCATGCCGCTGTAGAAATCGTGACGGGCGGGCACGTAGCGCTCATCACCCACAACTTCCGGCTGCGCGGCACGCCATAGCAGACTGCGCAGGTCCCAGGTCAGCGGCCCTTCGTTCCAGTCCAGCCCCAGGCGCAGTTGCTCCCGGGCCAGGGCATTCAGATCCGGCATGTCGAGTCGACGCGCCAGCCAGTTGAGCAGCCACAGCGGGCACTGCATGTCCGGATGAATGTCCGAGATTTCGGCCCATTTGCCGGGACTGACGAGGGTGCGCAGCGGGAAGCGCGAAATGTCGCGCATGCGCTCTTCGTCGCCCAGAAAACTCAGTCGGCCATTGGTCCTCTGCTCCAGCAGCGCGGCCGCCATGATGAAGTTGCCGAAGCCGAAGGCCCAGCAGGACACGCCCTCGGTCGAACCTCCGTCGCACTCGAAGCCGTCGATGAAGTCCGCCATTGAGTGCGCCGCCCTTATGACAATTTCCGCCAGACGCGCCGGGTCCGGCTCCAGGTGCAGCGCTGCGGTCAGCAAATTGCCGTTGCAAACACCGTTCCAGTTGTTGACCGTGCGTTCCTCCAGGCTGTACATCCAGTGATAGTCATGGCGTTGCAGCCAGGGCGTGAACAGGCGTCGGTCCATTTCATGGCGAATGCGCACACCGAGCGCGGGTTCCATCTCTGCGCCCAGCAAAAGGTCAAATTCCGCCAGGTAAGCGCCGGTCATCGTAGCCATCAGGTCGATGTGCGGTCGCTCCATGTCCGTCAGGGCCCGCTGATGGGCCGCGATCGCCCAGGTGCTTTCCTCACAGATGGCCCAGGCCGTGTCAAGCAGCGGATCGAGAAAACGCCCTTCATACTCAAGGCACTCGGCCAGCGTCATCCAGTTCAGACCGCGCCGACGCAGAACCCAGTTCCTGTCATAGGCATTGCGCTCACCGATGCGCTGGAATTCCAGAAAAAGCGTGGCCGGCAGGGCCGTGATGCCGGCGTGGACCGCCTCTTCTCCCCGCTGGATGAGTCGCCGGCACTCTTCTTCCCCCAGACCGGCACGGACCGCCTCCCAGGCCCCGCGGTCCGCCGCCGGCGGAAAGGGAGGGCCCGGACCCTCCTCGCGCAGCGCGCGCTCCACCTGGATGCTGTTCAGGTTACGCAACATGCTGCCTCCCTCAAGTGGTTTCAGACCGCTTCGCTCAGGGCCTCCGGTCGCGCCAGGACTGGCCGCAGCCATTGCCCGGTGTAACTGGTCTCCTGCAGGGCGACGTCCTCGGGCGTGCCGGTGGCGATGACCTCACCGCCCGCGTCACCGCCCTCGGGCCCAAGATCGACGATCCAGTCGGCCACCTTGATGATGTCCAGATTGTGCTCGATGACCAGCACCGTGTTGCCGTTGTCGACAAGTTGCTGCAATACGGCGATCAGACGCTTGACGTCGGCCGCGTGCAGGCCGGTGGAAGGCTCGTCGAGGATGTAGAGCGTCTGGCCGGTAGCGCGCTTCGCCAGTTCACGACTGAGTTTGACGCGCTGCGCCTCGCCGCCACTGAGCGTGGTGGCCGGCTGACCGATGCGAATGTAGCCCAGTCCCACCGCGTCGAGCGTCTTCAGCTTGTTGAGAATGGGAGGGATGTTCGCGAAGAATTTCAGCCCTTCGCTGACGGTCATGTCCAGCACGTCGGCGATGCTCTTGTCACGATAACGCACCTGCAGCGTCTCGCGATTGTAGCGCGCCCCCCCGCACACTTCGCAGGTGACATATATGTCGGGCAGGAACTGCATCTCGATCTGCAATTGCCCCTGCCCCTGGCAATTCTCGCAGCGGCCGCCCTTGACGTTGAAGCTGAAACGTCCGGGCATGTAGCCGCGGATTTTGCTCTCCGGCAGTTCGGCGAAGAGTTGGCGAATGCCGTCAAACATCTTGGTGTAGGTGCCGGGGTTGCTGCGCGGCGTGCGACCGATGGGACTTTGGTCGATGTTGATGATCTTGTCGACGTGCCCGGCGCCGTCCAGCGCTGCCAGCGCGCCGGGTCGTTCCCGACTGTTGTTCAGGCGTCGCGCCAGCTGACGGTATAGGGTGTCGATCATCAGGGTGCTCTTGCCGCTGCCGCTGACGCCGGTGATGCAGATCAGGGTGCCCAGCGGCAAACTCACGTCGATGCCCTTGAGGTTGTTCTCGCTGGCGCCGCGCATGACCAGTTCATGCCCGCTGCCAGGTCGACGCGACTCCGGCACGTCAATGCGCAGACGGCCGGAGAGATAGGCGCCCGTGAGGCTTTCCTCAACCTGCTCGACCTGCTCCGGCGGACCCTCGGCAACCACCTGGCCACCGCGCTCGCCCGCGCCCGGCCCCAGGTCGATCAGCCAGTCCGCGGAGCGCATGG
>JAPOVC010000014.1 GCA_026708325.1 Anaerolineaceae bacterium | reverse complement strand
TCGCGCTCGAGTTTGCCGATTACTTTATGGGCCTGGAAGCGCAAACGATTTGGGCGGAAACCAGCGACATCAACTCGCCGAATCTGCTGGCGCCCGAAGAGACGCGCCCGGGACATCTGGTGGATTTGGCGAATGCGGTCGCCAATGGCGAATACGAGCTCTATACGCGCTACTGGGAAGCCACGCCGCCACAAATCGTCGAGCAGGTGGTCGATTTGCTCGGTCAATTTGTGATCGATCCGGCCGCCTTGCAGACGGTTCTGGACGGCGCGGAGCAGATTGCTCAGGTTTATTGGGCAAGCGCCGGCGGCGAATAGAATCCGGAATTGGAGAGGCGTGTCATGCGCCTCTCCAACCATCTTGATTGCAGGCGGGCGGGTTGCCCGAAACTAACCAGGTGAGCACTGAACCGCTTCGACATAAGGTCCCGGGTACACCGTTGGACCGGGCGTCGCCGGCGGCGCCCACGCGGGCGCAGGCGCTGTTCCGCAAGATAGAGCCTTATCTTTATCTTTTGCCTGCGCTATTGCTCGTAGGCGGGCTGTTGTTGTATTCGGTCGCGCATACCATTGCCATCAGCTTTACCGATTGGGATCTGATTACCCCGCCCCTTTTTGCGGGCCTGAAAAACTACATTGACGCGATCCGCGATCCTACATTTACCAGGTCGTTCACAAACACTTTGGTGTGGACCGGGGGGAGCTTGCTGCTGCCGGTCGGGGGCGGCCTGCTGCTGGCGGTGGTATTGGAGCGCATCCCCGGGCAGCGAGTCCTGAAAACGCTAATCTATCTGCCGGCGATATTGTCGACTACGGTGGTCGCCGCCATCTGGAGCTACGTCTACACGAACCACGGCGTCCTGAATGAAACACTGCGCTGGGTCGGTCTTGATGCCCTGACGCGCCCATGGATGGTTTTTGCGCCGACCAACACGCTGGCGATGATCGTCGCATCTTCATGGCGCGCGCTTGGACCGAGCATGGTGCTGTTTCTCGTTGGCTTGCAGACCATACCGCCAGAACTCATCGAAGCGGCCAAGATAGACGGCGCTGGTGAGCGCACCCTCTTCTGGCGCATCAAACTGCCCTTGCTCCGACCCATCACAGCGATCGTCGTCATCATGTCGGTCATCGGAAGTTTTATGACCTTTGATCTGGTCTGGGTGATGACCCAGGGCGGACCCGGTCGCTCATCCGAAACGCTGGCGGTGACGATGTACCGCCAGGCCTTTATCATGTGGCGAATGGGTTATGCCGGGGCGGTGGCGGTGATACTGTCGACGATTGTGATAGCATTTTCTGTCTTTTATTTGCGAGCCACCTTAAAGAGAAGCGCCCTGTGATTCAGAGACTTTCGACAGGGAAACAATCTCTTGACCGGTACCTCGTCCTGGGGCTGCTATGCCTGTTCGCGCTGGCCTGGGTTACCCCACTGGCCATTGTGACGCTGAGCAGTATGAAGACCCCGCGGGAGCAATCGCAAAGCGCAATCCTGGCTCTCCCTGAAAATGCGGCAATGATCCTCGACAACATTGCTTCCGCTTCCGAATTGTCAGGCATTGGCAACGGGCTCGTTAGCAGTCTCATTTACGCATCCGTCGGTTCGCTGACGGCCGTTATCGTGGCGTCATCGGCGGCATATTCCATTGCCATGCTGAAAATCCGCTTCCCTTTCTTCTGGTTTCTGATCATCTACAGCGGCACTGTCTTCCCCTTTCAGATGTATCTAATGCCCCTGTTTCAGATGTACCAGACGGTCGGGCTATACGATACGCGCGCGGGAATGCTGCTGTTCTACTCGGCCATTGCTGTGCCCTTCTGTATATTTGTCTTCCGCAACTACTTCATCGGAATGCAAGGGGAAGTGATCGAAGCAGCATCACTGGACGGGGCATCTTCCTTTCAAACCTGGTTGCGCATTGTGCTTCCCATGGCGAAAGCGCCCGCTCTTTTTCTGTTTGTGACGCAGTTCAGCTGGATATGGAATGATTTTCTCTTTGGGCAGGTTCTGGCGAAGTCAGACGATGTGCGACCGGTCATGACATCGTTGGCGATGCTCTCGGGCACATACGGCAAGGGCAGCATCCCGCAACAGATGGCCGGCGCGCTGACAGCGTCAATTCCCACGCTCATCCTGTTTTTTGCGCTACAAAAGCATTTTATGCGAGGCATTGTTTTGAACACCGCCGGCGAGTAAGCGATCCAACGTTCTGCCAAGGCAATTTTGCACAGGGCGCAACCCGGCGATATGCTTGCAACAGACAACCATTTTGAGATTGACATACCATGGCACAGCAAAGCGCAGAGAGAGAAGGCCTTGCTGACGGCATGCCGCGCGACGAGCGCGGTTACTGGCAGCCGGACAAGGATATCGGCGCCCCCAATCCGATGTTCGCCTGGCCGCCCCGACCCATGGCGGTCGTCAAGTGGATTTATCATCACCTCTGGCCCTGGAACATCTTTTACATGGTCGTAGCGGCGTTGACCTGGTTGTACCTGACGCCGGAACTGTCGCGCACCGCCAAATTCCGGGCCGACTGGATGCTTGAGATTTTCGCGCGCAACCTGGTCATGATGTTTGTCTTCACCAGCGCCCTGCACATCTGGTTCTGGTCGCGCAAGGTGCAGGGATTCCAGTACAAGTACACGCCGGACTGGATGGGGAAGGGCAAGCGGCAGTTCCTGTGGAATGACCAGGTGCGGGACAACATTTTCTGGAGCCTGGCCAGCGGCGTGACCATCTGGACGCTGTTTGAGGCCTTCATGCTCTGGGGCTACGCCAACAACCACTTCCCCTGGATTGACCCGCGCGAGCAGCCGGTCTATTTCATCGTCATTCTTGCCCTGATCCCGATGTGGCGGGTGTTCCACTTCTACTGGACGCATCGACTGCTGCACGTCAAGCCGCTCTACAAGGCCGCGCACTACCTGCATCACAAGAACATCAACATCGGCCCATGGTCCGGCCTCTCGATGCACCCGATCGAGCACCTGCTGTACTTCACCGGCCCGCTGATTTTCTTCATCGTGCCCTCGCATCCCATCCATGCGATCCTGATCGGGCATCACGCCGCGCTCTCCGCGGCCCAGGGTCACGTCGGCTTCGAGGAAGCGGTCGTCAAGGACAACGTGAAAGTGCCGGTGGCCTCGTACTTCCATCAGTTGCATCACCGGTACTTCGAGTGCAACTACGGCGAGCCAGAGTTTCCCTTCGACTACTGGTTCGGCACCAGCCACGACGGCTCGCCGGAAATGCGGGAAAAGATGCTGGCACGGACACGCGCCATGCATGGCAGTTAAGGCCAAAAGCGACAAGAGAAACACGCCCGCACAACGCGGCCGTGTTTTTTTCGCGGGTCGCTCCGATATCCGGAGAGTGACCTTGCGCTATCCTCGCAAGGAGCCCGCGGTCAAACCAGCGACGATATGCCGCTGCATAACGATATAGAAGATGATCATGGGCGTCACCGCCAGAACCAGCACAGGCATCATGATGGACCAGTCGGTGAAGTACAGGCCGACGCCGTTGTAGACCTGCATAATCAGGGTTGACTTGTCATTCGAACTCAGGAACAGGTAGCTGAGGAGAAAGTCGTTCCAGATCCAGATCGTGTTGAAAATGACCAGCGTGGCCGTGACCGGTCGCAGCAGGGGAAATACGATTTGCCAGAAAGTGCGAAACACGCCGGCGCCGTCGACGAAAGACGCCTCTTCCAGGTCCCGTGGCATGGCCCGGATAAAACCTGTGTACAGGAAGAGCGCGAATACAGCGCCGTTGCTATGGAGAAAGATCAATCCCTGATAGGTATTGATCAGGCCAAGGTGCTTCATGATCAGAAACAGGGGCAGCATGGTGGTTTGCAGCGGGACCATGAATCCAATCAGAAAGTAGGAGCGCAGAAATTTCGTGAGTCGGTTGGGGCGCCGCGCGATGGCATAGGCTGCCATCGAACCCAAAACGACGATCAGGATTACAGACAGCGACGTGATGAGCAGCGAGTTAAAGAAGTGCCGGAAGAAGTCCATGGTCTCCAGCGCGCGCATGTAGTTCACAAGGTTGAGGCTGCTCGGCAAGGCCAGCGGCGCCTCGACGATTTCCCGCTGCGTCTTGAACGTGCTGACGAAGAGGTAATAAATCGGGACCATGAATACGATGCAGACGGCGAGCAAGATGAACTCGGTGAAAAGTGTGGTCGGCGTGTATTTCTTTCTCATGCCAGTTTCTCTTCGCGTCTGCTCATGACGCCGACCTGGAAAAAGGTCACCAGAGCAATCAGGGCCAGAAACATGATCGACATGGCCGATGCGAAGCCGATACGGTTGGAGTTGATTCCTTCGGTAATGATCGACTGGGTGACCATGGTTGTCGCATAACCGGGTCCGCCTTCGGTCAGGGAAAAGGGCAGGTCAAAGACTTTCAAGCTGTTCAGCAGCAGAAAGAGCACGCTGATCGTCATGGCCGGCGCCAGGTTGGGGAAGGTGATGAAGCGGAATCTCTGCATGGCACCGGCGCCGTCGATACTGGCTGCCTCGTAGAGCGCCTGGTCAATCACCTGCAGGTTGGCGAGATAGATACACGAGTGCCAGCCGGTGCTCGTCCAGACGGTCACGAGAATCAGCAGGGCCATCGCTGCCTTCGGGTCCGCCAGCAGAAGCATTTTCCTTTGGCCGGAAGACAGTAGCTGGCTGTTGATCAACCCCTGGGATGATGGTGACAGGACGAAGTTCCAGATATAGCCCAGAAACAGGGCGCTGATGACCGAGGGGAAGAAGAATATGGCGCGCTGCAGGTGGCGCGTGCGCATCTGCGAATCCAGCAGCAAGGCCAGTGGAATCGCCAGCAGCGTGATGATGAGAGGTACGGCTACCGCGTATACGATGCTGTTCGAAAAGGAAGTGGAGACTGCTCTGGTAGAAAAAACCCGAAGGTAGTTGTCCAGGCCCACGAAATCCGGGTTGGGCGCCAGACCGTTGAAGTTGGTGAAAGAATAGAAAAAGGTGTGAAACAGCGGAATGATGGTCAGGACAGTGTAGATGAGGAAGGCCGGTGCAACCAGCAGCAGCCAGGGAAGCTCGTTTCTGAACGACTGATCAAGCGTCTTTTTCGGCATTTCCCGCATCATCCGGCTACCGGACGGTCGCCATGAAAGCCGGGCATGCTTCTGTCAGCGACGGCGCCTGGCGTGCAAACGACATGATAAATGCTGAATTGCAGGGTATTGGAAAGATGGCAGGCCTGCACATGACAGACCTGCCGTGATCATGACGTTGTTGCGGTGACCCTTGCCTCAGCCCCCGCCTTCCATCAACTCCGCCTGTTTGGCATCGAGTTCAGCGACGAGTTCTTCCGGGGTCAGCACGCCCAGCAGGATCTCCTGGGAGCCTTTGACAAACATCGGAAACAGTGTGCCGAGATTGGTCCAGAAGACGGGCGGAAAGGCAAAATTGCCGCTCGCCCCGACTGCTCTCATCGGCTCCATGACGGGATGGACGTCATAGTCGATGCCCTCGACACCAAGGAAATTGCCGGTGATGGACTGGTAGATGCCCAGGCCTTCTTCCGAACCGAGGAAGTTGAGGAAGGCTTCCGCCGCCGCCGGATTCTGCGCTTGTGAAGATATTGCCAAACCGACGTTCACGGCGCCGATTGTGTACTCCCGGTCCGCGGTCGTCCCGACGTAGGAGAAGATGCCCAGATCAAGCTCCGGATTGGTTTCAAGCATGCCCCCGATAGCCCAGGGACCCGAGATCGTCATCGCGGCTTCCCCGACAGCAAATTCGTCAAAGCGCTGGGGATCAGTAATCGCGGCCATATCCTGGCTGACGTAGCCCGTATCGACCCATTCCGTCTTCCAGGTGTTGAAGGCATCCAGATAGCCCTCGGTAAAGGTGACCTCGCCGGTATCGATCCTGGAATTGAAGCCGGGGTCTTGCGACAGGACTTCTGTGTTATGTCCGTAGAAGACCATGTCCACCAGATTATCAGCGCTGAAGCTTATCGGCTTGATGCCCATCTCATGAAACACCGCGGCGGCCGCCAGGAGATCAGCAAGGGTCTCGGGCACGACGATATCGTTCTCGGCGAACAGGGCCTTGTTGTAGAAAACGCCGCCAATCCAGGCATCGGGCGCGTAGGCATAGGTGCTGCCGTCATGGGTGTACAGGGCTGTGAATCCCTCGGGCAAGGCCTGGACAACATCCAGGTGGCTGAGATCGGCCAGGTGACCGTTTTGCGCGAGCAGCGTGGTGGGCGGCTGAACGTAAAACAAATCGGGTAGCTCGCCAGAACTCGCCAACAACTGCAGGCGCTGGCCGTACTGCCCTCCCGCCGCCGGCACATTCTGATAGTCGATCTCCACATCGGGATAGCGTTTCAGGAAGGCGTCCAGCAGCGGCTGGTACCAATCTTGCGTATACCAGCTCAGGAAGCTCAAGGTCCCGGAGACGTCCTGGGCTTTGGTGATGCCAGGCGTCATTGAAATGGGCAACAATGGCGCCGGCGGATTGTGTATGATTCTCATCCTCCGAAATCGGAGAAAGCGAAACACGCCCACCGGAAGGCGGGCGTGTTGTGTTGATGGTGTTTCCGTCGGCGACTACTCGCCGCCAGGACGCAGCTCTATTTCGACCGGCTCCCACGTCTCTCCGGTCACATCCACATCGTCCATGACGGCAGACCGGAAGCCCGCGAGCGCATGCTGGCCCGAAAGCGCGCCATGCATGGGAGTTAACGCGGGACACCCCAACCACGTAATTTTGGCGGCGAGCCCTGGCTCGCCCTATTTGCTTCCGCCGAGCGGCTGCGGCGCATCATCCGGGCAGCAGCCTAAAGTCGAAGTCCCTGTCGCGATCACAAATCAGCATGCCATCTCGCCACTCAAGTTCGGCCACTTGCAGCGCCGTTCGCTTGACATGTGTCGGATGAATCTCGTCCATGCCGTAAAGCGCTTTCCGATCCCACTCCGGATGCGTAAAGCAAAAGATGAATGCGCGCTCGCCATTCACCAATACATCAGCATGTGCGCCAATCGCGCCATCGTCTCTGCGCAAGCCCGGCGTGTCGAGGATGTTAGCGCAGCGGCGCCAATTTTCGGCGTCCGCCGACCGATACACGCCCAGCCCGTCCCAATGATCGATGATCAGCCAGTAGCTGCCGCGCCAGCGAAAGACATTCGCTCCTTCGTGCGCGCAATCGGTGATGACCGGACCGTGTACCGTCCAGTGATACAGATCATCGCTGTCGGCCGCCCAGGTGTGCGAGCCATTGACTTCGTCCTTGTACCACATGCGCCAATGGCCACCAGGCATACGATGCACCGCCGCATCAATCACGCGCCCGGATGACAAGGCGAGGATGCTTTCGTGCCGCCACCGCCACGAGTTTTCACTGGTCAGATGCACGATTGCGCGCGCCCCGGTCCAATCGTGGGGCACGCCGCGCACATAACTCACATACATGTGGTACAGATCATTGTGCCAAATGACCTCGGGCGCCCAAAAAGTGGTTCTACCCGGCTCAAACTCGAGCCCGTCCAACGTGCCGCGGTAGCGCCAGGCGCGCCCGCGGTCGGCGGAACTGGCGATGCCGATGTCCGTCCCGTGCACCCAGGCGACGCCGCGACAGGACACATTGGCTCGCCGACTGGTGTAGAGCAGCCACCAGGTGCCTTCTTGTCGATTCCAAATCACGGTCGGATCAGTGGCGCCATCGTAGACTGGATCTCGAAATAGCGGCGCGGGCGGGTTAGTCATGTTTCTCCGTCTGTCGAAACCAGTAGAAGCGCGACAGCATCACATCATGTGGGCGACTCACAGAGTCGCCCACACAGGTCTTCAATCCTGGATTAGCAGGGGCGGGCCGGTCTTGGTCTCGCCCCCACTCTGGCTAAGGGCACCAGTCTCGTCGACTACTCGCCGCCAGGGCGCAGCATGACCTCAACTGGCATCCACATGTCGCCGGTCACGTCGGTGTCGGGCATGCTCATGGACAGTGAATCAAGAGCAGCCTGCGCCAGATCACTGCGGTAGGCGTCCATGCCCGGGTCCTCGCTGATGACCTCGCCTTCGATGGCGACGGCCACGGTCTGGGCCCAGAGGTCCTCGTCCATGATGCCGATGCCGTTCGGCGAGGGCCAGATCAGCTTGCTGATCTCGTTGAGTTGCCAGGTCTGGTGGCTCTCGCCCAGAGTCGAGCCGTTCTCCAGCACGATCTCAACGCACTCGTCGGGGTTGTCGCGGCAGTAGATCCAGCCGCGGAAGCTGGCCTTGAGGAAGGAGACCGCAATGTCCTCGTTGCCCTCTTCCGCCAGCCAGTCGGCGTTGACGAAGACGTGGTCCTGCAGCATGGCGGTACCGACGTCATTGAAGTTGATGACGTTCAGGTCTTCCGGCTGATAGAGTTCGCCGGTGTCGGGATTGACGGCTTCCAGCACCTGGGCGTATTCGTTGTAGGTCATGGCCTGGGCGGCATCGAGCTCGCCATTGAGCAGCAGCGACATGTCGAAGGGCTGCTGCACGACGGTGACGTCCTCGGGGTTGTTGGGGTCGATGTCGACGGCGCGCATGGCGGCGAAGAGCTCATGCTCGTTGCCGAAGCCCCAGGTGCCGATGCGCATGCCCTCGAAGTCCTCAACCGATTCGATGCCGGTATCGACGAAGGAGACCTCCAAAGTGCCGCTGCGCTGGAAGACCTGCGCGATGTTGACCAGATTGGCGCCGGCCTCGCGCGATTCCAGTACCTTGGGCACCCAGGCGAGGCCGAATTCAGCGCCGCCGGAAGTCACGACCTGCTGGGGCACGATTTCAACCGCGCCTTCGAGAATGGTCACGTCAAGGCCTTCGTCAGCGTAGAAACCCTGATCGACGGCGGCGAAGTAGCCGGCGAACTGGGACTGCGCGACCCACTGCAACTGCAATTTGATCGGAGTCAAGTGGCCATCGGCCGAAACGAAGGCCACTCCCGTAAGCAAAACGACCAGAATAAGTAGTACTGTCAGGTTCCGCATTGGGTCATCCTCCCATTGCTGAAATAAACGGGATACCTGCAAGTCCCGGAGTATAGCGCGAATCGGCGTATATTGGCACAGGATTGAGGAAGACAGCATGGCGGCCAGCGGCATGGTTTCACGCTTAAGTTTGTGTAAGGACTGCCGCCGCTGTCTTGACTTCGATCAGACGGACCAGTCCCACAGTTGGTCCCAGGCTTCCAGCCAGGTGTCGGCGCGGCTGTGGACCTTCAGCGAGTCATAGTCCAGTTCCAGCCCCGGTCTGCCGCGAAAGTCCTCCATCATTTCCGCCATGGTGATCTGGGCGGTGATGGTGACCGGCGACGAAGGCACCCAGGGCGGGACAGCCTTGAGGTCCTGCAGCGCACGCCAGGCCCCTTCCTCGATCATACCGCGGGCGCGCACGGGCGGAATCTGGCGGGCGGAGTAGCGCGTCAGCCCGCGTTTCACGGCGACGGTCGTCAGCCCATCGCCGACCAGCTCCGTCGCTTCGCGGCAGGCGGCCTCGTCGCCGGTGACCAGCAGCACGGGGCAGCCGTAGTGCCCGCAGAGCGCCGCATTCACGCCGATTTCGCCGACCAGCTCTCCATTGATCCACAGGTTGCGCCACTTGACGCTGGTGATGCTGTGGCTCAGAACGCCATCCGGTGTGTGGGCGCGCGCGTGGTAACCGACCATCAGGCAGGCGTCAGCCCCCTGCTCAAGCAATTCCGTGTAGCGCGTCCAGGGGTGATGCGCCACCCACTCGCAGGCGGGGTCGATCAATTCCGGCAACAGGGAATTGCCCTTGTTGTCGCCGCCGGCGTTGTGACAGTCCACCACGACAATCTCCGTTGCCCCTGCGCGCGCGGCGCCCCTAACCGCGGCGTTGACCTCTTCCGTATACAGCCGGCGGCCTTCGTCGTACATCGGCTTGCCGCTGCCCACGCGCCCCCAGGTCACGATGCCGCTGACGCCTTCCATATCGGTCATGATCAGGATTTTCATGATGCAGTCCCTTGAGTCGCTTCGGCGCAAAGACGATCACCCACGCCGGGGATAGTAACCGGCGGGCTCGTCAGCGGGCAAGGCAGTCAGCAGAAGGGCAGGAGCATGCTCCCTGAGCGCGGCTGGAGGACCCGGGTTCATCGCGAGCGAGGCTTGCTTGACAGCGATTTCATCGCCGTCCTGGCTCCTGGATCAGACGGACCAGGGCCAGAACTGGTCCCAGGCCTCCATCCAGGTGTCGGCGCGGCTGGTGATCTTCAGCGAGTCATAGTCCAGTTCCACCCCCGGCCTGCCGCGGAAATCCTCCATCATCTCCGCCATGGTGATCTCGGCCGTTACAGTCACAGGCGGGGAAGGCACGAAGGGTGCAACGGCCTCGAGGTCCTGCAGGGCCAGGAGTGCTCCCTCTTCAATCATTTTGCGGGCGCGG
The DNA here is from genome assembly GCA_026708325.1 of Anaerolineaceae bacterium. Lineage (GTDB taxonomy): Bacteria > Chloroflexota > Anaerolineae > Aggregatilineales > Phototrophicaceae > JAGWBD01. Next base: position 581,638 of record JAPOVC010000014.1, on the reverse strand, counting down.
ACGGGCGGGATCTGCCGGGCGGAATAACGCGTCAGCCCGCGCTTGACGGCGACCGTCGTCAGCCCGTCGCCCAGCAGCGCCGTCGCTTCGCGGCAGGCGGCGACATCGCCCGTCACGAGCAACACCGGGCAGCCGTAGTGCCCGCAGAGCGCCGCGTTGATCCCGATCTCGCCGACCAACACGTCATTGAACCAGAAATTGCGCCACTTCACGCTGGTGACCGTGTGGCTCAGGACGCCATCCGGCGTGTGGGCGCGAGCGTGGTAGCCAACCATCAGGCAGGCGTCGGCGCCCTGTTCAAGCAACTCCGTGTAGCGCGTTCCAGGATGATGCGCCACCCACTCGCAGTCTGGCTCTAGCATCTCCGGAATGAGGGAATTGCCCTTGTTGTCACCGCCGGCGCCATGCACGTCCACCACGACGATTTCTTTCGCACCCGCCCGACTGGCCCCGCGCACGACTGCATTGACCTCCGCGGTGAACAACCTGCGCCCCTCGTCATACATCGGTTTGCCACTGCCTACCCGGCCCCAGGTCACGATGCCACTGACCCCTTCCATATCGGCAAAAACGATGACTTTCATTTTGTTGTCCTTTTTCCCGGTTCAATTCGATTGTTCCAGCGGAGGCAAGGTGACTATCAGGATGAGCGACCGACAAGTCCCTGCGGAGACAATCCGGAACCTGGCGCTCGAGTCGCCTGGCTCAACCCGAATCGCCGAGGGAACGGTGCCAGGGCATGAGCCAACGCTCAAGCAAGAGCACCACGACGTAAAAGGTGATGCCAATCAGCGAGGCCATCAGGATGGCCGACCAGGCGCTGGCGAAGTTGAAGCCAGACGCTTCCTGGGTGATGTAAACGCCCAGCGTGGCGCGGGGCCCGCCGAAGAATTCCGAGACTACAGCGCCGATCACGCTGAGTGAACTGGCCACCCGCAAGGCGCTGAAGATGAAGGGCAGCGCATTGGGAATGCGCAGGGTGCGCAGCACGCGCGCCGGGCTGGCAGCCCAGGACTCCATCAGTTCCAGCTGTCCCGGATCCACCAGGGTCAGGCCGCGTACCGTATTGATCATGGCGGGGAAAAACACAATGACCGCGACGATGGCCATTTTTGAGGCCGGGTTCGTGATGCCGAACCAGTTGTTCATGATCGGAGCGAAGGCGATGATGGGGACGGAATTGGCGGCGATGGCGAAAGGCATGGTCGCTTCGCTGATGATCGTCCAGCGGGACGTGACGAGGGCGGTCAGAATGCCGGCGCCGCAACCGATGACGAAGCCCCCGACCGCCGACCAGAGCGTCGCCCGGGCCGCGCTGAACAGAATGGACTCGCCGCTGGCGCCCATGAAGATCTGCAACTCCTCCGAGAATTCGGAGAGGATGCTGCTGGGCGGCGGCAAGATGAATTCGCGAATGCCAAGCAGGTGAACTCCCAGTTCCCATGTGCCAAGGAATATGATGGCGACCAGCAGGGTCGGCGCCAGTCTCTGGATGCGCGACCGCAAGCTCCTGCGCTTCACCGCCTACTCCAGGACGTGGGCATCGCGCAGCACTTCCCGCACCTCGGCCACAAGTTCGTGATAGCGGGGCCGGGACCGTGTCTCGAAGCTGCGCGGTCGGGGCAAATCGATGTCGACAATCGAGGTGATTCGCCCGGGGCGGGGCGACATGACGACGACGCGACTCGAAAGAAAAATGGCCTCGGCGATGCTGTGGGTGACGAAGAGTATCGTCGTATCGGTCTCGCGCCAGATGCGCAGCAATTCCATGTTCATACGTTCCCGCGTGAACTCATCGAGCGCGCCGAAGGGTTCGTCCATCAGGAGCAGCGAAGGATGGAACACCAGGGCTCTTGCGATGGCGACGCGCTGCTGCATGCCGCCTGACAGTTGCCAGGGCCAGTGGTCGCCAAAGCTGCCCAGTTCCACCAGTTCCAGCGCGGCCTGGGCCCTTTCCCGCCGCTCCTGTTTGGCGAAGCCGTGGATTTCCAGCGGCAATTCGATGTTCTTGCGTACGCTGCGCCATTCGAGCAGGGTCGCTGCCTGAAACACCATGCCGTAGTCGCGGTCGATGCGGGCCTGATGCGGCGACTTGTCATTGACCTGAAGATCCCCCGTGCTGGGCTCGATGAGGTCGGCAATGAGGCGCAACAGCGTAGACTTGCCGCAGCCGGAGGGGCCGATGAGCGACACAAATTCGCCGGATGCCACCGTGAGGTCAATGTCCTGCAGCGCGATGACCTGCTCCTCACGGTCAGGGTTGAAGACCTTGTTGATCTGGCGGGCCTCAATGACCCTGGCAGCCATCACGTCCTCCCGCCGCTGTTGCGCAGGACCAGCCACTCCACCAGGCTGACGATCAGGAAGGAAAGCATCCCCACGGACGCCGCGACGAGAATGGCGCCCCAGAGTTTGGGAGTGGAGATCGCGCTGTAATCCGAACTAAAGTCCAGAATGGCGCGGCCCAGGCCGCTGCGAATGCTGGATGGCAATTCGCCGATGATGGCGCCCACCACGCTGGCCGTCGCCGAGATCTTCAGCGCCGTGAAGAGGTAGGGCAGTGCCGCGCGAAAACGCAGTTTCCACATGATTTGCCAGCGGCTGGCGGCCCAGGAATTCATCAACTCAAAGGCGTTGGGGTGGGGCGAACGCAGTCCGCGCAAGGTGTTGATCGTGACCGGAAAGAAGGTCAGGTAGGAGGAAATGGCCGCGACGGAGAGTGGTCCGGCGCCAAGCCAGATGACGACCATGGGCGCGATGGCAAGGATGGGCACGGTCTGGGAAGCCACAACGTATGGCAGCAGCCCTCTTTCCAGGGCCCTGAAATGCGCGAACACAGTGCCCAGCACAAAACCAAGGCTGGCGCCGAAGGTGAATCCCAGTACCGCTTCGCCCCAGGTGTGCCCGGCAGCTTCCACAAGAATGCGCGAGAGCAGGAGCGGCCCGTTGCGCCGTGCGGGTTGCAACAGCGCTTCGGTGATTTGCTGCAAGTGGGGCAGGTTGATGTCATTGAAGATCTTCATGTCCAGCAGGACCAGGTGACGGTCCTGAGCCAGGTAGCGGTCGACGGCGTAGTCGCCGGCCACGGCTCCCAGGCGCAGCGAATGCAGGTCCGACACGGCAGTCAGGCCGCTTTCGACTGGTATCGCCAACGCCAGTCGGCCGGGAAAGCGGGGTGTCACCGGGAAAATGCCCAACAGCGACTCATCGCTGTCAAGGCGCGTGTGATAGCGCAGGGTTGGCCAATCCGTTTCACGGGGGTCGACGTCAGGATCGGCGGGCACGGGCGCGAGCATGTCGCGCAGGTCCCGGCGGTCGGCCAGGACGGCGTCGATTTCGCCGCTTGCAAGCGCATTCAGGGCGGCATCCAGGTTGGCCAGGGTGGTGTATCGCCAGGGCGGAAGCGCCGTGGTGATGCGATAGTTGCGCGACGCCGCGAAAAGCTTGGCCGTCTGTACGCCCAACAGCAACATGGAGACGATTAAAACAAAGCCGAGCGTCTTCGTCGCGGTCTGTTGCAGCAGGATGAGGGACAGCAGCAGGGCCAGGCCGCAGGGCAAAATGAGCGCGAGGTTCTCGTTTTGCTCGCCCGGTGGCAATACAAACAGCCAGGCCATGGTCAACAACAGGGCGGCCACCAGGGCCGCTCTGTGCCAGTTTCTGTGAAGAATCAGACCTGAAACGGCGACCAGAATTGCGGCGACGTGCAGGACCGCGAAGAGAAGCAGCAAATCCCGCGCCCAGGCAACCAGACGTTCCTCTGGAAGACCTTCAAGGCCTTCATTCAGGGCCTGGGACCGCGCCAACTGACCCAGGAGGGAGCGCGGTTCGTCCTCTTCCGACTGGGCGGCGACCCATTGCCCCAACTCACCGGGGGTGCTGTCCAAAATCAGCGTTTCAGCGCTTTCGCTGTTCAGCCGCTGCAAAAGCGTCGCCGCCAACAGGGCGGCGGCGATGGCCAGGAGCAGGGGAAACAGGCGGCGAATGGGTTGTAGCGCCCTCGCCTCCTCCGCACCCAACAGGGAAGTTTGGCTCACTTCATACCGGCTCAGCCGGCGGCGGAGGTGACCGCCCGCGCCAGCAACTCGCAGCCTTCCTGCATGCTGCCGTTGTCCACGTTGAGCATGGGCGCAATACGAACGACGTTGCCGTGCAAACCGCCCTTGCCGATCAACAGTCCCTGTTCACGCGCCCCGGCCATGATGCCGGCAGCCCGGTCGGCATCCGGCTCGCGCGTCGGGCCTGGCTTGACGATCTCCAGGGCCTGCATCAGGCCCATGCCGCGCACTTCGCCGATGAAATCGAATTCGGCTTCCAGTTCTTCCAGTTTGTCGCGCAGGACCGTGCCCTGTACTTCAGCGTTTACCTGCACCTGATTGCGTTCCATATATTCGATGGTCGCCAGTGCGGTGGCCATCGAGACCGGATTGCCACCAAATGTGGAGAAAGTCATGCCAGGCAGCGCATCAGCGACTTCCGCGCTCGCGATGGTGCAGCCAACGGGGTAGCCGTTGCCCATTCCCTTGGCAAAGGTCATGATGTCCGGTTCCACGCCCCAGTGTTCAATGCCCCACCAGCGTTCTCCGGTGCGGCCCCAGCCAGTCTGCACTTCATCGCTGATGAAGACGCCGCCGGCCGCGCGAATGATTGGGGCCACGCGTCCGAAATAGTCCTCCGGCGGCACAATGTAGCCGCCAACGCCCTGAATCGGTTCGGCGATGAAGGCGGCAATGCGGCCATTCGTGCAGGTGGCGATCATTTCTTCCAGGTCGGCGATGCAGAGGTCCACCACTTCTTCCGGAGAAAGATCCAGTGGCGTGCGGTAGGTATAGGGCGACCGGACGTGCTTTACGTAGGGGTCAACGACGTTGCCCAGGCGCCAGTTGCCGTGGGCTGTCAGGCTCATTGCCTGCAGCGTACGACCGGAGTAGGCGTGCCGCAGGGCAATAACGTCGTTGTTGCCGGTGTAGCAACGCGCCGCCAGAACGGCGGTCTCGTCAGCCTCACTGCCGCTGTTGGTGAAGAAGGACTTCTGCAGCGCGCCGGGCGTCAGCGCCGCCAGCTTCTCGGCGACTTCCACCATGATCTCGTTGACGAAGAGCGTTGAGGTGTGTTGCACGCGTTGCAGTTGCTCAACGGTGCGCGCCGTGATTTCCTCGTTGCAATGGCCGACCGAAATCGTCAGCACGCCGCCAAAGAAATCGATATAGCGCTTGCCGTCGCTGTCCCACAGTTCCTGGCCCCTTGCCCTGTCCACCACCAGGGGCTGGTCCGGATAATAGGGCGCCACTGCTGGGAAAATGACGCGCTCGTAGCGGTCCATCAGCGCGGCGCCCGTCGAATTCTGTTGTGCCATCCAGGGTACTCCCGTGTTTGCGTGCCCGCCGTCCGCAAATGCAGGCGGCAAGAGCACAGGATATCAGGTCAAACGCAGGGTCGCCACACGCAAGGCTTCTTTCTGTGGTAAACTCCGCGCTTCACAGATTGAAACGGATCGGTCGGGCAGCTGTTTCCCTGGCCGGCGGGACGGGAGTGTCATGGTCGAGAGACTCAGGAATTACATTGGTGGAGAATGGGTAGAAGCCGGCGTCAGGGAGTGGTCCCCGGTCCACAACCCGGCGACATGCGAATTGCTGGCCGAATGTCCGGAATCCAGCGCCGCAGACGTCGACCTGGCCGTGCAGGCAGCCCGGGAAGCTTTCGGGGAATGGCGCAGAACACCGGTGCTGGAGCGCGCCCAGTTCATGCATCACTTCAAGAACCTCGTCGAAGACCGTTTTGACGACCTCTCCGAAGTGGTCGTGCGCGAGAATGGCAAGACCCTCGACGAGGCCCGCGGTGAGGTGCGGCGCGGCATCGAAAGCATCGATTTTGGCATCGGCGTGCCTTTCATGATGCGCAATGACGGCGTGGAGGACATCAGCAGCGGCATTGACGAAACCACGGTCCGTCAGCCGGTTGGCGTGTTCGCCGCGATTACTCCCTTCAACTTTCCCTTCATGGTGCCGATCTGGTTCCTGCCGACGGCCATCACCTGCGGCAACACCTTCATTCTCAAACCCTCGCCGCAGACGCCTCTGAGCATGCAACTGACCTGCGAGCTGATTGACGAGCTTGACCTGCCCGAGGGCGTGGTCAATCTGGTACATGGCGGCGTGACATCGGCCCAGGCGATCATGGAGCACCCGGGCATCGCCGGCGTATCCTTCGTGGGCTCCAGTCCTGTGGCCAAAATCATCTACGAGACCTGCACGCGAAACGGCAAGCGTGTTCAGGCCCAGGGCGGCGCCAAGAACTACATCGCCGTCCTGCCCGACGCCGACATGGAATCCAGCGTCAAAAACGTGCTGGGCGCGGCTTACGGCTGCGCGGGTCAGCGTTGCCTGGCAGCTGCGGTGGCGGTTGGAGTCGGCGATGCCTATGACCGCCTGCGGGATGAACTGGTGAAACAGGTGGCCGGCCTGCGGGTCGGGTACGGGCTGGACGAGACCTCGCAGATGGGCACGGTCGTCAGCGCCCAGGCGCGCGAGCGCATCGTGAACATGATTACGGAGGGCGAACGCGAAGGCGCGACGATCTCGCTGGATGGTCGTGACCTGCAGGTCGAGGGTTTCGAAGACGGCATGTTCGTGGGGCCAACCATACTCGAGGACGTCACGCCGGAGATGAGCGTGGCGCGTGAGGAGATATTCGGACCCGTGCTGTCCCTGATGCGCGCCGACAGTTATGACGAGGCCGTCGAGTTGATCAATCGCTCGAATTACGGCAACGCCGCCAGCATCTTCACCAGCAGCGGCGCGCACGCCCGCGACTTCAAGTACCGGGTCAATGCCGGCAACATCGGCGTCAACATCGGTGTTGCCGCGCCCTCGGCGTCCTTCCCCTTCGGCGGCCAGAAAGACTCCTTCTTCGGTGACCTGCACGGTCAGGGGCTGGACTCCATCGATTTCTTCACCGACCGCAAGGTCGTCATCGAGCGGTGGTTTGAGGGATGACACCCCTCAACACCTTTGGCGCGATCATGACCCAAGCCATCGGGCTGGAACAGGGGCTGGCGGACTACTATGAACGTGCCGGCAACAACGATCGGGCCAGCGCTTGTGCAAGGCGACGCCAGAAAATGATGCGCATTCGCCGCGAAGCCGTGCTGGAAATCACGCTGGAAGCCATCGATGGCCTCGATTCAGATGACTATGCGCTGGACCTGGAGGACGTGAGTGAAAATGGCCAGGCCCGGGCCGCCAGCACGGCCGCACGTTTTTATCGGGAAGTGGCGCCGGGAATAAACGTGCGACAGGCGCGACGCGCACTGGAACGCGCGGCCCGCGAGCACGCCGGCCAGTAGTTCGGGGAGAGTAACGATGACTCGCACGGTACGTGGCGCCCTGTTGCAGGCCTCCTGGACCGGTGACAAGGACACGATGATCGAAAAGCACGTGAAGTACGCCCATGAGGCGGCCAGCCAGGGCGCGGAGGTCATGTGCTTCCAGGAGTTGTTTTACGGCCCCTACTTTTGTCAGGTGCAGGACACGAAATACTATGGCTACACCGAAGGCATCCCGGACGGGCCGACCACCCGCCTGATGCAGGACCTGGCGAAAGAGACCGGCATGGTGCTTATCGTGCCGATGTATGAGGAAGAGCAGACCGGCGTTTACTACAACACCGCCGCCGTCATCGATGCTGATGGTCGTTACCTCGGCAAGTACCGCAAGACACACATCCCGCAGGTGGCCGGCTTTTGGGAGAAGTTTTATTTCCGTCCCGGCAACCTGGGCTATCCGGTGTTTGAAACCGCGGTCGGGACGGTAGGCGTTTACATTTGCTACGATCGTCACTTTCCGGAAGGCGCGCGGGCGCTGGGTCTCAATGGCGCGGAAATCGTCTTCATCCCCTCGGCCACCAGTCGTGGCCTGTCGCAGCACTTGTGGCGCATTGAGCAGACCAGCCACGCCATCGCCAACGGCTACTATGTCGGGACGATCAATCGCGTTGGCGTTGAGCCCCTCGGCGACAACGATTTCTACGGCCAGAGCTACTTCTGCACACCCCGCGGCGAGTTCGTCGGTGAGGTCGGTGACCCCCACGAGGAAGAACTCATGGTGCGGGACCTGGACATGAGCCTGGTGGAGGAAGTGCGGCAGGTCTGGCAGTTCTATCGCGATCGCCGCCCCGACGCCTACGAAAACCTGGTCAGCCCCTGAACAGGAGGGCGATATGGAATTCGCGATCACCTTCAAGGGGGACATCAGTCCACAACGGACCGTCGCGCTTTGCCGTCAGGCGGAACTGGCCGGCTTCAGTTACGCCTGGTTTTACGACTCGCACATCCTCTGGCGCGACCCCTGGGTGACGATGGCGATGTGCATGGAGCACACCGACAGCATCCGCTTCGGCCCCTGCGTCACCAACCCGGGCGTGCGCGACTGGTCCGTAGCGGCCAGCATGTACGCCACGCTGGCGATGCAGAGTGGCGGGAGGCTGGACATCGGTCTGGGGCGGGGCGACAGTTCGATGCGCGTCATGGGCAAGACGCCCAAAACTATTGCCCGGATGTGCGAGTTCGTGCACGCCGTCAAGGGCATGGTGCGCGGCGACACTGTGCGTTACGAGGAAGCGCCGGACGCCGTACAGATCCCCTGGGCCGAGGGTTATGAACTGCCGGTCTGGATTGCAGCCTATGGCCCGCGCGCGCTCGGGGCGGCCGGTGAACACGGCGACGGCCTGGTAATCCAATTGGCCGAACCGCTGCTTTGTCGCTGGTTTCTGAGCCAGGCGCTGGAGGCCGGAGAAGCGGCCGGGCGCGACATGTCGGGTTACCGTGTGATGGCGGCGGCGCCCGTTTGGGTTGGCGACGTGGCGAAAGGCCGCGAACAGACGCGCTGGTTCCCGGCGATGGTGGGCAACCACGTGGCGGATATCGTCGAGAAATATGGCAGCGCGACTGCAGAGGTGCCGGAAAGCTTCACCCGCTATATCGAGGGGCGCCGCGGTTACGATTATCATGAGCACGCCAGCAAGGACGCCGGTCACCTTGGCTTCATAACGGACGAGGTGATCGACAGTTTCAGCATTCTGGGTCCGCCGGAAGCGCAGGTCGAAAAACTGCGGGCCCTGCAGGGCGCGGGTGTGACCCAGTTCAACATCTATCTCATGTGTGGCGAGGAGGAGCGCATCGTCGCGGAATACGGCGAGCACGTCATCCCGCATTTTCAGTAAGGAGGACGCCATGGGGACCCTGTTCCGCAACGGGACCGTCATCACCGCCAGCGACATGCTTAAGGCGGACGTGCTGGTCGAGGGCGAAGTCGTTACCCTGATCGGCCTGGAACTGGATGCCGCGGGTCACGAGGTCGTCGATTGCGACGGCATGTACCTGATGCCGGGCGGCATTGATGTGCACACCCACCTCGAGTTGCCCTTTGGCGGCACGGTCAGCAACGACGACTTTGACACGGGGCATCGGGCCCTGGCCTTCGGCGGCTCCACCTCCCACATCGATTTTGTGGTCCAGCCCATCGGCGGCAGCCTGCATGACGGGCTGGAGACCTGGCGCGCCAAGTCCGCTCACCTGGCGCAGGTTGACTACGGCTTCCACATGGCCGTCACCGACCTGCGCGATGAGGTGATGGAAGAGATTCCCTCACTGCTGGACGAGGGAATCACCAGCCTGAAACTCTTCATGGCCTACAAGAACGTATTTCAGATCGACGACACGACCCTGTTCCGCGCCATGCAGGTGGCCGCGCAGCAGGGCATGATCGTCATGGTGCATGCCGAGAATGGCGACGTGGAGGCCGAGTTAACGCCGCGTCTGCTGGCGGAAGGCAAGGTGGAGCCGAAGTATCATGCCAGTTCGAGGCCGCCGGAGATTGAGGGCGAGGCGACCAACCGCGCCGTGGTCATGGCCGGTCTGGCCGGTTGCCCGCTTTACGTGGTCCACGTCACCACGCGCGCGGCCGTCGAGGCGATTCAGCGCGGCAGGGCCCTGGGCTACCCGGTGATGGGAGAGAGTTGCACACAATACTTTTTCCTGACCGTGGACGATCACCTGGCCATGCCCGGCTTCGAGGGCGCCAAATTCATTTGCTCACCGCCGATTCGCAGCGACGCCGACCACCGCGTGTTGTGGCAGGCAATTCGGGATGGCTCCCTGCAGCACGTCAGCACCGACCACTGCAACTTCTGGTACAAGGGCGGGGTGGGCCCCTGGCAGGAATGGGCGGCGGCGCATGACAACAGCGAGTGGGTCGACTACGAAGCCCAGGACCCCTCCTACCGTCGTCCGGGAAAGGAACTGGGTCTCGGCAATTTCGCGAAGATTCCAAACGGCATGCCGGGTCTGGAAGAACGCATGATGGTGATGTGGCAACATGGCGTCAACAGCGGCCGCATTTCGCCCACGCGTTTTGTCGAGTTAATGTGCAGCAATCCGGCCAAAATCTTTGGCATGTACCCGAAGAAGGGCACCATCGCCGTCGGTTCGGATGCCGATATCGCCATCTGGGACCCGAATGAAGAGCACGTGCTGAGCGTGGAAACGACGCACATGCGCACGGACTACATCGTGTACGAGGGGATGCCGATCCGCGGTCGACCCAGGCAGGTCTGGCTGCGGGGGCGCAAGATTGTGGACGGGGACAACTGGCTGGGTCGGAACGCCGACGGACGCTTCATCGCGCGTCGGCCAGGTGCGCCCGTTCTGTGACGACCGCCGCTGCCTGCTCGCTCCGACGACGAGGGGAGCAAAACCATGCCTGACGTAGTGGAACTGTGGGACAAACCGCAGGCAGAGCGCATGGTGATGCTCGCCGGCTGGCGCCAGTGGGCGGATGCCGGCTCGTTGTCTTCCGGGCTGCCCAAATATCTGGTCCAGCGCAACAGCGCCAGGCGGATTGGCCGTTTCAACAACCAGGGCTTTTACATGTTTCAGATTCCCGGCACGCACGATCTGGTGCGACCGGTGGTGCGATTCGAAAACGGTTATCCGCGTTCGATGGAAACCCGGCGCAATGAACTGTTTTTCACGCGCAGCGGTGAATGCGGCGTTGTGATCTTTTTGGGAGACGAGCCGCATCTGGACATCGATCGCTACAGCAACGCCCTGTTTGAGCTTGCCGCGGACCTGAAGGTCGAACGCATCGTCGGCCTGGGCGGCGTTTACGGCGAGTTGCCTTTCGATCGGGAACGCATTGTTTCCTGCAACTTCAGCCTGAAGCGTATGGCGGGCGAATTCGCCAGACTGGCGGTAAACCTTTCCGATTATCATGGCGGCGCCAGCATTGGTTCCTACCTTTGCAGCCAGGCCAGCGAGCGGGACCTGGAATACGCGGGGATGCACGCCCTGGTGCCTACCTACGATTTCTCCAACATGGGGAAATTGACCAACACCATCCGCATCGAAAACGATTTCACGGCCTGGCTTGGCGTGATGCGCCGGGTCAATTTCATGCTGCGCACGAACTTTGCGCTGGAGGACCTCGAAGAAAAGAGCAGGCGCCTGGTGGAAGTCGTAAATTCCAAGGTCGACGAACTGGAAAAAATGGCGCCGGAAGCCGGCGTGCGCGACTATCTGAAGCGTCTGTCAGATGAATTTGAAGAGCCGGTTTTCAACCCCCTCGACGACGTGTGGGAAGATGCCCTGCGCGGGCTGCTGGACGACCGCGAGAATCCTGCCTGATCTCCCAAAACTGACCTGCCGAATGTGGAGCTGACATGAGCGAACACTTTATCGGTCTGGATGTCAGCACCACGGCCTCGAAGGCCGTGGCGATTGACGCCAGCGGCGCGGTGGTTGCCACGGCCAGTCACGATCACCGGCTTGATACGCCACGGTCCCTGTGGTCAGAGCAGGACCCGGCCGAGTGGTGGCAGGCCAGTTGCGCTTCGCTGCGCCAGGTCGCCGGGGATTTGCCGCAGGGCTCCATCGCTGCGCTGGGCCTGACCGGCCAGATGCACGGTCTGACAGCGCTTGATGCCAGGGACGAGCCCTTGCGCCCGGCGATCCTGTGGAACGACCAGCGCAGCGCGGCGGAGTGCGAGGCCATTACCGAAACCATCGGCGCGGAACGCCTTTACCGTCTTATTGGCAGCAGAATCTTTCCGGGGTTTACTGCGCCCAAGATCGCCTGGTTGCGCGAGCACGAGGCGGAAGTCTTTGGGCGCATTGCGCAGGTGTTGCTGCCGAAGGACTACGTTCGTTTCTTGCTCAGCGGGGAACGCGTCACGGACGTCGCCGACGGGTCCGGCATGGCCCTGATGGATATTGGCGCGCGCGACTGGTCAGGTGAAATGCTGGACGCGCTGGCGATACCGCGCGACTGGTTGCCCGCCCTGGCGGAATCGCAGGAAGTTTGCGCCGAAGTCAGCCCTGGTGGCGGCGCTGCCACCGGACTACCGGCGGGAACCCGAATCGTGGGCGGAGCCGGAGACCAGCCTGCCGGCGGAGTCGGCAGCGGCGTGGTGGGCGCGGGTCAACTCAGTCTTGCGATGGGCACGTCGGGTGTGGCCTACGCCATCAACGACCGTTACGAACCGGAGCCACAGGGTCGCCTGCACACCTTTTGCGGGCCCATTCCCGGGACATGGTTCAGCATGGGCGTCATGTTGAGCGCCGCCGGAGGCTTGCGCTGGCTGCGCGATGCACTGGCGCCGGACATGAGTTTCGACGACCTCGGCGCATTGGCAGGGGAGGTGCCGCCAGGAGCGGAGGGTCTGTTATTCGCGCCCTGGTTGAGCGGTGAGCGTCACCCGCATCCCGATCCTTTGGCGCGAGGGGCTTTTGTCGGCCTGACGCTGCGCCATGACCTGGGCCACATGGTGCGGGCCGTAATGGAAGGTGTCGCGTTCGGGATTAGGGAAAGCCTGGAGCTCCTCCAGGCCCAGGGTCTGGACCCCTCGGACGCGGTGATTCAGGGTGGGGCGGCCAACAGCCCGCTCTGGCGGCAGTTGACGACCGACATCATGGACCTGCCCCTTTACCGCGTCAACACCAGCGAGGGGGCTGCTTTTGGCGCCGCGATCCTGGCGACGGTCGGCGTTGGCGCATACCCGGACGTATCCGCAGCCTGCGGGGCGATGGTGCAGCGTCTGGACGAATCCCTGCCGCAACCTGAGTTCGTGGCACGATATCAGGACATCTATTCGGCTTATCGCAACCTGTATCCCTCGCTGGCGCCACAATTCCAGCAACTGGCGGAATTGGACGACTGAGCAGGGCCTTTAGCCGTAACTCCGGTACCAGTCCGAACCGCCCTCCGGCAGGTCGTAGAAGTCGGTCCAGGGACGGCCCTGTTGGGTGGTGTGATTGTTAAGGGCCTCAATCCGTTCCATGGCGGTGCCGAGCAGGAATTCATGACGTTCACCAGGTGACATGGCGGCGCATTCCTTCCAGATGGCGCGCCCACCGAGATAGCCGCTGGCGCCGCCCTCGCAGGCCACGCGCACCTGTCGCTCGAAAATCTCGAAGTCCACGCCTGCGCTAAGCAGCACCCAGGGCACTGCACTGGCGGCGCTGAGCGCTTCACAGGCCTGCAGCCATTCGTTCTCGTCGTTGTGGTATTTGGCGTTCATCGGGAATTCCATCTTGAGCACGTCTACGCCCAGCCCGCCGATGCGTCGCGCAGTCTCGATGACCACCTCGGGCTTGCCTTCAGCGAAGTCCGCCGAATCCGTAGGGACCTCCGGGTCCAGACTGTAGGACATCGGCTCGACGAATAGCGGCAGGTCCTGCTCGTGGCAGTCCGCCACAATGCCGCTGATGGTCTCCTCGATCTCGTCGGCAAGGGCGCCAGAGTCCGGATGGTAGTAAATGAGGAGCTTGACGGCGGCCGCGCCGGCCCTGCGCATTTTGGCGACCGTCCAGTCGGGATCGAAGTCCGCGCGGCGCATGGTGCTGTCGCCGGTATAGCCGGACTTTTCGAGGGCCATCAGCAGGCCGCTGTTGCGGTGCATCTGCATGGCGGGTCGCAGGCCATAAGTCGGGTCCAGCAGCACGGCGCTGGTGTAGGGCGACAATTGACCGACCACCTCGGACTTGATGGCCACGGCGTCATCGTAACTGCTGCCCTCCTGCAACATGCCGACGTAACTGCCACGCTGGTCAAAGGCCATGATCGTGAAGACGTTTTCGCTGGTGCTGGTGGTTTTCAGTCCGCGCCAGCGGCCAGGTGTCAGAGTCGCTTTCACAGGAATCTCCTTCTCGTCTGCGCTACAGAATGGCGAAAGTATAGCAGAAGGGAACGCTCTGGCGGGCCGCTCAGAGGCTGGCCCCCGCCAGCCAGGCCTTGCTCGCGGACCCGACAATTCCCTCGAAGCCCGTGGCGATGTAGCGCGCGCCCCGTTGACGCCAGGCCCTGGCCTCTTCAACAGTGGGCACGACCACACCGAGCGCCACCTCTGACGCGGTGATTTTTTCCACTGCCCGCTCGACCACTGCTTCCACTGCCGGATGTGACGTGTCGCCTGCATGGCCCAGGGAATGGGACAAATCCGTGCGACCGAGGAAGAGGACGTCGATATCCGTGACGGCGAGAATGGCATCCAGGTTGTCGATCGCCTGGCCGCTCTCCAGTTGCAGAATCGTCAGGGTCTCCTCGTTTGCGCTGGCAACGTAGTCCGGCAGGCTCATCTCCTGGCCAAAGGTGGAGGGGCGAACGCCGGCCAGCCCGCGCATGCCGCGTGGCTGATACTTGATGGCTTGTAGCGCCCGTTCGGCATCGGCGGGCGTATTGACCCAGGGGACGTGTACGCCCTGGGCGCCGGCGTCCAGAAAGCGCAGCAAAACGTGCGTCTGGTTGGTGGTGACGCGCACCAGCGGAGTGACGCCCCGCAATTCCAGGGCCCGCACCATATCTTCGGCGCGATTGGGTTCGAGCGAGCCGTGCTCGGCGTCCAGGATCAGAAAGTCCCAGCCCTGATAGCCCATGAATTCCGCCAGCGTCGGGTCCGGTGTACGAAAAAAACAGCCGTAGACGCAGTCGCCGGCCTTCAGTTTCGCTTTCGTCGAATTCGTCAGCATGGACTGCCATCCTTCGTTGTGCCCGATTTCCAAATGCTCTCAACGAGCCCTGCATGATGATACACTTCCTCCCGTCGGGGAAGGGAGGAATGCATGAAAATCACCGCAATTGATGTCTGGCCGGTCTGGAACGGCAGACGCAACTGCCTGTTCGTCACGGTCGACACAGATCAGGGCATCTCAGGCGTTGGTGAAGCGGGCATTACCTGGCGCGAACATGCGGTCATCGGCGCGATCGAACACATGCGACCGCTGCTGCTTGGCATGGATCCATTCCGTACGGAGTACATCTGGCAACTGCTGTTCCGCAGCGGCTTCTTCCCGGCACAGCGCATCCAAACCGCGGCTATTTCGGCGATTGACATCGCACTGTGGGACATCAAGGGCAAGGCGCTAAACGTGCCGGTCTATGAATTGCTGGGCGGGTTGGCGCGCGACCGGGTTGTATGCTATCCGCACAATTACGGGCGCGGGCTGGAAGTCGAGCCTCTGGTGGAGGCCTGCCTTGAAGCGACAGAGGCGGGCTGGAAGTTCGTGCGCTGGGACTTGCCGCAGGACGGCGCGACGCTGGAGCCGCGGCAGTCGGTGCAGGCCGCCATCCGCCAGGCGCAGGCCGTGCGTGAGGCGGTTGGGGAAGAGATCGAAATTGCCTTCGACGTGCACACCCGACTTGATTTGGCTGACGCCCTGTGGCTTTGTCAGGAATTCGAACAGTTCCGCCCATTCTTCATTGAGGACCCGCTGCGCAGCGAGAACCCGGATTCATTCAAGACCCTGCGGCCGCGGACGACCGTGCCGCTGGCTGCGGGCGAGCAATTCAGTTCGAAGTGGGAATTCAGGCAGTTGCTCGAGGAAGAACTTATCGATTACGCCCGCATCGATTTGTGCATCGTCGGCGGCCTGACGGAGGCGCGCAAGATTGCCGGCTGGTGCGAAACGCATTACATCAAGCTGGCCACGCACAATCCGCTGGGGCCGGTTTCATCAGCGGCCTGCCTGCAACTGAACCTGGCGTCGCCTTTGGTTGGCGTGCAGGAGCAGCCGCAGGTTCCCGGCAGCATGTTGCCAGACGTCTTTCCGGAGCAGGTAGATTGGCAGGATGGCTGGCTGTTGCCGCCGACGCGGCCGGGGCTGGGCATCACCTTCGACCGCGAGGCCGCACGACGGCATCCCATGCGTGAAAGTCGCGGTTTTCTGCTGCACAGAGCAGACGGGTCGCTGACGAACTGGTAAGCGGCAGGCGAGAAAATCGGTAGACTGGACGGCGCAAATAAATCAACCGGAGAGCTTTTCCCCAAAAGGGATCCAGGACCACTAATTAACCTGCGCTCTTGCTGTCGCCTCCTCATGTCCACCCATTGGCGACCGGCGACCGGGCAGAAAGCGGGCCAGGTTCAGGCCGAACCAGCCGGGGAACAGCCTGGATTGCCACCCCCTTGATGCGATGTTTCCAATCGCCGCAGCAACCTTGCAGGACGCTATGCTGCGCCCGACTTGTGGAAGGGAGCGTGGCATGAAAATGACCGCAATTGATGTCTGGCCGGTCTGGAACGGCAGAAAAAAAACAGTTTTTTCGTGACTGTTGACACTGATGAGGGCATTTCCGGCGTCGGTGAATGCGGTATCAGCAACCGGTAACACGCGATCAGTGGTGTCATCGACCATTTTCGTCCCGTGCTTCCCGGAATGGACCCGTTTCGGACGGAACATATCTGGCAGTTGCTGTTTCGCGGGGGCTTCTTTCCGGCGCAAAGAATTGCGACAACCGCCATATCTGCCATAGACATCGCCTTTTGGGACATCAAGGGCAAGGCCCTGAATGTTCCGGTATACGAACTGGTTGGGCGGGCGGGCGCGAGTTCGCGTCGTTTGCTATCCGCACAACGGCGACTGCTCGCTGGGCGTGGAACCGCTGGTTGAGTCCTGCCTGAAGTCGAAGCAAGAGGGCTGGAAGTTCGTCCGTTGGGGACTGCCCTGTGAAGGCAAGGTGCTGGACCCGCGTCAGTCGATTCTGGCAGCCATCCGACAGGTACATGCCGTGCGCGAAGCGGTGGGCGATGACATGGAAATCGCGTTTGACGTGCACACGCGGCTTGACCTGCCCGACACCTTGTGGCTTTGCAATGAACTGGAAACCTGTCGCCTCTTCTTTGTTGAAGACCCCTTGCGCTGCGAAGACACGCATTCGTACCGGACGCTGCGCCAGCGGACGTCAGCCCCACTGGCTGCCGGCGAGCAATTCAGTTCCATAATGGGAGTTTCGTCAACTGATCGAGGAGGACCTGATCGACTACGCACGCATTGATGTTTGCATCGTGGGCGGACTGACCGAGGCCCGCAAGATTGCCGGCTGGTGTGAAACGCATTACATCAAGCTGGCCACGCATTACCCGCCTGGTCTGGTCTCCACTGCCGCCTGCCTGCACCTGAATATGGCATCCCCGCTGGTTGGCGTGCAGGAACAGGCCAGGAAGCCTGGCACTCAATTGCCGGACGTATTCCCCGAACAGGTCGAGTGGAAAGATGGCTGGCTGTTGCCGCCGGAACGTTCGGGGCTGGGCGTGACCCTTGACCGGGAAGCGGCCCGCGCCAATCCGATGCGCGAGCGTCGACACAGGCAGCTGCAGAAGCCAGACGGTTCCGTGGCAAATCGCTGGCCGCCTGGTTGCGGCGTTCAACCTGGCAGGGCCTGTTGGCCCTGCAAGCAAGAAAACATTGCCCGGGCGTGGCCGGGGCCAGGCTTGTTTGCGCCCTTCCGGTGTTCGCAATGCTGCTTCCGCCTGGATCTTTGGACGCATTGTGAACTTTCACATGCGGGTGGCGCGAACTGGAGTAGAGCATGAAGAGCACAGCCATTGACGCCTGGCCGGTCTCTGACGGCAGACGGAACTATTGTTCTAGCGACGAAGGCATCCCGGGCGTCGGCGAGGTCGGCATCTCCAAACGAGAGTTGGCAATCATTGGCGCCATCGACCACTTTCGGCCGCTGATGTTGGGCATGGACCCGTTTCGCACGAAATAAATTTGGCAGCTGTTGTTTCGTGGTGTTTTCTTCCCGGCCCGGCGCATTCAGACGGCTGCCATCCCGGCAATCGACATTGCGCTGTGGGTCTATTTCCGTCTTGCCTGGTGGGGTTACTTCCCTTCCCCAACGTTGCGTGATGCTACACTTTCCATGATTGCAAAAGGGAGAAAGACATGAAAGTCACAGCAATTGACGCCTGGCCTGTGTGGAACGGCAGTCGCAACAGCTTTTTTGTCACCGTTGATACCGATGAAGGCATTTGTGGCGTTGGCGAGTCCGGACTAAGCGGCCGGGAACTGGCAGTCAGCGCCGCAATCGACCACTTTCGACCCATGCTGCTGGGCATGGACCCCTTTCGCACGGAGCACATTTGGCAATTGTTGTTTCGCGGCGGCTTCTTTCCGGCGCAACGCATACAGACGGCGGCCATCGCGGCCATCGACATCGCCCTGTGGGACATCAAGGGCAAGGCGCTGAATGTGCCGGTCTACAACCTCCTGGGAGGACTGGCGCGCGACAGGGTCGTCTGTTATCCGCACAATGCCGGCCACTCAATGGACGACGAGATTCTTGTTGAGTCTTGCCTGGCGACGAAGGAGGCGGGCTGGAAATTCGTGCGTTGGGGTCTGCCGCATGAGGGCAACCAGCTTGAGCCGAGGCAGTCCATTCTGGCCGCCATCCGGCAGGTCCAGGCGGTTCGAGAGACAGTGGGGGATGACATTGAGATCGCGTTTGACGTCCACACGCGGCTTGATCTCCCCGATACCCTGTGGCTTTGCAGGGAACTGGAACCCTACAATCTCTTCTTCGTTGAGGACCCGCTGCGTTGCGAAAACACGCAGTCTTACCGTTCCCTCAGGCAACGAACCTCGGTGCCGCTGGCTGCCGGTGAGCAATTCAGCTCCAAATGGGAATTCCGTCAATTAATTGAGGAAGACCTGATCGATTACGCGCGCATCGACGTCTGCATCGCCGGCGGGCTGACGGAAGCCCGCAAAATCGCCGGCTGGTGCGAGACGCACTACATCAAGTTGGCCACGCACAACCCGCTGGGGCCTGTCTCCACCGCCGCCTGCCTGCATCTGAATCTGGCGTCGCCACTGGTCGGTGTGCAGGAGCAGCACGTCATTCCCGGCACACAAATGCTCGATATATTCCCGGAACAGGTCGAGTGGAAAGATGGCTGGTTGTTGCCGCCCGAACGTCCGGGCCTGGGTGTGACCTTCGACAGGGAGGGAGCGCGCGCCAATCCCATGCGCGAGAGTCAACGAATAATCCTGCAACGGGCCGACGGTTCCCTGACGAACTGGTGAGTTGCGGGCGCGAAAACGATGGTCAGGCGGGGCTATTGGCTACAGCAGCCAGAGGGCCTCTTCCCATATCGGGTCGAGGACGACCCTGCGGCTGGTCTCCTCCAGTTCGGTGCGCACCCAGTGCCAGGCCTCGTCCGGGTCATGGTCGTTGCGGATTTCGACCAGGGCCCGGTTGTCCTGTGCCTTCGATACCGAGGCCACGCAGCCGACCCTGAGAATGGCGCGCAAATAGCGTTCTTCACTGCAGGTCAGCCAACATGCGTAAAGCGTGTTGATGCCGATGGGCTGCGGTTCGCCCAGCGAGAATTCCTGTGATTCACCCTGGCTCATGATTGCGTCTCCCTGTGGCCGCTGTGCGCTGCCATGCGACTGCGCAGGTAAGGGGTCAGGTTCAGTCCCAGCCAGCCCAGAGACAAAATGACCAGGCCGCCACCCCCCAGCATCAACACATCATATTGCTGTGACAGCAGTTCGCGTCTGGCGACGTCGGCGCCGACCAGGCCCTGTACCTCAGCGCTGCTGCCCGGGCTTACGGCCTGTTGCCTGCTCATGATGACTTGAGCGACGTTGCCCTGCAGTTCACGGTCTGCGTCGAGGTAGCGCCAGGCCGAGTATCCGGCCAGCGATAGCCCAACGACCACCAGTGCGGTGAACACCCCGCGAAGCCAGTCTGCATTTGCCAGCTGCCCCATAACGCACCGCAGTGACCCGCCCGGCAGGTCGATTGAAGCGGCCGCCGTCGACCGCTACACTGAAAGCCTGAAGCCATTGTAGAAGAGAGCGGTCAACATGACAAGCAGCGTGAAGGTGGGCGTCATTGGGACAAGCTGGTGGGCGGACGCGATGTTTATGCCTGCGTTGGCGGCGCATCCCGGGGCCGACGTGGTGGCCGTGTGCGGCAGGAACGCGGGCCGGGCCCGGGCACTTGCACAGCGTTGGTCCGTTCCGGCAGCGTACACCGACACCGACACCCTGCTGGACCATCCGGGCCTGGACGCCGTTCTGATTCTGACGCCCAACCGTCTGCACCATCCCCTGACGATGGCGGCGCTGGAGCGGGGTCTGCACGTCCTCTGCGAAAAGCCGCTGGCACTCAACGTGCAGCAGGCGCAGGACATGGCTGACGCTGCCGAAGCTGCGGGCGTCCGCCACATGGTGCCCTTTACCTACAGCTTCATGCCAACGGCCCGCTACATTGCTGAACTGATCCGGCAGGGATTCCTGGGTGAGCCCTATCACCTGAACATGCGCTACTACGCAGGCGGCGCGCGGAACAGCGACTATCGCTGGCGCTATGACCGCGGCGAAGCGGGCAGCGGTACGCTGGGCGACCTAGGGTCGCATTTCCTGTATATCGCGATGCAGCTGTTTGGCGACGTCGTTTCTGCCCAATGCATGCTTTCAAAGTATGGTGAACGTGATCCGCGACCGGATGGCGAACCCTATGAACGCGTCGACGAGGCTGCCGCGATTTCAGTGGAGTTTGCCAACGGGGCGCAGGGTCACGTCCACGTTTCCAAGGTGTGTTATGAGGACACGCATTTCGGCCAGACGCACCACATGGAGTTTCACGGTTCGGAGGGGACGCTGTACAGCTTTACGGACTGGGACCGTGTTCAGCAGGTCTCCGGCGCGCGGGTGGGGGAGGGGCCGGTCCGTCCGCTGGAAATTCCGGAACGCATTTGGCAGGGAGCGAGGCGCAACACCGTGCACAACACCTATCGCGACGTCTTTCGCAAACAGGACCACATGGCGCGTGGATTCATTACGGCGATTCAGGAAGGACGACCGGCCAGCCCGGACTTTGCCGATGGTTTGCGCGTTCAGCGCGTTCTGGCCGCCGCCGAACTGGCCGCAGCAGAAGGCAGGAGCGTGCGTCTGACAGAAATCGGGCAGTGAATATCTGAGGTTGCATCAAGGCTGTCGTCTGGCTAGAATTGCCTGTGATGCGCAGGCCAGACTTTCTGCGCAGCACGTACATGTCAAAGGAGAAAAGTCATGAGAAAGTTGTTTACTGTCGCCCCGGTGCTGCTGATGGTGCTGGGCCTTGCCGTCTTCGCCATTGGCGCGGCCGGAGCCCAGGATGATCAGCCGGTCTTCCGCATCGTCTCCCACGGTGGCGCCGGCAATCCCTTCTGGATCGTCGTCATCAAGGGTATGGAAGATGCCTGTGCGCTTCTGAACGCGGACTGCGCCTGGCTGGCCCATCCGGTCGACAGCGTGGATGACATGGCCGGTTACTGGGATGATGCCCTGGCCGCCAACCCGGATGGCATCGGCACCACCGTGCCGAACCCCGAGGTAATTCGTGATGCTGTGGGTCGTGCCAGTGAGGCCGGTATTCCGGTCATCGTACTGAACACGGCGGATCCGAATTCCGGTACGCCGGATGCGCTGGATACGCTCTTCTACATCGGCGCCAGCGAGTTCACCGGTGGCGTGAGCAACGCCAACCGCGTGCTCAATGCTGCGGATGCTGACGGCGTGGCGATCGTTCGCGGCGTTTGCCCGATTCAGGAAGTGGGTCACAGTGGTCTTGAGGCGCGTTGCGCCGGTGTTCGCAGCGTCTTTGAGGAAGCCGGCATTCCGCTGGACGAGCTGACCATCAACAACGACACGACTGCTTCTGCCGGTACGCTGGCGGACTACTTCACGGCCAACCCGGACACCAACGCGGCGTTCTTCCTTGGCCCGAATCCCTCCACCAGCTTCAACCTGTACCTGCAGGAAGCCGGCCGCATGCCCGGCGAAATCTACGCCACCACGCACGATACCAGCTCCGAGATCTACCAAATGATCAAGGACGGCTATCTGCTTCAGGCGATCGATCAGCAACCCTATCTGCAGGGTTTCGAGACCATCATGTGGCTGTACCTGAACAGCCGCTACGAGCTGGCGCCCGGTAACGATATCTTCACCGGCCCCGGCGTCATCGACGGCGGCAACGTCGATGCCATTATTGAACTGACCGCGGCTGGCTATCGCTAGACGGGCGTCCGTTCATGAATTCGGGACAGGCAGGGGGACACCCTTCCTGTCCCGTTTTTTGTCAGTGACATGAGAAAGTACAATCATGCTCGCTTTTTTTGAAGAAAACGCCGAACCATCGACCGGCGTGCAACTGGCCAGGATCTACATGGTCCTGCTGGGTCTGGGCGCGCTGTTGATTGCAGAGCAGGTGCTTGCCGGCTGGATAGCGCTGGGCGAGCGCATCAACGTCCTGCGCAATGACATCAACTTCATCGAATGGGTGGTCAGCCTGGCCTTTTTGCTGCTCGCAATTGCGGCCTTGCGCGCCGCCTGGAGCCTGTGGAAAAGGGACCGCGCCGGTTGGCCCTGGTCCCAGTGGGTATCGTTTTTCGCCATGATTTTCGGTGCCGTCTTTCTGATGAAGGCATTGCTTCCCGGCGGAATCGCCCAAATCAGCAATCTCGTGGCGCCGCCGCTGGACACCCTGATGCTTGTGATCGGGTTACTGCTCTTCGTCAGTGGCCTGCTCTGCTACCGCTTCGTCACCCGCGGCGTCCAGGTTTTCGACGAAAAGGTAGACAAGGCCCAGGGGGCTCTGAGTACGGCCGCCAGCGACATGACGCCCGGTCAGTTCATCAGTGTGCAACTGGCCCAGTCACCGAGCGCAGGCGCCATTATCGGTTTTGTCTTCATCTTTCTCGTATTCAGTTTTGTGACGGACCTGTTCCTGCAGCCGACGTCGGTCGGTTCGGTGCTGACCAACGTCTCGACCAAGGGCATCGTGGCGATTGGCGTCACCATCCTGATGATCTCGGGGGAATTCGACCTGTCCGTCGGCTCGATGCTGGGCGCGGTGTCGGTCTTTTACATGTTTTTCCTGACCGAAGGCATTCCCCAGATCGGGCTTGGCCCCATGCCCATGTTGCTGGCCATGCCGGCAGCCCTGGTGGTCGCCATGCTGCTGGGCTTCATAAACGGCATCATCCTCGTCAGAACCGGCATTCCGTCCTTCATCGTGACTCTTGGGACGCTGCTGATCTACCGCACCATCCCTCTGGTCGCTATCCCCGGCGGTCGCATTCTGCGCTATCGCGATTACTACGACGAGTTTCCGCAGGTCTGGATCAGCCCCTGGGTGTTGACCTTGCTGGCGCTGGCCGGCCTTGTCGCAGTGGTCTATGTCGCCTGGCGTGTCCTTCCCGGGCTGTGGCGCGCCCTGCTATTTCATTATGGCGAAATCCGCAATGCAGCCAATGACGGGCACTTCAAGACGACCCAGACCCTGATATCCGGTCTTGTTCTGCTGGTTACGGCGGTGGTCCTGCTGATCATCGCCGCCTGGTTGCTAATGGTTAGCTCCTTCCATCTGGGCAGAGGCGGCGAACTGGTACAGGTCGGCTTTTTCGACCTGATCAACGGTCGCTGGGGATTCAGCTTTGAGCAGGTCACCGGTGGACTTTTCAGCATATTCATTCCTCCGGGAGCCAATTTCCGCAATTCCATCATCTGGTGGTTGTTGCTGGTCCTGTTGTTCCAGGTCGTGCTGACACAGTCCCGCTACGGCAACTCGGTCTTCGCCGTAGGCGGCAATCCGGGCGCCGCGCGCGCGCAAGGCATTAACGTCAACCGCGTCAAGGTGCTGAACTTCATGCTGGTCGCCCTGCTCGTCGGTGTGACGAGTATTCTGGAAGTTACCCGCAACCCGGGCGTCGACCCCCTGAAAGGCGATGGTTGGGAACTGGAAGTCATCGCCATGACGGTGATCGGCGGCGCGTTGCTAAGCGGCGGCTATGGCAGTGTCATCGGAACCCTGTTGGGAGCGCTGATCGTCGGCATGCTGGCAACCGGCCTGGTCATCATCGGCATGAACGCCCGTCTCTTCCGCGGCGTTGTGGGCGCCATCACCATTCTTGCCGTGGTGCTCAACACGCTCGTGCGACGACAATCCACCTGAGGGTATTGACATGAACAGCATGCAGAACAACGGGGACAACCTGCTGGAGATGCGGGACATCCACAAGTACTTCGGCAGTGTTCGCGCCCTGCGCGGCATCGATTTCCACGTCGATCGCCAGGAGATTGTCGGGTTGCTGGGCGACAATGGCGCCGGCAAATCCACGCTGATCAAGGTGCTGACCGGCTTCCACACGCCGACCAGCGGAGAAATCGTGTTTGAGGGCGAATCGGTGTACATCGACTCGCCGCATCGCGCCCGCGAGTTGGGTATCGAAACGGTGTATCAGGACCTCGCGCTGGTGCCGCTGATGAGCATCGCGCGCAATTTCTGGCTGGGTCAGGAACCGACGCGCAATTTCGGCCCGGTAAAACTGATGGACCAGGAACAAATGGCCGTCGAGGCCGCTGCCGCCCTTGAAGACGTTGGCATCCACATTCGCGATGCCAACGAGGTCGTGGGCAGCATGTCGGGCGGCGAACGTCAATCAATCGCCATCGGGCGCGCGGTCTACTTTGGCAAGAAACTCCTGATTCTTGATGAGCCAACCTCGGCGCTGTCGGTGGGCGAGACGCGCAAGGTGCTGGAATACACCCACGCCGCCAAGGAGCGCGGTATGAGCGTGATTTTCATCACCCACAACATCAGCCAGGTGCATGCCGTCGCCGATCGCTTCACGATCATCAGTCGCGGACGCAAACTGGGCGACTTCACCAAGGCAGAAGTCAGTGAGGAAGAAGTGGCGACGATGGTCATGTCCGGGGTCGTGCCGGAACGCCTGCGCCTCTTTGACCCTGAATCGGTGGATGACTAGTCATGCAAACCTTTCAGCGTCCCCTGACTTTCGTTGTATTGCTGGCTGCCGTGCTGGCGGCCTGCGCGCCGGCGGACCTGGACGTGACGCCGACGGCGACGTCCACGCCTGTTCCAACCGCCACGCCAACGCCCGAAT
The DNA here is from genome assembly GCA_026708325.1 of Anaerolineaceae bacterium. Taxonomy (GTDB): domain Bacteria; phylum Chloroflexota; class Anaerolineae; order Aggregatilineales; family Phototrophicaceae; genus JAGWBD01. The sequence goes on along the minus strand of JAPOVC010000014.1, from coordinate 556,405 downwards.
CGACGCCCACGCAGACGGCCACGCCGGCTCCTACCGAGGTTGTGGAAACACCGCTGGTCGACGTGTTTCTTGAAAACGTGCCCGAGCCCGTTGCTGCAGGGGGAATTCAGTGGCGGCGCGACCCCGAACGCGACGTGAGCAAAGTGCGAAACGTCCAAAACGGCATCGCGAAGCGTTTGTACCTGATTGAAAGGCAGGGCGGGAAGGCCAGTTTCACCTTCGGCGTTTTTGATAGCCAGGAGGATGCGCTCGTTTACTATGAATTTGTCAAGGACTTGCGCACCGTCCTCGAAAACGGGGAATCGAACGAGGATTTCCCGATGCCAAACCTTTTCGGTACCGGCCTGTACGGCTCAAACGCAATTTTCTCGATTGACAGCTATTTCATCGAAGTCGGGATTGAACAGTTCTCGGGGACGGCCGGCAATCCGCTGCCATCTCTTTCGCGACAGGCGATCCGGATTGTCGAGCAAACGCTGACGAGCGTGGCGGCGGCGGCTGAAGCCGGCGAAGTCGTCGATCTGACGATGGCTCTGCTGCTGGATGCCCTGCCCGACCAGGTCATGGCGGGTGAGGTCGCCTGGGAGCGGGGAGCGCGTTCGCTGCTGAACGTCGCCGATGGTCAGGCCGTCAGCATGCCCTGGCGAGCCGGTGACCTGAGGGTCACGTTGTACATGGCGCTGTTTGAATCGCAGGACGCAGCGCTGGCCTACAACCCGGTCGAGGCAGACAACGGGAAGATTCCCGGTTCGGTCACCCTGTCGATTGGCGAACAGTACGTTGCGCTGGTCTGTGACAGCCCGGCCGGTGGTTTGGAAGTTGCCAGCATTCTGGCGGAGACGCTGAACGCGCTCTCATCCATCTAGCCGCTGCCTCGCAGCCCGAAAATGCCGCTGCGGGCTGTGCGGCCCTGCGGCCAGACCTCACTGTCCGCCAGGCCGGCGATTCCCTGGCGGAAGACCGGGTGGTCACCCTCCAGTGGCAACTTCACGACCCGTCCCGTAACGCCGGACAGGTAGGCAGCGAGCGCGACCTCAAGCGCGCGGGCGCCGACCCTGCCGTTGGCGACCAGCGGCGTACCCTTGCGGACTGCCTTGACAAACGCAGACCAAAGTTGGGTGAAGGATCTGGCGATGTTGTCGGCCTGCGTCTCCTGGTCATTGGCCTGATAGTCGCTGCGCACCCATTCGCGCACGCCGAAAATTTCGGAGGCCTGGTTGAAGCCGCTGGTCTGACCTTCCCTGTAGCGCATGCGCAGGTAACCTTCACTGCCACTGAGGTCGACTCCGCCGACGCCGACGCCCCAGCCATGATGAAGCGCCGCATAGCCGCCGGGGTAGGCCACCTGGGCCAGGGCCAGGTCCTCGACGTCGGGGATCCGACTGGCATAGGTGGGGGCGTCCACGAAGGCCATGACCTGCTCCGCGGGCGCGCCGTAAAACCACTCCGCCAGATAAACGGCGTGGATCATGTCCATCAAAATGCCGCCACCTGCAGCCAGGGTATGGCGCCAGTCGCCCTGGTATTCCGCGGCGCCCGGCTTGTCGATGACACCGAGGTAGTGCATGGTCAGCACGCGCAGATCGCCGACGAGTCCTTCCGCCACCAGTTCATGTAACCTGCTGTATTCGGGCAGGTAGTGGTAGTTGTGGACCATCCCCAGGACACATCCGGCCGAGTCTGCGGCCGCCACCAGTTCATGCGCCACGGCCGGCACGGTCGCAAGGGGCTTTTCGCTAAGGACGTGAATGCCGCTGGCGAAAGCATCCAGCACGATCTGTCGCCGGAACTGCTGCGGCACGGTGATGACAATCGCCTCGACGTCGTCACGCGCCAGGACTTCGCGATAGTCGTCGTAAAGCGCCGGTCGCTGCTTACTGAACCACTGGCGGGCAATGTCGAGCCGCGCGGGAGTCACATCAGCCACGGCGACAAGATCAACTTCGCCGCTGGCACTCAGGGCGTTCAGCGCCGGGCGATGGCCGTATTCAACCACATTGCCGCAGCCAATCAGCCCGACTCGCAGGGGCTCAACCATACTTTCCTCCAGGTCAGACAGGCCGCGCGTCATCCTGCCTGGTCTTCGACCGCCTGTCAACTGCCCCGGCGGGAGATGCGCAGGTCCAAAGCATCCACGATTGCGTTCAGGTCAACAATTTGCTGCCGATTGACTTCCACGCTGGGCCGGCGGACAACGGCGTGCTGAATGTAGCCGGCGCGTTGCATGAGGTGCTTTCTGGCGTGCAGGGAGAATTCATGGCCGGGGCCGGACACGGCAGCGACGAGGGGCTGGATCTCATTGAGCACGGCCAGCGCATCGTCCTGGCGGTCCGAGCGCCAGAGCGGCCAGGCGCGGCAAAAATACTCGTTGAAACCGACGCCCGGGATAAGACCCGAGGATCCCGCGCGAAGTTCGTCCGGCAGGGTGATTCCGCCACCGCCGCCAAACATACGGACCATGTCGCCGTCGACATGCGCCCTGAGGTCGGCGATGCGATCCGCCGCGCCGGGACCTTCGATCTTGAAGTAACGCACGTTGGCCGCCCGCCCTGCGATTTCTGCCAGCGCCGATGTTTCAAGGCCCGTGCCGGCATAGCCCTGGATGTGAGGCGACTGTTGCACCATCAGGGGCGCGTCCGCCGCATGCCCCAGATCGACATAGTGATCGACCAGCGCGGCCGGGGCGACCTGCATGGTCGCCGGCGGCAGCGTCATGAGAGCCGAGGGATGCCAGCGAGCGAATTCTCGCGCCTGACGAAGGGCGGCTTCCGTGCTGCCGGGCGCAATGCCGATCACCAGCGGCACGCTGCCGGCCACTTCCGCAGCGACAATCTCTACGGTTCGTCGTCGTTCGTCGTCGGTCAGTTTGTAGGCCTCGCTGGCAAAGCCGTTGATGCCAATCCCGTTCACGCCGCCGTCCAGCTCGAAGCGAACGACGCGCTGAAGCCCCCTTTCGTCGATGTCGCCCTGTTCGTCAAAGGGGACAAACACGATGGGGATGATGCCTTCCAGCATGGTATACTCCGCGACTGCGTATCTCGGCAGGGACAGGAATGAAGCTCTACGTAACCGGCGGTACCGGTCTGGTGGGCAGCAACCTCATCCGCCTCGCCCGGGCGCAGGATAACCTTGAAGTCATTGCCTCGCAATTCGGCCCGGAGCCTGAATGGAAGGTGGACTACGAACTGGACCCGCTGGACATCAGCGACGCAGAGGCCATTCGTCTTTCCATGATGAAATACCGGCCGGATGTCGTCGTCCACACCGCAGCCTCGGTCGACCAGGTGTGGATGCGCAACAATCGCGAACTGGCCTGGGCCATCATGGTCGATTCGACCCTGGCCTTCGCAAAAGCCTGCCGGGAGACAGAGTCCCGGCTTGTTTTTGTCTCCACCGACTGGGTCTTTGACGGCATGGTGCCACTGGTGACGGAGTTCTCACCGCCGCTGCCGGTGAATTACTACGGCATCATGAAGGCCGTGTGCGAACAGGCGCTGGGCGTGATGGACGATCTCAACTACGGCGTGGGACGTCTCGCGGGAGTCTACGGGATGAATTATGCCGTTCCCGCCATGTTGCGCAGGGAACAGTCGCTCGGTTTCGAAATGGGCGTGTTTGTCGCCGACCAGATTACGCGTGGGCGCGTGGCCGAGATCTGGACCGGGCCCAACACCAATATGCAGGCGCATCCGACCCTGGCTTCCGATTGCGCCGACATGTTGCTGCGTCTGGGGCGCAGCGATGCCAGGGGCGTCTTCCATTGTTTTGGCAGTGAATCGATCGGCCGCCTGGACTTCGCCCGCGCGGTTGCAAACGCTTTTGACGCGGACCCAGGTCTGGTCGCCGCTGTCCCGACGGATCCCAGGACGCTCGAAATCCATGCCGGCATAGGCATCCCCTACCGCAGTTGCGCCAGTGTCGAGCATTCCAGCGCCGTTCTGGGTCGCAGGGCGATGAACGTCGCTGAAGGGACGGCGGCCTTCAGGCAGGAATGGTACGCCTTTCATGACGGACGGGGGAAAGCAGCATGCAGGCCCTGACACTCCACGCGGAATGGGCGCCGCGCCCGGAATACAGGCCCGACGAGCGTGAACTCGAGACGCGCAATATCCGCAACGCCCACATGGTGTGGCGCAGCCCGCGCATCGCGCTCGGTCAGGTCCCTGAGCCCGACCTGAAGCCGGACCAGGTGCGCGTTCAGGTGGCCGCGGTCGGCATCTGTGGCTCGGACATGCACATGTACGAAGCTGACAGCGACGGCTACATGATTTACCCGGGCTATGCCACTGCCCCCAACATTTTGGGTCACGAGTTTGCCGGACGCGTGGTGGAAACTGGCGAGGACGTGCGCGACCTGCGTGTCGGCGATCTGGTGGCCGTGGAAGAGATTCAGTGGTGTGGCGAGTGCATCTCCTGCCGCAAGGGTTTCGTCAACCATTGCGAATACATGGGAGAGATCGGCTTCACCATTCCCGGCGCCATGGCGGAGTACATCGCCGTGCGCGAGCGCTACTGCTGGAAGCTGGATGAGCTGGCCGATGCGCTCGGAAGCGAGGAGGAAGCGCTGGTCATGGGCGCGATGGTGGAACCCACCGGCGTCTCCTACCAGGGCCTGTTCAATCGGACCGACACCTGGACGCCAGGGCATCACGTGGTCATCTTTGGGGCCGGACCCATCGGCCTGGCCGCGGAAGCGCTGGCCATCGCCGCCGGCGCTTGCCAGGTGATCGTCGTCGATCCTTCCTGCAGTCGCCGGGCGATCGCCATGCGCATGGGGGCGTCCGAAGTGCTTGATCCCGCGGACGTGGACCTCAATGAGTCTTTGCTGGAATTGACCGGAGGCCGGGGCGTGGACTACGTGGTTGAGTGCGCCGGTTTCGCGGACAAGACGCTGCAACCCCTTGAGTCCTGTCTGGCGGTCAATGCGACGATTATCGATATCGGCATGGGCGGAGAACGACCCCTTTTGCCCATCGTGACCTACAAACAGCGCGGCGTTCAGTTGGCGGGTTCACTGGGTCATGCTGGCAAGGGGGTCTTCCAGAACGTAATACGCCTGATGACTGCCAGGCGCATAGACATGCGGGCGATGGTCAGCGAACGGCTGCCGCTGGATGACGCTGTAGCCGCTTTCCGGCGTCTGGAAAGTCGCGAGGATGCCAAGATCATCCTGCTGCCCGGATGAACATGAACCCCGACCCGATACTGTTCATTGGAGGTTGCCTGTTTCTGGGCATCGCCTATCTCGGTCGCTTCGATCCGCAGCGCCTGTGGCGCTTGCTCAGTCTTGAGCGCGCCTGGCGCCGCCGCAATCCGGAACAGCCGGCAGACTGGGACCGCGTCGCCCAGCGCTATGCGATCGGTTGCACTGTGATGGGCGTATTGTCAATCGTCGGCAGCGTGCTCCTGACGCAAGGGTCCTGAATTATGATTTCCCTGAACGTGATGGAGAGAGTGCCGACATGGGTGTAAAGCTGGGAGTGCTGGGGGCAGGGCGCATCGCCCAAACGCACCTTAAAACGCTGGCGAACCGGATTCCCGACGCCGGAGTCGAAATCATCGCCGATCCCTTCGGCAACGTGGCCGCGGAGACTGCGGAAAACTTTGATATCCCGCGACACACGACAGATCACCGGGACGTGCTGGAGGATGAGTCGATCGACGCGGTCATCATTTGCACCACGACGAATACCCATGCGCCGCTGATGGAGGAAGCTGCGCGCGCCGGCAAACACATCTTCTGCGAAAAGCCCATTGACCTGGACGTGGCGCGCATTGACCAGGCGCTGACGGCAGTAAAGGACGCCGGCGTCATGTTGCAGGTTGGCTTCAACCGCCGCTTTGACCCCAACCACAGGCGGGTGCGTCAGGCGATTGAGGCCGGAGAAATCGGCGATCCCCATATCCTGCACATCATCAGCCGGGACCCCTACCCGGCGCCCATGTCCTACACGCGCAATTCCGGCGGTATTTTCGTGGACATGACCGTGCACGACTTCGATTTGGCGCGTTATCTGATTGGCTCCGAAATCGAGGAGATCTATGCCACAGGCACCATCAACATCGTGCCGGAACTTGCCGAACTGGGCGATCTGGACACCACGCTGCTCATCATGCGCTTTCAAAACGGTGTTCTGGGGATGATAGACAACAGTCGCAAGGCAGTGTTCGGTTACGACCAGCGGGTTGAAGTTTTTGGCAGCGGCGGGTCCGCGAAGACCGACAATCGCTACGACAACGCCGTGACGATCAGCGACGGCGCCAGCATCCGGCGCGATCCACCCTTTGAATTTTTCATGGAACGCTATACGGAGAGCTTTGCGCGCGAAATGGAGTCCTTTGTGCGGGCCCTGACCGAGGGCACGCCGATAGAGGTGGATGGATTCGATGGCCGCATGCCGGTGGTGATGGGTTTGGCCGCCTTCCTGTCCCATGAGCGTGGTCGACCGGTTCGCATGGAAGAGATTGAAAACGCGTTCTATAATCCCCTGGCATAAGCGCTTGTCCGTGGAGTAGACATGGCCAAAAGTTGGCAAAGCCTGCACATGGGTCGCAGTTCCATTGATCTGTACTCCAACGACATCGGCAGCCCCTTTGTCAAGATCGACAGCTTTGCGGCCTATGTCGGTGGGTCACCGACCAATATTAGCGTTGGCGCTACCCGGCTGGGCGCGAAGGCGGCGCTGCTGACGGCAGTCGGTGAGGACCCCGTAGGAGATTTCCTGTTGCACTTTCTGCGCGAGGAGGGCGTGCCGACGGACTACATTCCGCGCAAGGCCGGCATGCGCAGCAGTTGCGTCCTGCTGGGCATCGAGCCGCCGGACCGCTTTCCCCTGCAGTACTATCGCGACAATTGCGCGGATATCAACCTGACCATTGATGACGTGCTCGCCGCGCCGGTGACGGATTGCGAGGTGTTCCAGTTTGCCGGCACCAACCTGAGTCTGGAGCCCAGTCGCACCGCGACCATGTTTGCTGCCGAGTTGGCGCGCCAGTCCGGGGCCCGCGTGGTCTTCGACATCGATTTTCGGCCTGACCAGTGGTCTGATATTCGCGCCTTTGGCGTCGTGGCGCGCTCGACGCTGCCCCTGGTGGACGTGGTCCTCGGCACGGAGGATGAAATCAACGCCGCCACCCTGTCCAGCGTGGAACAAATGGAGTTGACCCACTCGCAGGTGTCCGACGCAAAGGTGACGGGCGATACCCTGGCTGCCATCGGCAGGATCCTCGAAAGCGGCCCGGAAGCGGTCGTGGAAAAGGTCGGCGCCCAGGGCGCCCGCATTCATCTGCGAGACGGGGAGATTATCGAGGCGCCGGGTTTCCCGGTGAAGATTTACAATATCCTTGGCGCGGGGGATGCCTTCGGCGCGGGATTCCTCTACGGCCTGGTGCGGGACTGGGGCTGGTACCGCTCGGCGCGCCTGGGGAATGCCTGCGGCGCCATCGTGGTGACGAAACACGGATGCGCAGATTTCATGCCTACCATGGCCGAAGTTGACGCCTTCGTTGCCGGATATGGCGGGCTGGACTGAAGGAGGACGGCGAGACGTGCAATACACGGCCGAAACCATGCTGGTGCGATCCGGCGACCGGGGCGCTTGCGGCGAGTTCGCGCGGGTGACCCCCGCCCAGGCGGGCTGGGAATACCTGGGCATGTACGCCCTGCGCCTCAATCGGGGCCAGCGCTACGCCGCCTCGAACGGTGACATGGAAGTGGCGATTGTGATTCTGGGTGGTCAGTGTAGCGTTCGCAGCAGCCGCGCCAGTTTTGAGCATATCGGGCGGCGCCCCAATGTTTTCAGTGGCATGCCCTGGGCCGTTTATCTGCCGCGGGGTACCGACTGGGAGCTGGAGGCCTTGACGGAGGGGCTTGAAGTGGCAATCTGCGAAGTGCCGGCCGAGGAGGACTATCCGGCGCAACTGGTGACGCCACAGAACAGCGAGATAGAGATTCGTGGCGGCACCAACGCCACCCGCCAGATCAACGGCATCCTTCCGCCGGGCTTCAACTGCCAGCGTATCGTCGCAGTGGAGGTCTATACGCCTCCCGGCAACTGGTCAAGCTATCCCGGTCACAAACACGACGTGCACCGCGAGGACGAAGAGGGCAACCTGCTGGAAGCGGACCTGGAAGAGATCTATTTCTACAAGTTTGATCGTCCCGGCGGCTATGCCTACCAGCGTGTTTACAATGACGACCGCAGCATCGATGCCGTGATGATGGCGCAGGAACATGACGCCGTGCTGGTGCCCGAGGGCTATCACCCGGTCGTCAGCGCCCATGGCTACACGAGCTATTACCTGAATTTCCTGGCAGGTTCCGCCCAGTCGCTGGCCAACAGCGATGACCCGGACTATGCCTGGGTGAAGGACAGCTGGACATGGAAAGATCCGCGACTGCCAATTGTCGACATGGGAATGGAGCCAGGCCGGCGGCAGCGCTAAACCCGGGAGTATCCTGATGAAAACCACACGACTCACAACGTCACAGGCGCTGGTGTTGTATCTGGCCAACCAGTACAGCGGGCGCGACGGTCAGGAACAACGCTTTTTCGCCGGTGCCTGGGGCATCTTCGGCCACGGCAACGTGGCCGGGCTGGGTCAGGCCCTGCAGCAACACTCGCATCTGCTGCGTTTCTATCAGTCCCGCAATGAACAGGCCCAGGTGCTGGCCGGCATCGCCTATGCCAGGGCGAAGAATCGTCTGCAAACCTTCGCCTGCACCTCGTCCATTGGGCCAGGCGCGACCAACATGCTCACTGGCGCGGCAGTGGCGACGGTCAACCGCCTGCCGGTGCTGCTGCTGCCCGGCGACATTTTTGCCGAGCGCATTCAGGCGCCAGTGCTGCAGCAGGTGGAATCGTCGCACTCCCAGGACTTTTCGGTCAACGATGCCTTTCGGCCGCTCTCGCGTTACTGGGACCGCATCAACCGGCCAGAGCAGCTCATCACGGCCTTGCCGGAGGCGATGCGCACCCTGTTGTCCCCCGCCGATACCGGCGCCGTCACCCTGAGTTTGCCGCAGGACGTGCAGTCGGAAGCCTTTGACTTTCCGACAGGGATGTTTGAAAAACGCGTGTGGCAGGTCCCGCGCAACCGGCCGGATGCGTCAGCCTTGCGGGTGGCAGCTGCTTGGATTCGCGAGAGTCGTCGTCCGCTGATCGTTTCCGGAGGCGGCACGCTGTACAGCGAGGCGGCCGGCGCCTTGCGGGAATTCGTCGAACAGACCGGAATCCCGTCGACAGAGACCTTTGCGGGCAAGGGCGCGTTGCCCTACGACCATCCCCTCAATCTGGGGGCGGTTGGAGTTACTGGAACAGAGGGCGCAAACCTCATCGCCCGCGAGGCCGATCTGGTCATCGGCGTTGGCACGCGTTTCAGTGATTTTACGTCGGCTTCCAAGACAGCTTTTCAAAACGAAAATGTGCGCTTCATCAACATCAACGTGTGTGAATTCGATGCCTTCAAGCACCTTGCGCTACCCCTGATCGGCGATGCCAGGGTCACGCTGGAGGAGCTGGCGCCCGCCCTGGCCGGCTGGCAGGTGGATGGCGACTATCGCGCCAAAGTCGCGCAATTCAATGCCAGCTGGGACGCCGAGGTCGAGCGAATTTACAATCTCGAACATGGCCCGGTCATCAGCCAGGGCGAAGTCATCGGCGTGGTCAACACGCTGTCGCGACCTAAGGACGTGGTCATGTGCGCGGCCGGCAGCGTCCCCGGCGATTTGCACAAGCTGTGGCGCACCAGCCAACCCGGGGGATTCCACACCGAATACGGGTTCTCCTGCATGGGATACGAAATCGCGGGCGGGATGGGGCAGCGCATGGCCGATCCGGAGCGGGAGGTCTACGTCTTCGTCGGGGATGGCTCCTATCTGATGATGAACAGTGAAATAGTGACCATGGTACAGGAAGGCATCAAGGTCACTTTCATTGTGATGGACAACCATGGCTTCGCCAGTATTGGAGGGCTGTCGAACGCAGTCGGCAGCGACGGCTTTGGCACCAAATACCGTTACCGCACGGATTCCGGACATCTGGACGGCGAGACCCTTCCCATCGACTTCGCCGCCAATTGCGCCAGTCTGGGCGCGCACGTGATTGAAGCCGCCAACCGCGACGAACTGGCGGATGCCGTTCGCGAGGCGCAATCGATAAAGAACCGACCCGTTTGCATTGTGATTGAGGTTGACCGTCATCAACGGGTTGGAAACTATGAGTCCTGGTGGGACGTGGCCGTTGCCGAAGTTTCGGACAACGAGGCCGTGAAGGCGGCACGCTCGGCCTACGAAGAGGACCGCAAGAAAGAACGCTACTACCTGTAGACAAGGGCATGCACGCGAAGCGCTGGCGCTGGCCCCTGGCGTCTGGCGCCCTGTTGCTGCTGTGGCTGCTGGCCGGCAACAGTGTTGTTCAACGCCTGGGCATGGCCCTGGTGCAACTCGACTCGCTGCCGGCGGAGCTGAACCCTGGCGGGCAACTCTTTTACACACAGGGTTTCGAAGGTCTGTGGCGCCATGATCTGCGCTCGGGCCTGACTGAACAATGGTGGCTGCCGGCTGAAGGTAGCCTGGTGAGCGACGTGGCCGCGTCACCGGATGGCAGTCAGCTGGCACTGGCATGGGCGCCGCCCGCTGAAGCCGGTTTCCAGTCCGGCAGCACCGACCTGTGGCTCATGTCCCTGCCTCTCAGCCAACCGCGACCCCTGGTCACCCGTTCCGACGCCCTTGAGTCCTGGCGCGACCCCTGGTGGTCGCCCGATGGTGACTGGTTGCTGGTTACGCACCAACGGGTTCAACGAAACCAGGGAGGCGAGCTTCATGCCATTCGTCTGGACGTGGAGCGGCTGGCTCTGGACGGGGCCCGCCACCTGCTGTTAACAAACGCGGAACAGGCGGCATTGTCTTCTGACGGCGCGCAAATGGTCTATTTGCGTCCGGACCCGGAGAACGGGTCGCAGGGGTTGGTGCTGGCCCGGTCCGATGGCGGCCAGGCGCGTGAACTGGTGAACAGCGCGACCTTTCGGGCGCTTGCCTCGCCACGATTCGCTCCTGGCGACCAGGCGATTGTGTTTAGCGCATCCGGCGAGCGCCAGGGTGGTGCAGGTCTGGTCAGGAATTTTGCCGGCGCTGTGATGGCCCATGGCGACCCCTGGAACGTCTGGCAGGTGGATCTTGTCACAGGCGATTTGTCTCGCCTGACCGCATCTGTTCTGGACGGGCCGGCACTGGCGTGGTCGCCCGACGGGTCCGGCCTTTTGGGCGTTCTGGCTGCGGAAGGGCTGTACCTGCTAACGCCTGGCAAGATGTGGCGACTGGCCGCGGTGGCGACTGAAGGGAAGCTGACCTGGGCGCCGGCATCCTGACGCGTTCCTGCTAAAGGTTGATGAAGACGTCGGTGAATCCGTCGCGGGCCAAATCATCGCGGTCGACAAGGCCGAAGCCGTTGTCCATGCCGTGGCCCCAGGCGTACCAGATTGCCGTGACCACGCGACCCTCGTAGCGCTGTTTCAGGTAGGTGACGAAATCGCTGGCGTACTTGCTGATGTCTTCCACCGGTTCCTCGTCGGCATTCAGAACGCCAAACTCGGTGATCCAGACCGGTTTGCCGGGCATGACGCGGGCCCAGGCGTCGAGAGACTCGTCAATGAGCCCGAAATGTCGATACTTCCCGGCGGCGAAGGCCGGGCCGCGGCCATAAGGGTGAAAGGCGATGCCGTCCGGTCGCAGGTCTCTTGGCATGGCTTCCAGGGTCTGACGGGCGTAGTCGGGGCCGGAATGCGGGCCGCTGCAGTGGCCGCCGGTGATGACCATGGCTTCCGGGTCCGCCTCGCGGATTGCCGTAATGCACTTTGACAGCATCCGACCGTAATCGGCCGGGGGCAAGGGTACGGAGGCCCGGTGGCCCGTATGCGCGTCCATTTCGTTCCAGATTTGCCAGACGATGCCGCGTCCCTTGTACTGGGTGGCGATTTTCGCGGCCATTTCGGCCAGGCGATCGCTCAACAAATTCCAGCGTCGCGTGTCCATTCGATGCCAGACGTCGCTGGTCCCTTCGCCGTAGGTCTGGTGAGCCAGGACGACAATGGCCTTGTAGCCGGCGTCAATATAGGCATTGATCACCGGACCAAAGCGCTCATAGGTCTTGACGATGTCCCGGTTTCCATAACGTTCCGGATTGCCATAGGGAAGCACGGGGTTCAATGACACGTTGTAATTGAATCGTACCCAGCCCATGTTTCCGAGGCGGCCAGGGTTGGGTGTGCCGAGACGATGATAGCGGTCCAGGTTTACGCCGGTGATGTTGTCGCCAACGATGGGTTGCGGTTTGTCCACCACGATGTAGTGCTCCGCCTGGGTGTAGCCCTCTACATCGTCGCGCGACTGAACGTAGAGCCACTCACCCTCCCGTCCTATACGCGACAAGGCTTCCTCATAGGGGTCAAGCACCATCAGCACGTCTCCGGGGCGAACGATGGCCAGGGGGTCGCCATCCACCGGCGCGGAACGAATGCGGATGCGCTCGCTCTCCGGAGTGACGTACAGGCGGGGAGGCTCCGGCGATTCGGCCAGGGCATAGAACCAGGCGGCTGTAAAGCCTTCCGTGCCCGAGGGTGTACGGATGTGCAACCACTCATCCTGAACGCCGATTTTCTCAAGTGCCTGGGGAGGAGAATCGATGACCTCGACCACGTCTCCTTTCGACAGGGTACCAATGGGTTCGCCGTCGACCGGCTGCACTCGAACGCGAATCCGGTCTTCCGTGGGCGTCACGTAAACGGGCGCGTCGAAGGGGAATTCACTGCCCTGGCTTCTGGCCAACGCCGGGGCCGGGCTGGACCCGTCAAAGACCCCGAGAAATCCGGCATCGCAGTACCCGTCCACGCCCCTGGGTGTCCTCACGTAGAGCCACTCTCCGCCGCGTCCGACTTTCGCGAGTGCGGCATCGGGGTCTTCAAGCGCGGCAGCCACCTCGTTTTGTTCCAGCACTGCGATCTGCTCGCCCTCAAGGGGCCGGGACCAGACTTGTACCTGGTGAATGGTCGGACTGACGAACAACTGAACTTCCGGGATGGCCCCACGAACATGACTTGCTGCCGGTAAATTGTCGGACGCGGAGGCTCGTGCCAGCTTCGGGCCGGACGTTGAATTGCCTCCTGGGGAACTGGTTGACGGGGATTCGTCCGCTTCATGCAACGCCAGATACCAGGCAGCCGAATACCCTTCGGTGCCGCCGGTTGTGCGCACTCGCAGCCATGCATCCTGTACGCCGAGTTTCCCAAGGGCAGAGTCACGGGATTCCAGCACTTCAGCCACGTCGCCCCGGGAAATGCTGTCGAGCATTTCGCCATCCTCAGGCTGTGCCCGGACTCGAATTCGGTCCTCCACGGGCGTGACCAGCAGGGGGGCGGGGACCGGGGCAGCGTGGGGAGTCATGATGTTGGGTCCGGTGTTTTGGGGTGGGGCAGGCGGCAGAAATTGCCGCGGATCCGGGTCCTGATGGACGTTCAGAAACATACAGGACACGTAACCCTCCACGCCATCCAGACTGCGAATGTGGAGCCATGCATGGTCGTTGTCCACCTTGTCTCGAGTGGCGTCGTGAGGCTCCAGCGATTCAAGGACGTCACCAAGGCCAGTCATGGTGAGCGTGATGCCGGTTTCGGGCTGTTCACGGATGCGCACGCGATACTCGCTTGGAGCCACATAGAATTTGTCCGGGTCAAGCCCTGGCGCCGAATCCCCGGCGCTGAGGTCGGGCGCCCTCACCTGCAGGGACTTGCTCCTGACCTGGATTTCACCCTTGTCGTCTCCGTGAAGCTGCCAGTCACCGGCGTGAACGAGGTTGAGCCAAAAGTCCCCTCTTTGCCTCAGACCGGGCAGGTTGTCGCGGGCAGCCTGGCGGTCATGGGACAACTTGCGCAGCTCGGCGACGCGGGTGATCAATCTTGATTCGCCCAAACCGTTTTGGTCGATGCGGGAACGTTCCGGAACATCAAATTCTCGTTCCGCCATACGCAAAAAGCCGTCGCCCATGCCGAAATTGATGCTGATGTCGAAGAGCAAGGCATGGGCCAGTGGAGTCTTGAGATTGCGGGGCTGAATAGCCACGCGCAGCGTGGGGTCCCAGAAGTTTTTGCGCGCCTCGTCGTCCTGGATCTGGCGCATTTCCGGCTCACGCCCGGCTGCGACCAGCAAGTCATGCAGGCGTGACTCATGTCGCAGTCGCGCATCGCGACTGGCAATACGAGAGCGGTAGGCCTTTAGCGACGCTGCGATCTGGCTGGGTGAATTGTCGAGATACTGATCTACAACGCGCGCCAATACCCCGGAAGCCAGCGTAAACTGAAAACGACCGTAACTGAGAATCCCGGCATCGTCAGTCTGGCAGGTCTGATAGCTTCCGCCTTCAAATCGCGATGTGATGCTGAATGCGACCGCGCGAATCCGAAGGTCCTCGTTCACCCTTTTTCTCCTGCAAAGCGGGACATGGCAGGAAATATAGCGAAATTATCGCCAGGTCTCATCATTCACCCTTACGCCGGGAACATTGCAGGCTATGTCGGCGACTTCGCCTCCCACAGCCTCCAGCCCGGCCACCACGTCAGCGCGAACTGAATCATCTGCCCATGCGAAAATGCAATCACCGCCACCTGCGCCCGAGAGCTTGGCTCCCCAGGCACGCGCCGATCGAGCAGCGTACACGAGACGGGCCAGTTGGCCCGTGCCGACTCCCAGCGCCTCCAGCAGTCCCTGGTTGATGTCGGTCAATGCGCCCAGATCTCGCCAGCGCCCTTCCTCCAAACAGGATCGCGCGCGAATGCTGATTCTTCCCATGGCGCCAAGAATCGCTTCGATCAGGTCAGGGTGCCGGGACCGCAGGCCGGCCACTTGTTTCACAAGATTTACTGTGCCCACCTTGCTGCCGCTGTAGCCGATGATGAGGGGCAGGCGCTCCACGGAAAGGGCCTCGGGAATCTCGCCGGCGCGTTCCAGGAAGCAGGTCCCGCCATAGACGGCCGCTGCCACATCCAGACCGGATCCCATGCCCTGTACGTCCAGAACCGCAGCGCGCGCCATGCTGTAGAGTTCATCCGGCGAGAGATCAACATCGTGTAGGCGCGAAGCCACGGCCAGGGTCGCGACTGTAATCGCTGAGGAACTCCCCAGTCCGAGGCTTCTGGCCGGCCCGCCGGTGACCAGCTGCAATCCACGCTTCAGCGGTTTCCTGGCGTTGAGTTGCTTGACGGCCGCCACAACGTAGGCGATGTCCGGAGGTTGACTTTCGTCCAGCGCAGCGAAAGGCACTTCGTGAAGCCGGCCTGCAGAGGTCCTGACCTGCAGCGCTGCAGCGTCGATGTGCTTTGCCCTGACCTGGTAACGACGGTCCACCGCGGTCACGATGCCCGGGTAGCCATGTACCACGGCGTGATCGCCGAACAGGACCAGTTTGCCAGGTGCGCTGGCCGAAACCTGCATCAATCCCTTTCCGTACTCCATCCTGCCCTATGGTATCCTACGCTGTGCTCACAGTGCATGACAGGTGTTTCAACATGTCGCGTGCAAGCGCCCGGGCCTGCGCCAATCTGGCCTTCGTGAAATACTGGGGCAAGCGCGACGCAGCGCTCAATCTCCCGACCAACAGTTCCATCTCCATGACACTGGACGCCGCGCACACGACGACCTGCGTTGAAATCGATCCCGGTCTGGAAAAGGACGAGGTGTGGATGTCGGGAGAGCCGGCGCCCGGGGCCTTCGCGTCCCGTGTCATCGCCCACCTGGAGCGCATCCGTTCACTGGCCGGGAGTGCAACGCCGGCCCGCGTCCACACCAGCAACAATTTCCCGGCCGGCACCGGCTTCGCTTCTTCAGCATCGGGATTCGCTGCCCTGACCTGTGCGGCCAGCGCTGCACTTGGCCTGCGATTGTCGCGCCGCGATCTGTCGGTCCTGGCGCGAAAGGGTTCCGGCTCATCCTGCAGGTCCATCCACGCCGGTTTCGTCGAATGGCATGCCGGACAGGACGACCACAGTTCCTTCGCCACGCAACTGGCTGATGCGCGACACTGGAATCTGGTCGACCTGGCGGTACTGGTCACAGAGCGGGAGAAATCTGTCCGGTCCAGCGACGGTCATCGCCTGGCGGCCAACAGCCCCTTCTGGCCTTCCAGAACCCGGTCAATGGCATCGCGCCTCGCCGAAGTCCGCCAGGCGCTGCTCAAACGCGATTTCCATCGTTTCGGCAGAGAGGTTGAGACCGAGGCGCTAGAGATGCATGCCATCATGCAAACTTCCGCTCACGAACAGAGGGGTGCATGGCAGTCAGGCATTTTTTACATGGCGGCGGATACCCTGCGCCTGATCAATGCCGTCCAGCGTTGGCGCCAGGCCGGCATGGAGGTCTACTTCACCCTCGATGCCGGACCGACCGTGCACCTTCTGTGTCTGGAGGACCAGTCCGGGGACGTTCTGGATGCCGTGCAATCGCTGGAAGGCAGTCAGGATTGGCGCACGATCGCCTGCCGGCCAGGTCCCGGGGCGAAACTCTTGTCAGAGATTGATGCTACCTGAGTCTGGCCAGGGCGGGCTAAACGGGCGCCACGAACTGTCGAAAGAGGTCGGCCACGCCTCCGATTTCCGCTTCCGTGACGCATTCCACGTTGGGCCTTTGCCTCACCCAGTTGCGATGGTCGGTAATCGTCTGGCCACGAGACAGCGAGCCCCGAAGTTCGACCGCGACATGGTGGCGTTCACTGGCCACAATGAGCGAGGGGCGGAGCGTAACCGCCATGGTCAGGGTGTCCGGAATCAGCACCTCAGCCTCATAGCCGGCTTCGCTCAAACGCTGCAACATCCCTTCGCAGCTGTCGCGATACAGGGCCGCGCGTGGTCCGGGCTGGCTGGTGAGTTCCTCGAAAACAGGGGTCGGCAGGGGATTGGCCAGGGTGGCGTCCCAGGTGACCAGCAGAATGTCTGTGAAGGCTTCAAACACCATGTGGGCTGCTTCCGGGTCGCAGTAGATATTGAACTCCGCCGGGAAGATATCCGTGTTGCCGACGGCGTGCAGGGAACCGCCCATGACAACCAGTCGCTTCAATCGCTTTGGCAAGTCGGGGTCCAGGCGCATTGCCAGCGCGACGTTGGTCAGCGGGCCGATCGCAACGAGTGTGATTTCCCCGGGAGCGGCAGCGCTTCGTTCGATGATTTGGGTAACGGCATGGCCTTCCGCAGGGAAGTGCCGGGCCGGTGGCCGCTGTTTGAGGTCACCCAGGCCATCCGCGCCGTGCACGAATTCCGTTTCGAATCGCCAGGGCGCCACCAGTGGTAAATGCGCGCCCCGATAAAAGGGCACATCGACGTCCATCACATCCAGCACCGTGCCTACGTTGCGCACGACGTTTTCCAGGTCGATATTGCCGACGACGGTGGTGATACATTCGACCTGGGCGTCAGGACAGGCCAGCGCCATCATCAGGGCATGGGCGTCGTCTACGCCGGCGTCCGTGTCAATGATCAGTTTCAATGCGCGTCGTCTCCTTCAATCAGGTCCAACAGCCGCCGGCGCCATGGACTGACTTCTTCAGTCAGACGCGGCGCCACCTTCGCGCCCTCCTGCAAAAAGTGCTCCAGGCCGCGACCCAATTGCTGGCCGCGTCTTGTGTGGATGTCCAGGGCGTAGTCGGGGATTTCCGGCCGCATGCCGCCTTCCACCGCCCGGCTCAACCAGTTGAGCAACTCATCACTGGAGCGATCCTTTTTGCTCTGGCAGAGGAAGCGCAGGGCGTGAATGGCGAAGAGATAGCGGTCTCCCCGGGGCCGCGGCAGGCGCAGGTGCATCTGGTAAAGCGTCTCCACGAGGATGGGGGCTTGCGCGTCACCAAAGCCGACGTCCTCGACCGAAATGACCTGCAGGCGACTCCACAGGACTTCCTCAAGTTCCTCACTGGTGTTAAGCATTTCCCATGCGAGCAGGGCGGCGTTCTCCAGGTTGCCTCGTCGAATCTCTTTCTGTAACGCGGAAATGACTTCGTCAGCGGGAAAGTCGTGGATGGTGCGTACGCGGGTCCAGGGGTCCTGTTGCCAGGGCGGTACGCTCATGTCGCCTCCGCCTTGCCAGGGCGCACCATGTCTTTCAGGTCACTGATTTCCTGTCCGAAGCGGGCCGCGAAATCCCGGCGTTTGATCAATTCGGAGGCGCGAATGCGCAGGGCGACCATCACGAGGGCGGCGATGGTGGCCAGCTGGGGCAGGGCCAGCACCAGGTCCGCGGGAATGTTCAGGTGTGGCTGGGCCTGAATGAAGAAGGAAAGCGCCTCGGCAAAACCAAAGAACAGGGAGGTGAAGAAGGCCGCCACCGGGCGCTGCAAGGCGAAAAGGGAAACCGTCAGAGCGATCCAGCCCCGGGCGGCCGTCATGTTCTCAAGGAACTGGCTCAGAACGCCAAGGGACAGGAAAGCGCCCGCCAGTCCGGCCAGCATGCCGCTGAGGGTCAGCGCAAAGATTTGTACGCGGGTCACATTGATGCCCACGGATTCGGCGGCTTCCTGATTTTCGCCCACCGCGCGGATGTGTCGGCCGAAACGCGTGCGGAAAAGCATCACCCAGACGACGACTACCATAACCCAGCCGACATAAACAATGGCGTTATAGCCGCTCAACAGAGGGCCCAGTACCGGCAAGTCTTCAATCAGAGGGATTTGCAGGGTTGGCAGGGAACGAATGCTGGGGTCCGCCAGGGTGCCATACACGCCAAAGGTGGCGCGCATGAAGAACACGGTGCCGTTGGCGACCAGGAGGTTTACGGCCAGGGCCAGGATGATCAGATTGATGCGAATGCGCAGATAGAGAATGGCAAAAACCAGGCCGAGGATCCCACCCGACACCGTCGCAGCGATTACACCCACCAGAGGATCGTGGCCGCTTTGGAAAAGGACGGCGACGCCGACAAAAGCGCCCAGCAGCATCTTGCCCTCAATCGCCAGATTCAGGACGCCGGCCCTGCTGGCCAGGAGGGCCCCCAGGGAACCCAGGACGAAGGGCGTGGCAAGTCGAATGCTGCTCTGCACCAGGGAGTCCGGCAGGCCAAAGAGGAAAATGATGGCCACAAGGACGGCACAGACCCGCATGACAACGCGGATTTCGCGTTGTCGGGTGTTGAGCAGGTCAAGCATGACTCAGGCCTCGCTCGCGGATTGCGAGGGAGCGACGGACTCGGGAAACAGGCGAACGCGCAGCCTTGTGATGTTGTCGCGGAAGAAGTCTTCCATGGAAGCGAAGAGGATCATGAAGGCGATGATCATGCCGCCCAACTGGCGCGGGAGATTCTCAAACTGCAGATTGATCGCGCCCTGTTCCAGCCCCGCAAAGAAACTGGCCACCAGCAGAATGCCGACCACCGACTCGCGCGCCAGAATGGCAACCAGCACGCCGTCAAAGCCCGTACCGCCCAGCGCGAAACCGTCCACTATGCGGCGTTCCACGCCCAGAATCATCAAGGCGCCGGCCAGGCCGCTGAGTGCGCCGCTAATCAGCATGGCGCGCAGCGTGGCACGAGCGGAGGGGATGCCGCCATAGCGCGCAAAGAGGCGCGAACCTTCCGTCATGCGCTGTTCGTATCCGGCCGTCGTTCGATGCAGGAAAAACCAAATGATTGCGGCGGCGACCAGCACAAGCAGCAGCCCGATTCCCAGGCGCGAGCCACGAAACCAGTCCACTTCGTTCAGTAACGCGCGGGTGAAGGGCGTCAGCCAGGCCGTGTCGTCAATGGTGCGCGTGCGCGCGATGTTGTTGAAGTCGGCGCGCAAGGGGAAGTTCACCATAAAGGTGACGAACTGGACGGCGATGGCATTAAGAATGATGGTGCTGATGAGCTCGTTGACGTTCAGGCGGACCTTGAGAATGCCGGCGATCCAGGAATAGAAAGCGCCGACCAGCATGGCGGCCGCCATCGCGACCGGCGGTATGGTCAGGCGCATCAGGGCCAGTTGCAGGGGCGGGGCGCTGTCCGGGCCGGTCCCGGTGAGCAGGTAAATCTGGTCCGGCAGCCAGTAACCAAGGAAGACCGCGGCCACCGCGCCCAACACGAGTTGGCCGTCCTGGCCAATGCTGAACATGCCGGCGCGAAAGGCGACCGTGGCGGAAAGCGCGGTCAGGATGAGGGGCGTGGCGCGCTCCAGTACGATGGCCAGCTTGTGGCCGCGCGTTCCGAGGGTGGGAGCAAAGTGCGTGTGGACGGAGCCGTCCTCTTCCTCGACCGGGACGAAGAGGAGATGACCGAAGTTTTCGCAGCCGCGGGCGCCAAAGCCTTCACAGAACATGAAAGCGTAGGTGGGCAGGGGCTGCTTGCCAGCGATGACGACAAAGGCGCTGCTGACGACCAGGCCCAGCAAAACGGCCGCCACCGGGATTGCTGCGCCTTCCAGGACGTGGCGCAGGCGTGTGATCATGGCCCGGGCTCCTGATGGCCGGCCATCAACAGACCGATGCTTTCTTCATCAAGGTCTTCGATATCGTGAACGGCCATGATGCGCCCTTCAAACATGATGGCGACGCGATCGCTCAATGAAAAAATCTCGTCCAGCTCAACTGAAACCAAAAGAATCGCCGCGCCGGCGTCGCGGGCCTCGACAAGTGTTTTGTGGACAAACTCAATGCTGCCTATATCCAGACCCCGCGTCGGCTGGTTGGCAACGATCAGGCCTGGATGGCCGTCCAGTTCCCGACCCAGCACGAGCTTTTGCAAGTTGCCGCCGGAAAGGGTGTGGATTTCCTCACCAAGCCGCGCCGAGCGGACGTTGAAGCTGCGCACGATGCGCAGCGCGAAGTCGCGAATGGCGCGAAAGCGAAAGATGCCGCGTTCGGACCAGGGACTGCGTTGATACACGGTGACGATCAGATTCTCGTCAAGCGAGGTGCGCAGATTGAGACCCATGTGCATGCGGTCTTCCGGGATGTGCGCCATACCGCGCTGGCGTCTGGCGCGCACCGTGCTCAGGGTGACGTCTTCGCCCCCCAGCACGACGCTGCCGCCCTCAACAGCGCGCAGGCCGCACAGGGCTTCGACAAGTTCCGTCTGTCCATTGCCGCTGACCCCGGCGATCCCCAGAATCTCTCCGGCGCGAAGTTCCAGACTGACGCCAAAGACCGCCGGAATGCCGCCGGCACTGGCGACCAGCAGGTTGTTGACCTCAAGCACGGGGTCCCTTGGGCTCGCCTTTTCCTTGTCGACGCGCAGGACGACCTCGCGACCGACCATCAGGTTGGCCATGTCGCGAATGCTGACGTCGGCGACGTCATGCGTGGCGATCATGCGCCCGTTGCGCATCACGCTGACCCGGTCCGCCACCGCCTTGACCTCGACCAGCTTGTGCGTAATCAGGATGATGGTGCGGCCGTCGGCCGCCAGCTGGCGAATGACGTTGTAGAGTTCGCGCACTTCCTGGGGCGTGAGTACGGCCGTGGGTTCGTCCAGCACCAAGATGCGGGCGTCCCGCTGCAGGGTCTTGAGGATTTCGACACGCTGCTGCATCCCGACGGAAATGTCGGCCACTACGGCATTCGGGTCGACCGGCAAGCCAAAATTCTCCCCCAGATCCGCGACGGCCTGCGCTTCCTCACTCGCGTTGATGAAACCCAGTTGGCCGGGTTCGATGCCCAGCATCACATTTTCGGCAATGGTAAAAGACGGAATGAGCTTGAAATGCTGGTGCACCATACCGATGCCGGCGCGAATGGCATCGTTGGGGTGATGAATGTGGACAGTTTCACCGTTGACCCGTACGTCGCCGTGGTCGGCCCTGACCAGGCCGTAGAGAATATTCATCAAGGTGGTCTTGCCGGCGCCGTTTTCGCCCACCAGGGCGTGAATTTCTCCCTGGCGGACCTGGAAGTCCACGTCGTCTGCGGCAAGCACGTCCGAGGACGGGAAGTACTTGCGCACCTCGCGCATGTCGATGGCAAGATCAGGAGTCACAGGAAACCTGTGGGTGTGGGGGAGGCAATTGGCGCTGCCTCCCCCTCGCTGCAATTGTCTGTTGCCCTAGCCGGCCATCTCCAGGGCATTGGTGACTTCCAGCTCTCCGGCGAGGATAGCCTCACGCGCCTCGGCGATGGCCGCGCGGACTTCCGGCAGCTGGGCCACCAGGTCTTCCGGCCCATATTCGTCAAAGGTGCGCGAGCAGATGCCTTCGTCCCAGCTCAGGCCGGCGAAACCTTCGGCAAGGCCCACGGTCGTCGTGCCCGATTCGTAGGTATCGTTGACCACGCTCTCCACGAAACTGAAGACGGCGTTGTCCACCCGTTTCATGGCGGAAACGAGGATGGTGCCGGGGAAGAGATGGTCCTGGTTGCTGTCGACGCCGATGGCGAAATTGCCCGTTTCGGATGCCGCCTGCAACACACCTTCACCGCTGCGGCCGGCCACCTGGTAGAGGATGTCCGCGCCCTGCTCGAAGAGGGCCAGTGCCTGCTCCTTGGCGGTCACCGGGTCCGAGAAGTCGCCGACGTAGCTGCGCACCGTCTGGCAGTCTTCGCAGACCGATTTCACGCCCTCCTCGAAGCCGACGATGAAGAGGTTGATGCCGGGGGCGTCAATGCCGCCGACGGCGCCCACCGTGCCCGTGCGGGTCAGCATGCCGGCTGCCATACCTGCCAGATAGCTGTTCTCGTGGGTAAGGATGTTGAAGAGCGCCAGGTTTTCCAGGTCCGGCGGCGCGGGGAAGAAGAAGGTCTCCTGGGCGCCAAATTTCTGGTCCGGGAACTCGACTGCCACTTCCTCGATGATGACGGCATCAACGGCGATGGTAATCACGATGTTGGGCTCGTCCTGAATGGCACGGCGCACGGCAGCGTCATGTTCCTGGACGCCCTGGGTCTCAATGATCACGCCCTCGACACCCAGCTCGGCGATCGCGCGCTCGGCGCCTGCCGCGGCCGAGTCAATGAAGGAGCGGTCGCCACGCGGATTGGGCAGGATGATTTCGAAGCTGATGTGGCTGTTGTCCGGCACCTCCATCATTTCGCCGCTTTCTTCCATGGGCGCCAGGCAGGGGTCTTCCATCATGTCGTCCTGGGCGTGGACAACGGGGCCAAACATCCCGAACAAAAGGCACACTATCACCAGCAAACGAAGTTTCATGGTACTTTCCTCATGTCGGTTGCCAAATGAGTGGCGGAAAGTGACCGCACTCTTCTGCCCGCAGTGTAACCCGCAATCTACCCTCAGGCAACGAATCCAGGCGGGACTTGCATGACCACCATCCTGTTGGAGAATGTAACGATTCTGGCACTCGGCCACGCGGACCGGGTGTACGACCCAGGTTTCGTACTGGTCGAGGACGGTCGAATCGCTGCAGTGGGCCCCCGCTCCCGCGCGCCGGCTGGCAGCTTCGACGAACGCGTCGATGGCGCCGGGGCGCTGGTCATGCCGGGACTGGTCAACGCGCACACGCATACGCCCATGACCCTGTTTCGCGGCATGGCCGAAGGTGTGTCGCTGTTTACCATGGAAGGCTGGTACGAAACGATCCGCAAGCTTGAAATGGTGATGACGCCAGACATGGTGCCGGCCGCGGTCGAGGTGGCCTGCGCCGAAATGATCATGTCAGGCACGACGACTTTCGCCGATCAGTACTTTCACATGGACCGGATTGTGCCGGTCGTGCGCCGCAGTGGCATGCGCGCAGCCCTGGCCTATGGCGTCGTCGAACTGGGGGACGCGGCCGCCCGTGAACAGGAACTGGCGCAACTGGAGGCATTTCTTGAGAGCATAGGGGAGGACAACAGCGGGCGCCTGCAGGGATGGGTCGGACCGCACGCCTTTTTCGTCGACAACTCTCCCGAGTTGATGAAGGCGGAACTGGGCCTGGCGCGCAAGTACGACACGGGCCTGCACATTCACCTGTCAACCAGTGGCGAGGAAGACCGCTTTTGCAGGGTGGAATTCGGCAGAACGGCGGTTCAACAGCTTGAAGCGATGGGCATGCTGGACCGGCCCCTGCTGGCAGCGCACAGCATCTGCATCCCGCCAGAAGACTGGCCGCTGCTGGCTGTTCGGCCCTTCACGGCAGTCATTGCCGCCAGCGCCTGCATGCGCGCCGGAGCGGAGGCGGCGCCACTTGTGGCCATGCGCGCGGCTGGAATCAACACGGCGCTGGGCACGGACAATGTTTGCAACAACAACGACTACGATCTGTTCAGCGAAATGCGTACGCTGGCGAAACTCACGAGTTTCCGGGAGCGTCGACCCGGGGCCATCCGCGCGCGCGAAGCGCTGGACATGGCGACGCGCGGCGGGGCGGTGGCTCTGGGTCTCGGGGATGAAATCGGGGAGCTGGCACCGGGACGGAGGGCGGACCTGATCGTTATTGGCCGACGGGGACCGGGTTGGGCGCCCGGGACCGGCGCCGACCCCTTCACGGCCCTGGTCTACAGCGTGAACGGTTCGCAGGTGCGCGATGTGATGGTGGACGGACGTTGGTTGATGAGGGAGCGACAGTTGTTGACGCTCGATTACGGGGCGGCCGTGGCCCAACTCAATGCGGATGCCCGGCGTCTTCAAACCCGCTGTCTGGAGTCCCCTGGTTCCCCTGCGGCGTGATGCTCACCAGGATGTCGTCCAGATTCTTCTTCGAAATGAGCGGGACCCGCGCGTCCGGCGCCGGGTAACCGACCGGAATCATGACGAAGGCGCGCTCGTTGGGCGGGCGGCCGAGCAAATCCGCCAGAAACTTCATCGGGCTCGGTGTGTGGGTCACGGTGGCCAGGCCGGCCAGATGCAGGCTGGCCAAAAGCAGGCCGACGGCGATACCGACCGATTCCTCACTGTAATAATGCTTGTAGCGTCGCTCTTCACCGCTTTCGGGATCAATTCCCAGGCCATAGGCCTGTCGAAACACCACGATGATCCAGGGGACCACTTCCAGGAAGGGCTTGCGCCAGGTCGTGCCCAGGGGTTCCAACGCAGCCAGCCATTCGTCGCTCATGCGGCTTTCGTAGCTGACGCGCTCCTCGGCTTCGGCGGCGATACGGATGCGTCGTTTGGTCCCGGGATCGCTGATGGCGACAAAGGTCCAGGGCTGCTGGTTGGCGCCTGAAGGAGCGCTCCCCGCCACGCAAATCGCGTTTTCGATCAGTTCATACGGGACAGGACGGGAAGAGAAATCCCGCACCGTGCGACGCGTTCGCATGCGCTGCAGGAACTCGCGCGACCGGCGCAATTGCTCCGCCGGTTCCAGCGACTCGAATTTAAGCAGTTGGGTAGGTGCTGAGCCAGTCATGCCCGGTGACTGTTTCCCTGCAATTGGCCCGGATGAAACGCGAATGATAGCGCAGTCGCGTTTTTCCGGCAGATTCGGCCACGCTGTGCAGGTGGCATCCTGTTCAGGACTTGCACAGCCGCGATTCGCTTTCGTCAGCGGATTGAGTCCACCGCCCGCCCGTCGGTGAAATCTCCGTCAGTATTCCGGGAACCAGATGTGAATGCTGTCGACATCTGGCGTGCGCGGAATCTCCTCTCGCACGTTGCGATAGGACTTGCAGACCACACCACTTCGTCCGTCCAGCACGATGCCCCTGGACTCATGCGTGCCAATGCCGCTGTCGATCACCTGCTCGACCAGCTCGCCCCCTTCGTTGCGATAGACGCGCTGGGCCGGCGTGTGCCTGTCGCGCGCGTTGGGGTCGCCCAGTTCGCCGACAAAGAGGTCCGGGCGGCCATTGCCGTTGAAGTCGGCGATGACCAGGGAGTGAGGGTCAGCCAGTCTCTCCTGCAGAATTTCAACATTCCAGGGCGCGGTTGGGTCCGCATCGAACCAGCAACGGGCCACCCGCCCGTAGTAGCGCTCCGTCAGATAGCTGGCATCGCCTTCGGCCAGAATGACCTCGATCTTGCCGTCGCCGCGGAAGTCGGCCGCCGCCACCCTCGGCGACACAAAATCTTCCGCAATGACGTGCCGTTCCCAGGCGCCGGACACGTGGGGCGGCGGCCGGAACCAGGACTGGCCCGCGATGAGTTCCTGGCGGCCATCGCCGTCCACGTCCGCCAGCGCGAAGCCTTCCTGGCGCACGCCGGACACAATCGTGTGAACGTCGGGCCAGGGGGAGACGGTCGGGTCATCGGGCACGGGGACAACAAAAAGGGACTGCGAACGCTGGTTCCAGAAATACACTTCCAGCCGGCCGTCTTCATCCAGGTCAGCGACGAACTGGTCATGCGACTGGTTGGCAGCCATCTGAACAATTTCATGCAAGGGCCAGAGGGCGCCGACTTCGCCGGGGTTTTCGAACCAGAAAATGCGGTCTCCCGTGGCGTCGCTGCCGGCGACAAAGTCCAGTCGTCCGTTGCGATTGATGTCCGCCAGGAAACCGCCGGCTTCCAGTTGTCCGCAATCGAAATTCATGTCGTGGCGTCGCCAGGTACCGTCGTCATCGCGGCGCAGGTAATAAAGCTCCGGCGTGGGTCGGCGGCTGGCAAGTACGATCTCCGGTGTGCCATTGCCATCCACGTCGCCGACGACGCAGAGTGTCCGTTCGCTCGGTTCCCCACGCCAGATGGTCTCACGTCGAAACTTCAATTGCCCTATGCTCATTGTCCTTCCCCTTCAGATTCCTGGTACAGGCGTCTCAAATTGGCAAGGCTGATGGCCACGCTTTCCATCGGCGGCATTGTGAAGGCTTCCTGTTCCACGATAAACCAGCGGACTGCAGAATCCGCGGCGGCCGACAGAATGCCCGGCACATCGATGATTCCGGCGCCAATCTCGGTGTCGTGCCAGTCGACGCGGTTGATGGCATCCTTAAAGTGGATAAAGGTGCAGCGATCGGCGTATTCCCGAAACAGGGTCAGCGCATCCGCACCGGCCCGTTCGACCCAGTAGGTGTCCAGTTCGAACCCAACGAGCCCCGGTTCCGTCCTGTCGAAGAGAATGTCCATGCCACTGCGGCCGTCCAGTTCAACAAACTCATGGCCGTGGATGTGGTACGCGAATTCCAGACCGCGGTCCCGGCACGTGGAGGCAGTCTCGTTGAAGAAGTCGGCCATTCGTTCAAAAAGCTCCGCATTTCGTTCCTCGGCGTGAAAAAAGGGGCACAAAATGGTTGGGCAGCCGATGGCCAGGCTGTAGTCGATCTGGGCGGGCAGGTCATCGCGCAGTTTCGGGAAATGAACGTGGGTACCGGCGGCGCGCAGACCGCAGTCGTCCAGCGCCGCCTTCAGTTCATTGGCCGGCGTGTCAAAGTAGCCGGCGAATTCCACGCCGTCATAGCCGATGGCCGCCACCCGCCGAATCGCCCCGATGAAATCGCGCCGGGTCTCGTCGCCAATGGTATACAATTGCAGCCCAATCGGTGTGTTCATCCGCAATGCCTCTCCCTTGTGTCACTTGCCGCCCGAAACATTTCGGGCCAGAATTGTCCGGTATTGTATAGGCACGCGAATGCGGGGTCAAATCAGGAGGCGGGCGATGAAAATCGGAGTTTTTACGGCGTTATGGGCCAATGATGCCTTTGAGATAGCGCTGGACAAGGCAAGGGCGGCGGGCGTTTCTGCTGTGGAAATCGGCGTCGGCGGCTATCCGGGCAGCGAACACTGTCCTGTCGCCGAATTACTGGCAAGCGCGGAGCGCCGCGCCATGTGGCTCGGGGAAATTCACGAGCGGGGCCTGACGCTGAGTGCGCTAAGCGTTCACAACAACCCGATCCATCCGGACCAGGAAATCGCCGACCGTTCCAGGCAGGAGATTCGCGATGCGGTGCGACTGGCGCAATTGCTGGAAGTGCCGGTCGTCAATGGCTTTTCCGGACTGCCCTCGGGCGCAGCCGGTGACTCGCGACCCAACTGGGTAACCTGCCCCTGGCCGCCTCATTTCCTGGAGATTCTCGACTACCAGTGGAATGAGGTCGCCATTCCCTACTGGAGCGAGGCGACGAAATTCTGCGCTGACCACGGCATTCGCTTTGCCCTGGAAATGCACCCGGGCATGCTGGTCTACAACGTGCACACGATGCTGCGTTTGCGGGAAGCCGCCGGCGAGCACCTGGGCTGCAACTTCGATCCCAGTCACCTTTGGTGGAATGGCGCGGACCCCGTGGCGGCGATTCGACGTCTGGACGAAGCCATTATCCACGTACACGGCAAGGACGTCATGGTGGACATGATGAACGTGCAATTCAATGGCTGCAACGACATTCAGCGCTACGATTTCATTCCACAGCGCTCCTGGACCTTCCGCGCCATTGGCTTCGGCCATGACCTGAAAGCCTGGAAGGACATCATCAGTACCCTGCGCATGATCGACTACGACTACGTCATTTCCATCGAACATGAAGACGCACTGATGTCTTCGGACGAGGGTCTCGCCAAGGCGATTGACACGCTGCGATCCGCAACAATCGTGGAGGAAGCCGGCGAGATGTTCTGGCTGGAAGGCTAGCGCAGGATCGTCACGCTTCGGTTGCCCGGCAAAAGCGCCGCTCCAATGACGGGCGCCTGCTCGCCAAAATCAGGAAAAATCACCCGGATTTCGGTTGCCGGCCCGCGGTCCTGCACGCGCCCGGCCAGGTTGGCGCGGATCCAGGGATTGTTGTAGCCGATGCCGCCGCTGATACAGACCGCCTCCACCCGCGTAATGCGAGCCAGGTTGACTATTGCCACGGCCAGAATCTCGGTCACGTCGCGCCAGACGGCCTCGTCCCTGACTTCGCTGGCGGGAAGGCCGTAGCGCCGCAGAAACTGCTGTCCACCGGTGACGGCCTGCACACAGCCTCGCTGTCCGCATACGCAGTCCTCACCCTCCATATTCACGATGTGATGGCCCACTTGCGCGAGCCAGGCGAAGGACTGACTGCCGTCACGCAGAAAAATGCCGGCGCCGGTGCCGGTAGAAACTGTCAGGTAGGCTGTGCGCCGCCAGGGGCGCAGGCTGCCGTGAAGCGTTTCGGCGATAACAGCGCAAACGTTGTCATTGGCGGCGATGACCGGGACGCCGGTGGCGGATGCGATGTCTGTGACCACCGGACGATTGCTGTAGTCAGGCATGGTCCAGGTCTCGTCGACGCTGAGCCCGTCCGCAGTCAACTGAACGCCGATGGCCATGCCAATGCCCGACAGCCGAGGCTTGCAGGCGGCAAGGGCGCCCAGCACGTGGTCCAGCTGGACCGCGTATTCGGGATGGGTCGGGAACGCGGCAATTCGTTCCGGTTGCAAGGATTCCGGCGAATTGAACAGGGAAATACTGGTGTTGGTCCCGCCAAGATCAATGACGGCGTACATCGCTTCAGGACAGTGGTTCGAAGGCGATGACGGCAAGTGGAGAGGCATCGCTGCGGTGCAGGCGGAGGGGAACAGCGACGACATAGAGTCTCTTTTGCCTGATCTGATCCAGGTTGGCCAGGTGCTCGATCAAGGGAATATCGTGCTTAAAGAGCAATTGATGATTGGGCTGGCCGGACTGTTCGCGGTCCTCCGTTCCTGAACAGTCCACGCCCAGACAGGCGATGCGCATCTCTTCGGCCAGCCAGCGTATCGCTTCCGGCTCGAACCAGGGTCGGTCATGAGAGCGTTTGGTTCGATAGAGATGACCGTATCCGGTATTCACGAACACGATGTCGCCCTCCCGGATATGCGCTCCCCTCGCCTGCAACTCATCGCGACCAATCGCTTCGCCGACGGCCTTACCCTGCATGTCAACAAGGGCGCACTCACCGACCGTGCGTTGGAGAGAGATGCTGGCGACGTCTCCTCCGTCCTCCCGATAGTGCCAGGGCGCCTCCATGTGCGTGCCGGTATGACTCCAGATCTGAAGTTTGGAAAGGATATACCACTGACCGGGCGGCACCTTGCCACGATAGTGAGGGATCAATTCGTCGACGGGACAGTTTTCCACGTCGTAGGGATATTCTTCCTCTCCGGGATAGAGTGGATGAGAGAGTTCGATGATTCGGCAATTGGCCAGATTCATGCTCACGCCGTTTAGATCGAGTGACCGCCATCCTGTGGCAGGATGACGCCAGTGATGTAGCGGGAACTCGGCAGGCAAAGAAACACGACTGTTTCTGCCAGATCAGCCGGCTCGCCAAGGGACTTCATGGGGATATTGTCCATGATGAGTTGCTGCTCTTCCGGTGAATCATGGGCCCGACGTGGCGTGTTGTGCACACCTGGAGAAATACAGTTGACGGTGATGCCATGCGGCGCCAGTTCAATGGCGAGAGACTTGGTAAGTGCAATGACTCCGCCCTTCGCCGCGGCGTAGGCGCTCTTGCCAAGGACACGGCCGCCGGACGTTGCCGCCAGGGAGGCGATATTGATAATGCGACCCGCTTCCTGCCTTGCCAGCATGCGTGGTACGATGGCGTGACACAAATTGAACACGCTGGTGAGATTGACGTCCAGCATGTAGTCCCACACGTCCCGGGTCAATTTGTGAAAGGGTTCGCGTTGACCCTTGCCGGCATTGTTGACCAGGAAGTCCACCGGCCCGCTTTCACAGTAAACCTTTTCGACTGCATCGTGAACAGCCCGGAAGTCGCGCACGTCTACGAGGTGGCCGTTTGCGCAGAATCCCTTCTTGCGCAGGTCGGCTGTCGCCTTGTCCAGCAGTGTGGGCCGGACTTCGAAACCAACGATTTCACATCCTTCCCGCGCCAGCGCGTGTGCCATGTGTTCGCCGAGACCCTGTCCGCTCCCGGTGACCAGTGCCCTTTTACCCTTCAGGCGCAGCATCGTTCTTTCATTCCGCGAGATCGAAACTCAGGGCCAGCCAGTGCTTTTCTTCCGTACGACCGTTTAGCGGCAGCCGGACCTCCGTCTCCGCCTGGGTGTGCGCCGAAAAACTGATGCGGAAGCGGTCGCCACGATAAATCACCTTGCTGGATCGCACAGGGAATCCCCGGTCGTCGTAGAGCACGCCGCGGCCCAGGAAGACGGGATCGCCGACCTGGATGGTCAGCAGCCTGGCCTCTTCCTTGCGCGCCAGCGTCGCTTCCAGCCAGTCATCGGCACGGACAATCGAGATTCCTTCGGCCCGTTCCATGACTCTGGTGATGGGTTCGCTGGTCAGGTCGGCTTGCTGCAGCGCGGCAAAACAGGTTGCCGGCATCCAGGAAGACATGATGGCAATGGCCTCACCGTTGATGTAGCGAACGCGACGTAGATATGCCGCAGCTGCCCCGGCAGGCAGGCGCAACTCGGATGCAACGGGGGCCGGCGGCGATCTGAGTTCCAGGGCAATTACACGCGATGTCACTGCCAGTCCCAGACCGCGCATGACGCCACTGAAGCTGGTGAGCGTGGTGGCCATGAAGGGAACTTTTTCGCTCGCGACGAAGGTCCCCTTGCCGGGCCTTCGTACCAGAATATTCTCTGAGACGAGGGCGTTTATCGCTCTCCGCACCGTCATGCGACTTATCCCGTATTGCTGCGCCAGGGCAAGCTCCGCAGGCAGGCGGTCGCCAGCCTTTGCACCCCCTGCCTCGATTTGATTGCGCAGCAGCGTTTCCAGTTGCAGATAAAGGGGCTGAACTGAGTCTCTATCCAGGGTCACGTTGAAATTGAGGTCGGTCAGGGTTCACCTGCCTGCACTTTGGCCAACGGCGACAAGGTAGCGAAGTTCACGTTAGTCCGCAAGGTCAATGTTCTGGAAGGTTCTTTGACAAGTCGCATACCTTACGCTACAATATTGTACCAATTGTATACTACATTGTTCATTTATGCAAAACGCCGCCAGGGAATCGCTGCCGCAGTGTCAGGCACTAAAGGTATTGGGTCCGGCGGGACTCAAAGCCTCGCTGGCCAGCATGCTGCTGATTCGAGCCTTTGAGGAACGAGTCGACCAACTCTATCTCGCGGGTCGCACGCGCGGCACGTTGCACCTTTCCATCGGCCAGGAAGCGACCAACGTCGGTGCGCTGCACGCGCTCAGGGCAGGGGACCGTTTCTTCAGCCACCATCGCGGTCACGGGCATGCCCTGGCCTGGACCGACGATCCGCGGCGGGCGATGGCGGACATCCTGGGCAAAAGCGGGGGATTCTGCGAGGGCTTTGGTGGCACGATGCACATGGCCGACGTGAAGTCAGGATTCCTGGGAGGCAACGGCATAGTGGCCGGCGGTCTGCCCCTGTCGACGGGCGTCGGACTCGCCATTCAATTGCGAGCTGAAGACGCCGTTTGCCTTGTTTTATTTGGAGACGGCGCGGCCAACGAGGGGGCCTTACACGAAGCCCTTAACATGGCGTCGATCTGGCAACTGCCCGTGATCTATATCTGCGAAAACAACAGCTACGCGATGTCCACGCCGGTCAACAGATCTATCAATGTCGAAACGATCAGTTCCCGGGCAACCGCCTACGGGTTTCCGGGCTTCACGATTGATGGCAATGATTTTCTGGAAGTTTTCGATTGCGTTCACGCCGCAGCGAGTCGTGCCCGAAAGGGAGGCGGCCCGACTCTTGTGGAGGCGCTGACCTATCGCATCAAGGGGCATTCCCGCAGCGACCGCCAAGCCTATCGTAGTCGGGAAGAAGTCCGGCGCTGGCAGGAGCCGGACCGCGACCCGCTTCTCCGCCTGGAGGCCACACTGTTGCATGCCGGCATTGTGGATGAAGAAGAGCTGTCGGCCATGAGGCTCAGGGCCAGCGATCGTGTAGACGACGCGGTGGCCTGGGCCGAGGCTGCTCCCGCGCCGGACCCTTCAGGGCTCCTGGACCACGTCTATGCGTGAACTGAGTTACCGCGAAGCGCTGAACGAAGCGCTGGTGCAGGCCATGGATGCCGATCCGGACGTGATCCTGATCGGGGAGGACATCGGCACCTACGGCGGCGCCTTTGGCGTGACACGCGGCCTGCTGGACCGTTTTGGAACAGGGCGCGTGATTGACACGCCGATTTCGGAGGCGGGGATCACCGGCGCTTGCGTTGGTGCGGCGATCAGCGGGCTGCGGCCCGTGGGCGACATGCAGTTCAGCGATTTCATCACCCTGGGCATGGAGCAGCTGGTGTTGCAGGGCGCACGTATGCGGACCATGTTCGCCGGTCAGGTGAAGGTGCCTCTGGTCATGCGACTGCCAGGTGGCGCCGGCACAGGCGCGGCCGCGCAGCACAGCGGAAGTTACGAGAACTGGTTTGTGCACGTCCCGGGTTTGAAAGTCGTGATGCCCGCCAGTGCTTACGACGCCAAGGGCCTGCTGCTCGCCGCCATCGATGACGACAACCCGGTTATCTTCTGCGAACACAAGTTGCTTTACAACACTCGAGGTCACGTGCCGGAAGAGGCCTACCGCGAGCCACTCGGTGTTTCGCGAGTATGGCGCAGGGGCCGCGACCTGACTCTGGTGGCTACTTCCATGATGGTCGCCCTGGCCCTTGAGGCGGCTGACCAGCTGGCCGGAGAAGGAATCGACGTCGAGGTCATCGATCCCCGCACGCTGCGACCCCTGGACGAAACGCCCATTGTCGAGTCCGTCATCCGTACCGGACGCCTGCTCGTCGTCCATGAAGCTGTCGAAACGGGAGGGTTTGGGGGCGAGGTCGTGGCGCGGGTTGTGGCCAGCGAGGCCTTTGACTACCTGGATGCGCCGCCGCTGCGACTGGCCGGAAAAGACGTGCCGGTGCCACAAAGTGAGGTGCTGGAGGCCGCCGCCATCCCGCAATTCCGGGACATCGTCCGTGATGCTCGCAAGCTCGCGCGCAACGAGGTGTAGCGTGCCGGCTCCACTGTGGTTACCAAGGTTTGACCCCGCGCATGAACAGTCGCGGATCCTGCGCTGGCTGGTGGCAGAAGGGGATGTAGTCCTGGCAGGGGACCCGCTTTGCGAGGTGGAGACCGACAAGGTCAACATGGAATTGGAAGCACCTGCCTCGGGTCTGATGGGCCCGCAACGCTTTCCCGAAGGCGTGACCGTCCCCGTCGTGACGGCGATCGCCTGGGTGCTGCTGGAAGGCGAACAGGGCGCGCAGTTGCCTCCCTGGCCCCGGGGCGGGGATCCGGAGCCAATCGTAGGTCAGGAGCCTGTCGCCACGTCGGAACCGGCTCCAATGCCGGCCAATGCGTCAGGGGACGCTGTCATCTCTGTCGCGCGTGCGGGTTCGCGCGTCCGCGCGACGCCGGCGGCCCGGCATCTGGCGCGGGTCCGGCGTGTAGATTTGGAAAGTTTGCGAGGCACCGGACCGCTTGGCCGGGTTCAGGCAATCGACGTGGAGCAGGCTGGTCAACTGGCCGAAGCCTCCAATGCTTCGGTCGTGCTGGAGACCTCGGTGGATATGTCACCGCTCCTCGCCCTGCAGGACATGTGGCCCGAAGAAGAGTTGCCGCTTGATCGGAGCGCCCTGTTGGCATTTGCCTGCACGCAGGCCCTGCTCAGGAATCCTGCGCTAAACGCGTGGAAGCTCGGCGGGCGCTACGTGCCGCAGGACAAGATCCTGCCGGGTCTGGTTGCCCCATGTGGCGACGGGCATTCGGTAGCAGTGCTTGAAACTGCCGACAGTCTTTCATTACGGGCATTGTTGAAAGCCTGGCCGAAAATGCCGCGGGGAGAAGCCCCCTGGAGTATCGGAGGCGCATCTGCCGACAGGGAGAGCTTCCGCATTTGCGACCTGGGCGAACGCGGGCCCGACAGGGTTGCGGCCCGAACAGGACCCGCCGCCGTCGCCAGCCTGGGCGCGGGCAGGACAGTGTGGCGCCATCTCTCACACGATGACGGCCCTGCAGAGTTGCGACCCGCCATGGCGTTGACCCTGACGATAGCCGACGGGCCGGGGGCGCCCTCCGAGATCCAGGGAGCCCGTTTCCTGGA
Source organism: Anaerolineaceae bacterium (assembly GCA_026708325.1). GTDB lineage: Bacteria > Chloroflexota > Anaerolineae > Aggregatilineales > Phototrophicaceae > JAGWBD01. The sequence continues at coordinate 521,616 of JAPOVC010000014.1, read as the reverse complement.
GGACCTTGTTGTTATGTTGGAAAACCCGCTGAAACTCTTGTTGCAGGGAGGCAGGGATGCACATCGCGACGGGCAGTGACGACGCCGGAGCGCCATTGCTGGCGGTCCTGATCAGCCACTTGCAGGCCGGCAGCCAGGCGACGCTGTTGGACCTCAGCGCTGCGCAAGGCGATGGCGAAGAGTATTACCCGGATGTCGCGGAACGAGTGGCCCGGGCGGTGGCCGAGGGACGTTGCCAGCGGGGGATTCTCGTCTGCGGCACGGGTATCGGTATGTCGATCACGGCCAACAAGATTCCAGGCATTCGCGCCGCCCTGTGCCATGACACCTATTCCGCCGAACGTGCCCGCAAGAGTAACGATGCACAGATTCTGACCATGGGCGCACGGGTCATCGGGCCGGAACTGGGGAAAGCCATTGTGGATGCCTGGCTGGAGGCGGAGTTTGACGAGGGCAGCCCGTCCGGGCCGAAGGTTCGAAGGATGAAGGAGATCGACAATCTCTACACGCGCGAACCGGCGCCGGAAGGCTGCTGAGAGGCGCAATTCCGTGAAGCGTCCGACTAAGGGAAAAAGGAGGCGAGAAACTGGGATTTCTGATTGACAAGGGCGGTTTCCGCCTGTCAAGGGATATTGAAGAGTTTACAGGAGACGCGACATGTCGTTCGCAAGATTGACAAGAACCACCATGTTTCTTGTGCTCGTGCTACTGGTCTCGGCAAGTGGCCTGTCGGCGCAGGACATGATGTACAGCGAAGCCCCCATGCTTGCGGAGCAGGTGGCTGCCGGAGAACTGCCGCCGCTGGAAGAGCGCCTGCCCGACAACCCGCTGGTCCTCCAGCCTCTGGAAGAAATTGGCGGTTACGGCGGGACACTCAGGCGCGGTACGGCCTGGTTGGGGCCCTACCTGACCCACAACTTCACACGGGAACCGCTGACCATGTGGCATTTGCCGGTCACCGGTGACGGTCCCATTCGGCCGAATCTGGCCGAAAGCTGGGAATCCAACGATGATTTCACGGTCTGGACGGTGAAGCTACGCAGCGGCGTCAAATGGTCTGATGGTACGCCCCTGACCACTTCTGACGTGGAATTTTTCTGGAACGATGTTGTGCAGGACGAAAGCGTATCGGGAGTTTCCGGCGCCGGACCCATCACCCAGGGTGGCGAACTACCGGCCCTGGAAATCGTGGATGATGTCACGCTTCGCTTCACATACCCGACACCCTTCCCGGCCTTCGCCGAAGGACTGGCGACGATGCGCGAGTTTGCCTGGCCACGTCACTATCTTGAGCAGTTTCACCCTGCCTACAATGCCGAATCCACCTACGAAATCTTCAATGTCGAAAACCTGCTGGAGAACGGGCGAGGGAGTGTAACGCTGCAGGCCTGGATGCTGGACGAGTTCATTCCTGGCGAAATCTACAAGCTGAGGCGCAACCCATACTACTGGAAGGTCGATCCTGAAGGGCAGCAACTGCCGTACATGGACTTCGCCACCGTGGAGATGGTCGAGGACCGTCAGGCGGTTGCGCTTGGCAACGTCACGGGCCAGTTTGACCTGGATGCCATGTGGGTTGGCGTGCAGCACATTCAGCTGTTCACCGAGGCCATTCAGGAAGGGCGTGACATCAGCCTGACTTTTGCCGACTTCGACGGCGTAGCCTTCTACTTCAACCTGGATATCGAGGACCCGGTCAAGAAGGCCGCCTTCCGCGACGTCAACTTCCGCCGCGCCTTCTCAATGGCGATCAACCGCCAGGAAATCGGAGACCTCTACTATGCCGGCCTCTTTAACCCGGCCGGTTCGGTTTTTGCGCCGGAATCCGGTTTCTTCGACGCAGACGATGCCATGCTCTGGTCGGGCTTTGACCCCGAGGGCGCCGCAGCCCTGCTGGAGGGTGCCGGTTACGTCGACACAGACGGCGATGGCTTCCGCGAGGCGCCGGGTGGAGAAGCCCTGCAAATCATCATCGAGGTAGGCGTACACGATCTATACACGCCCATTGTCGAACTGGTGACTGAATACATGGCCAACGTGGGGATCAACGCCCTCATGGACGCCGACGACCAGTCCCTGGTGCGTGAACGTTACGTCGCCGGTGACTTTGAGATTCACACCTGGGACCGTGACGGCGGCAGCGATCCCTTCAGCGCGGAAGCGCCGGGTGTGGCTTCCATCGGAGAAGGGTCGCCCTGGTGGCACCGCAACTGGCAGGCTGATCCCGTCGATGATGCCTTCATTCAAATGAACGATCTGTATCAGCAGGCCCTGGGCATCATACCGGCGAACCGGGGAGACATTGCGCGCGAGATTTCCCGCCTGCACGCTGACAACGTTTGGGTGGTGGCGACCGGCTTTTGGCGTCGCCCCTTCGTCAAGAGTGGTCGCCTGGGCAATACGCCGGACATCATGTCCCGCAACGGTCAGGTCAACGACATGCCACCATGGCAGCCGATGCTGCTTTTCGAGAAATATCTACCGGGTGAAGGTCCCTGACCATAACTGACCTGTTGGTCACAATCGGCGGTCGTCGGTGGCACATTCCCGGCGACCGCCACTGACGGAAACCCAATGGCAACCTACATCGTTCGACGCCTCATTTCCGCAGTCTTTACCTTTTTTCTGGTCTCGCTGGTCAGCTTTCTGGTGATTCAACTGCCGCCCGGCGACATTGTGTCCAACTGGGTGCGGCAACAGGAAGCGGCCTCGGGCCAGCCCTTGCCGCCCGAGACCATTGAAAGGTTGCGGCGTGTCTATGGCTTCGATGAGCCGGTCCTGGTGCAATATGTCAAGTGGATTGACGGCTTCCCCCAGGGGGATTTCGGCTTTTCGATTGCTTACAGTAACAGCGAAGTTGCGGAAATTATCAATCGCCGTGTGGGCCTGACCCTGTTTCTGGGTTTCGCCTCGCTTTTCCTGTCCTGGAGTTTGGCCATTCCTTTCGGCATTTATGCGGCCACACGCAAGAACTCGCGAACAGATTACGTATTGTCCACCCTGTCCTTTATAGGGATTTCCGTGCCGGACTTTCTGGTGGCCGTCATTTATTTGTTCATTGCAGTCTTCGTGCTCAAGACGGACTACGCTGGCGGCCTGTTTTCAATGGAGTTCAAGAATGCGCCCTGGACCTGGGAGCGCTTTCTTGACTTCCTGTCGCATTTGCCCGTGCCTTTTCTCATCCTTGGTCTGGGGGGCATGGCGGGCACCTTTCGCCTGATGCGCGCCAATTTGCTTGACGTGCTGGACCAGCAATATATTGAGGCCGCCCGCGCCAAGGGTCTGCGGGAAATGGTGGTCATCTACAAGCACGCGGCCCGCATCGCCATCAACCCACTGATCAGTCGCCTGGGTTTGCAACTGCCGGCCCTGTTCAGTGGCACGGTCATCATCTCGATCGTCCTTGATCTTCCCACACTGGGGCCGCCCTTCATCCGGGCGCTTCAGCGTCAGGACATGTATCTGGCCGGCACGGTACTGATGATCCTGGCCGTCACCCTTCTGGTCGGCAATTTCCTGGCAGATATTCTTCTGGCTATCAGTGACCCGAGGATCCAGATTGAGTGACCTGACAGCCCGCCAGCCAACGCGTTCGGTCCTGCGGGGTCTGTTTGGCGCCAGCGTCTCGCGTCGCGCCATCAGCGAGGACGAATACCGCCTGCTTTCGGTGCGGGAGTTGATGCTGCGCAAGTTTTTGCGCAACCGCATGGCGACCTGGTGCGCTGTGTTGCTTGTCTTCATTTACCTCATGATCCTGTTTGCGGGATTCTTTGCGCCTTACAGCGCACGCGATGCCGATTCAAAACTCACCTTTTCGCCGCCAGTCACGGTTCGATTTTTGGATCCGGAAACCGGAATCTTTCACATTCAACCTTTTTTCTATCCGCTTCGCGGGCAGCGCGATCCCAGGACCTTTCAGTTAATTTACGAAGAGGACCGCAGTGAACGCATCCCCATCGACTTCTTCATACGTGGTGAATCCTGGACGGCCCTGGGATTCCTGAAGGGCGATATTCATCTCTTCGGGCCGCGCGGCTACGAGGAACGCTTGCACGTTTTGGGTTCGGACCAACGGGGACGGGACTTGCTGTCGCGCATCATATTTGGCGGCCAGGTGTCGCTTTCGGTCGGCATCTTCGGCGTATTGATCACCATCGTGCTGGGCTCCGTGCTTGGCACGCTGTCGGGTTATTACGGCGGCGCCTTTGACCACGTGATGCAGCGCGCGATCGAGGCGATTCGTTCCTTCCCGCAATTGCCGCTCTGGATGGCCCTGGCCGCCGCCATCCCGCCCCAATGGCCACCGGAATGGGTCTATGCCGGCATCGTGGTGGTGCTGGCATTCATCAACTGGACAGGGCTGGCGCGCGAGGTGCGGGGCATGGTGCTCTCCCTTAAGGAGCGCGACTTCGTTCACGCGGCCGAGGCAACCGGTTCTTCCACAGCGAGAATCGTCCGTCGTCACATGATCCCCAACATGGCCAGCCACATCATCGTCACGGCGACCCTGGCCGTACCCGTGACCATTCTGGGTGAAAGCGCACTAAGTTTCCTTGGTATCGGCGTGCGACCGCCGATGGTCAGCTGGGGACTGCTGCTGAACGACGCAATCCGGATTCAAAACATTGTGCTGTATCCCTGGACGCTGTTTCCGGGCATTTTCATCCTGGTCACCGTCATCGCCTACAATTTTCTGGGTGACGGACTAAGGGACATGGCGGATCCCTTTGCGCGTTGAGATGGAGGCCAATCTGGAAACCGCGACCCTGCTCGACGTGCGTGACCTCAAGACCTGGTTCTATCTTGAGCAAGGCATCATCCGCGCCGTCGACGGCGTAAGTTTCGCGTTGCGGCGCGGAGAAACCCTGGGCATTGTGGGAGAAAGCGGTTGCGGCAAAAGCGTTACCGCCCGCTCCGTCATGCGGCTGTTGCCCCTCGATACTGCCCGCATCACCGGCGGGGAAATTGTGTGGAACCCGGCCGGCGGTCGCCAACTGGACCTTGTGCAACTCGATCCTCACGGGATGGAAATCCGATCGATTCGCGGCAATGAAATTGCCATGATTTTCCAGGAGCCGATGACCTCCCTCAATCCGGTTTATTCGATCGGCTACCAGATCATGGAAGCGATTCGCCTGCATCAACAGGTGGGCAAGGACGAGGCGCGCCAACGTGCCATCGACATGCTGGGGCTGGTGGGCATACCGGAAGCCGAACAGCGGGTCGACCAGTACCAGCACCAGTATTCGGGTGGCATGCGCCAACGTGCCATGATCGCCATGGCGCTGAGTTGCAACCCGCAACTCCTGATCGCCGATGAGCCCACCACGGCCCTTGATGTGACGATTGAAGCCCAGATCCTCGACCTGATTCGTCAGATTCAGGAAGAGCGGGACATGGCCCTGATCATGATCACCCATGATCTAAACGTGATCGGCGAGATAGCCGACCAGGTGATCGTGATGTATCTGGGCAAGGTGGTCGAGGCCGCTTCCGTCGACAGCATATTCGAGGACCCCAAACATCCCTATACCCAGGGATTGCTGCAATCCCTGCCGCAGATCGGACGGCGCGACCGTTTGTCCTCCATTGAGGGAAGCGTGCCGGGTCCGCACGAAAGGCCGGCCGGTTGCTCTTTCGCGCCCCGCTGCCCGCACGTAATGGACAGATGTCGCAGCGAAGCGCCTCCCGTGTTCCAAATCAATGAATCAACCAGCGCTGCCTGCTGGCTCTTCGAGGACGAAGCGGAGTCGGCCCGTGGATAGCGACACGCTGCTCAGTGTTGTAGACCTGAAACAGTATTTCCCCATCCGCAAGGGCCTGATGAAACGCATCGTCGGCAACGTTCGGGCCGTGGATGGCGTTTCCTTTGACGTCCGGCGGGGCGAGACCGTGGGTCTGGTAGGAGAAAGTGGCTCCGGCAAGACGACCACCGGGCGCTGTATCGTTCGCCTTTACGATCCCACCTCAGGCAGCATTCATTTCAATCGCGACGAAGGCGTCGTGGATATTGCCCGACTTGACAGGCGTGAGTTGCGGTCAGTTAGACGTGACATCCAGATGTTGTTTCAGGACCCAAATTCGTCGCTGAATTCGCGCATGCGCATCGGCGACATAGTCGCAGAACCCCTGGAGATCCATGACATTGGCGACAGGCGCTCAAGGGCGGAGCGAGTGGCAGGCCTGCTGGCCCAGGTCGGCCTTGGCGAGGACATGATCAATCGCTACCCGCATCAGCTTTCCGGTGGACAGCGTCAGCGGGTCGGTGTGGCACGGGCGTTGAGCATTGAGCCCCAACTGGTGATTTGTGACGAACCGGTTTCGGCGCTGGACGTTTCCGTCCAGGCCCAGGTCCTCAATCTGTTAACGGACCTGCAACAGGAACTGGGCCTGACCTACATTTTCATTGCGCATGATCTTGGGGTCGTGGAGTACATCAGCAGCCGCATCCTGGTGATGTATCTGGGCAAGATCATGGAGAGTGCTTCGCGCGACAAGATTTTTGCCCGTCCGACTCATCCCTACACCGAAGCCCTGCTTTACGCCATTCCCCGTCGCAGCGCCGGCGGCCACCGGCGCCGGAGAGTGCTGGAGGGCGACATCCCCAGCCCGGTCAACCCGCCCTCAGGCTGTGTTTTTCACACGCGTTGCAAGTACGTCGAGGACCGTTGTCGCAACGAGATTCCGGCCCTCAGGCCTCTGGCCTCTGACCCCGACACCAGTGTGGCCTGTCATCTGGCGGACGAACTGGACCTGCAGCCCTGGCAGATGACGGATTGAGTCGAATGAAGGCATGGCATCTGCGGGACCGTTTGTGGCGAATTCAGATTGATCTCATTGCCGGGGACCACGATCATTTCGAGCGCGCCGTCCCTCTGGAGTTGCCTGAATCCGTCGCCTCGCCCCGCGTGGTGGAGGTGGATGCTGAAGGCCAGTTGCTGGATGCGGCTGTGTGCCTGCAACCCTGCGATGAAGAATTGCTGTTTCATTTGAAGGGAGAAACCGGAGCCGGTCAAACGCGTCATTTTCAGATGTATTTCGACGCCCCGGATGCAGAAATGGTTGATCCGGAACCAGTGCCAGGGCCCCTGTCCCTGACAAGGGGTCTCGACCATGAGGGCTTTGCCAGCATTCGCATTGATTCTCCCCGCGTCTCGTGGATCTATCATCTGGAGGGCGGCGGCTTCGCCGGAATGATCGACAGCGTTGGCGCCGACTGGATCAGTTACCACCCCCGGGGCGGTTCGGACGGGAATTACCGCGGCATACCCAACCTGGTGCATCCCGAAAGTTACTTTCATCCTGGTCGGACGGGTTGCAGTAGCGAGGTTGTCGCGAGCGGCCCCCTGCGCGTCGTCATCTTCTCCCGCTCCAACGATGATGCCTGGCGCTGTGAGTGGAGGCTGGAACCTGACTGCGCGCGACTGACGGTACTGAAAGCCGCACGCCCGTACTGGCTACTTTATGAGGGCACGCCAGGCGGCAGACTGGACGAGCAGGGCGACTTCTTGCTGCTTGCCGACGGTCGGAGATTCGCCGCCTCGGTGCGCTGGGAAATGGAACGCTTGCCGGAGCCCGGCTGGATCGCCTTCGGCGCATCAGGGAGCCCCCGCGCGCTCTGGCTCATGCGCCACGAAGCGGATGGCGACGCCGATTCCTATTGGCCGATGGAAGGCAACATGACGGTCTTCGGATTTGGCCGTAGTGGCTTGACCAAGTCCTTGCTGCGCGTACCGGCGCACTTCAGCGTGGGCCTGGCCGATTGTAACGACCACGTCTCCCTGAGCAACATCATCCATGCCAGCAGCAATCCTCCGCAGCTTCGCATGGGTCGGAAAGAGAGCCGCGGCTGACCTGTCAACGTTATGAATCTGCAGATAGCAGGGCAGGGAGAGAAACGATGTCGATCAAAAACGCCTGGGAACTGCTGGTGCTGGACGGCAATCCGCCCGTGGAAATGTTGGGGGCGTTGGCGGCAGGCGACGTTGACGGGGACGGACACATTGAATTGCTGGTCGGCGGCGAGGGCGGCCTGCTTTGGTACCGGCCGGACACATTTGAGCGGGGCGTTGTTGCCGAGGGCCACGTTCACGTTGGGCTGGTGCTGGAAGACATCGCCGGAGACGGCATATTGGAAGCGGTCTGCGGACTGAAGGATTCCGAACACGACGACCGCTGGATGATTGTTCGCTTTCGGCCAGGGGACTCGCTGGACGGTCCCTGGACGATGCAGGTCATCGATCCCCATTGCAATGGCGGCGCGCACGACGTCTGCTTCGCCGACATTGATGGCGATGGCCGCAATGAACTGGTGGCAAACGCCGCCTATTGCCCGGTCCCCGGCATATTCATTTACAGGCCCGACGAGGATGAGTCCGCGCCCTGGCGCAAGCACGAGGCCATGAGCGGCAACTTCACGGAAGGCATAGCCGCCTCGGATCTTGACGGCGATGGCCGTCTGGAAATCGTTGCCGGTCCCGTCTGGCTCACCATGCCGGCCGACGGCCCCTGGTCCGGCCCCTGGGAGATGCGCACCTGGGCGCCGTCATTTCGCGAAATGTGTCGTGTCGCGGCCATCGACATCACCGGCAACGGCCATGACGACCTGGTCATTACTGACTCGGAATACATGGACGGACGTCTGTCATGGTTCGAAAACCGTCTGGCCCGGAGTCCGGAACGCCCCTGGGTGGAACATCGCCTGGAGGAAACGCCCTTGCTCTATTCCCATTCGCTCAGCGCCTGGAAGGATGGCGACGCAATCAAGATTTTTGTCGGGGAGATGGCCCAGGGCGGCTGGAGCCCGCCATACAATCATGACGCGCGACTGCTTCTTTACACCTCGCCGGACAAGGGCCGCAGCTGGGAGCGCGAGATGCTCTCTCAGGGGGCCGGTACCCACGAGGGCATGGCCGTAGACATTGACGGCGATGGCGAGGTTGAAATTGTGGGCAAGGAGTGCTGGCGGCCACGGGTCACCATCTGGAAGGCCGCAAAAGAAGACCGGAACCCGCTGAAGGACTGGCGGCACCTCTTTATCGACCGCGACAAGCCGGCGACGGGCACGGACATCCTCGCCGCCGACGTGGATGGCGATGGCCTTGAAGACGTCATTTGCGGTCGCTGGTGGTATCGCAATCCGGACTGGGAACGTCGTCACATTCCGGGAGTCGCGCAGGTCATCGCAGCATATGACCTGGATGGCGACGGGCGTAACGAATTGATTGCCACCCGGACCCCCGCCGGAGGCATGGAGGCGGGCGCGCCGGGGCTCTCGAACGAACTCGTGTGGCTGAAGGCCATCGATCCCCTGCAGGGCGAGTGGAGAGAATATCCGATCGGCGTGGGCGGTGGCGATTGGCCGCATGGCAACGCGGTCGCGCCACTCCTGCCAGACGGTGGACTGGCGTTGATCGCTTCCTGGCACAGCGCCAATCAGGGCAGGGAGCACTATCCCCAGCTTTTTGAAGTGCCGCAGAACCTGCGCTCCGGTCCCTGGCCGGTTCGCACCCTTGCGGAAATTGTTTATGGCGAGGAAATGGTCCCCGTCGACCTCACCGGAAACGGCCTGCTGGACGTGGTGGCCGGACCCTATTGGCTGGAGAACCAGGGCGATGGCGAGTTCCACCCCCACCGCTTCGTCGGCGACGCGGACTTCTACAGCGCGCGTCTGCGGGTCCAGGATATCAACGGCAACGGTCGCCTTGATGTTGTCCTCGGAGAGGAAGTGCTTGATTTCGAAAGCCGTGTGGCGACCTTCTCGAAGCTTGCCTGGTTTGAATGCCCGCCGGACCCGCGGGATGTCCCCTGGCCCATGCATGTCATCGACATCATGCGCTGCCCGCATTCCGTGGAGGTGGCTGACCTGGACGGTGATGGCCAGCCCGAAGTCATTGCGGCCGAGCACGATCCCTTCTGGCCCTATCGCAACCAGTGCAAGCTCTACGTCTACAGCAAGGCCGACGAGCGGGGCAGGGCATGGACGAGGCGGGAACTGGACAATCGCTTCGAACATCACGACGGGACCCGCCTGATCACCCTTGCGCCAGGGGTGCAGGGGATCGTGAGCCATGGCTGGCGCGACAGTCGTTACGTCCACCTTTGGACTGCCGCCAACGGGGACCGTGGGTGAATCGACCAAACATCCTCCTCATCCATTCGCACGATACCGGGCGTTGTATCGAGCCCCTGGGACACCATGTGCGTATGCCCGCCCTGATGCAACTGGCGCAGGAGGGAGTAAACTTTCGCACGGCCTTTTGTGTGGCGCCAATGTGCTCGCCGGCCCGCGCCGGACTCATGACCGGACAAATGCCGCACAGTTGCGGTATGACCGGTCTGGCGCACCGCGGCTTCGCCCTGAATGATTATCGCCAACACCTTTGTTATACGCTTAAGGCATACGGCTATTTCACGGCCCTTGTGGGCGTACAACACCTGGCGCGTGATGTCCGTGTACTCGGCTACGATCAGCTGGCGGCGTTGGGTACGCCGCCGCCGGGCCATCCGCCAGGCACGGTGCTTGACGCTCCCCGGGCGGAGGCTGTCGTACAATCCGCCTGCGAGTTTTTCCGTAGCCCGCCAGAACAGCCCTTCTTCATGTCTCTGGGCTTTTTTGAGACCCATCGCCCGTTTCCCCACGCGGAACCGGTGGACCGGCTTTGCCACGCCGCAGTGCCCATGGCGGCCTCGCCGGACACGCGGCGTGACATGGCGGGCTTTCACGCCAGCCTGGAAGTCCTGGACGGGGGCATCGGCGACGTGCTGGACTGCCTGGCGGCGGCAGGTCTAAGGGACGACACGCTGGTCATCTTCACCAGTGACCATGGCCCGCCCTTCCCTGGCATGAAGTGCACCCTGAGTGATTTGGGGCTTGGTGTCCCCTTGATCATTGGCGGACCGGGAGGATTTGACGCAGGGCTGGAAGTGGATGCACTGGTCTCCCATCTGGACCTTTTTCCGACGCTGTGCGATCTGCTGGGCATTCCCTTTCCGGACTGGCTGCAGGGGAAGTCACTTCTGCCCCTGTTGCGCAGAAAGGGCGGGGGATTGTACGAGGCCTTGTTCGCAGAAATCAACTATCACGCCGCCTGGGAACCTCAGCGCTCCCTGCGCAGCGAACGCTGGAAATACATTCGACGCTTTGACACCCGGCGGGAACCGGTCCTGTGCAACGTGGAGGACAGCCCGTCGAAATCCCTGTGGATGGAGTCCGGCTGGCCGGCACTGGAACTTGCTGAAGAGCGTCTGCATGACCTGTTGCTGGACCGGGCAGAAAGGGTGAATCTGGCGTCGGATCCTGCCCATGCGGCGGTGTTGGCTGATATGCGTCGCGGACTGGAGCGCTGGATGCTGGCGAGTGATGATCCCCTGTTGAGCGGGCGAATTCCTGCGGCGCCGGGATCGCTGTTAAACGACACGGACAGTATTTCGCCAGGCGAAGCCCTGTTGACGGCGGCAGAGTGGGAGCAAGGCCATGACTGAACTGCCGCGCTGGCGGCGCCACCGGATTTACTGCGGACCGCCGGGTGAGCGTACGATCTGCGTCGTTGGCGACGTCTCCGGCAATGGCGTCGAGGACATCGTGATTGCCAGTCGGGGGCCGCGTGCGGAGTTGTTCTGGCTTGGTCGGGCGGCAGATGGCAGTTGGCAACGCCACGTCATCGGCGAGGGACAGCCGCTCGCGGCCGGCGGCTATCTTGCCGACATCAACGGCAGCGGTCGACTGGACTTCGTGGCCGGCACGCCGGCGAGTGACAATTGCGTCTTCTGGTGGGAAAACCCGCCAGATGCCACCCAACCCTGGATCGGGCGGGAAATTTTCCGCATGCCCGGTCCCATGTCCCATGACCAGCTGGTTGCGGATATTGATGGCGACGGCCGGCCGGAAGTGTACTTCTGGAACCAGCTGGGTGACGCACTGTTTTGTGCCCCGGTCCCGCAGGACCCGACCGTTTCGCCCTGGCCCGACGTGCAGGTCGTTGCCAACGGCTTGCGCGAGGAGGGCCTCGCTGCAGCGGACCTGGATGGTGACGGGCGCCTGGAGCTCGTGGCCGGTCAGTCCTGGTATCGTCCTCCTCCGAAACCTGGTGGAGACTGGCAGCGCTTTCCCTTCGCTGAAGGATTCCTGTCGCCGCGGGTCGCCGTCGCCGATTTCAGGGGAGACGGCAGACCGGAAATCATATTGTCGGAAGGCGATGCCACTATCTACGGACCGCGCCAGGGACGCAGTCGATTCGGCCGCGTGGCGCGCTGTCGTCCCGGCGATGACTTGACCGCGCTGTGGCAGGTGGAAGTCCTGCGCGATGACCTGCTTGATCCGCACTCCCTGATCGTCGCAGATTTCGATGGCGACGGAGCACCCGACCTGTTTGTAGGGGAACTGGGAGACCCGGCCGGGCAGGATGAACATCCGCCGGCCCAGTGCATCTGGTACAACCGGCAGGGGCGTTTGCAGGAACAAGTCATCGACGCGGGCCTGGGCACACATGAGTCAAAGGCGATTCGGCTTGACGGCTTGACAGGGATTGTTTGCAAGCCCTTTCGCAGTCTGCGCTCCAATGCGCCCCGCCCGCCAGACGTAGACGCGATTCATTTGTGGCTGCCCGAATTTGGCTGAATCCGGGGGACTGGATGACCCGTTTTCGCTTCCGCCAGCAATTGATTGACGACTCCCTGCCAGGGCGCTTCTACGCGCAAACGGCGCTCGCCGACTTCGATCGCGACGGGATCCCCGAGTTCGTGACCGGACAACAATTTGGGACGATTTTTCGCTACCGGCGGCGCTCGGATGGCAGCTGGACGCGGCACGTTTTGGGGGAAGACTCACCCTCCGACGTCGGCGCTTGCGTTCTGGACGTGGATGGCGACGGCTGGCCGGACCTGGTCACTGGCGGCGCCTGGTACCGCAATTCGCGTCACCCGGATCGTCCCTTTGAACGGATCGTGTTCGATGCCGCCCTGGAGGGTGTCCATGACGTGCTCGCGGCCGATCTGGACGGCGACGGCCGGGCGGAAGTCATCACCATGTCGGACCGCAACGATTTGCGCTGTTACAAGATTCCGAATTCACCTGAGGACAAGTGGCCCTGGGCTGTCATTGGTCCTGCCGTACACGCCGGCGCCGCCGTCGGCGACCTGAACGGCAGCGGTTCGCTGGATATCGTCCGCAGCAACGTCTGGTACGAAAACGTGCGGGGCGATGCCAGTTTCTGGCAGGTCCGCCCGATCGGCCCAACGTCGTATCCGCCGCCGGATTTCCAGCCATATTTTGCATTTGACGCCACGCGCGCCGTTGTGTGTGACATGAACCGCAACGGGCGCAATGACATTGTGTTCTGCGACGCGGAGATACCCGGTGGCAAGCTGTGGTGGATGGAAAACCTTGATGGCCGGGGGCAGAACTGGCGTCGTCACGAGATTCCCAACGGCGACGCGACCCGGCGCGGCGCGTATCACAGTCTTTACGTCGGTGACCTGGATGGCGACGGCGATTGCGACATATTCACCTGTGAGATGGAGCACGTGGCGGGTGATGGCCGGCCACGCTGGTTCATCCAGGAGAATCTGGACGGCCTGGGCGGATCCTGGCGAGAGCACGTGATTCTCGATGCCGGTTTGGGAGGGCATGAAGCCGTGGTTGGCGATGTGTGCGGTAATGGCCTGCCGGATATCATTGCCAAACCCTGGGTGGCAGCGCCAGGCAATGCACTGAAGGGCAAGACCTTCGTATTGCTGCTCGAAAACCTCGGACCTGACTAACGCCGCCGCCCTTTAGTTTGCCGAGGCCCGTCCCTGCTTCGTTTCCGGTGCAAGCAGGGCGTCACAAATGCGCGGCGCGATATCCGCCAGGCTGCGAAAGCCCTTGTCGAAACTCTCCCTGCCCTTGCCGATGACGACGACGGGCACGTCATTGAGCGTATGACGCCGGTCGCCGATGTGTTCCATGTTGCCGTGGTCGCTGCAAATGATGACCATCCCGTCGTTGTCGTCCCAGGCCTCAAGGACGCCGGCCATCACCTCGTCGAAGCGCTCCAGCAGGGAAACGGCCTCTTCCAGCGTTCCCCGGTGCCCGATGACGTCGCTGGGCCAGTGGGCGAAGAGCGAAAAGGCATGGCGTTGCGCCAGACGGACCAGGTGTACCCCGGCGTCGAGCGGCTGCCGACGGGGCAACGACTCCCGCCCCTGGTTTCGCGGCCAGTGCTCGCCCGTCCAGTCCACCGGAAGGGCATCGCCCCGCAGCAGGTCCTCCTGATCGAGGATGCGAACGCCAGCTTCGTGGGCAGCGAGCTGGTAACTGGAGCGCAGGCGACGGCCGCTGTCGATCGCCCGGTGCCAGGAGGCAGGATAGGCCTCCAGCAAGGCGGCATCCCTTTCCCGTGAAACGATTTGTTTGAATAGATTGTCTTCGGCGAGCAGGGCCCGCGTCGCCCTGTCCGGCTTCGGCCCGTAATGTTTGCCCAGCAGCTGCGGCACGTTGCGACCGGTGAAGATGCTGGCCTGACCTGTCGCGCTTTGCGGCCGGCCCGGGACGCCCATGCAGGGGTCCGCGGGAAGAAAGACAGCGCGCTCGCTCTCCTGCCGTCCGGTGTTGGCCAGCCAGCGATGACCGTTTGCCAGCCTGTTGAGTGTCGGCGTGTTGGCAACCGCGAAAGGATTGGTGTCCAGATCATTCGGCCCAAGCCCAATGCCATCCAGAAAGATCATCAGGGCGCGCATGCCGGGAGCGCCGTCAGCCCTCCAGCGATTCGCCTGCGAGCGCCCGACGCAAGCTGGTCGTGAATGGCGCTTTCGCGATGCCCTGTTCGGTGATGATTCCGCTCAGGTAACGATGGGGTGTCACGTCGAAGGCCGGATTACGGGCGCGATAATGCGCCGGCGCGAGTTCTTGGCCGTATGGCGCCAGCACTTCACTGCGATCGCGTTGCTCTATGGGAATGTCCGCGCCGCTGGCCAGTTCGGGGTCAATGGTTGAGGTGGGAGCCACACAATAGAAGGGGATGTCGTTTTCCCTGGCCAGCACGGCGACCTGGTAGGTGCCGATCTTGTTGGCAACGTCGCCGTTGGCCGCGATGCGGTCGGCGCCCACCAGGACGAGGTCGATTTCACCATGTTGCATGAAATAGCCGGCGGCCGTGTCGGCGATGATGTCGTAGCTGACGCCCAGTTGTTCCAGTTCCCAGGCGCTCAGGCGCGAGCCCTGCAGGCGCGGTCGCGTCTCGTCAAGCAGCACGTGCAGACGAATGCCCTGTTCATGCGCGCTGCGTATCACGCCCAGTGCCGTGCCATGGTCCACAGTGGCCAGCGCCCCGGTGTTGCAATGGTGCAGGACCCTGGCGCCCTCCGTAAGCAGCGCTGCGCCGTACGCGCCCATGCGCCGGTTGGTGCGAACGTCCTCGTCCGCGATACCCTGCGCCCGTTCGAGCAGGGCGGCGCGCAGGTCGTTGGCCTCCCCGCGCTGACCGCAGCGGGCCAGCGACATCAGACTATCGACGGCCCAGGCCAGATTGACCGCCGTCGGCCGCGCCGCCTTGAGCCGCCGTGCCGCCGTTTCCAGCCAGGAAACAAGGTCGGAAGTCGAAGCGGCATCGCACTCCCTCGCTGCAAGGGCCAGGCCGAAGGCAGCCGTCGCCCCGATCGCCGGCGCGCCGCGCACCACCATGTCCGTAATGGCCTGTGCAACTGCTTCGTGCGAATCCAGATCAACGTAAGCCAGTTTCCAGGGGAGGGTTCGCTGGTCGATGAGGCGGACTTTCCCGCCATGCCAGGCTACTGTGCGCACCGACTCTCCCGTATGACTTGTATCGGACACTTGTGCTTTCCAGTGTATCCTGCGTCAAAAATGGCGGCAATTCAACCAGTCGCCCGTGTCTCCCGGCTTCGCTACAATTCGCCCTGCGCTGACCTTGAGGAGAACGGGATGAAACTGGAAATCACGGTGGCTGAACGGCAGGAACGCTGCGACCGGCTGCTGGAGCACCTTCAGCAACGCGACCTCGCCGGTGTCACCCTGTTTGGACGCGACTACATCCTCTACTACGCCGGCTTTGATTTCATACCGACGGAGCGACCCATTGCCTTCGTCATGAACAGCGCCGGCGAGCGCGCCCTGTTTGTGCCGCGCCTGGAACTGGAACACGCCCGCGGTGAGGCGGACGTGGAGCGCGTCGCCCATTACGACGAATACCCGGACAAGGTGCATCCCCTGCAACAGATGGCGGCCCTGCTGGCGGACATGGGCGTCCAGGGGGAAACGGGGGGCGACGGCGACGGCTATCCCTGGATCTTCGGCTACCGCGGGCCGGCGCTTTCCGATGTGGCCGACGTCGTGCTGCGGGACGTGCGCCCTTTCATCGAGGATTCGATGGCGGTCAAGAGTCCCGCGGAACTGAATTGCATTCGCGAGAGCTGCCGCTGGGGCAACCTGGCGCACCAGTTGTTGCAGGACTACACAAGGGTCGGTGCGTCGGAAACCGAGGTTGAAATGCGCGCCAGCAACGAGGCGACACTCGCCATGTACGCGGCCATCGGGCCTGTTTACCGTGCCCAGGGCGGCTTTTCCGGATCCGGCGCCCACGCCGGCTATCGCGGTCAAATCGGGCGCAACGCCGCCATTCCGCACGCCATAGCCAACAACATTCGTTTTCAGGCCGGCGACGTCCTGGTGACCGGCGCCAGCGCGACGGTCTGGGGCTACCACTCCGAGCTCGAGCGCACCATGTTTCTTGGCGAGCCGAACGATGCCTGCAAACGCCTGTTTGACCACATGGTCGCGCTGCAGGATGCTGCTATCGGCGCGATGGAACCCGGCGCGCCCTGTTCAAGGGTCGACGGCGTTGTTCTCGAATACTTTCGCCAACACGATCTGATGTCTCACTGGCGGCACCACAGCGGCCACACGATCGGCCTGCGCTACCATGAAGGCCCTTTCCTGGATTTCGGTGACGACACGCCCATGCTGCCGGGCATGGTGTTCACGGTGGAACCGGGTCTCTATGACGCAGCATTGGGCGGTTTCCGACACTCGGACACGGTGGCGGTTACTGAAGAGGGTGTGGAGGTCATGACCTACTATCCACGGGACCTGACCAGCCTGACGATTCCACAGTGACGCGGGGACTGACATGAGCATGCAATTTGATTCTCGCCGGTCCACTGTTCTGGCCCGGCGCGGCATGGCGGCCGCCAGCAATCCTCTCGCTGCCCAGGCCGGCCTGAACATTCTGCGCCAGGGCGGTCGCGCTGCGGACGCCGCCGTCGCCATGTCGGCGGTCATGAACGTGACCGAACCCGCCGCCTGCGGGATCGGCGGCGACTGCTTTGCCCTGCATTTCGATGCCCACAGCGGCGAAGTGACGGCGCTCAATGGCAGTGGCAGGGCGCCGGCTGCCCTGAATGCCGAAGATCTCCGTCAGCGTGGATGGCGGGCCATGCCGGCGCGTCATGCCCATGCGGTGACTGTGCCCGGCGCGGTGCAGGGCTGGGCGGACCTGCTTGAGCGCCACGGCAGCATGTCGCTGGCGCAGGTGCTGGTCGACGCCATTCATTACGCTGCAAAGGGCTTTCCGCTGGCGCCCGTGTTCGGCGTGGGTTGGGCGGGCCAGGCCGACCTGCTGCGGGTGGCTCCTCATGCAGGAGAGTACTTGCCGGGCGGCCGGTCCCCGGTCCCCGGGCAGGTCATCGTGCTCGAGGAACTGGCGCGAACCCTGCGCGGCATCGCAGAGGGCGGGCCGCAAGCCTTCTATGAGGGGCCGGTGGCCGAGGCGATTGCCGCCACCGTGCAGGAGCAGGGCGGCGTGTTGACCGTTGAAGACCTGAAGGCCCATCACACGACCTTCGACGCGCCGATTTCCAGCGACTATCGAGGGACGACTGTCGTGGAGTGCCCGCCCAACGGACAGGGCCTGACTGCTCTGCTGGCGCTCAATATGGCCTCAAACTTCGACCTGGGAAGCCTGGCCTGGGACGACCCGGAACGCATGCATTTGATGGTGGAGTGCATGCGTCTGGCCTGGGCCGACGCGCGCTGGCACATCGCGGACCCGGCCTTCAGCCTGGTCCCGACCGACTTCCTGCTGGGCCGGGACTACGCGGCGGGTCGCGCCAAATTGATCAATGCGCAACAAACCTTGCCGCCGCAGCCGCCGGGTCAGCCGCCCGGCGCATCGGACACTATCTACCTCTGCGCGGTGGATGGTGAGGGCAACGCCTGTTCCTTCATCAAGAGTCTCTTCATGGGCTTTGGTTCGGGGATCGTGGCGCGCGGCACGGGTGTCTGGCTGCAGAACCGCGGTTCCGGGTTCAGTCTGGAACCTGGCCACCCCAACGAACTGGCGCCGAACAAGCGCCCTTATCACACGATCATTCCCGGCATGCTCTTGCGTGATGGCGAGCTTCATGGCTGCTTTGGCGTGATGGGCGGATTCATGCAGCCGCAGGGGCATTTTCAGGTCGTCAGTGCCATGCTGGATGACGGACTTGACCCGCAGGCTGCACTCAACCGGCCGCGCTGGATGGTCGCCGACGGTCAACCGAACGGCGAGCTCTTGCTGGAGGAAGGGGTGCCGGTCCGCACCATGGCGGCCCTTGGTGGGAAAGGCCACCGCGTCCGACCGGTGTCGGGTTGGGCCCGGCGCGTGTTCGGCCGCGGCCAAATCATCTTGCGAGACCCGGACGGTGGCGTGTTGCGGGGTGGCAGCGAACCTCGCGCGGACGGTCTGGTGGCGGCATTCTAGGCCTGACCAGGTCTGATCTTCCCCTGCCAGGCCCTTGCCTTGTCTCGCGATGGACCTGGCCGGCAAATGAGCATGGAATCGCTACCTGCCCTGTGATAAATTGCGCAGGCCCGGTCGATGACCGCGGCAGTTCCCGAAAGCAGACGGAGAAGGCAGAATGCGTCAATTTGCAATGGTAACGATGCTGGCAACCCTCGCGCTTGTGTTGGCCCTGCCGGGCATGGCACAGGATGTCGTGGAGTTGCGGATGACCTGGTACACGGATGGCAACGAAGACGAAGTCATGCGTGACCTGCTGGACCGCTTCGAAATGGAGAACAGCGACATTCGCGTGGTGATGGACAACGTCCCCTACCAGGCGGGTATCCTGGAAGCCCTTCCTGTGCAGCTGGAAGCGGGCGAAGGCCCGGACATGGCGCGCGTCACCAACCTGGGTGGCCTGGCCGGATTCTACCTGGACATGTCTCCCTGGCTGAGCGATCCCGCCTACTGGGAGGACAGCTTTGGCGGGACTTTGGGATGGTTGCGGCTGGCGGGCGATACGATGGGAATCCACGGTTTCCCGACCCAATTGACCATCACCGGCCCCATCATCAACCGCACGTTGTTTGAACAGGCGGGCGTCGCCGTGCCCAGCGATGCCAGCGCCCAGGTGACCTGGGAAGAGTGGGCGGCGGCGGCCAACGAAGTGGCTGACGCCCTGGAAATTCCTTTCCCGATGGCGATGGACCGCAGCGGGCACCGCTTCGCCGGCCCGGCCATCAGCATGGGCGCGCAATACTTTGACGGTGAAGGCCATCCGACGATCGCCGGTGACGAAGGCTTCCGCGCCATGGCCGAACTCTTCGTTAACTGGCACCTGGACGGCACCATGCCCCTGGAAATCTGGGCGGCCAACACCGGCTACGCCGGCGCCAACGAGGAATTCGGCAACAGCCAGGTCGTGTTCTACATGTCCGGCAGCTGGCAGGTCGGACAGTTCACGGACCAAATTGGCGACGCCTTTGACTGGGAAGTCGTTCCGAACCCCTGCGGCGCCGGTGGCTGCACCGGCATGCCGGGTGGCGCTGCGCTGGTCGCGATTGGCGATACCGAGCATCCGGAAGAAGTGACGCGTGTTATGGAATACCTCGCCAGTGAGGAAATCCTCGGCGAGTTCTCCGCGCGCACGCTCTTCATCCCGGCCCACAAGGGTCTCGCGACCAGTGGCGTGGACTTTGAGACTGATCTCGACCTGGCGATGAATGCGCTGGTGACCTTTACCGCCCAGGTGGGAACGCTGGAGCAAACGGCCTTCGACCTGCAGGCCTATCCCAACAGCCGCATCGTCTTTGACGCTTCGCGCGACCGTCTGACCCAGGCGATCGTGGGCGAGTTGACGCTGGACCAGGCCATCGAGCGCATTCAGGAAGACATCGACGAGCAACTGGCCGAACTGATGGGCGGCTAGCCCTCGCCTCACCCCTGGCCGCATGGCCAACCGATACCGCTTTCGCTCGGGAGGGCGGAAGCGGTATCTTTTGTGATGGCCGCAAACACCTGCCTTTTAAATGACGACAATTGACGGCAATTTGCAAAGCGAACGACAGGGACTGCCTTCAAGACTGTCGGCAGCGCTGGAAGCGGGCCTGGCTGCCCTGTTTGCCGGGTTCATGAATGCGCTTGAGATCCTCGTCCGGCCCATCGAACGCCGGCTGGGCATGGAGCGCATCGGCTATTTCTTCGTCCTGCCCAACCTGCTGATCTTTGGCATCTTTGTGCTCTTTCCAATGTTGCTGAACTTCTATATTTCCTTCACGTCGGGTACGGAGATTTATCCCCAGGACCGCAGCTTCGTGGGCTTCGGCAATTACGAATTTCTGTTCGACTGCGAGAACGTGTTTGAGCCCAACAGCTGCAATGAGGACCTGTTCTGGCGCGGTGTGTACAACTCCATCTTTTTTGTCGTGGTACAGGTCAGCGGCATGGTGCTGGTCTCGCTGGTGACCGCCCTGGTGCTGAACGGCAAAATACGCGCCAGGGGCTTCTTTCGCAGCGTTTTCTTCTACCCCGTGCTGCTGTCGCCGGTCGTCGTGGCCCTGATCTGGAAGTGGATCCTGCAGCGCGACGGCGTGTTGAATTCGCTGCTCATCGCCCTGGGCGGAGACCGCGTCCAGTTTCTGGTCAATGCCGACTGGGCGATGCTGTGGGTGATTGTCATCAGCATCTGGGCGCTGATGGGCTTCTACACCCTGATTTTGCTGGCAGGACTGCAGGCCATACCCGCCGAATTGTACGAGGCCGGCCAAATCGATGGCACCGGGCGTTGGCAGAGCTTTCGCTTCATCACGATGCCCCTGCTCATGCCGACCATGTTCGTCGTGCTGGTGCTATCGCTGATTCGGGCCGTCCAGGTCTTCGACCAGGTGTATGCCCTGACCGGGGGCGGGCCCGGGACCACGACCCACTTCATCGTGCAATACATCTATACGGTGGGATTTTCAAGCTCGATCAAACGATTCGGCCTTGCGGCGGCTGCGTCCGTGCTGCTGGGCGCGACTCTGCTGGTGCTGACGCTGTTGCAGTTGCGGGCGGCGCGCAGCAATGAGTCAGGTTGAGCCAACGATGAGTGCAGAGACTTTTCAGGCATCCGGCAACATCTTCACCCGAACGCGCGGGCGCAGCAGTCTGCACCCCACGGACCTGCTTTCCTACCTCTGGTTGCTCTTCGGCACTGTCGTCATGTTTGGTCCTGTGATCTGGGTGCTGATGTCCTCTTTCAAGACCCAGGCCGCCCTGATCGAATTTCCGCCACAGTTCTTGCCCTTCCAGCAGGACAGCGTCCAGGTGGAAGGCCATGACGACCCCCTTCCGCTCTACGACGTCACGCTGGAGGACGGCAGTATCCGTCAGTTGGCCCAGGTGCGCCGGGTGGGGATCGAGGCGCAGATGGTGGACCCCGACTCGCCGGAAGAGATCGTCAGGGTCAATATCCGGCAGCGGGAACCGGTGCGTTCCTTGCGCCTCGCTCTGGAGAACTACATCGACCCGCTCGGCCGATTCAACTTTCTCATCTACCTGCGCAACAGCGTGACCGTGACGGTGATGGCAACCCTGATCACCCTCTTGATCAACAGCATGGCCGGGTTCGCCCTTAGCAAATATGAGTTTCGCGGACGAGACGGAATCTTCGTGCTTTTCATCGCCACCCTGATGATCCCCATCTCGGTCATTCTGGTGCCGGTGTTCCTCGTCATCACGTCGCTGAACCTATACAACAACCTTTGGGGAGTCATCATTCCCGGCGCGGCCACGCCGACCGGCGTTTTTCTTTTGCGTCAATACATGTTGACCATCCCGGACGAGTTGCTCGATTCCGCTCGCATCGACGGCGCCAGCGAATGGCGCATCTACTGGCAGATTGTGTTGCCGCTGGCGCGGCCGGCCCTTGCCGTGCTGGCGATTTTCTCGGTAATGTGGCGCTGGAATGACTTTCTCTGGCCACTGATTGTGCTCAGTCGCAGCGACGTCTTTACCCTGCAGGTGGGTCTGCATTCCTTCGCCGGTGAGCTCAAGATCCAGTGGCATTACGTATTGGCCATGACCGTCCTGACCCTGCTGCCCATTACGGTTGTGTTCGCTTTCCTGCAACGTTTTATCACCACCGGCATCGCCACGACTGGCATGAAGTAGGGCATGAAACGCCGGCGCCTTGCCGGGGAATTCCAGGAGGCACGCTTGCAATACTGGGCCGATGAAATGATTGCCGGACTCCCGCAGGAGGAGTTTGTCTTCAACGATTCCAAGACCTACTCGGGAAGCGCGCACGTCGGCTCGCTGCGCGGCCCCGTCATTCACGACCTGCTGTACCGCAGCGCACTGGACGCGGGGCGGCGAGCCCGCTTTCTCTACGGCAATGACGACATGGATGCCCTGGACGCGGTGCCGCCCGGTCTGTCGCAGGAGAGGTATCGGCCCTGGCTGGGCAAGCCACTTTGCGAGGTTCCTTCGCCGGACGGAAGCCCGCGCAGTTACGCGCGCTTTTTCTACGATGAATTTATGGGGGCCCAGCACAAGCTGGGCATCTGGCCCGAACCCTACCACATGAGCGAACTGTATCGTTCGGGTCGCATGAATGGCGTTATTCGCACGCTGATTGAGGCGGCGGATGAGCTGCGCGCCATATACCTGGAGGTTAGTCAGTCCGGGCGCGAGGAAAGCTGGATTCCCTTCAGTCCCGTGTGCGAAAATTGCGGCCGCATCGCGATGACACGCGTGCACCACTTTGATGGCGAGCGGGTGCATTATCGCTGCCTGCCGAATGCCATGCCTTATGCTCCAGGTTGCAGCCATGAAAGCGCCGTGGCACCCTGGGATGGCGCGGGCAAACTGCCCTGGAAGCTTGAGTGGGCGGCCCGCTGGCAGGTGCTGGGCGTCAACTTTGAAGGCGCAGGCAGCGATCATTCCATTGCCGGTGGCTCGCGCGACGTGGCGGACGCAATATCCCGACGGGTTTTCTGCGCTGAACCGCCGGCAAATCTGCCCTATGAGTTTCTGCTGCTGGAGGGCGGCAAAATGAGCTCGTCCAAAGGGATTGGGCTCAGCGCGCACGAGGCCACCGAAGCCTTGCCGGCGCAGCAATTGCGCTGGCTGCAGGTGCGCACGCGTCCACGGACGGCGATCAACTTCAACTTGGGCGAGAATGCCATTCCGCGCCTCTTCGATGACTTTGACGTCGCAGGGGAACGTTATCGCGACGACAGCGCAGAAGGCTGGCAGCGACGTCAGTTTGAACTGGCCCAGGTCCGACGAGACCCGGACGTGACGAGCGGCTACAGACCGCGTTTCGCCCACGTGGTGACAATTTCGCAGATGCCCGGCGTAGACGCGGAAGCGTATTTCTCGCAGCACAAGGGCGCGCCGCTGAACGCCGCAGAGCGCGATGAACTCCGGGAACGGATTGCCTACGCGCGCATCTGGCTGGACCGCTTCGCGCCAGCCAAGGCGCGCTTTGAGGTCCAGGGGCGCCTGCCACCGGAGGTCAAGTCTCTGGACGCCGCACAGCGTCAATTCCTGTCCTCATTCGCGCGCTGGTACGAGGGGGCGCGGCCAGCGGACGGTGAAAGCATCCATGCCGCGATAATGGACCTGGCCAGAAGAGAGCAGGGTGGCGCCGGCTTTGCGTTTCGGGCGCTGTACCGCATCTTTTTGGGCCGCAGTAGCGGACCGCGGGCCGGAGAGTTTCTCGCGGCCCTGGAGCCGGCTTTCGTGTGGTCCCGGCTGAAGGAAGCGGTGGCTGCGCTGGACTAGTCGTCAACCAGGGCGCGCGCAGCCAGCGCCGCGCCAATCATTCCGGCGTCGTTGCGCAAGGCCGCCGGGACAACTTTGGTCTCCAGGGTCAGGTAAGGACTGAAACGGGCGAAGCGCCGGCTTACGCCACCACCCAGAATGATCAGATCTGGCGAAAACAGAAACTCAAGGTGGCCGAGATAGTAGTCCAGTCTGGAACCCCACTCCTTCCATTTGAGCTTCTTGCGCTTGCGCACGACATTGGCCGTCCATTTCTCGGCCTCGCGGCCCCTGATTTCCACGTGTCCCAGTTCGCTGTTGGGGACCAGTACGCCGCGATAAAACAGGGAACTGCCAATGCCGGTGCCAAGCGTAAGGATGAGGACCAGTCCCTGGTGATCCACCCCCGCGCCGAAGGTCATTTCGGCGATGCCGGCGGCATCGGCGTCGTTGGAGACCAGTAAGGGGCAGCCGGTCCGGGCGCGCAGCGACCTTTCCGCCGGGAAATTGACCCAGCCGGCATCGATGTTGGCCGCGCTGCGGGTCACGCCGGCCTTCACTATGGCGGGCAACGTGCAGCCCACCGGTCCGTTCCAGGCAAAGTGCGCCAATAGTTCGCGCACTGTTTCGATGACGGCGTCCGGCGTTGAGGGTTGCGGCGTGTCGATGCGCAATCGTTCGCAGAGCAGCCTCCCACTGTTGGTATCAACGGGCGCACCCTTGATGCCCGATCCACCGATATCGATTCCAAGAACGTCCATGCCCGATCCTGAATGTCGTCGAAACTGCGGAAAGTATAGCAGCGCCGCCGTCAGCCATGTTGCAGGCTCTCGCCGCGAGCAATGCGATTGAAAAGCAACAGGCTTAACAGCGCGGAAAGGGCGAGGAAGGGGCCCAGTATTTCATAGCTGCTGACGTCGGCAACGGCGCCCAGCAGGGCGGGCAACACGGAAAAGCCCAGGCCGGTCGCGCTCATCTGAAAGCCGATGGCGTTGGTGGCGTGTCTCTCGCCCATGCGCCCGGGAGTCATGGAGTAGAACAGGGGAGTGACCGGAGCCTGGGCCAGGCCAACCAGCATCAGGCCGGCCACACTAATGGTCCTGGAGTCGCGCACAGTGAACATGAGCCCGCCCAGCAGGACCAGCAGAAAAAGAATGCGAACGCTGGATTCGGCCTGCAACCTGGTCGCCACGAAGCCATACAGAATGCGCCCAAGTGCAAAGCTGGCCCAGTAGAGTCCCAGCCAGGTCGCGGCAGTGCCTTTTTCGATGGCACGAAACTCATTGAATAGTGTGAAACTCCAGTTTCCGGCGGAAGATTCAATGCCGGTGAAGATGAACAACAGCAACATCGCAAGCAACACCGTCGGCTTGCGCAGTGTCTCCAGCATGCTGGGCGAGCCGGGCTCGGCCAAAGCGCCTGCCCTGGCTGACGTGTGCCAGCCGCTTCGCGTCAAATAGAATGCCCCGCTCACAAGCACCTGGATCAACGCCAGCACAAACCAGGTACTGCGCCAGTCGTATCCTGCCGACGAGGTCAGCTGTACGGCGAAGGGGCCCAGGGTGGCGCCCAGGGCGAAGCAGGCATGCAACCAGTTCATCAGGCGCGCGTTGAAATGGTTGGCGAAGTAGAGATTCATGCTGGCGCCGAAGATGCCCTTGCCCGTGCCGGACAACGCCACGATGACGATCAGCGGCACCCAGCCGGGCGCCAGGGCGAAGCCAAGCAAACCAAGCGTCGTCGCCGCGCTGCAGGCAAAGAGCGTATTGCCCATGCCAAGACGGGTGACGAAGAATCCGCTGACGAAGGAACCGGACAGAAAGCCGCTGGTCATGGCCAGCAGCAGAATGCCGAGGTAGGCAGTCGGCAGATTCCATGTGTCGCGGATGGCCAGCCAGGCGACGCCGATGGCGCCTCCGGTGATCCCTCCCGCAGCGAATGAGAAAAAAGCCAGTACGATTCTGATCCGGCGCGCCGTTTGGGCGCGCTTGCCAGCCGCGGTGAAGCCCGACATCGTCATTTCCTGAACCTGACTGGTCCACCGCGCAATGCCATTCCGTAGCGACTGACAGTAGCGGTTTCCCTGCCGCAAGATTGACGCGATTCCCTGTCTGTAGCAAGCAGGAGTGACAGGGCGTACATGAAGTCGAAATGCGCAGGTTACAGCGGGCAGATTGGCGCGGCGGCATGAAGACCTGCCTCAGCGGCGGCGGGCTTGTCCCTGTCGGGTGATGAAATGAAACAGGATCAGGCAGAGAAGGGCGGAAACTGCAAGGAAGGGCCCAAGTATTTCAAGGCTGGCCAGCGTGGCGAGGTAGCCTACCAGCGCCGGCAAACAGGCGATGCCGAGGCCCGCAGCGCTAATCTGGAATCCGACCGCATTGGTTGCATGTCCTGTGCCAAGGCGTTCCGGCGTCGCCGTAATGAGCAAGGGAAAGATCGGCGCCTGCGCCATGCCAATGAGGAGCAGGCCGGCCACACTGATTTCGACGAAATCCCGCAGGCTGAACATGGTGGCGCCCAGCAGGATCGCCAGGAAGAGTACGCGCACGGCCTTTTCTGACACGAAGCGTTCGGCAACAAATCCATAGGCAATTCGACCGAGGGCGAAAGCAATCCAGTAGAGCCCCGCCCAGGTGGCGGACATCCGGTCGTCGATCTCACGGGTCTCGCTAAACAGAACGAAACTCCAGCTGCCGGCGGTGGACTCGATGCCGACGAACACGAAGAACAGGGCCATTCCCAGGAGCACCGGAGGGCGCCGCAGGGTTGCGAGCGTGGAAGGCGTCTCTTCCAGCCGTGAAGCCGCAATTTCGGGGGAATGCAACCAGTTGCCGCGGGTCAGGGCGAAACCCGCCGTCAACAGCAACTGCCCGAGAGCGAGCGACAACCACAGCAAGCGCCAGCCCTCGCCCGTCGTGCCGACCAGCTGGACGGTAAATGGACCCATGGCCGCGCCAATGCTGAAGAAGGCGTGCAGCCAGTTCATCATGCGGGCGCTGAAATGGTTGGCAAAGTGCAGGTTGATGCCTGCATCCAGGATCCCCTGACCCGTGCCGAGCAAGTAGCTCGTCAAAATCAGCAGGCCCCAGGTGGGCGACAGTCCAAAACTGGCAAGCCCCAGTACGATGATGCCGCTGGACAGAAGTAGCGCATGGCCAAGACCCAGGCGCGTGATGACGCGTCCGCTGACGAATGCGCCACAGAGATAGCCTCCGGTGAACGCCAGCAGCAAGATCCCCAGCCAGGCGGTAGGCAGGCTCCAGGTGTCGCGGATCGCTGGCCAGGCGACGCCGATCGCCCCGCCAGGAATTCCGAGGAAGACGAAGGATAGCCAGGCCAGCGCAACGCGCAGCCGCCGGGAAGACTGACGCGAACCCGTCTCCGCTTTGATCTGGCCTGGCGAGACGGGTTCAGGCTGAAGTTTGGCCTGGCGTTCTGTCTGCGGCGTCATGAAATGCAAGCCAGGGGAGATGCTGACGGCGTCAACCCCGGCAAGGTTGGCGCGTTGGCGTCAGGCCGCCTGACCAACAGCCAGCGCCTGTAGATGTTCGACGGCCGCCTGCAGGGAAGGGTCTTTATCCTGCGGCGGAGTCGGCACAGCTTGCTCCACGAGGATGTCTGGCACGATACCGCTTTCATGGATCCAGTGTCCTTCGGGAGTGAGCCAGCGCGCAATGGTCAATTGCAACCCGCCGCCGTTGTCCAGCGCAAAGAGGTTCTGCATGGTCCCCTTGCCAAAGGTTGGCTGGCCTATGATGATGGCCCGGTCGCGATCCTGCAAGGCGCCGGCAACCAGTTCAGACGCGCTGGCGCTTTGTTCATTGACCAGAACAGCCATCGGCAGGGTCAGGCCCAGGTAACTGCCATCGGCGCCATGGACCTGCTCCTCCTCGCCTGATTGCTCAATGAGCAGGGGCCCGTCCTCAATGAAGGCACTGGCAATGGCAATGGCGCTGTCCAGCAATCCGCCCGGGTTGTTTCGCAGGTCCAGCACCAGGCCGGACAAACTGTCGGAGTCCAGTGTCTTGAGGGCCTCATCCAGTTGCTGACGCGCGTTGGCGCTGAAATGTTGCAACTGGATGTAGCCGATCCCGGTCCCTTCCAACCTGTGAGACTCGACGTTGGGAATCTCTATGCGCGCACGGGTGATTGTGAATCCCAGTCTGACTTCGCCACGCTCCATCAAGAGGTGCACGTCAGTGCCGACGGGACCCCGGACCAGGGCAGCCAGCTCCAGTTGGCTGGCCTCACGCACGTCCTGGCCATCGACCTGCAGAAACACATCTCCTGCGGCCAGACCCGCGGCCTCGGCCGGCGTGCCGGGCAAAACCCAGGCTATGCGTTGTTGACCGCTGTCGTCGTCCCGTTCAACAACTGCTCCGATGCCGTCGACGGCCCCGGCCCAGTCCTCCTGCATGACTGGATACTGTTGGGAATTGAGGTAACCGCTGTGTTCGTCGCCGAGCGCATCGGTCATCCCCCGGATGGCCCCGTCCACGAGCAGGGAAGCGTCCGGGATTTGTCCGTCCGGGCTCACGAAATCATCGCGAATGTGGCCCCAGACTTGCCAAAAGGCATCAAACAGTTGTTTCTCGTCGGCAGAAAGGGCCGGACTCACTTGCGCATCCAGTGCCCTGTGGGCTGAACCCAGAAAAAAACCGAGCAGCAGCACTGCCAGTAGCAACAGTATTGGGCGCAAAGACCTGGTTCGAATCGGGTTCATTGTCGGCTCCGCGTTTTTTGGCCGAGTATAGCGGCGCTCCCTGAGCCCGCGCTGAGAATGTTTGATGGAGAAACCTGGGCGGGTAGAATGACTGGCGTCCGCAGACTGTTTCACTCCGAAACTGACACTTGACTGGCAAGCAGGCCCTGGGACTGGCGCGATTTTTCGAAGGGCGGTTGCCATTTTTCAATACTGTTCATTGGCCGATGCGGCCTCCCTGCTGGAGGACGGCCAGACCCTCGCCTTGGGCGGCATGACGCTCTATCGTCGACCGCTGGCCTTTGTGCGGGGCCTGCTGCTACGGGAACCACGGCCCCGTGATCTGACCCTTCTTTGTTTCACCGCCGGGCTGGAATCCGATGTGCTGGTAGGAGCGGACTGCGTAGAGACAGTCCGCAGCGTTTATTTTGGACTTGAATCCTTCGGCCTGGCGCCCATGTTCAGCGCTGCTGCGCAGCAGGGTAGTATCAAGGTTCAGGAGGAAACAGAATTAAGCATTGTTTCCGGCATGCGGGCGACCATGGCGGGTACGAGTTACATGCCTTCCCGCGCCTGGCGGGGCACGGACCTGCCTCGTCTGCGTCCTGACGTGCAGGCGGCGCCGGATGCCTACGGCCGAGATGAGCTTGTGGCTTTTCCAGCGATTTCGCTGGACCTGGCCGTGCTGCATGGACTGGCAGCGGACGGGCAGGGCAATGTCTTGCTGAACCGCAATCTTGGCATCGACATGGAGCTGGTGTACATCGCAAGGACGGTGATTGTTACTGTGGAACGAATGGTCGACGATGTTCGCGAGGAAAGCGGCGGTCATGTCCTGCCCTCACCTGGTGCGGACTACATCGTGGAAGCCCCGAACGGGGCCTGGCCGACCAGTTGCTATCCCCTTTACCCCATGGATGGTGGCGCCTTGCTGGACTACACGGAACAGTGCAATGCCGGTCGCTTTGACGCGTGGCTGCAACAGTTTCTGAAACGTGCCTGATGGATTTGTTTGACGAATCCGCGAAACGGTGTTAACCTGACTTGACAACGGAGCCACCAGGGGAGTCCGCGCGAGCGGGCTGAGAGGATGCGTAAAGTCGCATCGACCCTCGAACCTGATCCGGATCATGCCGGCGCAGGAAGTGTAGCGAGGCGAAATCAACCACCCTGGAGGCGGGGTGGTTTTTTTGTTGGAAGGAGAGGACATGCGCATTGCAATGACGATCGCGTTGCTGCTGGCGCTGCTGACGTCCGTCAGCGCCCAGGAGACCGTGGTGACGTTGGTCACTCATGACAGCTTTGCCATCGGGGAAGACGTACTGGCTGAATTCACGGAGGCCACGGGAATTCAGGTCGAGATATTGCAGAGCGGCGACGCCGGTGAAGTGCTCAACAAGGCCATTCTGTCGCGCGGCAACCCCCTGGGCGACGTGCTGTTCGGGGTGGACAACAGTTTCCTCAGCCGGGCCTTGGCGAACGACATCTTTCTGCCTTACGAATCTCCCTTGCTGGAGCACGTACCGGAGCAGTTTCAACTGGATGATCAGTTCAGGGTAACGCCGATCGATTACGGTGACGTATGCCTGAACTACGACGTCGCCTGGTTTGATGAGCAGGAACTGGCCTTGCCGGAGAGTCTTTCGGACCTCGCGGCGCCGGAGTATCGAGGGCTTCTGGTGGTCGAAAACCCGGCGACCTCGTCCCCTGGCCTGTCTTTCATGCTGGCGACAATCGGGGTCTTTGGCACGGAAGGGGAAGAGACCTGGCTGGACTTCTGGCGGCAACTGGTGGAAAACGAGGTGCGTGTGGTCAGCGGCTGGGAACTGGCCTACTGGGGCGAATTCAGCCACAGCGGCGGTGAGTATCCCCTGGTCGTCAGTTATGCCAGCAGCCCGCCGGCCGAGGTGTTCTTCATGGAGGAGACTCCCGAACGAGCGCCCACCGGCGCCATCGTCGCGGACCAGACCTGCTTTCGTCAGATTGAATTCGCAGGGATTCTGGATGGCAGCGAGCAAGTGGAAGCGGCGCAGCAACTGATTGACTTCATGCTGGACACGCGTTTCCAGGAAGACATTCCGCTGCAAATGTTCGTCTTTCCCGTCAATGAGGAGGCGGAACTTCCCGACGTCTTTGTCGAATACGCCGAAATAGCAGAGGTGCCGGCAGTGGTCTCGCCGGAGGACATTGACTCTATGCGCGATACCTGGATCCAGGCCTGGACTGAAACGGTGTTGCGCGGCGGCTGATGGTCCCGCTGGCTCGTCTGCTGCTGCTGTTGCCGCTGCTGTTTCTGGCGCTTTTCTACGTCTGGCCGCTGCTCTCCATCCTTGTTTTGGGGCTGGCGCCGGACGGTACACTGGCAACAGGGCAGTTGCGGCAACTGCTTTCTCCCTGGCACCTGAATACGCTGGCATTCACGGTTGTTCAGGCGCTGCTCTCCACGGCCCTGACGATCGCGCTGGCGCTGCCGGCGGCCTGGGTATGTGTTCGCTGGTCCTTTCCGGGGCGGTCCCTGCTTCTTTCGCTATCGACGCTTGCCTTTGTGTTACCCACGGTCGTCGTCGCAGCCGCCTTTTCCGCCCTGATCGGGTCGAGAGGGGTTGTCAATGATCTGCTGCAGCAAATTCTGGCGCTGGATACCGCGCCGCTGAGGCTGGAAGGCACGCTGGCGATCATCCTGATCACGCATGTCTTCTACAATTTCGCCGTGGCGTTGCGCATCATCACCGGATTCTGGGCCAATCGCAGCACCGTGCTGGAGGATGCGGCGCGCGTGCTTGGCGCGCAGGGCTGGCGCCTCTGGTGGGAAATCCGACTGCCTCTGCTGCGGCCGGCCCTGCTGGCAGCGGCGGCGCTCATTTTCATTTTCACCTTCACCAGCTTCGGCGTCATCATCATCCTGGGCGAGTTGCGCTTTTCCACGCTGGAAGTGGAGATCTATCTGCAGGCCGTCAATCTCTTCAATTTGCCGGTCGCCGCCGGGCTTTCCCTGCTGCAGATCACTCTTATGCTGGTCCTGATGCTCGCCTATACACGCCTGCGTCAACGTCTGCCCCTGGCACTAAGGGCGGCGCATGCGCCACGCCCGCAGGGATGGCGGCAATGGGCGGCGGTCAGCGCGGTCAGCGGCTTCATGCTGGTCCTGCTGGCCGCTCCCTTGCTGGCCCTGGTCCTGCGCTCGCTAAGTGGAGCCGGGGGACTGACCGGCGCCTGGTATGCGGCCCTGTCCCGGGATGTTCGGGGCTCGGTCCTTTTCGTGCCGCCGGTCCATGCGGTCGGCAATTCCCTGTTCTACGCTTTCTGCACCACAGGCATGGCGCTTGTCCTGGGCCTGCTGGCGGCGTCGCTGATGCAGCGACGCAGTCGACGCTGGCTGGACCCGTTGTTTATGTTGCCCCTGGCCACCAGCGCGGTGACGCTTGGTTTCGGTTTCATCGTCGCGCTTGACGAGCCGCCGCTGGACTTGCGCGCCTCGCCGCTGCTCATCCCGATCGCGCACACTCTGGTGGCGTTGCCCTTCGTGGTGCGCAGCATCCTGCCTTCGCTGGATGCGATTTCACCTTCCCTGCGCGAATCCGCCAGCGTGCTCGGTGCGGCTCCATGGCAAGTCTGGAGGCAGATTGACCTTCCGCTTGTCAGCCGCGGCCTGCTGGTCGGCGCGATCTTCGCATTCACCATCAGCATGGGCGAATTTGGCGCATCGCTGTTCATCGCGCGTCCGGCCAACGCGACCATTCCGGTCGTGATTTACCGTTTGCTGGGCCAGCCCGGCACGATGAACATGGGCCAGGCGATGGCCATGAGCGTCATTCTGTTGCTGACCTGCAGCCTGGGGTTCATCGTGATTGAACGCGTTCAGCGGGCCGGCAGCGGAGCGTTCTGATGCTGCAATTGCGCCATGTCTGCAAACGCTTTGGCAACACACAGGTGCTGAACGACGTTTCCCTGGAGGTGCAGGCAGGCGAAATCGTCTGTTTGCTGGGGCCCAGTGGCTGCGGCAAAACGACCTTGCTGCGAATCATCGCCGGTCTCGAAGCGACGGACAAGGGAGCCATACTACTGCAGGGCGTGGACCTTGAGGGCGTCCCGGTGCACGAACGTAATTTTGGCCTGATGTTTCAGGACTATGCCCTCTTTCCTCACATGACGGTCGAGCAGAATGTCGCCTTCGGGCTGCGCATGCGTCGGCAAGACGGCCTTGCGCAACGCACCAGCGAAGCCTTGTCCCTGGTCGGCATGAAGGACATGGGGCAGCGGGACGTCAGTTCACTGTCTGGCGGCGAACAGCAGCGGGTGGCGCTGGCGCGCAGTTTGGCCCCCAAACCGTCGCTGCTGATGCTGGACGAACCGCTGGCCTCGCTGGATGCCGGTTTGCGGGAACGCCTGTTGCCTGAATTGCGACAAATCTTTGTAGAAACGGGGCAAACGGTGATCACCGTCACGCACGACCAGCAGGAAGCCAGCGCCATCGCCGACCGCATCGCCATTATGAACGCCGGGCGCATCGAACAATACGACACGCCGCAGGCCCTGTATGCCCGGCCACGCAATGCCTTCGTGGCGGAGTTTCTGGGCCTGGGCAGCCCTGTTAACGGCGAGTGGCTGACGGTCCAGGCTGAAGAGACATTCAAGGGAGAACACTTCCTGCTCCATCCGGCCGGTCTGCGCCTGGCCGATGCAGCAGGGGACGACGCCATTGTGTTGGAAGGAACCCTCGTCGAACGCAGCTACCAGGGCGAAAACTGGCGCCTGACCGTACGCGTTGCGGACAAGGCCTTTCGCTTTCGCCACTCCCTGGAAGCGGAACCCGTCCCCGAGCCGGGCACGAATGTATGGCTGCACGTGGTGCGAGACTGGATATTGCGGCTGGAGTGACAATTCCCGGAGGCCTGATTGACGCTGTCGCAGGCCAGGGTTATGCTGCATGGCTGTTTGTAGGACAGGAAGGACAAGTGCGCCAGTGGACGGAAAGCAGCTAAAACAGGCCTTGCACGACGGTGAACTGGTCTTCGGCACGGCGATTTACGCGCCCTCTCCCGAGTGGGTGGGGCGGGTCGGTCAGCTGGGCATCGACATGGTCTTCATTGATACCGAGCACACGCCGCGCGACCGCGGCATGGTTTCCTGGATGTGCCAGACTTATGCGGCGCTGGGCATGGCGCCGGTCGTGCGCATTCCCGAGCCCGATCCCTATCTGGCGCAGATGGTGCTGGATGGTGGCGCACACGGCATCATCGCGCCCTACGTCGAATCTCCGGAACAGGTCAGGGTTCTGGGCGGCGCCGTGCATTTCGGGCCGGTGAAGGGCGCCAAACTGCAGTCGATGATCGACGGGCAGGCCGCGGAGGCCGAACTGGAGGACTATCTGGCGCAGCGTAACGCCCGCAACAACCTGATCATCAACATTGAAAGCGTGCCGGCGATGGAAGCCCTGGACGACATTCTGGCTGTCCCTTTCATCGACGCCGTGCTGGTGGGACCTCACGACCTGTCCTGCAGCATGGGGATCCCGGAACTCTACGAGCATCCGGACTTTGAGGAAGCCATTCGGACGATCATTTCAAAGTCGAGGGCGGCCGGCGTCGGCGTGGGCATTCACCACAACTTCATGCGGCAGCAGATTCGCTGGGTGAAGTCCGGCGCGAACCTCGTAATGCACAGCTCGGACGTTTCCGCGTTTGTGCGCATGCTGACCAGTGAATTTCAGGAAATACGCGCCGCCGTTGGCGCGGATATTGAACAGGTGCGCGAACAGAGCGTCAATCTGTAAGGGCGGCGTTCGCAAGTCTAGACCGAGCGCATCTGGCCGCCGTCGACGCGCAGGGATGCACCGGTGATGTAGGCAGCGGCCGGTGAGAGCAGGAAGGCCCCCGCCGCGCCAAAGTCGTCTATGCTGCCCAGCCTGCCCAGCGGAATGTTGGCCATGGCGCGTTCGCGCGCCTCTTCCGGCGTGATGCCGAGCCTGCTGGCAGTGATGCCGTCGAGTTGCCGCACGCGGTCCGTGTCGATGCGGCCAGGGATCAGGTTGTTCACCCGAATGCCTTCACCGGCGAGTTCGTCGGCCAGGGTCTTCACCAGGCCCATGACACCGGAACGCATGACTGTCGAAAGCGCCAGACGTTCGATGGGTTCCCGGATCGAGGAAGAGGTAACCGTCAGGATGGCGCTGCCGCGACTCATGTGGGGCAGGGCGGCATTGATCATGCGGATGGAACTCATCAGGGTCAACTGAAAGGCCGCTTCCCACTGCGCTTCACTGATCTCGCGGATGAAGCCCGCAGGCGGGCCACCGGCATTCACCAGCAGCGCGTCGATATGGCCCCAGCGATCAACCGTCGCAGTGACCCAGTTGTTGATGGACTCAGGGTCCGTCACGTCGCAGGCCATGGCCATGACCTCTGCGCCCGTCTCGTCTCCCAGTGCCTGGCCCGCCGCTTCCACGTCCTTTGCCGTGCGGCTACAGATGGATACCCTTGCACCATCAGCGGCCAGGGCGCGCGCCACGCCGAAACCCAGCCCCTTGCTTGCAGCGGCAACCAGCGCAACCCTGTTTTCCAGTCCCAGATTCATGCGGGCACTCCTGTCGTGTGTAATTCAATCTTGCGGGTCGGATCGCCGATCCCTACGCGCTCGAAGACCCAGTCGATTTCCTGCAGCGTACCGTCGTCGATCGCCGCGAAGGGGGGTCTTGGCCTGTTGCAATCGAATGCGCCGCGGCGACGCAGCAACTCCTTGCGAATGCTCAGGTTGATGACCGGCTGGTTTTCGAAACGGATCAGCGGCAGATACTGGTCAAAGATGCATTGCGCGCGTTCCTCTTGCCCGCCGCACCAGGCGTCAAAGACGGCTATCAGGATTTCTGTGAAGGCGAAGCCCGTCATGGTGCCGGACGCGCCGCGCCCCAACTCCTCCAGCAGAAACATGCCGCCGAGCCCGCCGAAGATTTCCAGTCCGTCGACTTCGGCGCGGATCTCGCTGATTTTTTGCATCAGGGGCGGATCCTCGAGCTTGAGGTAACGCGCAGCCGGGATTTCACGCGCGATGCTGGCGATGAGTGGCGCAGACATGAAAATATCGTTGACGGGCGGGAAGTCCTGCACGACGATAGCCATATCGCAGCCATGCGCCAGGTCGCTGTAGATGGCGAAGACAGCTTCGTCCGTTGGCGCTTCCATCTTTGGTGGCGCTACCATGACACCGGCGGCCCCGGCATCTTCCGCCGCGCGGCACAGCGCCAGTCGCGTCGCATCATCCTGATGGCTGGCGCCCACCACGACCGGAACGCGACCGTTCACGGTGTCCATGACAGTTTCCATTACCTCGCGTCGCTCTTCGACGCTGAGTTTGGCCGCTTCCCCCAACACACCGAGGATCGTCAGGCCGTGAGCGCCAAGGTCCAGCTGGAAATCGACGAGACGGCGAAGTCCGGGCAGATCGAGGGAGTCATCCGGATTGAAGGGCGTTGCCAGGATGTTGAAAATTCCGCTGATGGCTGACGTCATGGTACCCTTCCCGTCCTCAACTGGGGCGACGATACTATATCATGCAGGCAGGGTCTGGCCAGTGTTTCCGGTTCCAAGCAGGGACTTGATCGTTTCCTCGTCCTGCAGGCAGGCTTCTGCGCTTCCGGCGAATGCGAGTCTGCCTTCGCGCAGGATAAAAACCTCATCGCAATGACGCAAGGCGCTGCGGGCGTTTTGCTCAACGACCACCAGAGTCATGCCCTGGTCCTTCAATTGCAACAAGGTTTGAAACACGTCGTTGACCAGGTTGGGGGCCAGGCCGGCGCTGGGCTCATCGAGCAGCATCAGCGTGGGCCGGGACAGCCAGCCCATGGCTATGGCAAGCATCTGCCGTTCGCCGCCACTCAGTAGACAGGCAGGCTGATCGCGCCGTTTCGCAACCAGCGGGAACAGCTCGACGGCGGCTTCAAGGGCCCGGGCCGTCTCCCGGCGGTCCATTCGTCGTGTTGCCAGTTGCAGGTTTTCGCCAACGTTCAGTTCGTCAAACACGTTATTTCGTTGTGGCACACAGGCCAGCCCCAGACTGACGATTTCTGCCCCGTTCAGGTCCGTGATCGGGTTGCCATCCAGTGTGATCGACCCACTGAAGACATCCGCCAGACCAAAGATCGACCTGAGCAAGGTGCTCTTGCCGCTGCCGTTGGGGCCAAGAATCGCAGTGAATTGCCCGGCCGCAAAGGACAGTGACAAGTCACGCAAGACATTTAGCTTGCCGTAACCGGCATTGAGTCCTTCAACCGCAAGGTTCACAGGCCGAAATAGACCTCGCGCACCCTGACATCCTTCACGATGTCATCCGGTTTACCCGCTGCCAGCACCTTGCCCATGTGCAGGACGATGACCTGGTCCACGAAATCGAAGAGGATATCCAGGCGATGCTCAACGATCAGAAATGACAGTGCCGCTTCCCGGTTGAGTGTGGCGATGTGCTGAAAGATTTCGCGCGCCAGTTTGGGAGCAACACCGGCAGTGGGTTCGTCCAGCAGCAACATGCTCGGCTCGCCCGAAAGACTGCGGCCGATATCCAGCAATTTCATCTGGCCGCCGGAGAGGTCGGAGGCGCGCCTGTCGAACAGATCGCGTAGCTGGAGACGCTCAAGAAGAGTGTCGGCCCTGGCAGCGTTGTGTTGCTCCTGGCCGCGCCAGCGGGCATGCCAGGGGGCGTGCCAGGGCGATTCGCCCAGTTGCTCTCTTGCAGGGAGCAGGGTGTTGTCCAGCACTGACATCTGAAAGAAAAGCGCCGGGTCCTGGTAACCGCGCGCCAGCCCGAGACGGTTGATGGCGTCGGGCGATGACCGGGTGATGTCCTGCCCGCCAAAATGAATGCTGCCCGTATCCGGATGCAATTGGCCGGCAATGAGGTTGAGCAGGGTGCTCTTGCCGCTGCCGTTGGGTCCAATCAGTCCAGTCACCTGGCCATCCCCGACATCGAAGGAAACCCCGTCCACCGCCCGCAATCCGCCGAAACTGCGGGTCAGGTCACGAATCTGCAACATGAGGGGCGGGGTCTGTTAGCAGGTCATGGGCGTTGGTCGTCCTGGCCGGTTCGGGCAGAATGCCCTGAGGTCGGTAACGCAGCATCAGGAGCAGGATGATGCCATAGAGAATGTAACGGACGTAATTGAATTCCAGATCGATGGCGGACATGTTCATCTGAATCGTGGCGATGGCCGTCAGGCGGTCCAGAATGGTGATGACCAGGGCGCCGAGAAGGGCGCCGCGATTGTTCCCCAGCCCGCCCAGCACGACCATCACCCATATATCCAGCGTCAGGGTGACGACGAAGTCGTTGCTGCTGATGTAGCCCGTGTTCAGGACGAAAAAGACCCCCGCAATGGCTGCAATGACTGAGCCGATGAGCATCACGCGCGCGCGCGCCAGAGCGACGTCCTTGCCGAGGCTGCGGGTCACGGCAGCATTTTCCCGCAGGGCTTTCAGAAGCCGACCGAAGGGTGAGCGCACGAGACGCTCGCAATACACCCAGGTCAGGGCAGCCACCGAAAGTACGAGCAGCATGAACAGGATCGAGGACAGTTGTGGATTGCCGAGCCAGGCGAAGGGTTGGGCGACACCGGAAACACCGTTGTTGGCACAGATGACCGGCTCGTAACTGCGTACAAAGATGCGCACGGTCTCGCCGCCAACCAGCAACACGAGCGCCAGAAACCATTCCTGCTGCAAACGCAGCGCGATGCGCGACACGAAGTATCCCACAAGCCCACTGACCAGGGCTGCAATGACCAGCGTGATGGCCAAGTTCAGGAATCCGGCGCCGGGATAGCTGCGCATGATTTCCGAGCGCAATTGCAGGGCAGGCCCCAGGGTCGGGCCGCAGGGCCAAATGACCTCTTTGCCCGCGAGCAGGGGCAGCAGGCGTGTGTAGGTTATGGCCGTTGTGTAGGCCCCGATGGACACGAAGACCGCCTGGCCGAAGTTTGGGACGCCGGCGATGCCATATTCCAGATTCAAACTCAGTGCCATCAGGGCGGCGATGCCAAAGAATGTCATCAAGGCGACAAGGGTGGCGCCGAGGTCGATGTTCACCGTTCAAGATCCCCGCTGCGGCGGACGAATCCTGTCAGTCCCTGCGGCCGCAGCAACAGGACAAGGATGATGATGACGAAGGGAATCGCTGCCTTGAAGCTGAAGGTCAGGCCGGTGTAGTGATTGAGGGCCTGCATCAGCGTGTTTTCGCAAAAGGCGACGAGATAGGCGCCCAGAATCGTGCCGGCAAAACTGGAAAGTCCTCCGAGAATCGCGGCTGCAAACACCGGCAGAATCGCAAGCCAGCCCAGCAGGGGATTGACGAATGTATAGAGTCCCCAAAGCGCGCCGGCCAGCCCCGCCGTCGCGCCTGTTAGCAACCAGGTCAGGCTGCGGATCCGTTCCACGCGCATGCCCAGAATGTGCGCCAGTTCGGGATTGCTGGCCAGCGCGCGCATTTCCCGGCCCAGCGCCGTACGGCCGAGTAACAGTGCCAGCGCAATGACACAGGCAATGCTCACCGGGACAATGGTGAAGGTGATGTTGGTCAGGACGAGATAGCTCTCCCGCACCAGGATTTGCAGGGGAATCTGAATTCGTTTGTCAAACAACTGGTAATAGTCTGACAGGACGAAAAGTACGTATCGCAGGATGAGCCCCACGGCAAAGGACACCAGCAGCATGCTGTAGGTCGAGAGTTTGCGGCGGGACATGGGTCGAAAAACGAGCAGGTGCGAAGACAGGGCAACCAGTGCTCCTGAAAGGGTCGCGAGGCCGAGGATCACCACTGGCGAGCGCGACAGGAAAAGTGACACGACCAACGCCGTGAATGCGCCGGTAGTCACGAATTCTGCGTGAGCAAAGTTGGGCAGGCGGATGACGCGCATGGTCAGGGTGATGCCAAGGGCCATCAGCGCGTAGAGGCTGCCCACCTGGATCGAATGCACCAGAGATGTGATGAGCAGCGCGGGAGGCATGGAATGGCGGGTCTGTAACCCGGCGGGTCACAGACCCGTTGTCCTGCTAGCCGTCAAGTTCCAGCGAATCGGCGGAACCGTTGTAAAGGCCAACTGACTCGAAGTCGTTGCCATCGGCATTGATCTGATAAATGCTGTACCAGGCGATGGCCTGGTCCCCGTTGTCGTCCAGCAGGCCCTGAACCGTCGTGCCGATGTAGTGGCCGGAGATAAAGGGCAGAATGGACTTGACGGCCGCCCCGTCATTGCCGGCGGCCAGAATACTCAGCATCGCGATGTTGGCGGCGTCAAAGGCGTAGTTGGTGAAGGGGCCGGGCGGATTGCCGAAGTGCTCCGCAAAGCTCTCGGCAAATCGCGCAGCCAGGGGAGTCTCGGTGCTGTAAGCTCCGACGGTGACGAAATCGGCGTTTTGCAGAAAGGCCGACACGCTGGCATCTTCCAGGAGCTCCGGCGCAGTCATGGCCTCGTTACCGATCCAGTCCACGGTGCCCAGCAAGGGGTCAACCAGGGCGAGCTGGAGGGCTTTCTGGGCATCGCCGAGGAAACACACGCAGAGCACAGCTGTTTCACCGCTTTCGGACAGGCTGGCGACGTCCGCGCTCAGGCGCGCTATTTCACCGCTGAGATCCGGCGGGTCCGGTGTATAAGTGATGCGCGTGGTGGACCCGCCGCCGGCGGCCGCAAATTCAATCTGAAAGCGGTCGGCCAGGCCGTTTCCATAGGGGTCGTCCAGATTGAGGATGGCGACATTTTGGTAGCCCCGGGTCACGGCTATGCGCGCATAGGCCTTTGCCGAGAAAGTATCCGGCGGGTACATGACGCGGAAGATGTTGTCACCTGGGATGCCGCCAGCCGGACCGCTGGAGGCCGGCGCCACCAGCACGACGCCATTTTCGTCAGCGTACTGCTTGGCCCCCAAAACCTCTGAAGTCGTCAACGGACCGACGATGACATTGGCGCCGGTTGTCTGCACGACGGTTTGCACGGCGCGGGCCGAACCGTCCGGCGTTCCTTCCGTATCCGCGGAAGCCGTCACAAAACGGGTGGCCGAGCCCGCCGCCTCCAGTTCCGCGTTCATTTGCGCCACTGCAAGTTCAACGCCCCGGACGAAATCCGAACCAAATGACCCGAGCGCGCCGGTGAATGGCATCACCACACCCAGGGTTACGTTATCCTGGGCGCCCGAAGCGAAAACCGGAGAGAGACTCAAGACCAGCAGGACTGCAATGAGCCTTCGACAATTCACAGTATCCTCCTTGTCAGTATTCGAAATCAGTCATTGTTTGAGGCAGGACAATAGCAGCATGCCATGCCCTGCCGCAACCACAATTCATCATTCTCCGGGGCATTCAGGCTGCAACGACCTAACCAGCAAGTTTTCGAATCTTCCATTTGGCATGACGCGATAAAGACCAAAGTCCATGCGCCAGACCTGGTCCGGTGGAACCCTGACCGGATAGAAATCTCGCACTTGTTCATTGACCAGCCATTTGCTGGTGGGTCTTAGGCCATAAACGGGGCCAATCCGGTCGCCCTGGGCGAGCAATTCGCCGTCGGCCCCGAAAGCCTTGACAAAGACACTCAGGTCCTGTTTGGGCGGATTGGCCCCGGCGTTCCACAAGACCTCCAGGACCAGTTCCAGAGATGAACAGTGGATGCGGGTTTCCAGGTCGGCTATTTCCGGATTGCCGGTCTCCACGATGACGGGGGCAGGGCGCAGCCGCACCAGTCGGGGGCCGGCGCCATCCAGCCAGACTGCCTGACCCAGCCTTTCTTGCCACCACTGCGGCGGCTGGTTGAAGAAGGTGTAGTCGGGCGTGATCAGCCTGTCGGCCTGAAAGGCAGCCCGCATGTCCGCGTTGTGATCGACCAGAGTGATTGCCTGCAGGCGACCCAGGTAAAGTTGGGCGGCGGAGGCCGCGAAATAGCGCGGTCCCCAGGCGAGCATCACGGTCGAGCCGGCCGGTGCAGCCTCAAGCTGGTCGATCGTGTCCAGCCCCGTTGGGTCCCGTGTCAACTGTTGCACAAAGGGCTGGTTGTGTCGCCACAGCAGAATCGACGAAACAAGTACTGCGAGCGCAAAGAGGGTTCGCAGTGATGCAGGCACAATGCGAGTCTTCTGCATTGCTTCAGCGAGGTACAGCCAGCCGAAGACCAGACCGAGCGTGATCGGCAAGATCAGCGCGGACAGGATGTCCCGGTAGAACCCGGCGTGAAAGAGCCAGGCACAAAGCGCGACCAGCAGGAAAGTCCTGCCAGAGCGCCGTCCCGCGCGCGAGGCCAGCAGCAGGCCTGCGCCGCCGAGCAGGACCCCTGGCAACGAAAATTCGCGCAGAATCGCGTCGTTGACTTGCTGCAGGTTGCGCAGCAGGTCGGGCAGTGACGCCGGCGGGCCGATGAAACGACTGTACTCGCTTGCGACAATGATGTCCGCCAGTTTCTGGAGCGTTGCCGGAGACCCATACACCCAGTCGGCGCCGGACCGGGCCCTCAGCAGCGGCCAGAGATAGGGGACCAGGCTGGCTGCAGCGAGCAATGAACCCGCGAACACGAGCCTGGACGGACGTTGGCCGCTGTTGCGAATGACTGGCCACAGGGCGTAAAGCAGGGGAGGGATGAGCATCAGGAAAGCGCGATGGTGCCCCAGGGCGATTCCCCCGACAAGCGCCATGAGGAAGAGTTGTCTGTAGCCGGGGTTGGTAGTGAAGGCCAGGTGTAGCAGGAGCAGCAATAGCAGCAAATTGAAGGAATAGATTTCAGCGATGACGTTGTGGATCCAGACCGTGCGGGTCAGTCCGTAGAGGAGGACGGCGCCGGCCGCCAGCCAGGGTGCGAAACCGAGACGCGTGGCCAGGATGAACATCAGCAACAGCGCCAATGTGCCCCACAGCAGGGAAACCAGCGACGCCGCAACCAGTGGACCTACGTTGAGCGCGCGCAGGATGCCCGTCAATGCGTTGCCGCCGATGACGTACAGGGGATAACCCGTAGGGTGCAGGCTGCCCCATTCATTCAGAACGATCTGCGTCTCGCCCGCGTCGATCATGAAGTAATGGCTGGAGCCATTGGGAATCGTCTGCAGGGTTGTCAGGTAGAGAATCAGCAGCAGTAGCAGGGCAAGGCCAGGGGGCAGGCATTTGACTGTCAGGCGATGAAAGGGCATTTGCCGAGCATAGCGTTTGCGCCAGGGCCGGCCAACGCGGGACGCTTGCCTCTCCAGGCGCAGGGGATACAATGGTTCGCGTCGGGGAAAGAGGAGTAGCGATGATGTTGGGACGGGAGCAGATCGACTTTTACCACGAGCAGGGCTGGCTGGGCGTGGAAAATGTTCTTTCACCGCGGGACGTTGAGGACTTGCGGCGTGTAACCGAAGAATTCGTCGACAAATCCCGTCATGTCAGCGCGAATGATGCCGTATTCGACCTGGAACCCGGCCACTGCTTCGATGAACCTCGTCTGCGACGCCTCAAGGACCCGATCGCCCACCATCCCGTCTATGACCGCATCATGCGTCACCAAAACATCGTCGCCATCGTGTCGCAGCTGATCGGGCCCAACATCCGCCAGAACGGCACGAAACTGAACATGAAGTCGCCGGGCTTTGGCAGCCCGGTCGAGTGGCATCAGGACTGGGCCTTCTACCCGCACACCAATGACGACTTGCTGGCAGTGGGCGTCTGTATCGATGACATGACCCTGGCCAACGGCTGTCTGCTCGTGGTCCCGGGTTCGCAAAGGGGACCGGTTTACGACCACCACCATCAGGGAGCCTTCGCCGGCGCTGTGACCGACCCGGACTTCGAGCCGGGCGAGACTGCTTCGATAGAGGTGCCGGCCGGAGGCATCTCCATCCACCACGCACGTGCCCTGCACGCCTCGGCGCCCAACACCTCGAAACAGCCGCGTCGCTTCCTGCTCTTCCAGTTTTGCGCGGCGGACGCCTGGCCACTGCTGGGTCCGGGGGACCTGGCGACCTTTGATTCAAACATGGTGGCCGGCGACTCATCCATTGTGCCGCGCCTGGCGGACGTTCCGGTCAGGATGCCCCTGCCGCCGGCGGAACGACCGGGCTCAATCTACGAAAACCAGACCGTGCTGGAGCGTTCCAGCTTCGCCATGGGTTGAAATCAGGGCGTCTCGAAGTAGCGATCGTCTTGCCACAAAAGCTTCCGCGCCGCGTCCTCGTTCAGTTCGACTCCGATGCCGGGCTGGTCCGAAACCTGCATGCTGCCATTCCGGATGAAGGGCTTTTCACCATCGCAGAGCTCCTCCCACCAGGAGATTTCCCGTCCATGAAACTCCAGTAGCAGGAAGTTGGGGATGGCCGCCATGCAGTGGCAGGCGGACATCATGCCCAGCGGGGAAGAGACATTGTGCGGCGCCACCGGCACGTAAAAGGTCTCGGCCAGTTCGCCGATGCGTTTGCCTTCCAGCAGACCGCCGGCCTTGGCAAGATCCGGCATGATGATGTCGGTCGCCTTCTGCTGCAGCAAGTCGAGAAAATCGTAGCGCGTGTACTGGTTCTCGCCGGTGCAGATGGCCGTGCTGCTGCTGGCGCGCACCTGCGCCATCGCGGCGACGTTTTCGGCCGGAACGGGCTCTTCCAGCCAAAGCAGTCGCAGGTCCTCAAGCGCATGGGCAAGGGTGATGGCCGAAGGCAGGTCGAACTGCCCGTGGCAATCGATCGCCAGGTCGATCTCGGACCCAATGGCCCCGCGCACGCCCTCCACCAGGCTGACGATATGTGACATCTCCTGCGCGCTGACGCTCCAGTTCCACGCGTCGCGACGACCAACGCCTGTGCCGTCAACGTCGAACTTGATGGCGT
Organism: Anaerolineaceae bacterium; assembly: GCA_026708325.1. Classification (GTDB taxonomy): domain Bacteria; phylum Chloroflexota; class Anaerolineae; order Aggregatilineales; family Phototrophicaceae; genus JAGWBD01. Next base: position 477,094 of record JAPOVC010000014.1, on the reverse strand, counting down.
TGTAGCCTTCGTCGAGGACTTCCAGCGCCTTGTCTGCCCAGGTCTGCGGGTCGTTGCTTTCGCCGAAATGGCAATCCGCATAGAGACGAATGTTGTCCCTGAAGCGGCCGCCCAGCAGTTGCCATACCGGAAGCCCCAGCGCCTTGCCGGCGAGATCGAAGAGCGCGTTTTCGATGCCCGTTATGGCGAAGATGATGGGCGGCGCAGAGGTGCCGCCGTAGCGCCCGCTGCGCCGCAGTCCTTCGTAGAGCGGGGCGATGTTGAGCGGGTCCACGCCCAGCAGCCGTGGCTTAAGGTGCAAAATCGCTTCCTTGACAGCGAAGCCGGAAGCCATGGCCGCGGCGGAATTGCATTCACCGGTACCGTAAATGCCTTCGTCCGTGTAGATGCGCACAAAGGTCCACACGCTGCCGCCACTGTGCGGTTCCCGACGACCAATCACACAAGCCTGCACGTCGATAATCTTCACGCTGACTCCCTGGCACGTTGATGCGCACAAGCGCTGAATGTACTACACTCGCCTGGCTCGCGCACAGTTTCGATACAGGATCGCGAAATGCACAAAATCTGGTTTGAGTGGACGTACGGGCCGGAATATGACGGCCTGATCGGCGAGGACGTGGAACGACTGACAGCTGCCTCGGGCACCGGCGACGCCTATCAAAACATCGAAGCGGCTGAGGCGGTCATCGCAGGGGGATTGCCTTACGACGAATCGATGATGCGGCGCGCGCCGGACTTGCTGGTCATCGCGCGCACGGGCATTGGTTTCGACAAGGTAGACCTGGAGCAGGCGACCCGTCATGGCATCGCGGTGGTCAACACGCCGGACGGACCCACCATGTCAACGGCGGAAATGGCCCTCACCCTGCTGATGGGCGTGGCCAAAAATTTGCCAGCCATACGGGAGGACATGCGCAGAAATCTCATTGACGATGTGCCGCGGCCTCCTTACCGCGCTATCGAACTGGCTGGCACGCAACTGGGCCTGGTGGGGCTGGGACGCATCGGCAGCCACGTCGCCAGGGTTGCGCTGGCCATGGGCATGAAGGTTCAGGCCCATGACCCCTTTCTTTCGTCTGAACACATGCAGGAGCTGGGCGTAACCCGGGTCGATTCGCTGGAAACCTTGCTGGCCACATCGGACGTGGTCTCGCTGCATTTGCCGCTCAACGAAAACACGCGTCACATCATGAATGCGGAGCGCTTTTCGCAGATGAAAGATGACGCCATATTCATCAACGTCTCCCGTGGCGGTCACGTTGATGAAGCGGCCCTGCTGGCTGCCCTGGACTGTGGCAGGTTGTTTGGCGTCGGCCTCGACGTTTGCGATCCGGAACCTCCCATGCCGGACAACCCTCTCCTGATCCATGAACGCGTCATATTGACGCCCCACATTGCGGGTTCCACGCCGCGCGCCGGTTACAAGATGCTTAACATGGCGATGGCGCAGGTGAGACAGGTTTTTGCGGGCGAACGACCGCCGTATCTGTTGAACCCTGACGTCTGGCCCAAGGTCGTACAGCGCCTGGAGGCGTGCCAGCCGTGAAGCCCGCCAACCTGCTCTTCATCCTGTCGGACCAGCACAACGTCAACGTACTCGGCAGCAGCGGCAACAGCGCGGCGCGCACGCCCAACCTGGACGGACTGGCCGCCCGCGGGACCCGCTTTGCCAACGCCTACACCAATTGCCCGATTTGTGTGCCGGCGCGGGCCTCCCTGGCGACAGGGCAGTACGTGCACAGGATTCGCCACTGGGACAACGCCTTCCCCTGGAACGGGACGCCCCGGGGATGGGGACACCAGTTGAAAGAGCAGGGATACAACGTCACGTCGATAGGAAAGCTGCATTTCCGCAGCGCCGATGACGACAACGGCTTCACCGAGGAAATCGACCCCCTGCACGTCGTAGAGGGGCTGGGCGACCTGCTCTCCTGCGTCCGTGACGACGCGCCCACGCGGGACAGTCGCAGTTGCATTACCGAAGCCGGTCCCGGCGATTCGACCTATCTGCAGTACGACGCGAGCAACACCGCACACGCCCTTGAGTGGCTGAAGCAGCACGCCAATGATGACAAGCCATGGGTGCTGTTTCTGTCCCTGGTGTGTCCCCATCCGCCCTTCATCGCGCCGCCGGAGTTCTACGCCAGGCAGGACCCGCTTTCGCTGCCGCTGCCGCCGCAGTGGCAAGAGGCGGACTGGCCGCGGCATCCGGTACTGGACAACATGCGACGATTCTTCAACCTTGAACCTGCCTTCGACGAGCAGACGCTGCGAAAATTGCTGGCGACGTATTACGCCGTCTGCGAATACGTGGACGACAATGTCGGAAAGGTGATCGCTGCCCTGGACGAGCTTGGATTGAACGACAGCACGCGCGTCGTCTACAGCACGGACCACGGCGAGAGCCTTGGCGCGCGCGGCCTTTATGGCAAGTTCACCATGTATGAGGAGGCCGCCGCAGTCCCGCTAATCATGGTCGGGCCGGACGTACCTGAAGGAAATGAGGTGCAGACGCCGGTCTCGCTGCTGGATATGGCGCCCACGATTCTGGAGGCCGTCGACGCCCGCCCAGACGACTGGTCGGCGCAACTGCCCGGACAGTCCCTGTGGTCGCTGATGCAGCAAGCGGACCGGGACCGCAGCGTTCTTTCCGAGTACCACACGGTTGGCACGCGGCACGGCTACTTCATGCTGCGCGACCTGCGCTACAAGTACGTGCACTATGTCGACGGGCCGCCGCAACTATTCGATCTAATCGACGACCCCTGGGAAGTCAGGGATCTGGCGGGTATACCCGACTTCGGACCAGTGCTCAAGGAACGTGAATCGCGCCTGAGGTCCATGCTGGACCCCGAGGCGGTCGATGCCCAGGCACGGGCCGACCAGCGCGCGAAGGTGGAGGCTTTCGGCGGCGAAGCCGCGGTGCGCGCTCGCGGCACCTTCGCCAATTCGCCGGTCCCTGGGGAGGAACCGGGATTTCGGAGTTACGATTCAGGGTAGACGCACTTCGTTGATTGGCGTGACCGGCCGCTCCCCCCGCAGCACCCGCGCGACATTTTCAAAGCATTGAAGGCGCGAGACATAGCGGGCCTCCTGCGTGCCACCCCCGACGTGCGGCGCCAGCACCACATTGTCCATGGAGAGCAGGGCGGGGTGAACGAGCGGCTCTCGCTCGAAGACGTCCAGCGCCGCTCCCGCCAGATGTCTCGACTGCAATGCCTGGACCAGCGCCTCTTCGTCCACGACCGGGCCGCGCGCCATGTTGATCAACCAGGCGCCGCGTTTCATGGAGCGCAGGCGTTCAGCATTCAGCAAGTGTTGCGTTTCCTCTGTCAGCGGTGTGTGCAGCGAGACGATATCCGCTTCGGCCAACAGGTCTTCAAGGCTGCGGTATTCCTGGTCGTCACAAACGCTGCGGCGGGTGTACAGGATGCGCATGCCAAAGGCCCGAGCGCGCCTTGCGACCGCCGTTCCGGTGCGTCCGTAGCCGACGATGCCAAGGACCTTGTCGCGCAGCAGGATTCCGTCCCAGACACCCGGCTCAAAGCGCTTCCATTGGCCGGCACGGATATAACGATCGCCCAGGGCCAGCATGCGGAGGGCGGCGAGGACCATCGCCAGCGTGAAATCCGCCGTCGATTCGTAGAAGGCGTCGGGCGTGTTGCAGCCCCATACGCCGCGTTCACTTAAATGGTCCGGGTCCATGTTGTTGTAGCCGGCGGCGACGTTGGCGATGACCCGGATTCCGGGGCCCGCGTCCAGCAATTCATCATCGATCAGCAGCTCGCCCTGGTTGACAATGGCGCTCAGTTGCGGGGCCAGTTCCAGCACTTCCTCGCGCGGCATCGTCAGGCCGCCTCCCGGTCCCTGCAGGACGGTTGCCAGGCCCTGGACAGGTTCAAGCACATCGTCCGGGACAAGGTTGGTGCTTAGTACAAGGGGCAGACTCATCGCCCTTCCTTTCGCAAACGCTTACCAGCAACAATAGCCGCCGTCGACTACCATGTCATGGCCGGTCATGAAATCCGAGGCTGGTGCAGCAAGATAGACAACCGCCCCCTGCAGGTCCGGTACTTCGCACATGCGGCCCATCGGGGTCATCGCCATCCACGTGGGTGCATACTCCTGCCCGAGGGGCGTGTAGAGAAGGTCTTCGACCAGTTTCGTGCGCGTGTAGCCCGGACTGATGCTGTTGACCCGGATGCCGCGGGACGCCCATTCGGCGGCCAGGGAGCGCGTCAGGTGTAACACGCCAGCCTTGGTGGTGTTGTAGACCGTCTGCTTCTGCGGGGTGTTGACGACGCTGGCGGACATCGAGGCCGTGTTGATGATCTTGCCATAGCCGGCCTCCAACATGATGCGGGCCTCTGCCTGGGCGCAACGAAAGACTCCCTTGAGGTTCAGGTCATTGATCATGTCCCAGTTTTCCTCGCTCACGTCTTCGGCGGCGGTCCAGTCCGCCATACCCGCATTGTTGACGGCTATCGTGAGTCGGCCCCAACGCTCCAGTACCGAGTCGACCGTTCGCTGGATGTCTTCTTCGACAGTGACGTCGGCGCTGATGGCCAGGGCGTCGATTCCTTTGTCTGCCAGTTCGTCAACGACCTGCGAGGCCAGTTCCCCGTCCAGATCAACGACGGCGACAGCCGCGCCGGCTTCGCCCAGGGCGTGGGCGTATCCCCGTCCGATTCCCTGACCGGCGCCTGTGACCAGTGCCACGCGGCCCTCCAGGCGAAAGCGATCAAGAATTGGCGCGGCCGCAAGGACCTTGTCGCTCATGTGCTACCCCTTCAAATGAAACACGATCGGCACAGTATAGCCTGGCGCGAATCAACCTGTGGGCCGGCCCAGGTTGACCGTCAGGCAAGGCTATGCTAGGATGTCGCGCCGTCAGGGGCAAATGACTGATGAAAACAGTTGTCGCATTTCAGGGCATTGAGGGTGCCAATTCGGACCTGGCCATCCGTCAGCATTTCGGCGACCAGGCCGAAGTCTTCCCTTGCCGCAATCTTGAGGACGTGTTCTCCGCCATTCGTCGCAATCATGACGTGGTCTATGGCCTGCTGCCGGTCGAAAACGTGCAGGCCGGCGCCGTAACCCAGGCCTACGAGTTGCTGATGGACTCCGATTTCCGCATTCAGGCGGACGTTGTCTTGCATGTCCGTCACGCCTTGCTGGCGGCGCCTGGCAGCAAAATGGATGATTTGAAGCGCGTGCGCTCGCACCCGCACGCCCTGACCCAGTGTGATCGATTTTTGCGGCGCAACAATCTGGTCCCTGTCCCCTGGTATGACACAGCGGGTTCGGCGAAGGACCTGGCCGAAGAGCCGGAAGAGGGCACTGCGGCAATTGCTTCCGGGCTGGCCGGTGAGCTCTATGGCCTCGAATTGCTGGAAAGCAATATTGAGGATATTGAGTTCAACTACACCCGCTTCTTTCTCCTGGGCCATGATGATCCCCCCATGGCGGAGTACAACAAAACGTCGATCGTCTTTGCCACGAGGCAGCGGCCCGCCGCGCTCTACGATTGTCTCGGGGAGTTCGCCAGGCGCGACATCAATTTGACGAAAATAGAATCCCGTCCGCGTCCGAATCGACCCTGGGAGCCGGTGTTTTACCTTGATTTCGAGGGCCATTGGCAGGAACCCCACGTGCAGGAGATGATGGCAGGTCTCCTGCAACGGGCCTCTTTCGTGAAGTCACTGGGTTCCTATCCGGCAGTTCGTACCGGCATGCAACTGGTCGGCATTTAAGGACACTGGCATGGAGAAACTTCCAGTCGCCGTTCTAGGAGCCACGGGCGCGGTCGGCCAACGTTTCCTGCAGCTGCTCGAAGACCATCCCTGGTTTGAAGTTGCCGAGTTGACCGGCTCGTCCAGCGCCGGCCATCTGTATGGCGACGTCGTGCGCTGGCATCTGGCAGGCAGGCCACCTGAATCAGTCTCCAACCTGAAAGTAAAATCCAGTCACTCGGCCTTGCAGTCACTGCTGGTCTTTTCTGCGCTTCCGACGGCAGCCGCCCGGGAACATGAATTCGATCTGGCGGCGGCCGGCCACGTCGTCTGCACGAATGCATCGGCCAACCGTATGCAGGTCGACGTGCCCCTGCTGCTGCCGGAAGCCAACGCAGACCATATCGGCCTCGTCGACGTGCAGCGTGAGAGGCGCGGCTTTTGCAGCGGAGCGGTCATCGCCAATTCCAATTGCACAAGCATGCCGGTGGTGATGTCGCTGGCGCCACTGCGTCCCTTCGGCATCCGCCGGGTCCACATGGTCAGTGAACAGGCCATCAGCGGCGCAGGGTACCCGGGCGTGGCTTCCATGGACATCATTGACAACGTCATCCCCTGGGTCAGTGGCGACGAGGGCAAAATGGAGAGTGAGCCGCTCAAGATGCTGGGGGAACTCAGCGGCGGCGAAGTGGAGTGGCTGCCGGCCATCGCTGCCGCCACCTGCACCCGTGTGCCGGTGATCGACGGGCATCTGGTCAACCTGTCGCTGGAACTGGCCGAGGCGCCAACACTTGATGACATTCATGCGGCCTGGCGAGACTTCCGCGGACCGCAGCCAGTGCCCTGTCTGCCATCCGCGCCGGAAAGGCCGCTGCAGGTCTTCACCGAGGTCGATCGCCCGCAGATTCGCCTTGACCGTATGGCCGGCAAGGGTATGGCCACCTCGGTGGGCCGATTGCGCGAGTGCCCCATACTCGGCTACCGTTTCGCGGCCCTGACCCACAATACGATTCGTGGGGCTGCCGGTTGCAGCATCCTCAATGCCGAATTGCTGGCTGTGCAGGGTTACCTGGGCAGCTTCCGGCCAGTTCCAGCCATGGTTCATGCCTGAGCGCAGGATTTTCATCGCCGGATTTGACGGTTATCTGGGTTGGCCGCTCACACAACATTTGCTTCAACGCGGCCACGTCGTTGCCGGTCTCGATGCCATGTTGCGTCGCGAGCAGGTTGCAGAACTCGGCGCCTGCAGCGCCATCCCGATTTCCTCGCCGCAGGAGCGATTGGCGGCGCTGGGTGAACATTTTCACCAGGCGACGGACTTTCGAACTGGAAACATGCTGGACTTCGCTTTTCTGCGCGCCATTCTGGAGGAATTCCAGCCGGACACCGTCGTGCATCTGGCGGAAATTCCGTCGGCGGCCTGGTCCATGATCGATCAGGCGCACAGCTGCTTCACGCAGCACAACAACGTCATCGGCACGCTGAACCTGCTCTGGGCCATGTATGAAGTCTGTCCGGACGCGCATCTGGTCAAGCTGGGCACGATGGGCGAATATGGCACGCCGGCCATGCCCATACCGGAAGGATTCTTTGAGCCCGAATTCCGCGGGCGGCGCGATCGTTTGCCCTTTCCGCGCCAGGCGGGCAGTTTCTATCACTGGAGCAAGGTGCACGATTCCAACAACACCATGTTCGCCTGCGGGCTCTGGGGTCTGCGCGCGACCGACATCATGCAAGGGGTGGTTTACGGCACGGGAATTGAATGTCAGGTGGAAGACCCGCGGCTCAAGACGCGGCTGGATTTCGACCAGTGTTTCGGCACGGTAGTCAACCGCTTTTGTTGTCAGGCGGTCATCGGGCATCCCCTTACGCCCTACGGTGAAGGCGGGCAGAAGCGTGGCTTTTTGCCGCTGCGTGACGTCATGCAATGTCTGACCCTAGTCATTGACAGTCCGCCGGAAGCGGGCGACTATCGCGTCATCAACCAGTTCGACGCCTGCTACACGGTCAACGAGATCGCGCAAATGGTAAGGCAGGCCGCTGCGGGGGAGGGCATGGAAGTGGACATTCTGCCGCTTGAGAATCCCCGTCTCGAATCCACGCACCATGAGTACCGGCCGGACCGGGAACTCTTGCCGCTGTTGGGATACCGGCCGTCAGGGTCGCCCCGACGGGAAATCAGGATGATGCTGAAAGACCTGTTGCCACAGCGGCGACGAATCGAAACGCGGGCGGAGTTGCTTACACCGGACATCCGCTGGGACGGTCTGCACAGACGGTCAAGGGTCCTGGGCAGGGAGGCTGCCGGATGATTCAGTACCGCGAACTGGCGCTGCTCTCCCCAGATGAGCGTCGCCAGCTCATGCGACGGGCGGAGACGGATATTCGCGGCCTCCTGCCCATGGTGCAGGGGGTCGTTGACCAGGTGCGTGCGGGTGGCGATGATGCCCTGGTCTCCTTTACCCGCCGTTGGGATTGCGCTGAATTTGACGCCAGTTTTCTGCGCGCCTCCAATGAAGATTTTGAAGCCGCGAGAGAGTCGGTCAGCGACGAGGTGATTGCGGCCATTGAAGCTGCCCACGAGAACATTGACCTCTTTCATCAGAAGCAAGTGCCGGAAGAAATGTGGTTCAGCGAGTTGCAGCCCGGCGTCATGGCCGGGGAAAAGGTCACGCCAATCGCCAGCGTCGGCCTCTATGTGCCACGCGGCAAGGGAGCCTTTCCCTCCGTGATGCTGATGCTGGCCACACCGGCCCGGGTTGCGGGCGTGCCCCGGGTTGTCGTGGTGACGCCACCCGCACCGAACGGGCGGGCCGACCCAGGTACCCTGGTGGCGGCCCAGGTCTGCGGAATTGAAGAGGTCTATGTCATTGGTGGAAGTCAGGCCATCGCCGCCCTGGCCTTCGGGACAGAGACGGTTCCGCAGGTGGACAAGGTCGTTGGGCCCGGCAACCAGTATGTGTCGGCTGCCAAACGCCTGCTCTACGGCGACATCGACGTCGGCCTGCCGGCCGGACCCAGTGAGGCCGTCATTCTCTGTGACGAAGGGGCAGATCCCCGTCTGGCGGCGCTTGACCTGCTGGTGGAGGCTGAACACGGGCCGGATTCGGCGGCGCTACTGGTCACGCACAGCAGAAGCGTGGCCGATGGTGTCCTGGAGGCCTTGCCTGGCCTGATTGACGAGCTTCCGGCCTGGCGACGCGAATTCGTTACCAGGGTGTTGTCGGGCTACGGTGGAATTCTGCTTACGGCAAGCCTGGACGACTCCATCGCCTTCGTCAATGACTATGCACCGGAGCACCTGGAACTGTTAACCGACGAGCCCTTTGTCACGCTGAATCGAATACAAAACGCCGGCGAAATTCTGCTGGGGCCGTTGACGCCCATTCCCCTTGCCAACTACTGTCTCGGCCTGAACGCGATACTGCCGACTGGTGGCTTTGCGCGCAGTTTTTCGTCAGTCAGCGTCCATGACTTTCTCAAGCGCAGCGGAGTCGCATACCTTTCTCGAGAAGGCTACGAAGGTCTGCAGGGCGTGGCCATTACGCTGGCGGACTACGAAGATTTCCCCGCCCATGCACTCGCCCTGCGCCGGCGCAACGAGATACTTTCGCATGAGTGACGCTGCCTTGCAGCGCATCCAGCAGCTGCAATTCAGCGATCCGGAGGAGGCCGCGGCCCGCCTGCTGCCCTTGTTGCGCGACTTTGTCCAGCTGGACATCGAGGACATTCAGGTCCGCCCGCTGGCCGTGTCGCTCAATTCGATCAATGGCACGTTGACCCTGGCCGACGGGCAACGCCTGTTTTTCAAGACGCACGTCGAACCGGACAGCGCCATCAGCGAGTACTACCAGGCGGAGGCCCTGTCGCAGGCGGGCTGGCCGGTTGTTCGCCCCCTCCACAGTTCCACGGCCTGGGGCCGGCAATTGCTGATTTACGAACTCGTCGACGACCCCACCGTTTTCGATCTGGCCTGGCGGATCGAGACGGGCGACTGCACCCATTATGAGTCCCTGAAGCGCGCCCAACACAAGAGCGACGACGAATTGCTGGCCCTGTATCTGCCTTCGCTGGCGTGGCAATCGGCGGAGGAGGCTGGCGCAGCAGCGGTGCACCAGTTGTTCTGGCACCGTCTGACTGGCGGCAGAATGGCGACCTTCTATGGCAAGCGCGCCACGTTTGACTTGCCGCAGGGGCGATTCTCGCGAGATGAAGTCTCGCAGGCCCGCTGGACGATCAATGGTCAGCGCTACGAAGAAAACCTGGCGTCACTGGCCAACCTCGCCGGCGAGAGAATCAGACCTGCCAGGCCCGGACCGTCCATCGTGGGCCATGGCGATGCGCACAACGGCAATGTGTTTCTGCGAAAGGCAATGCAAGGGATGGTCTACTTTGACCCGGCCTTTGCGGGCCGCCATCACCCGCTGCTGGACCTGGCCAAACCGCTGTTTCACAACGTTTTTGCCATGTGGATGTATTTTCCCCGGGAAAAGGCGGCTGTGACCGATGTCCGGGTGCAGGTAGCCGCGGACGGCCGCTGGCATGTGGAGCACGACTACGCTTTGCCGCCGCTGCGAGAGATGTTTTTCCGCAGCAAGCTGGAACGGGTCCTGCTGCCCTTGTTGCGCGAGGTGTCTTCTCGAGGCTGGCTGGAAGCGGACTGGCGACGCTTTCTCAAGCTGGCGCTGTTTTGTTGCCCGCTGCTGACCATGAATCTGGCGGACAGTTCCCGCTTTCCTCCCGCCATCAGCCTGCTGGGTTTGAGTCAGGCGATCGAAACCGGCGCGGAAAGTCGGGGGCGGCGCAGTCAACTGGACCTGGCCCTGGACGAGATTGAGGCTCAGCTCTGAGGGGAGTCGTCCAGTAGCCGCTGCAGGCGCAACCAGGAAGGCGATTCTTCCAGAAAGACGTGACGCAGGGGTCTGGCGCTGGCCTGTCTTCCACCAATTGAGCGCAGATACTCGACGGCTGGCAACAACTGGTCTGCGGAGATCACCAGTGTCACGGCGTAACCGCGCTGGCCGGCGTCATTCCAGGTTGGGGCGAGCGTAGGGCCTTCCAGACCGCGGGTTACCGGATTGTCCATGATCTGTCGCGCCAGGCGTTCAGGGTCCGCGCCGGCCAGATTGGCGCTGAGCAGGTAACGTTCCCGTCCCTGGAGGGCGGCGTCCGTCAACTCCAGCAAGGTGCGAAGTAGTTTGCGGGGCCCCTGGCCCAGGGCCTGCAGGCGACCACGGTTGCCGATCAGGGTCGCCTGGGATTTCAACAGGGTGCCATCGGGCAAGGGCCTGAGGTGGTTTTCGCGCAAGGTGGTGCCCGTCTGGCTCAGATCGATGACGCAGTCGGCATAGCCCAAAGTTGGTGCTGCCTCAATGGCGCCCTCGGCCCGGACCAGGCTGTAGTGATGCAGACCATGCGCATGCAGGAATTGCCTGGCCAGATGATTGAAATTGGTGGCTACCCGCATGTTGCGGTGGCGGTACTGGCGGAAGTCCTGGGCGACGTCGACTAGGTCCGCCATGCCCTGAACGTCGACCCATGTCGTCGGGACGGCGAGTTGGAGCTGGCAATGACCGTAGCCCAGTTGGTCGTTGATCGTCAGCAGGTCATCGCTTTCCAGTTCACGCACCAGGTCGTAGCCAGCGATACCCAGTTCGACGGTGCCCGCTTCAACCTTGGCCACCACGTCCTTTACACGCTGAAACAGGACGTCTACGCCAGGCAGGGTGCGGACGCTGCCCGTGTACTGGCGCGGGTTGGGCTTGTGTACCGCCAGACCGCAATCGCGCAGAAAGTCGATTGTTGGCCCGGCCAGCACGCCCCTGCTGGGTAGCGCAAGTGTGATTCTCTCAGACACGGCGCAGCGCCTCCAGCAGCCTTGTCGGTTCATCCAGGCTGAAAACCTGGCCGCGCCAGCGAACGCCGCCATCCGCATCCGTCACCAGAGAGTCCGCTTGAAGCACGTTTCCCAGTTCGGCGGGGAGACCCCCGGACCGCAGCAATTGGGCCAGACGGGTCGCTGCGAAACTGTTGTTGCCATCCAGCAGGATCGACCAGGATTTGACCGCAGGCGTCGCTGACCGGGCAGCATCCAGGCTTTCCAGCCAGCAGGCGAAGCCCACAGCCGGAACCGGTTCTGGCGCACCCATGAATACGAGCAGTTCATCATATCGCCCGCCGCCGCCCAGGTGCCGGCCGTCTGCGCCGTGTATTTCGAAGACCATGCCGCTGTAATAGTCCCGGTCGCGCGCGAGGTCGGGCTGAATGACTATTCTTTCCGGTGACAGCCCGTAGCTGCCCAGCAAGGCCAGGTTCTCCTGCCAGTCGTGCAAGATCGGGCGGGCTTCCTCCGGAGTGATTTCGGTCAGGGCCGCGAAGGCCAGGTCTGCGGGCAGGCTGAGCTGGCACAGGCGATGAAGCAATTCCATCGCCCTGGCCACCTGGTCCCGTTCACTCATTCGCTGACGTTTCCTCAGCATTCGCCTGGCAATGTCCCTGTGGTCGCGCCCTCCCATCGCCGTTCCATGCAGGGAAGTGCGCAGAAGTTGGGCGAGGGCTGTTTCGTCCACCGTTTCAGCGGAAAGAAGCGGCGTGAGCGATGTACTTTCAGTGGCGCCGGCCAGCCGGGCTTCAAACAACTGCAACACGTGGTCCGTGCCGTGCTGGCGGAGATTGCGCAGGTTGTTGATTAGAAAGCGTTCCGTGCGTTCGTCCAGGGCGAACTGCGCCAGCATCTGTCGCATGAGCCCGATGTGACCAACCACCAGACGCCAGTTGGAGAGATCCAGCTCTTGCAGACTGGTCAGGGCCAGAGCCATGATTTCAGCATCGGCAGCCGGACCCTTCAGGCCGAACAATTCCGCGCCAAAACTGAATTTCTGACAGGCCCTGGATGCCCCTTGCGGGCTTTCCTCAAAGACCTGACCCGCGAATTGCCAGCGCTGCACGCCGCAGAAGTTGCCGCGCACGTAGTGACGGGCCGCCTGGGAAGTGAATTCCGGCCGCAAGGCCAGTTCGCGACCGCCGCGCCCAAAGGTGAACAGGCGCGAAATCATACGGTCGCCGGCTCGCGTCAGGAACAGACTGGCGTCACCAACGACGGGTGTTTCAAGCAGTTGATACCCGTAGCCCGCCATGTGGTCTCGCAAGAGGCTCACAGGACGGTCCCTGTCAAGGAATTGAGCGGTCATGGATTGGTCCCTGAGCGGAATGCATTCATCATATCGGCAACGCTTGCGCATGCAAGAGCGACACACTCGCAATTGTCGCCCGCTACCAGGAATCCTATACTTGTGCCAGGGCAAGGGGGTGCCGATGCGCGAATTTGCACAGCGACTGATGATGCGGGGCCAGTTGGCGGCGCCAAACGTGGCGACGGCGATATTCGGGACGGCCGGCAGCGAAGGGCAGGCGATCTACCTGGGGCAGCCGGCCCTGCGGATAGGTCTGTGGCCCGTTCAGTCAAGCGAAGAGCCCGGGATGGCGATGGGGCTGTTCACCCTGCTGGGCCTGCTGCTGGAGCGCTGGCAGGGCGTGCGCGTCTATCGAATGGCGGCCAGGGTTGATGGAGATCCGGCCTCATGGCGCTGGTCGATGCCCGCGTCGCAGTTTGGCGTTGACGACTGGCAGCTGGAAGACCTTGACGACAACGTGGGCATCTGGGGCGAACTGGAGACTTCGACGGATGGCTTGCGTCTGGCCGTCACCGTGGAGGACGACCGCCAGCCCGAGGATGCCCCGCCCGCCGAGTTTCGTCTGGAATCGGCCACCCTGAATGCGTTGGTCAACGCCTTGCCTGGATTCTGCGAAGGCATTGTTCACTCTCTGGGATTTCAGGACCTTCGTCGGCATGCTCCCCTGTATGCAGGTGCAGCAAATGAAAGGGCATTGCAGGATGCGCTCGAACTGGCATTTCAACTTGAGTTGAGACTCTTCCTGCAGCTGTGGGGGCAATCCTGGCCGGATGCAGGTCCTGGCGAGACCTTTGAGAAGATTGCGGGGATGGCCTCCGGGTCGGGCGAATTCATACCCTGGTTGTATGCCAGCAGCCTGGCCCGCTGGTTGCGACATTCCGGAGATTCAAGTGGCATTCGGGCTGTGGCGGACCGGAATGTAACGATGCTGCAGGCGCATGAAGCGGCGGCCATCATTTATTGTTCAGGTCTGTTTGCCGAGGGACAGGTGAATGCCGCTTACGACCTGCTTGAAGCGCAGGAAAACCCCGGTCCGGCCATGGTGTTGACTCTCGCCGACCTCTACCGTCAGGGTGGACGGGTGCAGGATGCGCTCGAACTGCTGCAAGACGCCATCGAGAGTGAGCGGGCCAGCGGCGAGCTACTCGTCTATTACGGCGACCTGTTGCAGGCCATGAATGTTGCCGGTCTGCCTTGCGACGGCTACGTATACCTTGACCCGGACGAAGACGACGAAGAAGCGCAATTGCTGGAAGCGTTGTACGCGTGGGAGGCGGCAGCAAACCTGGAGCCGCGAGATACACGGGTTTTGCAACGAATTCTGGTCACACGGGCCGAATTGGAGCGGGTGGACGACGAATTCTGGTCCCTTTTCGGGAGACTGGTGGCGCTGGATGAAGCCCACGAAGCGCTGCGGCAGGTCATTGACGCCTGCTACAATCTGGAATCGTTGGAGCCTGCTCGTGGAATCCTGCAACAGGCTTACGAAAAGGATCCCCGAAACATCGAACCGGGCCTGAATTTGGCCGAGGTACTGCTGGTGGAGCAGGAGGAAGACGCATTGTTGCGCCTTCTGGAGAAACTGAATGCCCTGGCCGGCGATGAGGCTTCACAGGCCGAACTGGCCCGACTGCGTCTCATGCTTGAAGAGCCGGACCTGGAGTGGCGGCTCGGAGAAATCGAGGGGGTGCTTGACGCGGGGAATTCCATCCGCAGCGAGGACACGGAATGGCTTGAGGGCATCCTGGAGCACTCACCCGGTCTGGGCGGGTTGCATGCCCTGCTGGGACGGGCCTATCTGGGCTGGGGTGAAGACGCCACGGCGCTGGAAATACTGCTGGATGGCTACAGGCGCTACCCTGCCGACGCCGAGTTGGCCGCCCTGCTGGGAGAGCAGCTGTGGCAAGCCGGGGAGGCGGAACTGGCCTTCGAGTATCTCGGCAAGGGCCTGGGCGAAAACCCCAACGACGTCCCCTTGCTGGCACTGACCGGCCGCTTCCTCTTTGAAGATGGCCAGGACGAGGCGGCGCGCGGCTGCCTGGCGCGGGCGGAAGCGCTGGCGCCCCGCCATCCGGCGTTGCAGCAGGCCCGCGTACACATCGCGGCCACGTTGGCCGGTTGACCGGCGGTGTCAGTCAAGCACGACGGTTTCGCTGCGGCCTGCGCTCAGTTCGCGCAGGCCCGGGCAAACGCAGGACTCGTCGCGACGGGAAAACGCGCAAAGATCGTCACTCTGGCGCCGAACTCTGTGTCCCTGATTTCGCCATCGAAGCGAGTTACCAGTTGCCGGACCTGTTCAAAGAGCGCGTAGGATATTTCAAAGCCAAGCATCTGGCGATCGATCTTATGCTCAGTTTTCAAGCGGGAGAGACCCTGACGGGCGGCCTCGCTGTAGGCCCGGACCAGGCCACCGGTGCCCAGTTTCGTGCCGCCAAAGTATCGCGTCACCACGACGAGGATGTCGCCGATATCCGAGCCCCGCAGCACAGCCAGAACGGGTGGGCCGGCGGTGCCCGAAGGCTCACCGTCATCGCTCATGCCATCCGTCACGCTTTTCCCGTGGCCAACGCGAAAGGCATAGACGTGGTGGGAGGCATCCGGCATTTCCGCCCGAATCGCCGCCAGGCCGTCGCGCGCCGCCTTCACACTGTTCACGTGGCGAATGCTGGTTACGAAGCGGGAGTTCACGACGGTCAGGGTGTGCCGCAGCGATTCTCGCGGCACGAGGTATCCGCCGGCGCTTTCTCGTGAGTCCATTTTTCCGGAACAAACCCCGGCCAAACAGCAGTGGCTCATAACGTACCATGTTGAAGACGGACAGCGACAGTGCAGCGAAAGACCGGCCGTTTCAACTGCCGGTAAAGCGCCTGCTGGCTGGTGTGGTCATCGCCCTTGCCATCTATCTTGCCATGTTGCTGGCTGTAAATTCAGTGGAACTGCTGGAGCATCTTGGCCGGTTCCCGGCCCTGCTGCTTCTGCCACTTGCCATGCTCAAGTCCCTGACATGGCTATGCCGCTTTTTGGTTTGGCAGAATTTTCTGGATGTCGCCGGCGTCCGCGACCAGGTCGGCGCAGGCAACAGCGCCATCCTTTATCTGGCGGGCCTGTCCCTGTCGGTCAGCCCGGGCAAGTCGGCAGAAGCGCTGAAAGCGCTGGTCCTCAGGCGCTGGACCGGTCTACCCCTTAATCTTGGCCTGCCCGTGGTCATGGCCGAACGCGTCATTGAAACCCTGGCGGTGCTGATCTTGTCGGGCCTGGCGCTTGCAGCCGGTGCCGCGGACCTCGCGCCCGCTCCCGCGCGCCATCTCCTGTTGCTGGCCACTGCCGCCCTGGCGGCCGGTCTGTTGTTTCTTCACAGTCCTGCCGCCCAACGACGCATTCTGGTGCTTGTGGCCGCAATGCCGCTGCTCGGGCGTGTCCAGGTCTGGCTGAGCGGATTCATCGCTGGCAGCAGTTCAATGTTGCAGGTACGCAATTTACTTCGGACACTGGTCCCGGCCCTGTTGGCCATGGTGGGGGATGCCCTGGTGCTGCTGGTCATTCTTCATGGTTTCGGGCTGGCAATGGATACACAATTGTTGTTTCAGGCGCTGCTGATTGTTTCCCTCACGCCACTGATTGGCGCGTTTAGCGGCTTGCCCAATGGCGCTGGCATCACCGAACTGTCAGTCGCTACCATGCTGTTGACTTTGGTTGCGCCTTCGCAACCTGCACTCACACCTGCAAATGTTGCTGCGATCGCCCTGATCGAGGGATTCTTTCAGAAATGGCTGCGAGTGTTCGCCGGCCTTCTGGTTGCCCTGGTCTTTCGCAGGCGCCTGTTTTCTTCGGAAATGCCTGCTGGAGTGGTGCGGAATGCAGCGACCGTTTCCGCTGGTCAGGGACAGGTGTATGACCTGGAGGGTTGAAACCCACGCCCATACGCTGTGGTCGAAGGACTCGTTGTCACGACCGGAAGCCATAGTACGTCTGTGTCGGGAGCGGCAAATCACACGTATTGCGATCACGGACCATAATACGGCCGAGGGGGCGCTGTTCATGAAACGCATGGCTCCCGACCTCGTCATTGTTGGTGAAGAAATCATGACCAGCGAGGGCGAGTTGCTGGCCTGGTTTGTGCGTGAAAGCGTGGCGCCCGGGTTGTCGCCGGCCGAGACGATCCGAATGTTGCGCAATCAGGGGGCGGTCATCAGCGTGTCCCATCCCTTTGATCGTCTGCGGCGGGGCGCCTGGCGGCAGGAACAACTGGAGCGCATCATCGATGACGTCGATGCGATCGAAGTGTTCAATGCCCGCTGTGTCTACGCCGCCGACAATGAACGGGCACTGGATTTCGCTCGCGAGCAGGGAATACCCGGAAGCGTCGGATCCGATGCGCATTGTGGCCCGGAATATGGTCAGACGCTGCAACTGATGCGCCCTTTCGACGATGATCCGCAGGATTTCCTGGATGCCCTGCGCTCGGCCGATGCGCTCTGCAAGCGCAGTTCGCACATGGTGCATCTGGGTAGCACATTCGCCAAATGGTTGAAACGGGCCGGATTCCGCAGGCCGCGTCAGTCATGACCCATTCGGGGCCACGGTGCTGGTCGCAGACCTGATCGCATGGCGTGGATTGTCATCCCGCTCGATCAACCCACGCCTTGCGCCCGTCGCCCACCAGGCTGCCGCCAGTGCGATCGCCAGATAGCAAAGCAGGAGGAGCAACGCCAGTTGCCGCAAGCCCGACGCAGATTTCATGGCGGGCCACGCTTGATTTCTGAGGACAGGCGAACAAGCAGCGAAGCGGACAGCAAACTGGTCAGCAGGGCGCTCCCCCCGTATCCGAGGAAGGGCAGGGTGACGCCGGTCAAAGGCAGCAACCTCAGTACGCCGGCGCAAATCAGGAGCCCCTGAATGCCGGGCAGCAAGGACATGCCCGCAGCCAACAGGCTGAAAAACCTGTTGCCCCGCAACTGCCAGGCGATTTGCAAACCTCGCAGTACATAAAGCGCCACGGATGTCATCAGGACCAGCACGCCGATCAGACCCCATTCCTCAGCGAGGGCAACCAGAACAAAGTCACTGTGTACGACGGGCACCAGGCCGGGCTGGCCCCGACCGACGCCGGCGCCCGTGACGCCTCCTTCGGCGATGGCAATCAGGCCCTGCACAATCTGGTAGCCGCGGCCTGCCGCAGCCGACCACGGGTTGATCCAGATGGATACGCGTTGCTGAACAACATCCAGAAGAAACCATGCGAGGATGAAACCGGCCAGCAGCAGCAAGAGGCTGGCAAGCGCCAGACGTCGGGAAGCGGCGGCAAGGTTCAACAGGAGTAGCAGGACGATCCCGGTCACCAGCGCCGTACCCGGATCTCGTTGCCAGACCAGAATGAGCAGGGGAAGAAGCCACAGGAGTATCCGCCAGCCCTGCCGGGCGAGCCATGGACGGATTTCACGGTCCGCCGGGCAACTGGCCAACCAGGCACAGAAGTGAATGACCAGGATGAGTTTGAGCAATTCTCCGGGTAGACCTGCGCTCTCGCCCTCCAGCACGCTGGCTGCAATCAACAGGGCAATGATAAGGACCTGGAACAGGCGATTGTATGTTTCCGTGACTTGCAGGAGCGGCCGCCAGGTGGCCAGGATGAGCGCAACAACCAGGCCCGCCGGCAACCAGAGGGTTTGCCGGTCCGCAAATGTCGGCAACAGGCGATCGATGAGCAGCAGCCCCCAACCCGCCGGCACCATGATGAGTGGAAAGATGAGCCTGTCGCGCCCTGGCATGTGGCGTACGAGCCACATTTGGCCCAGCGCTGCGCAGCAGGCCCAGACGAGCAGATGAAGCCAGTGGGCAGGTTGGGAGACCTCCCCACGCAGGATGCCCAGTGAAAGAAAGTTTGTTGCCAGGAAGGCGGCTGTCAGCAGCAGCAGGGTTGAGTCGAGGCCCCTGGGCAAGGGCATCAGGAGAAGCGGCGTGCGACAACGGGTCCAAGTTTGGCAAGCAGGTCGGCGGGTACCTGGTCCCGCTCGACAAGGATCGCGTCGTCCAGCGCTGTGTGGGCGTGGCTTGGAGTGTCCGGCTCGATTTGCTCAACCGCCGCAACGATGCCGGACTGGATCACACGCAGGTTTTCTTGCATGACGGCCATCACCTTTTCGACCGTGACCACTTCGTCTTTCCATACGTCGAAGTCGGTGACATGTGCCAGCGAGGCGTAGGCGATTTCGGCCTCACGGGCCAAAAAGGCTTCGGGGCAGGCGGTCATACCGATGATGCTGCAGCCCCACTGGCGGAAGATCCGGCTTTCGCCCCGTGTGCTGAAGCGCGGACCCTCAATGATGATAAACGTGCCGTTTGTATGCACCCTGGCGCCACTGCTGTTGATTGCATGGGTCAAGATTCTGCGCAGGGTCTCACAGAAGGGATCGGCGACCGAAATGTGCGCCACCAGGTCGCGCCCAAAAAATGACCTTGCGGGCCTTCCCCGGGTGTGGTCGACCAATTGGTCCGGTAGCACGATGTCGCCTGGCACAAAGTCTTCCCGCAGTGACCCGCAGGCATTGACAGAAATGATGAAACGCACGCCAAGGGACTTGAGCGCGTAAATGTTGGAACGGTAAGGGACCTCGGAGGGGCTGAGTCGATGGCCGTCGCCATGCCTTGCCAGAAAGGCGACCAGCTTGCCCCGAAGCGCACCGACGACGATATCGCCGGAGGGATCGCCCCAGGGAGTCTCCACCTTCAGGACTTGCCGATCGCTGATGCCAGGCATGGCGTAGAGCCCTGTGCCACCAATGACAGCAATATCAACCCTGTCCGACATCATCATCTTTCTCCCGGCGGGAGTATCCATTCAGGACGATTAAGACCTCCTGCCACAAGATTCGCGAAAGCAGCGTTAGCAAGATCCCAAGCAGGACGAGAGACAGTAAATGCAGCAGGGGTGTGGCGGACCCGTTGGCCACTCAAATCAACCGGTCAGCAACAACACCGGGTCGTCCGGTACGTTGTCGGCCCAGACGTCGAATATCTCGATAGAGGCGTCCATCTCTGCGCGCCGGTCATCGAGCCAGTTGCGGAACGCGAAGTTTCGCGCGTTGTCTAATTCCAGGTCACTGGCGTTGCGCATTTCCTTCGCCCTCAGCTGAATGACATGCCAGCCAAACTCCGTCTCCACAGGGCCGATGGTGGCGCCTGGTTCCGCGACAGAGACAGCATCAGCGAAGGGTCTCACAAAGTTGTACAGGGGAGTCCAGCCCAACTCTCCTCCGGCGCGGCCTGACCCTGCATCGACCGAATTGGCCATGGCCAGGGCTGCGAAGGAATCGCCTTCCGCCAGGGCGACCAGCAGATCGTCTGCCTCCGGGCGTTCGGCAACCAGAATGTGACGCGCGTTGACGTGCATGATGCTGTCGCCAATGTCCAGCAAGTCGGCCGCAAGGGCCTCCCGCAGGGCCAGAGCCTCAAAGTGGACGCGCAATCGACCCTGGTCCACTCTGGCGCTGCCGGCAAGATCGTTGAGGATGCTTTCGCGCACTTCGCCCTGCTGCCGCTCCAGTTCTTCCGTTGTCTGGGTAGCCGTTGGCGGAACAGGCGTGAAGGTGGGAGTCGTAGCTGCAATTTCCGTCGCTGCCGGAGCCGCACCCTCGACCAGCGGAGTCGCGGTGGCCGACGGGACCTGCCGGGGCGTGGGCGAAACAAATGGCGTCCGCGTCGGCGAGGGTACCAGCGTCGCCTGGAGTTCGGGCGTCGGGTCTGCATCGCTAACCGGAGGCTGCAGACCCAGAAACTCGTCAATTTGCCGGTCAATGTCATCCTGTGACACTTGCAGGCCTCTTGCTTGCGCCTCCTGCCGGATCAGGGTGTTTTCGATCAGGACGTCCAGAATATTTGAGCCCAGCAAGTCTGGATCGTTGATTTGCGAAAGCCAGCCGCGCAAGGGCTCCTGGCCGGCATACTGGTTGGGGTCAAGTCCGCTGGCGTTCAGCAGGGCCACGTAGTTGGTAATGCGGGTATTCAGGATGGCGCGCTCAAGCCGGACGCGCTCCTGGAATTCGGAGATGGTGATGGAGTCGCCACTCACGGTAGCGGCCACGCTGTTGGGTGTGACGACCAGTTCGATGACGACGGCTGCCACCAGGACCAGCACAACCAGGCCGATGGTGATGCCCGTGCCGATGAGTACCCGACGCTGAAGCCGGGCCTCCCGCACAGCTCGCGATTCGTGTTCGCGCTCTGTCTGCGTTCCCTGTCTGGCTGAGGGGTTTCTGCGCCCCTGGGCCTGCCGTCGCCGTTTGGCCATTAACCGTGCTCCAGTTATTCAGGTCGGCCAGGTGCCGCTCCTGTGCCGTCCGGCATCAGCGAACGTTGTCCGAACTCTCCACGAAGGGCAACAAGGCGAGGTGACGGGCACGCTTGATTTCCCTGGCCAGCTGGCGCTGACAACGGGCGCAGTTGCCAGTCTGTCGTCGCGGTCGAATTTTGCCCGACTCGGTGATGTAGCGCTGCAAGATGTCGATGTCCTTGTAATCAAAGCACTTGCCTTCCGGGCAATAACGCATGACCCGCCGGCCACGCCGGCGTTGAATCGGGCGGTGGCGCCTGCGCCGGGGTCGTTCCTGAACGGCTGGCGCCTTTCTTTCGCTGGTGGTCCCTGCGGCCGTATCAGCCATAAAATTCTCCTTGTACCCTGGCCTGCCTGCGGTCATCCCTGCAAGTGGGGATCAGTTCTCGTCAGAGCGAACGATGAGATAGCGAAGAATGGCACCAGACAGTTTGAGGCTTCTTTCGATTTCCGGCAGACCGGAAGGGTTGATGCTGGCTTCCATGATGACGTAATAGCCATCCTTCTGGTTGTCGATTTCATAGGCCAGGCGACGGCGGCCCCAACGGTCGATTCGGGTGACCTGACCCAATTCTTCCGCCTCGACCCAGGTTTGCACGGTGCTGATCTGCTCGTTAATGCCCTCGTCTCCGCCGGATTCCATGCGGAGCACCAGAGCAAGTTCGTATGCGCGTTTCATCGTGTGGCGACTGTCTCCTTCCCTCGGGACTGCCTCACTGTCACAGGGGCCTGTGCGTGAAGCGGAAAGTCATGGTATTCGCTTGCGCTTCGATGGTGCCAGTATCTTCGAGAACTGTCAATGGTCGCTTGTAGCCGAGATTTGAGCTGGCCAGCGCGAGGCCGATGAGGATCCAGAACAGGGATATCGAGCCCTGAAAATCAAGGCGAAAGAAATACATGTCTGCCACTGAATTGACCAGCAGGGTGAAAAGAGCAGCATGTACTCCCAAATGAATGGCGTCCAGTTCTTCACTGCTTCGCAACCTTCGCCAGGCGCTCAGCCCCAGCAGGAAAAGGCCGGCCATCATGGTCAGGAACAATGCGACGCCGATCAGGCCGATTTGATTGGCCATGATGAGATACATACTGGCCACGTCGGTATAAAGGTCGATCGAAGGCGAGCCCGTGAAGCCGACGCCGGTCAGCGGATAGCGATTGATCAGCCGCAGGGCATCGCCGTATTCTCCAAGTCGCATTTGTGTCGCCAGGTCAGCACCGGTAAAGGCCTGCACCAGGCGTTCCAGCCAGGTTCGCGACCAGGGCAGGGCCAGCACGCCCGCGGCGACGAGTGGCAGTGCGGCGAGAAATCGTCGGTGACGGACCACTCCGATAAAAAGCAATCCCGCGCAAAGTGCCAGCAGTGAGGCGCGGGAGTAGGTGAGGAAGAGAGCGACGACCGACAGGGCCAAAATGGCCAGGGTTAACCAGCGCCAGCGCAGGACCGGCCGGGTCGCGAACAGTTGACCGGCGACCAGTGTGGAAGTCACCGCCAGGGTCCCGCCCAGCAGGTTTGGGTCTACCCAGGTGCCAATGGCCCTTTCCGCCAGTGCGGGATTGCTTTCGATATAGCGGATGACACCGCCATTCGGATAGCCGATACGGGCCAGCCTGACCAACGCCCGCTCACTGAAATCATCGGGCAACACGTAGAGGGTGACAGCCATCAGGGCCTGCAGACCGACCAGTAAAACCAGCAGCGTGACCAGGCGTCTCAACATCTGTGGCCGCCGAAGCATGTCGACGAGTATGAAAGCCATACTGATCGCAAGCAGCGTTTCCGCGAATTGACGGAGCCGATTCGGTGTTGGCGCTGCAAAACGCAGGCCGAGGGCAAAACTGAGCAGCAACCACAGGACATAAAGGACAATGAGCAAATGCACGGGCGTCAGGTGCAGGCGGCTGCGGCGGCCGGTCATCCATTGCATGAGCCAAACCAGAATAAAGGCTCCGAGCGCAACGTCCAGCAAGGTAGGCGTAACGATCAGTTTAAAGGGCAGCGTGCCAAAGGGCAGTAACATCACCACGGCAAGCAGCACCTGAAGCGCTGCCTGCAGGTTGGTCAGAACGTACAGGCCGGCCAGCAAACCGAGTATGGCGCCGATGGCGACTGTCGGCCCTGCCAGAGTCAGCAGGAGACCAATCAGGGCTCCTGCAGTCCCGATGGCGAGACCGATGACCAGGTTTCTGCGCGAGGTATGGGATGCCGCAGGGGACTTCCAGGACAGGTTCATGGTCTGCGGAGGCGCGGCAACAGCGAAAATGCGAGACTAAACAGGAGGGTCAGTCCGCTCAGCAGGGCGCCCAGTTTCCAGGTCAGCGGATCGTATTGCAATTCCACAATGTGATCTCCCGCGGGCAGGGCAATTGCGCTCAGCGCGCCATAGGACCGCAGCAGTTCGCTTTCCTCGCCGTCAACGAAGACCCGCCAGCCAGGGTAGTGGGGCTGAGCAAGGCTGAGGATTGCGTTTGCGGGCGCGCTTGTCCGTACCTCGACATATTCCGGAGAAAAGCTGGTCACCCTGGCGGAGCCGGGACTGGCCGCGGCATCGGGCTCGGGCACAGGCGCGCGGTCCAGGATGATGACCTGCCGTTCGTCAAAGTCCGGATGGTCCAGCAATTCCCGCGCCCATTCGTCGCCATCGAGGACCACGAACTCTTGCACCAGATGTGCCCAGGGACGCGGGTCTTCAAGCCGGTGAAGGCGGACGGGGCCGTAATAATCATGCCCTTCCGCAAGAGTACGGACGGGAATTGGCAAGGGTTCCTGGTCGCTGAAAACATAGCGAACGGCGAACAGCTCCCAGGCGAGAGGGTTGGTGCCTTCCCAACCGACCAAAAGCCTGGGGCCGGTCAGAAACAGGGGGCTGATGCCGCGGATGTCCGCAACCTGGTAGAGACTGCCATAGTTTTCGTGAACGACCCGCAGGCCGTCAACACGAAATGGCTGGTCCTCGTCCGCCAGCACAGGGATGAGAAGTTCTGGCGGAGACATCGACAATTGTTGATGCGCAGGGACACCCTCCCAGGTGCCAGTTGCGTACATATTGACAGAAAAGAGATCAAACACGAGCAGCAGGACAAACATCCAGACCCATTGGTAAGCGATCGGTCTGTCGTGGATTTTGCGCAGGAGAAACCAGCAGGCGGACGTAAGGATCACCGCCAGAAGCGCGGCGCTGAGAATGTCGGGCGTCTCGAAGCCAGGCCAGCCCAAAGGGGCCAGCGCCATCACCAGTATGCCGATGGCCAGCATCCCGCCCAGCGTGCGACGAATGACGGTCCAGCGCATGGTGCTGGCGTCTGAATCAGTCAACCTGGCGAGCGTCAGACCGCTGACGATCGCCAGGCTGTGGCTGACCAGGAATGCGGCGCGTTCCTGGCCGCGGAACCAGCGCAGACCTGGCAGCACGTTGTAGAGCATGGAAAACAGGGCAAGATTGTTGCCCATGCTCAGCACTAGCGCGAACAGGGCGGCAAGCAGCCAGAACCGCGCCGCCTGCAAGCGCTGCTGCACCGCGATAAGGACCATGGCAAGCCCTGCGATGCCGATGTAGAGCGGGGAAAACAGGCTGAACTGCGCCGGGAAGAGGAACTGCAGCAGGTCCCGCAGGGGGAAGCCATTGCCCTTGGCATCGAATCCGAGTTGGGTGCGTCCGGTACGCAGCAGGTATTCGATTCCTGGCAGAAGCTGAACCGCGGCCAGTCCAGGCGCCCATATGGCGGTAAAGGCCAACATGCGCAGAAAATAATGCCAGCGCAGACGCTTCTCCCAGGTCCGCCAGGCGATCCAGGCGACCAGCAACAGGCTGAGTTGCCAGCTCGTCTGGGAGTGACCGGCGAGCCAGGACAGACCCGTGGCGAGACCGCTGACCATCAACCAGCGCCAGCGCAGCGGTCTGGTTTCAGTCGCTTCAAACACGCCAAGAATGACCGCTGGCAACCAGATGGCGGACTCCAGAATTGCCAGTTGCAGGGGAGGGTAGCCGGTGGTCCAGCCACAGTAGCCGCTGATGATGGCCGCCAGAAGTGCCCCTGGAACGCTGCCGGATCGCCGGAGCGTCATTCTCCTGAGCAGCAGGTACATCAACAGGGAAAAGGCCAGCACGTGGATCGCCATTTCCAGTTCCAGCAGGAAGAAGCTCCAGCCGTCGGTCAGGCTACCCAGTGCGATTGTCAACAGGCGGGGAGGGTAAAAGGCTGCGGTCTGCGGATCGGCGATGAAGGGCATCCCGCCGTTGTTCCAGGGGTTCCACAGGGGGACTTCGCCCTGGCTCATGCGCTCGTATTGGTAAGCCCCAAAGGCCACGAACTGGCCGGAAAAGTCCCCCTTGCGCAGTGAAGCCCTGTCCGCGTCAACTGGCGTGAAAAGCCGCCAGAAAAACACCAGCCACAGCAGCAGCAGCGTGCCGATGGCCAAAAGGTCCTTGCGCGGTACCGGGCCGTTCAAGATCGCTGCTCCACAACAAATCTGAACAGGCCGAGGGTGGCGCAGGCGATGGCATCCCAGTCAAAAATTGGCGCGAGACTCATGGCGCCGCAACGCAAGGCGTCGCGAATCGCGGGTGACTGTGACAACCTTTCCAGCGCCCTTTCCAGAGCATGGTCGTCGCCCGCCGGGACCAGCCACATGTTTTTTTCGTGCACGAATTCCGGTATGTCCACCTCAGGTTGGGTCGTCAGAATAGCACAACCGTGGTGAATGGCGGCCATCAGGCTGCCACGTCGAAAGGAGGCGCCGTCCACATAAGGCAGCACTGCCAGATCGCTTGCCCACAACCAGGCAGCGACTTCCTCGCTGGACAAGAACCCTGTGCGAATCAGGACGTCACCCAGTTGCAACCTGAGCTCCAGGTCATCCAGTCTTTCGCCAAACCTGACGTTCCCGGGGTCGCTGTCGCCGGCCTCACCACCGATAATGACCAGACGCAATGGCAAGCCACTGTCACGTAGGCGGGCAAACGTTCGCAGCAGTGATTCCAGCCCCTTGCTGTGATTTGCAAGGCCAAACCATGACAGCAGGGTCTCTCTGTCATTGATGCCTTTTCGCCGGCGCCAATCCATTTCGCTGAAATCCGCCGGACGGCAGGCCAGGATGTTGCTGCCGATCGGGATGAGTTCGCAAGGTTGTACCCTGCCGCGCAGGCGATCGTAGTCCTCCCGATTGGTAAGGATCGCCGCGGCCGAGTGTCGGGCCAGCCAGATGACGGAGGCCTGGCGCAGTCTGCCGGCCTTTGGAAAAAGCCAGGGAGCACGCAGGTCGTGAAAGGTGGTGACCAGCGGCGTGGGATGCAGTGCCTGCGGCAAGAGGTGAACCCAGGGTGACATGCCGAAGGCCGCTGTCTGGAATTGCAGGTTCACGACGTCCAGGCGCCGGCGTCCGGACCAGCGTCGAATGGCGGCCAGTGTGGGGGCACGCCAGGAGTCTGCCACGCCGCTCAGAGAAAGGTCTTCGCTCTGCGCCCGACTGTCCGAAAATATGTCTATTGTGTGGCCCGCTTTCTGCATACTGCGGGCCAGAATCTGGCTGAATGCGCCGACCCCTCCGGTCATCGGTGGAAATTCACCGCTGACGATGCCGATTCGCATCAAGTGACCCTCAGTCCGGAGCGCAAGACCTGCCAGTAAGCGCGCACTCTCTGCTGTCTCAGGGGCCGTTTGTGCCCCAGCAGACCCTTGGCAGCTTCCAGCAGGAGTTGATGCAGGAACATGAGCAACAGGAACAGGCGCAAGAGTCGGGCGCTGCGTTCCCCGTGCCAGATGCGAATGTAGCGCAGTTTGCTCTGCTGAAAATGAATCTGGCTGCGGGCCTGGGCCTGCTCACTACTGCGTCCGCCATGATGCACGATTTTGGCGTCACCCGCGTAGCGCACTCGCCAGCCTGCCGCCCTTGCCCGTCGGCACCAGTCAAGTTCCTCCGAATACATCACGTAATCGGGGTCCAGACCGCCGATTTCCTCATAGGCCTCGCGCCGCAGCATCAACGCCGACCCCTGCACCCAGTCCACGTCGAAACTGTCGCCGTCGGCGCGGTCTTCGACCCGGTAGTCGCGCAGCAGTTTTTTCGGGGCCCAGGGTTGCAACCAGGTGCTCTCGAAGCAGGCCGTCAACAGGGTCGGAAAGCGCCGGCGGGTGGACTGGGTTGTCCCGTCGCTGTTCAGGGTGTGCGGTCCCACGGCTCCAACGCGGGGATGCGTCTCCAGTTCCTGTGCCATGCGGTCCAGTGCGCCGCCGAGGACCTCGGTGTCCGGGTTCAGCAGCAGAACGTAACCGCCGCGCGAGCGTTGCAGGCCAAGGTTGTTGGCCCTTGCGAATCCGATGTTTTCATCGCAGGCCAGAAGCTGGACCGATGGAAACCGGTTTTCCAGCATGGCGACGCTGTGATCGCTGCTGGCCGAGTCCACGACGATGACTTCCGTGTCCAGGGTTGACTGGTCCAGGTCTTTGAAGACTGAATCCAGACATGCTGCCAGCAGATCGGCGACGTTCCAGCTAACGATGATGATTGACAGGTCAGCCATGGCCAGAGTTTACTTCAAAGCGCCCGCAAGGGTCAGTCGGGCAGGTTGAACAGCCTGCGGGCGTTTTCCTCTGTGATCTGCGCCAATTTTTCGGTAGACACGCCGTGAAGGCCCGCCAGGCGGTCCACAATGTATGGCAGCCAGGACGGCTCGTTGCGCCTTCCACGTTTTGGGGAAGGGGCCAGAAAGGGAGCGTCGGTTTCCACCAGCAGTCGGTCCAGCGGAACCTGACGGGCTATGCCGCGAAGATCTTCCGCCTTGCGGAAGGTTACCGGGCCCGTGAACCCCAGGTAGTATCCGTGGTCCAGGGCCTGGCGGGCAACCTTGCCGCTGGCGGAAAAGGAGTGCAGGACTCCCACCCGTTCACGCATCGTCGGGGACAGGGACTTCGCGTGATCGGTCAGCATGGGTAGCAGGTCTGCCGCTGCCTCACGGTTGTGAATGATGACTGGCAAATTGCACTCCGCTGCCAGGCGCAACTGGGAGCGAAGCGCAGTGCGTTGCAGGTCCGGCGGACATCTGTCCCGGTAGAAGTCAAGACCAATTTCGCCAACAGCCACGACGCCAGGTTGACCGGCCAGTTCATGCAGCGCCTCAATACAGGCGTCGTCGAAATCCTGGCAGCTGTTGGGATGTATGCCGACAGCGACGTGTACCTGCGGCCAACGCAGGTGAATGCTCAAGGCCGCCTCGCAGGATTCAAGGTCGACGGCGGGGTTGATGATGGACCTGACGCCAGCCAGCCGTGCGCGTTGGAGTACCTGCTCGCGGTCTTCAGTGAAACTGTCGAAGTCAAGGTGGCAATGCGTATCAATCATGCGCGCAAGGCATCGCGACAGTGTTGCAGCAGATCACGCAGCGATTGGTCGAGCGAATACCCCGGCTGCCAGCCGGTTGCCTCTCGCAAACGGCGATTGTCGCCCCGTTTCAGCGGAACATCCAGCGGGACAAGGCGGGACTCATCCACTCGCACCTCAATGGCCACGGTGCTGATAGCGAGCAGCCGGTCCAGCAGGGACCGGATGCTGTGTGCCTTGCCGGAAGCCACATTGTAGGCCTGTCCCGCCGTCCCCCTGGCCAAAAGCAGTGAGAATGCCCGCACGACATCCCTTACGTCGCAGAAGTCCCGACGGGCTGCCAGGTTTCCGACGTTGATCACAGGGCTTTGCAGTCTTGCCTCGATTCTGGCCACCTGCCAGGCGAAGTCGGCAGCCACGAAACCCTCTTCCTGACCTGGACCCATGAAATTGAAAGGGCGGGCCCTAACAATTTGCAGTCCCCGTTCCAGGCCAAATTGCAGGGCATGCATGTCCTGGGCGATCTTGCTGACCGCATAGGGACTGGTCGGCAGGAAAGGGCTGTCTTCGCTGACGGGGTCGTCCGTCGGGTCGTAGATGTCCGATGTCGTGACGACCAGAACTCGGGCTTGCGTGGGCAGCGCGGCGCAGGCCTCCAGCAAGTTTATCTGGGCCAGCAAATTGTTCCTGATTGTCGGCCAGGGCTGCGCAAAGGACTGGCGCGGCGAGGACATGGCGGCCAGATGCGCGACGAATTGGGGCCGTGAGTCCTGCAGCAACTGCGCCGTTTTGTCTCCATCGCAGAGGTCCAGTTCGTGCAGCGTGACCCCTTCCAGAGTTACGCCTGAGGTCAAGGTTGTGCCGTGCAGGCTGGCGTCAGGATGCTGCTGGCGCAAGTGCCGTAGCAAGTGGCGGCCGGCAAAGCCGGTGGCCCCGGTAATCAGAAAGCGCAATTCAGACCTGGACATTGTGGATTCAGAAACCTGCATTTCTGACGACGTGACGGTCAGGTACCTTCTTCCCACTGGTTGAGGTAGCGGTCCTGCTCGGGCGTCAGTTCGTCAATGGCCACGCCCAGACTCTCCAGTTTCAGTCGCGCGATGGTCATGTCCACTTCCCGCGGCACCACATGAACGCCGGCGGCCAAATCATTCACGTGGCGCACCAGGTATTCCGCCGCCAGCGCCTGATTGGCGAAGCTCATGTCCATCACGCTGGCAGGGTGTCCCTCGGCCGACGCCAGGTTGATCAGACGTCCCTCGCCAAGCACGTAAACCGGCCGGCCGTTGAGCCGGTATTCCTCGACAAAGGGCCGAACGAGTTCAGGGCCGGAATCGGCCATGGCGGCCAGGCCGGGCAGGTTGATCTCGACGTCGAAATGGCCGCTGTTGGCCAGTACCGCGCCGGGCTTCATTCGCTCGAAGTGCGCGCAATCGATGACGTTGATGTCTCCGGTCGCGGTGATGAAGACGTCTCCCAGGGCCGCTGCTTCCAGCATGGGCATTACCCTCAGGCCGTCCATGACAGCCTCCAGCGCCTTCAGCGCGTCAACTTCAGTCACGATGACGTTGGCCCCCAGCCCACGGGCCCGGCTTGCAATCCCCCGGCTGCACCAGCCGTAGCCGGCTACGACGACCGTACGACCGGCGAGCAGGATGTTGGTGGCGCGAATCACGCCATCGATCGTACTTTGGCCCGTGCCGTAGCGGTTGTCAAACAGGTGCTTGGTGTCGCTGTCATTGACGGCGATCATCGGGAATTCCAGGGCCCCCTCCGCCGCCATGGCGCGGAGACGAATGACGCCGGTCGTCGTCTCCTCCGTGCCACCCAACACGCCCTGCAACAATTCGCGGCGGCTGCGATGCAGGGCGCTGACCAGATCGGCCCCGTCGTCCATGATGATGTGCGGCTGCCGGTCCAGGGCCGCATTCACGTGACGATGATACGTGGCCTGGTCCTCCCCCTTGATCGCGAAAACCGGGACTTCATTTTGGGTTACCAGGGCGGCGGCCACGTCATCCTGGGTAGAAAGCGGGTTGGAAGCACAGAGAACGATGTCAGCGCCACCGCTTTGAAGGGTCTGGACCAGATTGGCGGTCTCTGTAGTGACATGCATGCAGGCCGTCACGCGCATGCCGGTCAATGGTTTTTCGCGGTCGAAGCGCTCCCGAATGGAGCGCAGTACCGGCATTTCGTTTTCCGCCCAGTTGATGCGGAAACGACCTCCGGTGGCCTGATCCAGGTCTGCAATATCGTGATCAACCGTCATTCCCTGTCCCCGCTCCTGATTCTTTGGAGAGTCGACACATTTCCAGCGTCCTCTTCAACGACCTGCAATTGCTCAAGGTGGCCGCCATCATCCGCGGACTCACGAAAGCGCTCGATGAATTCGTCGATCGCAAAGCGATGGGATTGCGTGCCCGTTTGTTCCAGGGCGTAGCTGGCGCAGAGTGCCCCGACCCTGGCGCTCAACACCAAAGGCCAGCCGGCGACCAGTCCGCAAAGAACGCCACCGCGAAAGGCATCGCCTGCACCGGTGGGATCTGCAATGCGGGAGACCGGAAACGGCGCGACGTGCTGTCGCTCTCCGTCTTCATGGACCTCCACACCGTCGGCGCCGCGAGTGATCAGCACAACCGGAAAACTGTTAACCAGACTCTCCTGGTCCAGACCCGTCTTTTGGCAAATCATGCCGGCCTCATAGGCATTCATTACCAGGACCCACGCACCACTCATCAGCTCGCGCAGCTGGACCCCGTCAAAGCGGGCCACCTGTTGGCTCGGATCACAGACGAATGGGACGCTCGCTTTGCGGCACTCCCTGGCCAGTTGCAGCATGGCGTCCGGGTCGTTGGGAGAAATGAAGACCAGGTCCGGCGCTGCCCCTTCGAGTTCGGCCAGGCGATAGTTGCGGGCGCAGGTCATGGCGCCGGCATAAAACGAGGCGATCTGGTTGTTGTCCAGGTCCGTGTTGGCAAAGAAGCTGGCGGTGAACAAGGTATCGATCTGACGCACGGCGCTGGTGTCCACGCCGGAAGATTCCAGCCACGCGCGATAGTCGCCAAAGTCGCTGCCCACCGTTCCCATCAACCGGGGACGGAGCCCCAGCAGGGCCGCCGAGTAAGCGATGTTGGCAGCGGTGCCTCCCCAATGGCGTGTCATGTCCTCGACGAGGAAACTGACGCTGAGATGATGCAACTGGCCATCCAGCAAGTGGTCGGTGAAGCGACCGGGGAACCGCATCAGGTAATCGTAGGCGATTGAGCCGGTGATGACGGTTTCCATATCCTGCCCTGCAGGCGTGGTCGGGATGGTCGTGCCGCAACGGCGGGAAGTATACCCCCCGCCGGAAAACAGGGTCAAGTGCCCTGAGTGAAGGGGTC
This sequence comes from Anaerolineaceae bacterium, assembly GCA_026708325.1. Classification (GTDB taxonomy): domain Bacteria; phylum Chloroflexota; class Anaerolineae; order Aggregatilineales; family Phototrophicaceae; genus JAGWBD01. The sequence goes on along the minus strand of JAPOVC010000014.1, from coordinate 445,139 downwards.
GGGTATGTAACGGGCCGCGTCTCCCGACAGGAGAAAGTCCTGCACGAGGGAATCGACGAGGCGTTCAACCGGCGCGTGATCGTCTCTGAAAATCAGGTCACCCGCGACCGTTGGCACCAGGCTCGCAACCCCCAGCGCAAGGGCCTCGCGCAATACCGGACTGGCATTTTGGGGCAGACTGGCGAGGTTTCGGGCCAGGGTGCCCGCCTGGGTCTGCTGGCTGGTCGCCACCAGAATCGAATTGAATGAGTTTGGCACGTCCATGACGTGCACGTCCGGAAAAACCTGCAGGAGGGTTGCAGTCATGGCATCCACCAGGCGCCGGTCGCTGTGGGTGCGGCCAACGTTTACGGCGAGCGCGCCATTTGGCAGCAAACGGCCACGCGCTTCCTGAAGGAATTCGACTGTGGTCAGGTGCCAGGGGATGTAGGGTGGACGATAGGCATCCAGGGCGATCACGCTGTACTGACGCGGCAACTGTCGCAGGGCAACGCGACCATCGGCCGCCCAGGTGCGCAGGCCCGGAATGGCGTCCATGCCAAACCAGCTCATGGCGACGTCGATCAGGGCCGGATCAATTTCGATGCCATCGACAGGTATCTCGCCATATACACTGTGGTACTGGCGCGCGACCGTGCCACCGGCCAGACCAACAATGGCCAGAGATTCCACTGGCTGCTCATCTCCCTGATATTCATTGAACCATGGAGCCGTGAGAAAAAAACTCCAGGTGCGGCCGTAATTGATGCGCTCCGGGTGCCACTGGCTGTGGATTCCCTGACCTTCGTTCAGATACAAATAACGGTAACCCTGTCTGTCTTCCTGCACCTGAATGTAGTTGTAGGCGCTCTCCTGCTCCAGCAACAGGCTGCGCCCTGGTGGCGCCGCCCGCAGGGGACCGCTGCTGACCAGCTGGACAATCAGGACGATGACAGGCGGCATCCACAAATTGCGCAGGGGAAATCGCCCGTCGCAGAGCCAAAGCCCGGCAAGTGCCATCAGGTAAAGCAGGGCGGCAAAAAGGAGAAAGGTATTGCGGGTCCCGATTTCCGGAATGAAGACCAGTACCGGCAGGAAGGTGCCGAGCAAACTTCCCAGGGTACTGATTGCATAGATCTTGCCGGAGACCTGGCCCGTCATGTTCAGGTCGTCAATGGCCAGTCGCATGGCAAAGGGTGGCACGCAACCCAGCAGCGTTACCGGCCCCGCAAACAGCACCAGCACCGACAGGAAGGCGCCCACGACGACGACGGCGTCCACGTTGATTACGGCGTTTGCCGCTCCCTGAAGGATGGGACGCGAAAGCAGGGGAATGAGCGCACTGAAAAAGGCGGCCCAAAGGACAAGGCGGAACAGGTTTCGCGGATTTGGGTGACGGTCTGCAAGCCGACCGCCGAGGAAATACCCGACGCTAAGGTAAAGCAACATCAGGCCGATGACGTTGGCCCAGACCAGGTTACTGGTGCCAAACACATTTCCCAGCAGGCGCGTGGCGGTGAGTTCGATGGCCAACGTACTCATTCCGCTGACGAATACCGTCAGATAGAGCAGCCCCGGTCGCATCAGAAAGTGGACAGGCGCACGGCCGAGCGGCGGGAAAGGGCGAAGGCAATGTCGTCATCCATCTGGATGGGGACGACCGGAATGCGCTCGAGATGAAGGTTCGCCAGCAAATCGTCGGCGGGTTGCTCACCGCCAAATGAGAAAGGGTCCACCAGAATGCAGAGCGGACGGACCCCGCGACGCTTCAGGACTCGCGCTTCCCGAACCCAACGGACGTCCAGCGACGATGTGACAATGATCAGGGAAGTCCCGCGCGTCATGTGGGGCATTTCGACGGCGAGCATTTGTTCGAGTGAATGCCCGGATACACTGCGGCCGACGGCAAGAATCTGCAGGATCTGGTTGAGTTGTCGTTCTCCACTTTCGGGCTGGAGAATCTCCCGTTTTGGCCCCCAGGCAACAAAGCCGACCGCACGATCAGCCTCTTCAAGGAAGTGTCGGGCCAGGGAGGCTGCCGCCACGACGCCGTATTCCTCGGTCGAACGGGGCAGGGCATCAGTAGTGATGGCCGGCCCGTCGCCGTTCACCCGCTGCAGGGAGTCATGCTCGACGAGCGATTCCGCGGAGAAATCCATTAGAATCCAGATGTCGAGCTGCGGGTCCAGTTCGAATTCCTTGACCATGAGGCTGTTGCGTCGGGCGCTGCTGCGCCAGTGAATGCGGTTGAAGCTGTCCCCCGGAGCGTAGTCGCGAACGCCAGTGGCATTGGTCGTTACGTAGTGGGTCCGGCGGCGCAAAATGTTGCCACCCGTGATTTCGCCAAAGGGCAACTCAAAGGACTCCAGGCCCACAGTCGCTGGATAAATGATAATTCTGGAAATCTCGTCCAGCTTGCGTATTGCGTAGTGGAAGCCAAAAGGATCACCGCTTGCCAGGGTCATGGGCCCAAGGCGGAATTCGCCACGCGCCAGGCATTTTGTGCCTACGTCCCATTCCCAGGCCTTGCGACGACCCAGGGCCGGTACAACCTGGCTGACCCTGTGTCCGGGCAGGCTGGAATAATCCCGCAATTCCAGCCACAGGCCCGGCAGCCATGAGCGGTTTCGGATTTCCAGGTGTTCACCCAGGTTGCCGCCAACCTGGGCCCGCCGGGCCAGGGTTTGCCGGATGAGGCTGATATGGCGCAGGGTGAACCAGCACCACAAGACGGAAACAACCAGCAGGCCGGCAAACAGCCAGGCCATCCGAAAGAAGAAGTCCCTGCCTGTCCAGGCCCCCAGTGCAAGGCTAAGCAGGAGCAGCAGCCAAAGCCCGTGGCGCCGGTTCTGCATGAAAACTTACTGGATGGACGCCCCCGGCACGGGGGTATTGTTGACGATTTCCTGAACGATGCGACGGGACGACACGTCACGGATGCGTGACGATGGGCCGACTATAATGCGGTGTGCCAGTGTGACTTCTGCAAGGGCCTTCACGTCATCGGGAATCACGAATTCCCGGTCCGCCATGGCGGCGCGCGCCTGGGCACAACGGAACAGGGCCAGGGAACCGCGGGGACTGCTGCCGAGGTAAACATCCGGGTGTTGGCGCGAGCCATTGACCAACTCGATGATGTAGTTTCTGATCTCTTCGGCGACGTACACTTCGCGCACAGCGCGTTGCGCCGCGCCCAACTCCTCAACCGTCACCACCTGGCTCATGTTTTCGATGGGATGGCGGTATTGCTGGGCCCCGAGTACCGCGAATTCCTCATTGGGGGCCGGATAGCCAAGTCGTATGCGGATCAGGAAGCGGTCGACCTGGGCTTCCGGCAAAGGGAAGGTACCTTCGTATTCGATGGGGTTTTGCGTGGCCAGAATGAGAAAGGGCTCTTCCATTTGCCAGGATACGCCGTCCACCGTGATTTGCCGTTCTTCCATCGCCTCCAGCAGGGCGGCCTGGGTCTTTGGGGTGGCACGGTTGATCTCGTCGGCCAGCACAATTTGCGCCATGACGGGGCCGGGCCGAAATTCGAATTCCCGTGTTTTCTGATTGAAAATGGACACGCCGGTCACGTCCGAAGGCAACATGTCTGGCGTGAACTGAAGTCTACTGAAGCTGCAGCCAATTGAGCGGGCCAGGGCTCGCGCCAGCATCGTTTTGCCCACGCCCGGGATGTCCTCAATGAGAATGTGACCCTGGCTTAACAGACCCAGGACCGTCAGGCTGATTTCGTTGCGTTTGCCAATGATGACCTGACTGACGTTGCGGGCGATTTGCTGCGCGACGTACTGCACAATGTTGTGTTGCGCACCCTGGATTTCCTGTGCATCAACACCTCGCGCTCCGGCAACCATGGCGCCCTCGCAACCTTCACAATGCCCCAAGTATACGCGCTGGCCCGTGGACTGAACAGGCCAATCAAATCGCAATGTTGAAGAGGGGAAGCCCAGGGGGTATCATGGCCGGGGGACGACATCCCCTGGAGAATCGAATGGCGGAGGCAGCTCCGCCATTCTTGTGAAGAGGTCGCCATGACGGAACCACGGTACATCTTTTGTACAGGTGGCGTAGTGAGTTCGGTAGGCAAGGGCGTGACCGCGGCTGCCGTTGGGCGGATTCTCAAGGCGCGCGGGCTGAATGTCGCCGTGCAAAAACTGGACCCCTATCTCAATGTGGATCCTGGCACCATGAGCCCCTATCAGCACGGGGAGGTGTTCGTCACCGCCGATGGCGCGGAGACCGACCTTGATCTGGGGCATTACGAGCGCTTTATCGACGTGGAATTGAGCAGGCATTCCAACGTGACGGCCGGTCAGGTTTATACCAGTGTGATAGACAAGGAACGTCGGGGCGACTATCTCGGGGGCACCATTCAGGTCGTGCCTCACATCACCGGTGAAATCAGGCGCCGCATTGTCGAGGTGGGAGAGCGACACAAGGCCGACGTCGTGCTGGTGGAAGTCGGTGGCACGGTCGGCGACATCGAGGGCCTGCCTTTTCTGGAAGCCATTCGACAAATGCGCCTCGGTTTGCCGCGTGAACAGACCCTGTCGATTCACGTCACCTGGCTGCCCTGGATTGCAGCGACAAATGAACTAAAGACCAAGCCGACCCAACGCAGCGTGAGGGAAATGCGTGGCATTGGCATTCAGCCGCAGGTCATCATCGCCAGGGCGGACCACCCGGTTGATGTTGACGTGGTGGAAAAGATTTCCCTCTTCTGCGATGTTCCGGAACGCGCCGTCTTCCCGCTGCAAACACTGGACTGGCTCTACGAGATTCCCCTGATCCTTGAAAGGGAGGGTCTTGGAGACTACCTCGTGGAGCAACTTGACCTGGACACGGGGCCGCCGGCGCTGGATGAATGGCAACTCATGTTGGCCGCCATGAAATCCGCCAGCAAGCCCTTGCGGATCGCCGTCGTGGGGAAGTACGTGGAGTTGCATGACGCCTACATGAGCGTGCGCGAGGCCCTTTTGCACGCCTGCACGGCCGGGCGTCGTCGTCCCGACGTCCACTGGATTTACTCCGGTGATCTTGAACGCGGCAAGGGAATGGAACTGCTGCAGGACGTGGATGGCATCATCGTCCCGGGTGGCTTCGGCGAACGAGGCATTGAGGGCAAGATTCTGGCCGCAACGCACGCCCGGATTAACAAGGTTCCCTATTTGGGTCTTTGTCTGGGGATGCAGGTGATGTGCATCGAATTCGCCCGCAACGTCATGGGTCTTGAAGACGCCAACAGCACCGAATTCGCTCACAATCCTGCCCATCCCGTCATTGACCTGATGCCAGAGCAGAAAGGTGTTGAAGCCAAGGGCGGCACCATGCGCCTGGGTTTGTACCCCTGTGACCTGCAGCCGGAAAGCATTGGCGGGCGCGCCTGGGCGCATGCCGGCCAAATCAGGGAACGGCACCGGCACCGCTTCGAATTCAACAACCGCTATCGCGATCGCTTCGCCGCCCATGGCATGCAATTCAGCGGGGTCAGCCCGGACGGCAACCTGATCGAGATTGCGGAGATTGTGGACCATCCCTTCATGCTGGGCAGCCAGTTTCACCCCGAGTTTCTCAGCAGACCCAATCGGCCGCACCCCCTGTTCCTGAGTTTTGTGCGCGCTGCAATCGCGCACGAGGAAGGTCGCAACCTGACCACGGCAAACGGCCTTTCACGTAGTGAAGCGATGGTCCGGGAGGCGGGCAAGAAAGCGTGAGCATGAGTGTCGAAGACATCATCCGGGCCCTGCCCAGGGTGGAACTGTTCCTTCAGCTGGAAGGCGCGTATTCTGCACAGCGCCTGCTTGTCATTGCCGGACAAAATGGTTTCCTGGAGGACCCGGATTCACTGGCCTCCTGGCAAGAGAAACTGAAAAATCCGGACCCGGCCAGTCGTTATGAATTGATGGCAGAGACCAGTCGCTGGCTGGACTATGAAGATGACGTGGCGCTGATGGTCTATGAGGCGGGTCTGGCGCTGGCGCGACAAAACGTCCTTTATGCGGAGATTCACGTCAACACCCTGCACTTTACGGAACATCGCTGGCACTTCGAGCGGCTGCTACAGTCGCTGAACGATGGTCGCCGCCGCGCTGAAATCGCCTGGAAAATCGATATCCGCTGGGTCCTGAGTATATTTCGCGATCAACCGCGCCACGCTGACGAGGCAGTCCGGATTGCCAGCAGCAAGGATGGCCAGGCTGCCGGAATCGTCGGCATCTGCCTGGGAGGTCCGGAAGGGGCCCAGCCCGCAGGTCAATTCGAGCGCGCGTTCCGCACGGCGGCGCGCAAGGGAATACCGGCCGCCGTCCACAGCAACGCCGATGCCGATTCCCCGGGCAATCTGCGGGAAGCGCTGGAACAATTGCAGCCACAACGTCTAATTGGTGGCTTTGGGGTTGACCGTGATCCCGAATTGATGGACTTGATGGCGCAAAATGAATTGCCGCTGGTCTTTTCCATGAGCGAAGCGCTGGCGCTGGGTCTGGTCAATTCATTTGAGGACTATCCCCTTAAACAACTGACCGATGCGGGTCTGGCACTGGTCCCTGCCTGTGGAATGCCCTCTGTGCTTGGCGCAACGCTGGTCGGTGAACACCTCGCTGTCGTGCAACGCTGTGGTCTGGGCCTGGACGAATTGCAGCAATTGACGTTGAACGCCGTTGCGGCCAGCTGGCTGCCCGATGCAGAAAAGGCGGACCTGGAAACCAGGGTACTTGAGCGAACGCAGGCCGTTGTTGCTGCCCACGCCGAAGAGGACGGTTAGCTGTTCTCCACGCTGGCCGGGCGGAAGTCCACAAAGCGATAGCCGACGCCGCGTTCCGTCAGGATATAGACTGGACTGGAAGGGTCTTCCTCGATTTTTTCTCGCAGATAATTGACGTAAAGTCGCACGTAATGCGCCTCTTCGCGGTATTCATAGCCCCATACACGGGCCAGCAACTGTTCATGAGGTACCGTCCAGCCCGCGTTCTGGATCAGGTGGTAAAGCAAGCGATATTCTGTGGGACGCAGCTTGATGTGTTCACCCCTGACGATGACCTCACGTCGATTGAAGTCCACGCTGAGGCGATCATCCACGCGAAGGACGGCTTCCTGCGGGGTGCTGGCCGAACTTGCGTAACGGCGAAGAACGGCGCGAACCCTGCTGGAAAGTTCCCGTGGGCCGAAAGGCTTGGCAATATAATCATCCGCCCCGAGTTCCAGGCCGTGAACCTTGTCTTCTTCCTCGCCACGCGCCGTCAACATGATGACCGGTACGTCTGAAATTTCACGCACCAGGCGCAGGGTCTCGAAGCCGTCAAGTTCGGGCATCATGACGTCCAGCAAAATGATGTCCGGCAAGTCCTTGCGCAGGGATTCAAGCGCTTCGTAGCCGTTGTGAGCTTCGAGCACAAGGTGCCCTTCAAGTTCCAGATTCATGCGAATGAATCCGATCATTCGCAGTTCATCGTCAACGACGAGAATGCGGGCGCGCTTGCGTTGGGGGTCGTCGCCGGGCACGCTGTTCATACGGGTTCCCGATCAATCTTGCGCTATCATAGCCACGCCCAGGCCGCAGTCAAGCAAATTTGAATCCTGAGAATCACGTGATCCTGACAGGGCCAATGTCACATTCTCTATCGCTCTACCTCCACATCCCCTTCTGCATGTCGAAATGCACCTACTGTGCCTTTAACACCTACACCCGCCTGGAACACCTGATTCCACCCTTTGTTGAAGCCATGCTGGCCGAGTTGCGCTGCTGTGCTGTTGGCGCCGGGGGCCGTACAGTCCACACTGTTTTTCTTGGCGGTGGCACGCCGAGCCTGCTGCAGGCGGAGCAACTGGCCGACATCCTGCGCACCATCAACCTGTGCTTCAACGTTTGTGCAGACGTCGAGGTCACTCTAGAAGCCAACCCCAACGATCTGAACCGGGAATGGCTTGCAGCAGCGTTCGATGCCGGGGTCAATCGACTGAGCATAGGCGTGCAATCGACCCAGGCGCGCGATTTACGACTTTTTGCCCGCAGGCACGACAACGATCAGGTCGCCCAGGCCGTCCTCAATGCGCGACAGGCCGGTTTCGGCCTGGTCAATCTGGACCTGATCTATGGCGTCCCGGAGCAAAGCCTGGCGGACTGGGAACGGACCCTTGCGGAAGTCCTTTTGCTGAAACCTGGACACCTTTCGCTATACGCCTTGAGCCTTGAAGCCGGTACTCCCCTGCAGGAATGGGTGGCGCGGGGTGAGGTCGCCGCTCCGGATGATGACCTGGCTGCCGACCAGTATGAACTTGCCAGTGAAATCCTGGCGGCTGCCGGGTATCGGCAGTACGAAATCAGCAACTGGGCGCTTCCGGGCCAGGAATGCAGGCACAACCTGCAATACTGGCGCAATCTGGATTGGCTTGGACTGGGGCCTGGAGCGCACGGCCACGTTGCGGGCACACGGACACGGACCTGCCTCTCACCGCGGGAGTACATCGAATCCTTCAACGGGGGAGGGGATCGCGCGAATTACCCTGCGACACCGGCAACCGAAGAAGTCGTTCATTTGACCCGCAAGGAAAGAATCAGCGAAACTCTGATCATGGGGCTGCGTTTGACGGAGGAAGGCATCGGCCGTGATGAATTCAGCCGACGCTTTGGCGAGGATGTAACAAACATATTTGGAGATGAGTTGCGGGCCCATGAAAGGAGAGGTCTGCTGGAAATCAGGCGCGACAGGATCCGCCTGCGGCCGGCAGGTCGATTGCTTGCCAATCAGGTATTCAGGGACCTGGTCTAGAGGTCGCGAAGGAGCAGATCGTCAAGGAGACTGTGCAATTGGGAGCCGGCAATCTCTGTCGGGTCAGCGGCCTCGAGAGACTGCCGCGCAGCACGTGACCAGCATTCCACCCGGCCCTGTGTGAATTCCCGCGCGCCGGATTCTTCCAGCAGGGCAAGGAACTCTGAAACGTCTTCATCAGCCTCCGGCGGTTCTCGATGCAAGTCGGCGAATTGCCTGCTGTGTTCAATTCCGAACAGGACGGGCAGGGTCTTTTTGCGGGAGCGAATGTCCGTCGCAGAGGACTTTCCCGTCAGACGGGGATCGCCCCAGAGGCCCAGGTAATCGTCACGAATCTGAAATGCCATGCCCAGATTCAGACCAAAGCTGGCGTAGTGTTCGACGCGATCTGCACTGGCGCCGGCCAGGGTGGCGCCAATCCGGGCGCAGGATGACAGCAGCGCTGCTGATTTGCCCATGATCATCGACAGGTAGCGGTCCAGGGCAACGGACGTGCAGTCCTCGAAATGCAGGTCCAGATATTGCCCGCGAGTTAGCTCCAGGCAACTTCCCGTCAGGGCATCTTCTACCGCGAGACGGGTCTTCGCAGTGACGCCCCTTCGTCCCAGTCCCTGGAGGGCGGAGAAGGACAAGGCAAAAAGCAAATCGCCAACGTTTATCCCCTGGGACCGCCCCCACAGTTTCCAGACTGCCGGGCGTCCCCGGCGCGTGGAACTGTTGTCCTGAATGTCGTCATGTACCAGGGAAAAGTTATGCAGGAATTCAACCGCTGCCGCCGCCGGAATCGCCGCATGCCAGTTGCCGCCGGCCGCTTCGTTGGCGAGCAGTAGCAGGACAGGCCGGATCCGTTTGCCGCGTGACGCATAGTCTGGACTGCCCGTTTCATCTACGAGACCCAGGGGATAGCGCACCATGGTTGCCAGCTGTGGTGTGTCGGATGGCAACAGGGTCAACAGTTCATCGATATAGTCGTCCAGCGCCGTGCCATAACGCTCCTGCAAGGCGGCAAACATGTTACTTTTCCCGTTGCACTCTCAACAGGGGCGTGTTGCGCAGGGCCTCGATATCGCGGGCCCCCGTGCAAAACATGCTGATTTCGAGCTGCTTTTTCAGTATGCGGATGAGTTCGTCGACCGCTTCCTGCGACTCATTGGCCGCCTTGAGGAAGGGACTGGCCAGCCCGGCCAGGCTGGCGCCGAGGGCCATACACCTGGCGACGTCGATGCCGTCCCGCAGGCCACCGCTGGCAATCACGGGAAGGCCGGGCGCGCCCTCGCGGGCGTTGGTGATGGCCTGCGCGGTGGGAATACCCCAGTTGGCGAAGGCGGCGGCGACCCGCGCGTGGAATCGGTCCGGCGCGCGATGGTATTCCACTTCGCTCCATGAGGTCCCGCCGGAGCCCGCCACGTCGATCGCTGCGACTCCGGCGCTCGCCAGGTCCCGCGCGTCCTGAACGGAAAAGCCCCAGCCAACTTCCTTGGCGATTACCGGCACGCCAAGAGTCATGCAGACCCTTTCGACCTTACGCAACAAGCCGGCAAAATTTACGTCGCCTTCGGGCTGCACCGCTTCCTGCAAGGCGTTAAAGTGCAAAATCAGCGCGTTGGCCTCAATCATGTCCACCGCTCGCCGGCACTGGTCGGTCCCGTAGCCGTAATTCAGTTGCACGGCGCCAACGTTGGCCAACAGCAGGATGTCTGGCGCAACCCCGCGCACCTGCAGGCTGCCGGCAAGGGACGGGTCCTCGATGGCCGCCCTTTGCGAGCCTACGCCCATGGCGATGTTGTGTTCCTGACAGGCGGCGGCCAAATTCAGATTGATTCGGCGCGCCAGTTCCGTACCACCGGTCATGGAGGAAACGAGAAGGGGCGCCGCGAGGCATTTCCGAAGGAATTCAGTAGTTGTGCAAACTTCCGAGAGATTGAGTTCCGGCAGGGCCCTGTGCTCCAGCCGAAACTGTTCCAGACCCGTCTCAAGCACGGGAAACTGCACGTTTTCTTCAAGGTTTATGCGTATATGGTCCGCCTTGCGAGCTTCGATTTCCGGCGATCCCCGCAATTCGTTCATGCGTTCCGGTTCCGGTTGTGGCCGGAACGATCCTACCTGGGGCAAAATGGACTGTCAACATTGGCAAGCGTTGCGGGAAGCGGTATACTTCTGCCACTTGCGGTCCATGAGCCAGGCGCTCGACTGACCAGGAGGAAACGATGGAATCGACTGACGAGCGTGTCAAAAAGATTGTGATTGAATTGCTGGGTGTGGATGAAGACCGGGTCGTGCCCGAGGCCCGTTTCCGCGAAGACCTCGAAGCCGATTCACTGGACCTGGTGGAACTCATCATGGCCTTTGAAGAAGAATTCGGCGGCGAAATCACCGACGAAGACGCGCAAACGATTACTACCGTAGGTGAGGCCGTCAGCTATATCGAAAAGATGGGTGACGAGGGTTAACTCAACTCCCCACCAGGAATCTCCAGGGCGACTCGTGTCGGGTCGCCCTGATGTTTTGCAAGCCAAACACTTCCAGCCACAGCATGGCGAACATAAACAAAAGAAATCCGGGGCCGGGATGCGTCTCCAGCCCAAGACCCTTTTGCAGGGCAAGCGCTGCTGAAAGGGATAGCCACGCAACTGCCATCGCAATCAATCCCGTACCCCGAAGAATCAGCGGTCGTCGTACGAAGGGAAACCTGCAGGCAAAACCGCAGAGCAACGCCACGAATCCAAGAGCAAGTTGTTGGCGGTGATTGGGGTCGCCCGCATCTCCCAACAGAAATTCCGGTGGGGGAAGCACGGCGATGGCCGTCAACAGGGTTAGTGTCATACGCAGAGGCGTGGGCATCGCGTCGCGCCAGATGGCGAGGGCCAGCAGGAAGAGCGGCAAACTGCGCAAACCGAGGCTGGCTCCCAGAGGAATGTTGGCATGGCGGGAAAGGGGATTGATGCTGCACCATTCGGCCAGGTCCCAAAGATTAAGAGTCAAGGTATTTCCTGCGCTTTCCATCCAGGGCAGGAAACAGGCCAGCAAGCCCAACCCAACCGGCCACAACGGGAGCAATGCGCGTTTCATGGCGCAGGCGAGTCTCCCACCCTGCGATAAACGTCAAGCAATTGCAGGGCCGCCCTTCTCCAGGTGAATTGCCCGGCTCTTGTCTGACCGGCCCGAATCAATTGCTGGCGCAACTGGCTGTCACTGATCAGCCGCCGCAGGGCATCCGCAAGGGCTTCAACATCCAGGGGGTCTGTCAGCAGGGCTGCATCTCCCGCTACTTCCGGTAGTGACGAAAGATCAGAAGTGACGACCGGAGTACCGCAGGCCATGGCTTCCAGCACTGGCAGGCCGAAGCCCTCGTAGAGGGAAGGGAAGGCGAAGACCTCCGCGGCGCTGTAAAGTGCTGGCAGGTCGGCATCGTCCACGAAACCGGTCAAATGCACGCGGTCTTCGATTTCACTTTCCCGAAGTTGTTGATGGAAGGGCTCTGACAGCCACCCGGCGCCACCTGCAATGACCAAATGCAGGTCCAGACCGCCCTCCACCAGGCGGGAAAGGGCCTGCACCAGGCGACCATGGTTCTTGCGCGGCTGAAGCGTGCCAACGGAGAAAATGAAGGGCCATTGGTCAAGTCCGTACTTCTTGCGGGCGGCCAGCTGCTTCCCGGCAGGCTCGGGCAGGAAGCGCTCGTCCACGCCGCCATGGAGCACAGTGATCCTTGTGCCTGGAGTCTCTTTGTAATGCTCAAGGAGATCGTCGCGCGTAGCGGATGAGTCGGCCAACACGTGATCGGCGCGTCTCACCGAGGCCGGAACGACGTGTTCCAGCCAGGATCGAAGGGCGGGCGGCGACGTTTCCGGCACCCGCAGGAAAGACAGGTCATGGACCTGAACAAGTGTCCTGGTCCCGCGTCTTACCGGTGGCAGCACGAAATCGGTGGCATGAAACAGGGTCAGTGGGCCGGTGAATGTTTCGACCGGCAGGGGAAGGTGGGCGCGGAACCAGAGTCTCTGCAGCGACCTTGCCGAAAACGGCGCGGGCCGCCAATGGAAGTTTTCCCCTGGCGGCTTCGGCAAGCGACTCTTGCGCGAGCCGGCAACAAACAGGCGCCAGGCTCTGTCCCTGTCTTCCCGGGCCAGGGCGGCGACCAGTTCACGAACATAGCGTCCAATGCCCGCGCCCTGTTCCCACGCCGGCGTGTAGTCAATTCCGATGCCCGGCACCATGATCGACGTCGCTGTAAGTCCAGTATCGGTTGATGAAGAAATTCCAGAGCATGACCACTATGACGGCGATCACCCAGGCCGCCGTCGTGCCGACTTTTGCCTCGGCAGTGAATGAGGGCTCGTAACCAGGGCGCCAAAATCGAATCAATGGCAGGGCGGCGGGCAGCAACAAGTTGCCCAAAGAGGCATAGGTCAGGGAAATCAGGGTGGTCCGCACAACCAGCCCGACCGCGTTGACCAGTGTGAACTGGGCAAGTTGGCGGTGAACACTGCGGGAACGGGAATCGGGATAGGTCCAGTAGCGGTTCCACAGAAAATTGTTCAGGACTGCAACGATAAAGCCCGTGCCGGTCGCCAGTTGAACCCTGAAATCCGACGTGGGTGGCAGCAGGGTGGCCTGCAACAGCGTGAGCGTTCCCAGGTCAACCACCGCGCCAATGACGCCGACGACCGAAAAGCGAAGGAAGCGTTCAACTTCCCGGGCCCGTGCGCCGGAACGGCTGGCCAGGGCCACAATGGCGCGGTCCAGGGGGTTGTTGTGCACCAGTCTGTTCATTGCCCGATGTGAATCACGGGCCTGGATTTAAATTCACATGCCTGGCGGTGCAGCACGGCAAGGACGCCCAGCAGGAAGCCGACGTGCAGGAACAGATTGTTTACAAACAGGTTGTCGAAGAGGCTGTGGACGGCAAGGCTGGTCCACGCGCCGAGCAGGCCGACGACCACCAGTCGGGCCTCGTCGTCAGGATGTTGGCGGGCGCGCAAGGTAAACAGGACGATGGCCAGCCACATGAAACACCAGGCCGCCATTCCTGTCAGGCCGGTTTCTGCCAACTGGTTGAGCCAGTAATTGTGGGCGTGGCCAAGTGCTTCCGGCCAGTCGATCAGTCGATGCTGCGGATAGGCGTGTTCGTAGTTCCCCAGTCCAACGCCTGTCCAGGGACGTGCCGATGCCATGTTCAATGCGGCCTGCCAGTGCGCCAGGCGCTCGACCACAGCGTAATTCCCCGGGTTGATGTCGGCCCCGCGCATGTCGTCGAAGCCAAGGTAACCCTCGGTCGAACTGGCAAGGCGTTCGCCGAGGGAAGCGGGCAATACTCCCGTCGACCACAGCAGTGCAGTCAATAGCAACACGCCGCCCGCAAGCTGCAGACCATGCACAAATCGCCGGGGCAGGGCCAGCAGCGTCACGAGCATGGCGACGAGGAAAGCCAGCCACGCGCCCCGGCTCCATGAAGCCACCAGGCCGGCGAGCAACAAGGCGGTCGGCAGGGCCCGGACACACAGGGAGAGCAGGTCCGCCTTGCAACGGGTCCGGAGCCAGCGCCTGAGGCCGGCCAGCAGGAGACACAGGGCAAGGGGAAGCAACAGGGCCATGAAACCACCCAGCGGATTGGGTTGGCCAAAGGTGCCAAAGGCACGAAAGAAACGACCGCCGACCAGAAAATGCAGGGCGCCGCTGCCTCCGAAAAACTGGTACAGGCCCACTGTAGCGTTGACGGCGCCAGCCAGCAGCAGGGCCCGCACAGGCCAGCGCCAGGCACGGACCTGCATGCTGTTGCCAACGATCAAAATGACCAGGACGATCGACATCCACTTGAGCCACTCACGTAGCCAGGCAGCGACAGAGACTGCGTTGAGCAGCGAAATGCCGGCGACCAGCAGGAAAACCAGGAGGGGAACAACGACCGGCGGCAGCAAAAGACGCGGCAGACGCTGGCGCAGCGCAATGTGGTGCAGGCCCCAGACCAATAGCCAAACCAGGAACAGGACCTGGCCGATATCCAGGGGGAGGACCGGACCGACCTCGGTCTGAATAAGGACGCGCATGGGAGCCAAAACCAGAAGCGGAAACAACGCGGCCCGGGACGAAATCAGACAAGGCAGCGCAAGCAGGGCCAGCACGGTCGCTGTGAGCAGAAGGGATTCCGGAAGGAAAACCAGCGCCAGACCTGTCAGAACTGCCAGAAGCAGCAGGGCAGGAACAAACCGGTCCGGCGCTTGTATCCTTCCAAACGTTGCGATCACATCACATTCCGGAAGAAATCAATGGTGCTGGCGAGTCCTTCGCGCAAGCCCACCTGCGGCTCCCAGCCAAGCACCTTCCGCGCGCGGGAAATGTCCGGCTGACGCGTCTGGGGGTCGCCCGTCATCCGTGAATCGGTCTTGAATATGATCCCCGCCGGATTGTTCGTCAATTCATTGACGACCATGGCAAAGTTCATAATCGTCATTTCTCGCGGATTGCCAATGTTCACCGGTTCGTGACAGGGCGTTTCGAGCAGGCGCCAAACGCCCTCAATCAGGTCATTGACGTACTGAAAACTGCGGGTCTGGGAGCCATCGCCGTATACCGTGAGCGGCTCGCCACGCAGGGACTGTGCGATGAAATTGGGCACAACGCGGCCATCTGCCAGGCGCATGCGAGGCCCGTAGGTGTTGAAAATGCGAACGATTCGGGTATCGATGCCATGAACGCGGTGGAAAGCCATGGTAAGCGCTTCCGCATAACGTTTGGCGTTGTCATAGACACCACGCGGACCCAACGTATCAACGTGACCGACGTAGCTTTCATGCTGGGGATGCACTTTCGGGTCCCCATAGACCTCGGAGGTTGAGGCCAGCAGGAAGCGGGCGCCGCGGGCGCGCGCCAGACCAAGGGCATTGTGCGTTCCCAGCGAACTGGCCTTGAGGGTCTGGATGGGCAGTTTGACGTAGTCGACCGGGCTGGCAGGTGAAGCAAAATGCAGCACGACGTCCAGCGGCCCCTCAAAGTCAATGTACCTTGTAACGTCGTGCTGGATGAAGCGAAAGGCCGGGTTGTCTTCGAGGTGTGCAATGTTGGCGCGATTGCCGGTGATGAGACTGTCCATGGCCACGACGTCGTGGCCTTCGGCAAGCGCCCGGTCACAGAGATGGGACCCAATGAAACCGGCGCCACCGGTAATCAGCAGTCGCAACTCGTCCTCCGGAACTGGAGCAGCGCGGGCAGTTTACCACATGAGCGTTGCTCAATCGGCCCGTTTTTCGTCCATCCCTGCGTTGCATACGAGACCTGGGAGCAGGACAAAGACGTACACCAGGTCGTGGATGAACACACTGTTGTCGACCAGACCGTGCGCAACAAGGCTGACCATGGAGCCTGCGGCGCCGGCCAGCAGGGCTTTTTCTTCATATCGGGATACGCGGCGCAGGGCCTGGAGCGCTCCGCGCCAAAAGGCGGCCAGCAGGGCGATCAAAAGCAGCGGGCCCGCCAGGCCCAGGCGGACCCAGAAGTCAAACAGGATGTTGTGGGGATGGGACAAATTGGGCTCACGCCAGGCGTCCGGCAGAATCCAGATGTCACGATAGGCGTAGAGAAACTGGTCCAGCCCAAGGCCACGCAGGGGGTCGTCGCGCAACATGGCCAGGGTACTTTGCCACAGTTGCAAACGGATGCGCACCGTGCCGCTGGTAAAATCGAGCAGGCGGGCAAAGCGCGGGCTGCTGGCCGTGAGAATGGCGAAAGTGGCAGCGCCGACCGCGGACAGACCAACCAGTGGCAGGATTGCACGGCGCCGCCAGTGGATCAGCGCAAGGGTCGCCAGCGAAAGCGGCAGGCCCAGCAGCAATCCACCGGCACTTTGCGTCAGGAGGAAGGCCAGCAGGCAGACAACGCTGATCGCAAGCGCCAGCCAGCGACGCAGCTGCCAGGGCCCCGACAGCGTCCAGGCCAGCGCAAATGGCAAACAACGCCCGAGGAAAAGGGCGGCATTGTTGGGAGAGCCGTAAACGCTGACCAGTCGACGGGCCCCACCCTCAGCGGTGATAACCCCTTCGCCCCTGAAGAAGAGCCACAGGCCAATCAACGCGACCAGCAACCCGGCCGCGAGCAGGGCGTCCGTCAGTTGAGTTCGCGTCTTCAGGTCCCGCGCTTCGTGTCGGAAGATCAAATAGAAGAGGGCGGGCTCGACAAAGAGAACGCGCAATTCGGTCAGGGCCGGCCCGCTTTCCCGTGACCAGGTGAAGGCGACCAACCCAAACAGCAGCCACAGCAACAGCAGCAAATCCAGTGAATTCACCGCACGAACTCGAGGCGCAGACGGTGATCTTTGGAGCAGTCCCTTGTGCTGTCGCGCCCAATTCAGCAACTGTCGGCTACTCCATGCCAGGGTGGTTAGCAGGATCATCACCTCCGCCAGTGGAAAGGCGAAGCGGAAGAGCTGGAGCGGAAACAGGTAGAAGGGCGCCCAAAAGAGCGTGAGCATCAGTCCCAGTGCCGGACGATTGAAGAACAATACAAAGAGAAGCAACAGGGCAACGAGGGTGATCAATGGCCCGGGCTGCAGGAGGACGAGCCCGGCGGTGAAGACGGCCAGCAAGGGGTGGAGTGCCTCACGCCGGACCAGTGCCGGCAACGCGTCTCCCCAGGTAAACAACATGCCGACCATCAGGATAAGCGAAGCAAGAAGGCCGACAAGGCGTTCGGGCCCAAAGGGCGGAGAGGGCCATTTGCCTGCCAGGCGATCCAGCAGCCCTCGCCATTCGAGGCCCCTGAGCGACTGGAACAGGGCAAAAGCCGACACCACGGTTGCCAGCAGGCCGGCGCTGATTTGCCGCTGCCAGCTGAGCGCAGGATCGCCCAGGCCGACTGCGAAGCCGCCAAACGCCCAACGTGGCTGGCGTTCCTGCGCCACCAGATCAACTGCCGAAAGCGTCAGGCGATGCGGACCCGGACCCAGATCGCGGGCCAGGGTCACGAGCTGTTCCCTGGGCTGACGGGTGGCGCTGGTCAGGGTGAGGTAGGCATTGCCCTTCGGATCGCGGGGCAGGGCGTTGGCCGGTTCCCCGTCTACGCTGGCGTAAAACCAGGCGACATAATCCCCTTCCCGCACGCGCAGGGCTACTTCCTCACCGATGAAGTCAAACAGCACTTCGCTGTCATTGGACCAACCGAAGTCTGCGCCCTGGATACCAAAGGACCACTGGCCGCTGTACTGCGCCCATGGGCTGTCCACCGGGTGAAAGCCGACCCCTGCGCCTCTGGCGGGCGCGCGCGCTTCAAGCGCCAGCAGGGTGGGCGTCTCCTGATTGTTGGCATCCAGCAGCGCGAAACCCTGTTGCGGATCGTCAACCGGGTACGGCGGCTGCCAATGCTGCAAGATCATGGCGCCCAGCCAGGGCCATTCCCGTTGCGCCCGTTCCAGCGCCGCCAGAGTCCACTCGCTGCGTTGTTCGCTGGTCACTGCACCCCAAATTGAAGGCGCGCCACTCCAGTCTTCCGGCAGGCTGTTCCAGCCCCAGGCGCTGGCATGCATGGGCTTGTCGCCATCGCCATGGCGCGTCATGAGTTCGCGCAGGGCGATGATGCGCGAAAAGTTCAGGTGGTCGGGCGACACACGGCGATCGTCCGGTGAAGTATCGAAGCCATAGGGCTTGGCGGCGACGACGTCCATCCAGTCGGCGGCGCCGAGCGCATACAGGGACGCCAGATAGTCGATGTCGCTGACGTTGCGTGGCCCCTTTTCGGTGGTTGGCGCCAGAGCGGCAGCGATGACGGTAGCTTCTGCATCAACGTCATGAATGACCCGCCAGGCGGCCTGCAACATCTTAAGGTAATGCGTCGGCGACGGGTCCAGTTGCCCCCATGCGTCTGTCAGGTTGGGCTCGTCCCAAATCTGGTAATAGTCGATAACATCCCCATAACGGCCTGCGAAGACCTGCGCGAAGGCGGCGAATGCGGCCGGGTCTCGCGGTGGGGCTGTTACGTGGTCAACGCTGCGGGCAAAGGCGGGGGTGTTTAGCAAAACGGCGACCAGTCGCATTTGCGGATGGTCCGCAAGGGCGGCGACGATGTTGTCCGTTTCGTCCCAGTCATATACTCCCGGCTGCGTTTCGATTTCATTCCACCGGAATTGCTGACGCAGCCAGGTGATGCCCGCCCTGTCCATGCGGGTAAGGTGATCGTCCAGTTCGTCTGCCGTGTATTGCGTCAACTCGGCATTGACGCCGAGTTCTGGCTGCACCGGGGGAAGGTCAATCATCTGTGTGGCATTGGCGTACCCGCGCAGCAGACGATCGCGTTCGACAACGGTAACCAGCGTTGCCACCAGGCTGCCGGCAACGGCGGCCAGCGAGACAAGGACCAGAACCGACTGACGCATCAGCGAGACCACTCAATGCGGGAAACGTCGCCGGAGAATGGAAATGGCCATGCCTCGGCGCTGAGGACGTCGACAAGCCAAAGTTGTTCCTGCCAGATCAGGGCGAGCAGCCGCGCGTCCGAGCTCCAGACCACTTGCTGTGGCTCAAGACCGGGCTGACCGGCATCCGGGAAAAGCAATGTCTGATTGCTGCCGTCGCGATCAAGAATCATCAGTTCATGACCCGCGCGCGAGACAGGGCGGTCGGGGTCCCTGGCCTGCAAATGGGCCAGCAATCCGGACTCCCGAACCGGCGCCCACGCGGGTGCGGGGCAGGGCCCAACGTTTGTCACCAGCGGGACCTGCAATTCACCCTTCCAGTCGATGATGGAAAGCGATGAAGGCGCATCCAACCTTGCCGGCGAAGCGATCGCGACGAAGCGGTTGTCAGGGGACCAGACCGGAGCATGACTGGCGCAAGGGGCCGTCGCGTTCCCAATGCCGGTTTCACCCGATGACAAGGAGACGTTGTTGCCGTTCATATCCATTATTCCGATGGAAGCCCCCTGCACCCAGGAGAGCTGCCTGCCATCACCTGACCAATTGAAACCTGTGATGGCATGCTGCGCTCCGTCCTCAGGATTCGGTGCCAGCAGTTCGCGAAACGACAGGATCTCTCCTGTATCGGGATCAATGCGCAAAATCGAGACACTCTTCTTCGCCGCGCTGTCCGTATAGGCGAATTCCACGGCACTTCCTGGCCTCCAGCCGGCATGAAGTACGTTCTCCGGCAGCAGCCGAACAATATTGGAAGGATTGTCCAGGTCCTGGATGAGCCACAATGCATTGCCACCCGAATTATTTCGCTCTTCAACCTGTTTTCTTGTGTAGAGTAGGCGGTTGCCGTCGGCAGAAAGCGACAGCACCCTGCCATCCAGTTTCCCGTCCTGCGTCAACTGGCGCAACCGGTCGCTGTTCCCGCGCGCCAGCCATGCATTGCCGCCGCTCAACCAGACCAGAGTCCCGGGAAAGGAAAGCGGCTCGACTTCGGTCAGGGTGTCTTCCTGCCAGACTTCATCAACCGCTTCTCGAATGACGACACGGCTGGTTTCCACGCGGTCCCGTTCGATTCCGTCCTCAAATCGAATTCGATGGCAGCGTTCTTCCTCTCCCGGCAAGCCCGTCTGAACGCGTTGGGTGGCGCCGCTGGCAGTTTCGCCAGGGCCAACTACCCGAAAGGGAATGGGGTGGCGCTGGCAGCGCTCCTCTTCAAGCACCCGGACGATCGTAATGCGGGTGTCATCAAGCAGCATGGTGGTCAGTGGGGGCTCGATCCGATCGAGGGGGCCCAGCACGACATCCGCCTGTTCGAGCAGGGAAGACACAGAAGTGGATGCAGGCACCAGAATGGAACGCTCCGAACCGTCGGTCAGCAGCGTCACCAGCAGGTCCCCTCCCTGCCGGGAAGGGCTACAGGAAAGCGTCAGCAGCGCCAGGCAACACAACAGTGCCAGCTCTGTCAGTCGAGGCAAGCGCATGCTGCCGATTCCAGGGGAATACGGGCCAGTTTGCTTTGTAACGCCAAAGGGCGCTCACCTTCCTGATCGCTTTCACAGTCCATCCCTCAAGCAATTCAGGGACGCAACATGCGGGTTACCAGGAAGCGCCGGGCAATTGCCTGACCCCTCTTTGTCAACATGGAGGGATCGAAGGATACGACAACAGTGAAACAATCCTGTGCCTGAATACATTACATCCTGAATATTCGAAGTATAACAGCCGCTGGCGTTTCTGGCGTTTCACGCGGATAATGGATCACGATTCAGGGACTTGAGGATCTATGCGGCGACTGGCCACTTTTTTGTCATTGACTGTAACCCTGCTGGCGGCCCTCGCCCTGGCTGCACAGGCCGAGGTCGAGGAGACTCCGCAAGCCGAAGCAGCTCCAGAATCAAGCGTGGAACTGCCCTTGCGACAGGAGCAACTCTTTCTGCTGACGGGAAACGTTCAGCGCCCCAACGCCCTGTACTGGTTCGCAGACTATCTCTATGCGGCCTGCACGGGCGATTCGACCCTGTACGAAATCAATTCGCGCGATGCCAGCACCCGACCCTACATCTATGGCGTGCTGAATGCCCATTCTCTTCATGTTGATCGTGACAACTCCGGCATCCTGACAATCTGGGCACCGGACTACGAGCGCGACGCCCTGTTGCGCGTAACCCGAAGCGGTGTGCGGGAGGTCCGGGGCGATCTTGACGGCCCCTGGGGAATCGCAGCGCTGGGCGAACAGGACTTTCTGGTTACCAGTCTGAAACAGAATCGGGCCATGCTGGTATATCGCGGCGGCGCTGCGCGCGAAGTGATACAGGGATTGCGCTCACCAACCGGGATCGCCCTGGACGAGGAGCGGGTCTACGTGGCCAACACCGGCAGCGCCCGCAGAGCCATCGAATGGGCGCCGCGCAACGAAGTGCTGTCCGACAGTGGTGTGCCGGCGGATACGCGCCCCCTGGTGTCCGGTCTGCAAAACGCCACCAGCCTGGTGCTGGCCGAGGACGGCTGGCTTTATTTCTCCCACTCGTTGGGCACTCGCGGTGTTGTCAGCAGGGTCCAGCCGGAACTCTGCAGCACCCCTGAAGGCTGCAGCAACGAGGATGTGGAGCAAGTCCTGTTTACGGATCTTGAAGCGCCGCTGGCCGGGCTTACGATATCGCCGGACATGCGGATTTTCGTGCATAGCATGTTCAGCCCGGACATCTATTGGGCCCGCCTGCCGGCAGCAGTCGGGACTCAGGAGTCCTCACCGGGGTAGTTTCGGTTGCGCCGTTCGACAAGTCCGACGCCCAGCATGCCGAGAAACGTCAGAAGCAGGTAAATCATCGCGGCGACCGAATAAGTCTCCAGGTAACGGAAGGATGCGCCGGAAGACACCTTGGCGATTTGCGTGATGTCGCGAACGCCGAGGATGGAGACCAGCGCCGAGTCCTTGATCATGGCGACCAGGTCGTTTCCCAGGGGCGGCAGAATGCGACGTATGGCCTGCGGCAGGATGATGAATCGCATCGACTGGAACCAGGTCATGCCAAGGGACCGGGCAGCCTCGCTTTGACCCGTCTCAATGGACTGAATGCCCGCGCGAAAGGTCTCCGAGAGGAAAGCGCCATAGGTGAAGGCCAGGGCGATTACCGCCGATTCCCAGGAGCTGCCGCGAAACGTGAATGCCACGCCAGTCACTTCGGTAATCCAGCGCCTAACCGCAGGAACGATGACGAAGGCGAAGATGAGCAACACGATCAATATCGGCAGGCCGCGCATGATCGCCACGTATAGTGATGCAAGGTTGTAGAGAAACAGGTGCAGCAGACTTCCCAGGCGGCCCGCGACGCCCTTGCCGGGGCGGGGAGCGCTGGAACGAATCATGCCTACCACCAGTCCAATCAGGATGGCGCTGACGTAGGCAAAGCCGGCAACGCGCAAGGACATGGCGATGCCGGCCTGCAATTTGCCGAAGATATCCGAGTAGATGGCATCCGCGGCAATGCTGATGCCGATGAGGACGCCGACGACGACCATCGTCAGCGCCCACCACGGGAAACTGTAGAGCCAGTCTACAGGCCCGACCCGGGAACGCGCTTGCCGCGCCGCGATTTCCAGCGATGTCTGCTGGAAACTGCGACTACGGTGCGGAGCCACGTGTCTGAGACTCCTTGTCTGGTTCGGGCCCGCCCTGGCGCCTGATCAGGCTCCGAGGAACCACTTGTTGTTAATGGCCTCCAGCGTGCCGTCCTCGCGCATGGAATCGAGGCCGGCGTTCATGGCATCGCGCAGCTCCGAGCCGAGCGGGAAGATGAATCCAAGTTCTTCCTCGGAGGTCAGCGGATCGCCGACGATCTGCAGCAGGTCGGCGTTGACGCCGACGTAACCCTGACCGGCGACGTCATCCATCACGACGGCGTCGACGTCACCGGCGATCAGGGCCTGCACGGCGACGGGGAAGGTCTCGTAGGTGACGAGGCGCTCCTCACCGACCAGTTCCAGCGCCACCCAGTAGTTGGTGGTGCCGGGCTGGACGCCGATCAGCAGGCTTTCGTCCGCGGCGAGGGCCTCACCACCGTCGAAGCGCATCTCGTCGATGCGTCCGAGCAGGACCTGCACGAGGGAGACGTAGCCATCGGAGAAGTCCACGATTTCGGCGCGATCGGGCTTGATGGTGATGCCGTCGGCGGCCATGTCGTATTCACCGTTGGAGACGGCGAGGATCATGCCGTCCCAGGCGGTTTCGATGAATTCGGGCACGCAGTTAAGGCGGTCACAGAGTTCGTGGAGCGTGTCGTAGTCCCAGCCGACGGCTTCGCCGCTGGCCTCGTCGATAAAGCTGAAGGGCTTGTAGGCGTTCTCGACGGCCACGGTGATGGTCGCGCCACCGAGGTCCGGCAGTGCCGCGGCAGGTTCGGCCCCGAGGAACCACTTGTTGTTGATGGCCTCCAGCGTGCCGTCCTCGCGCATGGAATCGAGGCCGGCGTTCATGGCATCGCGCAGCTCCGAGCCGAGCGGGAAGATGAATCCAAGTTCTTCCTCGGAGGTCAGCGGATCGCCGACGATCTGCAGCAGGTCGGCGTTGACGCCGACGTAACCCTGACCGGCGACGTCATCCATCACGACGGCGTCGACGTCACCGGCGATCAGGGCCTGCACGGCGACGGGGAAGGTCTCGTAGGTGACGAGGCGCTCCTCACCGACCAGTTCCAGCGCCACCCAGTAGTTGGTGGTGCCGGGCTGGACGCCGATCAGCAGGCTTTCGTCCGCGGCGAGGGCCTCACCACCGTCGAAGCGCATCTCGTCGATGCGTCCGAGCAGGACCTGCACGAGGGAGACGTAGCCATCGGAGAAGTCCACGATTTCGGCGCGATCGGGCTTGATGGTGATGCCGTCGGCGGCCATGTCGTATTCACCGTTGGAGACGGCGAGGATCATGCCGTCCCAGGCGGTTTCGATGAATTCGGGCACGCAGTTAAGGCGGTCACAGAGTTCGTGGAGCGTGTCGTAGTCCCAGCCGACGGCTTCGCCGCTGGCCTCGTCGATAAAGCTGAAGGGCTTGTAGGCGTTCTCGACGGCCACGGTGATGGTCGCGCCACCGAGGTCCGGCAGGTCCTGCGCCCCAGCCGCAAGGGCCGGAACGAGCAGTATGAGGGACGCCAGCAACAGGGCAAACTTCTTCCTCATGGAACGATCCTTTTTCTACACCCAAAGGTAAATGAGAATACTACCATAACTGGCAAATTGCCTTACAGGCGCTGATGTTTTCCGCCCTGCCAGGTCGTTGCCGACGCTATCTGGTCGAATTTGGCAGCTCTGGGCAACTGCTTGAAGCCGGCTTCCGCGCGACGGGCTGCCCCCTGTCCGGTATAACGCCAGAAGGCCAGCAGGCGCAGGGGACGGCGCATGGCGGTATAGACGGCTCCCTTTCCTGCCTGATGCTGACCAAGACGGCGCTGTACGTCCACGCTTATGCCCGTATACAGCGACCCGTCACTGCATTGCAACACGTAGAGGTACCAGGGTTGCGGCGCGGCAAGCACATAGACCGGCCTTTCATCCATGGAAATGAAGTCCACGGCCCGGAACCCGCGGGCGAATGCCGTGACAAAGGCCTCTCGTACGGCCAGACGCCAGTCCAGCGCCAGCGAGGGGTCCTTCTCCTTAAGCACAGCCAGAGACCCAGGAATCTCGATGCCGGTGACGTCCTCACTTTCGCCAGGGCCGCTGTGTTCTGGATGCCCCTCCCGGTTGGAAGCGAGCAAGAGTTGGTCAGGCGATGCAGGCGCCGGTGATTTGCGTCGCCGTCTGCCGCGGGTGGGCCAGTGCGCTTCCAGCCGGTCGCTGGGCAAGCCGGCATTGATCCCGTCTTCCATTTCGCCGTAGTAGTCCACGTAGTATCGGTCTGAACTGACTCCTGGCAGGCGAAAGTTGAAATTGGCATTGCCTCGTTGCAAGGGATCAAAGGTCCAGCGAATGCTGCGATAGCCGGCGTCACGCGCTATTTCTCTTTGGCGCGATTTGAGGGCAGTGCCGATGCCAGAGCCCTGAAAGCGCGGATGGACGCCGGCCATGTGGGAAAGCAGAAAACGTTGGCCGTCGCGCCAGGCGGCCATCCCGACGGTCATTCCGGCCAGGGCGCCATCGACGAATGCGCCCAGGACCTGCCCGCCATTTTTTGACGTGGCTAACAGGGCGTGAACCGGCATGACCTCGACGCCGGGCGAATGCCAGATTTCCTGTTGCAGGGCCACGGTTTCCTGCATCTCTTCAGGAGAACGCAGAAGGCGGGTGCAATGGCCAACGCTCATGGCGTGGGGACGAGAAACTCTCTGTAGCGGTCGTAGAGGCTGGCGGAGAGGGAAGCCGTCAGTGTCACGCCGTCGGGCCTGTGTTCCACCTGGTCCACGGTTGCAGAATCATAGAGGACCGAAATCAGGTCTCCGCGGTCCCAGGGCAGGTGCAGCCGGACCTCGTGTTCACCTTCGGCCAGCAAACTCTCAATCCGTTGAAGCAAGTTGTCCAGCCCCGTTCCCTTGAGCGCCGACACCGCGGCGACGTCGGCATAGAGGTCACCCGGAAGGCGTGGCTGTTTCGCTTCGGCGTCGGCCAGGTCCAGTTTGTTCCAGACCAGGAGATGGGGCACACGGGGCATTTCGATGGCGGCCAGCGTATCCTCCACCGCCTCAATATGTTGAAGTGCGTTGGGATGCGAGGCATCCACGACGTGCAGGGCCATGTCGGCATCCAGCACTTCCTCCAACGTGGCCTGAAAGGCCTCGATCAACGTGGTGGGCAACTTCTGAATGAAGCCCACAGTGTCCGTCAGCAGGATTTCGCGGCCGGAAGGCAACGGGGTCTTGCGGGTGGTGGGATCAAGGGTTGCAAAGAGCTGGTCGGCGACGTAGACGCTGGACTCAGTCAGGGCGCGAAAAAGAGTGGACTTGCCGGCGTTGGTATAACCGACCAGCGCGACCACCGGGATGTTGCCACGGGTACGGCGCGAGCGGTAGCGGCCCCTGTGCGCCCGGACCTGGGACAGGTCCTGTTTCAGTTTTCGGATCTTGCGGCCAATTTCACGGCGGTCCACTTCCAGCTGGGTCTCGCCGGGGCCGCGCAGTCCCACACCTCCTGCGCCGCCCCGCGCCGCGCCGCCTCCAGCCTGACGGGCCAGATGCGTCCATTGCCGGGTCAAGCGCGGCAGGCGGTACTCGTACTGGGCGAGCTCAACCTGCAGCGCGCCTTCGCGTGTGCTGGCGTGCTGGGCAAAAATATCCAGAATCAATGCCGAGCGGTCCAGCAATTTGACGTCTTCGCCAAAGCGCTTCTCCAGTTCGCGCTGATGACGCGGCGAGAGTTCGTCGTCAAACACCACTACTTCGGCGTCAGATTCATCGATCAGGGAACAGACTTCATCCACCTTGCCGGAACCAATCCAGGTCGCCGGGTCAATGCGTTCCACCTGCTGGCTGGCTCTGCCGCAAACCATCATGCCGGCCGTGTCCGCCAGCAGGGCCAGTTCGTCGAGCGAATCGTCGAGGCCCAGCAAGGGGTTGCTGCCCTTGATCGCCGCGCCCACCAAAATGGCTCTTTCCCTGTGTTCGTTGTCGTCGTAGCGATAGTCGTTCACTGGTGGCAGTTCAGTCTCGTGACGGCATGGATTCAGCGGAAAGCAGCGTGGGGTCCCCCAGAGTCTGCAAATCAGTCTCCAAATCTCGCAGGGCCCGCGCCGCGTAGGCCTGATAGCGTTCGCGCTTGCGCCGGATGCGGGTCTGCAATGGCGGCAAAATGCCGAAGTTCGCTTTCATGGGTTGGAATTCCCGCGGGTCCGCATGAGAAACGTAGTGTAGCAGGGAACCGGTCATCGTGGAACGGGGAGGAGTCCAGGTTTCAAAGCCACGCAAATGTCTCCACAAATTGATCGCAGCGATCAGGCCCGTGACAATATTCCCCACGTAACCCTCCACGCCCGTCAGCTGGCCCGCGATGAACAGATCCGATCGCAGGCGCAGATTGAGGCCGGCATTGAGAAGGGCAGGGGCGTTAAGGAAGGTGTTGCGGTGCATCTGGCCCATGCGTACAAACTCTGCGTTGGCCAGACCCGGAATCATTCGAAATATCTCCTTTTGCGCCCCCCAGCGGATGTTTGTCTGGAAACCGACAATGTTGTAAAGGCTGCCGGCGAGATTGTCCTGCCGCAACTGAACGACGGCGTGAGGTCGCAATCCCGTTCGGGGGTCCCGCAGTCCAACGGGACGCATCGGCCCGAAGGCAAGCGTGTCCGGCCCCCGTTCGGCAAGGTGTTCGATGGGGACGCAGCGCTCGAAGAATTGCGGGTCCTCGCGTTCGAAGTCGCGCAATTCGATGCGGTCAGCCTCTAGGAGGGCGTTGACAAAACGCCGATATTCACTCTCATCCAGCGGACAATTTATGTAATCGCCTTGCCCGTTGGCGTCGCTTTCCCGACGACTGGCGCGGAAAGCGATCCCCATGTCAATGCTTTCCGCCTGGACGATTGGGGAAATCGCGTCATAAAAGTAAAGGTGTTCCTCGCCGGCAAGCCCGGCGAGCGATTGGGTCAGGGAAGGGGAGGTGAGCGGGCCGGTGGCCACGATGACCGGGCCTTCCGGAATCTCCCTGACCTCCTCGCGCAGCAGCCGGATGGCTGGATGCCGGCTGATCGCTGCAGTGACCTCTTCGGCGAAGGCCTCGCGATCAACGGCCAGCGCGCCGCCGGCCGGGACAGCCGAACGACCCGCGCAATCCAGCAGCAGGGAACCCAAACGTCGCGTCTCCGCCTGTAGCAGGCCGGATGCCCGATCCACCAGACGTGAGCCGAGTGAATTGCTGCAGACCAGTTCGGCCAGACGGTCGCTGACGTGCGCGCCCGTGCTCTGGTTCGGCCGCATTTCGTAGAGCGTGACGGCAACGCCCCGTTGCGCCAGTTGCCAGGCCGCCTCGCTTCCGGCCAGGCCACCGCCGATCACCACGGCCGATTCATTCATGTGTTGTCTCTGCCGCCATGTGCCGCATCAAGTAGGAAAGTATGGCTTTGGCCTTTCATGAAAGGGGCGGGCCCTGGAACCCGGCTGACCTCAAGCTGAATTTTCAGTCCGGGCCGCGGGAGACCACCGTCTGATCAGAAACGCGACATGACGATCGAGGCGTTTTGGCCGCCCAGGCCAAAGCTGTTGGACATCAGCATGTTCAGTTCCGGGACATCGCGGGCTTCGTTGGGAACGTAGTCCAGGTCGCATTCGGGGTCCGGCGTCTGGTAATTGATGGTCGGGTGCAGCACCCGCTCAAACAGGGACATCGCGCTGGCGATGGCCTCTATGGCGCCGGAACCGCCCAGCGCATGTCCCATCATGCTTTTGGTTGAAGATACCGCCAGACCGGGCGCGTGTTCACGAAAAATACGATGTATGGCGAGGGTCTCCATTTTGTCATTGGCCTGGGTCGAGGTGCCGTGGGCGTTGACGTACTGGAGCTCGGAGGGGTCGACGTGGGCATCGTCCAGTGCCCATTGCATGGAGCGGATGGCGCCGCCCCCTTCGGGGTCCAGGGCGGCGATGTGATAGGCATCCGAGGACGAGGCATGCCCCAGAATCTCCGCATAGATGCGCGCCCCGCGACGCAACGCGTGGGCGAGGCTCTCCAGGATGAGGACGCCACAGCCCTCGCTGAAAACGAAGCCGGAGCGATTGAGGTCAAAGGGCTGGCTGGCTTTTTCCGGATTGTCATTGTAGCCGGCTGCAAGGGCCTGCATGGCCTCAAAGCCGGCCAGGGCATAGTCCTGCAAGACGGCCTCAACGCCACCGGCAATCGCCACATCGGAACGTCCGTTGCGAATGAGATCACTTGCATCGCCAACGGCCTGGGTGCCGGCGGCGCATGCCGTCGACGGGGCATTTAGCGGCCCCAGGGCGCGGAGGAAACGGCTGACATAATGGGCCGGCATGTTGGGCAGGGAATTGATGAGCGACAATGGATTGGGTTTGCGGTAGCCGCTGGTCTTGTAACGCCAGGTGCTGGTTTCCGCCATCTCGTGGGCGCCCAGCGACGTGCCCATGACAACTCCGACCTTTTCCCCCTGGGCCTCAATCTCATCAACGCTCAGGCCTGCATCGTCGATCGCCATTTTTGAGGCAGCCACAGCAAACTGGGAGGCGCGGCCCATGCGCCTGGCTTCCTTGCGCTCGATGAATTCGGTCGGGTCAAACTCCCGCACTTCGCCGCCGATCTTGACCGGCACGTGCTCCGTTTCAATCGTTTCCAGCCGGCGAATGCCGGAGCGGCCCGCCTTCAGTCCTTCCCATAGCGACCGTGCATTTCCGAGGGCAGTCACTGCGCCCAGCCCGGTCACGACGACCCTGGGACGTCCGTTTCGCAACAAGTCCATGGCAGCCTGGCTCCTGTCCCGCTAACCAACAGGATGGGTTTGAACGCCAGAGCGTATGGCCTCAATGACGTTGCCTTCCACTGCACGGGCCGCCTGCCGAATCGCATTGCAGACCGCTCTGGCATTGGATCGACCATGCCCGATTATAACCACACCATTGACGCCCAGAAGAGGCGCGCCACCTACCTCAAAAGTGTCCGCCCGGCGCTTGACGCGCCTGAAAGCCGGCTGAAGGATGGCGCCTGCGAGCAGGGAAAGGGGGTCAGAACGGATTTCTTCATAGATCAGTCGGGTTACGTAGCGGGAAGTGGACTCAAAGGTCTTGACCAGCATGTTGCCAAGAAAGCCGTCGCTGATGACGACGTCAACCTTGCCTCCAAAGACGTCCTTCGGTTCGATGTTCCCGACATAATTCAGGCCACTGTTGCGCAGCAGCGGGTCCGTCTGCCGCACCAGGTCGTCGCCCTTGCCTTCTTCCTCGCCGTTTGAAATCAGACCGACGTGGGGAACTGAAATATTGAGGACATTCTGTGCGTAGATCTGTCCCATCAGGGCGAATTGCAGAAGCCATTCTGGCCTTGAATTGGTATTGGCGCCGATATCCAGCAGGATCACGATCTTGTGCCCGATAGGGAAGATGCCGCTGACGGCCGGCCGTTTAACGCCGGATATTCGTCGCAGGGTAAACAGCGTCGCAATGGTCAGCGCGGCGCCGGTGTTGCCCATACTGACAAAGGCATCGGCCTGGCCGTCCCTGACCATGCGCATGCCGACGTGCATGGATGAGTCGGGTTTGCCCTTGCTGGCGACGGCGGGTCGGTCCGTCATGGTGACGGCCTGGGAACTGTGGCAGATTTCGATGGGCAAGCCATTGACCCTGTGCCTGTCCAGTGCCTTGCTAATGCGCCCGGTATCGCCTACAAGAACGATGCCAAGGTCGTTTTCGCTGGCGGCCATTACGGCGCCGGTAACATCTGGAACCGGGCAATTGTCGCTGCCCATGGCGTCAACAGCTATGCGCATGCCTTCTCCTGCAAGTCGCCGCAGAGTGTAGCACAAAATGCATGCCCTGGTAGCGTGGCATTGACAGCAAGGGCGCCGACGCTATACTTGTGCCGATTGCCCCGGTGGCGGAACAGGCAGACGCGCACGGTTGAGGGCTGTGTCCTTTCGGGGGTGGAGGTTCAAATCCTCTCCGGGGCACATTACAGGCCCGCATCGTCTTGCGCCGTGAACTGCCGCGCAATCGGGCAATCTCCCGAAACCAGGAACCTGCGCCTTTATGACACCGGGAGGCAGGGATGAGCGGATCGAGCGTCCAAATTCTCGCCCAGGCTCATGCCTATATTGAAGCCGGCAACCTGGAAGATGCTGAGAATCTGATCCGTTCCCTGCTGGAGCAGGATCCGGACAACACCGATGCCTGGTGGCTTCTCGCGCATTCGGTCAGGGATGCCACAGCCGCCAGGGAGGCGCTTGATGAAGTGTTGCGCCTCGACCCCAACGATCAGCAGGCGCGTTCCCTGCTATCCGCCCTGGACGACCGCTTTCCCTCAGGCCTGGGTTCCGGAGGTGGGCGGGACTGGCAGCTGTCGCGGCCACGATTCTCCAGACCGCGCATGCCATCCTTACACTTTCCGGGCGGCTTCGACGACTATTCGACTCCGGTCAGTTACCTGGTGCTGGTCATCCTGCTGATCGCCGGTGGCTGGTTGATGTTGCGTTATTTCGGCATCGAACTGAACCTGGCGACTCCCACGACCGTTCCGGACACAGAAGTTGCCCAGGCGGTGGAAGCGACTGCCATGGCGACGATGGACGCGGCGGTTGCGACAGGAGTTGAAGACGCAGGTCGGACGGACACGGTCACGTCGGGCCCCGGAATGGAGCCACAGACGGCCGCATCCCTGGGGGATTCCGCCCCTGGCGAGGCGACAGTCGCAGCAGCTCCTGGAGGTGGTCAGACTGGCCCCGTATTGACACCGGCGCCGGTTTCGCCCGCTCCTGCGGTCTCTGATTCCGGGGACGGGTCGGGAACGGATGTGGATGCCGGGATGGAGACTCCTGTTCCCTTGCCAACGGTAACGCCGGTCCCCGTGCCTACCTTTCCATTCCCCGTTCAGACCGATCCCGCGGAGTTTACTTCCTTTTACCTTGCGACGTACGCGGAGGCGGGTCTTCAACTGGCTGCCAATTCTCCTCTTTTGGAAAGCTCCCAATTCGGCAGTGTGGCCCTTGCAAGCGTTTGTCTGCATGGCTCACTGGGCTTGCGCAGCACCGTGAACGAAGCGATGGAGTTGATGTCCGGCTTCGCAGCGCAACTACTCAACAGCGCCCCCGCACTCGGAGTGAAGGTGCTGGACTGCGCAAATGAGGGCGCGGTGCTTCGAATTGTCGCCGCGCCGCTGCAAAGCGCCCTTGAGTGGGGGCAGGGCACGTTGACGCTGATGGAGTTTCAGGCCTCCTGGGAAGCGGTCAGTTAGGGCGACCTGTCGCCGATTTCCGCCTCGACAGGAATGTGAACGATGAAAGTCGCGCCTTCACCCGGCACGCTTTCGACCCGAATGGTCCCGCGATGCTGCTGGATGATGCTGTTGCTGATGAACAACCCCAGACCGCGGCCTTCTTCACGGGTCGTAAAATAGGGTTCGAAGATTTCCTGCAGGTGCTCCGGGGCAATGCCTTGCCCGCTATCGCAAACCCGAATCTCTACCATCTCCTGAACGAGCGACGCGGAAAGGTTAAGAGTGTTGCCGCGTGACATGGCCGAACGGGCATTGAGAAACAGATTGATGAAGACCTGCTCAAGCTGGTCGCGGTTGCCAAGGACGGGCGGGAGCGGAGGCAGGTTGACTTCCAGGCCCAGTCCATCCTTCCGAAAGAGTTTTCGGTTTAGTTGAACGACATTTTCCAGCAATTCTCCAGGGTCGAGTGAAGCAAAGACCGAGTCTTCACGGTCGCGGCGCGTGAATCCCAGTACCTGGCCAACCGTCCTGGTAATCCTGTCGATGCTCTCCTGAATGCGAACCACGTCCCCGGCTTCCGGCAGAACACCCTCACGGATGTCTTCCAGCATGTCGTCAAGCAGGATGCGAATCGGCTGCAGCGGGTTATTGATCTCGTGGGCGAGTCCGGCTGCCAGATGACCGATTGTCACCAGCTTTTCGCTGCGGATGAGCATGTTCTGCGCAGTTTCCAGGTCCGCACTGCGCTCGCGCACGGTCTCTTCCAAATCCATGTTTTGTTTCGTTATCACTTCGAGCAACTGGGCATCATGAAGCGCAAGCACAGCCTGATGATTCAGTCCTTCCAGCAGCTTCAGTTGGCGTTCGCTGTACCTGTCAGTGCTGCTGGCCACCAGGCAGTTGGCCTGCATGTCTTCGCCATGCCGGGTCACAGAAACCATGCAGCCTGTCCAGCCCGACGGCAGGTCTGTTGCATCATTGAGGAGGTTGGATTCATGCGTGCTTTGCAATATGGACAGAAACACGGCTTCCTGCCCCGCAGTCGATGTCTCGCTGTCCTGGTGATGCACCAACCTTGATCGGAGTTGGCCATCCTGGCCCAGTCGACCGAGGGCGACCAATGAGCCCGGCAACAATTGAAGCGTTAGCCTGGGCATGAGATCCAGAAGCTCATTGACTGTCTTGACCCGATTGAGTTGCCCAATGGCCTGCAACAGGATTTCCAGTTCCCTGGTGCGTTGTTGCAAGTCCGTGTGCAATTGCGAGGACTGCAGTTTTTTCTGAATTCGCGACAGCAACTCCCGTGGGCTGAAGGGTTTGTAGAGCCAGTCTTCGCCATGCAGTTCAGGGATAAGATTTCCCGCCGAAGACCGGCGAGGAGAAGAACTCGTGATGATGACCGGGATACCGGCAGTTGAAGCGTCACTGCGCAATTGGCGCAAGATTTCAAGACCGCCCACACCGGGCAATTCTGCGTTTAGTATGGCGATGGAGGGCAAGAGACGGCGGGCGTTCGACAGGGCCTCCCCACCATTTGCCACGCAGCGGACGCTAAAGTTTTCCCGTTCGAGGATTTGTTCCAGTTGACTTGATTGCAACTGGTCCTGATCCGCGTAAAGAATCAGTGGCAATGAGTGGGATGTAGTCATCAGCGATGCCTCATGCAATTACTACCCTATGGTACAATTCTGGCAGGGAAACGGCAACCATTCAGTCACTTCGGTACCGATCATGGCCGTAAAAGTCATTGCCCGAAACCGCAAGGCAGCGCACGATTACTTCCTGGGAAACCGCTACGAGGCCGGCCTGGTCCTGACGGGCTCGGAGATTAAGTCGATACGCGCAGGCCGCGTTAGCCTGCGGGAAGGTTATGTTCAGGAGCGCGAGGGCGAGCTTTGGCTGGTGGGCTGCCACATTGCCGTCTATGAGGAAGCCGGCCGTTTCGGACACAGCGATCCCCTGCGGCCACGCAAACTGTTGTTGCATCGCCGTGAAATCCGGCATATCTCATCAGAGTTGCGGGAACGTGGCGTGGCGGCAGTCCCCACTACACTTTATCTGGACCACGGACTGGCCAAACTGGAAATCGCCCTGGCGCGAGGCAAGCGGCAATATGACAAGCGGCGGACCATAGCGAAGCGGGACAGTCAAAGGCAAATTGAACGGGCGCTTAATCAACGTGGCTGATCATTCCTTGCGTTCCCCGACAGCACATTACTGCTGATAAGGATACTTATCATCCAACAACATCTTGTGATTGTCGCGCACCGGAACACCAGCTTCGCCCGAAGGCAAGTTCGACCTGATGTCAATCTCGCCAGACAAGGCATGTCATCCCGTGGGTCGTTCTGATTTCACGTTGCCGATCTGGCAGTCTGCGGTCGTGGCGGCAGAGATTCGCTGATGCGCTATCGACGGGGAAGACGGTCTGGCCGTCGTCCACTGTATGTTGTGCTCATGTTGCTGCTTGCCGTGGCAATTCTGGCGGCAGCGGGTGTCGGAGCCGTGTATGGTTTTCGCCATGTGCTGTTGCCCGGTCAGCAACAACGCATCATCGACCAGTTGCCATTCATGCGGGCCCTGATGGTCCCCACGCCTCCAGGTGGAACCTTGCCAACTGCCGTGCCGGTGGAAGGCGGCCTTGCTGCATCCGACTTGCTTGCCGAATTGCCGCTACCCAATGCCACGGTGACGGACGAGCCGTCCACAAGCACCCCCGGGCCCACAGCGACGGTGCCGGTCATGGTCACGGCGACCGCCAGCCCCGTTCCCACTGCAACGCCTCCTCCTTCACCGACCTGGACAGCGCCACCGCCCCTGCTTGTTACGCAGGTGACGGAAAGCGAAATCCCCGCGTCCCTGCGTTTGACAGGCTTTACCCACATCACGCAAACCTGGAACAATTGCGGGCCGGCGAATCTGGCCATGGCCCTGAGCTACTTCGGCTGGAATCGCGGGCAAATTGTCATTGCCGATCGACTCAAGCCGCATCGGGAAGACAAGAACGTCAGCCCGCATGAGATGGTGGCCTTTGTCAACGAGGCGACGGACGTCCGGGCCGTCACGCGAATGGGCGGAAATATCAACCTGCTGAAGCAACTGCTCGCAGCCGACATGCCAGTCGTCGTGGAGACGGGCTTTACGCCCGAAGGATATGACTGGCTGGGTCACTACCAGACTCTCATCGCCTACCACGATGCTTCCGACACGTTTTGGCTCTATGACAGTTTCCTGGGGGCCGGTGAGAACTCTGCCGGGATGACGGAAAGCTATGAGGAACTGGATGGCAACTGGCAACCCTTCAACCGCAGCTTCATTGTCTTGTACAAGCCGGAACAGGAAGCCACGTTGCGCCGGATTCTTGGAGATCTGGTGACTCCTGCCGGCGCTGCAGAAGTCGCCCTGGAAACCGCGCGGGACGAAGCGCGGGCCGACCGGCAGAACGCCTACGCCTGGTTCAACATGGGCAGCTCGCTGGTGCGTCTGGGTCGGCACGCCGAGGCTGCCACCGCCTTTGATCAGGCGCGTCGCATCGGGACACTTCCCTGGCGCATGACCTGGTACCAGTTCGGCCCCTTTGAGTCCTATTTCCATGCCGGACGCCTTGACGACGTTCAGGCCTTGGTCAATGTCAACATGGGCAATGGCGCGCGCTTTGTCGAAGAGACCTGGTACTGGCAAGGTCGCGTCATGCAACAGCGCGGTGACCTGCAGGGTGCGCGCAACGCCTACACCCAGGCCATTCAGCTAAATCGCTTCTACGATGAGGCGCGCGCGGCGCTGGCGGCGTTGTAAATTGGTTGCACAACAGGTAGGGGAATCTCCCGCGCGCCACCGACGCAGACTGGCGCGCTCGACACTGCTGGTGATACTGGCATTTGCCGGCGCCAAGCTCATCAGTCTTGTCCAGACTGTCGTCATCGCCCAGGTTTTCGGCCTCAGCAGCGACTACGACGCCTATGTTGCCGCCAACGGCTTGCCGGAACTGATATACACACTGATTGCCGGTGGCGCGATGGCCCACGCCTTCATTCCGGTCTTCAGCGGCCTGCTGGCCCGGGGCGACAGGCACGGCGCCTGGCGCACAGCGTCCCTCGTCATCAACTCGGTCTTTCTGGTGACGCTGTTGCTGAGCCTCCTGACTTTCCTTGGCGCTTCCTGGCTGACGGCCAATCTGGTGGCCCCGGGCTTCGACGCCGAAGCCCAGGAGCGGACCGTCGTCTTGATGCGGATCCTGCTGCTGACGACCCTGATTTTCTCCGTCAGCGGGCTGTGCATGGGGATTTTGCAAAGCCACAATCACTTTCTCCTGCCGGCCCTGGCGCCGGTGCTCTATGACGTGGGCATCCTCTTTGGCGTCATCTTCCTGATTCCGACCATTGGCATCAATGGCATCGCCTGGGGCGCCGTGCTGGGCGCCCTCCTGCACCTGGGAATCCAGGTGCCGGGATTGCTGCATTTTCGGGCGCGCTGGTGGCCCCTGATCGATCTCGCGGACCCGCGCCTGCGCGAAATTCTGCGGCTGATGCTGCCCCGCATCGCCGGGCTCGGGGTCTTCAGCCTCAATTTTCTGGTGATGAACAACATCGCTTCCAGGTTGGGAGAGGGTTCGGTCAGCGCCCTAAGCTGGGGCTGGCGTGTGATGCAGATCCCGCAAACGCTGATTGGAACGGCGATGGGAACGGTGATCTTCCCGACTCTGGCGGCACTCAGCGAAATGGGGGATGACGATGGCAAACGGGACTTCATGGCCGGTGCGCTTCGTTTCATTCTGGTCGCCAGCATTCCCGCCGCCGTCGGTCTGATCCTGTTGGGGCAAGCGATCGTTGCCTTGCTGGAGCGCGGCGCTTTCGATGCCTCAGCCTCTTCCCTGGTCACGTCCACCTTGCGTTTCTTCGCGCTTGGCCTCGTCGTTCATTCCGTGCTTGAGGTCGTTGCCCGCAGCTATTATGCAGACAAGGACACGGTGACGCCGCTGTGGGCTGCTCTGGGCGGGGCGACGATCAACCTGGCCGGCGCCTTTCTTTTGAGCGGGGTTTTGCTGGTTGAAAACAATGGAAGCCTCGCCGGGCCCCTCGCCCTGCTTCCACTTCAGGACCTGGACCGGGGTGTGGCCGGTCTCGCCCTCGCAAACTCCCTGGGGACGGCCTTTGAAGTCGCCGTGTTGCTCTGGATTCTGCGCCGGCGCTGGCGCGGCATAAAAGAAAGCGCGCTGGCACAGACCCTGCTCAGGACGACGGCTTCGAGTCTCTTGATGGCGCTGGCAATCGTGCTTTCGACCCCCCTGCTCTCCCTGCTCCCGCTGCCTGGCGGGATCGTCGGCGACGCCCTGCAAGTCATGCTGCAGGTGCTGATCGGCGCAGCGGTGTTCCTGCTCAGCGCCTCTTTGCTGGGGATGTCTGAAATTCGTCTCCTGTGGCACATTTGGCGGCGTCGCAGAAAGTCGAATGGAGAGTCAGTTGAAGCCTGAAGTATTGACACTTGCGCTGGGCGCGTTTGCGACCAACGCCTACATCATCGGAAGTCATGCTACAGGCGAGGCGATTGTTATCGACCCCGTGGACGATGCAGAACGCCTGGTTGCGGCTGCGGCGTCGGCCGGCTGGAAAATATCCCGTATATTGATCACTCACGGCCATCTGGACCATGTGATGGCCGCGGCGGACCTGGTGAGACTTACGTCGGCGCCCCTTTGCATTCACCAGGCATCACCGCGTCTGCAGACCGGGCGAATCGATGATCCCGTCCTGCAGCAACTCTTCCCTGCCCTGCCCGTCCCGGACCGTCTCCTGACAAACGACGATGAGTCCTGCGGTCTGCCCGGCATCGAGTTGCGCTCCATCTTCACGCCAGGGCATGCCCCGGACCACGTCGCCTTCTATCAGCCGGAAACTGCCGTGCTGTTTGGTGGCGACTGCCTGTTCGCCGGCAGCATCGGGCGGACGGACTTCCCCAACGCAGACCTGAACACGCTCATGCGCTCCATCACCGGGCGTCTGTTTGCCCTGCCGGATGAAACGCGCGTCTTGCCGGGCCACATGGGTCCTACCACCATCGGAGCCGAGCGCCGCAGCAACCCCTTCGTGCTGGACTACCTGCGCTACCTTTCAGCGTCGGATGGTCCAGCGACGTGACAGGGCTCGCCAATCTGCTTGTGACGCTCATGACCCCGGCCCTGCTGGTCCTGGGCAACATCCTGCTGGTCATGACGCCCTTCTGGCTGAGCGCTGCCTATACAAGGCCCGGCTTCCCGCGGGACAGCTACGGGCTTTCCACGTCAGACCGCATCGAACTCGCGGCCCGTGTCACCAACTGGCTGGGAAATGACCAGGAACTCAATGCCCTGGCGGATCTGATCACTCCCGACGGGCAGAAGGCCTTCAATGCCAGGGAGTTGCGGCATTTGCATGACGTCAAGCTGCTGACAGGGCACGTGTACCGCCTTGCATTCGCGGCATTGACGCTTCTTGGCGTCGGCAGTGCGATTTGTCACAGGAGGGGCGTGTTGCGCCAGGCGCTTCAACGCGGTGCGCGCCTTACCCTGGCCCTGTTGCTGGCGATCCTGGTGTTTTCGGCAGCCAGTTGGGACCAGGCTTTCACTGAATTCCATCGGCTGTTCTTCGCCAGCGGCACCTGGTATTTTGCATATTCGGACACCCTGATTCGTTTGTTCCCCGAGCGCTTCTGGATTGATGCCCTGCTCTTTCTGGCAGGACTGACGGCCTTGCAGGCCCTTGCTCTCATTTGGCTGACAAACCCGACTGCGACTGGCTGGAAGACCCTGCGGCAGTTGATATACTGGCGCCGCAGAGATTCCGGAGTAACAGGTCTTGAACAAGCAAAGCGTCCGTGACGTCTCCCTGACGGGCAAACGCGTGCTCATGCGGGTCGATTTTAACGTCCCGCTTCGAGACGGCGTCGTAAGCAACGACGCGCGCATCCGTGCCGCCATCCCTACGCTGCATTATGTGCTTGAGCGTGGGCCAAAGGCGCTTGCTTTGCTTTCACACCTTGGACGACCGAAGGGCCAGGCGGACCCAGGATGGTCGCTGCGGCCGGTGGCCGAACGGCTGGGGGAACTCCTGGGACGGGAGTTGTATTTTTCTGCGGATTGCGGCGGCCCTCTCACGCATTCGGCACTGTCCAGGTTGCCGGAGAGAGGGATACTGCTCCTCGAAAACACCCGCTTCGACCCGGGCGAGACGTCGAATGACCCGGCCTTTGCCCGCTCGCTGGCCTCTCTGGCCGACATTTTTGTCAACGATGCCTTTGGCGCAGCCCATCGCGCCCATGCCTCGACAGTTGGCGTCGCACATTTCCTGCCGGCAGTGGGCGGATTGTTGATGGAGCGCGAGTTGGACTATCTGGCAAGGGCCCTTGAAGCTCCGCGCCGTCCATTCGTCGCCATTTTGGGCGGCGCCAAGGTCTCGGACAAGATTCGCGTCATCGAGGCCTTGCTGCAAAGGGTCGACCGCCTGCTGATTGGCGGCGGCATGGCGAACACCTTCTTCCGGGCTGGTGGCCTTGACCTGGGCGCTTCGCTGGTGGAGGAAGACGCGGTTGGTGTTGCCAGGAATCTTCTTGAAGAGCATGCGCGGCGAATCGTCCTGCCCACCGATGCGATCCTTGGCGACTCCTTTTCGGAAGACGCCGACCTTCGTTGCATCAGTTTGAATGAAGGTGTCCCCCCAGGCTGGGCGATTTACGACATTGGCCCCGCGACCCTGCGGCGTTTTGCAGCGGAGCTAAAGGGCGCCCGCACGATAGTCTGGAACGGGCCGATGGGCGTGTTTGAACTGGAGCCCTTCGCCAGGGGGAGCAATGAAGTGGCGGCACTTCTGGCCGCAGCCACCGCGTCCGGCGCCACCACCATCATAGGAGGTGGTGATTCAGCGGCCGCCGTGGAAGCAGCGGGCCTGGCCGCCTCGGTCTCCCACATTTCCACTGGCGGCGGCGCCAGTCTGGAGATGCTGGAAGGCCGGGTCTTGCCCGGCGTCGAGGCGCTGGATGAGCGACAAACAGATGACTGACTTGCAAAATCCGCGAGAAACGGAGTCCTGATGCGCGTTCCCGTCATTGCCGGCAACTGGAAGATGCACAAGTCGGTCGCCGAATCGGCGACCTTTGCACGCGAACTGCTGCCGTCCATTGCGGCTTACGAGAGCGTGGAGCGAATCGTCGCGCCCACCTTTCTTGCCCTGACGGCCGTGGCCGAGGCCATGCGCGGAAGCGGCGTCCGGGTCAGCGCCCAGGACGCGCATTTCGAACCCCAGGGCGCTTACACCTCCCAGGTCTCGGCGGCCATGCTGAAAGGGATTGCTTCCCACGCGATTGTCGGCCATTCCGAATGCAGGGCATGGCTGGGCGAGACGGATGAGCGCGTTAACCTCAAGGTTAAGGCAGCCCTGTCCTCCGACCTGACGCCCATCGTGGCCGTTGGCGAGAACCTGCAGCAATACGAGGCGAGCGAGACCTTTGACGTGGTCGGCGGCCAGGTCCGCGCGGCGCTGCAGGACGTGGAAGCCGCAGACATGTGTCGTGTCATTCTTGCCTATGAGCCGGTCTGGGCGATAGGCACCGGCCGCAATGCGAGCGCGGAGATCGCCCGCAACGTCATCGGCGACTGCGTCCGCGCCACGCTGGCAGAACTCTACGGGGCCGGCATTTCGCAGCAAGTGCGAATTCTGTATGGCGGCAGCGTCAAGCCAGACAACATGTCGCAATACATGGCTGAACAGGAAATTGACGGGGCGC
Source organism: Anaerolineaceae bacterium (assembly GCA_026708325.1). GTDB lineage: Bacteria > Chloroflexota > Anaerolineae > Aggregatilineales > Phototrophicaceae > JAGWBD01. The sequence goes on along the minus strand of JAPOVC010000014.1, from coordinate 404,387 downwards.
TTGTCGGCGGCGCGTCGCTGGACGTTGAGGACTTCACGGCGCTGGTTGCCATTGCCGCGCGGGAAAAGGCAGCCGGCAGCAATTCATAGTCGCTTCGCCTCAATTGATCGCGCCCGCCAGTGTTGCCCTGTACGGCCTGTCACGTGCCAAACTGACGGTCGCCGGCGTCACCCAGGCCGGGCATGATAAACCCCACTTCGTTCAGTTGCCGGTCCACCGCTGCGACGTGAATGGGTACGTCGGGGTGGGCTGTGGCCAGTCGTTCCACGCCTTCGGGAGCGGCAATCAGGCCCATGTACTTGATCCGACGCACGCCCCAGCGCTTGAGAATATCGATCGTCGCCACAGCGGAGCCGCCAGTGGCCAGCATCGGGTCCAGAACAATGCAGACGTTGACCGTCGGTTCCGTGGGCAGCTTGTTGTAATACTCGACGGGGCGCAGCGTCTCTTCATCGCGATAGAGACCGATGTGCCAGACCTGAACGCTGGGCAGCAACTCCATCACGCCGTCGACCAGGCCAAGGCCGGCACGCAATACGGGCACAAGGCCGATGGTCTCGCCGCAACTGCCACCTTCGGCGATGCCCAGCGGCGTTTCAACATTGTGCTCCGTCAAATCCAGGTCCGCGGTGACTTCATAGGAAATCAGCAGGGCCAGTTCGCGCACAAGCTCACGGAAGGACCGATGGTCGGTCTCCACGGAGCGAAGTTGCGTCAACTTGTGAATGGCGAGCGGATGACTGGAAACGTACAGCCTAGCCATGGCACTGCCCTTCCCTGCGCTTGCGGGTGAAACCGCCACCAGTATACTTGACTCTTCTGCAAGCGGACGAGGGCTGCGATGGTCCCGGGGGATCGTATGGTTGGCGGCCAACGCCGCCAGGGCGAGCGTGAGAATCACACCCTGCGCCCGCAACGCCTTGTGGACGTCATCGGCCAGCTTCGGGTGCGGGAAAACCTGCGAATCCTGGTGGAAGCGGCCCAGGTGCGCAGCGAGCCGGTCGATCACATTCTCTTTTATGGCCCTCCCGGGCTTGGCAAGACCTCCCTCGCCCATGTCGTCGCCAATGAAATGAATTGCAACATTCGCATCACTGCCGGCCCTTCGGTTGAACGCGCCGGCGATCTTGCCGCCATCCTGACTCACATGCGCGAAAATGACATTCTATTCATCGACGAAGTGCACCGTCTCGGCCGGGCGGTTGAAGAAGTGCTATACCCGGCCATGGAGGAATATGCGCTCGATATCGTCATTGGCAAGGGGCCGGCGGCGAAGAACGTCCGCCTGAACCTGCCCCGCTTCACGGTGATCGGCGCCACGACGCGATTGTCGCTGCTGGCAAGCCCGCTGCGGGACAGGTTCGGGGCCAGCTTTCGACTGGATTTCTACGAACTTGACGCGATTCGGGAAATTATCGTTCGTGCAGCCCGCATGCAGGACATACGCATCGAGCCTGGCGGCACGGAGGAAATTGCAGGTCGGGCCCGCGGCACACCGCGCGTGGCGCTGCGACTGCTGCGGCGCGTGCGGGATTATGCCCAGGTGCGGGCCAACGGCATCATCACTGCCGACGTCGCCGCGGACGCTCTTGGCCTGATGGAAGTCGACACTCTGGGGCTGGACGACGTCGACCGGCGCATTCTGGCGGCCATCATCGATAAATACGATGGCGGCCCTGTGGGTCTGGACACTATTGCAGCCTCGATCAGTGAAGACAGCAGCACGATTATGGATGTGTATGAGCCCTTTTTGCTCCAGTTGGGTTTCCTGGAGCGCACGCCCCGCGGCCGCGTCGCCACCCGCAGCGCCATGAAACACCTGGGCGTCGAACAGGGGAGCGAGGGCCAGGACATTCAGGAGCGCCTGCCTGGCGTCTGAACTGCAGGGCGACAGCATGAACATCGCAGACTTCGATTACGAACTTCCGCGGGATCGCATCGCACAACAACCTGTCGAGCCGCGGGACAACGCCCGGCTCATGCTGCTGGACAGCGAGAGCGGAAAGGTCGCCCATCACCATTTCCATGAACTGGGACGTTTTCTGCGACCGGGTGACGTGCTAGTATTGAACGACACGCGCGTTATTCCAGCGCGCCTCCTGGCGACCCGTAGGGCCACCGGTGGCAAGGCGGAAATTCTGCTGCTGCGTCAACTCGAAGACCGGCAATGGCTGGGTCTTGTGCGTGGCAAGGGCTTGCGGGCCGGCGCAAGCCTGCAGCTTGTCGGAAGCGATATTTGCGTTTCCGTGCGCGAAGAACGCGAAGCGGGCCTGCGAGTCCTGCAATTCAGCCAGGGCATCAACAACGAACTGGCATCGCTGGGTCACACTCCCCTGCCCCCGTACATCAGGCAGCCGCTGACTGACCGCGAGCGCTACCAGACCGTGTACAGTCGACACGAGGGTTCTGCGGCGGCGCCAACGGCCGGCCTGCACTTCACCAGGAGCTTGCTGGCGCGTCTGAAAGGGCGTGGCGTCCAACTGGTCTATTGCACCCTGCATATCGGACTGGACACGTTCCAGCCGGTCAAGGTTGACAAGGTGGGCGACCATAGTATTCACAGCGAAGAAGCCAGGCTCAGTCCCGCAGCTGCGGCAGCCATCAACCGGGCGGCAAGGGCAGGCGGACGAATCATCGCGGTCGGGACGACCTCGGCCCGTACCCTGGAGAGCGCTGCTGCAAGCGCCGCCCCGGGGGAAAGGGTCGCGGCATTTGACGGCAACACGTCCCTGTTCATAGCTCCTGGATATCGCTGGCGTGCGATTGATGGTCTCATCACCAACTTTCACCTGCCACGTACGACCCTGTTGCTGATGGTTTGCGCGCTGGCCGGGAGGGAGAAGGTGTTGCGGGCCTATGAAATGGCCCGCGACTATGGCTATCGCTTCTATTCTTTCGGCGACGTCATGTTTATAGGGCCGCAAACAGACTGTTGACCCGGCACTTGCCGACCGCTATACTGCGCCCGCCCTGAAGGGCACAAGCGTTGCCAGATTTCCCCGTCGGAGCCGGAATGAACCCGGGCCAGCCGGCGGAGGCAAGAGAAGCCTGGAGACTCCCATGTATGCGGTAATTCGGACTGGCGGACGCCAGTTTCGCGCAGAAGTCGGCAAGACGATCGACGTCGAGCGACTCCCCTACGAAGTCGACGAGAGCTTTAATATCACGGACGTTCTGCTGGTTGAAGACGGCGACAACACCGTCATCGGTCAACCTGTTGTTGAAGGCGCGAGTGTGCGCGTAAGAGTGCAGGAGCAGGGCCGCGGCAAGAAAATCATTGTTTTCAAGTACAATCCACGGACGAACTATCGCCGCAAGCAGGGTCACCGTCAGTATTTCACCCGCTTGCTGGTCGAGGATATTTCCCTGCAGAACTGAGGTCAGGAGAGGGCAATGGCACACAAAAAGGGCGGTGGCTCCAGCAGCAATGGCCGCGACAGCAACTCCAAGCGCCTTGGCGTGAAACGCTACGGTGGCGAGCAGGTCATCCCTGGCAACATTATTGTGCGCCAGCGCGGCACGAAATATCATCCCGGCCTGGGCGTGGGCATGGGACGTGACTACACGATCTTTGCCACCACGACCGGCTACGTCACGTTTGAGCGCATTCGCGGCAAGCGCGGTCGCCAACGCATCAGCGTTCTGGCCGAGAGGCCGCAGGAGGTTGCGCTCCAATGAAAGAAGCGATACATCCGCAGTGGTATCCTGAAGCCCCGGTAACCTGTTCCTGCGGCAACAGCTGGACCACCGGCGCGACCGTCCCGGAACTGCGCACGGACATTTGCTCCCGCTGCCACCCCTTTTACACCGGCGAGCAGCGCATCGTGGACACCGAAGGCCAGGTGGACCGCTTCCTGAAGCGTTTGCAGATTCGCGAAGACATTTTGCAGGAAGAGCAGGCGCGCCAGGCGGCGCGCGTATCACCTCAACGGCCAATGACCGACCTTGGACTGGCAAAGCGTCATTTGAACATCTTCATCGACCAGGGTATCGAGGAAGTGGGCCAGTTCATGGAAAGACTGGAACAAGGCGACAGCGCCATCCTGGAAATCCCGGGGATCGGTCGCAAGGCGCTGGCCGACGTGAAGCGGGAATTGCGTACGCTGGGCTATGAACTTCCCGAAGGTGCCTGACGTACACTGACAGAATCCGGTTGTGCAAGACCTGGCAGACACGCAGAAGCGCGTGTCTGTCTTCGTGCCGGAAAGGGACGGGGCAAGGTGAGCCCAACAACAGGTCGCGTGGAAGTCATTTGCGGCAGTATGTTCTCCGGCAAGACCGAAGAGTTGATCCGCCGGGTGCGGCGCGCGGTCATCGCCAAAAAGAGGGTGCAGGTCTTCAAGCACAGTCTTGACGATCGCTTCGGCGGCAGCGGGCGCATCAGCAGTCATGACGACAGTCACGTGACAGCCGTGCAGATTGCCAGTACGGACCTTCTGCCCGGGTTACTGCACCCGGACACCACAGTTGTCGCCATCGATGAGGCGCAATTCTTCGACAACAACCTGCTGGCAACCGTGGAAACGCTCGCCAACCGTGGCCTGAGGGTCATGGTTGCCGGCCTCGACACGGACTTCCGCGGGGAGCCCTTTGGCATGATCCCCGTGCTGATGGCGGTCGCCGAGGAAGTGACCAAACTCAATGCCATCTGTACTGTTTGTGGCGAACCGGCCAGCCGCACGCAGCGTCTGGTCAACGGCCAACCCGCGCACGTGAACGACCCGGTCATTCTCGTGGGCGCCAGCGAAAGCTATGAGGCCCGCTGCCGGTCCCACCACGAGCTTCGCAGGGACGCCTGACACCCCTGCCCGAAAATACTTTGCATGACAAACTAAATTGTGCTAAACTCGCCCTGACCGAAAGAGTGGAGCAAGTGATGGCAGTCAGGGCCCGCCCCTTTCAATTTGCGGAGCAGGAAGCGCCACGGCAGCAACCCGGCCTTTGGCTAAAGGACCGACGCTGGGACTTGAGCTTCATCATTCTCAGCGTTTTGCTGGTCCCGGTCCCCTATTTGCTTTATCTCCTGGGTGTCAATCAACTGGGCCTGGATCCGGACCTGAGCCGCAATACCATCAATGCCTTTGTGGCCGTTGCCGTCGGTGGCCCCCACATGATGTCAACCTTCCTGCGCACGGGCCTTGACCGGGATTTCAGCCGGCGCTACCCGATGCTTTTGCGTTCCTCCATCATCATCCCGCTTGTCGTCGTTTCGCTGGCCTTTCTCAATCTCACGCTCCTGCTCACCATCTTCTTTTTCTGGGCCATGCTGCACGTGCTGCATCAGGCAACCTACGTGACAGAGCTCTATAACCACCGGGAACACAAGGTGATGAAGCGTCCTGAAATCAGCACTGCAGCCCGCCTGATCGACTACGCCCTGATCCTGACCTGCCTGTTCCCCATGGCGGCATTGAAAATCAGTGAAGGAAACTTCCGCGTAGGCACCAATGATCTCACGGCAGTCATTCCGCATTTGTTTCAGGGCGCATGGTTCTTTACGGCCGCTGCCGCCGTGTTTCTCGTCGCCCTGGGCCTTTACGCGGTCAAGACTGTGATGGAATACCGCTCAGGCCAGATCAACTGGCCCAAGACTATTTTCATCACCCTGACCGTGGCCGTCTTCTTTCCGCTGGCGGGGTTCGAGAATCTGGACACCGCATTTCAGGGCGCCAACACCTGGCACTCCTTTCAGTACCTGCCGCTTACCTTTTACATCATCAAACTGAAACAGCGCAGTCAGCCGCGATTCGACCGCCAGGCCCCACTGGTCGCGCGCTTCAGTCGCGGCGAAAACACGCGCGGGCTCTACGTCCTCAGCACCCTGATGCTGGGCGGCTCGCTCCTCATCTTTCTGCTGGTATACGCGATTGCCGGCACAATCATTCCGGACATCGACCCAAACCGGCACTTTGACATCGCCTATTACACGGCGATTCTGTCATTCCTCTGGATTCATTACTACCACGACCATTTCCTGTTCACGGATTTCGAGGCCCTGGACGAGGCGCACTATTCCTGAGCGTTGCCCAGGCTGGTGAAATCCGTGTACAACCACTGCAAGGGATTGACGGCTACGCCGTTGACCCACAATTGCCAGTGAAGGTGTGAACCGGTCGATCGACCGGTGTTGCCCATCTTGCCAATGCTGTCGCCGGCCCGAACGAAATCGCCGATAATTGCTTCCATTTCGGACAGGTGCCAGTAGCCGGAAAATACACCCAGGCCGTGGTCGATCATGACGGAGAGGCCACGCACGTTTAAATCGGCGGCCAGCACGACCAGGCCATCCGCCACCGCCCGAATCTCGGTGCCGGTCGGTGCGGCGTAATCGACGCCGCGGTGAAGGCGGTCGTATGGGCCGCGGTTATAGCTGCGCAGCGTACCGAAGCGCGAAACAATTCTGCCGACGGAGGGCCTCAACATGAGGCCGTCAAACCAGCGCCCCGGCCGAAATCCAGATACCAGATGCTGCAATAACTCCTGTTCGACACGCTCGGTTTCCGGGTCCAGGGTGTCGAGATCGTCCTGGGGGAGAATGATTGCTTCCCTGCCAAAGATCCCTTCATGGATTTCGATGGGCCACTGGAAGCCAATCAGTCTTTCACCATCATCCACGTCGATAGCCAGGGTTTGATACCCGGCCCCGGTGTCCAGAGGAACACCCATAAGTGCCCAGTGCGTAAGACCACTTTCGTCAGAAATGAAATTCAGTTGATTACCCAGAAAGTCGCCACTCAATTGGGAAGGCCTTGAGGTTTGCAGCAACAGTCGGGCGCTTTGGCCTTCCTGCAGTATGGCAGGACCGGTTTGAAGGGCGGTTACGGGTTCGGGCCAGGGGGCATCGATGTACGTGGGTTTGAGGCCGGGAATTTCGATGATCTGGCCAACGTGCAGGAGAGAGGCGTTTTCGATTTCGTTGTGATTCACAAGGTCATCAAGGGCCAACTCGAATTCTGCAGCGATTTGTGAAAGCGAATCGCCTCGTGAGACCCGGTGGGTAAGCACAGAACCACGGGCAACGTTCAGCACCGGTTCAATGAATGAAGGCAAGGGCGCGGGGGCTGCAGGGGCGGGAGCCAGGGGGACCTGCAGTTGCTGCCCAACGAAAATGAGCGAGGGGTTGCTGAGGTTGTTGACTTCGGTGAATGCCTCAACGGAACTGCCGAATGTGGCAGCTATCTTGAAGAGCGTGTCCCCCCGCTGCACGATGTAAAGGCTGCCTTCGCCCGCCTCCTGGGCGACGCCTGCCTGAAGCGGCCAGAATGCAAGCAGGCCTGCGATCAGGAAGACAAAGGGTATTCGTATGAGGGCGGGAGATTTCACGGAATGATCAGTACCTGGCCCACGTCGAGAATACTGGTCACTGTGATGTTGTTGACACGCGCGAGATCTTCGATCGTCACGCCGAATCTCAGGGCAATGTCATTGAGTGTGTCGCCGCGTCGAACTGTGTAGTTCTGGCTGCTGGCAGGTGGCGCAGGCACCGCCGGCACGACCAGCGCCTGGCCCACCACCAGGAAATTCACATTCACGCCGACGTTTAGTTCAGCAAGTTCGTTCACCTCAATGCCGTAAAGGTCGGCGATTCCGGAAAAGGTATCGCCGGCCCTGACCACATACCAGGCCGCACTGGCGTCCAGCTCCGGCAAGGGAGTCGCAACCGGAGCGATTCCCGAGGGGATGGACAGCTGGTTGCCTGGATGAACCAGGCTTGCGTTGCTCAAACTGTTGGCTTCCAGAATGGCCATGACGCTCGTGGCATAGCGCAGGGCAATGGAATCCAGCGTCTCGCTCTCGCCCACAACGTGGTAGACCGGAACCGAGGTCGGGAAGGGCGTGGGGCCTATGGCTACAGCCATCGCCGATATAACGTCTTCGTCGAATGCATCCAGGACCAGTCTTGTCTCGTCAAACCAGACCTGCGTATTGCGCACGGGATCGTTGACCAGAGCACGAAGGAAGACCGTCACGTCCTCGTCCCTGGCCTGGGTGACCACTACATATTCACGCCAACTGTCATAAATCTCGTAGGAAATCTCTGACCAGACAACATCTTCGCTTGCCGGATCGGTCCCGCCGCCGGGGTCAATGCCGACCTGCACAAAAACGTCTCCATCCCTTTCGCTTTGTTCCCTGTCATCCGTGACGGATGACCATACCCATGCGAAAGCGCTAAAGCGCAACCAGGAGTCTGTTTCCACATCCTCAACTTGCTGAAAAAGCCCGGCGTCGAATGTGGCATAGAAGCTGCGCAGTGACTGGGCGTTTTCGCCTTCATGAACGTAGGAGAATTCATCCGATTCCCGGGCAGAAATGAATTCTGGCTGCAAAAGTTCCCAGGTCGGGGCATTGTCCCCTTGCGGTTCCCGGTGCCACGGTATCCAGTCCACGGCAACCTCAAGGAGCGAATCGCCGTCTCTTGTGCCGAATTCCCCTTCAAAGCCCGGATTCTCCAGTGCATTTCCGTTTTGGGCACTGGATGTGCCGGCCAGACCGACAAGCAACACAAGGGGCAGCAAGAGCAAGGCGATCGACTTTAGTGGGGTCATTGTCACATCCGGCCAGTTGACTGAAAGTGAATGGTCACCATTTGGAAAGACTCAAGACATTATACCAGGCCCCCGGAAGATTTGCGCCATTTTCGCAAAGAGGCGATTGAGTCCCTGCCCGTGATTGCGCTATACTTCACAGGCTCCCGACAGCCTGTCTCAAGATGAGGAATCTTGAATCTCCACGAATATCAATCCAAGTCCCGCTTTGCGGAATTCGGCATTCCCGTGCCGACGGGCCATGTGGCCCGGACCCCCGATGAAACCTACGCCCTGGCCCGGCAAGCCGGCTGTGCGGTCGTGGTCAAGGCGCAGGTGCTGGCAGGCGGCCGTGGCAAGGCTGGCGGCATAAGGTTGGCAAACACGCCGGAAGAAGCTCGCGAACACGCCAGCGCCATCCTCGGCATGCAGATCAAGGGGCACAGGGTCCGGTCGGTCCTGATCGATCCGGCAGCCAGCATCGCCCAGGAAATCTATCTGGGAGTCGCCAACGACCGGGCGGAAGCCAGACCCGTCCTGATGGCTTCGGCCGAGGGCGGAGTCGAGATCGAGGAAATCAACCGCCTCAGGCCGGAAGCGATTGTTCGCGAACACGTGGACCCCGTCGCGGGCCTGTTCACCTTCCAGGCGGTCAGGCTTGCCAGCGCCATGGATTTGCCAAGAAAACACTGGCGTGCATTCGGCCAGATCGTGGCGGCCCTGGTTCGCTGCTTTGAAGAGAGTGATGCCGAGTTGGCTGAAATCAACCCGCTTGTCATCACCGAAGACGACTCCCTGCTGGCGCTGGACGGCAAAATGGTGATTGATGACAACGCCCTGCCGCGACAGCCGCAACTGGCAGCCATGCATGATTCCTCCGAACTGTCCGGGGCGGAGACAATGGCCCGGGAAGCCGGCATCAGTTATGTCCGCCTCGACGGGCAAATCGGATGCATGGTGAATGGCGCCGGTCTGGCCATGACCACCATGGACATGACCCTTCTGTACGGCGAGGCCCACGGCATCGGTCCCGCCAACTTTCTGGACATTGGCGGTGGCGCCAGGGCCGATACCGTAGCGACCGCCTTGCGAATAATCCTGTCAGATGAGAATGTGAAGGTTGTGCTCTGCAACATTTTTGGCGGCATTACCCGCGGCGATGAAGTCGCCCATGGCATTCTCACAGCCTGTGAGGAAGTCCAGCTGAAGGTGCCCATGATCATTCGGCTGCAGGGGACCAACGCGGAAGAAGGCCGGAGCATCATCAACGAAGCCGGGCTGTCCGGCATCTATGCGGCGGGCACCCTGACGGAAGCGGCTCGCATGGCAGTGGACGCTGCGGGAAAGAACCTCTGACATGAGCATTCTTGTTGACGATCACAGTAGCGTCATCGTCCAGGGCATCACGGGACGCGAAGGCGGCTTTCACACCCGCAAGATGATCGAATACGGCACTGCCGTTGCCGGCGGTGTGACACCGGGCAAAGGTGGCGAATGGTTTGAGGGCAAACCCGTCTTTGACACGGTCGAAAGCGCCGTCAAGGTCACTGGTGCGGACGTCAGCCTCGTCGCTGTTCCGGCGGCATTTGCGCCGGACGCCATTTGTGAAGCCGCCTTTGCCGGCATTCGACTCGTCGTGTGCCTGACCGAATTCATTCCGGTGCGGGAGATGATGAAGGTTATGCAACATGTGAACCAAACGGGCTGCCGTCTTGTCGGTCCCAATTGCCCGGGGTTGCTTTCCCCGGGGTTGGCCAAAATCGGCATCATGCCGGGTTTCATCGCGACGCCTGGAAACGTTGGCGTAGTCTCGCGCAGCGGTACCCTGACCTATGAAGTCGTTTACGCGCTTTCCCAGGCCGGCATGGGCCAGACAACCTGCATCGGAATCGGTGGCGACCCCGTCATCGGCACGAGTTTTGTCGATGTCCTGCGTTTGTTTGAAGAAGACCCGCAAACAGAAAAGGTTGCTATCCTCGGAGAAATCGGCGGGCGCGCAGAAATCGACGCAGCCGAATTCATCCGGGAGCAAATGACGAAGCCGGTAGCCGCGTTTATTGCCGGGGCCAGCGCGCCGGAGGGCACGCGTATGGGGCATGCCGGCGCCATTATTGAGGGCAGTGAAGGCACGGCAGCCAGCAAGATTGATGCGTTGCGCAATGCCGGCGCCCGCGTTGCGGAAAACCCGGAGCAAATTCCGGACCTGTTGCGCTGACGGACTTTCAGCGACCGATCAGGGCGCAGAAATTGATCGCCTCGGGCGTGCCGCAGGCGGCCAGGCCCTGAACGAGCATAACCGCCGCGACGCCGCCACCCACCAGGAGCGCGACAAGTGCCAGACAGCCGCACCAGGCGACGGGGCCGCCCGACAACAATTCCATGAAAACGGCAGCCAGTCCGCTGATGAGTTCGAGTACGCCACCAAGCGCTTGCAGGCCCAGGGACAGGGCAAGGCCGGCCACGCACAGCAGGGCACAGGCCCCGGCCAAAACAAGCGGATTGTTGGGGTCCAGAGACTGAATCAACTCAGTCATCGGCTTCTACGCCAGGCGCCGGGCAGGAGCCAGCGATAATCTCCTGCTGCTGATATGTCTCGTCCTCAATGCTGTAGCAACTGCAAAACGTGGTGGCTGTTTCTTCATCCAGTTGCTGACCACGCCACAGCAGGAAACGGGCCTCAGTCTGAAAGCATTTCCTGAGTTCATAATCGTGCCGCGATACATGAGAAATGGCGAGTCCCGCGCGTTGAGCGTCCTGCACGAGCCACAATCGCAACTCTTCTTCCGGCGCCGGACCGCTGCGCAGGCGGATTTCGCCCTGGGATGCCAGCGCAAGCGCCAGACAGGGTGTGGAGATCAATATCAGCCAAAACAACACGAAGAACAGGCGAAACAAACGCCGTGTGGCCGTTCTCAAGGGTCGCCGGTCCTTCACTGGAACTGGTCGACGTCGGTATCCACCTGGGAAATACGCAGTTGCAGTTTGTCGTTGCAATCGTAGCTGGCATGCACGAAGAGCGGAGCAGCTTCGTCTGCCATATCAAGAATCAATGGCAACATCTGTGGCAAATCCTCGACCAGCGGCAGGGACTGAAGGTCCTCTCGCAAAATCCAGTGCAATTCACCTTCTTGCGAAGGGCCTGAAAGGGCCGGGCTATCGCAGGTGCAGGTGAAGACAAACAGCAGGACGCCTTGTCGCCCCCCCGGATCGATGTTGTAGACAGCACGCAGTCGCAAATGCGAGACTTCCAGTCCGGTCTCTTCGGAAATTTCTCTGAGAACGCCGGAGGCTGGATCTTCGTCCCGTTCCAGGTGGCCGCCTACTCCGTTATAGCGGCCTGGGTAGACGCGGCTGTCCTGGCGGCGTTTGATCATCAACACCGATTCTTCGTGGCATACAAAGGCGACGGTACGCGGGACCGTTAACCAACGTCCCTCGTTATCGTCAGCGCCTTGCAGGGCGGCGCCCATTGCTCCCCTTTGCACTCTGCCCGGGTCCTGTGCTACGCTCAATTCGGTTAATCCGGAGTTTTGAGCGTGACAGACAACCTGCGCGCACCGGTGCCGGACCTGCGAATTGTGCCGGCCGAGAGTCTTCATGCGCATGAATCACATGATTCCCAGCGTTCACGGCCATTGATGGAACGGTTTCGGAAGGATGAGTATATCATCAACCCGCCGGTCGTTGCCCCGATCGACGAGCAGAGCTTCGTCATACTTGATGGCGCCAACCGATGCCATGCGCTGCGCGCACTCGGGTTTCCACATCTGCCGGTTCAGGTTGTGGACTGGGACAGCGGTCAGATCCAGCTGGATACCTGGAATCACATCGTCAGCAACTGGAACGAAACAGACTTGCTTGACGGCCTGGCAGAATTGCCTGGCCTGACCATGGAGGACAACAGCGACAGCCGGCCGGTCGCCAGCCTTGTTTTGACCGACGGGACCCAAATGAATCTGATGGCCGGAGAACAGGACCCTCACTCGCGCAATGCCCTGCTCTGTCAGATCGTTGCGGTATACCAGCGCAACGCCGTGCTGTATCGCAGCGTGCTTGAGAAACTGTCCCAGGCGCGCGAACACTTCCCGGAGATGGTGGCCCTGCTGCGCTTTCCCGGGGTCACATTCAGGGACATCGTCACTGCCGCGCGGGAAAGGGCCTGGATTCCACCGGGCGTGAGCCGCCATATCATCAGCGGACGTGCCCTGAAAATCAACTATCCGGTGCGTCACCTTGTGGAAGACGGCCGCAGTCCCGGGCAAAAAAATGAAGACTTGCAGGAATGGCTGCGCCAAAAACTGGCCCGCAGGGAAGTGCGCTTTTACGCCGAATCGACTTACCAGTTTGACGAATAGGAACGGCAATGACGCCAACAGCAAGGCAGGCGCTGGCTGCGGCCACCTTTGAGAGCGACGGGGTTACCTACCGGCTGCTGCGTCTTCCGCCCAACGCGACCACAGCAGCGGCCGGAGTTGTTGCTGAAATTGGCGAACCCTTTTGCGCCATGGTTGTTGACAGCAAGGAGGTGTCCCTGATTCTTTCCGCTGCCGCTGTGGAAAACTTCCGCGCGAGACTGCCGGATGCCGACGTTGCCGACGAGATCTGCAAACTCATCACCATCAATGTGGTCATGGAACCGGAACTGACCGGGCTGGTTGCGGCTGTCAGCACGGCGCTTGCTGACGCCGGCATTCCCCTGCTTCCCTTTGCATCCTTCAGCCGTGACCACTTGCTGGTCATGGCCGAACATGCGGAAAAGGCGCTGGCTGTGCTGCATGGCCTGCAGCACCAGGACTGACAGGAGAATTCCTCTGGACATTCCGATTCTGCCGCAGGATGCGGTCCCACTCCCCAAAGACGAAGTCAGAATAACCGAGGTCACGGCGACGCCCTGGCCGGACAGAATTCGAGTGCGCGTTCACGTGCGATTGACGGCCTTTCACGAGCGGCCAAATCTCATTCTGGTGGCGCACGATGAGGACGATCGCATTGTCAGTGAACTCGACGTCATTGAAACCATAAGCAATGATATGGAGTTCACGTTGCACCTGCGAGACGTGGACGACCCGGCAGGCCTGTACACCTTGACCGTCGCCCTATTCTATGAATCCCGCAATCCGCCCCAGCACCAGGTCATCCAGACTTTCTTTGTCCCGGAGGCCAAATCAGGGGACGAACCCTGTGCATCTGAGACTTGAACACCATCAGGTAGCCCGGTTGCTGCAGCACGCGGCGTCCAGGGCGCCGCAGGAGGCATGCGGTCTGCTGGGGGGCGTGGGCGGGAAGGCGCGTCGCATTGTTTTGATTGATAACGTCGCAACAGACGCATCGCGCCGCTATGAGATGGATGCCTCGCAACTGGTGCGGGCCCTGTTCGCATTTGAACGCGAAGGGCTGGAGTTGTGCGCCATCTGGCATTCGCATCCGGAAGGGAAGCCACTGCCCTCTGCAGAGGACATACGAGCAGCAGCATGGCCCGACGTTTGTCAATTGATCGTTGGTTTTGCCAACGGCAAGGCTGAACTGGGCGCCTGGCGAATCGCGTCGGGCGAGGCGAGCCGCGTGCCCCTGCAAATCGGCAGCTCCGCTCCGGACCTTTTGCCAGAAGAGGAAACCGGACAGCAAGGTCTGGCCATTTGGGCCAGCGCCGCAGTGGCGGTCATTCTGGCCCTGTGGCTGGCGTTGACTCTCTTGCCCCCGGCGCCGAAAATCCCCTGAAAGTATGTCAGGTTCCTGCCTCCTGGCAGCAACGGTCACAGGGGCTCTTGTAGCGGTACTTTCAGATCAATTGCCTGCTGCAGGACTCTCAAGAGAAGGCGACAAGGGCAAGCTCTCGCTCGCGACATCTCTCCGTATGCGTCGTTTCCTGCCTAAATCATTGCTGTACGCTGCCCTGATACTGATTCTTGTCGTTGTCCTGCAGTTGCGCTGCAATGAAGACTCGTCGCCGACCGGACTTTTGGAAATTACGCTGTTGGGACTGTTCGTACTGATTGCCGGCATCGACATTGAACATCGACGAATTGCCCCCTTGTCCCTGGCTCTCGCTGCAATACTGACTCTTGCCCTGGCGGCACAATCAGACGCCCTGGGGACTGCGCTAACGGGCGGCATCGCCGGTACACTGGCTGGTTCGGTTCTGTACGCTGGCGGCAGGCTTTATCTTCGGCTTGCGCTTCGTTTCCGGCGCGAGCTGCCGGAAATCGACCCCTTTGGCGCGGCTGATGCCCTCCTCGCGGGCGTGTGTGGGCTTTACACCGGCTGGCCTACCGTAGTGTTGGCGCTTTTCCTGGGCGTCTTGAGCGCCGGCGCTGCGGCTGTAGCCCTGTTGCTGGCCGGGCGCGTGACGTTACGTTCTGCCCTGCCCCTTGCGCCCTTCCTGCTGGCTGGCGCCTTGCTGGCTTCGGAATTGGGGATGTTCCCTGCGAGACTATTCGGCTGAGCGAATGACGCCGCCACCAAGGCAGTTTTCGTCGGCGTAAACCACGGCGGCCTGTCCCGGCGCCACCCCGACCTGCGGCTGTTCAAATGCAACGTCAACCACGGACTGGTCGAGAGGAGTGACCGTCGCGGGTTGGGGCCTGGTGCCATAGCGGATGCTGACGGCGGCGGCGATTTTCTTGTCCGGCGGGGTTCCGGCGACCCAGTTGAAACGTTCTGCCTGCAATCGCCGCGCGCCCTGTTCTTCCCGTTCTGCAACGATCAAGGCATTGTCGCGCGCCTGTCTGTCGAAGACGTACATGGGCACGGGCGAGTTGATCCCAAGTCCCCGGCGCTGGCCGATGGTGTAATTGGCCAGCCCGCTGTGCTCCCCCAGTTGCGTGCCATCGCGCCGTAACACCGGTCCGGCCCTCAACAATTCCGGGGCGTGATCACGGAGGAAGCGCCGATAGTCGCCGTCGCCGAGAAAGCATAGGTCCTGACTGTCCTGTTTGGCGGCGGTGGGCAGGCCGAATTCCCTTGCCAGATCCCGCACTTCAGACTTGCAATAGTCGCCGATCGGAAACAGGGCGTGCGCCAGTTGCTTCTGCCCCATGACGCTGAGCACGTAACTTTGGTCTTTTTGCCGGTCCACCGCGCGCAGCAACTGGTACCTGCCGTCTGGACCGCGACTGATGCGCGCGTGGTGGCCGGTCGCCAGATAGTCGGCATCGAGGGCCAGCGCATGACCCTGCAACCAGTCAAAGCGAATATGCCGGTTGCATTCGAGACAGGGATTGGGCGTGACTCCCTGCCGGTGACCCTCGATGAAAAAGTCCACAATTCGCCGGCGAAATACGTCCCTCGTATCCAGCACGTAAAAGGGTATGTCCAGCAGGTTCGCGATTCTGCGCGCATCCGCCATCTGGCCTGGCGTGCAACAACGATTGTGGGCCAGGCCGTCGGCGGCGGGTTCGGCCCACAGGCGCATCATCATGCCGATGACTTCGTATCCCCGCTGCTTGAGCAGGGCTGCGGCCACCGAACTGTCCACGCCGCCGCTCATCGCAACGACGACCCGTTTGCTCATGTCGCTACCACCAGTCGCCGCAGTTTCTCTACCGAGCTTGCAAGCACGTTTACGGCATAGTCAATGTCGTCTTCGCTGGTGCTGCGGCCTGCCGTGAGGCGCAAGCCGCCGGTCGCCTGGCGCTCGTCGTAGCCCATCGCCAGCAATACGGCGGAGGGTTCCGGGTTGCCCGTTTTGCAGGCCGAGCCGCCGCTGGCCGCCACGCCGTTGACGTCCAGATGCATGAGCAAGGTCCCGCTGTCGATGCCATCCAGCACAAAGCTGGCATGTCCGGGCAGGCGCTCGACCGGATGCCCGCTCAGTTCCGCGCCAGGTACTCGCAGCATGACCTGTTCGATCAAGTGATCGCGCATGCGTCGGAAGCGCGCGACGTGCTCCTCCCTTTCCTGCTCCGCAAGTTCCAGGGCCCGGGCAAGGCCGACAATGAGCGGCGTGTTGTGCGTTCCCGCCCGGCGCCCGTCTTCGTGACTGCCGCCCGTCAGGTTTGATTCAAGGGTGATTCCGCTGCGCAGGTAGAGCGCGCCTACGCCCTTCGGACCGTAAAATTTGTGACCGGAAATGCTGAGCAGGTCTACACCGAGTTCGAAAACGTCGAGCGGCAGTTGCCCGGCGGCCTGGACAGCATCGCAATGAAACAGAATTCCCTGCTCACGCGCAATCCCGGCCAGCTCCGACACGGGCTGCAGGCTACCCACCTCGTTGTTGGCCAGCATGAAGCTTGCCAACACCGTATCGGAGCGGCAGGTCGCCAGTAAGGCGTCCGGCGTACAGCGGCCGTAGTGATCGACAGGCGTCAGGCTATGCGTAAAGCCCTGGACCTCAGACAGGCGGACCAACGTTTCCCCGACTGCGCTGTGCTCTACGGGACTGCTGACGAGATGTGCGCCATGGCCTGCATGGCGCATATGCCATGCGCCGCCCCGTATGGCGTGATTGTCGCCCTCCGTGCCACCGCCGTTGAACACAATTTCACCTGGATGACAGTTGAGGATTCGCGCCACGGTTTCGCGCGCATCCTCGATCGCCTGCTCGGCCTTGCGCCCCGGCCCGTGGAGGGACGAGGCGTTGCCAAAGTCCTGCGTAAACCAGGGCATCATGGCATCCATCACCCTGTCGTCAACAGGCGTTGAGGCAGAATGGTCCAGATAGACCTGACGCCGTGATATGCCCTGCATGTTGGTCAACCGTCGCCTCAACCCGCAAGCAACTCCATTCGCGGTCACCTTATCACATTTGGGTAGATGCGCAATTGAGCGGAATACGTGTATACTGGTCGCCGCCTGGAACGGCAGGATGGAGGCGTGGGGATGCAGGTCGAGAGGGTGCAAGCGCGTGAAGTGCTGGATTCACGCGGCAACCCGACGGTGGAAGTCGAAGTCGAACTCGGCGACGGCGCATTTGGGCGGGCCATTGTCCCCAGTGGCGCTTCTACCGGGGAGCACGAAGCCCTCGAACTGCGTGACGGTGACAAATCGCGCTACGGCGGCAAGGGTGTGTTGCAGGCCGTTGATGCCGTCAACGGCCCGCTGGCTTCGCTGGTCCGCGGCATGGACGCCCGGGAGCACAAGGCCATCGACCAGGCCATGTTGACGCTGGACGGTACGCCGGACAAATCTCGCCTGGGCGCGAACGCGATCCTGGGTGTTTCGCTGGCCCTGGCCCACGCCGCCGCAGAGTCGAGTGGTCTCCCGCTTTACGCCTTTCTGGGAGGTGTGCACGCCCATCTTTTGCCGGTGCCCATGATGAACATCATGAACGGGGGCAAGCACGCCAGCAACAGCACCGATTTTCAGGAATTCATGGTGATGCCGACGGGAGCCGCAAGTTTCCGGGAAGCCTTGCAGATGGGCGTGGAAATCTATCACCGCCTTGGAGGCATCTTGCATGAAATGGGCCACAGCACCAGCGTTGGCGACGAGGGTGGCTTCGCGCCCTCGCTGGGTTCCAACGAGGCGGCGCTGGATGTCATCATGCAGGCCATTGAGGCAGCCGGTTTGCGCCCAGGCGAGGACGTCCATATTGCGCTGGATCCGGCTGCCAGCGAACTCTACAGGGACGGCGAGTATCACCTTGAAATCGAGGGTCGGACCCTGAGTGGCGCGGAAATGGTCGACTTCTGGGAAGACTGGACACGGCGTTACCCCATCATTTCACTTGAGGACGGACTGGCTGAAGACGACTGGGAACACTGGTGCCAGCTGGTCGAACGGGTCGGCGATCGGGTCCAGATCGTGGGCGATGACCTGCTTGTCACCAACGTGGACCGGGTAAGACGCGCCATTCGCGAGGGAGCAGCCAATTCATTGCTTTGCAAGGTCAACCAGATTGGTAGTTTGACTGAAGCGATGGCGGCCAGTCAGTTGAGCCAGCGGCATGGCTGGACTGTGGTCACCAGTCACCGCAGTGGTGAAACTGAAGACAGCACCATCGCCGATCTGGCGGTCGCCATGAATTCCGGGCAGATCAAGACGGGCGCGCCGGCCCGCTCGGACCGGGTTGCCAAGTACAACCAGTTGCTACGAATTGAAGAACAGCTTGGCCCTGCCGCGGCATATCCGGGTTTGCAGGCCTTCAGTAACCTTTCCCGATTTCGTCAATAATCCGGAGGAAACCCTTGTCCGGTAGCCGGCTTGACCAGAAACGCACCAAGATTGTGGCAACCATTGGCCCGGCCTCCAGCGACGAGGGGACCCTGCGAGCCATCATTCGTGGCGGCATGAACGTGGCGCGCATCAATTTTTCGCACGGCGAACACGATATTCATGGTGAAACCATCGATCGCATTCGTCACGTTGCCCGTGAAGAAAATGAAGTTGTCGCCATTATGTGCGATCTGCAGGGGCCAAAGATACGCATAGGACAGATACAACAGGAACCCCTTGACCTTGACCAGGGCGACTGCGTTCGCTTGACCCTCAATGAATCGCTGGCGAACAGTGACCGCCACACCCTGCTCCTGCCCCATCCGGAGTTTATGCGCGACGTCCATCAGGGTATGCCGCTGCTGCTGGATGACGGTGACCTCGAGTTTCTGGTCACGGCCAGGGATGAAGAGACACTGACTTGCCGCGTCATTACCGGGGGCGCCCTGTATTCGCGCAAGGGCGTCACGGCACCGACAGCCCGTCTCACGCTGTCCGCCATTACCGACAAGGACCGCGTGGACCTGAAGTTTGCACTGCAGAAACAGACCGACTTCGTAGCGCTGTCCTTTGTGCGCAGTGGACGCGACTTGCAGGACCTCCGCTCCCTGATTGAAGAGTCCGGGTGTGAGGTCGACCCCTGGTTGATTGCGAAAATCGAAAAACGGGAAGCGTTGCAAAACATAGAGGAAATCGTCGCAGAATCGGACGGCATTATGGTCGCGCGGGGCGACCTGGGCGTTGAGACACCGGCAGAAGAGGTTCCCGGCCATCAGAAGCATATCATTCGTCTGTGCAACCAGGCGGGCAAACCCGTCATAACGGCGACGCAAATGCTCAATTCCATGGTGGAGAGCCCAAGGCCTACGCGGGCCGAAGCCAGCGATGTTTACAACGCGATCATGGATGGCAGTGACGCTGTCATGCTTAGCAATGAGACGGCCGTCGGCAGCTACCCGGTCATTTCAGTCGAAACCATGGCCAGCATCGCCGTCATTGCGGAACGTGCCTTGCTCTCCGGCTGGACGCCGGGGCGAATTCAGGCGCATCCGGACCATGAAGAACGCGAGCGAATGTCCGATGCCATCAGCGAAGCCACCAGCCGCATAGCCGCGGTGCTGGACTGCCGTGCCATTGTGACCTCAACGCACAGCGGCTATACGACCCGCCAGATCGCCCGCGAACGTTCCCGCACGCCAATTTTGTGCGTGACGCCCAGCGATCACATCTTTCGCAGAATGGCGCTTGTCTGGGGTGTCATACCCATGCTCGTGCCACACTTCAGCACAACTGACGAGATGATTGGCACGGTGGTCCGCGCGGCCAACCGGGCGGGCATGGTGGAACGTGGGCACCGCCTTGTGATCATCGCCGGTGTCCCGTTTGGAATTGGTGGCCAGACGAACTTTTTGAAGGTCCACGTCGTCGGCGAAGCCGACGAGCTTTAGTTTCTTTCGCCCTGCTGCCCGAGCTCTCCCACAGCACTGGCTCTACCCGTGCCGCCCGCCGCTGGAGGACGAACGCGTTGTGGCGTAATTGACCAGTCTTCGTCACTGGTCAGAGGCTGGCGAGAGGCGCACCAGGGGCAGCGCTCCCAATCCGATTCAAGGAGATTGCCGCAGCGGGTGCAGGGCCTGCGGAGCCGCGTGTTGCAGGCCGGGCACAGTTGCCATTCCGTCCGCGTGTGGGCCTTGCAGGAAGGGCAAGCCATTCGCTCCACGATTCCCTGAAGCAATACTTCCTCCTCCAGAGACCTTTCATAGCTTTCTCCGAGCGTTTGGCGTGGCCGCAGCATCAGGTAAATGAACAGGCCCGGCACATTCAGCACGGCAACCAGAATTGCCACCAGAAAGCGGAGGGCAGTGCTGCGGGATCGCAGGCCCGCATCCTGCCAACTCCAAATGACCAGCGTGGCCCAGACTGCAACGGCCGTCAGCGCGACATACAGGGCCAGACCTGTCAACAGGTTTTCGGAACTCAGGTCGCCCACAAACGCCCCTTTTTAAAGACCACCAGACCAGATTCGCGACAGCAGCACTGTAGCAGTGGCTGGCGATCTGCGCAATTCACGCACCAGGGCGGCTCTCGGTCATGACCTTTGTTTGGCCAGCAAGGCTACGTCCCGAACGCGAACGTCATACTCGTGCCCCGAGGCATAGACCCAGACTCCGACGATGATTTCAGGAGGCGGATTCGGGGAGAACAAGGTCAGTAAATTGGGGCTCTCGTAGACGTACCAGCTCTTTTCGTGGATGAGTTCGTGGTCCTGTATGCAGGTATCGCAGCGCATCGGCCATTCTTCCCGGGTATGGGTGAAAAAGCCGTGGTGCCACTTTATCGCGTCGCCGCCGGGTGGAACGGCCCGAACACCGGTTTCGCCCGGTTGCAGGCCCTGTTGCGGTTCAAGGTATTCCTGGTTCAGGTAATCCATTCTGAGCATCAGCGGACATTCACTGCCATGCGTGCCACAGGAACCAAGGGACGCGCGCTCAACGAAGAAAGACACTCTTATGGAGAGGTAATCGAGGTCAAATTGCTTCAGGTCCAGCCCCCTTTGGCCGAACTGTTGCACACAGAAGTTTTCTCCGTGTGAGGTCACGCCACCATCACGCAAGAAGCGCAGCGATTCCAGTCCGAAAGCATCCAGAATCTCATGTGCGCCGGGTGGACTGTCCGATTGCCCATGGTCACATGTCCAGGCAGTGCCATCCGATGTTGACGCGCCACCCTGCAGTTGGGCGAAATCCTCATCCTTCAGCAAATTTACGTATCCCGGCCGGATTTCAACCCGCGGAGTCTCGTAAAGTACGGCACCCTGTGCGCCGGGCGAAACGTCTCGACTTTGCAAGCCGTCCGCCGATTCCAGGCGCACCTGACCGTCATGGTTAAACAAACGCAATTCTTCTGATGCACCCTCAATGGTGTAGGTGCCGGGCCCGGACATTTGCAACCAGGCGCGTCCCGGCGTCCTGCCAAACACGTGCATGTCCTGGCCGACAAAGTCCGATATCGTGAGATTCATTTCACCGATCACATCCTGAAGGGCGATTTCGTGTCCACGCCGGCTCCAGGGGAATCGCGGTCTTTGGGCGCTGAGCAGGGTGACCCGGGAATTCCTTTGCAGGGTAAGCGTTGCCAGCAAACGTTCTTCCCCCTCTTCGCCATCGATAAAATTGATGGTCCCCTGCGACTGCGGGTCCGTGCGGACGATGACTCCATCCGCAATCGCTGACCCGTTGATTCCAACCTGTTCAACGGGATTTGCCAGATCGGAAACACTCACCGTACCACGGCCAACATTCAGTATCACTTCCATCGGAAGGGAAGACTGAAAGAGAAAGTTCTCTGCGGTGACCAGAAACGAGGCAAACAGCAGGCAAAAAAAGGCGAAAGACAACAGCAGGATGGACCAGGCAAGAATTTGGGGATTGGCCCGTTGCGATTCTTCCCTGACCCCCGACGAAGCCGTTGTCATCCTGATGAAATGCTCCTGCAGCAGGGAGGAAATTCTTCGCTTGCGCAAGGCGGCAAGTATAGCACAGCCCGTCTCGACACTGTCCTGGGCCTGGGCTACAATTCCTCAGGCGTTGCCTGGAGGGACCCATGTCCGGACACAGCAAATGGTCTACCATCAAGCGCAAGAAGGGTGCGGAAGACGCGAGAAGAGGAAAGATCTTCACACGTCTGGCACGGGAAATCACGGTAGCAGCCCGGGAGGGAGGCGCCGACGAATCCAGTAACCCGCGGCTGAAACTGGCCGTTGCCAAGGCCAAGGCGGGAAACATGCCGCGGGAAAACATCGAACGCGCAATTCTCCGCGGCTCGGGCCAGCTGGAAGGTGAGGACCTGGTCGAGATCACTTACGAAGGTTACGGACCGGATGGCGTCGCCTATCTCATCGATACGCTTACGGACAACCGCAACCGCACTCTGGCGGAAATCAAGCACGCGCTCAACAAATCCGGCGGCAGTCTGGCATCGGCTGGCGCCGTCACCTGGCAATTCCAGCGCAAGGGATTCATCTCCCTGGAGGGATCGCCTGACTTTGAGGAAGTGTTCCTTCTCGCAGCGGAGGCCGGTGCCGACGACGTCGTGGAAGAAGCAGGGTTGGTCGAGGTCTGGACGCCCTATGAAATGCTGGCCAACGTGGAACAGTCGCTGGCTGACGCCGGATTTACAATAGCCGAATCCGGCCTGCGTTGGGAGCCCGCCAACGAAACCGGCCTGCCGCAGGCAAAAGCGCTGCAAAACATGCGCCTGCATGAGAGGCTGGAAGAACTGGACGACGTGCAATCCGTGTTTTCGAATCTGCAAATCAGCGAAGACCTGGCCGAGGCGTACGAAAGCAGCTAATGCTTTCTCTTGGCATTGATCCCGGCACGGCCAGCGTGGGCTGGGGGCTGGTTCAGGAGAGGCCGGACGGTTCGCTCGTTTCGCCGGGTCATGGCGTGATTACCACCGAAGCAGGCCATCCGATGCATTTGCGCCTGCAGCACATTCATGAAGAACTGGAAGAAATCATTGCGAACTGGCGCCCGGAGCGGGCCGGTGTCGAAGAGATGTTCTTTGCGCGAAATGTGACGACTGCCATCACGGTCGCGCAGGGGCGCGGAGTCATCTTGCTGACGCTCGCCACCGCCGGTCTGTCAGTTTACGAATACAAACCCAACATGGTCAAACAGGCCATTGCCGGTTACGGCGCTGCCGGCAAGACACAGATGCAGGAAATGGTACGCATCCTGCTTGGGATGGAGGACAGGCCTCGACCGGACGATGCAGCCGATGCCCTGGCAGTGGCCATTACCGACCTCCACAGCGCCCGGTATCGCAGTTTGCAGGATGCCGGGACGTGATCGTCAGCCTGAGGGGGGTGGTCTCTTCCTTTGGCGAGGACTACGTTGTCCTTGACGTCAATGGCGTCGGTTACCAGGTCTTCACGCCGGGACCGCAGCACCATGCGTTGAATGCCGAGCTTTTTTTGCACACCGTCATGGTCGTGCGCGACGACGGTTTCACCCTTTACGGTTTCTCCGATTACGCCTGGTGCGAGTTGTTTCGCAACCTGATGAAGGTCAGCGGAATTGGGCCCCGGCTGGCCTTGTCCATTCTGTCCACCATGAGTCCGGAAAATTTGCGTCAGGCAGTGTTGGGCGAAAGGCCGGAACTCATCAGGCGAGTCCCCGGCGTTGGCCGAAAAACTGCCGAGAAGATTGTTGTAGAGCTGAGGGACAAGCTTTGGGACGGCCTGGCGACACTTCCGTCCACTTCACTGTCCGCAAGTGACGTGGAAGTCATGGACGCGTTGACGGCACTCGGATACAGTCTTGCGGAAGCCCAGGCAGCCATGCAGGCCCTGCCCCCGGATTCTCCCGATGACGTCGAAGTGCGACTGCGCCTGGCCCTGCAGTTCTTTACCTGAACAGCAATGGAGCGGATATGTCCGGCGATTCGCTGATTGGCAAGAGAATCAGGGTCCTTGACAAGGGCTACATCGAGTTGCTGGACCTGATGCCGCATCCCGATTCGGGAATAAGTGGAGACCTGGCGATCGTCAATGCAGCCCGCGTTTCCTATCTGGGTGAGAGCAAGGGCACGGAGCGGGACAGGAAGCTGCTGTTTTTTCTGATGCGCCACCGGCACACCTCGCCCTTTGAAATGGTGGAATTCAAGTTTCGTTGCCGCGCTCCCCTGCTGACCTGGTGGCAATGGGTGCGGCATCGCACCTGGAGTGCCAACGCCCAGTCCGGGCGCTACACGCCTTTCGAGGAACATGACTTTTACGTGCCGGAGGTGTGGCGCCTGCAAGCCCGCAGCAACCGCCAGGCCAGCGAAGGCGAACTGGACGACGTCAGCGCAACAGGACTGACAAGAGATCTGATTGCGCACTATGAAAACTCTTTCAGGCTTTACCGGCAGGCGTTGGACGCGGGTGTTTCAAGAGAGCTGGCGCGGGTCTTTCTGCCTGGGTTCAGCGTCTACTACACCTGGGTGATGAAGGTGGACGCGCACAATCTCATGCACTTCATGAAACTGCGCATGGCAGAGGACGCGCAGCATGAAATCCGCGTTTACGCCAGGGCCATCCTCGAACATTTTTTCCGCCCTGCCCTGCCCTGGACGGCCGAAGCCTTTGAGACCATGGTGCTGAACAACGACAGCTAACCCTGCCGTGGATCCTCCGCATCGGCAGGGCCGGCCCGGTTGACCAGCATGGCCGAGGCGCGGTCAAAGTAGTTGCGCATTACGCTCCGCATGGGCTCGTCGATGCCGGTTTCGTCAATGGCGGCCAGCATGTGCTCAAGCCACCGTCTGCGCGCGGCCTCGTCAATAGGAAATGGACTGTGGCGTAAGCGGAGACGCGGGTGACCCCGTTGCTCGTTGTAACGGGCCGGTCCACCAAAAAATTGCGTCAGGAACAGGTACTGTCTCTGCTTGCCGGGCTCAAGATCGGCGGGAAACATGGGGCGCAACAGCGGATCCCGCTCAATGCGGTCATAGAATGCATCCACAAGTTGCTGGAAGGTCTCGTCGCCGCCGACCAGCCTGTAAAGTGTGAATTCGTCGTTCACGGGCGCCTCCACATGCAGGCTACATCAGGCCGTTGCGAAGTGCGACTGGAAAATGAAGACCTTGCCAGTACAATGCCTTGACCCTGCGTATGAATCCCCGGAGTGTCCGGTATGGTCCCCAGTCTTCGACTGTCTGCACCTGTGGTCCTGCTGTTCGCATTTCTGCTCTCTGGCCCGGCGCTGCTGGCGCAGGACGGCGCCACGCGGGTCACGGGCTCAGCGATCGTCGAGCCCCTGCTGCAGGCCATGATAGCAGCAGCAGAACTCGAAGGCGATTTGGTCAGTGAGACAACGGGGTCGCGCACAGGTCTGACCATGCTGTGTGAGGGCGCTTCTGCGCTCAGCACTTCAACGCAGGCCATCGACCAGGACCTGCTGCAGGTGTGCAACGTAAACGACGTTTCACTTGTCGAATTTACCCTTGGCCACAACATTCTGGCCCTGATCGCCCACCCCGGGGTCGCGGAACTGGCCCCTTGCCTTGATGAAAAGCAATTGAGTGAGATTTTTGCGCCCAGTGCCACCGGGACAGCGACGACCTGGAGTCAGTTGTTGGATGACGCGCCGGAAGAGTTGAACCTGTCGGTCCATGTCCCTCCCGAGTTGACAGCAAGCTACAGCCTGCTGGACGCCATTGTCAGCGGCGACGGGCTACGCAGCGACGCCCAGGTCACGACGGATGCCGTGACGGAGGTCAGTTCAACTCCCGGCACCATCGGCGTTTCCCTGCTGGAAAAGGTTGGGGACGCCACAGTCCTTTCCCTTGACACGGCGGACAGCGAGGGGTGCCGGGCGCCCTCCGCTGAATCCGTTGAGGATGGTCTCTACCCGGCGGCCAGCCAGTTGCTGCTCTATGCCAGTGTCGCCCGACTTGCGGATGCGGGCGTCAGTGAACTTCTGGAGCTGGTGGCGGGCGACGATGCTGCGGGGATTGTTCGCTCGGCCGGATTCACTCCACCGACGGAAGCGGTTTTCAGGGACAACCGTGAACGATTGAGCGCAGCGCAAGCAGGCGATGCGGCCCCTCTGGTGGCCGGCGATTTCGTCATTCCTGATACCATTGCCGGCGCGCTGCGAATCGGTGGTAGCGGCACGACCTTCAGTTTCGTGAATTCCACGCTGGAAGCGTTTCAGGCCCAAAACCAGGGGCTTTCGACCACGATTCTTCATCAGGGTGCAGCAGCCGGTCTGCGGGATCTCTGTGCAGGCGCGCTGGACCTGGTGTTCGTTGACCGTCTCCCCCTGGAAGAAGAATTGGCCGCCTGCAGCGAAAGCAGCATCGACATCGAAACCTTCTCGCTGGGCAGCAGTGCCCTGGTGTTGCTGGCCATTGCCAGTGGCGCGGCGCCAGAATGTATGGGCAATGCAGAACTGGGGACCGTCTGGCGGGCCGAATCATCAGGCTCGATTCTGAACTGGCAGGACCTGAACAATGAATATGCGGACGAAGCGCTGATCCTCTTCGCGCCGCGTCCCGGCAGCACGACGATGGACCAGGTACTGGCTGTCGCAGAAGCCGGGCTCCTGGGTCGAGCGGACATTGAATTCGACGACGATCCCCTTTACAGGGCAGCGGCTACGGCAAATGTGCCCGGCGCCCTTACGTTCATGACCTGGCTGGAATACCAGCGCGTGCTGGAAAGTGGCCAGGAACGCATTCGACTGCTGCCCCTGGACGTCGGCGACGGCTGCGTGGCTCCCTCGCCTGAAAGCATTCGTGACGGCAGCTGGCCGCTGTCCCGGACCACCTGGCTTGCCGCCAACAGCAGCCGCCTTACCCTGCCGCAACTTCAGGCTTTCCTCTGGTATCTGGCCAGTGAAGAGAACCTGCGCAACTGGCAGGCCGCAGGCTATGTGGACGTCAGACCGGCTACCCTGAATTCGCTGCGGGCGACCCTGACGCTGGCCTTCGATGAAGCGGGCCTGGCTGCGCTGGCGCGCCTGAACGAGGGCGAGGCAGAAGACGACACTGCGCAGGCCAGCGGGGACGGTTAGGCGTACCAGGCCTCGGGCAGCACGTCCTGCTCAGCTTTCAGCAACTCACCCAGAATGGCGTCGGCGTCAGCCATTGACGACACCAGGGGATCGCTGAGCATGGCCCGCCGCAAGAGGCCATGGTCGCGTTTGACTACGGCCTCGGCTGTCAATTCGTGAGTGTCCAGCACAACTTCCTGCATGCCACGGATGCCGCGCGGCATTTCGCCAACGGGGCGCGGCACGGGTCCCTGCATATCCACATCGCATAGCAACTCAAGGAAGGCATCGTCGCTCATGTTGCTCACGGCGCCCCGGTTGGGCGTGTTGACGTAGTAGGGCTTGCCGAGGTCGCCGACCATGTTTTCGATGATATCGGTGGCGTGGTCCGGTCCAAACATGGTCATGAATTCGCTTGCAGGTATGGCGCCGCTGACGAATCCGTCGACCTGCTGCCACATGGCGGCGTGCAATTCATAGCGGTCTTCGGTTTCCCAGATGGCCAGCGGTGGAATCTCGTCTGGCAGTTCGCCTCGTCCCTGCCAATAGCGAACGTATTCCTTGGTGTGGCTGACGCAGACCGGCACGATGCCGAATGCGTCGTGCAGGGCACAGGCGATGGCATGGTTGTGCCGACGCTTGGCGCCAGCCTCATTGTTTTCCTGCCGGGACAGCTCTCGCAGGGCTGCGGCGATATCGGGCATGACATTCCTGCCCTCGTACTCGGCCCTGAGCATCCAGGTGAAGTGGTTGACCCCGGCTATGCGCAGGTCGAATGCCTCGTCCTGCGACTCGCTCAGCGTTTCATCCGCAGCGACGATCCCGGCCTGCCGCGCCTGGCGGTTCTTGATATGCGGCATGTGCAGGCTGTCGCAGAGCGCGAAGCTGCGCAATTGGGGTGCGTAGCGCTCCAGGGCCATACCATTGACCGTGGAAGGATTGATGTAGTTGATGACCCAGGCATCCGGGCACAGACGCTCGATGTCGCTCGCGCAATCCATGATGACCGGCAGCTCACGCATCGCGCGGAAAATGCCGCCCGGGCCAATCGTGTCGCCGGAACACATGCGTATTCCATACTTTTCCGAAATCGTGCAATCTATGCCACGGAAGTACACGGTCCGTTCGGCGAAACTGAGCACGACGAAATCCGCGCCGGGCAAGACCTCCTTCCAGTCGCTTGCGGCCTCCAGTTGCAGCGGAACGCCGGTCTCGTCGATGACCATTTCCGCCAGTCGGGCCATGCGATCCAGCCGGCCGGGGTTATTGTCGACCAGCGCCAGCGTCCCCTGGTTCAAATGCGGCGAATGCACCATTTGCCAAATCGCCTTGCGCCCGAAAAACAGACTGCCGGCGCCGATGACAACCACCTTGGGGTGCTGGACTCCACTCATGGCCCGCCTCCTGTTGGCAATTTACGCATGTCCCGCGGATAATCGCGGAATTGCCAGTGAATTGCAACCAGTAGCGGGAAACGGAGTGGGAATGAGGGTCACACTGGCCTACGGCAAACAGGGGTTACCCCTGGAATTGCCGGATGACCACAATGTCAGGGTCATTGAGAATCGCTTTGTTCCGGCGCTTGCCGATCCGGAAGCAGCGTTGCGCAACGCCTTACGTGCCCCGACTGGCACGCGGCCCCTGCGTGAACTGGCAAACGAAGACAATACCGTGGCCATTGTTTTCAGCGACATCACCCGGCCCACGCCCAACCATCTGATTCTGCCGGCGATTCTGGAAGAACTGGCGCACCTGCCCGATGACAACATCCTGTTGTGCAACGCTCTCGGAACGCACCGACCCAATTCACGCGTGGAACTGGAACAGATGCTGGGCGCGGACATCGTCGCCCGCTATCGCATCGTCCAGAATGATGCGGTCAGCGGGGACACGCAGGTCTGTATCGGACGCTCTTCCTTCGGTCATGAGCTCTGGATCAACCGCGATTACCTGGAGGCCGATGTCAAGATTCTTACCGGTTTCATCGAGCCCCATTTCTTCGCCGGCTTTTCCGGCGGGGGCAAGGCGGTGATGCCAGGCATGGCCGGTCAGCGCACGGTCTTTGGCAACCACGACGCCGGCATGATTGCGGACGAACGCGCGACCTGGGGAATTACGCATGGCAACCCGATCTGGGAAGAGGCGCGTGAGGCCGCATTGCTCACCCGGCCGGACCTGCTGCTCAACGTCAGCCTGAACAGCGACAAGGAAATCACAGGAGTATTTGCCGGTGAACTGGCCAGTGCACACGATGCCGGCATCGACTTCGTGCGCGCCTCCTCCATGGTGGCCGTGGAGCAACCCTGCGACATCGTCATCACCACCAACTCGGGCTGGCCGCTTGACATGAACCTGTATCAGGCTGTCAAGGGAATGAGTGCTGCCGAACAAATCGTCAGGCCAGGCGGCAGCATAATCATCGCCGCCGAGTGCGCCGAGGGCGTTCCCGAGCATGGACTCTATGGCCAGTTGCTGAACGAGGCAGCAAACGCGACCGAACTGGCGAGCAATGTGTTGAAGGCGCAGGAGACTCGTCAGGACCAGTGGCAGGCACAAATCCAGGCCCGCATACAGGCGCGCGCAGACGTGTACGTGTATGCCGATGGCCTCAGCGACAGTCAGATCGAAAACGCCCTGTTGCTTCCTTGCCGGGACATTCCCGCCCTGCTGGACCAACTGCTGCGGCGATACGGTTCAAACGCCCGCATCGCCATCTTGCCCGAAGGTCCGCAGACCATCCCCTGGCTGAAAGAGAGCATGGTTCAGGAGCCGGCAATCGCATGAACAAACCCAACGTCGTTTTTGTCTTCGCCGATCAATGGCGCGCCCAGGATACGGGTTACGCCGGGAATGAACAGGTCGCCACGCCGCATCTGGACCGTCTCGCAGGGAGAAGCGTAAATTTCACCCACGCGGTTTCGGGCTGGCCGGTGTGTTCGCCCTGGCGTGGCAGTCTGCTCACCGGCCAGTATCCCCTGACCCACGGCATTTTCGTCAACGACGTGCCCCTGGCCGACAGCGGCACAGGGCTTGGGGAGGCCTTCTCCCAGGCTGGCTACGACACGGCCTGGATTGGCAAGTGGCATATCGACGGTCACGGCCGCTCGGAGTACATTCCGCCCGAACGGCGTCACGGCTTCGACTACTGGAAGACGCTGGAATGCACCCACGAATACAATTGCTCTGCCTACTACGAAGGAAATGGCAGGGAGAAGCGTTTCTGGGAAGGCTATGACGCCATCGCCCAGACGCGCGACGCGCAGCGTTATCTGCGCGCAAGGGATGGGGACAGGCCCTTTCTGCTGGTCCTTTCCTGGGGCCCGCCACACAATCCCTACGAGACGGCCCCGGAAGCGTATCGCCGGCGCTATCGACCTGAAGACATAAATTTGCGCCCCAATGTGCCGGAAGAGTCTGCCCGCGAGGCGCGGGAATGGCTGGCGGGCTACTATGCGCATTGCACGGCCCTGGACGACTGTGCGGCAGCGTTGCTGGAGACACTCGCCGAGACCGGCCTGGACGACAACACCATTTTAGTCTTTACATCCGACCATGGCGACATGCTCGGTTCACAGGGCACTGTGCGCAAGCAGAGACCCTGGGAAGAGTCGATACGCGTGCCCTTCCTGCTGCGCTGCCCGGGTGTCGCCGCACGTGAGTCGGATGCCCTCATCAACGCGCCAGACATCATGCCCACCCTGCTGGGCCTGTGCGACGTGCCCCTGCCCGCTTCCGTCGAGGGACTGGATTTCAGCGACCACATTCGTCATTCATCCCCGGACCCTTCAGATGGCGCGGCCCTGCTGGCCTGCTACCATCCCTTCGGCGAATGGACGCGCAACGTTGGCGGGCGCGAATTTCGCGGGCTGCGAACGCGGCGCCACACCTACACGCGAACCCTTGAGGGCCCCTGGCAACTCTACGACAACGAGGAAGATCCCTGGCAACTGCAAAACAGAATCGATGACCCCGCCTGCGGAGACCTTTGCCTGCAACTGGACGAGCGTCTGACGGAGATGCTCGCCCGCCAGGGTGACGAGTTTCTGCATGGTGACGAGTACATCCGTCGCTGGGGCTATACGGTCGATGAGACTGGCACGGTCCCCTATTCCCTCTAGTCGCACTGGCAATTGCAGGCGCGCCTGAGTAGAGTGGCTGCCGCCTGTTCTTCGCATGGCAGAGAATCCTGGACCGTGAAACTGGCCGCCTACCCCAAGGCTTTCGAACAGCAGATTGCCGGTGAACGCAGCCTTTCCCTCTTTCGCTGGATCGACATGGCGCGGTCGCTGGACGCCGACGGTCTGGAGCTCTACGATGGCTTCCTGGAGAGCTTCGATTCCGCATATCTGGACAGCGTTGGAGATGCTCTTGAGCGGGCCGGTTTCGCCATGCCCATGATGTGCTGCTCTCCCAATTTCACGGTCCGCGACGCCGACGGGCGGGCGCGGGCGGTTGAGGCGCATGTCGAGGTCATGCGGGTCACACGCCAGCTGGGCGGACCTGGTTCGGTTTGCCGCGTTCTAAGCGGGCAACGCTATCCCGACGTCGATCTCAGCCAGGGTGTCGAATGGGTGGCTGAATGCATTCAGGACCTGCTTCCTGTGGCGGAAGAACTGGACATCGTGCTGGGACTTGAGAACCACTACAAGGACGGATTCTGGGAGTATCCGGAATTCGCCCAGAAAATGGACGTGTTTCTCGAGTTGCTGGCGGCCATCCCGGACCATCCGCATTTCGGCGTCCAGTACGATCCCTCGAACGCCATCGTCGCCGGCGACGATCCCCTGGAATTGTTGAGAGCCGTGGCGCCGCGAGTCGTCAGCATGCACGCCAGCGATCGCTGGCTGGCGAAGGGCACCACTCTGGAAGAATTGCGCCAGAGCGACGGCACCCTTGGCTATTCGCCCAATCTGCGCCATGGCGTCACCGGCAAGGGCATGAACGACTATCCGGCGATCATGCAGATCCTGGCGGACCAGGGCTATACCGGCTGGATAAGCATTGAAGATGGCGTGAACGGCCTGGACGAAATGCAGGAATCCCTGCTTTTCCTGCGGAATCTCTGCGATATCTACTTTGGAGACAGTGAGTGATGCAGGCTCTTGTCAAGTACGACAGCCGACCTGACGCCGTTGAACTGCGGGACATTGCCAAACCGCCTGATCCTGGCCCCAATGACGTCATCCTTGAGGTTAAGGCGGCCGGGGTTTGTGGCAGCGACCTGCACATGTGGCAGGAAAACCACAGTTGGGAGATTAGTTTGCCACTCGTGCTGGGGCATGAATTTTGCGGCCTTGTCGCCGCCGTGGGCACTGACGTGACGAAGGTCAGGCCGGGCGATCGCGTTGCCTGTGAAACGGCCGCGCAGATCTGCAACCAATGCAGCTATTGTCTGGGCGGCGCGTACAACCTCTGCCCCGGACGACTGGGCTACGGCGCTCTGGCGGACGGCGCTTTCACGCGCTTTGTGACAGCGCGCCAGGAGATTCTGCACGCGATTCCGGAAGGTGTGCCCTTCGCCCATGCAGCGCTCACCGAACCGGTATGCGTGGCCTACAACGCCCTGGTCGAGAAGACGGCGATCATGAAACCGGGCGATACCGTCGTCATCCAGGGGGCCGGGACCATCGGCATCATGGCCCTGCTGGTCACGCGACTGCGCGGCGCCAGCGAGATCATCGTGCTTGGCACTGACGTAGATGAACACAGATTGGGAGTCGCCGCCGAACTCGGCGCCAGCCGGACCATCAACATTCAACAGGAAGACCCCGTGGATTACGTCCTTTCGCGCGGAGACGGTTTCGGCGCGGACCTTGTCGTTGACTGCAGTGGAGTCAGTGTGGCCCTGGAACAGGCCATGGCCATGGTGCGTCCCAACGGGCTGATCACCAAGATTGGCTGGGGGCCGCAACCGCTGGGCTTCAACCTCGACCCGCTGGTGGGCAAGGCCGTCACCCTGCAGGGCAGCTTCAGCCATACTTACAACACCTGGGAACGCGTCCTCGGGCTGATGGGGTCGGGCCAGCTCAACCTGGATCCGGTCATCGGCGGCCAATACCCGCTTACAGACTGGCACAGCGCCTTTGAGCACATGGAATCCGGAAG
The DNA here is from genome assembly GCA_026708325.1 of Anaerolineaceae bacterium. Lineage (GTDB taxonomy): Bacteria > Chloroflexota > Anaerolineae > Aggregatilineales > Phototrophicaceae > JAGWBD01. The sequence continues at coordinate 371,059 of JAPOVC010000014.1, read as the reverse complement.
AAACGTCAAATCTGTACTGGTTCTCTGAAAGGCTGTGTCATGGATGCCAAAATCCAGATTTCACTGGACGTCACCACCATTGACGAGGCCCTGGCCCTGGCCCAGGCTGCAGTCAGCGCCGGAGTAGACTGGCTTGAGGCCGGTACGCCGCTGATTCTGGCTGAGGGCCTGCATGGCGTACGCGCCCTGCACAGGGCGCACCCGGATGTTCCCCTAGTCGTGGACCTCAAGACGATGGACGGCGCCGGTCTTGAAGCGGAGATGATGTTTCAGGCTGGCGGCGACATGGTGGTCGTCATGGGTCAGGCGCACGACGCCAGCATTATCGAACAGGTTGAGATGGCGCGCCGTTGTAACGGTCAGGTCATGTGCGACGTCATGCTTTGCCCGGACAAGCCCGGCCGGGCCCGCCAGGCGCAAGACATGGGCGTGGACTACATCATCGTGCACACGGGCTTTGACGAGCGGAACATGATTCCGGGGCTAAGCCCGCTGGACGACTTGCCGGCCGTACTTGACGCCGTGGACATCCCGGTGCAGGCCGTCGGCGGTCTCAGCGTCGAACAGGCCATTCAGACCCTGTCGATGGGCGCGGAGATCGTGGTGTTTGGCGCGCCCCTGGTCATCAGCGGCACGGAATTCCGGGCTGCCGATCCTGACTTCGAAAAACAACTGGCAGAAATCGTGCAACAGGTGCGCCTGGCAGTCTAGCCCTGCCGTAACAGCAGACGCTCGCCCATTTGCACACGCCACAAGGCCGCATACAGCCCGTCGCTGGCCGCAAGTTCTTCATGGGTGCCTGATTCGATCACCCGGCCCCGTTCCAGCACGTAAATGGCGTCCGCGTTGCGCACGGTAGACAGTCGGTGGGCAATGACGATCGTCGTTCGGCCCTGTGTGATGCGTTCCATGGAGCGTTGAATGGCCGCTTCCGTCTCGTTGTCGACCGAGGAGGTGGCTTCGTCCAGGATCAGAACCGGCGGGTCCTTGAGCACGGCGCGCGCGATGGAAATCCGTTGCCGCTGGCCGCCGGAAAGTTTCTGGCCGCGCTCGCCCACGATCGTCTCGTAACCATCTGGCAGGGCCGTGATGAAGTCGTGCGCTTCGGCGATTTTCGCCGCTGCCACAATTGAGTCCAGGTTGGCGTCAAAGCTGCCATAGGCGATGTTTTCGCGTACCGTCCCGTGGAACAGGAAGACGTCCTGACTGACAAGGCCGACACCGCGACGAAGGTCTTCCGCGCGCAGGTCGCGCAGGTCGTGGCCGTCCAGAGAAATGCGACCCGACGTCACATCGTGAAAGCGCAGCAGCAAACGGACCACGGTCGATTTGCCGGCGCCCGTCGCGCCGACGATGGCCACGGTGTGGCCGGCCGCGACTTTCAGGGAAAGGTTGTTCAGGACGGGCACGCCGTTGCTGTAGGCGAAGTCCACCCCTTCAAAACGAATGTCTCCGCGAATGGTACGCGTCGCAAGGCTGAGCCTGCCGTCCAGAATTCGGACCGGCGTATCCAGCAGGTCGAGAATGCGTTCGGTCGAAGCCATGGCCCGCTGGTAAAGATCGAAGGTCTCCCCCAGGCGCGTCAGCGGCCAGAGCAAGCGTTGGGTCATAAAGACCAGCACGCTGTACAGGGCGATGTTCAGACGGCCTTCCAGCACCAACACGCCGCCGAAGTACATGATGGCGATGAAGCCGGTGACGATAGCCATGCGAATGAGGGGCACGAAGGCGGCACTGAGACGAATGGCGCGGCGGTTGTATTCGCGATAGAGGTCGCTCTCTTGGCGAACGCGCTCGACTTCATGGCCTTCTGCAGTGAAGCTCTTGATCGTCGCGATGCCGCCAAGATTATTGGCCAGCAGGCTGCTGATCGCCCCAACTTGTCCCCGCACTGCCGCGTAGCGCGGCGCCAGTTTGTTCTGAAACCAGAATGAACCCCACAGGACTACCGGCATCGGCAGGAAGGCCATCCAGGCGACTTGCGGCGCGACGGATATGAACAGGCCTCCTACCAGAACAACCGTCGCGATCACTTGAATCATGTAGTTGGCGCCGACGTCCAGAAAGCGTTCCAGCTGGTTGATGTCGTCGTTGAGAATGGCGAGCAGTCGCCCGCTGCTGCGGTCTTCAAACCAGGCCATTTCCAGCTTCTGAACGTGGCCATAGGCGTCCAGTCGCAGGTCGTGCTCGATGGCCTGGGACAGGTTTCTCCAGGCGATGGTCTGAATGTAATCGAAGAGGGATTCAAACACCCAGACGGTCAGGGTTATGGCGCACAGGGCCAGCAACTGATGCATGATCTCAACGACGCCGAGCGCCGCCAGGAAGGACTCTTCGCGACGAACGACGATGTCGACCGCCGCGCCGATGAGCATGGGCGGCATGACGTCAAACAGTTTGTTCATTACGGAAGAGATGAAGGCCAGAATGACACGAGCCTGGTAGCGCCGCGTCCGGGACAACAGGCGAAGCAAGGGGTGTTGATGGGTTTTCATGAGATTGACTTTGGATGCAGAAAGGCCGCGGGCCAGTGTATCACAGAATTTCGGCCTAACGGCGGTGGTCTGTGTCCCAGGGCACGTTGTCGCTTGTCTCGACCAGAAAACGCAGCGTGCGTTCCTGCAAGTCCCGTTTCACTGTGGCCAGCGCAGGGTCGTCAATTCGGTTTTCTCGCTCACCTGGGTCGGCGCGCAAATCAAAGAGTTGGTCGCGTTCGTAGAGTCGATAGACGTATTTGTATTTCCGCGTACGACACATGATGCCCTTGCTGTGTTCCGGGCCCTCACTGCGTTGCAGCGATGTACGCGGCCAGTAATGGTGGCGCGTGCTTTGGTCGCTGTCCAGCTCCATCGCCTGCTGCTCCCCGTGGACCCGCCCTCCCTCACAAAAGACCGCGTCGCGATGTTCGGTTGCCGTGCCGGCAATCAGGGGCAGGAGGGAACGGCCAAAATGGGTGTGTCGCACTTCGATTCCGGTCAGGTCTTCAACGGTTGCCGGGAAGTCGATCAGTTCCACCAGGGAATCCCTAATTCCGGGTTCTACTGGCACGCCTGCCGGCGGCTTGATCAGGAATGGCACGCGGGTCAGGCAATCTTCAAAAGTGTTTTGCGTCTTTTCCACCAGACCGTAGTCGCCGGTGAAGTCGCCATGGTCCGAGAAGAGGAAAATGGCCGTGTCGTCGTAGATTCCGGCCTCGCGCAGCGCCTGGCAAATCATGCCGAATTGTTCATCCACCCGCGCGCACATACCGTAATACGTCGCCCGCAACTCGGTCCAGCGCTCTTCGCACCAGCCCGTCATGTTTTGCCGCTCCCGGATTCCTGTCAGCAGCGACGGCTCGTCGGCCGGTTCGTCGGGCGCAGGAATTCGCGGCGGCAGGCTGGCCCGGTCGATCGCGCTGAACCAGGGATCTTCCACAGCGTATGGAGGATGCGGGTAGGTCAGCGGCAGGTAAATGCAGAGCGGTTGGTCATTCGGCCTGTTTTTGATCAGGTCGATGGCGCCCTCGACGAAGGCCCAGTCCGTGTCGTAGACGTGATGTTCGGCGGGGTCCTTCTCCTGCCTGCCCGCGAAAAAGGAGTAATAGGTGTCGCTGCCTGGTTCGCCACGCCAACTGTCCGCTGCATGCGTGTTGGGTATCAAAGGGCGCTCCGTCGTGTCCGGCGGAACGTACTTGACGTCACAGTAGTTTCCGTAACCATGCTGTGCCGGCACAACGTCGTTCTTGCCGCCCCACCAGACGAACCAGCCCTCTTCCTTCAGCGAACGCAGCAGCATGGGCTCATCGGGCCTGAGCATGTGGAACATGGTGCGGTGACCCCGCGTGTGAGGGTACCAGCCCGTCATAAAGGAGCAGCGGCTGGGCGTACAGACCGGATTCTGGCAAAAAGCATGGCGGAAAGACACCGAGTCTTCCTGCACGGCGCGGTCCAGGTTGGGCGTGACGGCGCCGGGATTGCCCATGTGACCCAACACGTCTCCCCGCCACTGGTCCGGGTTGAATATCAGGATGTGGGGTTTGCGGGGCATCAGTCAACCTCGAAGGTGGTGCCGATGGCGCGCGGTGGGTCCGAACGCAGCACCGAGCGCATACGCCGTTGCACCGGGCCGGGCAGGAGCAGCAACAGTCGTTCGATCGCTCCGCTGCTCACCAGCAGCAGGGTCACGATCAACATGAGCCAGGGCAGGCCATTCAGCAGCACGAAATTGAATTCGATCGTCTGCCCCAGAACCGACAGACCGTTTTTCTGGATGTCAGAAGACACCGCCCGCAAGGCGGCGAAGAGCCAGGCGCCGAGGACCACGCGAAAGGGATGCCAGCCACCAAAAATGACGATTGCCAGCGCGATCCAGCCATCCCCCTGCATCGCCGGTGGATTGGACAGACCGGGCTTGAAGTGCAGCGAATAGGCCGCGCCGGCGACTCCAACCAGCGCCCCTCCCAGCACAACGTAAACGTAACGCAGGCGGTTCACATTGGTGCCGCGGGCGTAGGCTGCTTCCGGTCTTTCGCCGATGGCGCGGTGGGCCATGCCCGGACGCGTGCGGAAGAGCCAGAACCACAGACCGATAACCAGAATGTAGCTCAAATAGACCAGCACGTTTTGCTGGAAGAAGACGGGGCCCAGCAGTGGCAGGTCCTGCAGCAGCGGGACGGGCCATTTGGGAACCACCGGCCCTGGAATGCGCGTATATTCCTGACCCAGAAACTGCGCCAGGTCCGCCATCAGCAGCGTCAGAATGAAGCCGACCGTCACCTGGTCCAGCCGCAACTCGATGCTGGAGAGGGCGATGATCAGTGCCACCAGCGCGCCGACCAGCATGGCGACCAGTACGCCGCCAATCAGACCCGCCTCGGCCGAGGCAATCATGTCGATGGCGTCGACGTCGACACCGAAACTGATCACACGCGCAGCAATGAAACCCGCCATCGCCGTCACGATCAGGCTGCCGTTGAGCGAGAGATTGATTACGCCGGCGCGTTCGGTAATGGTCTCGCCGATGCTGGCAATGACAAGGGGTGTGGCGTTGGCCACGACACTGGCAAGCGTGTTGAGAAACTCGACGTTCATCAGCCCGTCAGTCCACTCTGCGAGGATGCCGATGCCTGCGAGGCATCCCCTGCCTGGTCGCCACGACGCGCCTCCAGCCTTTGCCGCAGTCCCTGAAACAGGATGAAGACCAGCACCAGCGTCCCCTGGAGCACGCCCGCCAGCGAAGAATCCAGTTGCAGCGAGACGCGTAGCCGGGTGCTGCCGGCAAGAATCGCCGAAAACACAAAGGCGATCAGCGGGATCCAGAGCGGCTTCATGGTCGAAAGTAGCACGACAAGCAGGCCCAGAAAGCCGATGCCCCCCGCCACGAGAGGTCGAAAACTGCCATAGGTAAACATGACGCGGTAGGACCCGGCGATGCCGGCCAGCGCTCCGCAGACCAGAAATGCGCTCATCGCCACCCTGGAGGTGGGTACGCCCAGCAGCAGGGCGGAGCGTGGATTGCTGCCGGTGGCCTTCAGTTGCAGGCCCCAGCGCGTGCGCGCCATGACCAAAGGCACGAGCACCATGGCGACGGCCGTCATCGCGATCGCCAGCAAACCCACCGGCCATTCACGGGACAGCGGCGGGTAGAGCGCGTTTTCAAGGAAAGGCCTGGACTGTTGCGCGCTGCCCCCCTCGGGATACCAGGGGCCGCTGATCAGGTAGATGCCCCAGACTCCGGCCAGCGCATTGAGCGCCATGCCCCCGAAGATTTCATTCACACCCAGCCAAATCTTGAGCGCGCCGGTGATGCCGGCCCACACCATTCCTCCCAATATTCCCAGGAGGATTTGGAGCAAAAGTTGCAGGGGAGCGAACTCCGGTGGGAAATCGAAAGTGAGCGCTCCGGCGCTGGCAAATATGGCGCCCGCCAGTATCTGTCCCTCGATGCCGATGTTCCACAGACCGGCGCGGAAAGTCACGTACAGCCCGACGCTGGCCAGGGTCAGGGGAATCCAGAAGTTGAGGACACCGGCGAAGGAGCGCGTGTTGCGGAAGGCCCCCTGCCAGATCTTTTGCAGGACCTCCTGGGGCTCGCGACCCACCGCCAGGACCAGCAAGGCAGCCAGCAGCAGTGACAGCAACACGGGCAGCAGAACAAAGGCCAGCCTCCCCGGTCCGGAATTGAGATTGCGCACGACTTACACCTGTTTGAACTCGCCGCCGATGAGGTATCCCAGTTCGTCGATCGTGGTCGCCGCCACGTCCGATACCTCATGTACGCGACCGGCATGGAATACCAGTATGCGATCGCTGTAGGCGACCAGTTCGTCCAGTTCCGCCGAACTGAACAGTATCGCCGTGCCGCCCTCGCGTCGCTCCAGCAGTTGCTGCCAGATCCAGCGGGCGGACTCGACGTCCAGTCCGCGAGTGGGCTGCTCCAGAATCAACAATTGTGGATTGGCCGGCAACAGGGCCATCAGGACACGTTGCTGATTTCCACCGGACAGCTGTTCAATGCGATCTTCGGCCTCGCCCCGCACGTCGTAATGTTTCAAACTGTCGCGCGTGTAACTTTCCAGCGCAGGCCAGTCCAGCACTGCGCGCTCGCTGCGCACAAGGGCCATATGTTCGGTCAGGGTCAATCCGGCAATCAGGCCCTCTTCCAGGCGTCCGGCGGCGCCGAACACGACTCCCCTGTGCAGGAAACTGCGATAGCTGCGGTTGGTCATGTCCTCGCCTTCCAGCAGGACCCGCCCGCTGGAGACCGATTCAAGGCCGCAAATCGCGCGCATCGTCAGGCCCTGGCCGCTGTTGTCCAGGCCAGCGAGGCCCACAACCTCGCCCTGCCGCAAGGAAAGATTCAGGTTTTCAATTTGAAGGCGTCGGTCGCGCAGGTTCAGGTTGTCGAGTTGCAGGACGACCTTGTCCAGGGGCACATCCAAACGCACGTGAGGTCCCAGTTCCTGACCGAACATCAAATGCACCAGTTGCGATTTGATTTTTTCCAAAGTCGCCGGATCGGTTTCACCCGGCGCGGGCATGTCTTCCTCGCCAATTCGACGTCCGTCCCGCAGCACCACCACCTTGTCGCAAAGGGTGATGACGTCTTCAAGTTTGTGGGAAACGAGAAGAATGATGACTCCATCCCTGTGCGCCAGTTGTTGCAGGGCCGCAAAGAGAGTCTGTTTTTGCTCGGCTGAAATGCCAGTGGTTGGTTCGTCCAGAATAAGGGCCTTCACGCCCAGGGCCAAGAGGCGAACGATCTCAAGTTGTTGCCGCAAGGCGATACTCATGCGTTCGACCGGCGCTTCGGCCTCAAGATCAAAGCCCAGGTGTGCCGATGCCTCTTCAAGATCCTTGCGAGCCGCCTGCCAGTCCGGCAACACTCGTTCCGGACGACCGTAAACAAAATTTTCGAGCGTGGTGAAGGCGCCGACGTCGAGCGGGTCCTGTTGCAGCATGCCGATGCCCTCCTCGATGGCATCTTCAGGACTGCTGAAACGCGACGCTTCGCCGTCGACCAGAATGTCTCCCCGGTCCGCCGGCTGATAACCGGACAGGATTTTCATCAGCGTCGATTTCCCCGCACCGTTTTCGCCCAGAATGCCTGTGATGCGCCCGGCGGGAAACACGACGCTGATATCGTTGTTGGCGTGCACGGGGCCAAAGCGCTTGTGAATGTTGCGCAGCTCAATGTCCATCGTCAGGACGTCCCGTAGCGCAGGCCCAGTTCGTTGAGCCAGCGTCGGTAGGCAATGGCCGTACGGTCGGAGCGCAGGTGCAACTCCGACTGAAGGTCCAGCGGCAGCATCTCGGGCCGCTGCGATTCGACAATTGGCAGGTCCTGCAGCGCAATTTCGTCCTGGAAGGCCCGCAATTCCTCCTCCGGCGTGTCGTAGGAATGGTTCATCACCATCCACATCCACATCAGGCTGCTCAGCGGGTCCTGTGGTGTCACCATCAGAAGGATGGCGAAGCGGGGGCCCAACGTTTCCTTGCGGAAATAGGCCACGAGCGGGCGGTAGACCTCGTAGGTGTAGTTGACGACCTTCGCTTCGCCGCTGCCATCCGGATTGGGCTGGTAAATCAGAATGTCTCTGGCCCGAATACCTGCTTCATCCGTTGTGACATCATAGTCCGCTATGTCCGCCCGTTCGCGCACTCCCAGTATATTTTCGTGCACAAAGGGGAAGTGAGCCACGTCGAGGAAGTTCTCTACCATGCGCGGGCCGGCGGCCCTGAAGTGGTAAGGGCCACAAAGAATGCGGCGAAAACTGGAATCCTCCCACTCGGGAAAGGGCGGCAACGGCAACTGCGGCTCTCCCAGGCAGACCCAGACAAACTCAAAATGCACGCAGGCGTGGTACTGACGCACCCTGGCCCGCGGCGACGGTGTCTGCTCCGGATGCGCCGGCATGTACACGCACTGACCCTCGGCGTTGTAGGTCCAGCCATGGTAAGGGCACATCAATTGCTCGCCATGCTGGACTTCACCCAGTGACAGCCGTGTCCCCCGGTGAAGGCAGAGGTCCTGCCAGGCCAGGACCTGATCGCCGGCGCGCCATATCACGATGTCTTCTCCCAGCAGGCGCGCCCCGACGACGCCCTTCTCGTCAAGTTCCCGGATGGGCAACACAGCATGCCAGTCATGCAACAGGACCGGGTCGTCAATCATGGCCTTTTCCCGTCAGCACCAGAGAGTTGCCCTTCGGTCTTCAGAATGTAACACAGAGCTGCCTGCAACAAAAAAGCGGGGTGCCTTCACAGACACCCCGCCAAATCGAAACCTGGTGCTTATTCGCTCGCGCCGATCATGCCTTCAAGCAGTTGCGGCACGAACCAGATGTCCAGCAGGGGTACGGCTTCTCCCTCTGCGGCCAGCTCGGTTCCATCCTGCAGGTTCAGCGGCCCTTCCCAGAGGTAGATTGAATCCACGCCCATGTCCTGGGCGCTCATGTAATCGGCCAATGCCCCCTGGAACTCATCCAGGTTGGCCGCAATGTCTTCCGGCATGCCCGTACCGCGCAGATAGCCGCTGGTGGAAGTGTCCGGATTGTTGATGTCCATCCAGTCCAGCGCCAGCCAGTCCCAGGACTGCTCCCAGCTGCCATCCTGAACGCTGTTGACGACGTCCAGGTAGGCCGGACCCCAGTTGTAGTAGGCCACGCCGAGGCAGGCCTCGGGCGCTTCGTCACAGCCGCCGGCGTTGCCATAGGGAATGGCAAAGGTGCGGTTGCCCTCACTGGCCCGGCGACCGGCCACCTGGATGGCCTCGGTGGTGTCAATGCCGGAGATGACGACGTCAGCGCCATTGTCGAAGAACTCGTTGGCGACCTCGGTCGGGTCCAGCGTGAAACCGGGGATATGGAACCAGAAGCCAATCCATGTCACGGTGAATTCCAGGTCCATCATCATGTCTGACTTGTAGGTATTCCAGCAGTGACGCGCGCCCAGGTAAGAGGAAGCGGCCAGACGGCGGGTCTCCGGGTCGATCAGGGCGCCGAGATAACCAATCTTGCCCGTCTCGGAAGCCAGCGCGGCCGAGCAACCTGCCAGCAAACGCGGCACTTCCATCAAGGTGTTAAAGTTGCCGACATTGGACGGAGCATCCCCGTGAAGTACGTTACTGCCGGTGATGTTGATGAAGACGACCTCGGGGAAGGCTTCCGCAACGCCATTGGTGTCCTGTTCAAAGGAAGCCGAGGTGGTGAAAATGACCTCCGCCCCGCTGTCGACCATCTCGGTGACCACGTCCATGAGCGTGGCCTCGGGCGTATCCGCCTCGTTCAGGCTTTCGAAAAACAGCATGGTCGCGTTTTCGTTGTTGGCCTCAACGTACTGGCCCGCCTCAAAGTGGGACTGGCTCCAGCCGCGATCGTTCTTGGGGCCGACCAGCACGACGCCATAGATGATCTCGTCCTGGGCGATCGCCGGCAGCGCCAGCATTCCGAACAGGGTGCATACCATTAGCACGAAGGCTATTTTGCGGAACATGGGCCCTTCCTCATTTGCATGACAACGCGTCAAGTTTAGCACGCGGCGGGATTTCAACAAATCGGCAATCGGCCACCGGTGTTGGCGACTCTCGACGCGAAGCGTCATTCAACTCACAGAGAATCCGCCGTCCACGGAAAGGGTGACGCCATGCACCATGTCCGCGGCGTCGCTCAACAGCCAGCCCACAGCTTCGGCAACCTGTAGCGGTTGGGCGAAGCGGCCGAGGGGTATGCGGGCCAGAACGGGGCCGCTCTTCGCGGGGTCGCCCCAGGCCATTTCACCCATGGGCGTGAGCGTTACCGTCGGGTTCACGGCGTTGACACGGACGTTGTGCGGCCCCAGCTCCAGCGCCATCATGCGCGTCAGCTGGTCCAGGGCGCCCTTTGAAGCACAGTAGGACGTGTGGTCCGCCAGCGCGCGGGTTGATGCCTGGCTGGAGAGATTGACGATCGCGCCGCCCCTGCCCTGTGCAATCATGCCCCGAGCGATGATCTGCGAGACAATCAGGACGCCACGCACGTTGACGGCCATCACGTCGTCGAAGGCCTCTACCGTGACGTCCAGGAAGGGTTCAAGAATCGAGACGCCGGCGTTGTTGACCAGCAACTCCACCTCTCCCGCAGCAGCGAGCGCTTCCCGCGTGGCGGTGACGTCGCCGAGGTCAACGCAAATCGATTCGCAACCGGTCTCTTCCTGCAGCGACACCAAATCCGCTTCTGTCCGGCTGAGCGCCAGCACGGCGGCGTTGCAGTCTACCAGATAGCGCGTGATCTCACGGCCAATACCCTTGCCGGCTCCGGTCACCAGCGCGCGCCTGCCGTTGAAGTCCGGTTTCATGGTAAATTCCCCGCTGCACACAACCTGAAAGGCATTGTACCTGCATGACCCTGGGCCCAACAGGAGGACGCCTTGATGCTCAACTTTAACCACGTTGCCAGATTCCAACGCGACGGGTACCTGCTGCTCAGGAGTGTGTTTTCTCCACCGGAAATCGCCGTCATGTTGCGTGCGGTTGAAAGCGGGGAACGGGTTGCCAGGAACGTATCGAGTCCCGTCGATTCCGGCGGGCGCAAGTCCAGTCTGTCCCTCTGGAATGAGTTGGGCAACGATGTCTGGGCAGCCGCTTCGACCAGTCCCCGCATCGTCAACAACATTCGGGTCCTGCTGGGGGAGGAAATCAGTTTCTTCCACGGCAAGGTCATGCACAAGGAGGCCCACACGGGCGGCAAGTGGGAGTGGCACCAGGACTATGGTTACTGGTACGACCAGGGCTTCGTGTTTCCGCGCCTCATGAGCGCCTTTGTTTCGCTTGATCCTGCCACGCGGGAAAACGGCTGCCTGCAGGTGCTGCGCGGCTCTCACCAGCTGGGCCGGCTCTCCCATGGCAAGGTTGGGGAGCAGACTGGCGCTGACGAGGACCGCATGGCCCTGATTGAGTCACAGTTCAAACGGGATTACTGCGAAATGGCGCCTGGCGACGTGCTCTTCTTCCACTGCAACCTGCTGCACGCGTCGGGGCCCAATGACTCCGACAGGCACCGGCGGGCTTTCATCATGTGCTACAACGCGCTGGCCAACCCGCAACTGGGCAACCCGGGTCGGACGGACTTGCCTCCCTGCCCCGTCAGTGAGGACAACGCCATACTGCGTTACGCATTGGAAGACAAGGCGCCCTGATCCAGGACGCCTTCGGTCGTCTCCAGAATCAATTGATCCACGACGTAGAGCAGGGCTTCGCTCTCCTCGGCGCCCTCCTGTATTGCGCTCCGCCATTTGGCAAGTTGCCTGTCTGCACTGGTGCCGTTGCGCAACAAGGTCGGCAGGTACTCCACATCCTTGCGCGTTCCCAGTTCGTCCAGCACGGGATCGACCAGTTCAAGAATCTCGTTCGCGAGGAAGCGCACCGGCACCTCCTCTTCCTTGCCAAAGTCGACCAGCTTGCCATCGATGCCGTAACGCCCGGCGCGCCATTTGTTTTCGAGGATCAGCAGTGACTGGTACTCGCGCCAGCTGCAGTTTTGCTCGCGCAGTTTGACCAGCAATGACACGATGGACTGGATCAACGCGACGATGCACAGCGCTTCATCAACGCGTGTGCATATGTCGCAGACCCGCACCTCGAGCGTTCCCAGCCCGACCTGTGGCCGCACGTCCCACCAGATGCGCGTGGCGTCCACTTCCTCGGAGTGCTTGTCCTTGGATTTGCCGAGCGAGCCCACCTTGCCAAAGAGGTTGATCATGGCGCGGTATTCACTGAAAGACCCGAAGGCCGGAGGCACGCCGGTGCGGGGCAGGCTCTTCATGATGATGCTGCGGTAGCTCTTGAGACCGGAATCCATGCCGGCCCAGAAGGGAGAACTGGTGGAAAGGGCCAGCAGGTGCGGCAGGAAATAGCGAATCTGGTTCATGACGTCGACAAGCAATTCCAGCGCTTCGGGCGACTTGCCAAAGCCAATGTGGACGTGCATGCCGAAAACGAGTTGCGTGCGCACGACGGTCTGCAGGTTCATTTGCAGTTCCTGGTAGCGCTCGCCCCGGCTGACCACCTGGTCCTCCCAGCGGGAGAATGGATGGGTGGACGCCGCCAGGATCTTGTAGCCACTTTCTTTGGCAAGTCCGGCGACCGTCCCGCGCAGGCGCACCAACTCCTGCCGCACTTCCGTCACGTCGCGACAGACCTCGGTCGCTACTTCCAACTGGGAGCGCAGCATTTCCGGTTTGAGTTGCTCTCCCAGAAGGGAACTGCCGGAGGCTTCCAACGCTTCGTAGTGAGGCGTGAGTTCTCGCGTCTCCGGATCGATGATTTGATACTCTTCTTCCACGCCCAGTGTGAGCGGCACCTTGATCATGGCAGTTGCTCCTTGCGCCCCGGTTTTACCAAAGGAACAAGCCCTGAACCCGGATCAATTTCACAGGTCCTGATAGGCAGGTTCGGTGAGGAACGGTGTCATTGAGTTCGCGCGAATCATGTCGTCAAACAAATCGCGTGCACGCCCGTACACGCCCCCTTCGAAGCGCGCCTGACCCACTTCGGCGCGAATGGTTTCCATTTCTTCTGCCAGCAGTCGCCGGTACAGGGCTTCATCGAATGTGCGCCCGTCCTCCAGGCGGACGCCGTGATGCAGCCATTGCCAAATCTGGGCCCGGCTGATTTCGGCTGTTGCGGCATCTTCCATCAATGAGTAAAGCGGCACGCAACCGTTGCCGCCGAGCCAGGCCTCCAGGTACTGGATACCGACACGCAGGTTGAGGCGCACACCGGCTTCTGTGATGCTGCCCTCGCAGGCCGTCAGCAGGTCTTCTGCACTGACATTGACGTCCTCGCGTTGCCGTTCGATCTGGTTGGATTGCGGCATCAGTTCATCGAAGATGTCCTGAGCCACGCCGATCAGGCCCGGGTGGGCCACCCAGGTGCCGTCGTGGCCATCCTGCACCTCGCGCAGCTTGTCCTGCCGCACCTTTTCCAGCGCCTGTTCGTTGGCGACCGGGTCATGCCGAATCGGGATCTGGGCGGCCATGCCACCCATGGCATGGATGCCGCGCCGGTGACAGACGCGAATAACGTTGAGCGTGTAGTTGCGCATGAAAGGCACGGTCATCGTCACCTGGGCTCGGTCCGGCAGGATGAACTCGGGATTCTTGCTGAAGGTCTTGATGTAACTGAAGATGTAGTCCCAGCGACCGCAATTCAATCCACCGGAATGATCGCGGAGTTCGTAGAGGATTTCCTCCGTCTCAAAGGTCGCCTGAATGGTCTCAATGAGAACCGTGGCGCGGATGCTGCCGCGGGGAATCGCCAATGCATCCTGCGCGCTGTAGAACACATCGTTCCACAGTCGCGCTTCGAGGTGACTTTCCAGTTTGGGAAGGTAGAAGTAGGGTCCGCTGCCCCGGTCGAGCAACTCTCGCGCGTTGTGAAAGAAAAACAGGCCAAAGTCAAAAAGTCCGCCGGGAACTGGCGATCCGTCTACCAACATGTGCTTTTCGTCGAGATGCCAGCCACGCGGCCGCACGAGCAACGTCGCCGTTTCATCATTCAACTTATAGAAGCGGCCGTCCGGGTTGGTGAAAGTGATCGTACGGCGAACGGCATCGTGCAGGTTTTGCTGTCCTTCCACCATGTTCGACCAGGTTGGCGAATTGGCGTCCTCGAAATCCGCCATAAAGACCCGCGCGCCGCTGTTCAGCGCGTTGATCACCATCTTGCGCTCGGTCGGCCCGGTAATCTCGGTGCGCCGGTCAAGCAGGTCTGCCGGGACAGGCGCGACCTGCCAGTCACCTTCGCGTACATCGCGGGTTTCGCTGAGAAAGTCGAGACTGTCGCCGGCGTCAATTCTTGCCTGTCGTTCCCGCCGCGCCTGAAGCAAGGCATTGCGGCGATCCCTGAATTGTCTCGTAAGGGTCGCCACAAAAGCTACGGCATCGGTCGAAAGCATGCCCTCGCAACCCTGGGGGCATTCCGCGACCAATTGAATTCCGGTGCTGGAATCTGTCATTTCTCCCTCAATTCCGGCGCTTGTGCTTCAAAGTGGCGTCAGCCGACCATCATGCCATTCAGGTGTGCAGGGCTCCGTGGTGGAGATCAGATCCGGCGAATCCTGAATGTCGCCCAGAATGCTGGCGGATACCTGCACGGTTTCCAGGTCCAGGGTGCTGCCAATGCGCACCACTCGCGCGGAGTCGCGATCCTCCGGGTTCTTGCGGAAGACGTGTCGCAGGGCCATGTCTATGGTCTCTTCGTCGTCTTCATAGACCAGGGGCAATTTGCCGCGCAAAAGGCCGCCGCTGGTAAAGACATTCAGGGTCGTCAGGGGCAAGTCAATCTTCTCGTAGAGACGGCTGGTCATGAAGTCGGCCAGACCGATGCCCGTCGCATTGCCGTGCGTGGCCTCTGTGAGGTCCAGCACGACGATGGCACGGACCCGTGGCGCCTCAGGTTCCGGCTCTCCTTCCATCATCCAGCGACCGATGATGTTGGTATCCATTCCGGCGCCACTGATTTCCTTGCCCATGCGATCAATGACGAGCAGATCGATGTCATCGACCGGCAAGCGGGGCATGAGTTCGCGCGAGCGCTGCAACATCCCTTGCTCTCCGACGACCAAATCGTCCGCGCCAAAGACCCTGAGTTCAACCGGACGGTGGTAGCCGTCTTCGATGGTCGCCACTCCCGCCAGCAAATTGACGTGTTGCAACAATGCCGTGCCGATCTGCGGCATCATCTCGCGCAGGCCCGGCACGCCATAGCGATGTATCCAGGCTGCGCCCCGCTCCTTGCCCAGGCCAATGGCCAGCATCTTGAGCAGACCGCTTTCATGCGGACCGTGAAAATCCGTATGAACCTTTATTCGATTGGCGACGATCAGGGCGTCCGCTTCGGCCACATTGCGGTCAAGATGCAGGGGCCAGCCCTGCTCCGTCCTGCCCACCACGACGACGTCCATGGTGGCCCGCAGCGGACAGCCGACGCTGTCCTCGGTCACGCCCAGGCCAGCGAGGACTTCCAGCTGCCCCCCGGCCGTCCCACCGCCATGACTGCCCATCGCCGGCACAATGAAAGGGTAACCACCGGAGTCCTTCACGAGACGCGCCAGACATGCGGCGATTTCACTGATGCGCGCAACGCCACGACTGCCAATGCCAATGGCTATGTTCTTGCCCGCTGACTGCGCGGCAAGGCCCTTCTCGCTCCACGCGCTTGCCAAAGTCCGTTCAATGTCGACGGGATCGCCGGCAGGCAAATGGCGTTTGATTGTACTGAGGGGCGGCAAGATTGACGTTCGCGTTTCAATCATGAACAGAAGTATAACGCCGGAACAGGAGTTTTCAATTCTGTGGTTTTGACCGGCCAGACCGGCGCTGGCCACCCGAAGCGTCCTTCGCTACAGTCCAACGGCAGGAATCGTGTCAGGTTGGCGGCGACGCGCTGCCATTAAGGAGCGTTCGATGGATCTGGAACTGAATGGCAAGGTAGCGGTCATCACGGGAGGCAGTGTCGGCATCGGCCTGGCCATCGCCAGGGGTCTGGCTGCCGAAGGCGTCCATTTGACACTTTGCGCCCGCAATGGCGAGCGCCTGGCGGCTGAAGCCCGTGCAATCCGGGATGAGTACAGCGTCGAGGTGCTGGACATCGCCCTGGACGTGACCAGTCCTTCCGACCTGAACGGTCTGGTCAACGCCATCAATGCCCGCTTCGGCGGCGCGGATATTCTCATCAACAACGCCGGCACGGGCAGCGAAGAGAAGATTCTGGAGGCGGAGGACGATCGCTGGCAGTACTACTGGGACCTGCACGTCATGGCGGCGGTGCGACTGGCCCGCGCCCTGGCGCCCACCATGATTGAGCGCGGCGGCGGGGTGGTCCTTAACAACGCCTCGATTTGTGCGACGCAGCCGCTCTACTATGAGCCAATCTACAACACGACCAAGGCAGCCCTTGTGATGTTCTCCAAATGCCTTGCCAACGAACTTATCCCCCATAACATCAGGGTCAATACCGTCAATCCGGGTCTCGTTCGCACGCCCGACTGGTACAAGACCGCCACCATCATCACCGAAGGCACGGAGCAAACGGCCGAAGAATTCCTTCAGGGAATCGCCGACCAGTACGCGCCAATCAAGCGCTTCGCCAGCCCCGAAGAGATCGCCGATTTCTTCGTCTTTCTTTGTTCGGCGCGCGCCAGCTACAGCGTAGGTTCCACCTACTATGTGGACGGCGGCTGGCTAAACGTCATCACCTGATTACGGCGTCCCCTTTTCCCCGCCCCGTTTGTGCCAGTCTTCGGCAAAGAGATTGAGATGGACCTTTTGCCGGGGGTTGGCGCCGACGACGTCCTCATCAAGCGTGACGCCCAGGCCCGGCCCCTGGGGAAGACTGAAATAGCCGTCAACGACCTTTGGCAGGCCCGGCGCAGCCTCCAGCACGTAGGCTTCCGAAAAGTCGTTGAAATGCTCCTGAATCTTGAAGTTCGTGGTGCAGGCCGCCAGATGCAGGGCGGCGGCTGTTGAAACCGGGCCGCCGACGTTGTGGGGCGCGATTAACACATAGTAGCTCTCGGCCCAGGCGGCCAGCTTTTTCGTGTTGAGGATGCCGCCAAAGTGCGTGATGTCCGGCTGGATGATGTCGGCGGCCTGCATTTCGAAGAGTTCACGATATTCGTACATCGTGTGCATGCGCTCACCTGTGGCGACGGGGACGCCCAAAGGGGCGATGGCCTCGCTGGTCTTGCGCAGGGCTGCGATGTTCTCGGGCGGCACGGGTTCCTCCACCCACGAAGGTTTGAAGCGCGCCAGTTCCCGCGTCAATTCGATGGCCGTGACTGGATTGAAACGGCCATGCATCTCAATCATGATTTCCACGTCCGGCCCCACGGCATCGCGAACCGCTTCAACCAGTTCGATCACCCGTAGCTTCTCCGCGCGCTCCAGTTCATAGAAACCGGCGCCAAAGGGATCGAATTTCAGGGCGCGATACCCTTTCTCAAGGACAGTCTTCGCAGCCTCGTGGAATTCTCCCGGAGTCCGTTCCACCGTATACCAGCCATTGGCATAGGCCTTGATCCGGTCCCGCACCTCGCCACCGAGGAGACGGTATACGGGCTGGTCCAGCGCCTTGCCTACGATGTCCCAACAGGCAATTTCCACCAGGGCCGTGGCAGTCATGATGATTTCACCGGCGCGGCCGTAGTCTTCCCGGAACATGCGCTGGACCAGGCGCTCGATCTGAAAGGGGTCGCTGCCCAGCATGTATCGTGGAATGGCTTCGCTCAGGTAGCCAAGCACGCCATCCGTGCGGTTGAGCACTCTCGCTTCTCCCACCCCGGTGAGCCCCTCGTCGGTCTCAACCTTAAGGAAGGTAAGGTTGCGCCATGGCGTTCCAAGTACCAAAGGGGTCACTTTTGATATGCGCATCTGCAGTCCTGTCAGATTCTTCGCCTTTCCGCACCATTGTAACCCTGCCCTGCCCGGGAGGTCATGTACAGGGCCTGGCCGGCGGGGTAGACTACGATCAAGATGCCCGACAAGCCCGCCATTCTGGATTATCTCCGCAGGCACTGCATAACGGACCTGCTGGCCGGGGCCAGCGGCGCGGCGGCGGGCGTGCCCATGGCCATGGGCTTCTCCGTCATCGCCGGCGTCAGCCCGATTTACGGCTTGTACACGATTGTCGTGGCAACCATTGTCGCCGCCCTGACGACCAGTTCCGTGTTCATGACCGTTTCCCCTACCAATGCCCTGGTCCTGATCGTCGGTAGCATGCTGGTGGCCGGGGCCGAAGTGGATTTCCCCGGCCGCGTTTTCACCTTGACCCTGTTGGTTGGTTTAATTCAGTTGGCACTCGGTCTGGCGCGGGCGGGGAACCTGTTTCGTTTTGTTTCCAACGCGGTGATGACCGGATTCGTCAGCGGCGCGGGACTGTTGATCATTATCAATCAGTTGCCTGCCCTTTCCGGCCCGGCAATCCGCGGCAGCGGCAATGCTCTCAGTCGCATGGCAACCTGGCTGCAGGGCCTTGGCCATTTGGAGGCGCAAACCCTTGTCGTGGGCCTGCTCTCAGTCATCCTCATCGTCCTGCTGAAGCGGACCCGCCTGAAATTGCTTGCCATGCTGCTGGCGCTGATTGTCTGCAGCGCATTGGTATCGCTGGCTGGATGGCAGGACGTCACGTTGACGGGCGAACTGATGTCCGTGCCGGCGGGCCTGCCAAAACTGGTGCTGCCCAATCCAGCCTACGTCCCCGATATCGCCCTGGTCGCTGTGGCCATTGCCTTGCTGGCGTCCCTTCAGAGCGCCGGCCTGACTCGCATGGTGCCGCAGCCGGACGGTTCCCAGGCAAATGTTCATAGCGACCTAACCGGCCAGGGTCTCGCCAACATCGCCGGCGGTCTCTTTCAGGGCCTTCCCTCCGGCGGCTCTCTCTCGCGGACCGCGGTCAACCTGAGCGCCGGCGCGTACGGACGGATGGCCAACGTGTATTCCGGCCTGTTTGTCGCGGCCATCCTGCTCGTGCTTGGCCCGTTTGTCGAACGAATCCCCCTGTCGGCGCTGGCCGGTCAATTGATCGTTGCCGCGACCAGCCTGATTCGACCGGATTCACTAAAGATGGCCTGGCGTGTAAGTGTGGCTTCACGCAGCGCCATGGTCGTTACTTTTCTGTCCACGCTGTTCTTTCCCCTGGAATACAGCGTATACATTGGAGTTTTTCTCTCATTACTGATGTATGTCTGGACATCCGCCAGCAATCTTCAAATTCGGCGTCTGGTGGAGACGGAAGACGGACAATTCAGGGAAGAAAGCGTACCGGATGAATTGCCTGGCAATGACGTGATCGTATTTTCCGTGGCCGGCAACCTGTACTTTGCCGCCATTTCACGACTGGAAGATCTTTTGCCTGTTCCCGCGACAAACGGTGGCGGCAGCGTCGTCATCCTGCGACTGCGCGACAACCAGTATCTTGGCAGCACGGGCATTTCGTTTCTGCGGGAATACGCGCGGAAACTTGAGGCTGGCGGGGGGCGGCTTGTACTGGCGGCCGTTAGCCAGGATGTGCGGCAACAGCTGGACCGGACCGGGGAGGCGGACTGGCTGGAGCCCATTTTCCCGGCCGAGGACGTCGTCTTTGCGTCGACCCGGCGCGCTCTCGCCTGGGGGAGGGACTGGCTGAGGCAACAAGAGAGCGAAAGAATCGAAGAATCAGATATTGGCAGTTGAAACGATCAGGAGGAGAGTCATGCCCAAAATGGAAATCCGCAGCAATCAGGCGCCGCCGCCCGGGGGCGCTTATTCCCAGGCCCTACGCGTCGGCGATTTCGTCTACGTGTCCGGGGTTGGCCCCAAGCACCCGGTCACCGGCGAAATACCGGAAACTATTGAGGAACAGACTGCCCTCGTTCTGGAATGCATTCGCAACATTCTGGGCGTTGCCGATGCCCGCATGGAGGACGTGGTCAAGTCAACCGTGCACCTGAGCGACCTGTCGCTCTTTCAGCGCTTCAACGCCGAATACGCCAAATGGTTCCCTGAACCCCGTCCCGTGCGCACCACGGTTGGCAGCCAGTTGCCCGGCATCATGGTTGAGATCGACGTCGTCGCCTGGACAGGCGAGTAAGCCGGGTCAGCAAGAAAAAATTGAGCCCCGGCGACTGCGCCGGGGCTCGTGATGTTGATGGCAAGTCTGACTAGAAGTCAAACTCCTCGACGTTGTCGATGTTGAACACGAAGGGCGGGCCAAGCAGGACTTCGCTGCCGTTCACGACCTGCAGGTCGCCCAGACGGCCGGCGGAGACGCTGCTGTCGCCCGGCTTCAGTTCCCCGTCAACCACGGCGCGCATCACATAGACGGACGCGTAACCCAGGTCAACCGGGTTCCAGAGCACGACGGACTTGACACATTCCGCCTGCACGTAGGGCCGCATGGCGTTGGGCGTGGCCAGGCCGACCACGGCCACCTCACCGCAGAGACCCGCCTGGGTCACGGCCTCGGCCGACTGCGGCGTGGCGACGCTGGTCATACCGAAGAGCGCATCCAGATCGTCCCCGTACTTGTTGATGAGGGTCGTGGCCTGGTTGAAGGAGAGGATGGCGTCTTCCTGCGCCTCTACGGTCTCCAGCCAGGTCATGTCGGGGTAGCACTCGTTGGTGTAGGCCCACATCTCGGCGATCCAGCGCGCCTGGTTCGGCGTGGTGAAGGTGCTGGTGACGATGCCGAAGGAGGCATCCTCGCCCTTTTCTTCCGCCAGCGCGTCCATCAGGCCCTTGGCGATGCCGTTGAATTCCGCCTGGTTGACGAACCACTCACGCGCGTGCGGCTCGGAGTTGGCGTCATAGCCAACCACGTGGATGCCCTGCTCCAGCGCGCGCGTCAAAACCGGCGCGATAGCGACCGGGTCATTGGCGGCGAAGAGGATGCCGTCCACACCACGGGTGATGTAGTTCTCGATGAAGGTGATCTGGTCGTCGATGTTGGCTTCGGTGGGGGCGTCGGTGGTCACCATCACGTTGCCCAGTTCCTCGGCGGCTTGCGCCTGACCCTTGGTGGTGGCAGCGAAATAACCGATACCGATCAGCTTGGGAATGTCGACCAGCGTAATGTCGGCGCCCATGAGGTCCGGTGCATCGGTGGGCTGACCGCCGTCATACTCCGGCATGTCCATCATCCCGCCGTCGCCTTCCATCATGTCCGCGCCCGGGCAGGACAGCGGATTGACGTCAAGATCGTCAGCGCCGTCCCAGCGCATCATCATGTCGTCCTGGGCCAGCACCGGCGCCGCCAGTGTTGTCACCAGCAGCGCAAAGACCAACAGGATATTTTTCATTGCCTTGTCCTTTCTTTCATCTCGTGCGAATCTACGACCGAAACGTTCGGCGCCAAGTATAATTTGCCCATGTTGAATTGCAACCGGCAGACCCCTCAGGCTGCGCCGGCGCCACTTTCGCCCGAACGCCGCCGCTGCACGTAGTTGTTGACGAGAATGGCGAAAATGAGCACGGTGCCAATGACGACGATGGTGGCGTCGCCGGTCACTCCGGTCAGGGCCAGGCCATTCTTCAGCAACTGAATCAGGACCACGCCGATCATCGTTCCGGCGATGCTGCCCGTACCGCCGAAGATGCTGGTGCCGCCCAGCACGACTGCGGCGATGACGTCGAGTTCGTGGCCCGTGCCCATGTCGGAGCGGGTGGTCGTCACGCGGGAAACAAAGATGTAGCCGCCAAGACCCGCCATCAAGCCCGAAAAGGTATAGATCAGCAGTTTGTTGCGCCCGACCGGGATGCCGGAAAAACGTGCTCCGAGTTCGTTGTTGCCAATGGCGTAGAGCGAGCGACCAAATACGGTGCGCGCCAGAATGAAGGCCGCAATCACCGCTGCCAGGACGAGAATCCATAGCTGGTTGGGGACGCCCAGAAACTCCCCGGCGCCCAGCTCCAGAAACCAGTCGGGATAGCCGCGCGCTGAGCGACCCTGGCTGATGCCCAGCGCCATCCCGCGAAAGAGGGCCAGCGTCGCCAGCGTCATGATCAGGGGCGGGACTCCGACCCGCACAATGAACAGACCATTGACAAGGCCGCAAAGAACGCCGGTCAACAGGGCCACGAAGATGGCATACTCCAGCGGCAGACCCCAGTTCTGCCAACTGTGGCCCAGCATGATGGCGCTCAGGCCAAAGATCGACCCGACGGACAGGTCAATGCCGCCCGTGATGATGATGTAGGTCATGGGCAGGGCCAGCAAACCGATCTCGGTCAGCAGACGGCCCTGGTTGAGCAGGTTGTCGACGGTGAGGAACACGTCCGTCCGGGTTGAGAGCAGCAACACCGAGAGCACAAGGATGACGAGTAGCACACCTTCCTGACTGAAGAGAAGGTCATGGAAGCGGGAGCCCGGGCGCCGTGTTTGCCCTGCTTCATTCATCGATTTCGCCCCTCATGTCAGTTGCCGCCTGCGCCTCAAAATGTCCACCAGCACCGTCGCCAGGATCAGTACGCCCTGCACGGCCTGCAGCCAGAAGGGGGACACGTTGATGAACACCATGGCGGAGCGAATCGTGTTGAGCAGGATGGCCGCCAGCGTGGAGCCGATCACGGTCCCGGTGCCGCCGAGAATACTCACCCCGCCGACCACTGAAGCGGTGATGATGACGAGTTCAAGGTTGGGCGGGACCGTCGCCTGGATGACCTGCAACTGTGTGGCAAACATCACGCTGGCTATGCCGACGAAAACGCCATTGATGATGAAGACGGACATGATGATGCGCCGCTCGGAGATGCCTGACAGGCGCGCCGCCTCCGCGTTGCCGCCCACGGCGTAGATGGCGCGTCCCGTGGCGCTGTTGCGCAACCACCAGGCAGCGATGAGGGTCAGCACGAGCATGATGTAAACGCCCATGGGGATGCCCAGCGGCTTTTGCTGCGACAGGGCGTATTCCGTGGGCATGCCGGTGATCCATTCCGCGTTGGTGAAAATGAGCAAACCGCCCTTGAGGATGCTCAACATGCCCAGCGTGACGATGATCGACGGTATGCGCAGCCAGGCCACAAGGAAGCCGATCAGTGAGCCCACCAGGGCGCCAAGCACCAGCGGCGTCAGCCAGGAAAGCCAGACAGGGTAACCGGCCACAACCATCGCGCCGCTGATAATGCCAAGCACACCGATCAGCGAGCCGACGGAGATGTCGATGTTGCCGGAAATGATCACCATCGAGACGCCGATGGCGGCGACGGCGATATAGGCGTTACCCTGCAGAATCTCCGAAATGTTGCGATCGGCCACGTAACGCGGGTTGAGAAGCCCGACCACGATGACCAGCGCCAGAATGCCCAGGGCCAGCACACTCTCCTGGTGTCCAAGGACCTTGTTGATCTCATGGCCCGGGACCACCTTGCGCGGCAGGGCAAATTGCGCCATCAGGGCGACCCCGGCCACCAGGGTCAGCCAAAAGCCGGCCCCCATCGATCCAAGCAATTCGTTTCGTCCGCTTTCCGCCAGGTCCACAAAGAATGTGACGTGATAGACCAGACCCAGCAGGCCGGCGACCAGCATAACCAGCGCCAGGGCCCGGGAGAGCTGCGGCGACAAAACGCTCCAGAACGCTACTCCCAGGGCAACCAGGGCGGCGATGGGAGGCAGGGACAGACCCTGGCGCTGAATGTCAAGTTCGTTGGCCGAGCGTTCGGCGGCGATGACGCGGGCCAGCGTTGGCCCCAGTTCCGGCTGGTGGATCCATGGCAGAACGGCCCAGGCAATCAGCATGACCAGACTGATCAAAATCAGGGCCATCCGGACTGGCGTCACGCGTTGCAGGGAGGCAACTCCCGCCTCCGAACGCCCGCTCACGCCTGCACTTCTGTCGCTGCTTCGCTCATCATGGCGGTGGCCACGTTTTCCTGCGTGGCCTCATCGCGGGCGAATTCAGCCACAAGCTGACCCTGGCGCATGACCAGAATCCTGTCGCTCATGCCCAGAACTTCCGGCAATTCGCTGGAAATCATCAGAATCGCCATGCCCTGCTGCGCCAGTTCGCTCATGAGTCGATGAATTTCCGCCTTGGCGCCCACGTCAATGCCGCGCGTAGGTTCATCCATGATCAGCACCCGTGGCTTGCTGGCCAGCCATTTGCTGACCACCACCTTTTGCTGGTTGCCCCCCGAGAGTTTGTTGACCACCTGTTCGGTACTGTAGGCCCGTATGTTGAGTTGGCCGATGCTACGCTGAGCAAGCTCGCGTTCGGCATCGCGGTTGACGATACTGCCCCTGGCCAAAGTCTTCAGAATGGCCAGCGAGACGTTTTCGCGGACTGTCATTTGACGAATGAGACCCTGCGTGCCGCGGTCTTCCGGTACGTAGGCGATGCCCAAATTCATCGCATGGCCCGGATGGCGGATCTGGACCTGCCTGCCGTCAAGCAGAATCTCACCAGACTCCGCCGGCGTGAAGCCAAAGACGGCCTGGGCCAGTTCGCTTCGTCCCGATCCGACCAGGCCCGCCAGACCCACGATTTCCCCGGCGTGGAGCTTCAGACTGATGTCCTTCGTCAGCGGGCGCCGCGTCAGCCCGCGCAATTCGAGGATGGCCTCGCCTACAGTCGTGTCCAGTTTGGGGAAGAGGTCGTCAATGGTGCGCCCGACCATCATGCTGATGAGGTCATCCTCACTGGTGTCCTCGATGCCACGGGTGCCGACATACTGGCCGTCGCGCAACACGGTGACCCGGTCCGCCAGCATGAAGACCTCGTCCAGGCGGTGACTGATGTAAATGACGGCGACACCCCGGTCCCGCAGCAGGCGCACCAGCCCGAACAGGCGCTGGACGTCGGCCTCGGTCAGGGCGGCGGTGGGCTCATCCATGATCAGCAGACGGGCGTTTTGCGAGAGGGCCTTGGCGATCTCTACCCGCTGGCGGTTGCCCACCGTCAGGGTGCCGACGTTGCGCGTGACGTCGATGTCGTGGATGTCCAGCGAAGACAGGATTTCGACCGCCTGCTCGCGCATTTTCGGCCAGTCGATCATACCGAAGCGGGTGCGCGGAGCGTGGCCCATGAAAATGTTCTCGGCGACGCTCAGTTCGGGATAGAGCAGAAGTTCCTGGTAAATGGTGGCGATGCCCCTGCTCTGGGCCTCGCGTGGATTGCTGAATTCGACCTCTTGCCCTTCCACGAATATGTCGCCGGTGTCAGCGCTATACACGCCGGAAATGATCTTGATCAGGGTGGACTTGCCGGCGCCATTCTCCCCCAGCAGGGCGTGAACCTCGCCAGGTCGTACGTCAAACTGCACGTCCACCAGGGCCCGGACGCCCGGAAAAGACTTGTCGATGTGTTCCAGGCGCAGCAGAGGTTCCATGGGTGAGGCCGAAAGTTCAGGAAGAAATCAGACAGGTAACGGCGGGGTTTATAGACAATCCTGCTGGCACTGTCAACAGGGGCGGGCAGTGATCGCTATCATGGACGGGCCGGCGAGCCATCCGGCAGGCGCGTCTGGGTCCAAAATTCGGTCACGTCCTCACAGGGATAGCGCGCCGCCATGTCCTCGTCGATGTCGATGCCGAGTCCGGGCGAGGTGTTCGGATAGAGGTATCCGTCGCGCACCTCCGGCAAACCCGGAAAGAGTTCGTAGTCCATGTCGTCCGGCTCATACCACTCCTGGATGCCGAAGTTGGGCTCCCAAAGGTCCAGTTGGAGGTTGGCGGCATGCCCGATCGGCGATGTGTCGCCCGGGCCATGCCAGGCGGTGCGGATGCCATACATATTGGCGAAAAGCGCAACGTCGCGGGCCGGGGTCAGTCCGCCCATCTGGCTGATGTGCATGCGCAGAAAATCAATCAGGCGGCCCTCGATCAGGGGCTGCCACTCCAGCGGGTTGTTGAAGAGTTCCCCCATCGCCAGCGGCACGGCGCTCTGCGCCCGCAATTGCCGAAACCATTCGATGTCTTCCGGCGCCAGGGCATCCTCCAGAAAGAACAGTCTGAACGGTTCCACGTCTTTCGCAAACTGGATGGCGTGAATCGGGTGCAGGCGCTCATGAATGTCATGCAGCAACTCGACCTCATCGCCAACCGCCTTGCGCACGTGCTCGATCATGCCCAACATGTCCCGGCAATAGGCGCGGGGATCGTAGTAGCTGCCTGCCGGCGCGCCTTCGGGTCTGACGTCTTTACCGCCCGCTCCGCCGTAGCCCCCCATTTGCACGCGGATGTGACGGTGACCTTCATCCATGTAACGCAGGACGTTTTCCGTCACCTCCTGCGGATTCTCGCCGTCGGCATGGACGTAGACATTGGCCGCTTCACGCTGCCGGCCGCCGAGAAGGTCATACACCGGCATGCCCGCCAGTTTGCCGCGGATGTCCCACAGCGCCTGGTCGACGCCGGAGATGGCGTTGTTCAGCACCGGGCCATTGCGCCAGTAGCTGTGCACCATCGCCATGCGAAAGAACTCTTCGTTGCGAGTGACGTCGCGTCCCAGCGCAAAGGGCTTCAGGTGTTTCTCGATGGCCGTGACGACGGCGTGCCAACGCTGCGTGAAAGTCGCGCAGCCGAGGCCGTAAAGTTCAGGCTCGGAGGTCAGCACCTTGACGATGACCAGATTGGATTTGCCCGGTTTGGTCGTGATGACCCGGACGTCGCGAATGCTGATCGTCATGCGCTGATCCTTACGCCGAAAGGATCAGCGGGCGCCGCGCGCCGGCCGCGTGCGCCGCAACACGATCCAGGTCAGGACTATCAGCAGGACGAATAGAATGAGACGCGGCAGGACGACGGGCCCGAAGACCTCCACGTGCCGGCCCTCGACGTCATCGAGAGTCAGCGGATCCACCAGCGGATCGTCCAGAAGGTAGTTGTACCAGGTCAGAATGACATCGTTGTAGGCCGCCAGCGCGGGCTGCAGCAACCAGACCGCCAGCACGACGAATGCGATCCTGACCAACAGCCGGAAGGCCCTCATGCGGGTTCGGCCGACGCTGCTGTCACCAGGGCGTTGCGCAGCACCTCGGCCGGGTGCAGCGCCCGGCGTCCGCTGCCATGCTCAATCTGGTGTCGACAGCTGGTGCCCGCCGCGACGATGAGCGTGTTCTCACCCGCCTCTCGAACGGCGGGCAGCAGGCGCCGCTCCGCCATTTTTATTGAAAGTTCGTAGTGTTCGCTTTCGTAGCCAAATGAGCCGGCCATGCCGCAGCAGCCGGAATCCACTTCCTCGACCTCGTAGTTCGGTGGCAGACCCAAAGTACGCAGGGACGGGCCCGTGCCGACCAGGGCCCTCTGATGGCAATGGCCATGCAGAAGCAACCGCCGTGCCGCCTGCTCGAATTCCAGATTGAGTTCGCCGCGGTCAGCCAGCTGCGCAATGAACTCCTCGAAGAGCAGCGCCTGGTCCGCCACGCGTTGCACCCGTTCGTCGTCGGGCAGGAGGTAGCGGTATTCGTCACGCAGCATCAGCAGACAACTCGGTTCCAGCCCGACGACCGGTATGCCGTCGTCCACGTATGCGACCAGCCGCGATATCACGTCCTCCGCGGCCCTGCGAGCGTCCGCCACCAGTCCTTCGGACATCATGGGACGGCCGCAGCAACGATGACCCGGCAACAGCACCTCATAACCCAGAGCTTCCAGGACCTCGGTGGCCGCGATGGCGATGTGTGGATCGTTCCATGTGTTGAAGCTGTCATTGAAGAGCACAACCTGCCTGGCACTTCCCTGCGGCGCTCCCCTGTTACGGAACCAGGTTGTGAAGGACTCTGCGGCGAATTCGGGCAGGCTGCGTTGCTGGCTGATGCCAAGGGAGCGTTCCATCAGGTTGCGCATGACCGGGTGACGCATGGCGCCATTGACCAGCGGCGCCAGGGGGCCCGCCCCGAATCGCGACAAGGCTCCGATATGGCCAAAGAGACGGGAGCGCAAGGGCGTGCCATGCTCGCGATGATACTGCGCCAGAAACTCGACCTTGATCTTGCCCATGTCGACTGAAGACGGGCATTCGGCGGCGCAGGCCTTGCAGCCGATGCAGAGGTCCATGACCTCATACATGCGTTCGCTGGTCAGTTCGCTGGTTGGTATGGCACCGGACATCGCCGCGCGAAGGGCGTTGGCGCGGCCGCGGGTGCTGTGTTCCTCCTCACGAGTGACCATGAAGCTGGGGCACATCGTGCCGGTCGTCTTCTTGCGGCAAACGCCGGCGCCGTTGCACATCTCGACCGCGCGGTGGAAACCCTGTTCGTCCGAGAAATCCAGCGCCGTCTGCACGGGAATGACCGTGTAGGCGTCGCCGAAACGCAGGTTGTCGTTCATGGACCCGGCATCGACGATGTTGCCAGGGTTGAGAATGTTGTCTGGGTCAAAGTTGCGCTTGACCTGGCGGTACAGGCCGTAAAGTTCAGGACCAAAGAAACGTTCGTTCATCCAGCTGCGGGCGCGACCATCGCCGTGTTCGCTGCTGAGCGCGCCGCCATAGCCGTGCAGGAGGTCTACGGAAAAGTCCATGATTTGCGACATTTTCGCGACTTCCCGGGCCTCCTTGGCGTTGATCAGCGGTCGGATGTGAAGACATCCGGCGCTGGCGTGGGCGTAATAGGCCACCCGCGTGCCCAGGCCATTGCAGAACGCCTCAAGTTTCGTGACGTATTCCGCCAGATGGTCGGTAGGAACGGCGGCATCCTCGATGAAGGGAATCGGCTTGTGGTCGCCGCGGATGCTCATCATCAGACCAAGGCCGACCTTGCGTACGGTCCAGACGTCTTCCTGTCTCGCAGGATCGATAACCGGCACGGTGACTCCGGCATTGATATTCTGTGCCTGCAGGTGACGCTTGAGGCGATCGATCTTTGCCTTCAGCTCCGCCTCACTCTCACCGTAGAACTCGGTGATGAGAATGCAATTAGGGTCGCCATCGACAAAGGTCCGCAGCAACCTGGCGTACTCGGGCACGTCGCGGCAAAGTGTCAAACCCAGATTGTCCAGCAATTCGATCGCCGAGGGCCCCGTCTCCAGCATCGCCGGCACGGCCGACAAAGCCGTGAAGAGATCGTCGTAGTGGACGATGGCCAGGGCCGTCATGCGCGGCAGGGGCACGAGATTGAGTTTCAGTTCCGTCAGCACGCCCAGCGTGCCTTCCGCGCCACTGAGCAGCTTCGCGAGGTTGAAACTCTCGTCCTGGGGCCAATTGAAGCTGACTCCACCTTCAACGAAGCGGTCGAGGTTATAGCCGCCACAGCGACGCCAGTGACGCGGTGTGCCGGCGCGGATAGTTTCAGCGTTGTCACGCGCCAGGCGCGCCACTTCCCGATAAACGTGGCCCTCCAGTCCGTCACGCATCTGGTGTTGACGCAGGGCGTCCTCGCCCAGCGGGCCCATGCGCGTGCGGGTACCGTCAGCCAGAATGACCTCGGCCTCCAGCAGGTGGTCGGCCGTCATGCCATACAGAATGGAATGGCTGCCGGTGGAGTTGTTGGAAACGATGCCCCCCATCGCCGCCCGGTTGCTGCTGGCGGGGTCAGGCCCAAACTGCAGGCCATGCGGCTTGAGCGCCATGTTCAGTTCGTCCAGCACGCGCCCCGGCCCCACCCGCACCCAGCGTTCCTCGCGGTTGATTTCGTGGATGCCATCCAGCCAGCGAGTGGAGTCTATGACCAGCGCTTCATTGACGGCTTGCCCCGCCAGGCTGCTGCCCGACGCGCGCGGCAATACCGGCACCCGGTGGCGGGCAGCCAGTTCGACAGCGGCCTGCACGTCGTCGACCGTGCGGGGAACCAGGACCGCCAAAGGCATTTGCTGGTAAATGCTGGCGTCGGTGCTGTACAGCATTCGGCTGTATTGATCGGTCCGCAGGTCGCCGCTGACGCGCGGGCGCAACTCATGCAGAAACTCCTGGACGGAGTGCATGTCTGGCATGTTAACTCCCTGAAGCTGTGGCGTGGACCTGTTCCCGTGGCAATGACCTGAGCGTCTCCGGCACCAGAAAGGCAAAGATGCCGGCAGCCGCCAGACCCATTCCCGAAATCGCCACAGCGGCTGATTGCAGGGCCAGTTGTTGCGCGACGAATCCAATGACAAAGGGGGCGGCGGTCGCGCCGGAATCCCCGATCAAACGCCAGACGCCGAGGAATTCACTGCGTGTGCGGCTGGGCGCAAGGTCGGAACCGAGGGTCATCATGGAACCGCTGCTAAAGCCGTTACCGAGCCCGATCAGTGCTGTCGCCAGCAAAAGCCCCTGGAAGTTCTGCGTGAGCGGAATCAACGCGATCCCGGTCGCCATGATCAGGAAGCTGGGTACGATGGCATGCTTGCGGCCGTGTTTGTCCATGACCCAGCCGGCCGGCAGAAACATCGACATGTCCAGCATCCAGGAAATACTGACAATGATGCCAATGGCTTCCGGTCCGAGCCCGAGAACATCTGCCGCATAGAGTGGAACAATAACGCTGCGACCGGCGCGAATCGCCTGACCCAGGAGTACGCCACTTCCCGCCCGGGCCAGCAGCGGCCTGTTCTCGCGCAAGGTCTCCACGACCGCCAGGCCCTCTTCCCGCCCCCTGCCTGTGTCGCGTCGGCGGGTCTCCCTGAGCAACAGGACCACCAACAGGATGCCAAACAGGGCAAAGACACTGACAAGCAGGAATGGCGCCCGCAATCCCATCCGTGCCGCGACAAAGCCACCGATCACAGGGCCGATTGCGTAGCCCATCCGCACCATGCCCCCAAACACCGAAATGGCGCGTCCCCGCTTGTCTCGCGAGAACTGCTCGGAAAGGAACATGTGTCGTGAGACATTGAAGAGCGCCCGCCCGATGCCGAACATGAAGAGGGACACGAAGGCCATCCACACGGTCGGGGCCAAAAAGAGCAGGAGCATACCGCACAGCACCAGGGTCTGGCCGGCCAGCATCACCTGCTTTTCAGTAAAACGCCGCAGCAAGACCCCGGCCGGCACGTCGGCCAGCATCGCGCCCAGGGCTTCTGCGCCGATGACGAGGCCAATCATGGCGTAGCTGACGTCAAAGTCGGCGACATAGAGAGGAAGAATGGGTTTGATCATGCCCAGCGCCATGCCGAAGAACAGCGTGGGCAGGTATATCGGTATTACAACCGGATTGCGCAAGAAACGAAGGGCTTGCGCCGGGAGAGCCGTCACCAAACTGTGTCCTTTCGGGAAACAGAGTCTAGCGCGTCCTGTTCGGCGCTGCCAGACCAATGTCCAATTGGTCCCAGGCGTATCAACGCCTAGTAAATCCAGGTCCGCGGCAGGGGCCGCTCCATGGACAGCAGACGCTTCAGCAACAGGTGTCGATGTTCGTACAACGCTTCGCCGTAGCGATGGTCGCCGGAAACATCATGGTATTCGCGTGGGTCGGCCCTGAGGTCCCACAGGCTCTCCCGTCCGTCATCATGGACCAGATAGCGGAAGCCGGCCGTGCGCAATGTCTTCCAGCCATTGGCTTCCATCATTGCCGACCCCAGGGAGTCGTCCTGCGCGCCGCGAAGCAGGCGTAGCAGGGAATCGCCCTGCAAATGCGGCGGGACCTGGATTCCGGCCATTTCCAGCAGGGTCGGCAGCACGTCAAGTGCTTCCACGATCTCGCTGACGCGATGGCCGCCGTGAAGGTTCCCGCCTGGCCAGCGGATCAGCAGGGGCACGCGGCTTACCGCATCGGCGCCGGGGTATCCCTTCCCCCAACGCAAATGCTCACCCAGCCACTCACCGTGATCCGAGGTGAGGACGACGATGGTGTTGTCGGCCAGGCCACAGTTTTCAAGCGCACCCAGGATTCTTCCCACCTGCCAGTCGACTTCGCTGACCATGGCGTAGTAGCCGTGGCGGGCAGTGCGCAGCAATTCGTCCGTGAACCCGGTGGCTTCCCGTTTGGCCTCCACTTCGGGAGGAAACATTGGAAGCTCGAGGGACTGCCTGTCATAGATGTCGAGCCAACGCTGCGGCACGATCCAGGGCGCGTGAGGGGAGTAGAAGCCCGCGATACAGAGAAACGGTTCGCGCTCCTGTTGCAGAAAGTTGATGGTCTGGTCCGCCACAAACGCGGTATGCGTGACGTCGTCCGTCGCGGGAAAGGGAATGGCATCGCGGTAATCCTGGCGCGCCCATTTGTGCGGATGCGGCACAGTGTCCTCCAGGCCCAGAGTGCGATACCAGACATCCGTTCCGGGAGGCAGCCCGGCACTGAGACCGTCCAGGTGCTCCGGCGCAATCGAAGCTACCCAGGCGCGGTAGGCATCTTCGTAGGTGCCCGGTTCGTCCGATATTTCGAGATGATCGAAACCGTACATCGGGTGCGGCACGCGATGGTCGCGGTTGGCATGCGGCAGAAAATGCAGCTTGCCGATGTTGGCCGAGCGATAGCCGTAAGGCCCCAGCAGGTGGGGCAGCGTGGTGACGTCCTCCGGCAAGGGCACGCCCATGTGCGTGATCCCCAGTGAAGACGGGTAACGGCCGCTCAGGAAACTGGCCCGGCTCGGCATGCACACAGGGTTTTGGACAAAGCAGTGATCGAGGTTCACGCTTTCCCGGGCAAGCCTGTCCAGGACGGGAGTCTGAATGTCGGCGTTCCCGTTGACGCCAAGGGCGTCGTGGCGCTGCTGATCCGTGTACAAAATCAATATGTTGGGACGTTCCATGATTACCTCTGGTCGGCCAGTTCCAGCAGGGCGTTGGCCAGAACTGCCACGCCGCTGGCGACGTCGTCCGGCGAGACGTATTCCTCCGGCGTGTGGCTGCGGCCATCGCGGCAAGGCACGAAGAGCATGCCGGAATCCGTCACCTGAGCCATGTTCATCGCGTCATGGGCCGCCCAGCTGACCAGTGGCATGCACGCCAGGCCCGCCGCAGCGACGCCATTTTCCAGTGCATGGCGGAGAGTCCCTCCTGTTTCCACGGGTGGCGCGCCATGCAAATTCCTTACATTGAAGTCAATACGCTGACTGGCCGCGCATTCGGCAAGAATGTTTTTGATGCCTTGGTCAAGGGCAGCGCGCGTATCGGCATCCGCAGCGCGGAAGTCGATGTTAAACACGGTTTCCCCGGCGATCACGTTGGTGACGTTGGGTTGGACATCCAGCGCGCCCACTGTGACGTGAGCCTTGCCCCTGAACTCCTGCATCGCCAAATCCCGCAGGGCGACTATGGCCATGGCCGCCGCCAGCAGTGAATCGCGTCGGTCATCCCACTCCGTGGCGCCGGCATGGTCAGCCTGGCCGGTGAAGGTCACACGCATAAAGGTTGGGCCGGCAATGCTGGACACAAGGCCGATCGGGATTCCGGCCGCTTCGAGTCGCTTGCCCTGCTCGATGTGCAGTTCCAGGAAGGCGTGAAGTCCGCGGTCCCAGTCTACGTGACGGCGTGGCAAACCAAAATCGCTGGATGCAAGAAGGTCCAGATAGCGGTTTCCTTCAGCGTCACTGATTTCAGCCATTTCATCGTCAGGAACCTGGCCAACGGCCAGGGTGCTGCCAAGCAGGCCCTGAAAGCGCGCGCCTTCTTCCTCAATGAAAGAGACGAGACCCAGGGGCTTGTGGGTGAGCAGACCCTTTTCCTGAAACATGGTCAGGGCCTCAAGCGGCGCCAGCACGCCCAGTACGCCGTCGTAGTTGCCGCCGTTGGGCACGCTGTCCAGATGGGAGCCGGACAGCACCCTGTCTGCGCTGGAATCTGCTCCGGCACAATGAGCCAGCAGATTGCCATACTGGTCGACAAAGGCATCCAGACCGGCTTCAGTCATCCAGCCGGCGGCATCGCGCGTAGCCTGGACATGCTCCGGCGAAAAGGTGTGGCGCGTGACACCACCGGCGGGCGTCGCGCCGATTCCCGCAAGGTGGTTCAGGCGTGAAAGCACCCGGTCCAGATTGACATCAGCCGCTGTGAAGCGCACGGGATTGCTACGCCCTCGCTAACGCAGGGGCTTGATACGTTTGGCCAGTTGCAGGGTCAGGCCCCAGGGGTCTCGCAGAAAGACCATCAGGTCCCCGGTGGGCATGGCGTGGACGTCAATATCCAGTGTGGCGCCGGCGTCCAGAAAACGTTGCTTTTCACCTTCCAGGTCATCTACGGCAAAGGCAACGTGCAATTGCTGGGGATGCAGGTCATGAAAGTCGGTCCTTGGTGAATCCGGATGGCAATAGACTTCCAGGACGACGCGGTCCGCATCGTCGACGATGAAGTGAATCTGCGCCTCGCCGCCCACATGACGCAGGACGCGAAATCCCAAATGCTCCCCGTACCAGGCCGCCATGGCCTCGGGGTCGTCCACGTTGAGTGCGATATGTTCGATATTCACCCGCCGCTCCCTGAATGCTTCCCGGACGTCGCCAGAATATCAGGGCCAGAACCGGACTGCCAGTGCAGGCGGATGAGCCGCAGCCGCTATACTGGCAGACCCGTATTCCTGGCAGGCAGCGATGGAATCCACTCTCGCAATAGTCATTGCGGCAATGGCAATTGGCCTGGTCAAGGGGGGCATTGGCGGGTCGCTGGCGGGCGCCATCGTCCTGCCCCTGCTCACGCAGCGAATGTCAGTGGCCGGCGCCGTGGGTGTCGCCATGCCGCTGCTCATCATGGGCGACCTCTTCGCCATGCGTGTGTACTGGCGCGAATGGGAAGTCCGCTATCTGAGATTGCTTTTGCCAGGAGCGATCGTTGGCATCGTCATCGGCACGGTCCTGCTCGTGTCCCTGCCGGATCTCGTGCTGCGTCGCATCCTGGGTGTCACGACAATCGTCGCCGTGATTTACAAACTGGCAAGCGATTCCATGCCGAATCTGAATTACAGGCCGCGCGACTGGCACGGCCGGCTGGCGGGAATGGCGGCCGGCCTTGCCTCGACCCTGGCGAATCTTGGCGGGCCGCCGATCACGGCGTGGCTGTTGCTGCAACGTTCGCAGCCGGCGACTTTCGTAGGCACGATCACCTTCTTCTTTTTCTTCGTGAATCTGGCCAAGTTACCGGGCTACTTCGCCACCGGTGTGGTCGATCTGCCCCTGATTGCCGGCCTGGCCTGGGCGTTGCCCCTCGTGCCGCCCTTCGTCTGGCTGGGGCGCCGCGTCATCAACCGGGTGGACCGTATTCTCTTTGAACGGGTTATGCTGGCCCTGCTGGCGCTCGCCGGCCTTTCGCTGCTGATCAGCGGGCCGGTTACCTAGCTCCCCAGGCCTTGCGCAGCAGGCGTGTCCAGTTGCCATGCATCACGGCGGCCACGTCGTCCGAACTGTAACCGCGCCCTTCGAGCAGCGTAGCGATCTTTCGCAGATCGGCGATGGTGTCGAGGTCCGCCGGCGATTGCTCGCGTCCAAAGCCGCCATCCAGGTCCGAGCCCAGGGCGGCGTGGCGACTATTGCCGGCCAGTTGACAGACATGATCGACGTGGTCGACGATCATCGAGAGCGTTGCACGCCTGTTCGACCTTGCGCCCTTGATCCAGCCAGGCACGAGCATCCAGGCGTCCAGGGCGGCGCCGATGACCCCGTCCCTGGCAATGATGGCCACCAGTTGTGCGTCACTGAATTGACGCTGGTGCGGCACAAGTGCCCGGCAATTGCTGTGGCTGGCCAACACCGGCCCGTGATACAGCTCCAGCGCTTGCCAGAAGGACGCGTCCGACAGATGCGTCAGATCAAGCATGACGCCATGCCCTTCCATCTCCCGCAGCAAGCGACGGCCTCTGTCTGTCAGTCCCTCTTCCACCCCTGTGCCGCCGGCATAGCGCCCCATGCCGTAATGCGCCGGGCCAATCAGGCGAATGCCCGCGGCCTGCCAGCTATCCAGGTCTTCCGGCTCCAAAATGGGGTCCGCGCTTTCCATGCAGGGGATGAGTCCAGGAGGTGGGCTTTCCGGTTGGTCCCCAACCAAATGCCTTTCCCAGGCGAGGACGTGGGAATCCAACTGTTCCAGACAGGTGATGATGACCAACTCGCCCAGTCGCTCCATGGCCTGATACCATGCAAGTTGCCCTTGCGCGCTGGCGAAGGCCTGGGCCGGTGAATGAAAGTCCACGTGGGGCACCTGCAGCGGGGTCGAACGCGCAAGGGTGGTGGCGAAGCACAAATGCACCGATCCGCGACGCATCTCCGGCAAGGCAACGGTGTTCTGACCCCTTCCCTTGCCACTGAGACCCGCTTCCTGCACACGCAATGTGTGTACGGACTGCTGGATATCCCGGTTCCATTGCAGGGCATTCCAGGCGAGGTCGAGGTGTCCGTCAAATACGAGCATGCAGCTTCTCCTGGCCGATCAGAAAGTCCATTGCGGCACGCTGGAAAGACTGCGCCCTTTCCAGATGCACGCAATGACCGGCTCCGGGAACCTGTTGCAGCTTTAGAGCGGGGTTGGCCGACACCATTCGCCTGGCCACTTCGCAGAATTTCGCATCCAGTTCACCGCAGATCAGGAGTGTGGGTGTCTTTAGTTGCGGCAACTGCGACCAGAAGGATGGCTGCGCGCCAGTCCCGGCGCCCCTCAGGCTGGCAGCCAGGCCATGGGCGCTGTTGCCAAGACGCTGCTGGCGGGTGGCATTCCTGGTCGACGCGGGCAACTGCCCTTGGCTGGCGAAAAGCGGCAGCTGTTCCCACACGTTCACGAAACGGTGCACGCCCCCGGTCTCGATTTGCCGCGCCAAATCTTCGTCCTGCCGCCGCCGCCGTTCCCGTTCCGCTGCTGTAGGCAGTCCTGGCGACGCGCTCTCCAGGACCAGCGCAGTGACGCGATCCGGAAAGCAAATGCTCAGTGCCAGCGCCAGACGCCCGCCCATGGAATAGCCAAGCAGATTGAAGCGGTCATGACCGCAATGGGCCATCAGGTCCACGAGATCCGCGCTGACCAACTCTTGCCGGCAGCGCGCAGCATCCCTGGGCATGTCGGTCTTGCCGTGGCCGGGCAAATCGACGGCAACGGTAAGAAAGTGCCCGGCGAAGCCCGAGGCGAGATGTGCCCAACTGGCATGGGAGCCGGTAAAGCCGTGCAAGAGCAATAGCGGCGGCCCACTGCCCTCGCAGTGGTAGTGGTAATTCAAATTGTTTACAGGCAACCGGGGCACGAATCGTCCTCAAACAGTGACGCCAGGTCCGATCGTCTCACCTTGCCGGAAACCTGGCGAAGACCCTTGTCAGTGATTCGCCATTGCCGCGGCAGTTTGAATGCCGAAATTTGCTGCCGCAAATAATCAGACAAGTCTTCAACGCTGAGTTTGTCAACCCGCCTGGTCTGCACGACAGCTGCTACCCGCTGCCCCCACTCGGCGTCGTCGATGCCCAGCACAACGGCATCCTCCACCAGGGGATGCGCGATCAAGACCTCTTCGATTTCCGTCGGATAAACATTTTCACCGCCGCTGATGATGAGGTCGTCGCGACGCTGAACGACGTACAGGTCGCCTTCGTCGTCAAGGTAGCCCAGGTCGCCTGTCCTCAATTCACCGTCGCACAAGGCAGCGGACGTCGACCGGGGATCGCCCAGGTAGCCCTGCATCACCGTTGGTCCGCTGACCCGAATCTCGCCGATCTCCCCCCTGGCCAGGTCCTGACCTGAGTCGTCGGCAATTCGAAGTGAGGAGAAGAGAACGGGTTTGCCAGTGCTGCCCGGCTTGTGCCCCGCTTCGGCTGGCAACAAGGTAGCAACCTGCGAACAGGTCTCGGTGAGTCCCCAGGTCGGCGCCACCGGCAATGCCCTGTTGTGGCTCCATTCCTGCAAGGCGCTGGACAAGGGCGCGCCACCGACCAGTGCAATTCTGAGGTTGCCCGGCCAGCCTCCGTCCAGGTGGTCCAGCGCCCGATGCAGCATGGCAGGCACCAGCGAGACCATGGTAACGCCCTCATGTTGCAGGGCATGCATGAATCGCGCCGCATCGAAGCGGGGATGCAAGACCACCGTCGCGCCCTGCAGGATTGCGCGGGTCACAAGGGCCAGACCGCCGACATGCCACAGGGGCATAGTGCACAGCCAGCGGTCCTGCGGCAGGTGGCCGAGGCGCAGCGTGGCGCTCAACGCGCTGTGAAAAAAATTGCCCGGCGTGAGGACGACGCCTTTCGGCACCCCGGTCGTTCCGGAAGTATGGACAATGGCCATCGGCGCGGAAGGTCTCAGTGTCCCGTCCAGGAATGCTCCAGCCTGGCCGGGAGTTGGGTCAAGCGGGACAGGAACGCTGTCCGAAACCCCGTTCCCGCGAAGGCGCAGGAGCGGCTCGCGCGTGAATTCGGGTAGCCACCAGTGGCAATTCGCACTTTGCAAGATCTTGCCCTGTTCTTCCGCGGTCAGGCGTGTGCCCAGTGGCACCAGCACCAGACCGAGTCGCATGGCGGCGAAGAGACGCACGACTGTCTCGCAGTTGCCATGCATGACCATGGCAACGCGCTGGCCGGATTTTAGACCCGCGCCATGCCAGGCGGCACAGAGCCGCGCGACTCTTCTGTTGAGTTCGTCGTAAGTCGGTCGCGTGTCTCCGTCGACCAGGGCCTCTCGCCCTGGCGTCGCGGCTGCTCGCGCCGCCAGCCAGTCGCGCATCAGGCCCTGCGGGGAAAGCGGCTGAAGTCCGGTTCCCGCTTTTCGAGGAAGGCGTTTTTCCCCTCACTGCCTTCCTCGGTCATGTAAAACAGCATGGTCGCGTCACCTGCCAGCACCTGCACGCCGGTCTGACCATCCAGTTCGGCATTGAGACCGGCCTTGATGAAACGCAGCGCCAGCGGAGATTTTTTCAGCATTTCGCGCGACCATTCCAGGGCTTCCCGTTCGAGTCTGGCCAGAGGCACAACCCGGTTGATCATACCCATGGCCTCCGCCTCGGCCGCGCTGTACTGGCGGCACAGAAACCAGATTTCGCGGGCCTTCTTCTGCCCGACCTGCGCGGCAAGAAAGGAAGAGCCGAATCCGGCGTCGAAGCTGCCAACGATCGGTCCGGTTTGCCCGAAGCGCGCGTTCTCGCTGGCGATCGTGAGGTCGCAGCAAACGTGCAGCACGTGGCCGCCACCAATGGCGTAGCCTGGGACCACCGCGACGACCGGTTTGGGGATGTTGCGGATGTAGCGCTGCAACTGCAAGACGTTCAGTCGGGCCACACCGTCGTCACCCACGTAACCCGCCTGGCCGCGAACCTTCTGGTCCCCCCCGGCGCAGAATGACCAGACGCCATCTTTCGGGCTGGGACCGTTGGCCGTGATCCAAACCACACCAATGTTGCTGTCATGCCAGGCGTCCAGCAGCGCCGCG
Source organism: Anaerolineaceae bacterium (assembly GCA_026708325.1). GTDB lineage: Bacteria > Chloroflexota > Anaerolineae > Aggregatilineales > Phototrophicaceae > JAGWBD01. The sequence goes on along the minus strand of JAPOVC010000014.1, from coordinate 331,896 downwards.
GTCATCTCGTCAATGGTCTGTGGCCGAAAGGCATTGCGGATTTCCGGTCGGTTAAAGGCGATGCGGGCGATTCCTCCCGCCTTGTGGAAAGTCACGTCCCCGGGTGGCTTGACTTCCTTCCAGGCGGCAAGACGCATCAGGTCCTCGTTGCCGATGTCCGACGGCATATTCACTTTCTCCATCCATGTGCTCCTTTCAACGCGGCTCCGCCTGAAGACGGTCCAGGTCCACGCCGACTGCTTCAATCAAACGATCGCGCTGCCGCAAGTCTTCAAGTGAATCTGTTGGCACTTCAATAATCGACGACACGGCGCTTCCGATACTTTCCGCAAGAGCCGCGAGAAACATGTGGCGACTGTCCGCCAGAATGTGCCCGATACCATAGAGTCGGGCGGCATGGCTGAAATCCAGGTCATGCGGCGTGAGAAAGAGGTCTGTGAATTCCGGCTCGAATTCATGAACGGGCAAACGCCTGAATATGCCGCCGCCATTGTTGTTGAGCAACACGATGGTCGCGGCAAGGCCCAGGCGAGGAATCGCCAGCAATCCGTTCATGTCATGGTAAAGGGTTATGTCCCCGACCAGGGCCACCAGGGGATGTTGCGCCCGCCGGTATCCGAGACCGAGAGCGGTCGAAACGTTGCCATCGATGCCACTGGCGCCACGATTGGCGAAGACATGCAGTCTGCGCCCCTGCGGCAAACCGAACTGGTCCAGCAGGCGGACCGGCAAACTGTTGCCGGCAAAAAGAGTCGTGTTCGCCGGCAAGTGGTTTAGAAGCTCCGCCACAGCTGCGCCGTCAAACCAGTCGCCCTCGTCCAGGCAGCGGCGCAACACCTTTCGCGTTGCCCTTTCAGCCCGACTCCACCAGATCGCATGCCTTGCGCTCCCGGCATTCAAGGCGCTGGCGGCCTTGAGCAGGGAGTGGCCAGCCTGCAGGAAACCTGTTGTCCTGTGGCTGTCATCCGCCCAGGTCCCGGAAGGGCTCATCTGGATCTGGTGTTCGGGCTCCGCAGAATCCAGCCAGGCGTTCAGGGCAGCCGAGGTAGGGACCGCACCCAGGCGCAGGACCAGATCGGGGACCGGTGCAAGTTTCGGCCTTGCGGCAAGGATGGTGTCGGCACAGGCCACGACAACATCCCGCTCGTAACGCAATCCGGACATGGGGTCGCAAATGAGCGGCCAGCCGATGGCCCGCGCGAACTCAAACAGGGATTCGGCCGGGAATTCCCGCGTAGTGCCCGGACCACAAACGACGACACCATGATTGCATTCTCGCAACAGGGTGTGGAAACAGTCTTTGCCGGCTTCCTCGGGTTCCATGGACCTGGTTGGCGCGGAGCTCACCCCGGGGACCGACAGGGCATCGCCCGGCGTAAGGTTGTCTTCCTCATCCGGCTCCAGTGGCTTGCGAAAGGGCATGTTGACGTGCACCACCCCTTTTCGCAGTCCGTTGCTTCTTGCGAGACAGCGCGCGGCAAGCGTCGCCAGTTGGCGCAGGGCCAGCGTCGATGACTGTGTTTCCGGTGGAGCGCAATCGACCGACCACAAGGCGTGATCGCCGTAAAGTTTGACCTGATCGATGGTCTGGTTGGCGCCACTGTGACGCAACTCCGGCGGTCTGTCAGCCGTGATGACCAACAGGGGTACGCGCGCCAGGTTGGCCTCCACGACGGCCGGGTAGAAATTGGCTGCAGCCGTGCCCGAGGTACACAACAGGGCAACCGGCCTGTCCTGCGCCAGGGCCATCCCCAGGGCGAAAAAGGAAGCGCTGCGCTCGTCCAGGTGGGAACTGACCTCGATCTCCGGTTGACGGGCGAAGGCCAGTGCGAGAGGCGTGGACCTCGAACCGGGCGCGACGCAGACCGCCCGCAGGCCGGCCTGCGCCAGAGCTGCGACAAAGGTGCGCGCCTGGATAGTGGCCGGATTGGTCAGGTCGTCACTCCTGCAATCCCATGGCAGCCAGTACCGGGCGAAACTTCAATTCGGATTCCTCCCATTCCCGCTGCGCGACACTTCCCGCCACGATGCCTGCACCGGCATAGAGCCACATGCGCCGCTCCTGGCAGATGGCGGAGCGGATGGCCACCACGAAAGTGCCATTCAGTTGCATGTCCAGATAGCCGACCGGCCCGGCGTACCAGCCACGCGGCACGGGTTCCAGCTCGCTGATGAGTTGAAGGGCGGCCTGCCGGGGAGTCCCGCCAAGGGCGGGTGAGGGATGCAGGAGTTTGACCAGGGAAAGCGTGCCGCCAGGACTGTACAGGCGACAGTCCAGCGCGGTGTGCAGGTGCTGAATGTTCGCCAGCTTCACCACGTCCGGGTTGTCCGGCGCTTCAGTCTCCCCCATGGAGGCCAGTCGCTTGCGCATGGTTCGCGCGACCAGCGCATGTTCGTGCCGTTCCTTGCTGTCGTCCATCATTTGCCGGGCCAGGGCCTCGTCCTCGTCCCGGTTGGCGCCGCGGGCAACGGAACCGGCAAGCGCCATGCTCTTCATTTGACTGCCCTGCACGTCGGCCAGCAGCTCGGGAGTCGCGCCAAAAAAGGCGTGGCCTGGGCGTGGCTCGAGGAGGAAACGCCAACAGTTGCTGTAGCGATGTCGCAATCGTTCCAATGCCAGCTCTGTATCCGGTGGACGATCGAATCGCGCTTCAGCAACTCGTGACAGTACGACTTTCTGCAGGTCACTGTCCGCGATGCGGTCAAGAGCCGTCGAGATCATGCCGTCCCATGTCGCGTGCGCCATAGGGTAATCAAGCGTCTTCAAACGCGCCTGCGGCCGTTCTGACCAACCCCGGGCGTGGGACTGCAACTCGTGGCAACGGTCCTGCAAGGCATGTCGCAAGTCAGGCAAGGTCTCGCTGGCATTGTCGTCAGCCGGCACTTGCACATTCAAGGTCAACCAGGACTCGCCATCGATTAGGGTGTACTGGTAATGCGGCAACACAAACCATGCCGGCGACCAGATGGTCCAGGTGTTGTCCGGCACAAAGTCGTCCTGAAAGGCAAAACCGCCAAACAGCCCTGGATGGCACCCGGCAGGCCCGTCTCCGTCAACCAGGGCGTTTTCAAACAGTGTGCGGGCCTGCCCCTCAATGCTGGCGAAGCGGTCGCCCCAGGCGACGAGTTCCGCCGTGATGCCTGCGCCTGCCATGGCTGGCCCACCGCAACGTTGTTCCAGCGCAAATCTCGGAGTTCCCCGGGAGAAAGTCAAAAAGTCGCGCAGACTGACGCCCGGACAGGCCAGGTACACGCTGAGCAACCGGCCCGTCGCTACCCCGGTTTCGGACCCTTCAAACGTCCGCTGGTGCAACATAGCCAACGCTCTTGAGCAACACGGGCAAGAGTGCCGAAAGGATGCGGTCCGGTTCCGGTTCCCCGGTGTAAACCCAGCGAATGACGACCCCGTAAATGGCGCCCATCCAGGCGCAGGCCACCACGTCGCTGTCTACCGGCGCGATGTCCCCCACCTCTATCGCTTCATCCAGCCAGCCACGGATCAGGGCAATGAAGCGATCATTCACTTCCATTCGTTTCATTTCGAAACTGCTGCCAAGACCCACAGCCTGAACCAGCAAGAGCTTGGCCGGGCGCCGGTACTTGCCAAAGGTGTCCAGACAGGCGTGCAGGCCGGCCTGAACCTTACGCATGCCTACGTCTTCGTCTTCGATGGCGGCACTGACACGACGCTCGAGCAGGTCGGCAAACTGGTCAACCAGCGCGAGGAAAAGCCGCTCCTTGTTGGGAAAGTGAAAATAGATGGCGCCCTTGGATGTCCCGGAACCGGCGACGATTTCATCCATGCGGGTGCTGTGGTAGCCCTTGCTCGAGAATTTCTCGAGAGCGGCATCCAGAATTCGCCCCCGGGTCCCGTCGGGGTCACGCCCTGGGTAGTTCGGTGTCACAGGAAACCTCTACAAACCGACCAGTCAGTCTGTATCCATTGTATCACATTTTCGGGCAAATTGGTGACGTCTTACAGCGCGCAGAGCTGAAAGAATTCGCTGGCCCGTAATTCATCTCTCAATGAAACGGCCATGTCGTCATTGAGCGGCAAATTCGGCAGGCGCGGGCCGCCCGCGTCGAATCCGAGAAGGTCAAGCGCCACAACCTGCGCCCCCATGTAGCCATAGCGATGAAGAATGGTTGTGACGGCGTTGGCCCGTTCCTGCAGACTTGCGGCGCCGGCGGCATCACCCGCCGCGACGAGCCGCCGGATTTCCCGATAGACGCCCGGCATGAAATTCAGGGTTGAGCCGATGTTGCCGGCAGCGCCGGCCAAAACACCGTACACGCACATTTCGTCCATCCCGGTGAACATGGACCAGTCCCGCTCCCCACCGAGTTCAACCATGTGGCGGAATTCATACATGTCCGGTCCCGTGTACTTGGCGCCGGCCACCTGAGGCAAACCTTGCAGACGCTGCATCAGGCGGAGCGTGCCGCGATCGTCGTTCAGGATATACGCCAGCAACGGAGTAGCCGGTGCCGCCGCAGCAATACCGGCATAGTAGCGCCACAGGCTTTCCTCGCTCTCATAGTCGGGAGGCAAGATGCTGCTGATCCCGGCCGCACCGAGATCTGCGGCGTGGCGGGCCAGATGCCGGGCGTCCGGGAGCGCCACAGCTCCCACGTGAACGATGACCGGCACGCGTTCCCGGACCGCACCCATGGTCAGTTCGGTCAGTTTCATGCGTTGTCCGACGGACTGGGAGAGGCCCTCTCCCGTGGATCCACCGACATAGAGACCATCGACACGCTTGTCAACCAGATGGTCTGTCAGTGCATTGAGACAGTCTTCGTTGATCTCGCCCTCTTCGTTAGCGGGCGTGACCAGCGCCGGCCAGACTCCTTCAAAGCTGCGCATGGCGCTCCCATCCATCTTCCAGCAGGTCGCGTGTCTCCTGAACAGCCACGCTCCAGATTTTCGTCATGTCATTGTCAGGCTTCTGGTAGACACCACCCATATTCCCGTCACCAAGAGTTTTGCGGACCTGGGCCGGCGTCATGCTGTCTAACGTAACCATGTCCGCCACGGCTTTGCCACCGTCAGGCTGCACCACGCCCTCGAGGCGCGTCCACGGGAAGTTTTCCGACCAGGAGGCGTGCGCACCATCAGGGTCCAGTGCACGGAACGCGGCCCGGGTCGCCGGCGCTTTCCACCAGTTGTGCCATTGCACCTGGAGATGATGTCTCCCCCGCGCCCTGGCCAAGACCTGTTCGCTGGCCGCGGCATTGCCACCGTGACCATTGACAACGAGAACACGGCGAAAACCATGACTGGCAAGGCTGTCCAGGATGTCGCCAAGGAGTGCCGCGTAGGTCTCCGGTCGCAGCGTGATGGTGCCGGGAAAAGCCATAAAGTAGGCGGTCAGGCCGTAATTTACGGGAGGAAAGACCGGCACGCCTGTGGGCCCGGCCGCCTCCAGGGCCACCCGTTCGGCCAGGATGTTGTCGACGCAGAGGCCAAGACCGGCGTGCTGTTCCGTGCTGCCAACAGGCAAGACGCAGCGGTCGTCCCGCCGCAGCCAGTCCTCAACCATGGACCAGTTCATGTCAGCGATGCGCAATTTCCACTCCCTCTTTCACAGAAAGTTTCCAGGACTCAATGCCTGCTGCCTTCCTTGACTGGCATTTGCCATGAACTACGGCCTGCGCCGCAGAATCTAGCACATGGACCGAGTCAACTGCTATCGGCACAGAATCACCTGGCCCTGTTCCCTGGACAGGCGTTTGGTGAAACAGGCAACCGGAACGACGGCAGATGAAGCAACTTCCTTCAATAACTGGCTGCTGTGGAAGTGCAGTCGGTTTCCGGTCGCTACAGTTGGTACAATCATGCATCTGTGGAGAATGTTGCATGTCACAAGTCGAAGCCGTCGAACTGAGCAGATACTACGGCCAGGTCTGCGCCCTGGATGAACTCAACCTGCGCGTACGGGACGGCGAATTGCTGGTGATCGTCGGTCCCTCCGGCTGTGGCAAGACCACCCTGCTGCGCCTGATTGCCGGTCTTGACTCTCCGGACAAGGGTTGGGTGCAAATCGGCGATGACAACATGAACGGTGTGGCCCCCGACAAGCGTCGTGTTGCCATGGTCTTTCAAAGCTATGCCCTTTACCCGCACATGAGCGTGCGCAAAAACATCGCCTTTCCCCTGCAAAATGAAGGGTTGCCCAAAGACGAGATCAAGTCACGCGTCGAACTCGCCGCCAGCCAACTGGACATAGTCGGCCGACTGGAACGTTACCCCGCCCAGCTGTCGGGCGGCGAACGCCAGCGGGTTGCGCTGGCCCGAGCCATCGTGCGCCAGCCGCGCGTCTTCCTTTTCGATGAACCCCTTTCAAGCCTCGACGCGGGATTGCGCCGCATCGCACGGGCTGAGCTAAGGCGCTATCAGCGACGCCTGGGCGTCACGACCCTGCTTGTGACGCACGACCAGCAGGATGCGCTAAGTCTGGGTGACCGCATTGCGGTCATGTCGGAAGGTCGCATTCGTCAGATTGGGACCTCACAGGAGTTGTACCAGCGTCCCGCGGACACTTTTGTCGCCACATTCCTTGGCTCCCCTCCCATGAACCTTATAGAGAAGGACAACTGCATCATTGGATTTCGGCCCGAGGATTTCGTTCCGGTAGCGGGCAATTCTGAAGTTGGGAATGCGCTTGTCATTCCTGTTCACGTGCAGCACGTGGAATATCTTGGCGATCATCGCCGGGTTTACGGCAGGGTGAGCGAATTGCGCGGGCAAGCGGAAGTGGTGGCAACCCTGCACGCAACCCACAAGATTCGCCCACGCGAAAACCAGACGCTTGAGTTTTACGTTTCTTTCGATGCCCTGAACTGGTTCAATCGCCATACGCGTTTACGCATGCAGGCAACCGCTTTCACGCATGAAGGCATGACAGTTTCCTGAACGGGCACATTTTTTGCATTTGGCTTCAATAGGGTACAATCAGCTGGAAGCAATGGCTGGAACCCCATGGGCGAAGAACGTTTGCTGCGGGAGGCTCGTGAACAGGCCCTTGAGGTCTTGCATCGCTGCAGGACCGATCAGGGTTTTCGGGCTTCAGGTGCGGCCGCCGGTTACCCGCAAATCTGGGCCCGGGACAGCGCCATAACGGCCATCGGGGCGCTGGTCAGTGGCGACGCGCAGCTGGAGGCGGCGGCGCGCGCCAGTCTGGAAAATCTGGGGCAGTTCCAGTCCGGACTGGGCCTTGTCCCCCTGAACGTCAACCCTGACAACGGGTACATAAGCACCGAGAATGCGGGAGCCCTGGATGCCAACCTGTGGTTCATCCTGGGGCACTGGATGGTCTACCAGGTCAGCGGGGACATGGAATTCCTGCTGGAGCACTGGCCGCAAATCGACCGGGCCCTGCTGTGGCTCGAATATCAGGACATGAACGAATGCGGCCTGCTGGAAGTGCCGGAAGCCGGCAACTGGATGGACCTCATTTCCGTTCGCTACAACACCCTTTATGACAACGTGCTCTATTACGCGGCGATGCTGGGCTGGGAACAAATGCGGGCGGTAACCGGCGCGACCGGTCGCTGTCCGGCTGTAACGTCAAGCGATATCCACGAACGGTTGAACCTTTTAATGTGGGTAGACCGCTGCTGGGTGGCGGAGCATTTTGCCGAACATCTTGAGCAACTCAAGAGCATCCGCCTCGAATGGTTCATGCTTTATCACAACATCGGGACCATTTCCAGCAGGCCCTATTACCTCCCCTGGGTAGCTTTTCGCGAATACGGCACATGGTGTGACAGCCTTGGCAACGCCCTGGCCATCCTCACCGGCATCGCCGATGGACACCGCAGCGAACACATTTTGCGTTACATGCACCAGGTCGGGATTGCCGAACCCTACCCGACCCGCGCCATTTATCCGCCGGTGTACCCCGGGGAAAGCGACTGGCGCGAGTACTATCGCAGTCGCAATCTGAACCTGCCCTACCAGTATCACAATGGCGGAATATGGCCCATGGTGGGCGGCTTTCACGTCGCCGCCCTGGTCTGCCACGGATGGCTCGATGAAGCCGAAAGGTTGCTGTACGCCCTGGCGGAATCCCTGAGGCAGGCGGCCGACAGATCCCTGTGGGGCTTCAACGAGTGGCTTCACGGAGAGAGCGGCAATCCGATGGGCTTTGATGACCAGGCTTGGTCCGCGGCCCTGTTTCTGTATGCAGATCACTGTTTGCAAAGGGAAGACACGCTCTTTTTCAGTGAGCTTCGTCGTGTCAAACCTGCAACTGCCGTCGCAGCCGAAAACAACGAATTCGATATTCGCCCAGGCGGCGGCCCGGTCCACTCAAAATAGATTGGGAGGCGTTTGCGTATAGTCAGAACTTTGCTAACATTTCGTCATCCTGGCTTCGTCTGAATTCCGGAGGAGGTTTATCGTGCAACACAAACTGGTTCGTGTATTGATGGTTGTCGTGCTGCTTGCCATGTTTAGCAGCCTGGCCGCGGCGCAGGACAAGGCCGTGGTGACCTGGGGCTTCTGGGGCAGCCCGGAAGAGGCCGCCACCCACACTAGCGTGGCCGAAGCGTTTATGGAGGCCAACCCCGACATCGAGATCGAGATCTGGCATCAGCCCTGGTCCGATTACTTCACCTCGCTGGATACCCTGTGGGCCGCCGGCGATGGCGCCCTGATTCCGGACGTGTTGTTCCTGTCGCCGCCGATTCGCTACGCGGCTCGCGGCGTGCTTGAGGAACTGACGCCCTACATTGAGGCGCACGACTACGACATCTCCGACTTCTGGCCTGGTCTGCTGGAGTACGGCACGACCTACGACGAGGATGGCACCCGCCGCATTTGGGGCTTCCCGCGAGACATCGGCCTTGAGGTACTCTACTACAACAAGGAGATCTTCGACGAGGTCGGCGTCGCCTACCCCACCGATGACTGGACCTGGGACGACCTGCTGGCCGCTGCCGAGCAGTTGACGGTCGTGGAAAGCACCGGTCGCGTATCCCGCTACGCCCTCGGCATGGAAGGCGGCAAGTTCGCGCTCTTCGTGCTGCAGAACAATGGCGGTCTGCTGGATGACATGCGCAACCCGACCACCTGCCTGCTGGACTCCCCCGAGTCCATCGAGGCTGTTGAGTTCTTCGCCGGCATGATGGACAACAACTACGCCATGCGGAGCGCCAATCTGGGCCAGGCCGGCGGTGACGCGGCGGTCTTCCAGAGCGGCCAGGTGGCCATGATCATCCAGAACGCCAGTCGTGTGTCGGCCTTCAACGCCGCCGGCATGAACTACGACGTGGTTCCGGTGCCGATCCCTGCTGACGGCCAGCGTGCCGCTGCCGCCGGTGGCGCCGCCTGGACCATGAGCGCGCTCAGCGACGACAAGGAATCCGCCTGGACCTTCCTCAGCTGGCTGCAGAGCACCGATGGCGGCCAGGGCATCTACACTGCCTCAGGCGAGATTCTGCCGGCGCTGGAATCCACTGCCCTCTCCGAGGCATTCCTGGGTTCCGAGGAAAATCCGGCGGATCCGCCGGCCAATCGTATGGCCTTCATCATTGAGGGTCGCAATGCCAAGCCCGGTGGCCGTGTCGCCTACTTCCCCGAATGGGGTGAGATCAATGGCAATTACGTCCGCCCGGTGATGAACGAGATCTGGGCCGGTGAAGCGGTGCCAGCCGAGGTCCTGCCTGGCGTCTGCGACGACGTCGATGCCTACCTCGCCGAAATGAACGCCGGCTGAGACAGGCAAACGAAGCGATAAAGATCAGGTCAGGGCCGCGCGCCCTGGCCTGATCCTGAAGAGGCGCAGCAATGCGATCAAATGCCCCGGTTAGCCGCATGGAAAGATTTCGACTGAGGGCCGGGCTGGGGCGCTGGAACCCCGGCCAGCAGAGCGAAGCCTGGATTTTCCTGATCCCGGGGCTAACGGGTTTCGTGATTTTCGTGCTCATTCCCATTGTGATGTCCATGGGCGTCAGCCTGACCAAATGGGACCTGCTGGGCCCGCCGGAATTCGTCGGCATCGCCAACTACGTGGAACTGTTGACACGCGACCGGGTTTTCGGCCGCGTGCTCGTCAATACCCTTTATTACACTGTCGTCATCGCCCCGCTGCAGCTGGGACTCGGGCTGACCCTGGCCACGGCGCTGAACCAGCAGATCCGGGCAATGTCCTTTTACAGACTCATATATTTCATGCCGGTTGTGACCAATATTGTGGCGGCCGCTCTCGTGTTTCAATGGCTGCTCAACCGGGACTTTGGCATCATCAGCTCGATCATTTGGGACATCGCCGAACGATACGGTGTGCCCGTCCAGCCGCCCGACTGGATCAACAATCCCATCTGGTCCAAGCCCGCCGTCGTCCTGTTGACGCTTTGGAAGAACGTTGGCTTTACCATGGTCATTTATCTTGCGGGCCTGCAGGGAGTTCCCGAGGCGCTCTATGACGCGGCGCGCGTCGACGGGGCCAACGGATGGCAGCGTTTTCGTTATGTGACGATACCGATGGTCAGCCCGATCACCTTTTTCCTGCTTGTCATCCAGATGATCGGGGCTTTCCAGTTGTTTGCCGAGCCATTCGTGCTCTTTGGCGGCGAACCTCCGCAGTCGACGCTTTCCATCGTCTACTACATCTGGCAGAACGCCTTTGAGTTTTTCCGCATGGGGAAGGCCACGGCCATCGCCTGGTTGCTCTTTGCCATCATTTTCGTGGTCACCTTCATTCAGTTGCGCCTGCAGCGTCGCTGGGTGCATTATGAAGTTTGAGCGGAAGCGCTGACATGGCTACCACGACAGGTACGGCCAGGGCCGGCTCAGATCTTCCACAGGTCGTACGCGAGCCAGTTAACCGCACGCACGTTGCCCTGCACGTCCTGCTGATCGCCGGCAGTGCGGTCATGCTGCTGCCCTTTTTCTGGATGCTTAGCACATCCCTGAAATACCCGCCGGAGATCTTCACCTATCCGCCCACCTGGATTCCCAACACCATCGCCTGGGACAACTATCCCAACGCCCTGACGGCCGTGCCTTTCGACCGTTACTATCTGAACAGTTTGATCATTGCGGTCAGCGTCGTCTTCCTGCAACTGACCACGTCCTCGCTTTCAGCCTTCGCCTTTGCCCGACTGCGTTTCGCCGGCCGTGACAAACTCTTCACGATCTGGCTGGCGACCCTGATGATTCCCTTTCCCGTGCTGCTGATCCCCAATTTTGTGATTGTTCGCAGCCTGGGCTGGTACGACAGTTACCAGGCCTTGATCATTCCGCCGGCCTTCTCCGCCTTCAGCACATTCCTCCTGCGCCAGCACTATCGCGGCATTCCGCTGGAAATGGACGATGCCGCCCGTATCGATGGCGCATCGTCTTTCCGTATCTGGTGGCAGATCATGTTGCCCATGAGCAAGACGACCCTGGCGGCCGTGGCCATTTTCGTCTTCCTTGGTTCCTGGAACGAATTCCTCTGGCCCCTGGTCATCACCTACCGCGACGAAATGCGCACCATCCCGGTAGGATTGTCCAAGTTTCAGGGTCAGTTCAACACGCGTTGGGAACTTCTGATGGCCGGCGCCGTGACGGCGATGCTGCCGATCCTCATCGTCTACATGATGGCTCAAAAGTGGTTCATTCGGGGAATTACGATCACTGGCATGGGCGGACGCTAGACCTGGTCCGGCCCGACAACTTCCGCGCACCACAGCTTGCCCGTCGGGGCCCCCTGTCCCTGTCCTGGAACAGACCCTGGGCAATGGCAATCGCCTGGATTCAGGGTATTTTCCCTCTGGCACTCCTTGCATCCCGGATTCGAAAGGCAGGTGAACCATGAAGTCCACGCTGTTTGCCGGCATTTGCCTGTTGCTGCTTGCGACGCCCGTTTTTTCGCATGAGACCTCCTGGACAGAGACGCCGGTCATGCGCCCTGCAGAATGCGGGGATTCGTTTATGACCCATGCACTGCCGCACACCACCACGGTCCCTGGTGGGGAAGAGGTCCGCATGTTTGAGGCCAACGGCAGCGGCGTGGGCATCAACGACCTTGACAATGACGGGCTCCTGGACATCGTGCTCGCCAACCACGGCGACGCCAACACGGTTCTTTGGAACCAGGGTGGGCTGGCCTTTGAGCCCGCGCCCCTGGGTGATGGCAACACCCGCGCGGTCACCATCGTCGATCTGAACGGCGACGGTTGGCAGGACATCATCTTTTCGCGCGTCGCCAGCGCGCCCAACCTGTGGGTGAATCGCGGTGGCAGGCAGTTTGAACTGCAGGTACTTCCTGGCATCTCGGAACCGCTCTACTCCATCAACTGGGCGGACACCGATCAGGATGGCGACCTGGACCTCGTCGGCGCCACCTATGACGCCGAGTTATTGACCCTGATCGGCGCTGAATTCCTTGAGAGTCAGATTGCCGGTGTCTACGCCTACGAAAACACCGGTGATGGATTCCGTCCGGAGCGTCTGGCGGACGAAGCCCAGGCGCTGGCCCTGCTGCTGAGCGACATCAACGGGGACGGAAGACCCGAAATCCTGGTCGGCAACGACTTCGCCGTCCCTGATTTCTCCTGGACCAGAAGCGAGGGCGGCTGGGTAGCGCTTTGGCCCTTTGAGATCATGAGCCACAGCACGATGAGTTTTGACAGCGCCGACCTCAACAATGATCGCAGGGTGGAACTCTTTTCCACCGACATGAAACCCTACGCCACGGACGAGGCGACCATGGCAGCCTGGGAACCGGTTATGACATCCATGATGGACATGCCCCATGAAGAGGGTGACCCACAGGTAATGGCAAACGTACTGCAGGGCATCGTGGAGGACGTGGCCGAAATGGCCGGCATCGATGCCACGGGCTGGAGCTGGTCAGGCAAGTTTGGCGATCTCGATCTCGACGGTTTCCTCGATCTCTACGTGGTCAATGGCATGATCGAAAGCACGATTTTCGGCCACCTTCCGGCTGGCGAGCTGGTGGAAGAGAACCAGGCCTTCCGCAATGACGGAAGCGGCATGTTCATGGACATGCCGGACTGGGGATTGCAGGCCAGCGCCAGTGGCCGCGGGCTGAGCATGGCCGACCTTGACGGGGATGGCGACCTCGATTTGGTCGTCAACAATCTGCGCTCCGCCGCCCTGCTCTTCGAAAACCGCCTTTGTGGAGGAGCAAGCCTGCAGGTGGACCTGATTCAGGCAGGCAGCCTGAATCCCCAGGCCATCGGCGCGCAACTGGTCCTGCACAGTTCGGTCGGAAGCATGTCCCGGGAAATCAAGTCGGGCAGTGGCTATCTCTCCGGGGACCCGGCCCGGGTGCACTTTGGCTTCCCGATCGGCGCCGAACTGGAGCGCCTCGAAATCCGGTGGCCGGATGGCATGAGCAGCGACGTGATGCATCCCGGCAGCGATGTACTGCTGACGGTCGAGCGAAACTGACTGGAGGGCTGTCTCCTCCAGCTGCGAAGAACAGGGAAGGTTCACTGGCTACCCGGAGTCGGCGACGTCTTGCGCCCAGGGGGCTGGCCGGGACCTGGCCAGGGTACAGGGACTAATTGACGTGGAGAGGTCGGAATGAATGCGCTGCGATTGATTGTGCTGCTGGCTGTCACGTTTATGGTTGGGACGGCCCAGGCCCAGGAATCCGAATGCGACGACGAACGCGGCTGCGTGTTGATCGGGCCTGACGAACCGGTGACCATTGGCTACATGCTGGTCACGTCCGGCGCTATCGCATTTCTGGGCGAAGACTCACTGGGTGGAATTGAGCTGGCGCTTGACGCCAGGGGCAATGAATTGCTGGGCCGCGAGATTGAACTGCTGGGTGAAGACAGCCTTTGTACTCCTGAAGGGGGTCAGACCGCTGCGGAGAATCTTGTCGCTGACGAGCAAGTGCTGGGGGTCATCGGGACCAGCTGTTCCAGCGCGGCCGTCGCCGCCCTGCCGATTATCAGCCGCGCCGGCTACGTCATGATCTCGCCCTCAAATACCACACCAGGGCTGACGGAGGAAAAGCGCGACATCGGAGGAGTCTGGCAGCCGGGATACTTCCGCACCTCGCAAAATGATCTGCTTCTCGGGGAGGTCACGGCGCAATTCGCGATCGAAGAGTTGGGAGCAAGGACTCTCGCCACGATTCACGATGGCAGCGTCTACGCCGAAAACCTGCAAAGGGTCATGGCGGAACGGTTTGTGGAAAGCGGCGGTGAATTGCTCTACGCGGGTTCGATAAACGTCGGCGACACGGATATGACAGCGATCCTCACAGATATTGCTGCGGAGCCGCCGGACATCCTTTATTTCCCCATATTTGAACCGGAGGGCAGCTTCATTGCCGCCCAGATCCGTTCCATCGCCGGGCTGGAAGAGACTCAATTGATGAGCGCAGGCGGGCTGATGGTTGCCAGTTTCCCCTTCAACTCCGGCGAAGGCGCCCTCGGGATGCTGTTGTCCGGGCCGGCCGTCGCAGGAGATGACTACCGCGCCTTTCTCGCGGACTGGGTCGAAAAATACGGCAGTTCTCCGCCCGGGTCCTATCACGCCCACGCCTTCGACGCGACCAACATTCTGCTGGATGCCATTGAAGCAATCGCTGTTGAGAATTCTAATGGAGATGTCTTGATCGGGCGCGGTCGTTTGCTGGATGCCATCACGGCAACCAGTGGGTTTGATGGCATCACGGGTTCATTGCAATGCTCCCCAACGGGCGATTGCGCCACTGGCGAGGCCATCGGCGTTTTTGAAATCGGTGAGAATGAAGTGAATGAGGGTCACTGGCCTCCTGGCCTCATCTGGACACCTGCAACGGGCGCCCTGGTGGAAGACATGTGAGATTGTTTGTCAGATTCTGAAGAAACAGTTAAAGTCGAACAATCCAATTGCTTTGAAGCGGTGACGGTCACCGGTTGCAGTTAGGAACTGCCTGTTTCCGGAACAGCCTTGTCCTGCATCCTTTTTTCATCGCCGCCATTCGTCGCCCCGTTGTCGTCAGCCGGCCCGAAGCGCAGGAGAGAGAAAATAATACGCCAGTTGTTCCCCTCCATCTGTCTCGTGGCCAGTCTGCTTGTACCCACAGTCGCCAGCGCGGCCGAAGGACTGGTCTGCAGGGACGAAATCGCCTGTGTGATGATTGGCCCGGACGATCCCGTGACGATCGCCTGGATGCTGGTCACCTCCGGGGCAAATTCATTTTTCGGCGAGGACTCGCTGGGCGGTATTGAAATCGCCATTGCCCAACGTGAAGGGATCTTACTGGGCCGCGAAATCGAATTGATTGGTGAGGACAGCCAGTGTACGCCCGAGGGAGGTCAGCTGGCAGCGCAACGCCTGGTGGCCAATGAGCACATTCTGGCAATCATTGGCCCCAGTTGCTCCAGCGCCGCGGAGGCGGCCATCCCTGTCGCAAGTCGCGCCGGATTCGTGCTGGTCACGCCCACTGCCGTTTCCTCCACCCTGACCAATCCCGACAGAGACAGCGGCGGCACCTGGATGCCCGGCTTTTTTCGCACCATTCACACCAACGCCCTTCAGGGCAGAATGGCCGCACGATTCGCTCGGGAAATCCTTGACGCACAGACCCTGGCCACCATTCACGACGGCAGCACCTTCGCTCACGACTTGCAAGGCGCCATGATCGGCACTTTCATTGAACTGGGCGGCGAAGTCGTCTACCAGGGCGCCGTAAACGTCGGCGATACCGACATGACCGCCGTGCTGACAGAAATCGCCACCCATGGTCCTGACCTGCTATTCTTTCCCATCTTCCAGCCGGAAGGGGATTTTCTGGTGGCACAGGCACAATACATTCCCGACCTGGATAACACGATCCTGATGGGCTCGGACAACCTGCTTACACCCGGTTTCGTGGTAGCCACCGGTGAGGCTGCGTTGGGCGTCATCCTGTTTGGCCCCAATGTCGCGGGCGAGACCTACAGGGAATTCCTGAGCCTTTGGCAGGAACGTTACGGCGCGGAGCCGCCCGGCGGCTTTCACGCTCACGCCTTCGACACCACCAACCTGTTGCTTGACGCGATTGAGTCTGTTGCGCAGGTCGGCGAGGATGGCAGCGTCCTGATCGGCCGTCAGGCCTTGCGTGACGCCATGACGGCAACCAGCGGTTTTGATGGCATAACCGGTTCGCTGGCCTGTTCCCCCACCGGAGACTGCGCGACCGCCGAGGCAATTGGCGTTTTCCGCATTGGAGAGCCGGAGGTTTTTGAAGGTCGCTGGCCTCCGGAACTTGTCTGGACCCCGGCGACCGGCGGGCCTGAAGAAGAAGCGTAATTCGTTTTGGGAGAGCTTGTGGGCATTCATTGGAGGCGTTTGCGGCAGCGGCAACTGTCGAAGAGGGTCCAGGCTGGCAGCAGATTTTTGCCGACTACCGGTATCAACCCTGTGCGCCCGGGTCTGCTGCCGGTACACGACGACCATGCGCAGGAATGGATTATTGAGGAGATTGGCATGACCCGGTTTCTGTTCGCTCTTATCGTAATCGTTCTTTTGGGGGTGTCGCTTGCCGGTGCGGTCCTGGCTCAGGAGCCGACCTGTGAAGATGCCATCGGTTGTGTAACGCTTGCTCCCGATGACCCCGTAACCATCGCCTGGATGCAGACCGTATCTGGCCCCACCTCGTTCTTCGGCGATGACGCCGTCGGTGGCATAGAAATCGCCATGGAACAGCGCGACTATACGGTGCTCGGTCGTGAAATCGAGTTGATTGGCGAAGACAGCCTGTGTAACCCGGAAGGAGGCCAGACTGCTGCACAGCGCCTGGTGTCCGACCCACAGGTCGTGGCCATCATCGGGCCCAGTTGCTCCAGTGCGGCCGTGCCGGCCATACCCATCGCCAGCAATGCCGGATTCCTGATGGTTTCCCCAATGACAACTTCATCCGCCCTGACCAACCCGGACCGCGATGCGGGTGGTGTCTGGATGCCTGGCTTCTTCCGGACGGTCTACAACAACCTGCTGGAAGGCGCTGTTGCCGCCCAGTTCGCCTACGAAGAACTGGACGCACGCACCATGGCGACCATTCACGATGGCAGCAATTACGCCTTTGATCTGGCCCTGGCCACGGAACGTAATTTTGTGGAATTTGGAGGCGAGATCACCTTTAGCGGCGCCGTCAACGTCGGGGATACCGACATGTCCGCCATCCTGACCAATATCGCCTCCAATCCGCCGGACGTGCTTTTCTTCCCGATCTTCCAGCCGGAGGGCGACTATCTGGTTGCCCAGGCCAAGTTCATTCCGGGTCTTGAAGACGTCATCATGCTGACCGCCGACGCCCTGCTCGTGGAGGGCTTCCCGATCGATTCCGGAGAGGCGGCGCTGGGCGTGATGCTGACCGGCCCGGCGGTCACAGGTGAGCCCTATGAGGCCTTTCTTGAATTGTGGTTCGACAAATACGGCGAGGCGCCGCCCAGCGGCTTCCACGCCCACTCCTTCGATGCGGCCAATATGGTACTGGATGCCATTGAGGCGGTCGCCATCACAGGCGAAGACGGCACCACCCTGGTAGGACGCCAGGCCCTGAGGGATGCCTTTGCCAATTACCGCGACTTCGAGGGCTTGACCGGCAATCTCAGTTGCAGCCCTACAGGTGACTGTGGTGCCGTGGAATCCATGGTGATCTTCATAATCACCGAAGCCGAGGTGTTTGAAGGCAAGTGGCCGCCGACGATTCTGTGGAAGCCCGGGTCGGAAGAATCTGAATGAGCATGGATGCAGTGAAGTTTGCACAATGCAGACGGGCGCGATAGGGTTTGCCCTGGCGAGAACGTCGATATCCATTCAAAGGCAGAGCCGAAGAGTTGAGGAGTGGACGATGCTTGCAAGAACGATGTTGCTCACTGCATTGCTGTTGGTGTTTGTCGTCGCCGTCCAGGCGGACGGACATTGCGACGACGAAATCGGCTGCGTGGTGTTGGCCCCGGACGATCCGGTCACGATTGGCGTCATGTCGGCCCTGTCCGGCCCGGTCGCCTTTTTGGGCGAGGACTCGGTTGGCGGGGTTGAAATCGCGCTCAACAGACGGGGCCGGACTTCTCTGGGCCGCGAAATCGAGTTGATCACAGAAGACAGCCTTTGCAACGCTGAAGGCGGACAAACTGCCGCGCAGAAAATCGCTTCTGACGAACTGATTCTTGGCGTGGTGGGCACCAGCTGCTCCGGAGCGGCCGCGTCGGCCCTGCCGGTCATCAGCGCGGCGGGCATGCTCATGATTTCGCCCTCCAACACTTCACCGGCCCTGACCAACGCGGACATGGATGCCGGCGGACTCTGGCAACCCGGTTACTATCGCACGGCCCACAACGATGAATTCCAGGGCGCCATGGCTGCGGAGTACGCGATGAACGAACTTGGGGCTGCCTCGGCAGCCACCATCCACGACGGCGATCCCTACACGGACGGTTTGCAGGCCGTGATGGCCAGGACCTTTGGCGAGATGGGCGGTGACGTAGTCTTCCAGGGCGCCGTGAACAAGGGCGACACCGACATGACGGCCATCCTGACCGAAATCGCCACCAATCCGCCGGATGTCCTGTACTTCCCGATTTTCGAGCCCGAGGGCAACTTTGTGGCCGCCCAGTCGCAAGACATTCCGGGCCTTGAAGACACCATCCTGATGGGCGCGGACGGCCTGCTGGTGGCCGGCTTCCCCGCGGCCACCGGTGAGGCAGCCATCGGCATGTACCTGTCGGGCCCCTACCTCTCCAGCGATGACTATTCGGCCTTCCTGGAGGAATGGGACGCCGAATTCGGTGGCACGCCACCCAGCGGTTTCCATGCGCATGCCTATGACGCCGCCAATATCCTGCTGGATGCCATTGAAGCCGTGGCCATGGAGCAGGAAGACGGTTCCGTCGTCATCGGCAGGCAAGCACTTCGAGACGCTGTTTCCGCAACTGAAGGACACGCCGGACTCACCGGCATCCTGACCTGCAACGAGACGGGTGACTGTGCGACGGGCGAAGCGCTCGGTATGTACCTGATCACCGAGGCGGAAGTCAACGAAGGGAAGTGGCCGCCGGACGTGATCTGGTCCAAGGCCGAAGCCATGATGGACGATATGTAGTCCCGTCCACCACCAAATCGTTTCCACCATACACAGGGGCCGGCGATCGTACTGGTAGCCGGCCCCTTTTGTAAACGGATTCGCTGTGACCCAAACACGCACGGTTTCTCGCAACAAACTGTTTGGCATCCCCCTTCCCGCAGGTCATACCGGCGTAGACCTGATCATCAGCGCCCTGCGCATCATCATTGTGGCGCTGATCATCATCGGGGCCGGCAACACCCTGCTGGAGGGACGCTTCACTTTCGAACAGTGGCTGGCGTTGCTGTTTGCGGGTCTGGCCCAGGGAAGCATTTACGCGCTGATCGCCCTGGGTTATACTCTCGTTTACGGCATTCTGCGCATGATCAACTTCGCCCATGGTGACGTGTTCATGGCCGGCGCCTTTACCACCGTCTTTTTGGCGAATTCCTTTCGTCAATCCGGCTTTCTGGACAGTCAACCCCTGCTTGCAATCCTTATCCTCATGGGCTTTGCGGCGCTGGTATCCATGACCGTGGCCGTGTTGCTGGAACGCATTGCCTACCGGCCCCTGCGCAATGCCCCGCGCCTGGTGCCGCTTATCACGGCCATTGGCGCTTCCTTTTTCATTCAGTACACCTTTCGCGGGCTGTTCGGCTCCGGCTTCAAGGCCTATCCGACGGTGGCATTTCTGCGCGGCACTTTTTCTGTAGGATCAATAAACGTACCGATCGCACAGCTCTTTGTGTTCGTTTCCGCCATCGTCCTGATGATTTGCCTGTACTGGCTGGTCGAACGCACGCGCATCGGCAAGGCCATGCGCTCGGTCTCGGAAGACAAGGAAGTCGCCACCCTGATGGGCGTGAACATCGACCTCATCATCGTTTTCACCTTTGCCATCGGTGGCGCGCTCGCCGGCGCAGCCGGCGTCATTAACGGACTTTTCCGTCCCCAGGGCGTCAATTTCTTTATGGGTTTCTTCCCCGGCATCAAGGCCTTCACGGCAGCAGTGCTGGGGGGCATTGGCAACATTCCGGGCGCCATGTTGGGAGGGATGTTTCTGGGCGTGATCGAGGCCATCGGCCCCAACCTGGTGCTGAACGGTCTGGGCATTCCCAGCGCCAATCAACTCAAGGACGTCATCGCCTTCACGATGCTGGTGCTGGTACTCATCTTTCGGCCACAGGGCATTCTTGGCGAACGACTTTCTGCGGAGAAGGCCTAGATGTCCACTTTGGCAGCGAACTGGCGCAGCGTCATTCGCAGCGGCCTGATCGCCGGCGGCGTTGCGCTCTATACCGCGCTCATTGGCATGCTGGTTGCCTTTGACGAGCGGGAAGTCGTACGCAATTCCTTTACCCTGGGACAGTTGCTTCTGGTCGCTCCGGCCGTTCTGGTCGGTTGGCTGTCAGGTCGGCAGTCGACCCAGGTTCCTGCCGGACAACGTTTGCTTCGAGGCCTGGTTGCAGGCCTTGTAACCAGCCTGCCCCTGCTGGCCCTGATGTTTGTCAGTTCCGTGGTCA
Organism: Anaerolineaceae bacterium; assembly: GCA_026708325.1. GTDB lineage: Bacteria > Chloroflexota > Anaerolineae > Aggregatilineales > Phototrophicaceae > JAGWBD01. The sequence continues at coordinate 311,366 of JAPOVC010000014.1, read as the reverse complement.
ATTTGCGGACCGTGCTCATCAATGTGGACAGGGATCTTGTTCGCCTGATCAGCTTTGACCATGGCGTCGGGCTGTCCGGCGCGCTGATGCTGGCGGGAGCTCTGGGCGTTTCCGGCATTCTGGGCGCTTTCGTGCATCTCATTCCTGCACGTCTGCGCCACGCGCTCCTGACAGCGCTGGCATGGATGTTGGGAGCGGGGATTCTGGGTGAACTGGTGCGTCAGTTGCTCTCGCAGTTTCTGGATCGCGAAGCGCTGTCCTGGTTTTTGCGCAGGGACACGCTCAAGCCCGAGCCGGCGGCCCTTCTCTTTGTCGTGGTCCTCCTTGCGGACCTGTTCTGGTCCTGGTTTCGGGAAACCAGGGGCCGGCGGGAGGGGCCGGCGCCCAGGGCATTGCAATTCACACGGGTCGGCGGCCTGGCGGTCCTGTTGCTACTGCTGCCTCTCCTGGTGGGTTCCGCCATCAGCGACGTGCTGACGAATATCGGCCTTTATATCCTGATGGGCCTGGGCCTTAACATTGCCGTGGGTCTTGCCGGTCTGTTCGACCTCGGCTACGTGACAAATTTCGCGGTCGGCGCCTACACCATGGGCGTGTTGACCTCGACCGGTGTTCTGGGCATTGAGAACAAAATGGGCGTCACCGTTTTCAATTTCTGGCTGGTCCTGCCCGTCAGCCTGCTGGTGGCCATGTTTACGGGCTTCATACTGGCCCTGCCGGTGTTGCGGATGCGTGGCGATTATCTGGCAATCGCCACCCTTGGCTTTGGCGAAATCATCCGCTTGCTGGCGCTCTCCGACTGGCTAAAGCCCATCATTGGCGGAGCCCAGGGTGTCTTGTTTATCCCGGCGCCCAACTTTTTCGGCGTTGAACTGATCGGCCCCCAGCGACTGTACTACATCATTCTCGGGGCCTGTTTGCTCGCGGTTTTCGTCTCGTCCCGACTCAACAATTCACGAACCGGACGGCAATGGATGGCCATCCGCGAGGACGAGGACGTGGCCTCGGCGATGGGCATCAACACGGCGCGCTCCAAATTGCTGGCCTTCACCATTAGCGCGGCGACTGGCGGCGTCGCCGGCGCCATCTTTGCTGCCAAACTGGGAACGATTTTCCCCACAAGTTTCAATCTGCTGGTTTCCGTCAATGTACTGAGTCTGATCATCATTGGCGGGCTTGGCAGCCTGCCGGGAATCATCGTGGGGGCGCTGTTTCTGGTCGGTCTGCCAGAGCTTTTGCGTGAATTCGACGAATTCCGGTTGTTGCTCTACGGCACGCTGATGGTGACGATGATGCTGGCACGGCCGGAAGGTCTGTGGCCCTCGGCCGTCTATCAACGGGAAGTGCGACGGGGGGAAGAAAGGGCGCCACCACAGGCCGGGGAGCAGGCAGCATGAGCAACGTCGTCCTGAGTGCAAGGGGGATGACCAAGAATTTCGGCGGCCTGGTCGCCGTGGATAATCTGGATTTCGAGATTATACACGGAGCCATTGCCAGCATCATCGGGCCCAACGGCGCCGGCAAGACGACCTTCTTCAATTGTGTGACCGGCTTCTATCCAATCGATGATGGGGAGCTCATTTTCGAGGGTCACGACATCAACGGCTGGAGCAGTGATCACATCGCTCGTGCCGGAATCGCCCGCACCTACCAGAACATTCGGCTCTTCAATCATATGACTGTCATTGAAAACATCATGGTCGGTCAGGAAGCCCACCTGCGCTCCACCTGGATGGGCGCCATTCTGGGAACGGCAGGCACAAAACGGGAAAATCGGGAATCTGAAGAAGAAGCTCGCCAACTTTTGCAGTTCGTAGGGCTGCAGGGCAAGGGCGACCTCATTGCGGACAACCTCTCCTATGGAGACCAGCGTCGACTGGAGATCGCTCGGGCGCTGGCGACCCGGCCCCATTTGCTGCTGCTGGACGAGCCGACTGCGGGCATGAATCCGCGAGAGACCGCCGAAACCACCGCGTTTATCCGCAGGTTGCGCGACGATCTTGACATCACGCTCATGCTGATTGAGCACGATATGCGGGTGGTGATGGGCATTTCCGAACACATCACGGTCCTCGATCACGGCAGGAAGATTGCCGAAGGCCCGCCGAAGGAGATACAGAACAACCCGGACGTGATCGAGGCTTATCTCGGCCGGGGGGCCGCAGGGAGTACGTCAGCATGAACGGAATGCAGGAGTCCACACCACTGTTGGTGCTTGATGACGTGCATGCCAGCTACGGCAACATTCATGCCCTGAAAGGCGTTTCACTGCGGGTCGAAGAAGGCGAAATCGTCACTCTCATCGGCAGCAACGGGGCCGGCAAGAGCACCACCCTGCGGACCATATCCGGCCTGATGCGCGCGCGGGCCGGGAAGATCCTGTTTCGAGGTGAAGATCTGCAGGCAAGGGCGGCCCATGAGTTGGTGGCCCTGGGTGTCGCCCTGGTGCCGGAAGGCAGGAGGGTGTTCGCCAGACTGAGCGTGACAGAGAATCTCGAAATGGGCGCCTGGCATCGCGGGAACAACCAGGGCATCGCGTCGGACATCGACTATGCCTTCACGCTTTTCCCCCGCCTGGGAGAGCGACGCAACCAGTTGGCCGGCACCATGAGCGGTGGCGAGCAACAAATGCTGGCCACGGCGCGTGCGCTGATGTCGCGTCCCTCCCTGCTGCTGATGGACGAGCCTTCCATGGGTCTGGCGCCGGTCCTTGTCGAGACCATTTTTGAGACGATCGAACAGATCAACAGCGAAGGCACGACGATCCTGTTGGTGGAGCAGAACGCGCAAATGGCCCTCGGCGTCGCCAGTCGGGGTTATGTGTTGCAGTCAGGCAACATAGTTCTTGATGATGACGCCGCCAGTTTGCGAGAGAACCCGGTCGTTCAGAAGGCTTACCTGGGCATGGATTGAGGCTTGACTGCCCTGCTGCCAACCCTATACTGATTCGCGGTTTCAAGGCGGAAGGAAGCGGTGTATGGCCAGTAGACGCAGCATTTCGACGGTCAAACCTCAATTCGGCAACAATCGCAGCCATTCGCTCAAGGCCACACGGCGGCAATTCAGGCCCAACTATCAGAACAAGCGCCTCTGGGTACCCGAACTGGAACGCTTTGTGCGTGTCCGCGTCACTGCAAAAGAACTGCGCACCATTGACAAGATCGGCCTCCGTGAATTTATGGCCCGCCAGGGCCGTAAGATCGAAGAACTGGTCTGACCAGGCGGGACGTCTGCAGGAACGCCCTGTCTCCAATCCCAACCCACAACCCGGGACCATTGTTGCTATACTTCTTGACAACCGGGGGTATTGCTGACTGTGGCTGGTTCATCCCGTTCCCTGCAATTCGATGAGTTTCCACCGGCCACTCACGAGAACTGGCTTAGTGCCGCGGCCTCGCTCCTCAGGACAGGTACACCAGAATCCCTGAGCACGGCAACGCTCGAGGGTCTTGACCTTCAGCCGCTTTACAGCGCGGAACACAGTGCCGGTCTGCAGCACCCCGAATTCTTTCCTGCCCTGTTGCCACGGGCCGATACCGGGTCACGTCCCTGGCTGATCGTGCAATCCAGCGCGTTGGCCAATCCGATGGACGTCAATCGTGAATTGCTTGAGGGCATTCGCCAGGGTAGCAACGCCATCCAGCTGGTCCCGGATCGCGATTCAATGTCCGGCACTGGTGCAACGCGACGTGAGGACGCAGCTGGCAGTCAAAGTGGCAATGTGCTCAGGTCTGCCGACGATTTTGCGCTCGCCCTTGATTCCCTTCCTTTGGAAAAAACGACATTGCTAATGCAGTGCGGGGCGCACAGCCTGCCCTTGCCTGCCCTGCTGGTGGCCGCGTTGCGCCAACAAGCTGCGGATCTTCCCGATTTGCGGGGCGCCATCGGGGCGGACCCCCTGGCGTGGCTGGCATCGCGCGGAAATCTGCCGGCGACTGTCGATGCCCTGTATGACGAACAGGCGGCCTGGCTGCGCTGGACTCAGGAATGCGCCCCCGGGATTGACGCAATCTTCCTCGATTGCTGCGTCTGGCATGAGGCCGGCGGCCATGCCGTGCAGGAAATCGCCTGCTCCCTGGCCAATGCGACGGCCACCTTGCGGGCCATGCTGGCAAGGGACATCGGCATCGAAGAGATCGCTCCCCGCATGGCCCTGTCCATGTCTGTCGGCGGCGACATCCTGTTGGAGCTGTCGAAATTGCGCGCCCTGCGCCTGCTTTGGGCACAAATGATTGAGGCCTTTGGCGGTTCACCTGCCTGTCAGCTTCCAACAATTCATGCGCGCACAGGCCGCCGCAACAAGTCCGCACTGGACCCATGGAACAATATGCTGCGTTCCACTCTCGAAGCGCTGACCGGGGCCATGGGTGGCTGCGACAGCGTTCTGATTGAACCCTTTGACGTCACGCCGGGCCCCTCAAGCGACCTGGCGCGTCGCCACGCCCTGAACCAGCAACACATTCTTCAGCACGAGGCCGGCCTTGCCCGAACCCTGGATCCGGCCGGCGGGTCCTGGACGCTTGAGGTTCTTACCGACTGGCTGGCGCGTGAAGCATGGAGCATGTTCCAGGACATTGAGGGCAGAGGCGGCTTGCTCGCCTGCCTGCTGAACGGAAGCATTCAGCGGGACTTCGCAAGGGTTGCGCAACAACGTTTTACACGCAATGCAAGGCGCAGAGACGTTCAGGTTGGCAGCAACCAGTTTGTTGATGATCGGAATTTCGAGGCCATTGACCTGCCGGAAAGCAGGTCTGATTCAGGTCCCGCATCGACAAACAGGCGGCCTTCGGAATCGGATTCGGGCAATCTTCAGGAAATCCCTCGCGCTGAATGCAGTTTTGATACGATGGTCAAGTCTGCCGAACAGGGCGCAGGGCTGAAGGAACTCCTGCAGACCATGTCTCACGAATCAGCGGAAAGCCCCAGGATCTCGCCACTCAACGTCATTCGGCTTTCGGCCCCCTGGGAAGCATTGCGCGCGAACGCCAGCGCCCACCAGCGTCGCGGCAGTCGGGCAGTCAGGGTCTGTATTGCGCTTTGCGGTGAAGCGGCGCCCTTGCACGCCCGCGCCAGTTTCGTCAGCGATTTTTTCGGCGCGGGTGGCTTTGAATGCACTGTCGGCCCCGCCCGGGGCACAGCGGAAGAAGCGGCAGCGACAGCGCTCTCCGCCGGGGCCGACCTGATCGTCCTGTGCGCCCGGGATGGCGATTGTTCATCCGCCGTTCCTGTCTTCTGCAATGTTGTTAAAAAGAGGCAGCCCGACGCCTTGATTTACCTCGCGGGGCGTCCGCCGGCTGAAGTGGAAGCCGCCTGGCGCGAGGCCGGAATCGTCGACTTTGTGTACGTGGGAGCGGACTGCCTGTCGATCAATCGCTCTCTTCAGCAGCGGCCGGGTCTCGCGTCATGAACGTTGGACCAGATTTCACCACGATTCCATATCGGGCTGCACTGATGAAGGCACAGGATTCCCTAACCGGCGCCGGGGACCTGTGGCACACGCCGGAAGGCATAGAGATTCCCTTGCTATGCACGGCAGCCGACCTCAGGGATGCGAATCATTTGCAGTTCACTGCCGGAATCCCGCCGTACCTGCGCGGTCCCTACCTCACCATGTATGCGCAACGCCCCTGGACGATTCGCCAGTATGCCGGCTTCTCCACAGCCGAAGAGAGCAACGCCTTTTATCGTCGCAATCTGGCCGCGGGGCAGAAGGGACTGTCCATCGCTTTCGACCTGGCGACACACCGCGGCTATGACTCGGACCATCCCCGAGTCGCCGGCGACGTGGGCATGGCGGGCGTGGCCATCAGTTGCCTGCCCGACATGCAGCGGCTGCTGGAAGGTATACCGCTGGACCGCTGCTCGGTATCGATGACCATGAACGGCGCCGTATTGCCGGTGCTGGCCTTTTTCGTCGCCACGGCGGAAGAACAGGGCGTAGCGGCCGGCAAACTGACGGGCACGATACAAAACGACATTCTCAAGGAATACATGGTACGCAACACCTACATTTACCCGCCGGCGCCCTCCATTCGCATCATCGCTGACATTTTTGCCTGGTGCGCGCAGCACATGCCCCGCTTCAACAGCATCAGTATCTCGGGCTATCACATGCAGGAAGCCGGCGCGCCGGCGGATCTGGAACTGGCCTACACGCTGGCGGACGGCCTTGAGTACGTCCGTACCGGTCTGCGGGCCGGCCTGGACATCGATGACTTTGCGCCGCGCCTTTCCTTCTTCTGGGGGATTGGCCTCAATCTCTTTATGGAAATCGCCAAGTTGCGCGCGGCGCGTGTGCTGTGGGCCAAACTCATCCACGAGTTCGGTCCAGGCAACCCGAAATCCATGGCGCTGCGCGCCCATTGCCAGACCTCGGGCTGGAGCCTGACCGGACAGGACCCCTTCAACAATGTGACGCGAACCTGCATCGAGGCCCTGGCCGCGGTGCTGGGTGGCACGCAATCGCTACACACCAACGCGCTGGATGAGGCCATCGCCCTGCCGACTGACTTTTCCGCGCGAATTGCCCGCAACACCCAGTTGGTGCTTCAGCACGAAAGCGGGCTGACGCGCGTGGTCGATCCGATGGGAGGTTCCTTCACGCTTGAGAAATTGACGAAGGATTTGCTGAGGCGGGCCTGGTCACACATAGAGGAAATCGAGTCACTGGGTGGCATGGCTGCCGCCATCGCCGAAGGCCTGCCCCGCATGCGGATTGAGGAAGCTGCCGCCCGCCGCCAGGCGGGTATCGATTCCGGGCAGGAAGTCATCGTTGGTGTCAACCGTTGGCAGCCGGAAACTGACACGCCTCTTGAAATCCTGGACGTAGACAACAGCGCCGTTCGCGCCGCACAGGCGGAAAGGCTCAGGGAACTCCGCGCCAACCGGGACGAGACTTTGGTCCAGGCCGCACTTCAGGCGCTGACGAATTGCGCAGAAAGCGGAGATGGCAATCTGCTTGGCCTGGCGGTCGTCGCCGCAAGGGCGCGGGCGTCTCTGGGGGAGATTTCCTTGGCACTTGAAAAGGTCTGGGGCCGACATGAAGCGCCGGTCCAAACCGTAAGTGGCGTTTACGGCGTCGCCTGGGGCGACAGCCCCGACATTACAGAAACGCGTGCGCTCTGCGCCAACTTTGAACAGGTGGAAGGGCGACGCCCGCGCATTCTGGTCGCAAAAATCGGACAGGACGGCCACGATCGCGGCGCGCGCGTCATCGCCAGCGCCTTTGCAGACCTCGGTTTTGACGTCGACGTCGGACCCCTGTTTCAGATGCCGGAGGAAGTCGCGCGACAGGCGGTGGAAAACGACGTGCACATCGTGGGCATCAGTTCACTGGCGGGCGGTCACAGGACCTTGCTGCCACAACTGGTTACGGAGCTCTCCGCCCTGGGTCGTTCGGATGTCATGGTCATCATCGGGGGTGTCATCCCGGAACGCGATCATGCCACCCTGCGCGAGCAAGGCGCCGCGGAAATCTTCGGGCCCGGCACCGTCATCCCGCATGCCGCACAGACCATTCTCAAGCGGCTGCGGAAGCGTCAGCGACACCCTGATGCCTGAACCGGGGGGAGTGAGGGCGGATTCCGTCGATGAACTGTCCGGGGGCGTACTGGCCGGCGAACGGGCGGCTCTGGCGCAGGCGATCACCCTGGTCGAGAGCAGCGCAGAAGGCCATCGCCAACAGGCCAGTGCCCTGTTGCACAGGTTGCGTCCCCATGGCGGAAACGCCATTCGCGTCGGCATAACCGGCGTACCTGGTGCCGGCAAAAGCACGCTCGTCGAGGCGCTCGGGATGCACCTTGTCGGGCAGGGCAAACGCGTCGCCGTGCTCGCCATTGACCCCAGCAGCAGCAGGAGCGGTGGCAGCATTCTGGGCGACAAGACGCGAATGTCCTCTCTGGCGCGCAGTCCGCAGGCTTTCATTCGCCCCTCCCCTTCTGCCGGAACGCCAGGCGGCGTTGCCAGCAGGACACGTGAGTGCATGCTGCTTTGTGAAGCCGCGGGCCACGACGTCATTTTTCTGGAAACTGTCGGAAGCGGTCAGGGGGAAATCGCGGCCCGCAGCATGGTCGATTTTTTTCTGCTGTTGTTGGTCACTGGCACCGGTGACGGGTTACAGGGAATGAAAAAGGGTGTGATGGAGCTGGCGGATGCCATCGCCGTCAACAAGGCCGATGGCGCAAACCAGGCAGCGGCCCGCGCCGCTCGCGCGGACATGGAAGGGGCGTTGCGCCTTTTGTCGTCATCAGAATCCGGCTGGCGGCAACGGGTTGTCACCTGCTCTGCTCTTGAGGGTGTAGGGATCGCAGAGCTCTGGTCCATCATCCTGGAATTCCGAAGAGGGGCCCAGGCTTCCGGCGCCTGGCACACCACTCGCCAGGAGCAACGACTGGCATGGCTGCATGCGCTGCTCGAAGAAGGTATCCGCGATGCTTTTTACACAAACAGCGAGGTGCAGGAGGCCCTGCCCCAATACGAGCGAGCAGTGCTCTCTGGTGAAGTGAATGTCAGCGATGCCGCCGGCGAGCTGCTCAATTTCACCAGATATCCAGAGCCGTCGCCAGGAGGGCGTGAGTGAAACTGACCATTGTCGGCGGCGGCAGCGTACGCACGCCGAGGTTGATTCCTTCTTTGGTCCGGCGCGCAGCGCGTCTGGGTCTGCAGGAACTCTGGTTGATGGATTCCGACCCGGAGAGACTGGAACTGATCGGCGGCATGTGCCGCCGCCAGGTGGAGCGACTTGATGGCCGCTTCAGGGTTTACACCAGCGGCGACGCGCGGGATGCCATCACGGATGCCAGTCATGTCATCACGTCCATCAGGCCTCGGCTGGAAACAGGCCGCGCGGCCGACGAGCGCATTGCATTCGGTCTTGGCGTTCTGGGACAGGAAACGACGGGCGCGGCCGGCTTTGCCATGGCCATGCGCAGCGCTCCGGCCATTCTTGACTACGCAGGGCTTGTCGAGAGCCTGGCCGCAACGGGGGCCTGGCTCTTCAACTTCACCAATCCTGCCGGCCTGGTCGCCCAGGTGCTGCATGACGCGGGGTTGAAACGCGTGGTCGGCATCTGCGACAGCGCCAACAAGGCCCGCAACGAGGCAAGTCACTTTCTCGGCATCCCCCAGGGCCGGCTGCGGCACGGTGTTTACGGTCTGAATCACCTTTCATGGACGCGCAGTGTGCGGATCGACGAAGGCGAAGACGAACCTGGAGAGGAATTGTTGCCGGCCCTGCTGGGCGACGAGCGATTCGTCAATGCGACGCATTTGAAAATGTTCGCCCCAGGATTGCGTGCGGAAGAGAAAGTCTTTCTCAATGAATACCTCCACTATTTCTACCACCGCGATGAAGCCCTGACCCAACTGCTGCAGGAGAAAGAGACGAGAGGTGAACAGGTTCAGCGCCTGACCCGAGACTTGCTTCGCAAACTGCGGGCCGCCAGCGACGTTGACGGGCAACTTGCAATCTGGCAGGACGTCATGGCCCGGCGCAGCAAAAGCTACATGGCCCATGCGCGGGACGGCGCTGACCGAAAGCAGCGGGATCCCGTGGGCGAAGATGACGAAGGCTATGCCGCAGTGGCGCTGGGCTGCGTGGAAGCCATCGCCCGGGACCAGCCCGCCTGGACCGGATTGAACGTCCCCAACGGAAGCGCCATCGCCGGCATGGACGCGGATGACGTCGTTGAAGTCAGTTGCCGCGTCGACGGAAGGGGGCCAGTGCCCACGCCGATTGGCGACGTCCCTGACCGACATCTGGCCCTTATGCGCAGCGTCAAGGTCTATGAGCGCCTGGCGTCCCGGGCGATCCTGCAACGTTCCCGTTCTCTGGCCGTGCAGGCCCTTTGTGCCCATCCGCTGGTCGGTTCATGGCCGCTCGCCGAAAAATTGTTCGATGCCTTTTATCAGGCGCACCGGGACATCGTCGGTACGTGGCGCTGATGGATTACGACGTTCTCGTTCCCGGAAACTATTTTTGCGACGTCATCTTCACCGGGATGCCTTCATTTCCTGAACTGGGGACTGAAATCTGGTGCCAGGACCTGCACGTGGTCCCTGGTGGCATGCTTAACACGGTCGTCGCCATGAAACGGCTGGGTCTGCGCGTAGGCTGGGCGGGCGCCCTGGGCGGCGACTTCTTCAGCCGATTCATTCGTGAATGGGCCATGGAGGAAGGCCTGTGTCTGGACCTGGTTTCGCAAGCGGACGCGCCCCTCAGACGGGTAACCGTGGCGCTGCCGCTCCACAGCGAGCGAGCCTTCGTTTCCTTCGTTGACCCGGCGCCCGACCCCGTTGAGCTGGCGCAGAGGCATTTGAAAGAGCAGCGAATTCGACACCTGCACTTCAGCGGGCTGGTCGTTGACGGTCGGCTGCCGGACCTGCTGCGCGAATGCAAGGCTGGCGCTGTTGAAGTGTCCATGGATTGTCAGCATCGCGAGCAAACCCTTGAGGACCCGCTGCTGCGCGAGATTCTTGGCCTGCTGGACCTGTTCATGCCCAATGCCGTGGAAGCAAGGAGACTGACTGGCAGGGCCGACGTAGACGGCGCGGCCCGGGATCTGCGCGGGTTCGTCCCCACCCTGGTGATCAAGGAGGGCGAACGTGGCGCACGCTGCTGGCGGGGAGAGAATTGTTACCACGCGCCTGCGCTGCCCGTCACCGTGGCAGACACGACCGGCGCCGGAGACGTTTTCAATGCCGCTTTCATCGCTGCGCACCTGGCAGGCGCCGATCCTCTGGTCTGCCTGCAACACGGCACTGTCGCCGGCAGCCTGTCCACGCAAATGGCCGGCGGCGCAAACTCTGCGCCGGACCCGGCAGCCCTGCAGAAAGCCCTTGTCCTCCACAGGGAATTGTTCGTCGCTTCCCCGGGAAGAGCCATTTCACAGAATTCTGATGAATTTGTTGACAGACCGTGACAATTGCGTTACCTTGCCTGTCATGATCAAGACTGTCGACGGCCAGCGCATGTGTCTGTGTTGTTGTCCTTGTGCCATGGGCGCCGGGGAGTCTTTGGTCTGACGGTTCAGCTACAGGACAGACCGTTTGCGGCAGGTATTCCCCGGACCAGGCGTTCGGGGATTTTGTTTGAAAGGGGCAGGTAGAGGCATGGGGGAAAACAGCAAGTTGGTGTACAAGACGATTGTGCTGAATTTCTGCGCTTGTTGTCCCTGTTGTTCAGGTCCAAATCTGTAACGATCCGGTAAATCACGCGCGCGCAACAATAGCGAGAGATCCCGGACAGGTCCGGGATTTTTCCTGCGGGACCTAAGTCAGGAGATGAAATGCAGCAATTCCAGAGCCACGTACGCGATGAACTGGACATATGGCAAGTCGAACTGGAAGCGGCGTCTCCCCAGGAGATCCTGCGATTCGCGGTCGACCAGTTTGGTGAAGGCCTGGCCGTTGTAACCAGCTTCCAGCCTACGGGCATTGTTACGCTTCACATGTTGCAGCAAATTGCCCCCGCCACAACGGTCATCACTCTCGACACCGGCTTCCTGTTCCCGGAAACGCTGCGCCTGATCGAGGAATTGACCGCCCGATTCGATCTGGACCTTTTTCGCATCTGCCCGCAGTTGAACCCTGCGCAACAGGCGCTCGCGCATGGCCCGGAACTATGGGAACGGAACCCGGACCTGTGTTGCCATTTGCGCAAGGTGTTGCCCTTGCGCAATGCCCTGCGCGATTACAGTGCCTGGATCGCCGGCCTCCGTCGCGACCAGTCCGCCAGACGGTCCGCCATTCCTGTGATCGACTGGGACAATGGGAACCAGTTGCTGAAGCTCTCCCCCTTCGCCACCTGGACAGCGGACCAAATCTGGGACTGGATTGACAGGCACGATCTTCCCTTCAACAGCCTGCACACGCAGGGATACCCTTCCATTGGTTGCACTCATTGCACACATCCCGTCTTCGAGCACAGCGCCGGCAGAAGTGGACGCTGGCAGGACTTTGACAAGACCGAGTGCGGTCTCCATTTCCAGCAGTTGCCGGAGGCCGAGGGAGAATCCCGGCAGTGAACTATCCCGTATCCCTCAATCTGCGTGGCAAGACCTGTGTGTTTGTCGGTGGCGGCGCCGTGGCTGCGCGGAAAATCAACGGGTTGCTTCACACGGGCGCGTCGATCGTGGTGATGTCCCCTGCGCTGGACGAGAACCTGCAAAACCGGAATATGAGTGGAAGTCTGCATTGGTTACAGCAGCGCTGGAGCCCGGGAAGCCTGCTGCCTCTTGCGCCAGCCCTTGTCTTCGCCGCGACGAACGATGCAGGCGTCAATCGGGAAGTCGCCGAAGAAGCCCGTCAGTTGGGAGCGCTGGTCAACGTGGCCGACGACGGCCAGGCCGGCGATTTTGGCAGTATGGCCGTCTTGCGGCGTCCACCCCTGCTGGTCGCACTGGACAGTGGCGGCTCTTCCCCTGCCCTCGCGCGCTGGCTGCGGGACAGAATCGCCTGCTGCATTCGTGAGGAGCATGCCACCCTGGCGACCTGGCTGGGAGAATTGCGTCCGGGGCTGCGCACAGCCCTCCCGCAGCAGGAACGTCGGCAGGCCTTTTACCGCGAGATCCTTGAATCCGACGTCCTTGCCTTGCTGGGGTCGGACAGGGAAGAAGAGGCGCGGAGTTTAATGAACAGCATGCTGGAAAACAGTCGGTGACGGCCCTTTTGCTGGCGGGCCACGGCTCTCACATCAGCCCAAAAACTGCCGGACTGGTCTGGTCCTACGTGGACCAACTGAGAGCCAAAGGCGTCGCCGACGAGATCAGCGCCTGTTTCTGGAAGGAACCACCCTCCTTTCGCAATGCACTGGGCAATCTGCGTTCGGAAACGGTAGTTGTGGTGCCTGTACTCGCCGCTGACGGCTATTTCGCGCGCACTGTGATTCCAGCTGAAATGGGGCTGGACGGCCCGTTTACCCGGGTTGGCAAGCGTTGCATTCACTACACCAGGCCCCTGGGCCTGCACCCTCGACTTGGCGAGGTCTTGCATGCCAGTGTGCTGCAACAGATTCAGGCGCTGGGTGCCGGGCCTGAGGAGGTGGCCGTGGCAGTCATCGGCCACGGGACGCGCCGGGATGCCCGCAGCAGGGAAGCTGCCCGCCACGTTGCCCGGTCCCTGGCTGCCAAACTGCCGGACTGTGACGTGCTGGAGGCTTATCTGGACGACGATCCGCCGATCCCCTCCATTTACGAACGGACCGGAAAGGCAATTGTCCTTGCGGCGCCATGGTTTCTGGCTCCCGGCTCTCACGTCAGCGTGGACGTGCCCGTGGCCCTTGGATTGCCGGCCGGCGCTGCGAGTGGACGGTTCAGGGGACGTTCAGTATATTACCTGGACGCGCCGGGGACCGCCGACGTGGCCTGCGAACTGATCCTGGATCTGGCCCGCGCCTGCGAACCGGACATTGGCTCCAGCGTTTCCCGCTCCGGTGGCGATTGGAGTTGTTTTCCGGCCCAGGGCGCCCTGCACCTGTGGCAGGAAGTGTGCCGGCAGGGAGAGTTGACATTTGGAGAGCTACAGCTTACACCCACTCGCGTGCATCCAGTCGGCGGCGGGCGACGGGGAACGCGTGTGCGCAGTGTTGCGCAGTTGCGCCGGCTTGTTCGCGAACAGCCATTCCGGCCTTTGCCGGAAGCGCTGGGCTTGCCGAGAGGCTGGTACGCTGAAACCTTCGACGCAGGGACACTTGCCGCGGTCGTGGAGACCGTCTATCCAGGCGCTCTGGCGGACTGGTCCGCAGCCCGACGAGGTACGCTTGAGCCAGAGTCGCTGCAAAGTGTGGCGGCGCGACAAACAGGGAACTTCCGCAAGGTGGAAAGCTTGTCGTTGACGGACATCACCAGGCTTAACTCTGACCACTGTGAACGCTGCGTTCGCCAGCCTTCATGGTACGGGACCATTGCCGGTCCTGATGAATTGCCCTGCCGCGAACCCTGCAATTTCTGGTTAAGCAAGGCGATCGCATGATGGACCAGACGGGCAAGGTCTGGCTGGTCGGCGCCGGGCCTGGTGATCCGGACCTCATCACGCGCAAGGGACTGCGGCTTCTGCAGTCGGCAGATGTCATCATGTACGACCGGCTCATCCCCCGCGAACTCCTGCACGAGGCGCGACCTGATGCCGTCCTGATCGACGTCGGCAAGGCGCCGGCCAGACAGCGACTTTCTCAGGAACATATCAATGAAATCCTGATTTCGCGGGCCCGCGGAGGCGCGCAGATTGTTCGCCTTAAGGGCGGCGACCCCCTGCTTTTCGGTCGCGGCGGGGAGGAAGCCCTAGCCTGCCACGCCGCCGGCATCCCCTTTGAAATTGTGCCCGGTATTTCCAGCGCCTGGGCTGCGCCGGCCTATGCGGGAATCCCCCTTACCCAGCGCGAAATCAGCAGCAGCGTCACCATCATCACAGGTCACGAATTGCTGGAAGACGGCCCGGCCCGCATCTATTACGACGCCTTGTCACAAATTGGCGGTACACTGGTCATTCTGATGGGTGTCAGGAGCCTGCCGCGGCTCCAGCGTCGTTTGCTGGAGGCCGGTCTCGACCCGCAGACGCCCGCCGCCGCCATCGAATGGGGCAGCGTCGCCCGGCAGCGCGTCATCGAAGCGCCGCTGGCCGGGTTGGCCGATGCAGCGGCGGCCCAGGCACTGCGCGCGCCGGCGATCATTGTCATCGGCGACGTTGTACGATTGCGGCGCGCGGGAATGCGCTGGTTTGATTTGCCATCGCAGGTTGAAGAACCAACGGGTGAAAGCGATGCCCTGCAAGCGATTCTGGAGGAGACATGAGCGATAGCTGGAAGGCGGCATTGCAGGACCGGATGCCGCAGGACTGGTCGCACGAAATTGACATTTTCGAAGGCCAGATGGAATTGCGCCGCCAGGACCGTCTGGATGAAAAGGTGTTTGCCGAAACGCGCCTGCGTCGCGGCGTTTACGGGCAACGCTACGACAACGGGCAGCGACACGACGGCATCGAGACCCGTCCGCTGGATTTCCCTTCCGGTGATCTGACCAAGGGCCCCGACACGATATGGGATGCGCCCGGTATGCAGCGCATCAAGGTCCCCTACGGCGGCCTGTCCATCGCACAGATGGAAGCGCTGGCGGACCTGGCCGAGGAATATTCGGATGCCATTCTGCACGTCACCACCCGTCAGGACTTCCAGTTGCACTACGTTCACATCGATGACACACCGGACCTGATGCGGCGTCTGGCTGCAGTTGGCCTGACCACGCGCGAGGCCTGCGGCAATTCGGTGCGCAATGTCACCGCCTGCCCGCTGGCCGGCGTCTGCCGCGACCAGACTTTCGACGTCACGCCCTACTCCGCCGCATTGGCGAACTTCCTGTTGGGGCATGACGACGTTCAGGACTTCGGCCGCAAGTTCAAGGTTGCATTCTCCGGCTGCGAGCATCACGCCTGCGCCCTGGTGAATATGCATGATCTTGGCTTTCTGGCACGGACCCGCGAAGTGAACGGTGAATTGGAGCGGGGTTTCACCATCTATGTCGGTGGCGGACTCGGCACCGTGCCGCATCAGGCGCAGGTGCTGGAGGAATTCGCCACAGTGGACGAGATCATGCCCATTTCTCAGGCGGTCTCGCGAGTGTTCGCCCGACATGGTGAAAAGCGCAACCGCAACCGGGCCCGGATAAAGTTCCTGGTCGCCAGCCTGGGCATCGAGGAGTTTCGTCGCCTGGTGCGCGAGGAACGGGAGTCTCTGCCGAAGGACGAAGCCTGGACCGACTGGATCGATGAAGTACCGGTGGAATGGGAACGTCCGCTCAGGGCCGGCATGGCGCTCAATGGCAGCGAACGCCCGGAAGGTTTCGACCAGTGGTTCACGACCAATGTCTATCGCCAGCGCCAGCCCGGCTACAGCGTCATCACCGTCAACCTGCCCCTGGGCGACATCACGTCCTGGCAGATGCGGCAGCTGGCGGACATCGCGAGCGAGTACGTCAGTGACAACGTGCGCACGACGGTGGAACAAAACATCGTGCTGCGCTGGGTGCCGGATGCGGACCTGCCGGCCCTCTACGGCGCCCTGAAGGCCGTCGGCCTTGGCGATGCCGGCGCCGGGACGATCGTAGACATCACCGCCTGCCCCGGCACGGATACCTGCAAGCTGGGAATCGCCTCCTCCCGGGGACTGGCCGCCGAATTGCGTCAACGCCTGGCGGTGCGAAACGCGACCATGCCGGACGCGGTCAAGGACCTCAAGATCAAGATCAGTGGCTGCTTCAACTCCTGCGGTCAGCATCACGTCGCCGACATCGGTTTCTTCGGCAACAGTCGTCGTTCCGGCAATCACAAGGTACCTCACTTCCAGGTGGTGCTGGGCGGCCAGTGGGACGAAAACGCCGGCAGTTTCGGCCTCGCCATGACGGCCGTCCCGGCCAAGTCCGTCCCGGAGGTCCTGGACGCCCTGACAGATCGCTACGTTGCGGAGAGGGACCGGGGAGAGTCCTTCCAGAGTTGGGTGCGTCGTCTGGGGCGCAAGGAAGTCCGCGCCATGTTCCAGCAGTGGACAAAGTTGCCTTCCTACGAGGAGAAACCCGACCTGTTTCTGGACTGGGGCGATTCGCGCAGCTACTCAATCGGCGACATCGGGGTCGGTGAATGCGCCGGCGAAGTGGTCTCGCTCTTTTCCATCGAAATCTCAAAGGCTGAGTCCGAGCACTTCGATGCGCTGCTGGCGCTGGATGAAGGCGACTATCGACAGGCCGAGGGGCGCAGTTACCTGGCCATGCTGATGGCGGCGCGAGCCCTGATACGCACGCAGTACCTTGATGTCACCATGGACGCCGACGACATCGTCAGCGAGTTTCGCACGCGATTCTACGATACCGAGTTGTTTTTCGATCGCTACGCGAAGGGCAAGTTCGCCCGCTATCTGTTTGCGCGTCATGCCAGCCCGCCTGTACGAAACGGAGAGCGGGAAGCGCGCCAGCGAATAGAGGAAGCGCAACTCTTTATCGAGGCCACTCACAGCGCCGAAGCCCGCATCAACGGCGTCATTGTGAATCCGGCCTGACCATGCTGCAACGGATTGGCACCAAGCTCTTCCTGCAAGAGGGATGCGACCCGGACCCTGCCGCCCTCATTCCGGTCATGCAGGGCTGGATTCAACGGCGCCAGCTACCCGGCTTGCTGATCGACGTGGCAGATTACAGTCACGTACATCACGGCCCCGGCATCATGCTTATTTGCAACGAGGGGGACCTCAGCGTCGATTTCGCTGAAGGGCGGCCCGGAATTCTCTACATGCGCAAACGCGAACATGCCGCGACTCTCCCGGATGGCCTGTTGGCCTGCGTGCGACTGTGCCTGTTGGCGGCGGAGTTGTTGCAGCGAGAGGAGAGCCTGCCCGGCCTGCAGCTGGATCTTCGGCAGACACGGGTGATTCTTTCCGATCGTTTGCGGGCGCCCAACACACCTGAGGCCTTCGCGTCCAGACGTGGTGAACTGGCCCTGTTCGCCTACCGCCTGTACGGCGACGCCAGCCTGGACCGGGTCCATGACGACCCGCGCGAAAACCTTGCGGTCTCGGTTGTCGCTGCCGACGATCACAGCCTGGCAGGTCTCCTGGGTCGCACGGCTGCTGCGGGCGTGACCTGAGCCGTCGTCGGGAGAGACCGTGGCCGAACAACCCAATATCATATTTATCATCACCGACCAGCAGCGCTATGACAGCATTGGCGCGCTGGGCTTCCCCTGGGTGGATACCCCCAATCTGGACAACCTGGTCGAAAACGGCGCATCCTTCGACAATTGCTTCATCACCGCGCCATCCTGCGCGCCCGCACGCGCCAGCCTGTTCACTGGTTACTGGCCGCACGTGACCGGCGTCCTGCAAAACGCTGACCCCTGGCGACGTTCCTGGGTTGAGCGCCTGGCAGAGAGCGGCTACCACTGTGTCAACATCGGCAAGATGCACACTTTTCCCTACGAGACCCCGCTGGGCTTTCACGAGCGATATGTCGTGGAAAACAAGGACCGCTACCTGGAGGGACGCTACTACTTTGATGAGTGGGACAAGGCCCTGCGCATCCGGGGCGAGGTGAAACCAGGACGCGAACTGTACCGGCAGTTACCCGACTACCGCGAAAGCCTGGGCGCTTTCGACTGGACCTTGCCCGAGGACCTGCACCCGGATGTGTTCGTCGGCGACATGGCGCGCTGGTGGCTTGAGTCTTATCCCCGTACGCAACCGCTCTTCATGCAAATCGGTTTCCCTGGCCCCCACCCGCCTTATGACCCGCTGCCTTCCCGGGCAGAGCCCTATCTTGAAAGGGACCTTCGCCTGCAAGACGTATTGCAGGAGGATCTGGACGGACAACCGGGCCCCTTCAGGCAATTACGGGAACACAACTTCGAAATCGATCATGATGCCGTCGTCCATCTGCCGGAACCTTCGCAGGAACAGCGTCATCGTCAGCGGGCTTACTACCTTGCCAATGTCACAATGATCGACGAAAAGATCGGCCAGTTGCTGCGCACGCTGGACGAACGCGGCTATCTCGAAAATACGATCGTGATCTTCACTTCCGACCACGGCGACTGCCTGACCGACCATGGTCACTCTCAAAAGTGGACGATGTACGACGCGGTCATGCGCGTGCCTCTCATTTTCTGTTCTCCGGGCCGGGTGGACGGCGGGCAGCGCGTTCTCGGCATGTGCCAACTGATGGACGTCGGCCGGACGATCCTGGACCTGGCCGGCGTTTCGCCGCCACCGGACATGCAGGCGCAATCATTGTTGCCCGCCCTGAATGCCGACACCTTGCCGGACTGGCAGCCACGTGAACTGGTCTTTGCCGAGCATCCGGCCGACGGCATCTACGAAGGCCCCTACATGACGATGGTGCGCAGCCGCCACTGGAAACTCGTGCACTTTCAGGATTCAGACGAGGGCCAGCTATTCGACTTGCGGGCGGATCCGGACGAGTTTCACAACCTCTGGGACGATCCCGCGGCGGCCGGTCCAAAAGCCCGGCTGCTGGCCGCATTGCTGGACTGGCGCGTCCAGAGCGGTCTGCAAACGCGCAATCGCTGGCAGGAGTGGCGTTAACGATTCAGTGGCGTCATACGGCCCATTTCAGGCAAACGACCGCGGGCAACTCCAGTTCCTGCCCCGTCGCTTCCAGGGCGCCCGTGTCTGAATCGACTCGGAAGCTGGTGATGTTGGCCGAATCCTGGTGGGCCGCCAGCAACCAGTTCCCGTCAGGAGTTAAGGTAAAGTCACGAGGCGTTCGACCGCCGCTGGCATGGATCGATCGTTGCACCAGGGATTCGCTTTCGGCATTGAATTCGAAGACGGCGATACTGTCGTGCCCGCGGTTGGAGGCGTAAACGAAGCGACCCTGCGGATCGACGTGGATGGCGGCGCAGGTGTTGAAGCCCATGTGATTTAGCGGCAGGGTAGATAGCGATCCCAGGCGTGTGAGTTCACCCTCGTCTGGATCGAAACGATAGACCGTCACGCTGCATGACAGTTCGTTGACCACGAAAGCATGAAGGCCGCCAGGATGAAACGCCAGATGACGCGGGCCGTCTCCCGGCGATGACATGGTCTGACTGTGCGGCACGAGAATGCCATCCTCAAGTCGATAGATGAAGACCTCGTCCTTGCCCAGGTCGGCGACGAGGAAGAATCGCCCTGACGGGTCGGGCACGATGCAGTGGGCGCGCGGCCCGTCCTGGCGCGCAGGATTGACCCGCGTCGTGCCTTCGTGCTGCAAAAGGCTGCTGGTCGGCAACAATCCACCATCGTCGCGCAAGGGCAAGGCGGCCACACTTCCCCCGGCATAGCAGGCGACCAGGGCATGTTCGCCCGTCGTGCTGACGTGACATGCTCCCGTGCTTGCCACCGGTTCACAGTTCAGCAGAGTCAGCGTCCCGTCAACAGGATCAAGCATGTAGGCGCAAGCGGCTGCCGTATTGCCGTCTCCGTCATCGGCTCTGGAGGCGATGGCGTAAACGCGCCGGGAGCCGGCATCAACGGCGAGATAGGTCGGGTCAGCAATGCCCCGACAGCTGCTGGCAAGCCTCAATGCACCACTTTCGGTATCGAACCAGCAGGAATAGATTCCCTCGCCGCGACCGACTGCTTTCGGCATCTGCCGTGTGTAACTGCCCGCCAGCAAAAGTAGTTCGTTCCTGTTTGCAGCGCTCATGCAACCCCGTCCTGACGTCTGAAGATTGGCCAACGCAGACTTTACCCGCGCAGGTTGCCGGCGACAATGCAGACCTGCCACAGGCCGGCGAATCGTCTATACTATTGACGCTTTTGGCAAGGGAACACAAACTCAAATGGACAACATTTCCGAAGCGATGCGCCGCAGCATGCGCCTGTGGGCCTGCGGCGTCACGGTGGTTACAACCAGGCATGAGGGACAGTGCGCGGGCATGACGGCCAGTTCCTTCACCTCGATTTCGCTGGAGCCGCCGCTGATTCTGGTCTGTCTGCACAAGGAAGCAGGCACCAGTCTGCTCCTGCAACAAAGCGCTTGCTTCGGGGTCTCGATTCTCGGTGAGGAACAGGAAGAATATTCTTCATTGTTCGCCGGCTATACCGAAGTGCCGCCAGGCGTCGACCGCATCGATACCGTGCCGACCTTCGTCGCCGAGACCGGATCGCCCTTGCTGGAGGAAGCCATCGCCTGGATGGACTGTCGCGTCTTTGGAACGCATGACGGCGCCACCCACCACGTCATCATCGGCGAGGTCCTCGCGACCGGCCGCCGCGAGGACCCGGCCTGGCCGCTCGTCTATCACAATCGCGCCTATCGTCGCTTTAATCGTGAGGCATGACCCGACTGCCCCGTTGACGTCAGCAGGGCGCGCCACTAGAATGCTGCCAGGTCCCGTGAACCTGGTGGAGAACGGTCCAACACGCAGGCATGTTTGAGAGCCTCAGCAAACGGCTTCAGGCCACAGTAGATCGCCTTGGCAGGTCCGGTCATCTGACCGAGCGCGACGTCAGCGAGGTCATGCGCGAGGTGCGCATCGCCTTGCTGGAAGCCGACGTCTCCCTGCCGATCGTCAAATCATTTGTCCGGCGCGTCCGTGAACGCGCCCGGGGCGCGGAGATTCTGCGCAGCCTGAAACCCGGCCAGATGGTATTGAAGATCGTTCACGAGGAGCTGATCGCCACGCTGGGCGAACCGGGTCGCCTCGATTTCCGCGGCAGCGTCAAACCGCACGCCATCATGCTGGTGGGGCTGCAGGGCACGGGCAAGACCACGACGGCGACCAAGCTTGCCCTGCAATTGAGGCGCGAGGGACGCTCGCCCATGCTGGTGGCCTGCGACACGGTGCGGCCGGCTGCGGTTGATCAGTTGGTGACGCTTGCCAGACAGGTTGACGTGCCGTATTTCGAGGAAGGCGTTGGCGTGCACCCGGCGAGTATCGCTGCGCACAGCCTCAAGGCTGCGGCGAGCGATGGCGCCGACGTGGTCATTCTGGACACGGCGGGTCGGCTGCAAATCAACGACGACCTGATGGCTGAGTTGCAGGAGATCAAGAGACGGACCTCGCCTGCTGAAATCCTGCTGGTAGCCGATGCCATGACTGGCCAGGAAGCCGTGAACATCGCGCAGGGCTTCAACGACAAGGTCGGGATAACGGGCCTGATCCTGACCAAGGTTGACGGCGACGCAAGAGGCGGCGCAGCGATCTCCATGCGTGCCGTCACCGGTGTGCCGGTAAAGTTCTTGTCCACCGGGGAAAAGATCGACGGCTTTGAAGTGTTCCACCCGGACCGACTGGCATCGCGCATACTTGGCATGGGCGATGTGCTTACCCTGATCGAACGGGCGCAGGAAGAGTTTGACGAAGCCGAGGCGCAGGACCTTCAGGAAAAGATGCTCAGGGACGAATTCACCCTGCAGGAATTTCTTGAGAATCTGCGCCGCGTCCGCAAGATGGGTCCCCTGGGCCAACTGCTCAACATGGTTCCGGGTATGGGTCGCCTGCAGGAGCAGGTCGATCAGGAAGAAATGGAACGCAACCTGCGCAAGGTAGAGGCCATCATCCTGTCCATGACGCCGGCGGAGCGGGCCCGCCCCAAACTCTTGAATGCCAGCCGTCGCAAACGCATTGCGCGTGGCAGCGGCCTGCAGGTCAGTGATGTTAATCAGGTTGTCAGGCAACACCGTGACATGCGCAAGCTGATGCGGCAAATGCGGCGAGGGCGACTTAAAATGCCCGGCGCCTTGCCGCAGGCGATGGGCCAGGGTTGACTCCCCTTCCCCAACTGTCACCATGTCACGTTTTCCGTAGACAGTGGCTCCCCGCCACAAGGGCGCATGGGAGCGGAATTCACAAGGAGAGAGTCGGATGGTACGTATTCGTCTGCGTCGCACAGGGCTTCGCAAGCAACCCAGTTACCGCATTGTCGTGGCTGACCAGCGCAGCCCGCGCAACGGTCGCTTCATCGAGGTGATCGGTCATTACAATCCCCGGACGCGTCCCAACACCAACGTGGTCGATGAGGAACGCGCACTCTATTGGCTGGGGGTCGGTGCGCAGCCGAGCGACCGCGTGCGCAAGATCTTCACCATCACAGGCACCATGGGGCGATTCGAACGCTTGCGCAAGGGCGAAGAGCTGGAAGCATTGCTGGCCGAGGCGGCAGCAGAGCGCGAAGCAGCCGAGCCCGTCAGCCCGAAGACCAGTTTCCCGGTTGCCGAGGCCGCAGGCCAGGACGCCCCGGCATGAGCGGCGGCAGGAACTGGCGCCAGCGCCAGCAGCAGTCCAGACCGCCAACCAACCTTGAGGACCTCGTTGGCTACATTGCCAAGAGTCTCGTCAACGATCCCTCACAGGTCAGGGTGCGACAACGCAACACCAACTCGGCCACGGTCATTGAATTGCGCGTCGCACCCGAAGACATGGGCCGTGTCATCGGACGCGAGGGACGGGTCGCCAACGCCATCCGCGCCCTTTTGCGCGTCGCTGACCGTCACCAGCAGGGCGAAAGGCAACGCAAACACATCATTCTTGAGATTTCCTGATCCATGGGGCCGTTAACTGAAGCCGGCCCGGAGGAAGGGAAAGGACCACCCTTTCTCCTGCTTGGCCACATTTTGCGGCCTCACGGATTGCGTGGCGAACTGCGCGTGCGGTTGCTGACGGACTATCCGGAACGAATCGGCGACCTGCCTCAAATCTTCCTGGCCACAGACCTGGAGGCTCGCGACGCACAGGTCTGGCGCGTTGAACACATGCGCATGCATCAGCAATTCGGCCTGCTCAAACTGCATGGCGTCAATGACCGCAATGCCGCCGAATTGTTGCGCGAACTCAAGGTGCTGGTTGCCATTGAGGACGCCGTACCTCTGGAGGAAGACGAATTCTACCTGTATCAGTTACTGGGGTTGCGCGTCTTGACTGCAGAGGGTTGCGAACTGGGAACAATCCAGGACATCATTGAGACGGGCGCCAATGACGTCTACATTGTAAAGGGCCCAGGTCCTGGAGAAATCTTGATCCCGGCAACCGCAGAAACCATTCTTGAAACCCGCATCGCCGACGGCTATTTGCGCGTGCAACTGCCGGACGGTTTGCTCTCCGACTGACTGCTTTCGACTTTCCTGTGAAAGACATCCAGAACCGCGCAAGCTCGCAACGCCCGCCGGAAGCCCGCCTCGCCTGTCTGGGCCTCAGCCTGGTATCGGGAATCGGGCCCAGGCGGCTGGAGCGCTTGCAAGGTTACTTCGACAACCTGGGAGACGCCTGGCTGGCCAGTGAACAGCAACTTGCGCAGGCCGGTCTCGACCGAAGGCTGCGGCGCCGGCTCGTCGCGTTGCGGCGGGAACTGGACCTGGAACGCGAGGTCGAGCGCATCAGGGCCTGCGGCGCGGAGTTTCTGACCCTGCTGGACGAGGACTATCCGGAACCACTGCGGAACATTTCCGACCCACCCCTGACGCTGTACATCCGCGGGGAATTGTTGCCAGGGGACCGTCAAGCGCTTGGTCTGGTGGGCACGCGCAAGGCCACATCCTACGGTCGCGACGTTTCGGGTCAGCTTGCCCAGGACCTCGCCCACCAGGGCATCACCGTAATAAGTGGCCTGGCTTACGGGATCGATGCCGCCGCCCACCGCGGTGCACTGAAAGGCGGCGGCCGCACTCTCGCTGTGCTCGGCAGTGGCGTGGATGTGATTTATCCCGCGACTCACCGTCAGCTGGCGCAGGAAATTTGCCAAAACGGGGCCCTGATCAGCGAGTATCCGCCGGGGACCCTGCCAGAAGGGCGCAATTTTCCGCGACGCAACCGCCTCATCAGCGGGCTGTCGCTGGGCATTTTGGTGATTCAGGCGCCCTTGACCAGCGGGGCGATCATCACGGCCAACATCGCTGGCGAACAGGGCAGGGAAGTGTTTGCCGTGCCTGGCAATATTCTGGATCCTGCCAGCGCCGGTTGCCACCATTTGATTCAGGATGGCGCCAAACTCGTCACCGGCGTGGGTGACGTACTTGATGAATTGAATCTTGCCTGGACGCGCGCGGAAACGGCCGTAGTGGCCAGGCAGGTCGTTCCAGCCAATGAAAGCGAGGCCAGACTGCTCGCACTGCTGGGAGTCGAGCCGACGCACGTGGATGATCTCGCCCGTCAATGTCAGATGCCCGTGGCGGCAGTCAGCAGCACCCTGACGATTCTGGAGTTGCGTGGGCTTGCGCGAAAGGTCGGCCCCATGCAATATTCGCGCAGCCAATCGGTCTGAAACGGGGAGTTCAGCATGACGTCCCATTTCTATGCGATGATTCTGGCCGGCGGTGGGGGTACAAGACTGTGGCCCATGAGCCGTCAGGACCGGCCCAAGCAATTGTTGCCCCTGACAGAGGCCGAACGCTCCCTCTTTCGGGTCAGTGTGGAGCGTCTCGCTCCCCTCTTTCCGCCGGAACGGATCTACGTGGTCACCAGCCGCTCCTGTTTTGACGAGATGCACGCCGACGTGCCGTCGATCCCCTCCGCCAATTACATTGTGGAACCTTACGGCCGCAACACGGCGCCGGCGGCCGGTCTGGGCATGACCGTGATCAATCAACGCGACCCCCAGGCTACTGTCGCCATTCTCACGGCAGACCATCACATTCAGGACGTTGAACGATTTCTGAAGGCGCTGGAGGCTGCCAGGCAAGTCGCCGGCAAGGGAAAGATTGTCACCCTGGGGTTGAGGCCGGACCATCCCTCAACCGGATTCGGTTACATTCATCAGGGAGAGCATTGCGATCGCATCGCTGATTTTGGCGTCTTCAATTCCCTTGGATTTGTCGAAAAGCCCGATGAAGAAACTGCTGCCGGCTTTCTGCGATCCGGGGAGTACAGCTGGAATTCCGGCATGTTCATCTGGACGACGCAACGGGCCATGGAAGAATACGAACGTCAGCAACCGATGATGTACGGGCAACTCAGGACCATCGGTGCAGCGCTGGACAGCCCGGCCTGGGTGGATACGCTGGAGAGCAACTGGGACAACATCCGCAACATTTCCATCGACTTTGCCGTCATGGAAAATGCCCGTGACATGGTCGTCATTCCTGTGGATATCGGCTGGAACGACGTCGGCAGTTGGGGATCGCTGTTCGACGTGCTGGCGCTGGACCGTGAAGGCAACCATTTTCGCGGGCATACAGCGGCAAACGTGGTGCTGGACACCTGCAACACGCTGGTCTACAGTGACAAATTGACGGTCACTATCGGCATCGAAGACCTCATTGTCGTAGAGACACCGGACGCGCTGCTGCTGTGTCACAAGGACCGCAGCCAGGATGTGCGCGAGGTGGTCAGCAAGTTGTTGACCACCAAGAATTACAAATACCTCTAACGATTGGAAACCGGTTCCATGGAAGATGCGCTGACGGCATACTGCTTCGGTTGCAGGGAAAAGCGCGAACTCAACAGTCCCGAGGCTGTCTATACGGCAAATGGCTCGCCCGGGTCACGGGGCAAGTGCGACGTTTGTGGCACTACGCTCTTTCGCATGGGCGCCACCGACGCTCACGCCGGCCTCCCCAAACCCAGAACAACAACGCGGTCCAAAGGAAAGAAGAGCGGCAGGAAACAGTCACGATCCAGGGCATCTCGAAGGCGCAGGATCGGGAAGCTGGTCATCGTCGAATCACCGACCAAGGCCCGGACGGTGCGAAACTTTCTGGGCTCCGGCTATACCGTCGAATCCTCCGTGGGTCACATCCGTGACCTGAAGCGGGGCCGTAACGCCGTCGACGTTGCCAACGATTTCGAGCCATCCTGGAGCATCCCCAAAAGGAAACGCGACGTCGTCAAGCGTCTGAGCGAATTCGCGGACAGTGCCGATGAAATCTTTCTTGCGACCGATCCGGACCGCGAGGGCGAGGCGATCGCCTGGCACCTGACGGAAGCGACCGGCATGGATGCCGGGCGCACGCATCGGGTGGTCTTCCACGAAATCACGGACCACGCCGTCCGTGAAGCCTTCGCCAACCCGCGCGACATCAACCAGGAACGTGTGAACGCCTATCTGGCCCGTCGCATTCTGGACCGTCTGGTTGGTTACGACGTGGGCTCGGTTCTCAAGAAAAAGGTCAGCAACCAGTTGACTGCAGGTCGCGTGCAGAGCGTGGCCGTCCGTTTGGTCGTCGAACGGGAGCGGGAAATCAGGGACTTTGTGCCGCAGGAATACTGGACGATCGATGCTGATCTGGACAAGGAGAATGTCAACGGGGCCGACGCAGTTCAGCGTTTTCGCGCGCGACTGGTGCGCATTGGCGCAGAAGCCATTCGCGCGGAGCCGGGTTCCAGCCCGGCCAGCCTGTCGGAAGTCGAACCGCTGCTGGATTCACTGCGGCAGTGTCATTACAAGGTCGACTCAGTGCGTCGTGGAACTTCCGAGAGCCGGCCTTCAGCGCCATTTACGACCAGCACCCTGCAACAAACCGCCTCCAGCCGGCTGGGAATGAATCCGGCCAATACCATGCGCATCGCGCAGCAACTTTATCAAGGTATCGAACTGGGTGAAAAGGGAACGACAGGCCTCATCACCTACATGCGCACGGACAGCGTCAACGTTTCAACCCAGGCACGGCGAGATGCCCGTCAATTCATACGCAAAAGCTTCGGTCAGGAATACCTTCCGGACAAGCCCCCGGTTTACCGGACCCGGGCGCGCAGTGCCCAGGAAGCCCATGAAGCGATTCGTCCCACGCTCGTACAGTTGCGGCCGGATGACGTCAGTAACGCATTGTCCCCGGAACAGTTGCGACTTTACCGACTGATCTGGCAGCGTTTCGTCGCCAGCCAAATGGAAAATGCCAGATACGACACCCTGCGGGTCGACGTAGGAGCATCCAGGGAGGAACCGGCGCAAGACTTCCTCTTCCGGGCCTCCAGCCGCACATTGCGTTTTCAGGGCTTCCTTGCCGTGAGTGACGACAGAAGTGCTGCGGAAAGAAAACGCCCTGAATTGCCGAATCTCGTCAGGGGAGACGCGCTGCAGCTTTCGAAGCTCTTGCCGGAACAGCATTTCACCCAGCCGCCTCCCCGTCTGACCGAGGCCAGTCTGGTGAGGGCCCTGGAGGAGCGCGGCATCGGTCGGCCCAGCACCTATGCCAACATCATCGCCAAGATAAAGCAGCGCCATTACGTAACCCGGGAAGGGCGCCATCTTGTACCCACGTCCATCGGCTCAACGGTCGTGGACCTGCTGCTCGAATATTTTCCGGACGTGATGGACTACGAATTCACCGCGCAAATGGAAGACAAGCTGGATGAGATTGCCGGTGACCGGCTCGCCTGGCGTCCCATGCTCGGTGAGTTTTACGAGCCATTTCAGCGACGGCTGGAATTCGCGCGAGAGCACATGCCGGTCTCGCCCGTCGAGCAGTCCATAGGTCGTGATTGCCCCGAATGCGGAGGGGAGAAGACCCTGGTGACGCGCCTGGGCCGCTTCGGCATGTTCATTGCCTGCAACAGGTTTCCGGAGTGTACGCACCGCGAATCCCTGGGGATGGGTATCGCCTGTCCCCAATGTGGAAAGGATCACGGCGGAGAACTGGCCCAGCGTCGAACCAGAAACGGGCGGACGTTCTACAGTTGTGTGCGTTATCCCAAATGCGACTTCAGCACCTGGGACCGTCCCCTTCGGCAGCCCTGCCCTTCTTGCGGTCAACTCTTGCTTGAACGCGGCCGAGGCAGGGTGCGTTGCAGCCAATGCGATCTTGAGTTTACTGAAGACGCTCTTGAACAGGCGGAACCGGCCAGTTCCTGATACGAGACCCTGTTTTGCTTGTCAGCGCCATTCGCTAAAATAGTGGGGCTTCATGCTCAACATGGTTTGGGGGGCGAAGCCTGTGCGACGTTTAAAGAGCGCCATTTCCGGTACTTTTTCCGCCTTCAATGAATCCGCCGTACGCAAGGCCATGCCGCAGCGACGTTCCCTGCTGCTGATGGTCTTGCCCTTTCTGCTGGGGCTTGGCTGGGCCTATTCCATTTCGCCAACAGTTTATCGCGATGCAGCCCCCGCCCAGCTCGCGCAGGGCTGGCAAAACATTTGGACGCAATTGTTGGTTGAGCGCTATCGACTGGCGGTCAATACGGCAGTCACCAGCCCGGAATTCAACGAGAACCTTGTTCGGCTGCTGAGTGCCGTGGACGATCCCGTCAGTATCGTGCGTTCCCTTGGCATTAGCGACGCGGGCTTCCTGCCCCTGGTGGAACGGGCACAATTGACCAGCATGGCCGCGCCTCCGGAGCCCAGTGTGCAGGGAGACGTGGAGCCATTCGTCGTGGGTCCGGTCGTGATAGTAGTTGGTGCCATTGTCCTGACCCTTGTCAACCGACTCGTGCTGCAACCCACCGTGGTCGCAGGCGCCCAGGCCCTTTGGCGTCGGCGTCCGGGTTCCGTGAGCATGCCGACCGTCCCCTCTCATCTTCGCCGGCGGGAGCCGGAAGCTATTTACAGCGGTGACACAGAAGCCGGGCAGCCCGTATTGCGGCGACTGTCGGTGTATCAGGGCAGCGGCGCCGGCTACGACGATTCCTGGGAGATTCAGGCCGAAGACAAGGCGTTCCTCGGCGAGTGCGGCGTGACGGCGGCCGATGACGGTACCCGTGGCATGGCCAACATTTCCGCACTGGAAGCCTGGCTGTTCGACAAGGACGATCCTGTTCGCTCCATGACCACTATTTTTGCCACGGGAATTGTCGTCAATGACCCGACGGCCAGGGCCCAACTGGAAACAAGAGGCAATATCGTCCCTCTCGAACCTGGAGCCACGGCGTATCTGGAGACCAATGCCTTGCGCCTGCGTGTACGGGTGATAGACGTCGTGTGGGGCGCCACGGGCAACGCGCCTTCAAACAGTTTCCTGGAAAGCGCGACCACCGAGATCTCGGTCTGGCACAAGGGCGGCTTCATCGACCAGGGATCTCACACAGCGCCGACATTGCCGGCACTGAACCCTGCCCAGGCGACCCGACCTCACTCGCCTCCATCCCGGTCGGCAGGTCGGACCCGGCCCTCGGGCCCCGCGACGGATGTTACCGGACCTGTGGTCCCGCCACAGGAAGATCCCTTTGATGGCTCGGGCGATTTCAGACCGGTTGGCTAGTGGAAAATCCGCAAACAGGGGAACTGTCGTCGTACAACGCGCGCCTATTCGATGTTCAGGATTTGGACGGTCATTTCGCCGCCAGGGGTGCGCACATGCACCTTGCTGCCCTTGATGGAACCCAGCAGGGCCCTGCCGATAGGGCTTTCGTGCGAAATCTTGCCTTCGCGAGGATTGGCCTCGGCGGCTCCCACAATTCGGTAGGTCTCGTCTTCCTGCTCGCCAATTTCGCGGATGGTGACGACTGAACCCAGACGCACCAACCCCTGGTTTTCCCCTTCATCGATGATTTTGGCCTGGCGCAGGACCACTTCCAGGTACTGGATTCTTCCTTCTACAAATGCCTGTTGCTCTCGCGTGTCATGGTAGTCCGCATTTTCCTTGAGGTCGCCCTGGGCCACCGCTTCCTTGAGTTTGCGCGCCAACTCTGGCCGTTTTACGTTTAGCAACTGCGTCAGTTCGCGTTGCAATTCAAGCTTGCCTTCTGCAGTTAACCAGACTGGTTCTGTCACGTTTCTCTACCTGTCAGGTAACGACCCTTACACCTGTTTGCTGAAGTCAGTATAGTCAGGCAGATTTCCCCCTGCAAGACAGTGCTTGTGGTCTTTTGCAAAAATTGACGGCAGGCAGAGATGTCGTTACAATAGGGTGGATGCCTTTGGCGGGAGAAAAAAGATGGCTGATACCATACAGATTGACGCCCCGGTCCTTAGTGTTACCCCCAACGCCGTTACTGTCATTCGGAACCTGCTGACCGAACGTTCGATTCCCAACCACGCGCTGCGGGTTTTCGTCAGCGGCGGTGGCTGTTCCGGCATGCAGTATGGCATGGCCTTTGAGGAAAATGCCCGCGATTTCGATCGGGTCGTTGAGGTTGAAGGCGTGCGGCTGTTGGTCGATCCCACCAGCCTGATGTATTTGCAGGGCGCCACCATCGACTACATCGACAGCCTGATGGGTGGCGGTTTCCGCATCGATAACCCCAATGCCGTGTCCAGTTGCGGCTGTGGCCATTCCTTCCGCAGCGACGAAGGTGCTGCTGGTGACGCCTGCTGTTCAAGCGGCTCCTGCAGCCACTAGCTAGCGGCTGCGCAGGGAATACAGAACCAGACCCAGCAGGCCGCCCGTAGCCAGCAAGGCAATCGGAACGGCAGGCGGTATACGCTCCGGAACTCCAGGCACCTGTTGCCGGGATTCCGGAGTTTCCGTTTCAGTCTGATCAAGCGGGGTGGCAGTAGACAAGACAAGATTGGGAGGAAAGGTATAGGTTGGCAACAGGTTGTTGCGACCGCTGGTCTCTCCTCCCTCAGCTGCCGACAGGTCCACCTCTCGCCCTGGCAAGTCCAGAATCCTCGCACTGGCAGTCATCGTCAGCACGGCTCCTGGCGTAAGTGTCAGGGCCGCCTGGGTCCGGGTCGCATCGACCTGCGGCCCGGCAATCACCGGCGGAGCTGCCAGGATCAGGTTTGGAATGCTGCCTGCATCGCCAGTTATGGTCACCAGCTCCTCGAAAACCCACGCACGACCGTCCGGCGCGGAAAGAAACTGGATCTGCAACCAGCGGAAACGGCGCCCCAGAACGGGATACAGCTCCCCGGCCTGAATAGTTCCCAATCGATCTGATTCGATGTCGGCGTCCGCCCGTACATTGACCGGGCCGGCTTCCGCCTTTGCCTCCAGCATGACAATTGCAGGCGTAGGGGTCCACGTGGCAGTCGGTGAAGCGACTGGCAAGAAGGCGGACACGCCCCCTTCAGGGATATTGATCCGCACCGGCGTCGACGTGGCAATCTCTTGCGCCCTGGTCGCCAGGGGCAAGAAAAACAGGGCCAGCAGAATCGCGCATCGCAGAAAAGGGGGAGAGGGTTGCCTCACGGCTTGCCGTAGTCCCAGATGCCGATCCAGCCCGGCGCCAGGGTCGTCGGACCGTCACTCATGCGATCGACGTTTAGCAATTGCACGAGAGGACCGCCCTGGCGCAATTCGCCATAGACCAGCTGGCGGCTGTCCGGTGACCAAAGGCGATGGCTTTGCGCAAACTGGTCGAAATAGGTGATGTAATAGAGCATTTCCTGCGTCGGCAAGAAAGGCGGGCTGGCCAGGGTCTCACCGCTCTCCAGATTCAGCAAGCGCCAGCGCAGCCGCGGAAATGACGTTGCCGCCTGGGCCAGGAGTCCGTTACCGGATGAAGCGCTGACGTTTCGTACCGGGATGTCAAATTCCAGCCAGGCAATGCGCTTGCCATTGGGGGCCCAGACAAAGGCCAGTACGCCATCTGTCAGACTACCGGTCAGGCGTTCACCGTTTGTAGCGTCCGAAACAACCAGCGGTCCATATCCATTGGTCCCCTGTTCGCGCCAGGCGACGTGTCGACCATCCGGAGACCAGTTGAAGGCCACTGCACCAGGCAGGCCTTCGGCCAGCGGCAGACTGTCTTCTCCGTCTTGCACGACCAGGGCGCTGCGGCCATCGGGCTGTCTCACTCCCAGCAAGAGGCGATCATCAACAGGCGACCACTGAGGAGCCTGGATTCTTCCAGGCACGGCATCAAGAGTGGCCTGAATTCGATCCCTGGACACGTCGTAAATGTCGAAGCGACGATTGTTGCGTTGCAGCAACAAACGGCCGCCGTCCGGGCTCCAGCTGAAGTAGAAAGGCGGGCCTCCCCGCAGGCGGACACTGCCGCCGGCTGTCGCGGGCGAATCCCTGACCAGTTCCACGAACATGCCCTGGGCGTTGCTACTCAGCAACAGGGCCAGTACGCGACACTCCGGTTCGTCGGCGCAGTCTTCCGGTGACCAGTAAGCGTAGTTGAAGGCTTCAGCGCCCAGGTAGATCTGGCGCGCCGACGCGCCTGGCTTAAGCTGGACCCACGCTGTGAAGACCAGTTTGCCATCGACAATTTCATGGCCGAACCAGGCCAGGCGTCCGTCACGTGACCAGGTGGGCCACAAATATCGGCGAAGATCGGCGCTGTCACGAGTCAACTGGACCTGAAGTTCCTGCGCGGCATCATAGCGCCACAGGTTGTAGTTCGTATCAAGCCAGGCGATGTGTCCCCGCGCCGATTCCTGCCCTGAAACGACGCCAGCCAACATCAGCAGCAGGCAAAGAGCAAAGGTCAACCACACTGGTCGCATCGCGCGCTCCGTCCCCTCTTCTGGCTGATTTCAGAGTATACCAATCCCGCCATCGGTGATATATTGACGGAGTGTAAATTGCAGGAGGTCTGAATGGCGAGCAAACAGGAGATTGCCCAGATTTTTGAGGACATCGCCAACAATCTGGATCCGGCAGTGACGGATGACCTGAATGCCACCATTCAATTTGACCTCGACGGCGACAATGGCGGGCTTTACTGGGTCAAGGTGGGCGAAGGCGAAGTCCTGAGCGGGACCGGACCGGCCGAAAACCCGGAAATGACGCTTTTGGCGCTGGCGGATGACTGGGCGGCTCTGGTAGACGGCGAACTAAATCCCATGCAGGCTTTCATGAGCGGTCGCCTCAAAATTCAGGGCAACATGAATCTCGCACTGAAACTTCAGACCCTGCTGGGTTCAGCGTAAAACCTTACTTTCCGAAATCAGGATTCAGGTCCAGATTTCCGAAACTTGCGTGTTCCAGCGCTTCCTCCACGGCTTCCAGCAACATTTCATCTGATTCTTCTTCAGCCTCCGCTGCCAGTTGTTGCAGCAGCGAAATCGCGCGGGCTCCACCCGTTTCGCCCAATGCCTGAATCGCCGCGCCACGAATCTCTGCATCCTGATCCTGCAGCAATTCACCCAGCACGGGCACAGCCGTGAGGATTTCCAGGTCGCCACAGGCCCGAACTGCCTCGTAACGCAGTGCCGGGTCTTCATCCCTCAAGGCATCCAAAACGATTTCTTCCCAGCGCTGGTCGCAGCTGCGACCCATGGCGTAGAGCGCACTGGCGCGCAATTCATGGTCGTCACTACGCCACGCCTCCAGTATTGCCCCGGGCACTATCGCTGCACTTGAGTTGGCCAAAGACTCCAGTGCGCGTCTGCGTAGCTCGCTGTCTTCCTCGCGGTCCAGCCACAGGTCACTCAATACCTGCTGCACTGCCTCGCCCCCGCGACTCTCGAGTTTGCCCAGCTCGGCGGCCAGCACGTAGCGTCCAAGTGCGCTGGCGGCGGCACTTCGCACGGACAAGGCCTGGTCCCCTTGAGCCAGGGCCAGTAGCTCTCTCAACAATTCCCTTGATTCGTCCTCCCACAGAAGCTCAATGGCCGCCCTGCGCACGGCCACCGCAGGGTCCCTGAGCGCCAGCATCCCCGGCGCCCGGTAATTCAGATCAACGTTGCTTTCGCCCGCCTCCGTCAGATGGCGTAACAGACTGGCGCGGCGAGCCGGCTGCAGTTCCTGCCAGACCAGGCCAAAGCGCTCCAGACCGACGTCGTCCATGTCCGAGAAGCCGTAGAATATGGCTGGCCCTGGCACGCCCCCGTCCCATTGCCGCAGGGCACAAAGGGCATCTTCAATGCCGGGGCGTTGGCCGGAACCCGGGTTCCCGGTTGCGTCGATTTCAGCCTTCATCCCTGTTTCTCCATCAGGGTAGCAACGTCGTCACCGGGTTCATCAGGTCATTGACGATAGTGACGCACATCAACGAGAGCAGGAGCACCATGCCAAACAGGTGAACCATGCCCTCGCGTTCAGGGGCGACCGGGCGTCCGACAATCAACTCGTAAAGCACAAAAAGTATTCGTCCTCCGTCAAGTGCCGGCAAGGGCAACAGGTTTGTGATCCCAAGGGCAATGCTAATCAGGGCGACAAAGCTGAGAATGATATAGGGTTGATTCTCTGCAATGCTGTCCTGCAGGAATCGTCCGCCCACCTGGCTGATCGCCAGCGGACTCATCAGCCTGGTCTCCTCCGGCCGCAAGGAACCGGACAGCAGTTGGCCGGGCAGGTTCACCAGGGTTCGAATGAACAAGTGCAATTGATCAACACTGAAACGCAAGGCTTCAGGCAACGACAAACGGGCGATCCCTTCCTGCCAGCCACCTTCCACCAGCACCAGCCCGTCCAGATTCCATGCGGCTACGATGCCAATGCCGATGGCGCCCTCCCCTTCAGGCGGATTGAGCCGCGGGGTCAGGGCAAGGTCCAGGCGATTATCGCCCCGCTCAATTGTCAGGACGATTTCCTCAGATCCATTCGTCTGCATGTGGTCCGGCAGGTCCGAAAACCCTTTGATTTCCTGACCGTTTAGCGCAACGATTCTGTCCGCCGGCACTATTCCCGCCCTTTCAGCCGGCGATGCCGAAGCCACCTGCACGACAAACACCTGACTGTCCGGTTGCAGGTCTGAAACCGGTATGCGGACCTCCCTTTCTTTTCCTGCCCCTGTCACCGTCAGGGAAGCTGTTTCTCCCTGCAACATAACAAGGCGCGACAACAATTCTTCTGCGCTTTCAAAATACTGCCCGTCGAGAAGCGTTATGTGTTCGTCCTGCCGAAAATCGTTCCATCGGCTATCGCTGTTTCCGGAAACAGCAACGATGCCCGCACTGCCTCCGACGATGGTCGGGATCCCGACCAGGCCAACCAGAACGAAGAGCAGGGTGGCAGTCAACAGATTGGCAGCCGAACCGGCGGCCATGAACAGAATGCGGGCCAGCGGCCCGGCTTCATTCAGCGCGAGCAATCGGCCTGTAGTCGCGCCGGATTCGCTCATTTCAAGCCGCAAACGTCTGCGGTCGGCGTCCAGGGCTTCTTCCCCTTGCGGGTGAACGAAAGATTCGCCAAGCGGACGCACGAAACCCCCGATGGGCAGCCAGTTCAGCGTGTAAAGTGTGGCGCCACGACGGCCGAGGATGCATGCGCGGGGAGGAAAGCCGATACCAAATTCGAGAATCGCGATTCCTGCAGCCCTTGCCGCCAAAAAGTGCCCGGCTTCATGGATGAAGATTGCCGGTATCAGGACAAGGCCAAAGGCCACGATTGTCGAGAGTGTATTGTTGCCGACAAGAAACTCCAGCATGCCACCTCAAATGCAACAAGACGCTTCTCCGCCCATTATACAGGAACTGTTGAACCCGGGATTGGAAGTTCCGGGCGGCGGGATTGAAGTTGCCGGCATCCAGAAACCAGGTCGCGCTGCGCTATACTTGCGGCGCGATGGCCGACTTGTGGGGTCCCATGCGCACGTTCAACTCGATCTGGCGCGCAATGCGGCCCGGTCAATGGAGCAAGAACCTGCTCATCTTTGCCGGTCTGGTATTTGATGGCAAGTTGTTGCAAGGCACGTTTCTCGGGGAAGTTGTCATTGGGTTTGTGTTGCTTTGCATGGTGACCAGCAGCGTATATCTGCTCAATGACCTGGAGGACCTGGAGTCGGACCGCAAACACCCGATCAAGCGATTGAGGCCGTTGGCGTCCGGGGAAATCACACCAGGCCAATCCCGT
Organism: Anaerolineaceae bacterium; assembly: GCA_026708325.1. Taxonomy (GTDB): domain Bacteria; phylum Chloroflexota; class Anaerolineae; order Aggregatilineales; family Phototrophicaceae; genus JAGWBD01. The sequence goes on along the minus strand of JAPOVC010000014.1, from coordinate 275,331 downwards.
TTGTCGGCCCTGTTGCTGATTGTTGTGGCCCTTTTCGGCTCTCTATTGCTCGATTCAGGGCTGATGCTGGTGTTCATCGGCTATCTCGTGCTGCAGTTGCTTTACGTGCGCTGGTTGCGCAATGTTGCGCTCATCGATCTCCTGAGCATTACAGCGGGTTTCGTGTTGCGCGTACTTGCCGGTGTCGTCATTGTTGAGGTCAGCAGTTTTTCTCCCTGGCTCTATATTTGCAGCGCATTGCTTGCCCTGTTTCTGGCTGTCGCCAAGCGCCGCCAGGAATTGCTCCTGCTGGCTGACAAGGCCGCTGAAATCAGGATCGCCTTTCGACACTACAACCTGGCCCTGCTCGATGACATGTTGCTTTTTGTCATGACCAGCACCTTCATCGCCTACCTGCTCTATGCCGCTGAAGCGGAGACCATCCGCGTGGCCAATACGAACAGCGCACTGATCACGATTCCCTTCGTACTTTACGGACTGCTCCGTTATCTCTGGCTCATTCACGTAAAAGAATCGCTTGCAGCGCCCGACGAATTGCTGTCCATGGATCGCCCCTTGCAACTGGCGATAGTGCTGTGGGCAATCAGCTTTCTGGTGATCCTGTATGTCCCGGGCCTGGTAATCCCGTGATTCGCGAAAGCGCCCCGGCCAAAATAATCCTGTTTGGCGAACATGCTGTCGTGCACGGGCAACCGGCGATCGCCCTGCCCTTCCCCGCCTTGCGCGCACAGATAACGATCAGGGAAAGCGCCACGGCGCTGGAGTTTCGCTCCGTCAATGGAACCCTGCTGGCAGCGCCGCATTTGCCGAAGAGAAGTGATCCACTGCTGCTGCAAGTGCTTCTGACTATCCTGTGCCGCCTCCGGATTGATGCTCGGGAGGTTTCTGTCCTGCTGGATTCAGGAATCCCGCAGGCCTGTGGCCTTGGCAGTGGCGCGGCAATCGCGACTGCGCTCACCCGCGCCCTCGCAAGGCATGCCGGCCGGTCGATCAGTGCTGCCGAGGTGAACGACATCGTATTCGAAACAGAGACCCTCTTTCATGGCACGCCAAGCGGCATCGACAACACCGTCATTGTTCATGAAAGTGCGCTCTGTTTCACCAGGGGAATGGAGCCCTTGCCGGTTCGCATAGCACGACCGTTTCAGTTGCTGGTTGCGGACAGCGGCGATCGCTGCGCCACCCATATTCCGGTCAGCGCCGTCCGCGAGCAATTGCAACTGCATCCGGAAGAGACAGCCATGATTCTTGAGGACATTGGTGCCATAGTCCACAGGGCCTCGCGAGCCCTGGCTTGCATGCAGCCGCCTGCGCTCGGCGCCCTGATGTACGACAATCACGCACTGCTTGGCAAGCTCGGTGTTTCCTCGCCCCTGCTTGACGATCTCGTTTGCGCCGCACGATCTGCCGGCGCCGCCGGCGCAAAACTCTCCGGCGCCGGGCGTGGCGGGGTTGTCATTGCGTTGGTGGAAGAGTCCCGTGCCGACGATGTGGCGCTGGCCCTGGAGGAAGCGGGCGCGGTGCAAATCTGGAATACGACTATTCAGGCTACGAATTGAGGAAATGCAAATTGTGAAGCCAGGGAATCAGTCCGGAAGTGTCCCATAGCAGGCCGTCGAGTCCTGGCGCCACGGCGACGATGTTGACCTGATCCCGCAGTGGCAAGACAATTGCCCGGTCCATAATGATTTGCTGTATACGCGCATACATGCTGAAGCGCGCGCGCGAATCGGCATTCGCCAGGGCTTCGCGCAAAAGATCGTTCAACTCATCATCCTGAAACCGGCTCCAGTTGGAAGCGCCAGCGCTGCCGAAGTATTCCCCCAGCCAGGCGGGGTCGAAACCCTGGTGCGCGCTCGCGACAAGGTGATAGTCATTTTGTCGAACCAGTTCCCGCAGGGCAGCACGGGTTGGCACGGGACGCAGGCTGCTGCGGATTCCGCTGTCGCGCCACTGGGCGACGAGCAGGTCGGCTGCCTGCGGGACAGCGTCCGCTGGCGTTACCAGAATATCCAGTTGCAGTGGAATCCCCTCTACGTCCAGCCAGCCGTCGCCGTCCGAATCGCCGATTCCGGATTGTTCCAGCAAGTCATGCGCCAACTGACGATCCAGGGCATAAAGACCTCGCAGATTGCCGTAAAAGTAAAGCGTGCTTTCTGACAATGGACCCCAGCCAACCGGGGCAACCGGCTGCCCTCCGACGTTGGCGATCGCGGCGCGGTTGGTCATGAAAATCAAGGCCTGCCGCAAGCCGCGCAAACTGGTTGGAAAACGGGCTGTATTGAAGTGAAACATCAATGGTTGACCCGGCACGGGGACCAGTTCCGTGCGCATGCCGGCTGCCTCGCTTGCCCGCAATTCTGACGGGAGCAGGCCATCCAGCAGGTCGATGTCACCAGACTGCAGGGCGCTGTCCCTTGATTTCGCGTCGTCAAGGAAGCGAAATTCGACGGTGTCGACAACGCCCCTGTCGGGAAGAACGAGGAAATCCGGGCCCCAGGAATAGTCCGGATTTCGCGCAAGCACGACGCGTTCTCCCGGTATGTAATTCACAAATCTGAAGGGGCCGCTGCCAACCTGATAGAACTGGTATCTTGCATCGGACCACCTGGCGAGGGCTGCGGGGCTGACTATGGCGTAACCTGGTTGGGTCAGGGCGTCCAGCAGCGGGGTCCAGGGCTGCGACAAAACGACGTTGACGCGAAAGTTGTCAACGATTTCCGTTCCAATATAACGTTCCCTGAGCGCCCCGAGTTGCGAATCCTCGCTGTCGGACGCCACAATGCGGTCAAGACTGGAGACAACCGCGGCAGCATCCATCCGACTGCCATCGTGAAAGCGGACATCGTCGCGCAATTGCAGATTGAGAATCCGGCCATCCCGGGAAAGTGACCACTCTCGCGCCAACCCGGGAACGAACTCTCTGGACAGGGGATGGCGGTGCAACAAGGTGTCGTAGACCTGACGCGCAACCACCGCAGTGACGGGGTCTCGATGCCTGTGTGGATCGAAACCTGCCGGCTGCCTGTTCAGGCCGTAGACTGCGACGGTCTGCAGTCCATCGATGTCGGCTTCATCGGCAAGGGAACAGGCTGTAGCCAATAGAGCCGCCAGCAGACAGACGGCGACCAGCCGTAGAGTTTCGGGTAAACTGGTCTCCAAAGTCATGACCTGACTATAGTAATCCAACTAACCTGCGCCAATGGCCTTCCTTGAGCCGCGACCTGAAACAGGCACCGGCATTGCTTCCCCGCAAAGAGTCTGGGATGCAATCATGCTGGAATGCGGCCTTCTGTTCATGTTGGCCCTTGTTCTGGAGGGGCTCGCCGTTTCCCTGCCGACGGCCTTGCGCGCACCCGGCAATCTGCTCATTGCCCTGCTGCCGGCCCTGTTTTGGCTGCTCAACAGCTGGTGGCGAGGTGGTTACCAAAGCCGGTTGCGCTTCGCCGCGACAGGTTGCGCCGTCATAACCGGGCTGCTTTGCAATGCCCTGTGCCTGCCGCTGATAAAGAATCTCTTTGAAGTTCATCGCTGGCTTCCCCTTGCGGACGCCGTCACTCGCATCCTTGGCTACAGTCTGACCGCCGGGCTCACACAGGCGCTGGCCGTCTGGTTTGTCGTTCGATTCGCCGTCCCCCGAAGGGAATTGACGGAACGGCTCGATTTGCTTGTTTGCTGCCGCGCCGCTGCAACCGGGTATGTCCTGGTCACCGTCATTGATTTCGCCCTTAACACGGGGCCGACGGCCAGTGCCCTGGCAGTCCATGTATTCAATCAAACGGCGGCACTGAATTGTGTGGCCATCATTGTTTCCTATGCGCTGGCGGAACTCTACTTTCGCCGGGAACTGTTTCTGCCCATGCCGATGTTGGCGACTGCCCTGGCTGCTTTTGTGTCTGGCAGCGCCATTCCACTGGTCTCGGGGTTGGGAAATGCCAGTCTCAGTTCCCTGCAACCGGTATCCGACACTCGCCCGCTGTTTGGCAGTTTCTATTCCCTGGGGCTTCTGCTGGCAGTGCTGGTGGTCTTCCGCTTCCTTTCCGCAAATGCCGGCGCGGGCTCGGCGCCCGCCCCTGACAGCGATGGCGCTTCCTGAGCGTTTCCCCGTCGTCAGGCCCCCCGGCCCACGCCAGCGATGGGCCAACCTGCTCGTGGTGCTGCTTGGTCTGGTGGGCCTCTTTTTCAGCCTGTTTCTGCGAGACCAGGTGTTGGGCGCCACCATTCGCTACAGCAACCTGCAGGCCGGCATCAACGCAAATTTCCCGCCTGACTGGTTGCTTGAGGAAGCCGGCAGCGATTTTGTCTTTCGTATCCGGGACACGGCCGCACCGGATTTCCCCACTACCCTGCAGGTCTCCCTGTTTCCCGTGGGAAGCGACAGCGCTCCGCGGAACATTTTTGACGCCCTCACCCTGCAACGCTCACAGACCCTGGCCGCCTACAGTGTCGGCAACGCCCAAAGCTACCTTTTGCCGGACGGCATCGAGACCAGCGCCTTGTCCTATACTTATGTCACGACGGCCGAGAATCCCTTTTTGGGCAGCAGGCCGGTCATTGTTGAAGGGTTGGACGTGCTGGTATTTGAACGGGATCAGGCGCTTGTCATCACTTATCGCGCCAGCGCCGAAAACTTCGGTCGTGAACTGCAGCACCTAAATCGTTTCATGCAAAGCCTGGACTTTTGATGCGCAAGCTCCTTGTCATTCTACTTTCCGGTTTCGCCTTGCTGGTTGGTGCGAAACTGCTCGGCGCCCAGCAGACTGCGATCGCGGAACGGATTCGACAGGCAACGGTGTATCTCATGCAGGTGCAACTTGAAGGGGGTACACCGGTCATTACCTGCACGGGGTCGGGTACGCTTGTTGATCGTAGCGGTCTGATACTGACCAACGCCCACTTTGCCCGCCCCAACGCCGTCTGCCCCGGCGATGCACTTTTCGTCGCCTTCACGGTCCAGTCGGACCAGGCTCCCGTACCGCGCTTCCGCGCCGGAATTGCGCAGCTGGACGAAGGCCTCGACCTGGCCCTGCTACGCATCGACCGGCAACTGGACGGCCGCCTGCTGGAACCGGGGAGCCTGTCCCTGCCCTTTGTCGAGCCTGGAGAATCCACGGCTCTGGCTCTGGATGACACTCTGACCGTCGCCGGTTTTCCGGATGTCGGAGACGATCCTGTCACCCTGCGCCAGGGAACAATTGTCGGATTCACGCAGGAGCCCGGAGACAGAGACCCCTTCTGGATCCATCTGCACGGAGACTTCCCAGGTACGCTGACTGGCGGTGGCGCGTACAACCGGTCCGGTCAACTGGTGGGCATTCCCACAACAGTTCCCCGCCTGCCCGGTGGCACGGGAAGTGCCTGCACTTCCTTGCAGGACAGCAATCGTGACGGTCTTCTGAACCGCGAAGACCGGTGCCTGCCGCGTGGAGACGCCATCAATACCTTGCGGCCGGTCGACCATGCCCTGCCGCTACTGCGCGCAGCTTCCCTTGGGCTGGACGTAAGCCTGCCTGTCGTTGCAGGCGTTGCGCCGGGGTCAGAAAGAGAACCCCGGTTGAAGCGCCTGTTTTTCGCGTCGGCAGTGAACGAGGCCGGCATGCCCAACACCGTCGTGGGTCGTTTGCCGGCCGGCAGCAACGGCCTGTATCTGTTTTTCGATTATGAAAACATGTCTGTCGAGTCCGTTGTCGAGCTTCGCGTAACGCGAGACGGCATTCTGGAACCTGGATTCAGCCTCGCTCCCGCCCGTTGGCGTGGAAAGCATGGCGGGATGTGGCATATCGGCAGCAACGTCCAGCCCTGGCCCAATGGTGTCTATGACTTTTCGATGTTCATTGATGGCCGGGCCGCCGGCAGCGCCCGCCTGGTCATCGGTGGAGGCGCAGACCCCGTTCCGGTCTTCAGCGATCTGGTCTTTGGAATTGTGGACAGACGAGGCACACCGCTTGGCAATGGCTTTGTTTTGCCTTCTGGCAACATCGCCAACGCAAGGTTCATCTATCGAAACATGCGTGCCGGGCTGGTCTGGACTGCGGTCTGGTATTTCAATGGCTTCGAAGTTGCACGGACTGAAGACCCGTGGTCGGAACAGGATGGTGAAAGCGGAGCCAAGACCATTCAGATAGAGGAGCCTGGGGGACTGCCTCCCGGCAACTGGCGCGTGGAGTTGTACATCGAAGGCAAACTGGCGGCCACGTCGGATTTCATCATCGCAGGGGCCCAGCAGGGCATCCTGCCGCAAATTTTCAGCAATTCGCGATTCACCACCGGCGGCGCCGGGTCAGGCAATGGAATGTCCGGCGCTTCCCGGGGGTCGGTGGCTGGCGTTGAGACCCTGACCGCCCGCTTTGACTGGCAGCAGATCGCAGCAGGGACCCCGTGGCAATTGCGGCTGCTCGTGGATGATGAACCCTTCTTCGACCGCCATCTCCTCTGGTCTGCCCCTTCCGCAGGTCAGGACTTTGTCATCCAGACAGGCAGTGCCGGACCGATCCCGGACGGCACCTGGGAAATGCAACTGCTCATCAACAACGTCTTGCTGGATTCCGCCGAGGTGCAGGTTGGCATTGGCCGACTGTTTGTGGACCGGCTTGCCAGCGCCGAAGGTCTGCGCCTGCGCGGGCGCGTTGTTGACAGCCAAAGTGGAGACGGGCTGGAAGGGATACAACTGATTCTGCTGACAGAAGACTATTCCATTGCAGACTTTGAGTGGCGCGAAGAGCAGATTTTCGCAACCGCCCGAAGTGACCAGAACGGTAACTTCGAGGTCCAGCGCCTGTTGCAGCGAAACACCCCTTACAGCATCCTGGTGCAGGCGGAGGGCTGGCTGCCCCTCGCAGCCGATTCCTATCAGTTTGGGGATGAAGCGCCAGACCCAATTGAACTGCTCATTCCCATGACCCGGGACAGTTGATGGCCGGACATGAACGCCTGGACGTTCTGCTCGCCCAACGAGGGCTTGTTGACAGCCGTTCCCGCGCCCGCGCGATGATCATGGCCGGCGAAGTCCTGGTGGACGGACGAAGGATTGACAAGGCCGGTACGCGAGTAGCCACGACAGCCACGCTCGAACTCAAGGCGAAACCGCGCTACGTCAGCCGGGGCGGCGACAAACTGGCAGCGGCCGTGGAGGCGTTTCGACCGGGGATTGCGGGTTCCGTTTGCGCAGACGTGGGCGCCAGTACCGGCGGATTCACCGATTGTCTGCTGCAACATGGCGCCGCCAGGGTCTATGCGATCGACGTCGGCTACGGACAACTGGACTGGACGCTGCGCCGGGACAGTCGCGTCGTCGTGATGGAACGAAGCAACGTGCGACACGTACCGCATTTGCCGGAACCGGTCGACATCGTGGTCATCGACGTCTCCTTCATTTCCCTGCGAATGATATTGCCCGTCATTCGAAAATGGCTGAAAACGCCAGCCAACGTAGTGGCCCTGGTCAAACCCCAGTTCGAAGCGGGCAGGCAGGCCGTTGGCAAGGGCGGCGTCGTGCGAGACCCGCAGGTGCACCGGCAGGTGTTGCTTCAGGTGCTGGCTTCGGCGCGGGATGAAGGACTCTGCATCGCCGGACTTTTGCGTTCACCCCTGTTGGGTCCGGCCGGCAACGCCGAGTTTCTCTGTTGGCTGAAATCGTCCCCCAGCGGGGAGGGCCAGCAAGGGGAAGATCCTGACAAGCTGGTTGATTCAGTCTTGTAGTCAGCATACCCGACGTCGAGGGTGTCGCCTATACTGGCCGCAATGACTGGCGGTGAATTCACGTGAATCCGGAACGCATTCGTAATTTCTGCATCATAGCTCACGTCGACCACGGCAAGAGTACGCTGGCCGACCGGCTGATGCAGCTCACCGACACTGTCGCCGAACGCGACATGCAGGAACAGCTGCTGGACACCATGGACCTGGAGCGCGAACGCGGCGTGACCATCAAGGCCTCCGCCGTTCGCATGGACTTTCGCTCAAGTGACGGTCAGGACTATTTGATCAACCTGATCGATACTCCCGGACACGTTGACTTTGGTTATGAGGTCAGTCGTGCTCTTCAGGCCTGTGAGGGCGTCCTGCTGGTCGTGGATGCCAGCCAGGGCATTGAGGCGCAAACGCTTTCCAACGTTTACCTCGCCCTGGAGCAGGACCTGGAGATTCTGGCCGTCATCAACAAGGTAGACCTGCCGGCGGCGCGCCCCGACAACGTGGCGCAAGAGCTGGAAGACTTGCTTGGCACTCCAGCTGAAGACATGCTCCGCATTTCGGCCAAGCGCGGGACGGGCGTCCGCGAATTGCTGGAAAAGGCGATTGTCGAAATACCGCCCCCGGACGGTTTACCGGACGCCCCGCTGCGCGCCCTGGTCTTCGATTCACATTATGATCCCTACAAGGGCGTGGTCGCCTACGTGCGCATCGTTGACGGGCGGCTGGACAATAGGGCAATGCTCCAGTTGATGTCCACCGGCTCGCGCTTTCAGCCGGTCGAAATCGGCATATTCAGCCCCACCATGCAGATCCGGGACGGCCTCTCAGCCGGTGAAGTCGGCTACATCGCGACGGGCTTCAAGACAGTCAAGGAATGCCGGGTTGGAGACACCATTACCTCCGCGCCACAGGCTGCGCCGGAGCCCCTGCCCGGCTACCAGTTGGCAAAACCCATGGTTTTCGCCGGCATTTATCCCGTCAACAATGAAGACTACGGCGACTTGCGTGACGCGCTCGAAAAACTGCAATTGAATGATGCGTCCCTGAGCTTCGAGCCCGAAACTTCGCAGGCACTTAACTTTGGCTTTCGCGTGGGCTTCCTGGGCCTGTTTCACATGGAAATCGTGCAGGAAAGGCTGGAGCGCGAATATGACATCGATATTCTGGCGACGGCGCCGGGCGTGGAATACGAAGTTTCACTGCTGAATGGAGGGGAATTGCGTGTCGACAGTCCGGCCCGCTTGCCGGATGAAAGCACCATTGCCGAGGTTCGCGAACCCTGGATGAAAATCCAGGTCTACACGCCAGGTGAATTCATCGGCGCCATCATGGAGCTTTGTATTCGCAAACGCGCCGAATACGAGACAACCGAGTTTCTGGACAGCAGTCGGGTGATCCTGCACTTTCGCATCCCGCTCAATGAGATCATTATCGACTTCTATGATCGTCTGAAGAGCGTGTCACGCGGCTACGGCAGCCTCGACTACCAGTTTGACGACTACCGGGCCGGCGACCTGGTTCGTCTCGAGATTCTCGTCAACGGCGAGCCGGTTGATGCCCTGGCCCTGATCGTTCACCGCGAGGACGCGTATCACAAGGGTCAGCAACTGGTGAGCAAGCTAAAGCGGCTGATTCCGCGCCAGATGTTCACGGTGCCTATCCAGGCGGCCAGTGGCAAGCGCATCATCTCGCGCGCCAATGTCAAGGCCCTGCGCAAGGATGTGCTCGCAAAGTGTTACGGCGGGGACGTCACGCGCAAGCGCAAGCTGCTGGAGCGCCAGAAAAAGGGCAAGAAGCGCATGAAAATGGTGGGGCAGGTGGAATTGCCCCAGGAGGCCTTTATGGCCCTGTTGAGCCTTGACGACGATTGAGCAACCAGCGTTTGATCAGCCGGCCCTGACCCGCCGGCAAAGTACCTTCGGACACTCGTTGCTGCACCAGGTATTCGAGATTGACCAGCGAATGCACAGGGACCTGGGCGAGACAGTCGCGACCTGAGTCCAGCAGCGCAACCATGACGCAGACCTGGAGACCCACGCGAGCGGCCCTTTCCACAAGCGCGAGCAATTCAGCATCCGTTTCCTGACCACTGGCCAGTAAAAGTGTGGGATGCCCAATGTCATAGGCGCCCACCAGTTCGTCGCCGCGGCAGTATACCAGTGGAATGCCTCGGCGCAAGGCAAGCGCGCTGCCCCATGCCATGGCGCCGTTTGCAGCCAGCAGGCGGTCAACGCCTTCGACGCAGGCTTCCGCGAGAGTTGCCAGTTTGTGCAGCAATTCCGGATAGGACGGCAACAGGTCGATGTGCAGTCGCCAGGGGTCTCTTCCGATCAGCCCAAACTGGAGCAGCCCGCAATCCGTCAGTTCGCGGCCGATCGACGTCATACTCTTGTTTCGCCCAGCATTCGCCAGGCCTGCGCCATGCTCCAGGTGCCGGTCCACAGCCGCGCCTCGCGTGAACGCGGCCCGAAACCGTAAACCCGCGATGCCAACTGGCCTTCCACACTGACAGCTACGGCCGTGCCGACGTCCCGGTCCGCCTGGTCTTCAAGGCGTTCCGGGTCACTGATGACCACGATGGCGACATCGCTGCCATGCTGCCGGGCCAGTGTAGCCGCGTAATTGCTGGCCAGTTCACGCAGACTTTCGTCGCCCCCTGGCAAGGTGTCGAGAGTGTCGTGGGCCTCGGCGTGGCGCAACACGCCTTTGTATCCGGCAACCTGACCCAGCCGGTCGACCAGCGCGTGGCCGATGCCCGTCTCGCTCAACGCCAGGCTGTGGCCGCCCTGGCGCAGACGGGTTATGAGCGCGGCCTCTATCGTGTCGTCGTCCGTGCCGAAAATCCACGCCCCCGCACGCCTGTACAATTCTTCCGCCACCTCCCTAATAAGCGCATCGGCCCTGGATTCGTTCTCGGCTCTCGCGGTGACGCGCATGTCTACCACGCCGCTGTGCGCCGCCAGGCCCACCGTTGGGTTGCGCGCTGCCAGCAAATCCACGCCTATCAGATCGTCCAGCGCGCTTTCGCCGATGCCGGCTGCCCGCAGGACGTGTGCGCGAATAACCCCCAGGTGATAGCGCTTCTGCAACCAGGGCAACACATGGGTCGCCAGCACAAAACGCATCTCGCGCGGAACGCCAGGGAGGCTGATGATCACGCTGCCTTCATGTTCTACAAGGAAGCAGGGCGCGGTGCCCACAGCGTTCTCCAGCAGCAGCGCATCGCGCGGCAACCATGCCTGTTGCCGGTTGTTCTCCGTCATGTTTGAACGAAAGCCGGCGAAACGGGCGGCGATATCATCCAGCAGGAACTGGTGGAACACGAGATCGCGGCCGGTGGCGGCCGCGACGGCCTGGCGGGTCATGTCGTCCACCGTAGGGCCCAGCCCGCCGGTTGTTATCACGACGTCGGCTCGCAACATGGCCTGGCGAATCTCCCCCGTGATCCGCCCCTGGTTGTCGCCCAGAGTGGTCATGCGGTACACACTGACACCGATGTCCCGCAACTTCCGGGCAATGTAGGCGGAATTGGTGTCAGTGATTTCACCGAGGAGCAATTCGGTGCCGATGCTCACAATCTCCGCGTTGATATTTTGTACCATGGGTTCCCCGGCCTGCCCTGAATTGCGGGCATTTTAGCGCACGGGGCGGCGACCCGGCTGGCCTGGAGGCAAAATTTGCATTCGGTAAGGCAACTGTCTATACTTTTTTCTGGTGTTAAGGGGAATTTGCACCTGGCAACTTTTTTGGGCAGATTCTACAAATGCTTACCTGTTCGAATGGCACAGCCTGTGTGATGGAGGATCTTCAGTGGCCAGTGTAACCTATCGCAACGTACACAAATCGTTCGGCAATACTGTCGTCATCACGGACATGAACCTGGAGATCCAGGATCAGGAATTCCTCGTCTTCGTCGGCCCCTCCGGCTGCGGCAAGTCCACCAGCCTGCGTATGTTGGCCGGACTCGAGGAAGTGACGGCCGGCGAAATTCTGATTGGCGACCGCGTGGTTAACAACGTCGCGCCCAAGGACCGCGACGTGGCCATGGTCTTCCAGAGCTACGCCCTGTACCCGCACATGACGGTCTATGACAACATGGCCTTCGGGTTGCGCCTGCGCAAGACGCCAAAGCAGGAAATCGACCGTCGCGTGAACGAGGCGGCCCGTAGCCTGGGCCTCATTGAGGAAGACAAGGGCATAAACCTGCTGGACCGTCGTCCGCGCCAGTTGTCGGGCGGGCAGCGTCAGCGTGTGGCCGTGGGGCGCGCCATCGTGCGCGAACCGGCGGTCTTCCTGCTTGACGAGCCGCTCTCAAACCTGGACGCCAAGCTGCGCGTTCAGTCGCGCGCAGAAATCGCCAAGCTGCACCAGCGTCTGCAGACCACCTTCATCTACGTGACGCACGACCAGGTCGAAGCCATGACGATGGGCACGCGCATTTGCGTGCTGAATGAAGGCATCATTCAACAGGTCGACACGCCGCAGATGCTTTACACCAACCCCTCCAACATCTTTGTCGCCGGATTCATCGGCAGCCCGGCCATGAATTTCTTCGATGGCACCCTGATTGCCGAAGGCGAGGCTCTCACCGTCGATGCCGGCGCCGTGTCCATCAAGATCGACCCGGCGCATGCAGCCGCCTTCCGCAGCCACGCCGGCAAGGAAGTCATCCTGGGCATTCGCCCCGAGGACATTCACGACTCCCGTTACCAGCCTGCGGGCATTTCTCCCTGGGAGCTGGAAGCCAACGTCGATGTGGTTGAGCAGATGGGCAACGAGGTCGTCGTTTACCTCAACGAAAAGGGCGCCAGCTTCATCTCGCGCATGGATCCGCGCTGCGACGCCGAGGTTGGAGACCGACTGAAGATCGCAGTCAACATTGACAACATCCATCTTTTTGACCCCGCCACGCGCGAGTCGCTGGACTATCAGTACCGGCTCGAGCACCAGATGAAACTGCAGGCCTGAGCGAGGTCATGCGCAAGGGGGAGCCGCCCGGTCCGCCGGGCGGCTTTTGCTTCTACAACTTCATTTGAACCCGATACGCCTGTACAATACAGAGATACAACAGAGATACATTAACGACGTCAGGAAGGACGCCGGGCAGTTGAATTTCGAGATTCACAACTCGCCTGACATTTTTGATCGGCTGGAGCCCGAATGGAATGCGCTGGTCAGCCGCAGCGCGTCCAATCGAATTTTCAGCACCCTGGAATGGCAGGCGAACTGGTGGTACGCCTTCGACCCAGGCCCGCTGCACGTGCTGACTTGCCGCGACGCAGGTGGCCGTTTGCTGGCGATCGCTCCCCTCTTCGTAGATAGAATCGACGGCGAACGGGTGTTGTCGCTGGTCGGCTGCAAGGAAGTTACCGATTACCTTGACATCATCATCGATCGTGAAGCGCTCGACGACCTCCTGCCCGCCATCGTTGACCAATTCTGCAGAATGCAGCCCCTGTACGACCGTATAGAAATCTGCAACGTGCCCGAAGCGTCGCCAGTGTTGAAGGCCTTGCCACAGCTGCTAAAGAGTCGCGGATTCAACGTCGAGGTACGGCAGGAGGACGTCTGTCCGGTTGTCGAATTGCCGGCCACCTGGGGCGAATACATCAACTCACTGGACAAGAAACAGCGGCACGAATTGCGTCGCAAGCTGCGCCGCGCCCAGGCTCCGGCCCTCGACGTGGACTGGTACCTTGTTGGACCCGAGCACGATCTCGACGTGGAGATGGGGCACTTTCTTGAGCTCATGGCCGCCAGTGACCATGCCAAAAGCAGTTTTCTCGATGGCCCCGGCAACCGCGACTTTTTCCGCAATATAGCGGCCGTCATGATGGAACGCGGCTGGCTGCGCCTGAGTTTTCTGACTATCGGCGGTCAACGCGCGGCGAGCTACCTCAATTTCGTCTGCAACAATGAAATGCTGGTCTACAACTCCGGTCTGCGACCCGACACCTGGGGTCACCTCAGCCCGGGCATTGTCCTGTTGGCGTGGAATATCCGCCATTCCATCGAAGAGGGTATGAGCCGCTTTGATTTCCTGCAGGGAAACGAGACTTACAAGTACCAGATGGGTGGGCGCGACGAGGCCGTTTTCAACCTCTACGCGAGGTCACTGTAGAACGGCGGGTTAACCGCCGTAGGAATTGGGGATGTCGGCTACAGTCGCCGGGATCCAGGGGTCACTTTCCTGCATTTCCAGCGCGTCTTCCTCGCCGACGCTGGTCTGACCCATGTGGTAAAGCACGTCGTTGAATGCATCGAACTTGTAGCGCCGGTTGACCCAGCCGTACAGGTGGTGCTGAAAGACAACGTTGAACAGCACGGCGTCATCTTCCGCGACCATGCGTTGATCAACCAGCCAGACCGGAGCGTATTGTTCAAGATGCGGGGTGGCCCGGGCATCCCTGCGCTCAAGAATGTACATGTCGTCCGCCATTGCCCGTCCCCTGCCCGCCTGACGCGCGGCAATTGTACCTGAACGCCATCACCCTGCAAACGGCCACTGTTCAGCCGGAGGCAGACTGACTCCAGTCGGCAAAGCGGGCTATACTGCTGGCTCTGTTCACAGGGAGGTCTACCTTGCCACGCGCCTTGCTAAGTGTTTCTGACAAGAGCGGACTGATCGACCTTGCGCGGGCCCTGGTCGCAGCCGGCCATGAGTTGGTCGCCAGCGGCGGCACCGCCCGAACGCTGTCAGAAGCGGGCCTGCCCGTGACGCCGGTCGACGCCCTGACCGGTCAGCAGGAGTTGCTTGGCGGTCGCGTCAAGACCCTGCATCCCGCCCTGCACGCCGGCATCCTGGCGCGAGACAGGGCTGCCGATCTGGCTGAACTGGAGCGTGCCGGATTTGCGCCGATCGACGTGGTGGTTTGCAACCTTTACCCCTTCCGGGAAGTCAGCGTGCGGCAGGAAAGCACGCTCGATGACGCCATTGAACAAATCGACATTGGCGGCGTGGCCCTGCTGCGGGCCGCCGCCAAGAACTTCAGCCGGGTGATCACCCTCTGCGATCCGGAGGACTACGGATTGCTTGAACAGGCCCTGAGTGCGGGAAGGGAAATCGATCTGGCAACCCGCCGCTCACTCGCGGCGAAAGTATTCGAGTTGACGCAGGCCTACGACGCAGCCATTTTCTCCCGGCTGCAGCAGGAGGGTCAGGAGCCGACGCAGGGTGTGGCAACGCCCGCAAGCCTGACACAGACATTTCACAGGTCGGAGGTCCTGCGCTACGGAGAGAATCCTCATCAGCAGGCCGCCTGGTACAGCCGGGCTCCGGGCGCCGGCCCCCTGGGTGGCGAATTGCTTGGCGGGCAGAGGCAGCTTTCCTACAACAATTACCTGGACCTCGACGCCGCCGCGCGGGCGGTCCAGGACTTTCCCACACCGACCGTTGCCGTTGTCAAGCACCTGTCCCCCATCGGTCTCGCCAGCGATGAAGACCTGGCGATCGCCTGTCAACAGGCGCTGGCTGCGGATCCCCTCTCGGCCTTTGGCAGCGTACTGGCATCCAATCGCCCTGTTAGCGCAGCCTTCGTTGCCGCGCTCGGCAAGACATTTGTTGAGGCCATTGTCGCACCGGACTTCGAAGAAGAGGCCCTGGGTTTGCTGGGAGCGAAACGCAAGAACTGTCGCCTGCTCCGTCTCCCCGTCGGACCTGGCGGCGAGAACTGGCGGCAGCGCAGCGTAACCGGCGGGTTGCTGTTGCAAAGCGCGGATGAAGGCGACCCAGCTGGCTCCAAATGGCGTAACGTGACCGCGCGCGAGCCGGACGTGGCGGAATGTCGTGCGCTGGCCTACGCCTGGCGCGCAGTGCAACACGTTCCCTCCAATGCCATCGTCATCGCGACTCCCTGCGCCGTCGTGGGGGTGGGCGGAGGCCTGCCCAGCCGGGTGGATGCGGTTGAACTGGCCGTCCGCAAGGCCGGTGAGCGGGCGCAGGGCGCGGCCCTCGCTTCGGACGCCTTCTTTCCCTTTGCCGATGGCGTTGGGGCAGCGATCGCCGCCGGAATCGCCGCGGTCATTCAACCGGGCGGCTCGGTGCGCGATGCGGAAGTCATCGCTGCGGCCGACGAAGGCGGCATCGCCATGGTCTTCACCGGCGTGCGTCACTTCCGGCACTGACGCTTGCCCGCCCCTGCCCGCTTCGCTATACTTTTTGTGTCGCCACCCTGGCTCAATGGCAGAGCACGCGCTTCGTAAGCGTGAGGTTGAGGGTTCGAATCCCTCGGGTGGCTCAAGTGCCCACGCTGGTGGGCATTTGCCTTAAGGGACCGCAAATGACGGGCAAAAGACCTCTTGTAATTGGCATTGCCGGCGGAACGGGGTCCGGCAAGACCACATTTGCCAACGCCGTCATCCGGAAGGTTGGCGCCGAACACGTCGTGTGGCTGGCTCACGACCTTTATTACCGGGACCTCAATCACATTCCACTGCACGAAAGGCGCATCCGCAATTTCGACCACCCCGATTCGCTAGACACGCATTTGCTAGTGGCCAACCTCAGAGACCTGCGCGCCGGCAGGGCGACCGACATTCCGCGTTATGACTTTCGCGAACATCGGCGTCTGCCCGAAACGAAGCGAATTGATCCCCGGCCCGTCATTTTGCTGGAAGGCATCCTGATTTTCGCCGAAGAGGAATTGCTGGAGTTGCTGGACCTTCGCGTATTCATCGACACAGCGTCAGACGTCCGCTTCATACGACGACTGCGCCGCGATATCGAGGAGCGCGGCAGGACCATGGAGTCCGTCATGGAACAATATCTCAAGACCGTTCGACCCATGCATTTGCGCTATGTGGAACCGAACAAGGGCCATGCAGACATTCTCGTGCCGCGCGGCGGTTTCAACGACAGTGGGGTCAACATGGTGGCGGATTATATCCGGTCGTTTCTCGCAGTCGAACGTGGCCGTTGACGTCAGCCCGCCCTGTCGCTAGTATCGGAACAACGACGTTGACCGGGAGGGTCGGTCAGGGATTTGCGTCAGAGAAGGCGGACCACCGGCTGCGAGTCCGCCCGCAGACCCGATTGACTGTCGCCCGCGAGTCGCTTCGGTGAACCCAATCTCATCGGCGTAGCCGGAGCCGGGAACGCCCGTTAACGCGAATCAAGCGCCCCACGCAGGCGGGGAAGCAAGGTGGTACCGCGGAAGGCGAACCCTTTCGTCCTTGGCAGGGCGAAGGGGCTTTTTTTTAAGGAGCGCTACAACATGTCCATGCCGAAAACCTTTGATTTCGCTGCTGCCGAAGAACGCCTGTATGACTGGTGGGAGCGCAACGGCTGGTTCCGCCCTGAAGTTGCGCCGGAGGACGCCGAACCTTTCGTCATCAGCATCCCCCCGCCCAACGTCACCGGCGCCCTGCATATCGGCCATGCGTTGTTCGTCAGCATTGAAGACCTGATGATTCGCCATGCGCGCATGCAGGGCAAGGCCGCGCTTTGGGTACCCGGATCGGACCATGCGGGCATTGCGACACAATTGCAAATCGAACGCATGTTTGCTGATGAGGGCCGATCAAAGGACGACGTGGGCCGGGAGGAATTTCTGGAACGGACCTGGGCCTGGAAGGAGCGTTACGGCGGCGAAATCCTCCACCAGTTGCGGCGAATGGGAGCCAGTTGTGACTGGGAACGCGAGCGCTTCACCCTGGATGACGGACTTTCAGGCGCGGTGCGTGACGTATTCATCGCCCTTTACGAGCAGGGCCTGATCTACCGCGGCCCGCGCCTGGTGAACTGGAGCCCCGGCTTGCAGACAGCCGTATCAGACCTGGAGGTGGAACACGCGGAGGAAACGGGTTTGATGTATCTGTTTCGCTATCCGCTCAGCGACGGCGGCCACATACCGGTGGCGACGACACGGCCTGAGACCATTCTGGGCGACACCGCCGTCGCGGTCCATCCTGACGATGAACGTTATCGCCATCTGGTGGGTCAAACGGCTTTGGTGCCGATGCTCAATCGGGAAATCCCTGTCATTGCCGACCCTCAGGTCGAGCGCGACAAGGGCAGCGGCGCCCTCAAGGTCACGCCCGGGCACGACCCCAACGACTTTGACATTGGCGAAAGGCATGGCCTGCCGGTACTGAATGTCATGAATCGCGATGCCAGTATGAACGAAAATGCCGGCCCCTACGCCGGTCTGGACCGTTTCGTATGCCGCGAAAGGATGTGGGCAGACATGTCGGCAGCCGGCCTGACCATCAAGGCCGAAGAGATTCGACACAGCGTGCCACGCAGTCAGCGCGGCGGCGAGATCATCGAGCCGATGGTCAGCGTGCAGTGGTTTCTGAATGTAGAGCCGCTGGCGCAGCGGGCTCTGGAGGCAGTCCGTGACGGGCGCATCCGCATCGTGCCCGAGCGTTTCACCAGGGTCTATTACCACTGGCTGGAAAACATTGAGGACTGGTGTCTTAGTCGGCAACTTTGGTGGGGCCACCGCATCCCCGCCTGGTACGGTCCTGGCGGAGAAGTCCACGTGGGTGTGGACGCACCGACTGGCGAGGGCTGGACGGCGGAGGAGGACGTTCTCGACACATGGTTCAGCAGTGGGCTGTGGCCCTTCAGCACGCTCGGCTGGCCGCAGCAGACGGCGGACCTGCAACGCTTTTACCCCACGACCATGATGGAGACGGGCTACGACATTCTCTTCTTTTGGGTGGCGCGCATGATCATGCTGGGGCTGTGGTTCACGGATGAGGTGCCCTTCCACACCGTTTACCTTCATGGCATGGTGCGCGACGGCAAGGGTCGCAAAATCAGCAAGACCCTCGACAATTCCATCGACCCCCTGGAATACATGGACCGCTTTGGCGCCGACCCCCTGCGATTCACGCTTGTGACCAGTGGCACGCCCGGCAATGACGTCAACGTCGACGTCAAGCGCATCGAAGGCAACTGGCGCTTCGTCAACAAGCTCTGGCAGATGGCCAGTTTCGTCGTTCGCAATCTCGGCGAGGAAGAGAGCGCGTGGCAGCACGACAGCAGGCCGCACGATCTGTATTCCCGCTGGATTCTGTCCCGTCTGGATACGCTGCTGCGCAACACCAACCGGCAATTTGACGGCTACCTGTATGGCGAAGCCGGTCGACAGATTCACGACTTTCTCTGGCATGAATTCGCCGACTGGTACATCGAATTCAGCAAAATTGCGTTGTATGGCGACGACGAGCAGGGGCGCCAGCGTACGCTGCAAACCCTGGTCCACGTCCTTGAAACGGGTCTGCGACTGCTGCATCCCTTCATGCCATTTGTCACTGAAGAGATCTGGCAGCAACTGCCGCACGAGGGTGACACGATCATGCTGGCGCCCTGGCCCGAGCCCGACCCTGAACTGCAGGACGCGGACGCAGAAGCCATCATGGACACCCTGATCGAGTTGGTACGCGGCGTACGCAACGCACGCTCGGAATACAATGTTCCCCACGGCCGTTCGATCTCGGCCCGACTTCGGCCGGGGTTCGCGGGCGAGCACGTCGACGAATTGCGCGCAATGTTTGGCCAGCTGTGTCGGGTCGGGAGCCTGATCACGCTTGACAGGGAAGATCCCGACCCGGAAGGCTGTGCCTCGGTTGTGGTAAGCGACAGCGTCGTTTTTCTGCCTCTGGCGGACCTTATCGACGTCGAGGCCGAGCGCCTGCGCCTGGTGAAGGAGCGTGACCAGTTGAAGCAACGCCTGCAGCGCTCGCAGGGCATGTTGGCCAACGAGCAGTTTGTTGCGCGCGCGCCGGAAGCCGTGGTCAACCGCGAGCGTGACAATCTGGGCGAGTTGCAGGCAAGTCTGGCCATTGTGGAAGCGCGCCTGGCCAGCCTGGGCAAGTGAGGCGTCATGCTATACTGGCCGCAACAGCGGTAGCCAGAAATCCCTATGCCCATTCGGGTCCTTGAAGACGACGTCATCGCGAGAATTGCGGCCGGCGAGGTGGTAGAACGCCCGGCTTCGGTTGTGCGCGAACTGGTCGACAACGCGCTGGACGCCGGGGCCAGTCGCATCGATATTCGTGTGGAAGCCGGTGGACAGCGACTGATCGAGGTCGCTGACGACGGGCATGGCATACCGGCTGCAGACCTGGAGCTCGCCTTCCAGCGTCACGCCACCAGCAAGTTGTGGTCCGCCGATGACCTCGACCGCATCCAGACGCTGGGCTTCCGTGGCGAGGCATTGGCGAGCATCGCCGCCGTCAGCCGACTGCGCATTCGCTCCCGTTTCCGGGATGAACAGACCGGAAACACGCTGCTGCTTGAGGAAGGCCAGATCGTGGAGCGCGCCAGCATCGGTTCGCCTCCCGGGACCAGCGTGACCGTTGAGAACCTGTTTCACAACGTTCCGGCCAGGCAAAAATTTCTCAGGTCGCCCCTTGCCGAAAGGCGTCAGATTACGCTGCTGGTCAGCCGCTACGCGCTGGTGCGGCCGCAAGTTCGCTTCACGCTAATGCTGGACAATCGTGAAAGTTTTCGCAGCAGCGGCAACGGCGTTCTCGCCGATTCCCTGGTTGCGGTTCTGGGACGGGACGTTGCCCGTGACATGATACGGGTCGGCCCGCACCCGGCCATCGACGAAGCCATAAGGGTGTTTGGTTTCGTTTCCGCACCTGCCACGCACCGCAGTGACCGTTCCCGCATCCTTCTGTTTGTCAATGGCCGCCCCGTGCAGGACGCAAGCCTTGGTTACGCGGTCATCCAGGCCTACCACACGCTCTTGATGAAGGGGCGCTTTCCGGTCGCCGTGTTGATGATCAGCCTGCCGCCGGAACAGGTCGACGTCAATGTACACCCCGCCAAGGCCGAGGTGCGTTTCCAGCGGCCGCGGGAGGTTTTCAGCGCTGTGCTGCGCGCCGTTCGCGCGACCCTGATGGAAGACAGGGGCAGCGCGTCCGGACCCGGCGGAAGTGCCTTGTCTCCCAGGGTCCTGGTCAATGATGCAACCTGGCAGGAGTCGCAAAGTGTGGCCCGCAAGCCCCTCTTTGCCGACGAACAGGAGACCGACCGAGCCGTCCCGGGCTCCCCGGCCGCCCCGCAAAGGCCGCGGTCACTTCCCATGTTGCGCGTCATCGGGCAGATCGGCGCCAGTTTTATCGTCGCCGAAGGGCCGGCCGGCATGTATCTGATCGACCAGCACGCGGCCCACGAACGCATCCTCTACGAGAATTTTCTTGAACGGCAGGAGCGCGAGGAAAGCATGTCCCAGCTTACGCTGGCGGGCGAGACGCTGGAACTTCCCGCCAGCGAAGCCAGCCTGATTGTCAGCAGTCAGGGACAGTTGCGCGCCATTGGTCTCGAAGTGGAGCCCTTTGGCCCCAACACCTTCCTCATACGCAGCATTCCGGCCATGCTTGCAGACCATGAGCCTCGCGAGGTTTTGCGCGGCGTTCTCGAAGAACTGGAGAGGGGCCAGAAGCCGGGGAAGTCCACGTTGGAGCAGCGCCTCATTCGCCGGGTCTGCAAACAGGCCGCCGTGAAGGCCGGCACCGTTCTGGGCAGGGAAGAAATGCAGGGACTTGTCCGTCAACTGGAACGCACGCAATCGCCTCTCACCTGCCCGCATGGGCGACCCACCCTGCTGCACATGTCCGCCGGTCAACTGGCGCGGGAGTTTGGCCGGCACTAGATCGGTCAGGGGCAACTCAGCGGCTGTTCCAGCGAAAGCGATTCGGCGACGGGTAACCACTGATGATGCCATACACGCCATTTTCGTCCGCACGGGCGACGCTGACCGTCCAGGTCAGGTCCACAGGAGTTCCGCCCGCTGGCGCCATTGACTCCGGCAACAAAAGTGAGGTATCGCGCGTCACGGCGTTGTGAACGACGCCGTCCTGATCCGATATCTGCACCAGATAGACGTCGCCCGCCGGGAGCAACCCGACGCTTAGCCATTGCAGACGAATGGCTGTCGCAGGCAGGACGCTGTCCTGCGCGGGCGAAACGATGCGGGGGGCCATCCAGGTCGCTGTGGGCGTCGCCGTTTCCCTGCCGGAAAAGGTAGGAGACAAGGTTGGCGTCAGCGTCGGTGCCGGCACGCGGACGGTCTGCCCTACGTTCAGCAGGGGATTGCACTCCGGACCTCCGCTGCGAAGGCCGAAATCGCAGCGGGCAAAAGAGATATCAGGGTTGAGTATGGACACGATTTCGAGGGTCGTGTCGTGCTGAATGACGATGTCGATCACGGTCTGGCCGGCAACCACCACATGTTCGGCGATCTCCGTGTCATAGTTGAGCCCGGTCTCAGGTGACGTCGGCACGATGCGCTCGGCAAGCGCCGGCGGTACCGGCAAGGGCGTGAAATTTGCCGGCAGGGACGTGGCCGTGGGACGGGGAACAAGAATGACGCTGCCTTCCCCCGGCAGGAGATTTGGGTTGGGGATGTTTTCATTCAACTGAACAATGGCGTCTATGACCGCATAGTCGCGATAGCCATACTTCTGGATGATGAATCCAAGGGTTTCGCCGTCGCGGACCGTGTGCCTCCAGGGCCCTGGAGTCGGGCTGGGCGCTGCGGCCTCCAATGCCGGCAAGGGCGTTACTGTCGCGACTGCCACGGCAATGGCAGGAGCGGGCGTGTTTGACATTTCAGGCAGCGGTTTCGCCTCCGGGATGGCGTCATCGGTGACCGGCACTGTTTCAGCCGGGCCCGCATCCTGGCGCACGAAATTGCAGCTGGTCAGCAACAGCAGCGCGAACAGGAAGGTAAAAGGCGGCCTCACCCGCCTGTCTCCCACAGGAACTGGCGGGCATCCGACTCAAGAACGTCACCATCGTTCCGCAGCAACTGAACCCTCCAGCGATAGCCGTGCCATCCGGGTTGTGTTTCCTTCCACGTGGCGGGCAAAATGTGATTTAGGGAAGTGGTTGTCTCAATGTAAGTCCGTCCGCTGGACAGACTTTCAACGACGACCCGCCATGTCTCACCCGGAGACAGAGTCCCGGACGCAACCCAGCGCAGGGTTACCAGCTCATCACCATTGAAGTTGCGATTGTCAGGCGGGCTGAATGCCACAGGCACGTTGACGGTGGTGGTCGGAGTCGCGCTGGGAAGTCCTGATGGCGTGGGAGATTGGGTTGGCGTCGGCGTTGGCGCCGGCACCCGCAATTGCTGACCATCGTAAATGGTGACCACGCAACTCGGCCCGCCAGACGCCTGGCCGAAGTCGCATTGCGAGAAAGTGACTTCCGGGTTCAGTTCGGACAACACCTTGAGATCGGTTCCGAATCGAAAGGCGATGCCCACGATGGTTTCGCCACTACTGACCTGGTGCCACATCACGCCGGGTTGCAGCGTTGGTTCAGAACGGTTCGAAACAGCGGAAAAGGGCCGGGCCGCGGAAACCGGGCTCTCGGCACCGGGGTTTGCGGCATTTTCACCCTGGCCCAAAGCGGCTGCCGCGACTATGGCGCCAGGTGTTTCCGTAGGCCAGGGGATCACGAGTCGCTGACCGGCCTGCAGCAATTCGGCAGACGCCAGATCGTTGTCCTCCAGAACCCTTTCCAGGACATCGAGGTCCCTGTGACCGCAGCGCGTCACAACGGCGATCAGGGTGTCACCGCTGCGCACCTTTTGCAAACAGGGCGCGCGCGTCGGGGTTGCCGTCTCGGTTGGCGGCGGCACAGGCGTTCTTGTAACGGTCGGCAGGTACAGGGTCGGCACGGGCGAAGGAGTCGGGACCGATGTTGGTGGCATCTGAAATGCGGCGGTTGGGGCAACGGCAATGTTGCTGCCGGCCAGCAGCCAGATCGCGAGTTGCAAAAGGACCCCGGCACAAAGCGTGGCCGCCAGGGCCAGCGCAATCAGGGTCAGACAGGTGCCGCTGCGCCAACGCAGGCGACTTTCCGCCAGGTCTGCAAGATCGTTCCTTTCCGGGCCGTAATTCCCCACGCCCTCCTGCCAGGGCATGACGCGTGTGAGGTCGGCCCCGCAATTGGCGCAGTCTGATTGCGACGCGTCGTTGTTCGTGTTGCATATGGGGCATATCTTGACAGCCAATCAGCACGCCCCTGTCACTCCACCCTCAAGCGCCCGCCGCGGCCAGGTCCGTGCCAGGATGCGCGAAATCAATCAGAATCTTGAGCGTTCCAGGGTGGGCAGCCCGTTCCATGGCCCGCAATCCCTCACACAGCGGGTATCTGCCTTCAATCAGGGTACTCACGTCCACGAGACCCCGTTCCAGCAAATTTAATGCGGGCGCGAAGGGGCCGCAGCGACTGCCCCTGATGGCGATTTCCCTGACGGCGACCTGGGTCATGTCAACCTGTGGTGTGCCGTGGTAGGTGCTCTTCAACACTATTGTTCCGCGCGAGCGGACCAGACGGAGCGCGGCTTCCAGCCCGCTGGCCGCTCCGCTGACTTCAACCACAACCGGGAAGGCTTGCGCTTCAATGTCGTCGATGCGCAGGGCAGAAATGCCACGGCGCTGCAGCAGGCGGGCCTGTTTTTCGTGTAGGACAACGACAGAAACGTCCGCACCCGCCAGTTGCAGCACCTGCGCAATGAGGAGGCCCAGTTTTCCGGCGCCAATGACCAACACCGGCGAACCGGGCTGAATGTGTACAGCCTCGGTGACCTGCAGGGCCGCAGCAAGAGGCTCGGTGAATACGGCCGCGTCGTCACTCACGCTGTCAGGCACAACATGAAGGTTTCGAACAGGCAAACGGAGAAAGTCGGCAAAGGCGCCGGGATAATCGTGAATGCCGAGGGTTCGGCGCGCCAGGCACTGGCTGGGAATACCAGGGCGACACAGCCGGCAGTCGCCACAACTGATGTTGATTTCACCTGTAACCCGTCGGCCGCACCATGAGTCCGGGCCTTGCACGACCTCACCGCAGAACTCGTGGCCCGGTATGCCGCGAAATCCGTACATACCGCGGACCAGTTCGAGGTCGGTATTGCATATACCCGCCCTGCGGGTGCGGATCAGGACTTCGTCAGCTGCGGGTGTTGGCAGCGGAACGTCCTCGGCCAGTTTCAGGGTCTCATCGAAGACCAGCGCGCGCATGTCAGCCCTCTGCCCCCGCCGTCCTGTTTCCCGGAAAAGTCAGTTCTCCCTTTTCCCAGGCAACCAGCAGGGGAACGGCTGTAAAAATCGAGGAATAGGTGCCCGAAAGCAAGCCGACAAAAAGGATGAAGATGAAGTGTCGAATGGTCTCTCCGCCGAAGAGCAGAATCGCGGCCATGATGAAGAAGGCATTCAATTGAGTCCCAAGCGAGCGGTGAATGGATTCCAGGATGCTGCGATTGACGATGGTCTCCCAGGGTTCCCCCAGATACTTCGGCACATTCTCGCGAATGCGATCGAAGAGAACGATTGTGTCCTGAATTGAGAATCCCACGATGGTCAGCAGGGCGGTGAGAAACAACGCATCCGCCTCCCAACCCAGCAGCAAGCCGGTCAGGGACATCACGCTGGCCACGATCAACACGTCGTGCAGCATGGCCACTACCGCGCAAACACCATAGCGCAGGGCCCGCGGCACCTGTCGAAACGCGAGTACGATGAAGGCAATGACCACCAGCGTGGCCACCAGCACCGCCACCACTGCGGCCTGCGTGACTTCGCGTCCAATCGTCGCCGACACGCTTTCCGTCCGCAGCAAGTCCATGTCGAGCGGCGCAAGCCGGTCCAGGCCGGCAATGATCTCATCGCTCACCGCTGCCCGCTGAATGGTGGACCGCAACGACCAGCGTCTTTCTGACGCGTCGCCCAATTGCTGAACGATGACGTGTTCGTCACCGAATGCGGCGAAAACATCGCGCAGATCGGCTTCGCTCGTCTCCCCTTCCGTGAATGCAATCTCGTAGATGCTGCCACCGACGAAGTCGATGCTGAGGCGAAAGGGAGATCCTGTCGTCAGGGTCGAAAAGAGCATGATCAAAATACCGGCCCCGAGGACGGTCGCCGACGACAGGAAAAAGAAGCGGCGTTTCTGGATCAGGGAATACATCGTTAGACGCCAGGCAACCAGCGACTCTGTCGCGGTGAGTTGCGCAGCAGGGCGACGAAGAGATGCAAAAAGGTGCGCGTAACCAGCACCGCCGTAAACAGGTTGAGGACCAGCCCAAGGCCCAGGGTCACCGCGAAGCCGCTAACAATACTTGCCCCGGGCGTCTGGCCGAAGAGAAAGAGAATGATGCAAATGATGATCGTCGACACATTGGAATCCCGGATAGAGGTCCAGGCACGATCAAAGCCGGCGTTCAGCGCCTCGTCCACGCCTTTGCCAACGCGCAACTCCTCCTTGATGCGCTCGAAAATGAGAATGTTGCCGTCCACGGCCGTGCCGATGCCGATAAGAAATCCGGTGATGGCCGGAAGGGTCAGCGTAACCGGGATCAGCCGGAACAATGCCAGATTGATGATGATGAACACCAGTAGCGCGAGATCTGCAGCGAGGCCGGGCAGTCGGTAATAGACCAGCATGAACACCAGCACGGTGACCACGCCAATGATGCCGGCCCTGATGCTGAGAGAAACCGACTCCTGTCCGAGGGTCGCACCGACCTGGGCCGTACTCTCCACGCTAAGCGGTATGGGCAAGGCACCTGAACGCAATTGCAACGCGAGGGTACGCGCTTCTTCCTCACTGAAGTCGCCGGTGATCACGCCACCGCTGGTCAGTTCCGCCTGGATGATCGGCGCTGACAACACCACGCCATCCAGCACAATGGCCATCGGTTGGCCAATGCTGTTGGCCGTGAAGGGGCCAAACACTGCGCCGCCTTCTTCATTCAATTCAAACTGGATCAGCCAGTTGCCGGCGCTCATCTGGTCGAAGCCGGCCACCGCCGCCTGCAGGCCTGCACCGGTCATTACCGTGGTGAAGGGTTGCCTCGTCAGCGGGTTGACGAGAGCATCCTGGGCAGGCCCTTCACTCTCGCCTTCGGCCGCGTCAGAGAGCGATTGCGTTCGTTGTTCCTGAATCTCGAGTTGGGCAGTCGTCAGAATCCGTTGACCGGCGAAATCCTGCGTTTGTGCGCCCAGACCGTTGAAGTCGACAAATTCGAGCAGGGCCGTTTGCTGAATGGTCCTCACGGCCTGCTCGGGATCGCTAACACCCGGCAACTCCACCAGGATCCTGCCGCTGCCAGGCAACACCTGTATCGTGGCTTCGCTGACGCCCAGCGCATCGATGCGGCGCGCGACGTTGTTGGCCGTC
This sequence comes from Anaerolineaceae bacterium, assembly GCA_026708325.1. GTDB lineage: Bacteria > Chloroflexota > Anaerolineae > Aggregatilineales > Phototrophicaceae > JAGWBD01. Next base: position 248,492 of record JAPOVC010000014.1, on the reverse strand, counting down.
TGACCCAGATCCTCGGCGCTGAACTGCTCCGGCGGAAGGTCCGCCCTGAGCAGGACGCGCAGGCCTCCGACGAGGTCCAGGCCAAGGGGTTGTTCAACCGACAGCGCAATTTCCGGTACCCCGTCGCCGTTGCTGTCGATGACCAGGTCACCGCCGTCTGGCAAGCTAACCCGCAGCGCGAAGGCGGCGATCAGGACGATGATCAGCAGCCAACGGAAATGGGGGCTCATGAGGATGACCCTGTTCCCTTTTCGGAGGGCTGTCGGGACTGGCGCGCCAGTTCTTCCGCGTCGAAGGGGGCCAAAAGCGATGAGGCAATTATGCGGACACTGGTGCCTTCAGCCAACTCAACCCAGGCTACGCCTCCTCGCAGGTCTGTGATGCGGCCTACCAGACCGCCGGCAGTGATGACCTCGTCACCTTCGGCCAGACTGCGCACAAATCGCTGGCGCTTCTGGAAGTCCCGTTGCCGCGGAAACAGCACCATGGACCACCAGGCGCCCAGCCCCAGCAACAACAGGACGGCCAAAATCAGGACTTCCTGCATGCAAACCTTCATTGAAAGTCGGACGCCGCCAGTATACCCCTGCCTGCCTGGCACTTACAGGGGCGCTTGACAGTCCCCCCCTGGCCTTTCAGAATAGGCGGCCAGACCGCAACGGGATCCTGGTATGTGCCGGTCTCCTTCAGCAAAGGGGCGGAAATGCGTATAGAGACCAATCACAGCCTGGTGAGGCGCAACCGCCGTCTGGCCCAGTACCTGTTCTTCATCAGCATCGCCGTACTCGTGGGCTCCTTCATTTACGTCAATTCCCAGGCGCTGGGAGGAGAACTGCCACAACCTGGCACTCTGGAAGGCACACTGTACCTGCTGTTGCCGGCCCTGGTGTTGCCCTTTGGCGTCATCTCCTCAATGATTTCCGTGCGCATGACGAACCACTGGATTCGCCAGCCGCGCCCGGAAGAGGCCCTGCGCGACGGTCTGAAAGGGCTGAGCAACCGCAGCGTTCTTTACAACTATCTGCACATGCCCCTGCGTCACCTGCTGATCTGCCCCCAGGGCGTGTTTGCCATCACAACCCGTTTCCAGAACGGAAGTTACCAGGTGGACGGGGAGCGCTGGAAAACACAGGAGAGCGCCTTCAGCCGCTTCACCAGCTTTTTTCGGCGCGACGGCATAGGTCATCCCGCTGCAGAAGCACGGTCGCATGCCGACCGTCTTCAGGCCCTGCTGCCTGAAGGCATTGACGTGCGTCCGCTCATCGTTTTCGTCGATCCTGCCGCGAGACTGGAAGTCAACGATTCTCCGGTCCCCGTGCTTTTCGCCGACAGCAAACGGGAACCGAACATTCGAGACTTTCTGCGCAAGATTCCGGAGCAGGAACGTCAACCCATGTCCGTAGCCCAGATCGAGGACTTCGAGGCGGCGACGCTCGCCGGTTAGTCATGACCCGCGCGCAAACGCTTGCGCTACTGGTCGCCACCCTGCTTGCAGGATTTGCCCTGCGCCTCTTTCAACTGGACAGCTTCTCATTTCGCGGTGACGAAGCCCTGACTGTGCTCACCTGGGTCAGCCGGCCCCTGGCAGAGACGCTGCAAAGTGACATTCCGGTCAGGGACCCGCAACCGCCGCTGGCTTACGCCCTGTTTTGGGGCTGGGCCACATTGTTCGGCACGGGCGAGCTGCTCATGCGTCTGTTGCCGGTGTTCATCAGCCTTGCAGGAGTTGCGGGCATTTACGCCCTGGGGCATCGTATTGGCGGCCGTCGTACCGGCCTGATCGCCGCCGCTCTCCTGACGATTCATCCATTCCTTGTCTGGCACGCCCAGGACGCGCGCCCCTACGCCATCTGGGTCTCGGCCAGCACAATCGCCGCCTGGCTTGCTCTCTGTGCCCTGCAGCGAGACCGCAGGAAAGACTGGCTGCTGTACGTCCTGGCCGCCGCTGCCGCCGCCAACCTTTACTACCTGGAACTCTTCTTCCTGCTTGCCCTGAATCTCTATGCCCTGTTCAACAGGAGACAAGAAGGGCGACCGCTGCGAAAATGGTTCGCGGCGCAAACCCTGTTGGTCCTTATCCTGGCACCCTGGTATCTGCAGGAACGCCTGCTGCTCGGCAGCGGCTATGGAGGCACGGCCGGGGCCACGGAGCCTTTGCAACTGTTCACCTGGCTCCTGCCTGCCCTGCAGTTTGGACGCAATTTGCCTTCGGAAATCACCGCGCGCAGCTCCCTGCTTGTCATCTGCGCCCTGTTGGCCGGGCTGTGGTTTATGTCGCGGCGCGGTAACCGCTACACGCTCTGGGTCGGTCTTTCTGCTTTCCTGCCTCCGCTGCTGCTGGGCCTTGCAGCAACGCGCCTCAATGTATTTGCACCGCGTTATGTGCTCGCCAGCGCGCCTGCCTGCCTGCTGCTGCTGGTCAGCCTTGGTTTGGCGCTGTGGCGACGTGCCCTGTGGACCCGCTTTCTGGCCGCGGCAATTTTTGCCTCATGGCTCGCTCTGATGCTGCTCAGCCTCAACAACGCCTGGTTCAACCCGGAATTCGCCAAATCACCGGACTGGCGCGGCCTCGCGCAGTACCTGCGCCAGGAAACTGCTCCTGGCGACATCGTCATCCAGACAGCCGCCGATGAAGCCTTCACGCTTTACCACGCCGACAGAACCGATTCCCTGCGTTTGCCGGCCAATCCGGTCCAGGATGAGGCCGAGATTCTTGAGGCGCTGCGCTCCGTACAGTTGACCCATGACAGCCTTTGGCTCGTCGCCAGTCCGCCTCCCGGCTGGCCCAATCGACATGTGGCCCTGGACTGGCTGGACGCCAATATGCAACTCCTGCGGAGGACGCAGATCGGCCTACTGCCCGTACGCCAGTTCCGCTCCTGGGAAGTTCGCGCGGAGGAACTCGCTGCAGAGGACCTGGCAAGTTTTGCTCAGGTTGCCGCGATTGCGGGCGTCAAAACCGGTCGCACGCCCGCTGATCTTGTCGTCCAGCTGGTTTGGCGGGCAGTCGGACGATCGGATACTTCTCTGAAGGCCTTTGTGCATCTCTACGACGCGCGCGGGCCGAAAAATGGTTCGCCGTTGTGGAGTCAGGACGACCAGTACATTCAGGACGGTCGCGTGGACACCAGTCTGTGGGAAAGAGGGTCCCTGCTGCGCGACGCCTACCATTTGCCGCTTGCGGGGGTCCCGCCAGGTCAATACGGCCTCTACGTCGGCCTGTATGACCCGGAAAGTGGCGAAAGACTGGCAACGGACCAGGGTAGCGACAGCGTCCTGGTCGCCCAGGTCACCCTGCCGGGACCTGAGCGTAGTACCAGCTAAACGTTCCAGGCTTGCAGGACGACAATTAACAAGGGAACCAGGCCGGCCACGGCAATCAGGGCGACGAAAGCCAGCAGAATCGTCACAAGATCCAGATCGCCCGTAATGCCAGGCCTCTCCTGCCGGGCCGGCTCCGGCGAGTCTGACACGACTTGCCCGTCCAAATGAGAGGGTCGCTGTCCGGAAATCATCGGACCAGCTTTGACACCGGCCTGCGGCGGACCCTGCCCGCCAGCCGACGATGGCGCAGGTATGCGTCCCTGACCGGGTTGGGGAACTGGCGCCCTGGACGTGTAGGCGCGACTGTGGTCCCGCAAACTGCCAAGCACCTTGCCCAGCTGGTCTGCAGTTCGAAAACGCGCCGCAGGGTCCTTTTGCATGACACGATGAACGATTTTGGAAATGTTCTCCGGCACGGCGGCGTTGACGTCGATGACGTGCGGCACGCGTTTGTTGACATGGGCCTGCGCCAACTCCTGCGGGTTGTCGCCGGCGTAGGGCAACTCCCCTGTCAACATCTCGAACAACACCACCCCGATGGAGTAGACATCCGCCGCCGGCGTGGGCCGCAACCCCCTGGCCTGTTCCGGAGAATAGTAGTGAGGGCTGCCCCACACGATCTGTTGTTGCCGCGCCGGCAAGGTATCGCTCAACGCCTGCGCGATGCCGAAATCCGCCACTTTCACCTTGTTGTCCGAATTCAAGAGGATGTTCTGGGACTTCACGTCCGCATGCACGAAGCCGGAACGGTGCGCGAAACCAATGCCGGCGCAGATTTGAATGGCAAGCTCAATGGCCTCATCAACCGGCAGGTTACGCTTGCTGCGTATGATCTTTTTCAGGTCCTGGCCCTCGATGAATTCCATGACCATGAAATGCGTGTTTCGGTCGCTGCCCACGTCATGCACGGTAACGATGTTGGGGTGCGCCAGACGGGCAACCGACCGGGCCTCGTTGCGAAAGCGTTTTACAAATCCGGGATCGCTGGTCAGGCTGGGCCGCAGGACCTTGACGGCCACTACCCGTGCCAGGCGCTGGTCCAGCGCCTTGTAAATCACGGCCATGCCACCGGAGCCCAGTTGTCCGAGAAGACGATAGCGCTGGTTAAGAATGTTGTCGGCGGGTGCCATATCCACGCCCGGAACTGGTCAACTGCCTCGTCAGGCCCCTGATAACTGGTCAGCCAGCTTCAGGGCGCTGCGGTCCGTCAGCGATGCCAGGAAATCTACCACTGCCCGAACGGGCTCGCCATCCGTCAGACGCTTGCGCCACGAAAGAGGCATGGCATCCGGTCTGGCCAGACAGGCAGCGAATATCGTTTCAATACTTTCTCTGGCGAGCCTCGCCGCTGGCTGCAGTTTCTCGTGAAGATACATGCGCTCGTAGAGGAAGTCCGAAAGTTCGCCTTTCAGGGCCAGCAGATCTTCACTGTGAGCGACTACGTCGTCGCTGTGCGACTGCAAATCCATGGATGAGTTAGGGGATAGCGCTTCCAGCCGGACTGCTGATTCCGACAATACGTCTTCGACCTGCAGTCCGATCAATTCCCGAATGAACAGGTGCCGGGAAATGCCATCGTCTTCGCCGGCAGTCTGCGGCCCTTCGCCCCCCTGGTCCCACAAGCGCCAGATTTCAAGCGTTTCCAAATCGACCCAATGTAACAGGCCGGACTGAAGACCATCGTCCAGATCATGCGCCTGGTAAGCGAGGGAATCACTGATGTTGGCGATTTGCGCCTCCAGACTGCCGCGAAGCCCGGGGTCGAAGCCAGTTTGCGCCGCCAGATTGCTTTCGGTCTCGTGACGCATCATGCCTTCGAGGGTCTCCCAGGTGAGATTAAGGCCAGGCCATCCCCGGAAGCGACTCTCCAGTTGTGTGACGATGCGCCAGGCCTGCAAATTGTGATCGAAGCCGCCCACCCCGGCTGCCAGGCGATTGAGAATGGATTCTCCAACGTGACCGAAGGGCGGATGTCCCAGATCATGCGCCAGGCAAATCGCCTCGACCAGGTCCTCGTTGGCACGGAGCGCGCGGGCCAGCGCCCTGCCGATTTGCGCCGTTTCCAGCGAGTGGGTCAGACGCGTCCGATAGTAATCGCCGGCATCATTGAGGAAAACCTGGGTCTTGTACTGGAGGCGGCGAAAGGCGGCTGCATGAATGATGCGGTCCCTGTCGCGCTGAAAGGCCGTGCGACGGGCCGCTTCGGCTTCCTGGTGCGCCCTGCCCCGGCTGTTGGCACTCAGCAGCGCCCAGGGGCCGACAGTCGCCCTTTCAACCTGCTCAAGTTCCAGACGATCGCGGATCATGCTCCCGCTCCGCAAACCCACGCCCAATTGTAGCCCGACCTGCGGCAACCTGGCGCCAGCCAAAGCCGCCGCAATGTGCTATACTCCGCTGCCAGGGTCGGACGCAAAGGGTGTCGGCCCGCGAGGCCTTGCCATGGATATTAACCAGACAGTCCGCATGATCGAATGGCTGGACGAGGAGCGTCGCCGCGACAAGGCCAGCATAGCCCGAATGGAAGAGCGTTTGGCAATACAGCAGGAAATGCTTGAAGTCCTGCAAACGCGCCTGATCGGGATCGAAAGTGAACACTCCACGCTACGCAATGTGCAACCCGGCGCCAGTCGGGAGCGGGAGGTTGTCGAAAGTTTGCGCGCGGAAATGCTGCAGCGCCTGGAAGCCGGTGAAGCGCGCCGACGCGATGCCGAGGAAGAGGCCGTTCGCCGGTCTGACCTGCTGCGCGAGCAACTGGACCGACCTGTCCGTGAACTGGAAAACAAGATCATGGAGATGGAGCGCAGTCAGGGCAACCTGCCCGCTTTCCAGACGGAAAGTGACCGGGTCACCGGGGCCATGTATGAACTCGGGCAACGCATTGACGATCTCTATCGTCAGCTGGAGGAACCGGAGCGGCGCCTGTCCATGCTTGAGGAGCAACGGCGGCAAGACAGTCGCAGCCACAGTGCCACGGCGGCGGAACTTCCGGAAATGCAAAGGCAGATCGATGCCGGCCGCAACAAACTGGCCCTGGTTGAAGATCTCGTGTTGCGTACGGAAGGCCAGTTACGGGAACTGGCTTCCAGCGAACTTGAACGACGCGATGCCATCCAGTCCTTCATTGATTCCCAGGGTATGCATTCGCGCCAGCTGGAACAGCTTATCGAAGCCTACAGCGCACGTTTCTCCGAATACGACATCAACATGGAACACTTTTCCCGGCGTTTTGAGACCTGGGCAGAAGTCTTTCGGGAAATGAAATCGCTGGTAGACCGCTTTGAACGCAACCAGGAACGTCTGGAACTGCGCTTCAATGAATTGATCGAAGTGCAACGCATCGCGGAAGAACGGTTGCGCCAGGACTGGGAACGGCTGAGCGATGAGGAACAGCGTCGGCGCAAGCAGTTCACACTGGCCAACGATGAGGTGTGGCGCAGCCACGACCGCGAATTCGAGCGCTTCGTCAAGGCCATCGAAAACCTGCGCGAACGCTTTCCACCGATTGAAGACGCGCTGGAACGAATCTGGATGCTGGAACGCGAACGTGTGCGGCGCCACCACGAACACGATCTCTCCCTCTTGCAGGAATACGACCGTGAGCATGACAGCGGGCTGATGTCCGCCGCGGATGATGAAATACCTGGCGGTAATGGCATGGATCGTCGCAACAGTTGACGATGCGCGTCATTGGCACCGCAGGCCACGTTGATCACGGCAAGACCACACTGGTCAAAAGTCTGACAGGGATAGACACGGACCGCCTGGCGGAGGAAAAGGCCCGCGCCCTCACCATCGATTTGGGTTTTGCCTGGCTTGCGCTCCCTGATGGCGAGCAACTGGGGATCATCGACGTCCCCGGTCATCGCGACTTCATCGAGAACATGTTGGCCGGGGTCGGAGGTATCGATGCCGTCCTGCTGGTTATTGCCGCCGATGAAGGCGTGATGCCCCAAACTCGTGAACACCTGGCGATTCTGGACCTGTTGGGCATCGATGTCGGTCTGGTCGCGCTTTCACGGGTCGATCTGGTTGACGATCCGGAGTGGCTGGAACTGGTGGAAGACGACGTCCAGGAATTGCTCTCCGACACCAGTCTGGCGGATGCCCCCATCCTGCCTGTGTCGGCGACTACCGGCGCCGGTATGGAAGCGCTGCTGACTCAGCTGGCAGCGCTCCCCGGCGATGGTCCGTCCCGAGAGGATTTCAGCCAGCCCAGATTGCCTGTTGACCGCGTTTTCACCATGAGCGGATTCGGCACGGTCGTCACCGGCACGCTAAACGGAGGGTCCCTGCGCGTCGGCGATGAGGTCGAGTTGCAACCTGGCGACTTGCGCGGGCGGATTCGCGGCCTGCAATGTTACCAGCAGAAAGTCAGCGAGGCCGGGCCCGGTTCGCGGGTGGCTGTGAACATTAGCGGCCTGACGACAGCGGATGTCGCCCGTGGACATGTCTTGGCGGGACCGGGGCAAATCAGACCTACAACGTTGGCGGACCTGCGCTTTCGCTACCTTAGCTCTGCAACACGTCCACTTGCCCACAATGCAGAAGTCAAGTTCTTTTCCGGCACCTGCGAATCAGTCGCCCAGGTCCGGATGCTGGAAAGCGACGAATTGATGCCCGGTGATTCGGGCTGGCTGCAACTGCGCCTGGCCAGCGAATTGCCACTTAACATGGGTGACCGCTTCATATTGCGCTGGCCTTCCCCGGCGGAAACGATCGGAGGTGGTGTCGTTCTCGATCCCCATCCCGGCCGGCAATGGCGACGCAACCAGCCTCGGGTCCTGCAGCGCCTGCGCATTCTGTCCGAAGGGAGCCCGGAGGAACGGGTGACACTGGCCGCGCGGGGTCGCCGTCCCCGTTCCCGCGACGATTTGATGCATTTGAGCGGTCTGGCGCAATTCGATTTCGACCTTGCGCTGGAGCGTGCCTTGCGGGCGGAAATGGTAACAGCCCTGCCCGAAGGTCGCTTGCTGGCCACGGAAGACCGGGACATTCTCATGCGTGAACTGCGCGAGGAATTGACGGCCCGGCATCGAAAGTTTCCCTTGCGACGCGGCATGCAGCGGGAAGACCTGCGCAGCACGCTTGAAATCGAAGCGGGGTTGCTCGGGTTCCTGCTCGACAGCGACGAGGAAGTTGTCGCGCACGCAGACATCGTGAGCCTGCGCGGCCACAAGGTGCGTTTCTCGGCCGAGCAGCAGGAACGGGTACAGGAGTTGAAAGCCACGCTCCGCGCCCAGGCCTGGACGCCACCTTCCTGGTCAGAGGCCAGTTCATTGACGGGCGAGGAGTTGCTCGTCGCGCTGGTTGAAGACGGGACGCTCGTCCGCGTGTCGCCGGAAGTCTTCTTTTCACGCGAGAGCTGGGAGGAAATGCTGAGTGCAACGCTTGAAATCATCGAAGCGGATGGCACAGTCAGTGCCAGTCAGTTGAGGGACCGTTTCCACACTTCACGCAGGTATGCCATCGCGCTTCTGGAATCGCTTGACGAGGCGCGGATCACCCGGCGCGAGGGAGACGTGCGCGTTCGCGGCAGCGCTCCGCTGTCTACGCTGTTGGGTGAGGATCGTCCGGAGACTGCAGAGCAGCATCGTTCGTAATCCGTACGATTCGCGCGCCCAGCGCATTCAGCGTCTCTTCCACCCTTTCATAACCGCGATCGATTTGCTGAATGTTGGCTATGCGGGTCACGCCTCTCGCGGAAAGGGCTGCCAGCAGCATCGCCATGCCCGCCCGAATGTCCGGACTCGAAATGTAGTCCACGGCGTGGAAGGTCGTCGGCCCCTGCACCAGCACTCGATGCGGATCCAGCAACGTAATGCGTGCGCCCATGCGCACCAGGTTGTCGGCAAAAAAGAAGCGACTCTCGTACATCCAGTCGTGAAACAGGACTGTGCCGGCGCTGCAGGTGGCGATGACCAGCGCGATGCTCATCAGGTCGGGCGGAAAACCCGGCCAGGGCTGCGCCTTGATGACCGGAATGCGTCCGCCCAGGTCCGGCAGGACTGAAAGCGACTGGCGTTCGGAAACGAAAATGTCCCTGCCCCGCACTTCCCAACGGACTCCCAGACGATGGAAGACCTTGGCAACCATTTCGAGGTAGTGCGGGTCCGCGTCCTGAATGAGCAACTCACCGCCAGTCACGACCGCCGCGCCTACGTAACTGCCCACCTCCATGAAGTCGGCGCCCACACGCGCCTCGCCGCCCGCCAGTCGGTCGACGCCGTGAATCACGAGGCAGTTCGAACCGGCGCCGGAAATCCTGGCCCCCAACCCGTTCAACATGCGGCACAGGTCCTGAATGTGGGGCTCCCCGGCCGCGTTTCTGAGTACTGTTGTACCCTGCGCCAGCACAGAAGTAAGGATGAGGTTCTCCGTGGCAGTCACGCTGGCCTCGGCCAGCAGGATGTCTTCGCCTCTCAGTGTGTTCGCCTGAAAGTGCAGGGCCTGGCCATCAAAGTCGATTTCGATACCCTGTTGCTGCAGGGCCGCCAAATGCGTGTCCAGGCGCCTTTCGCCGATCAGGTCCCCACCTGGCATCGGCAGAAGCGCCACCCCGGTGCGCGCCAGCAGGGCCCCTGCAAACACGACGCTTGCCCGAATGCGACTCGCCAGGTCGGGGTCCAGTCGCGAACTGGCGATGTGGCGCGCATGCACGCGCAGGGTGGAAGGTCCCGTCCATTCAACTTCCGCCCCCAGGTGCTGCATCAATTCGATGACGACGCGGACATCGACTATGTCCGGCACATTGTGCAGCAGGACCGGCCGATCGGTGAGCAGACAGGCGGGCAGCATTTTGGTGGCGGCGTTCTTGTTGCCGCGGGCCTGCATCGCGCCCCTCAAGGGGTGGCCGCCCTCAATCAGGAATTGTTGCATGTCCAGCCCACTGTGACGGTGTCGCCGACGGCGATTCCCAGTTCCCGCGCCGCGTTGCCCTGATTGACGCCCAGTTCCAGGAATCCGCTACTGCCGACGCAGGCCAGAATCTCTCCCGCTGCCACGTCACTATAGGTCTTGTGCAAACCCGTAATTTCGCTGTCGCCCAGGCCAATGCGCAGATTGTCCGCTTGCAGCTCAACGGGCGCGCCGCTGCCAAAACGGGGGGACAGCAGCAGCGTACCGTCCTCTCGCCAGCGGCAGTCCCCGACACTGCTCACCAGATTGCCAAAGCGATCGATGTCCACGACCTCTGCGTGGAGAGCCTCCGACTGTAACTCGAGCCGTGGCTCCGGCAGTTGCCCAATCCCGGAAATGGCTGGGCCCAGGTCGCCAGGGCCAACGCCGCAGGCCAGATGCGCCGCCAGGGGCGCAAAGACGTCACGGCCATGGAAGGTGTGGCTGACATTTTCAAGGTACCAGGCGCTATTCTCCGCCGAAATGATCCCGTCCGGAGGAGATTCCGCCAGCGTCCACGAGAGTAGTCCATTGTCCGGGGCCACAAAGTGACAGCCGCCGGCGGACACCACCAGCGCGCGCCTTTCGCTGCCGACGCCAGGATCAACGACACATAGGAAAATCGTGCCTGAAGGGAACCAGCGCCAGGAAGTCAACAGGGCAAAGGCGGCCTGTCTAACATTTTGCGCTTCGATGTCGTGGGTCACGTCGATTAAATCCGCGTTTGGGCTCAGGCGGCGCATCACCCCTTTCATGATGGCAACGAAGGGGTCCCGCGTACCAAAGTCCGTCAGGATGGCGATGACTGGTCTCATTCGGCCCTGTCCCTCTGGCGGGCATTGTAACAGCGATGCATGCGCTGAAACGACACTTGACAGTCACAGGCGCGAGCATTAACCTGTGCCTCGTCAGGAGGGAGCAGGACATGGCCTTTTCGGTCGCCAACCGGCATCATGCAGGACAGGATTGCTGAACGCTGCCGGGTCGGCCTGTTTTCAGGTCACGAGATCAAACAGTCCCGGTTGCGGGACTTTTTTGTTGCATTTTGGCAGGAAGGACAGCCATGCTGGCGGTTATCGATTACGGCGCAGGCAACCTTCGCAGCGTTGTACACGCCCTGCGCGCCCTGGGCGTGTGGAACATGCAGGTTGTGCAGGATGGCGCCGGCCTGCGGGGCGCGCGCCGTATTATCTTGCCAGGTGTGGGTGCTTTTGGCGCCGGGATGCAACAACTCGGCGAAAAACAATTCATTGACCCGCTTGTCGCCGCAATCAAAAGTGGTGTCCCCTGCCTGGGGATTTGCCTGGGGATGCAATTCCTGTTTGAACGCAGCGACGAATTGGGCCAGCACGACGGACTTGGACTGTTGCCCGGCCACGTGACGCGCTTTCCCTGCGACACTACGCTCAAGGTGCCTCACATGGGTTGGAACGCCCTGAACCGACGCCGGGAGTCGCCGCTGCTGGCCGAAGTCGGGTCGGACAGCCAGGTCTATTTCGTTCACAGCTATTGTTGCATGCCGGATTGCGAGGAGGATGTCATCGCCAGCACTGACTATGGCATCGAATTCGTCTCCGCCGTCCAGCGTGGCGCGTTGTTTGGCGTTCAGTTTCATCCCGAAAAGAGCCAGCAGGTGGGGCTGCAAATGCTTCGCAATTTCCTGGAATGGGCGCCGTGATCATCTATCCGGCCATTGACCTGCGAGGTGGTTCGGTCGTCCGTCTGCGGGAAGGCGATCCGCAACAGCAAGTCACTTTCCCTGCGGACCCCCTCGCAACCGCCCGGCGCTGGCTGGAAGAAGGGGCGGACTGGCTGCACGTGGTCAACCTTGACGGCGCGTTTGCCAAATCAAATGACAACCTGACCGTGCTGGCAGGAATCGCCACAACAGGCGCGAAGATCCAGTTCGGCGGCGGACTCCGCTCCCTGGAGCAGATGCAACGTGCTGTCGATTGTGGCGCCAGTCGCATCGTGTTGGGGACTGTCGCCGTCATGGAGCCCAAACTGATTGGGGAAGCCATTCAGAGATTCGGCCCGGAAAGGGTCTGCGTGGCGCTGGACGCCCGGGACGGGAAGATTGCCACCCATGGCTGGCAACAGGTCAGCGAAAGTTCTCCTGCCGAACTTGGATCGGCCATGGCGCAGCAGGGCTTGCGCCACGCCCTGTTCACTGACATCAGCCGGGACGGCCGTTTGAGCGGAGTCAACGTGTCTGCGACGGTCCGCCTGGCTAGCGACACAGGTCTGCAGGTCATCGCTTCCGGCGGCGTCAGCAAGCTGGAGGAAATCGAGGCCCTGCAGGCCAGCGGACAGGTTGCAGGCGCGGTCATCGGCATGGCCCTTTACCGTGACGAGATTTCCCTGGTGGATGCCCTGACCGCGGCCAGGAGGGCCAACGATGCTTAGCAAACGAATCATCCCCTGCCTGGATGTGTTGAATGGCCGCGTGGTGAAGGGCGTCAACTTTGTCGACCTGCGCGACGCCGGCGACCCGGTCGAACAGGCGGTCGTCTATGACCGGGAAGGGGCCGACGAACTTGTTTTCCTGGACATCACCGCCTCCCATGAAGGGCGCAACACCACGCTGGACATGGTGCGTCAGGTCGCTGACAGCGTATTCATCCCCTATTGCGTGGGGGGCGGCATTCGCAATCTGGCAGACATCCGGGCTACCCTTCTGGCCGGCGCCGACAAGGTCTCGATAAACAGCGCTGCCATCCGCAATCCCGACCTGATCGACGCCGGCGCCTGGAATTTCGGCAGCCAGTGCATTGTCGTCGCCATTGATCCCCGCCGCTCGAAAGAGGGCCAATACGAAGTCTTTATCAATGGCGGCCGGGTGCCGACCGGGCGCGATGCCATCGACTGGGCGCGGGAAGCCGAGTCCCGCGGGGCCGGTGAAATTCTGCTCACCAGCATGGACGCAGACGGGACGCTGGACGGTTACAACATCGACCTGACGCGGAGCATTGCCGATGCCGTTTCCATCCCGGTCATCGCTTCGGGCGGTGCGGGCCGCAAGGAGCATTTTCTGGAGGCCCTCACCGTCGGCCGCGCCGATGCCGCGTTGGCGGCCAGCGTTTTTCATTACAACACGATGCGCATTGGCGAACTCAAGTTCTGGCTAAAGGAACAGGACGTGGCGATTCGAACCAGCGGATGGGACTATGAGCGACTTGAGCGCGATTAAGTGGAATGCGCAGGGTCTTGTGCCTGCGATTGTTCAGGACTCAGAGACCAGGCAGGTCCTGATGCTCGCCTGGATGAATGCCGAGTCCCTGCGGCAAACGCTTGAAACCGGTGAAACGGTGTTCTGGAGCCGCAGCCGTCAGGAACTGTGGCACAAGGGCGCCACTTCCGGCAACACACAACGCGTAGGCGCCATCCATCTGGATTGCGATGCCGACTGCCTGCTCGTCCAGGTCCGGCCCGCCGGACCGGCGTGTCATACTGGTGAAGTGTCCTGCTTTTTTCGCACCCTGGAAACTACCCTTCCGGGAACAGGAGCGATGGAATGACAGAAATGTTGCAATATCTTGAAACTGTCATTCGGGAGCGCAGGGCCAATCCTTCTCCAGAGAGTTATACGGCAACGCTGTTTGCCGCCGGCGAGAACAGGATCGCGCAGAAGCTGGGGGAAGAGGCCATAGAAGTCATAGTCGCGGCCCTCGGGCAGGACCGGTCAGCCCAGGTCGATGAGTTTGCTGACCTCTTTTATCACGCCCTGGTCCTGATGGCCCGGCTGGACATTTCGCTGGCCGATGTTTGCGCCGAACTCGAGCGGCGCCACCGGGCGTGATGGCACCGGACCCGCCGGAAGGCGTTTTCGTCGCCGAAAGCACAATTGAGGTCCGCTACGCGGAAACCGACGCGATGGGCGTCGTGCATCACGGCAGTTTCGTGATCTATCTGGAACTGGGGCGCACGGGCTACATGCGCCAACGTGGCCATGACTACAGCAGCTTTGAAAGTACCGGCCATCACATGGCCGTTGTGGAATTGAACGTTCGCTATCACCGGCCCGCCCGTTACGGTCACACCCTGCGCATGCGCAGCTGGATCGAAGATATGAACCGGCGTTCCATCACCTTTCGCTACATCATTAGCGACGCATCGGACAATTCATGCCTCGTCACCGCCAGCAGCCGTCACGTGTGCATTACGAAGACAGGCCGAGTCGCCACAATCCCCGAGCCCTGGCTTTCCTGGCGTGGGAGCTAAAGCAGCGCCCCCGGAGAGAATCGAACTCCCGACCCACTGTTTAGAAGACAGTTGCTCTATCCACTGAGCTACGGAGGCCAACCGCATTGTAGGCCCCGCGGGCAGTGAGTGTCAAGCAGCGGCGGCATGCCCGCCCGGCTTGATTTCAGGCAGCAAATGTGATAAAATGCACAGGAAACAGGCAGTTGTTCCGCACCTGTTTTCCAGGTCGTCAATCAGCAAGATCGCACGTCGCCTGTCTTCTGCTGGACGGGCCCTGATTCTGACACTGTGCAGGGAGAAAACATGCCCGATCCGGGAAAAGCCCTTGCCTACACCGAGGAAAACATCCAGAAACTGGACCCCATCGAGCACATTCGCCTGCGACCCGGCATGTACGTCGGCGGGACCGACAGCAACGCCCTGCATCATCTGATTTACGAAGTTGTTGACAATTCCATTGACGAGGCGCTGGCCAATCGCTGTGACCGGATTGAGGTCACCCTGCTCCCCGGGAACAGCGTCCGTGTTGAGGACAATGGCGTCGGCATTCCCGTGGGAATCCACAAGACCGAAAAGGTGTCCACCCTGGAACTGGTCATGACCCAGGTGGGAGCGGGCGGCAAGTTTGACGACCGGGCCTACAAGGTCAGCGGCGGCCTGCATGGCGTCGGACTGTCCGCCGTCAACGCCTTGTCCGCAAACTTTCTGGCGGAAGTACGACGCGACGGCTGGCTCTGGAGCCAGCGCTATGAAGCCGGCAAACCCGTCAGCAAGGTGAAAAAAGTGCGCCGACTGCGCAAGAATGAAGGCAGCGGCACCTGCCAGACCTTTACTCCCGATTTCAGCATCATGGACCGCAACGAGTTCGACTACGACATTTTGCTGCGCCGTTTTCGCGAAATGGCATTTGTAACGCGCAGCGTCCACATCACCCTGTGCGATGAACGCAATGACGAGCACCCGCGCGAAATCAGCTTCTTTTTCGAGGGCGGGCTGCGCTCCTTCGTGCGTCATCTGAACTGGCAGCGCAGCACGCTGCACCAGCCCGTGCACGCCGAGCGCGACGTCGAAATCGCGCCTGAGGCCAAGGCGCCCTTTGTCGTCAGCGTGGAGCTGGCCTTTCAGTACACCGACACACCCAACGTCACCGAACTGGCCTTCGCCAATACGATTGCCACGCCGGATGGCGGTTCCCACATCACCGGCATGCGCACGGCTCTGACAAGCGTCATCAACCGCCATGCCCGCAAGAGCGGTCTGCTTCGCGAAAAAGAGGCCAACTTCAGTGGCAGCGATACCCTTGAAGGACTGACCGCAGTTATCAGCATCAAGCACCCCGACCCCCAGTTCGAGAGCCAGACCAAGGTCAAGCTGCTCAACCCCGAAGTGCAGGGCGCCGTCTCCCAGGTGCTGTCCGAAGCCTTTCAGGAATACCTGGACGTCAATCCACGGGTCGCGCGTCGAATTGTGGACAAGTGCATGACCAGCAAGCGGGCCCGAGAGGCGGCCCGCAAGGCCCGCGATCTTGTGCGCAGCGGCCCGAGTTTGCTGGAGAGCAGCACCCTGCCCGGCAAACTGGCCGACTGTTCCTCACACGGGCCGGAATCCGAAATCTATATTGTTGAGGGTGACAGCGCAGGCGGCAGTGCCAAGCAAGGCCGAGACCGTCACTTCCAGGCCATTTTGCCCCTGCGCGGCAAAATCCTCAACACAGAGCGCGCCCGTATGGACAAGGTGCTCGACAATAACGAGATCAAGGCCATGATCTCGGCATTGGGCATCGGGATCAGCGACGAACTCGACGTCGGCAAGCTGCGCTACGGACGCGTCATCATCATGACCGATGCAGACGTCGATGGCAGTCACATTCGCACGCTCTTGCTGACCTTTTTCTTCCGCCACATGCGCTGCCTGATTTCGAACGGTCACTTGTATATTGCCCAGCCGCCCATCTACCGTCTCGCCCAGGGCAAAAAGATCGAATATGTGTATCCTGGCGCCGGCAAAAACGATGCGGAATTGCTTTCTGATGCCCTGAAGCGTCGCAAGAATCCGGATTCCGTGCGCGTCAACCGCTACAAGGGCCTCGGTGAAATGAATCCGGACCAGCTTTGGGAAACCACGATGGATCCGGAGGCGCGGACCCTGTTGCAGGTTACTATTGAGGACGCCCCTGAAGCGGACCGCGTCTTTGACATGTTGATGGGCAGCAGTGTCCCACCCAGGAAGCGCTTTATCCAAACCTACGCAAGGAATGTTCGTAACCTGGACGTGTAACGACGATAGTTGCCGGTCCGGCCGGCCTGCGTGTTTTTGCTACCCTGACACCCCCGACAGGACTCGAACCTGTGCCTTTGCCTCCGGAGGGCAACGCTCTGTCCACTGAGCTACGGGGGTTCCTGAAGGGATGCTAACACAGCGCAGCCATTGCAACAAGCATGCAGCGCCATGAAGCTCACCTTCCTTTGCCTTGTACTCTGTCTCTGTGCCTGTCAGACCCTGGCGCCCCCTGACGCAAATGCCACCCTGAGGGCCAGGGAGCGCCAGATTCTGGGTGAAGCAACCTCAATCGCCCGCGCCGCTTCGCGAGGACTGCAGCAGGTACGCGCTACGGTTGAGTTGCAGGAAACCGGAGTCGCGGCCATGCAGCAAGGCAACGCCGAGTTGCTGGTAACCGTACGCGCCGGCGAGGAAGAATCCCTGCGCCTTTCGCCAATCTCCCTGCCCCAGGGCCCGCGAACGCCGGGCGCTCGCTGGTTTGCCAAGACGGGCCTGTCACGCTTTATCAGCCCGCATACTGGTTGCGTCATTTCGCCCCAGATCAGTTTCACCAACGATGCGGAAGTGCTCTACGTCACCTTGCGCGCCTGGAACGTCAGGGCCGGCCTGCAATTGAGCGTGCAATGGTGGCACGAAAGCGAGCCAGTGCACAGCGAGGCCTTTGTACTGCCGGCGAACAGGACCGAAGAATGTTTCTGGTTCTCGCTGACACCGGATCTCGCGGCATTCGTCACGGGAAGCTGGCGCGTGCAGTTGTATGCCGACGGGGCCGCCCTGGAAACGCCGCAGTCCTTCACCTTCCGCGAAGCCGACCTGATGATGGAAGGCTAACCCCCTTGGTGTTGCGCATGGCCCTGGCATTTGCCGTACTGTGTGGCGCCATGACACTTTTCGCAGCCTGTCAGGCAGAATCGACGCAACTCGCCTACGTCGCTCCGCTCAACGTCGCACAAGATGCAACGCCTCTGGCGGATACCCCGATCCCGACCGCCAACCTGGCGACCTGGACGGCAACGGCGTCTCCGACTCCTTCGGCGACGGCCACGCCCAGCGCAACAGCGACCATGGAGCCAACAGATATCGGCACGGCTCTAGCCAGAGGAACGAGCGCGCCTACCTGGACTCCCCCTGCGCTTGCGCCGGCGCGCATGGATGACCACTATGTCCTGGAGCGGCCAATCGCAGCCGACGCGACCAACTGGGTCGACCGCACCTACCCTTATGGCAGCACAGGTGGCAACCGCTTTCCCCTGCACCATGGCGTGGAATTTGTCAACGCACGCAACACGGAAGTGCTGGCGGCTGCTTCCGGCAGCGTAATTTTCGCCGGCGACGACTCCGCCAGGCAATTCGGGCCTTCGACCCGCTACTACGGGAATCTTGTAGTCTTGCAGCACGACGGCCAGACACAACAGGGCCAGGCACTCTTCACGCTGTATGCACATCTTGAGTCTCTCGTCGTTGCCACTGGAGAACAGGTAAGGGCCGGCGACGTGCTTGGCCAGGTGGGCGACAGCGGCATTGCCAGTGGGCCCCATCTCCATTTTGAGGTTCGAGTCGGCGACCCGGACAGCTATGCGGCCACGCGCAACCCGGAGTTGTGGTTGCGTCCCTTCCGGAACTTCGGCACTCTGGCCGGTCGCGTCCGCGACGGGGCGGGCAACCTGCTGCCGGAAGTCACGATCAGCGTGCGCTCCACGGACCTGCTGCGTTACGCCTGGTCCTATGCCGGCGACTCTGTTAACGGCGACGACGGATTCGGAGAGAACTTTGTTCTCGGTGATCTTCCGGCCAACTACTACGAAATCACGGTCGGCGAAAGTGGCCACGTCCTGTTTCGCAAGACGATCTATATCTGGCCCAGGCGCACGAACTGGCTGGAAATCCAACTGGAAAGCTGAATGTCCATTGACATCCGGCTTCGCCTGGCACGGCGGTTGCACGGGTAGCAACGCGGGGATAAACTTCGAACGGTGTCTCCAAATACAAGGCAGGATCAATGAATACAAAATCTGTAACAAGAGTGTCGTTGTTGCTGGTGGCCACCCTGCTGGTGGCGGCGGCCCCGTTGGCTGCGCAGGGTGAGGACATCCTGCTCTACGGCGGCAACCAGGACATCGACAACATCGACCCGGCCACCGGCGAAAACTATTCCATCAACGCGGCGTTGCGCAGCCTCTATGATGCGCTCTTCATCAACCGCGGCAGCGACGTACTGCCGCATCTGGTGAAGGACTGGAACGTCGACGATGCCGCCACCGTCTGGACCTTCAACCTGCACGACAATGCCGTCTTCCATGACGGCAGTCCGGTCAACGCCGAGGCGGTCGCCTACAGCTTCAACCGCATCCTGGATATCAACGGCCCGCCCAACTTCCGTTGGGGCAACATTGCCGATGAAAACACCGTGGAAGCCGTGGACGAATACACCGTGCGCTTCACCCTCACGGAGCCCTTTGCGCCCTTCATTGGCACCCTGACCCAGCTGTTTGTCGTGAACCCGGCCATTGTCGAGGAGAACCGCGTCAACTCGTCCGGTGTCGATGATTACGGTAAGGAGTGGATGCAGAGCAATGCTGCCGGCTCCGGCCCCTTCATGCAGGGCCGTTGGGAGATCGGCAACATCTACGAATTCATCGCCGTGCAGGACTACTGGGCCGGCTGGACCGGTGAGGACAATCTGGACGGGTTTTTCTGGATCATCCAGCGCGAAGGCAGCACCCAGCTCAACTCCCTGCTGGCGGGCGAGACTCACATCGCTGACACCATTCTGGCCAGCGACAAAGAACAGGTAGTCGAGGCGGAGGGTTTCTTCCTCGACGAATCGTCCGGGCTTTTCATCAATACCATCAAGATGAACAACCAGGGCGAATACACCAGCAACGTGCACGTGCGCAAGGCCATCGCCCACGCCATGAACTACCCGGCCCTGCCGGAAGTGCAGGACGTCAAGGTAACCCTGATGCCCGGCCCGACGCCCTCCAACTTCCCTGGCTTTGTGCCGGACCTGGACATCGCGGTATACGACCTCGACAAGGCCCGTGAACACCTGGCCATGTCGCCCTGGCCGGATGGCGGCTTCGAACTCGACTACGTCTACGTCACCGACTTCACGCGCGAGGAAATCCCCGGCCTGCTGCTGCTGGAGGCCCTGCGCGAACTGAACATCACCATGAACATGGTGCCCACGCTCTGGCCGGACATGGTGGCATCCTGCGGCGACCCCGCCACAGGGCCGGACCTCATCAACATCTACACCTTGCCGCCCTTCTCCGACCCGCATGCCCACCTTTACAACCAGTATCACTCCGACCAGTGGACGAGCGGCGCCGGCAGCTTCCAGTCCTGCAGCTTCTATCAGAACGAGCGCGTCGACGAGTTGCTGGATGAGGCCCGCTCCCTGGGTGACCAGGACCAGCGCATGGAACTCTATGCGGAAGCGCAGACTCTCATCGCTGACGACCAGACCTCGATCTGGATGTACACCGAAGACAGCCTCACGGCCTTCAACGATTGCGTCAAGGGCTTCGTGTTCTCACCCTTCTATCCGATCACGGTCCTCTTCCAGGACCTGTGGATGGACAATTGCGGTTGATGCCGCAGTCTCCAACTTTCGGGTTTTCGGGGCGTTCCCGCCAAAAACGCCCCGTCTGGACTGACCCGTGACCCTGCGCCTTTACCTGGCCCGGCGCGTCCTGATGCTGGCTCCGCTCTTGCTGGGGCTCAGCCTTTTGACCTTCACCATTTCGCGTCTGGTGCCGGGTGATCCGGTCGGACTGGCGGCCGGCCCCCAGGCATCCGTCGAGATTCGGGAAGCCCTGCGGGTGCAATTCGGCCTGGACCAGCCCTTGCCAATCCAGTACCTCAACTACATTCGGGGCGTCCTGCAGGGAGACTGGGGGCGCTCGCTCTATACGCGGCGCGACGTCATTGAAGCCCTGGGCGTGTTCTTCCCGGCGACGCTGGAACTCACGCTGGCTGCAGTGATTCTGGCAACAGCCCTCGGCGTACCGGCCGGAGTCATATCGGCGATGTATCGCAACCGTATCCCCGATCACATCGCCCGCGTGATTTCGCTTTTCTTCGTCAGTTTTCCGGCATTCTGGCTGGCCATGATCATGCAGACTGTGCTGGGACGCCATGCCGGCCTGGTGCCCATAGGCCGACGCTTCCCGGTCATTATGACGCCTCCGCCACAGGTGACGGGACTGTACCTGGTGGACAGTCTGCTGGCGCTTGATTTCGCGGCCTTCAGCATTGCGTTGAATCACATTCTCGTGCCGGCGCTGGTGCTCTCCTTCGGAGCGTTGGCCAGCATCACGCGCATCACCCGGGCCAGCATGATCGAGATTCTGGAGCGAGACTTTGTGCGCTCGGCCCGCGCCATCGGCATCCCCGAGCGCGTCGTCATCGGCAAGTACGTGCTGCGCAACGCCTTCATCGCCACGCTGACCGTCATCTCCCTCAATTTCGGCTGGTTGATGGCGGGCGCAATACTGATCGAGACGATTTTCGACTGGCCTGGCATCGGCCTGTATGCGGTACATGCCTCGCTGAGCCTCGACTTCCAACCCATCATGGGCATCACCATCGTGTATGGTGTCCTGTTCAGCCTCGTCAACATCCTGACCGACGTGGCCTATGGCATCCTGGACCCGCGGATCCGCTATGGTTGAGACAAGCAGCAAATCACTACAGCAACTGCGGTCAGAAGCCCGTTCCGCGCGTCGGGAAAACCTGCGGCGCAGCCTTTACCGCTTTCGTTCCAATACCTTGTCGATGATCGGCCTTGCCATTCTTTTGTTCATTATCTTTATTGCCTTCGCGGCGCCATTCGTCGTGCCCTTCCCCGAAGACGCAGGGGGAGCGACCCACTTTCTGGACAAATTGCTGCCCCCAAGTTCCGAACATCCCTTCGGCACGGACAAGGTAGGGCGTGACATCTTCAGTCGCGTGCTCATGGGCACGGGGCTGGCCCTGCAGGTTGGCGTCACCATCATCGTGCTGGCCACCACGATCGGCGTGACCATCGGCGCAGTTGCCGCCTATTTCGGCGGCGCAGTCGATGATCTGCTTATGCGCATCACCGACATCTTCCTGACCGTCCCGGCCCTGGTGCTGGCAATCGCCATTTCAGCGGCTCTCGGCAAGGGCATCATCAACGCCATGATCGGCATCTCGCTGGTGTGGTGGCCGGGTTTCGCACGCCTGACCCGAAGCCTGGTGCTTTCGCTGCGTGAAGAGGCTTTTGTCGAGGCCGCTTATGGCATCGGCGCGAGCCACATGCGCATTCTCTTCCGGCACATCCTGCCGAATGCCGTTTCGCCCATCATCATCAAGATGACTACTGATTTTGGCTTTGCAGTTCTGACGGCTGCAGCGCTCGGTTTCATCGGCATCGGGGCGCAGCCGCCCACCCCTGAGTGGGGAGCCATGATCGAGGACGGTCGCCACTACTTCCCTGAGGAGTGGTGGGTCGCCACCTTTCCAGGGATGGCCATTTGGTTGCTGGTGTTCAGCTGGAATCTGCTGGGTGACGGACTGCGCGACGTGCTCGACCCGCGGGCGCGACGCTGAGCGGAGACGATGATGAGCGACGCGCTGCTGGACATCCGGGACCTTCATCTCGAATTTGATACATTTGACGGGGTCGCGAAGGTCCTGGCCGGCGTCAACCTGACCATTGAACGCGGCGACGTTGTCGGACTGGTGGGCGAGACCGGTTGCGGTAAATCCATGACCGCGCTCGCCATCCCGCGCCTCATCCGCATGCCACCGGGTCGCATCAACCGCGGGCAAATCCTTTTCAAGGGTGAAGATTTGCTGCAACGGCAGGACAGCGCCATGCAGGAGTTTCGCGCGCGTCACCTGGGCATGATCTTTCAGGACCCAGCCACCAACCTCAATCCGTTGTTCACCATTCGTGAGCAACTTGTGGACGCCGTCCTGTATCAGCAGGCCAATACCCGAAGCGTACCGGGACGCTGGCGCGGCTTCCTGCCTTCCGCACGGCAGATACGCAGGGACGCGCAGCGCCGTGCCATAGAATTGATGGGCCTTGTAGGCATTCCCGATGGCGAAATGCGAATCCACGATTACCCCCACCAGTTCAGCGGGGGCATGCGTCAGCGGGTCCTGATTGCCATGGCCCTGGCGGGCGAACCCGACCTGCTCATTGCCGATGAGCCTACAACGGCGCTGGACGTCACCATTCAGGCGCAGATCCTCCGTCTGATTCGATCGCTGGTGCGCCAGCTCGGGTTGACCGTATTGCTGATTACCCACAATCTGGGCGTGGTTGCCAACACCTGTGACAAGGTAGCCGTGATGTATTCGGGTCGCGTCATCGAGCAGGCCCCGGTGAGGGACCTGTTCCACAGTCCGGCGCATCCCTATACCCAGGGCCTGATCCGCGCCGTGCCTTCCGGCAGCACCAGTCGTGGCGGGTTGCAAGGCATCCCTGGCCTGATTCCCAACCTGATTGACCCGCCAGAGGGTTGTCGCTTCCATCCGCGCTGCTCCCAGGTGCTGGATCACTGCGCCAGTCAGGTGCCGGGACCGGGTTCCATAGGCTCCGGGCATCTCGCCTTTTGCCACTTGTATCCGGAGGGCGCATGAGCGACGTCCTGCTGGAGGTTCGCAACCTGCGCAAGGACTTTGTGCAGCGCGGCGGTCTGTTTGGACGGCAGGAGCACGTCCTGCGCGCCGTGGACGACGTCAGCCTGACGGTCGCGCGCGGGAAGACGCTTGGGCTGGTCGGCGAATCGGGTTCTGGCAAGACCACAATTGGCAAGTGTATTCTGCGCCTGATGGAGCCCACGGCCGGGGATATCCATTACGACGGCGTGGACTTCAGGGCCCTGGACGCGCGGCAGCTACGCGCCAGTCGCGCCGACATGCAGATGATCTATCAATCGCCTTCGGCGTCCCTGAACGGTCGCATGACCGTGGGACAAATCGTCGGCGAACCCCTCTGGATTCACGAAGGCATCAGCAGCAGCGTGGCGCGGAACCGCGTGCTGGAACTGATGCACGTCGTTGGGCTCAAGGAGGAACATTATTTTCGTTACCCCCATGAGTTCAGTGGCGGCCAGCAACAGCGTATTGGAATCGCGCGGGCCCTGGCCGTTCGCCCGGGACTGCTCATCCTCGACGAACCAACTTCCGCTCTCGATGTCTCGGTGCAGGCACAGATTCTCAATCTTTTGCAACAACTTCAGGACCAGTTTGAGTTGACCTATCTTTTCATTTCCCATGACCTCAGCGTTGTGCGCTACATGTGTGACGAGGTTGCCCTGCTCTACCTGGGCAAGATCGTTGAGCAAGCGCCCGTGCGTACGATCTTCGAGGATTCGCGACATCCCTACACCCAGGCCCTGATATCCGCCATCCCGGAGCCGGAGCCGGACTCTCAGGGCGAGCAAATCGTGTTGCGCGGCGACCCCACGGCCGGGCGGCCGGAAAGGGGCTGTCCATTTGCGCCGCGTTGTCACGCAGAGACTCTCGACCGCTGCGAAACAGACGAGCCGCCGCTGGTCACGGTCGATGCCGACCACAAGGTCGCCTGCCACCTGCATCCAGAGCTGACCTGATGCTCAAACAGGTCACGGTCGAAGATATTCAACCCATCGCCATTGGCGCCGGCATTCTGGGGACCGGCGGCGGCGGCAATCCCTATCTGGGCAGCCTGCACCTGCGTTCCGTGCTGGAAGAGTACGGACCGCAACCTGTGCTCGACCCCAGGCAGGTACCGGACGACGCCTGTCTGGTGGTCTGTGGCAACATCGGCGCCCCGACCGTAAGTATTGAGAAGATCCCCCAGGGGCGGGAAATGGCGGAAGCCATCGTCCAGCTGCAAAACCACGTCGGCCGAAAGTTTGATGCCGCGGTCATTGCTGAAATAGGTGGCGCCAATTCGATGCAACCGCTGATTGCCGGCCGGCAACTGGGCATCCCGACCGTGGACGCCGACGGGATGGGACGCGCCTTCCCGGAAATCCAGATGTCCGCCTTCGTCTTTGAGGGTGACATCAGCGCCGCGCCCTATGCCATCGTGGACGTCGCACACCGTTTCGCCCTGGTGCCACAGGCTGCCACGGAAAAGTGGGGGGAACGCGTGGCGCGCAACATCGCCATCAGCATGGGGGCCCGTGGCGCCATGGCTGGCTATGTGATGAATGGCGTCCAACTGCGGTCAACCGCGATCAAGTACACCCTCAGCCTCGCCCGCCAGCTTGGTCGCGCCGTACTGAACTCCCAGGGCGATGATGTGCCAGCCGTCGTGGCGGAGCGCCTGCAGGGGAAGATCATTTTTCGCGGCAAGATCAATGACGTGAATCGCCGCATCGTGCGTGGTTTCGCCCGGGGCAACCTGACCTGCGTCGCCTTTGACGGCGTGGATGAACTGAAGATCGCCTTCCAGAACGAATACCTGATCGCCTGGCTCAATGGCGAGGTCGTGGCGACCGTGCCCGATCTGATCTGCATTGTCACTGCCGAAACCGGTGAGCCGGTCTCCACCGAAATGCTGCGTTACGGGACACGAGTGGTGGTCATCGCTGTTCCTGCGCCAGCCGAACTCTGCACGAAGGCCGCACTGGCGGCCGTGGGACCAACTGCCTTTGGCTACGATGTTCCCTGGCGCCCCCTGCCGGGTGGACGCATAGGACTACCCGTAACTGAGAGCCGGAACGGACAGCAGACCTGAACGGCAACACCGGAAAGGAGCAAGCGTGCGCATAGGAATCGATGTCGGGGGCACCAACACCGACGCCGTGCTGATGGACGGACACAACGTGCTGGGCTCAGTCAAAACGCCAACGACGGCCAACGTGACGGACGGAATCACCGACGCGCTCGGGACCCTGTTGCGCGACAGTGAACTGAAGGTGGATTCTGTCGACGGCGTGATGATCGGAACGACCCACTTCACCAACGCCGTCGTGGAACGGCGCCACCTCACACGCACGGCTTGCATACGCCTTGGCTTGCCGGCGACGGCCTGCCTGCCACCCATGGTTGACTGGCCGAAAGACCTGAGTGAGGCCGTGGGCGGTGTGATGTTCATGGCGCATGGCGGGCACGAGTTTGACGGCCGTGAAATATCACCCTTCGACCCAGGCGAAGTTCGGGACATCGCCGTACAAATTCGCGACGAGGGTATAGACGTCGTCGCCATTTCCTCGGTGTTCTCCCCGGTGAACGCCAGTTTCGAGGAAGACACGGCGGCCATTGTACGAGATGTCATCCCGGACGCGACCATTACCCTGTCCAGTTCCATCGGGCGCATCGGCCTGCTGGAGCGCGAAAACGCCGCCATTATGAACGGCTGTTTGCGCCAGCTGGCCCACCAGACCATCAATGGCTTCCGTTCCGCGCTGCAGGAAATGAAAATCACCGCGCCCTTTTATATCAGTCAGAACGACGGCACGCTGATGGCCGCTGATTTTGCCGCCGCCTACCCCGTGCTGACTTTCGCTTCCGGCCCCACCAACAGCATGCGTGGCGCGGCTTTCCTGAGCGGCCTGCGCGACGCCATTGTTGTCGACGTGGGCGGCACCACGACGGATATCGGTGTGCTGCGACAGGGATTCCCGCGCGTCGCCGCCCTTGCGGTGGAGATCGGTGGCGTCCGCACCAACTTCCGCATGCCGGACACGATTTCCATTGGACTCGGTGGCGGCAGCCTCATCCAGGGGGAGCCCTTGCAGGTCGGGCCGCGCAGCGTGGGGTACGAACTCACCTCACGCGCGCAGGTCTTCGGCGGCGAGGAGCTCACGGCGACCGACGTCGTCGTGGCCGCGGGACATGAGGATATCGGTGACGCCAGCCGCGTCTCCGGGCTGGATTCAGGGCTTGTCGCGAAGGTCGAGGACCGCATCGAGGACATGGTCAACATTGCCGTGGACCGCATGAAGACCAGCGCGGCGGAAGTGCCGGTTATTGTGGTCGGCGGCGGCAGCATTCTCGTGCGCCGCAAAGTCGTCGGCGCCTCGGAGATGGTGCGCCCGGACCATTTCCCGGTGGCCAACGCCATCGGAGCGGCCATCGCACAGGTTGGCGGGGAGTGCGACCAAATCTTTTCTCTGGCGGAAATGACGCGAGACGATGCCTTGGCAAGGGCCCGCGCCGAAGCCACGTCCCGCGCCACCGCCGCAGGGGCGGACCCGGAAAGCGTAGAGATTGTCGAGGTCGAGGAAGTCCCGCTGGCCTATCTGCCCGGCAACGCCACGCGCATCATGGTCAAGGCCGTCGGAGACTTGCAGGAGGGCGAGTGATGCGCGTCATTGATGAAGCGGCCCTGGAGGACATTGCGCTTGGCGCTGCGGTGCTGGGAACCGGCGGCGGCGGCGACCCCTACATCGGTAAGTTGATGGCGCGTGAATCGATTCGTCGCTACGGCCCGGTTGATCTCTATACCCTGGACGAACTGGACGACGAGGACCTCATCGTTCCCACCGCCATGATGGGCGCGCCCACGGTGATGGTCGAGAAAATGCCCAACGGCGACGACATCGTCAATGCCTTTCTCTCGGTCGGCAAGTACATCGGCAAGACGGTACGCGCGACGATGAGCATCGAGGCGGGCGGGCTAAACTCGGTCGTTCCGATCTATGCCGCCGCGCGACTGCGTCTGCCCATGGTCGATTGTGACGGCATGGGCCGGGCTTTCCCCGAGCTGCAAATGGTCACGCACACAATTCACGGCATCTCCGCCACGCCCATCGCCATGTCGGACGAACGGGGCAACACCGTCATCATGGAGACCATCAACAACCACTGGACGGAGACCTTCGCCCGCAGCGTAACCGTCGACATGGGCGCCATGGCAATGATCGCCCTCTATGCGGCGACCGTCGCGGAGCTGAAGGAAGCGGCCGTGCCGGACACGATCACCCAGGCCCAACGGATCGGCGAGACGATCCGCCGGGCCCGGCTGGAGGAACAGGACCCGGTCCGAACCGTTCGTGAGTCGGTGAATGGATACACGGTATTCCGCGGCAAGATCAGCGATGTCCAGCGGCGCACGGAGGCCGGTTTCGCCAAGGGCGACGCCTTCATGACCGGCATCGCCGACTATGAAGGCCGGAAATTGCAGC
This sequence comes from Anaerolineaceae bacterium, assembly GCA_026708325.1. Lineage (GTDB taxonomy): Bacteria > Chloroflexota > Anaerolineae > Aggregatilineales > Phototrophicaceae > JAGWBD01. The sequence continues at coordinate 220,692 of JAPOVC010000014.1, read as the reverse complement.
TCTCCTTCCAGAACGAGCACCTTGCCGCGCGCATCGACGGCGAGGTCTGCGTCACCGTGCCGGACCTCATCGCCGTGCTGGATATTGAGACCGGTGAGCCCATCACCACCGAAGGCCTGCGTTACGGCTTCCGCGTGGAGGTGATCGCCTTTCCCTGCACCCCCCGTTGGCGTTCCGAGGCGGGACTGCAGCTGGTCGGCCCGCGGGTGTTTGGCTATGACGTCGAATACGTGCCGGTAGAGGAGCGATACGGCCAGTGAGCGCCAGTGTGGGTCTGGGCGATACGGCCGCTCTGGCGCTCGGGGCCGGCATCCTTGGCACCGGCGGCGGCGGCAATACCTACATCGGACGCCTGAAGCTGGACAGGCAGTTGCGGCTGTCTGGCGCGCCCTGCCCGGTTATGAACGTGGAACAGTTGGACGATGACACGCTTGTAGTCGGTGTAGGGATGACGGGCGCGCCCACCGTCGGCATCGAAAAGATCGAGGCCGGCGACGAAGTCGCCCGTGCAGTGCAGGCGCTGGCCGCACATCTGGGACGTGATTTCGATGCCCTCGTAATCAACGAGATCGGGGGATCCAACGCCCTGGAACCGCTGATGAGCGCCCTGCAACTCGGGTTGCCGGTTCTTGACGGGGACGGCATGGGCCGCGCTTTCCCGGAATTGCAGATGGACACCTTCTCTATAGGCGGCATTCCGGCCAGTCCCCTGGCCCTCGGCGACTGCCACGGCAACATCGCCATCTTTGAACGACTGTCCAGCCCGTTGCAGGCTGAGGAGTGGGCCCGCAACCTGACCATCGAGATGGGCGGCAGTGCCGCGCTGGTGATGTCCCTGATGAGTGGCGCGGAAGTCAAGGCCAATTTGGTACGCGGCACACTTTCGCTGGCGCTGGACCTGGGTAGGGCCTTAATGCAGGCGCGAGAGGACAAGGTGGCCTCCCCGGCGCAAGTCATTGCCGACCTGGGAAACGGGCGGGTGCTGTTTGAAGGCAAAATCGTGGACGTGGAACGTCGCACCGTGCAGGGCTTTGCAAGGGGCAGGATGAGCCTGCAGGCCTTTGACAATCCCGACGACCGCATGGAGATCGTCTTCCAGAATGAGAACCTGGTGGCGTGGCGCGACGGCGACGTAGAGTGCTGCGTGCCGGACCTGATCACCATCGTCACGCTGGAGGATGGCACCCCACTGGGCACTGAAATGCTGCGCTATGGCCTGCGTGTGGCCGTGATTGGCATGCCGGCCGTTCGGGAATTGAAGACGCCGGCTGCGCTTGAGGTAGTCGGTCCGGCCGCATTCGGTTACGAGGATGTTCGCTACACGCCCCTGCCCGGTGACCTGTTGCCCGCTGCGCCCTGAACGCCCTCTCGCCCCAGCCAAAGCAGCAGGGCCAGGCCGCACACTACAATGGCCGACAACAGGACCAGAGAAATCAGCTTGAAAGACCGACTTTCCAGTAGCAGGGTCAGGGTACCGAAGCCCGTGCAGAAGAGATAGTAGCCCAGCACAATCTGGCGCTGGCTGAAACCAAGATCAAGCAGGCGATGATGGGCGTGGCCCCGGTCGCCGCGAAAGGGGCTGCGGCCGGTCAGGATGCGATTGACCATTTGCCAGATGGCATCAAGTATGGGCAGGGCCATCACCATCAGCACTGTCGCCATTTTGGCCCCGCCGATGATGCTTAGACAGGCGATCAGGTAACCAAGCAGATAGGCACCGCCGCCGGCGAATATCCGCGCAGGATAATAATTGTAGACCAGAAACCCCAGGGTAGCGCCCATAAGGGCCAGTGGCAAGAGACTGACGCTGAGCTGTGGGGGTTCAAGCACGATTGCGCTGTTCATAAACAGGACGCAGGCGGCGATAAAGACCACCCCGTGGGAGAGTCCGTCGAGGCCGTCCAGAAAATTGACAGTGTTGGTCATGCCAATGATCCACAGCAACGACAGGGCAATCGTGATCATGAAGGGCCACTCCGGCGTTTGAGTGCCGGTCAGTGGATTGTTGAAGCCTTCAATGAAAATGTGATGATGAATCGCGATGCTGGCGGCCAGCAACTGACCGGCGAACCACCAGTGCGGCTTCAGTTCCAGGTAGTCGTCCAGCAAGCCCGTGGCAAAAATGACCAATGCGCCCAGCAACAGACCGGTCAGGCGCAGAGGTTCCTCCGCATCATGGCGCGGCACATCGAGCAGTTGGGCCACCAGAACCGTCGCGGTGAAGCTGACAAACAGGACGCCGCCTCCCAGCCTTGAAAGGCGGGCCCGGTCGCCTTCGTGGCGACGTCTCCCGGAGGGCCGCGTCACAATGCCCAGGCGAACGCCCAGCTTCATCATCAGCGGGCTGGTGGCGACGGCCAGCGCCAGGGCCAGAAAAAAGGTGATCAGAAAGGCAGCGTTTACCGTCAGGGATGGCATGGCGCCGCCGGCAATTGGCTCAGGCGTCGTAGGAACCGGCGGTCACGTCTCCACCGGTTCCGGTCCAGTTCGTGTGGAAGAACTCACCACGCGGCCTGTCGACCCTTTCGTAAGTGTGCGCGCCAAAGTAATCGCGCTGGGCCTGCAGGAGATTGGCCGGCAGGCGTTCGTGCCGATAGCCGTCGTAAAAGGCCAGCGCGCTCGACATGGCGGGCACGGGTATGCCGGCCAGCGACGCCCAGGCGACGACACGCCGCCAGCTGGCCTGCGCCTGCCCCACCTGCTCCCTGAAATAGTCATCGAGGAGAAGGTTGCCCAGTTCGGGGTTGCGTTCCCACGCGTCGCTGATGCGGTCCAGGAAGGCCGAACGGATGATGCAGCCCTCCCGCCACATGCGGGCGATGCCACCATAGTTCAGCTCCCAGCCCAACTCATGGTCTACGGCGGCCAGCAGCATGTAACCCTGGGTATAGGAAATGATCTTTGAGGCGTATAGCGCCTGCTCCACGTCCTCAAGATTCAGGGCCCCGTTTCCGGTCAGGTCGGAGGGACCGGACAAAATGCCGGAAGCCACGCAACGCTCCTCCTTGAGGGAAGAGAGAAAGCGCGCGAAGACCGCCTCACTTATCAGGGTCAGCGGCGCTCCGTGGTCCAGCGACGCCACTGCCGTCCACTTGCCCGTGCCCTTCTGACCCGCTGTATCCAGAATCTTGTCGACGATTGGCTCACCTGCCTCGTCACGAAAGGCCAGAATGTCACCGGTTATCTCGATAAGATAGGAATCCAGCGGTCCGTCGTTCCAGCGCCGGAATGCAGCGGCCATTTGGTCATGGTCGAGCCCAGGTCCAGCCTGAAGTAGATGGCTGGCCTCACAAATCAGTTGCATGTCGCCGTATTCGATGCCGTTGTGCACCATTTTGACGAAGTGACCGGCGCCATCCCGCCCCACCCAGTCGCAACAGGGCGTACCATCGGCGACCTTCGCCGCGATCGCCTGGAAAATCGGCCGGATGTGCGGCCAGGCTTCGGTTGAGCCACCAGGCATGATGGAGGGGCCAAAACGCGCGCCTTCCTCGCCGCCGGAAACGCCTACACCGGCGTAAAGAAAGCCCATAGCCTCCAGTTCCTGCGTCCGCCGCCGTGAGTCTTCGTAGTTGGAATTGCCGCCGTCAATGATGATGTCGCCCGCTTCAAGGTGCGGCAGGAGCTGTTCAATGACCACGTCGACGGCGCGCCCGGCCTGCACCATGAGCATCACCCGACGCGGGCGTTTGAGCGCAGCGCAGAGGTCCGCCAGGCTGTAGGTGCCGATGATGTCACGTCCTTTGGCCTCGCCCTCAATGAAGCGGGTCACCTTTTCTGTCGTCCGGTTGTAGACCGCGACAGTGAAACCATTGTCGTTCATGTTAAGAATCAGGTTCTGGCCCATCACCGCCAGCCCGATCAACCCGATGTCCGCTCTTGCAGTCATTCCATCTCCATTTCGGGCCCGCCAATCCGCAAGAGAATAACGCAGCCGCTGGCGATTCAACAGACTGCATTTGCCAGGTCACTTGAGGTCCTGGGCCGATTCGCGTATGGCGAAAAGGGGCAATTCCTGTGCCATTTGCAAGGGAACTCGACATGTGGCGGCAGCGATGACGCGAATGCATCGCCATGCGTGGATAGAGAACCAGTTACTTTGCTACACTAAGCAAAACAGGGTATGCTTGGTTGGCGGCAATCCGAAAGACAGGAGGAGTTGAGAGGGGATTCTGATGGAGATGGAAAAACTACACAGGGGAGGGATGCTTGGCATCATCGCCAGTTTCCTGTACCTCGCCTTTATGGGATCTGGAGAAATCTCCATGATCGCCGGGATTCTTGGAGAGGGAAGCGCAGCGATAATTGGCTTCATTTTGTTTCTGATTGGCAGCGCCATTTACGGTGCCATATACACCGGATGGGTTGAAAGCATGGCCACCGGTGGCTGGCAGACCATGGTCGTCGGGCTGGTCTACGGCATCATTTGGTGGATCATTTCCCCCAACATCATTGTGCCGGCGATAACCGGGGGCGCCGTGCTTGCGCTGGATCTCTCGGGCGCTCAATTCTACGGCCACATCATAGGCGGCGTAGCACTGGCCTGGATCGCCGAAGCTACTGGTGGAAGCAAGGAAGCCTGATTCTGGCACGAAGCCAACGAGGAGAACGGCGTCCGCCAGTCGGGCGCCGTTTTTTACCAGGTGGCGCGTCCCCCGGTGAGATCGAAGATGCAGCCGGTATTGAAACTGGCCTCGGGGGACACGATCCAGCAGGCCAGCGACGTCACTTCCTCTATCGTGCCAAGCCGACCCATGGGAATCCTGCTTTCCATGTAAGCGAGCGTCTCCGGCGTCACGTCGGCGATCATGGGAGTCTGTATGACCGCAGGAGCCAGCCCGTTAACCGTGATGCCGCTGGTCGCGTATTCCTTGCCAACGCCCTTGATCAGTCCGGTCATGCCTGCCTTGGAGGCCGAGTAGCCGACCATGCCCGGATTGCCTTCCTTGCCCGCAATCGACACCAGATGAAGGATCCGCCCGTATCCGCGAGGCAACATGGCCTCAATGGCAGCCCTTGTCGTCAGAAAGGCCCCGCGCAGATTCACCGCCACGACCTGATCGAATTCCTCCGCGCTGTAGTCGCTGATGTTGACGCTGGTAGGTCCCGGAATTCCGGCGCAATTGACCAGAATGTCCAGCCGGCCATGGTCGGCGATCACAGCGGCCATGGCCCGCCTCACCGAGTCCTCCTCCCGAACGTCCACCATCATCGACGCCGCGACATCCTCCTCTGCGGGAGGGTTGATGTCGCCAATCGTGACGCTGGCGCCTTCATGTGCCAGACGCCGGGCGATTCCCGCGCCTATACCGCTGGCGCCGCCCGTTACCAGCGCCACCTGGCCGGCGAAGCGAGGATCAGCCACCCGTATTCCCCGTGAATTGTGGCGGATGCTGCCGATGAAAGCCGGTCGCCTCCTGGTACACCCGGGCGGCGGCAAGCAGTTCAGCTTCCTGGTCCAGCTTTCCAATGAAGCTGACGCTGGTAGGCGTGCCATTGGCCCTGAAGCCATTCGGCAAAGCCAGCGCCGGATGGCCCGTCAGATTGGTGACTGGCAAGACCTTGCCAGCGAAACAGGGCGTTACCAGCAGATCAATGTCTTCCATCAGGTCGTCCATCTCCTGCATCAGATGCGTGCGGAAACGGTTGGCCTGAATGTATTCGACCGCGGGAATGAAGCGCGCCGAGCGCAACTGATTGGGCCAGGCGGATTCGACCTGACGGACCAGCTGGTCATCCAGGTTGTGCCGGGTCATTTCATCGAATGCCGCCGCGGTTTCAACCAGCAGGATCAGGTTGGCGGCATCCAGGTCATCTTCCGGCAAATGCACCGGGCACAGCTCTGCGCCCAGTGACCGCAATGTCGCCAGAACGTTGACGTTGTTTTCCCTTTCCTCCTCATCCTCGTCCTCGCCAGAACCATCGGGCGCAAACGCGGACGCCACGTAGCCGATGCGAGTTCCTTCCATGCCCCCACGTGGCAGCCAGGTGAAGGGACTGTCGCTCACCGTCGGGTCTCTTCCATCCGGGCCATAAATGGCGCCGAGCACCAGGGCGCAGTCCTCCACCGAGCGGCAAATCGGCCCGAGCTTGTCCATCGACCAGCTGAGCGTCATGGCGCCGTGGCGACTGATCCGCCCGAATGTCGGCCGCAGACCGGTAGCCCCGCAACGCGCAGAGGGAGACACAATTGACCCCAGGGTCTCACTGCCGATCGAAAAGCCGACCAGGCCAGCCACCGTTGCGCTGGCCGAGCCCGCCGATGAACCGCTGGACCCCTCTTCCATATTCCATGGGTTGCGCGTCAGTCCGCCAAACCAGACGTCGCCATTGGCGAGCGCGCCAAGGGTCAGCTTGGCGATCAGCACCGCGCCGGCACCCTCCAGGCGCTGCACGACTGTGGCATCGACATCCAGCACCTGGTCGCGCCAGGGGGTCGCGCCCCATGTCGTCGGATAGCCTTTCGTGGCCAGCAGGTCCTTGGCGCCCCAGGGGATGCCGTGCAGCGGACTTCGATAAACTCCGCGCGCCAGCTCCTCGTCAGCCCGACGGGCCTGCTCCAGCGCCAGCTCTTCGGTGACGGTGACCACGCATTCAAGTTGCGGGCCAAAACGGCGCAGGCGGGCCAGATACATTTCCGTGAGTTCAAGGGAACTGACCTGGCGCTTTTTCAGCAGGCGGGACAGTTGCGAGACCGGCCAAAAGGCCAGTTCCTCCAGTGTCGCAGGTCGCTGCGTCTCGGGCGCATCCGCCAGGCGATAGTGACGCTTTACGGCGGGCACAGACCCCTTACGCGGCAACCTGGGATCGAAATACAGGGAGGGCGCATCGTGGTTGCCCAGGCGCGCGAAGGGTCCTTCGCGCAGCCTTTCGAAGTGGTCGGCCCTTTCGGCCAGACGCTGCGCCATCTGGCTGCACTCGTCCTCCGTGAATTCAAGGCCCACCAGACGACCGGCGTTTGCAATTTGCTCGTTGGTCGGTCTTGCATCCTCGTTCATTGTGAGGAGTCAGCAACCGGCGGCAGCAAAAGTTGCGGGTCGTCCGCGCATATGCCGTAGATTCCAAGCTCATACAGGTCCCGAATGACATCCGGGCGCTCTTCGTGCCAGATCATGACGCCCAGGCCAGCTTCGCGTACGGCTGCCAGCCAGTCCGGCGTTAGCCAGTCCTGAGGCCGGTCAAAGCGCTCCCAGCAAGGGTGCACGAAATCAGCGTTGAGCGAGCGCGCCAGCCGGACGGGATCCACGTGACGTGAAGCGAAAAGGATGGAAGTCATGGCGTCCGGGCAAAGCGCTTTCAGATCGGCCATCCAGTCCGCGCGAAATGAGCCGAAGACGGTCACCGGCAGCATGCCGTTCCGCCGCAGCAATTCAACGGCCGCCAGACCAGCGTCCTCATCGTCAACGTCCTTGACGTCCAGATACAGGCCGAGCATCAATTGCCGGCAGGCCTGAACGACCTGCTCCAGAGTCAGCAGGGGTTCTCCCCTGCCCTCTGTCAGACGACGCAGCTCCTCCAGGCTGCAATCGGCCACGTTGCCCTCCACGCCATAGACGCGTTGCAAATCGGCGTCATGGGCGGCGACCGGTATCTTGTCCGCCGTAAAGCGCAGGTCCACCTCCACCATGTCCGCGCCCCGTTCTGCGGCGACGCGAAAGGCGCTGACGGAGTTTTCCTGAGCGAGCGCTGAAGCGCCGCGATGGGCGATTCGCAAGACACGGCGCTCGCGTGGGGCGATGTTGGCCTCAAGTTCTGTGACGAGATGGGTGACACGCTCCGGAATCCAGGCCTCCAGCGCGGGCCAGGGCACGGCGATGCAGTCGCGCAGATCGACAATTTGCGAGAAATTCCATGCGGGCTCAAAGCGTCGGCGTTCCAGCCAGGTCCAGACGAGCTGGTTGTTGATGACGTTGCGTTCTCCAATGCGACCTGCGTAAAGGGGCGTAACGTGCACGCCACTGGTCCCGGCCTGTGGTCCGCAACACAGGACGGTCTTTGCTTTTTGCTTCAGCAAGGGCGCCGGGTCGGGCGCGAAGGCATGTTTGCCGGGCTCGGAGCAGGGTGAAACGCGACCGTCCAGCAGGGGCAAACTGCCATCCGGCGAACGCATGGAATGCCAATCGCCGTGCCAGCTGGCCTCGGCATCCATGACCCTTTTGTCCTGGCCCACATAGACCCAGACGTGCTCCAGTTCGTAGAGATGCTCAATGTCCCAGTCCCACCAGATCGCGTATTCAATGGCGAATTCGCAGGCTGGCGGCAATTCAATGCGCCTTGGAAAAGAGCGTGAATCCCGGCCCTCACGGAAAACTGTGTAACCAAGTGCGAGCGGAAGAAAGGGTTCGTTTGCATCCATGCGTAACATGGGCGCGTACTGCAGGGCGAGCACGCGTTCGCCGTCCGAACGCTGCCCGCCCCGCAATTCTGCCAGTTGGCTGTCTTTCATGTCAGCCGCCTGCCGGCTCCAGAACTCAGCCCCCGTTCTGCGAACGCAGGGCCTGCAGCACGCGAGGCGCCGTCATCGGCAGGTCCGTCAAGCGCAGCCCGGTGCTGTGGGCAATGGCGTTGGCCACTGCCGCCGGCGTGGGGACCACGGGGGGCTCCCCAACCCCGCGGGCGCCAAAGGGACCGTGCTCCGACGGGACCTCGACGATGATGGTCTCCATCTCCGGCGCAGTCTGCATGGAGTCCGGCATGGTGTAGTCCATCCAGGAGCCGGATAGCAACTGGCCGTCCTCGTCGTAGGCCATTTCCTCATAGAGCGCCCAGCCAAGGCCCTGGACAGCGCCACCGACCATTTGGCCTTCGACGGCCAGGGGGTTGATGGCGCGACCGGCATCCTGGGCAATGACGTGCTTGAGGACCTGCACCTCCCCGGTTTCGCGGTCGACGTCGACCTCAACCAGTTGCACGCTGAAGGCGGGCGACTGGTCCGTAACTGTCGTACGGCCCTGACCAAGGACCGGCGCGTGATTGGCGCCAAAGCCCTGGCCTTTTTCGACGATGTCCCCAACCGGGATGGAACGGGTGGGCGTACCCTTCACCCGGACTTCACCATCGACGATCTCCAGGTCCTCGGGGTCCGCCTCAAACTCATCTGCCGCGATGGCCAGCACCTGGCGCCGCGCGTCTGCGGCAGCCTCGCGCACAGCCAGACCGTTGCTGTAGAGCGTCTTGCTGCCGCCCGACCCGGCGGAAAAGGTTGCCGTTTCCGTATCGGCATCGAGAATCATGACCTTGTCCGGCGAAACGCCAAAAGCCTCGGCAGCGATCAGGTTGAAGCTTGTCGCAACGCCGCTGATGTCCATCGCGCCAGAATTAATCTGGATTATGCCGTCGCGGTTGACGTTGCAGATCGCCGCCGCTGCCGACTGGCCACCCATCCAACCACCGAGGGCGATTCCAACGCCCCGGCCTTCCGCCCGGCTCTGTTCGCGGTTCTGCCAGATCGGGTGGGCCCTCACGGCCTCCAGCGTCGCCCGTATGCCCTGGTCGGGCCATGGGCTGCCATCCGCCTGCAAATCGCCTTCTCTTGCGGCGTTCATGATGCGCATGTCGACCGAATCCAGCCCCAGTTGTTCCGCCATTTCGTCGATGGCCGTGTCAATGACGAAGAACGCAGTCGGTGCGCCGGGCGCACGATAGGCGCCGGCCGAAGGCTTGAAGGTCAGGGCCTCGCGCACCCGGATCTCCATGTTGGGTACGGGATAATAGTTGCCGACCTGATAACCCACGAAACTCGCCAGGTTCATCGGGTAGCAACCGGCATCCATGGTGACGTCCGTCTGGAGCGCCGTCAGCGTGCCATCCTTGCGTGCGCCCAGTTTCAGTTTCACTTCCAGGGGTGGCGCCGGCGTCGTCGCGGCGATTTCCTCACTGCGGGTCAGCGCCAGTTTCACCGGACGGTTGACCGCCTGGGCGGCGAGTACCACCAGTGGCTCGTAGACCGTAAACTTGGCGCCGAATCCTCCACCGATGACGGCGCCCTTTACCTTGACGATCGATTCAGTCACGCCCAGGACGTCGGCGACGGTGCTGCGACAACCAAAGGGGTCCTGGGTGCTGGTCCACACGTTCATGCCGCCCGTCATCGGGTCCGGCTGGGCCAGCACGCCGTGAGTCTCGATTGAACTCTGGTGCACCATCGGCGAGGTGTAGGTATGCTCGAGGATGAGATCGGCCTCGGCGAATCCGGCCGCCAGATCGCCGCGTGACGTAGTGCTTTCCGCAGCGAGATTGCTCGGCGTGTCATCCTCTTCCTCTTCTTCGCCGCCGCCGGCTCCGGCTCCGTGCTCGCCCGCGTCATCCGCGCCCTTCGGGACGCCATCCGGCCAGACCAGGGGCGCGTCCCCGGCCACGGCCTCGGCGAAACTCATGGCGGCGGGCAGGGGCTCGTAATCGACGACGACCTGGTCTGCGCCGTCCGCCGCCGCTGTCTCGCTGTCCGCCAGCACCAGGGCTACGGGTTGACCGACAAAAATGACCCTGCCGCGCGCCAGCAAGAGGCGATTGCGCGAGGCCGGGGCGAGGTCCGGCAGGTCTTCATGAGTCAGGACGGCGGACACCCCGGGGACTTCCAGGGCCGCACTGCCGTCCACGCCGAGGACGTTGGCGTGGGCGTAGGTTGACGGTACCAGGCGCGCATGCAGCGTGCCCGGCAGGTTGATGTCCGGCAAATAACGTGCGCTTCCCGTAACCTTGGCCTTGCCATCAATGATCGGTTTTGGTTGTCCAATCGCAGCAAATTCGCTCATGCCGGGTCTCCAGATCATGTGGACTACTGTTCAACTCTGGAAGTATAGCGGGTTCGGGTAGCATTGCCACGAATGGTTGCCCAATTGACTTCAGGTCAGGAGTGCGACACGGCAATCTTCATGCGGGATTACAGTTCGCATTTTCTGCTAGGCAACTTTTCTTTGCAGCGCCAGTCAAAGCGATTTATACTTCCGCTCAATTGCAATTCTTTTGGAAGGAAAGTGCATGAAGCTGGACGGAACCTACCTATTCAGGGAAAAACGGGAGCAGGTCTGGTCCACGTTGATGGACCCGGAGGCCATCTCAGGCGCTATCCCTGGCGTGGAAGAGTTTGTCCCGGTTGAAGATGAGCAACACGCCTGGCGGGCGATCGCAAAGGTCAGCATGGCTGCCGTGAGCGGCCGTTTCACCGGCCAGGTGCGCATGAGCGAGATTCAAGCACCCGTCAGTTACCGACTGACAGTGAGCGGCGAAGGTCAGGGCAGCATTATCAGCGGCAACGTCGTGATGCGGCTGGTGGAAAGGGACGATGGCGGCACGGTTCTGCATTGGGATGCAGAAGCCAACATCTCGGGAAAACTGGCGCGAATTGGCCAACGCCTGATCAAGGCGGCGGCCAACATGATGAGCAAACGCTTTTTTGGCAATCTGGCCCGCCAAATTCGGGAGGCCGCATGAACCCGTATACAAACGAGGAGCATTGCCTTTGACGCAAATGTCCCTGTTTTGACTGGATACTTCTGCTATTCGGAGGAGCCATGAAAATCAGCGTTAATGTGAACGGTTGCACGCGGGAAAGTGATGTAGAGGCCCGCACCCTGCTCGTCAACTATCTGCGTGACGAACTGGGGCTGACGGGCACCAAGATCGGATGTGACACCAGTCAGTGCGGGGCCTGCACCGTCCACATGGACGGCAAGGCGCTAAAGTCCTGTACCAGCCTGGCGGTTCAGGCGGATGGCTGTGACGTCACGACTATTGAAGGCCTGGCGCATAACGGCGATCTGCATCCCATGCAGCAGAGCTTCTGGGACAACCATGGTCTGCAGTGCGGCTTCTGTACACCTGGCATGATCATGGCGACCACGGCCCTGCTGGCCGACAATCCCAACCCGGACGAGGATGAGATTCGTCATGGGCTGGAAGGCAATCTCTGCCGTTGCACCGGCTATCACAACATCGTGAAGGCCGTGGCGGCGGTGGCGCAGGCAGGAGGTGACTAAATGGCTGTGGTGGGCAAGGCCGTAAAACGCAAGGAAGACCCGCGTCTCATCACCGGTGAGGCCCGCTATCTGGAAGACATCAATATTCCAGGCATGACCCATATCGCCATCCTGCGCAGCCCGCATGCCCATGCGAACATCGTCAGCATCAACACCGAAGCGGCCGCAGCCGTGCCCGGCGTCGTGGGCGTGTACACCGGCCAGGACTTCATGGACGTCAATCCCCTGCCCTGCCCCTGGCCCGCCGGTGGCGTGGAAAACAACCTCAACACGCCACGCGCGCTGGAAGTCGAGAAGGTGACGCACGTTGGTGCCGGTGTCGCCGTCGTCGTCGCCGAGGACCGGGCCACAGCCCAGGACGCCGTCGAGTTGATCGACGTCGAATGGGAGGTGTTGCCGGCCGTCACCGACGCCGAGGAAGCAACCTTCGAGGGCGCGCCGCAACTGCACGAGAACGCGCCCAACAACGTCTGTATGGAATGGGACTGCGGCGACCAGGAAGGCGCGGACGCCGCGCTGGCCTCGTCTGACGTGGTCGTGAAGCAGCGCCTGCGCAACCAGCGTTTGATCCCCACGCCCATGGAGACGCGCGGTTGCATCGCCCAGCACGAGCCGGTCAATGGCGAATATACGATCTGGATGACCTCGCAGGCACCGCACGTGCATCGCCTGCTCTTCACGGCATTCATCTTTGGCGTTCCGGAGAACAAGGTCCGCGTCATCTCGCCGCAAATCGGCGGCGGCTTCGGCGCCAAGATTTTCATGTATCCGGAATACGTGTTGACCACCGCCCTGTCGAAGAAAGTCGGGCGTCCGGTGAAGTGGGTGGAGACCCGTTCGGAAAACTACATCGCCACCACCCACGGTCGGGACCACGTCACCGACGTCGAGGTTGGCGCCAACAGGGACGGCACAATCACGGCCCTCAAGGTCAAGACCTTCGCCAACCTGGGCGGAATCCTGTCAACCGTGGCGCCAGGCATTCCGACCACACTCTACGGTCGAATGCTATCCGGGGCCTACCAGTTCCCCAATATCTACTGCCACGTGACCGGGGTCTACACGAATACAGGCATGGTCGACGCCTATCGCGGCGCGGGACGGCCGGAAGCGACCTACGTTGTAGAACGCGCCGTCGACCTGGTAGCCAGCGAACTGAGCATGGACCCGGTTGAAGTGCGGCGCAAGAACTTCGTGCCAAGCGATGCCTTCCCCTTTGAGCCGAACAACAACCTGCTCAACGGGCTGAGCTACGACAGCGGCGACTACGACAAGGCGCTGGACATGGCGCTTGAGATGACGGGTTACGAAGACTTCCGGGCCGAGCAGGCTGCCGCCCGCGCCGAGGGACGCTATCTTGGCATCGGCTTCTCGACCTACATCGAGATCTGCGGCATCGCGCCGTCGGCCTGGATGTTCGGCGAGGGATGGGGCGCCGCGCTGTGGGAGAGCGCCAACGTGCGCATGCACATCACCGGCGACGTGGTCGTTACCACCGGTTCACAGTCGCACGGCCAGGGACACGAGACCAGCGTCGCCCAACTGGTGGCCGACGAGCTCGGGGTCTCGATGGACCAGGTGCACGTGCAGCACAGTGACACCCTGGGCACGCCCTTCGGCTACGGCACCTATGGCAGCCGCAGCACCGCCGTCGGCGGTGTGGCTGTCTGGCGAAGTCTGCAACGCATCAAGGAAAAGGCACGGGCCATCGCCGCACACGAGTTTGAGGCCGACATTGAAGACGTGGAATACGTCGTCAATGAGGAAGGCGTGGGCAGCGTGCAGGTGAAGGGCGCGCCGGACAAGTCCAAGGTCGTGGGCGAATTCATGGGCATCGCAACCTCCGCCGCCGGCGGCTGGAGCCTGCCTGGCGACATGGAACCCTTCCTCGACGAGACTTCTTACTACGATCCGCCGGACTGCACCTACCCCTTCGGCACCCACATCTGCATCGTCGAAGTGGATGCGGAAACGGGCAACGTCGACATCAAACGCTACATCGCCGTCGACGACGTCGGCAAGGTCATTAACCCCATGATCGTCGACGGTCAGGTACACGGCGGTATCGCCCAGGGCGTCGCCCAGGCCCTGTGGGAAGGCGCCCAGTATGACGAAAACGGTCAGCTGGTCAGCGGCTCGCTGATGGACTACGCCATTCCGCGGGCCGATCTGCTGCCTTCCTTTGAACTGGGCCGTACCGAAACACCGACGCCCAACAACCCGCTGGGCGTCAAGGGCGCTGGCGAGACCGGCACGATCGCCGCCACTCCGGCCGTCGTCAATGCCGTGGTGGACGCGCTGTCGCACCTTGACGTGCGCCATATCGACATGCCCCTTACACCCAGCCGCGTATGGGAGACAATCAAGTCCCACAGCAATGGAGGAAACAGCTAATGTGGCCAGCCGAATTTGACTACGCACGTCCGTCTTCGGTGGCGGAAGCGCTCCAGCTGCTGGCGGACAACGAGGACGCGAAGTTGCTGGCCGGTGGCCACAGTCTCTTGCCCGCCATGAAACTGCGGCTCAATGAAGCGCCGCTGTTGATTGACATCAGCCGTATCGAGGGTCTGGGCAGCATCAGCAACAACGGCTCGCTGACGATCGGCGCGCTTTGTACCCACGCCGACATCGCGGCTTCTGCCGACGTCCAGGCTTCTTGCAGTGCGCTGGCGACCGCTACGGGCATGGTGGGCGACCAGCAGGTGCGTAACTGGGGTACACTGGGCGGCAACGTGGCCCACGCCGACCCGGCGTCGGACCCGCCAACCGTGCTTGTCGCCTTCAACGCCAACATCAACATCGAGGGGGCTTCCGGCGGCCGCAGCGTGGCGGCAGCCGACTTCTTCATCGACCTCTTCACCGTCGACCTGGAGCCCGGGGAGATCATCACCAGCATCGAGATCCCGGCGCACCCCCACGAAGGATGCGCCTATGTCAAGATGCCGCATCCTGCCTCGCGCTACGCGGTGGTGGGGATCTGCGTCGTCCTGCACAAGGACGGCGACAGTTGCAGCGGCGCCCACGTCGCCGTGGGCGGGGCAACCGTCCGCGCGATGCGCTCACCGGGCGCCGAGGCCGCGCTGCGCGGTTCTTCGCTCGACGACGCAGCGCTCGACGCGGCGGCGGCGGCGTTGAAGGACGACATCGCCAATGACCTGATCGGCGACATGAGCTTTCCGGAGGCCTACCGGCAGGAAATGGCCGGGGTCTATCTCAAACGCGCGGTCCGTGCTGCAGGCGGCTGAACGAAGCATTCCCGTTTGCGGCGCGACGCGTTAATATACCAGGCAATTCAGGGCGAGGATTTCCTCGCCCTCCTGGTTAATGCTGGGGAGCCGTATGTTCGATTCCGTGAATTCCGTGCAACAGACCCTGCAAGAGCAGGACTACATCGCTGAACGGGGCCTGGCCACGGCGATTTATCTCGCCCTGCGTCTGGGTCGCCCCCTGTTTCTGGAAGGGGAGGCCGGTGTAGGAAAGACGGAAATCGCACGCGTACTCTCCGGTGCTCTGGGCAGCGATCTCATCCGATTGCAATGCTATGAAGGGCTGGACGCCAGCAACGCGCTCTATGAATGGAACTACGCTGCCCAGATGCTGCATCTTCGTCTGCTGGAAGCCAGCGGCGCCAGCCGCGAGGAAATGCAGGCGGGCATCTTTTCCCGTGAGTTCCTGCAGACCCGTCCCTTGCTCCAGGCCGTCGAAAGCAGTGTCGATGGCCTGCGACCTGTCCTGCTGATTGACGAAATCGATCGTGCCGACGAGGAATTTGAGGCCTTTTTGCTTGAGTTGCTGTCTGACTTCCAGGTCACCATTCCCGAACTCGGTACGATCCGTGCCGGGACTCCGCCGGTCGTCGTGGTGACGTCCAATCGCACACGGGAAGTCCATGACGCCCTCAAGCGCCGTTGCCTCTATTACTGGATTGATTACCCATCCTTTGAGAAGGAACTGCGAATTGTGCGAACGAAGGCGCCTGACGTGGAGCCCCTGCTCGCCCGTCAGGTAACGGCCTTCATCCAGGAAATGCGGGAACTGGAACTCTTCAAGTCCCCGGGCGTTGCCGAAACCCTGGATTGGACGGCAGCGCTGGTGGCGCTGGACCAGCGCGCCCTCTCACTCCAGACGGTCGCCGAAACGCTCGGTGTGATCCTGAAATACCAGGACGACATCGACATGCTGTCGGGCGATAGCCTGCAGGCCCTGCACGAGCGCGCCATCGTCCAGGCGCAAACCAACGCTGCCCTGGTCTCATGACCCTCGCGCCTGTTCTGCCGGACGGGACCTTTCATCAGGGTGGCCAACTCCTGCACAACCTGCTCCTCTTCGGGCGTATGTGCCGCGCGCTGGGCATGGCCGCCACGCCAAATCGCATGATCGAGGTGGCCAACGCCCTTGGCTACATCGATCTGGGCCAACGTCTGGACGTGTACCACACGATGCGCTCCCTGATTGTCTCGCGCCAACGCGATCTGGAACTCTTCGACCGGGCCTTTGACCTGTTCTGGAGCCGGCCGGTCGACGACTGGGTACAACTGGACATGCCCCCGCCGGTGGAAAACGAACCCAGACGCATGAAATTCCTGTTGCCGCCTGGCGCCAGTCCCCTTGACGAGAACAGCGATGGCGCCGCAAGCCCCGGCGATTCTCTTTTGACCGCTGTCCTCCCAACCTGGAGCAGGCAGGAACAACTCCGCTACAAGGACTTTTCCGAAATGAGTCAGGAGGAGTTGGCGCTGGCGAAACGCATTCTGGAAAAGCTGCCGCAATCTCTGGACTTTCGACGCACCCGTCGTCTGCGGCCGGGGCGCGGCGCACGGATCGACCTGCGGCGCGCCATGCGGCAGAATCTGCGCCACGCCGGAGAATACTTCACGCTCCCGACGCGCACACCGGGCGTCAAGCCGCGACCGCTCGTACTCATTTGCGACATCAGCGGCAGCATGGAACGTTACACACGCATTTTTCTGCACTTCATGCACACCTTTGCCACGGGCATGCAACAGGTGGAGTCCTTTGTCTTCAGCGTGCATCTGACCCGCATCACGCGGCAAATCCGTCACAAGTCCATTGACCGCGCGCTTTCGGACGTGGGCAGCAGCGTCAATGACTGGGGCGGCGGCACGCGGACCGGCGAGTCCCTGCGAGACTTCAATTTTCGCTGGTCCCGCCGGGTGCTCGGGAGAGGCGCCATGGTGCTGGTCATCACGGACGGTTGGGACCGTGGCAACCCGGTCGTCCTGCGACACGAAATGGAACGCCTGCAACGCAGCTGCCACCGTTTGATTTGGCTCAATCCCCTGCTGGATTTGCCGCGTTACGAACCCTTGACCCGCGGCGCAAGGGCCATGCTGCCCTACACCGATGACTTTCTGCCTCTGCGAAACCTGGATAACCTGGAAACCGTGGTCACGGCGTTGCAGAATTTGGCCAAAAGGCACTGAAAGGACGGCCATCATGCTTGACATTCTGGAGACGGTCACCCGCTGGCTGGGGGAAGGCCAGCAGGTGTCCCTCGCCACAGTCGTGCAGACATGGGGCTCCGCGCCGCGCGCCACGGGGTCCAAAATGGCCGTGACCCGGGACATGGCGCTGGTGGGCTCGGTCAGTGGCGGTTGCATCGAGGGCGCCGTAGTGGAGAGCGCGCTGGAAGGCATGGAGGATGGTGTGGCCCGCATGCTGACCTTTGGCGTCAGCGATGACGAGGCCTGGGACGTCGGGCTGACCTGCGGCGGCAAAATCAGCGTCTTCGTCGAACCCATGGACACGACCTGGTGGTCAAAAGTGACGCCACACCTTCAACAGCATCGACCCGCCACGTCGATTTCGTTGCTGGAAGGCGATCAGGCCGGTGCGAAGGTGTTGCTGGGGCCTGGCGGCGAACTGGAATACAGGTCGGCACAGTTGGACCGCGGCAGTGTCGAAACAATGTCGCGGGGGGGCGACGCGCGCAGTGGTCGTCACGAAATCGACGGACTCGTCGTGTTGGTGGACCAACATCAGCCCGGCCCCAGACTGGTCATCATTGGCGGCGTTCACGTGGCCATGCCCTTGCAGAAATTCGCGCGTGAACTTGGCTTCCGCGTGACACTCATTGATCCACGTCGAGTCTTCGCCACTGCGGAGCGCTTCCCGGACGTTGACCAGATTCTGCACAGTTACCCGGACAAGGCCCTACGACAGATTGGCCTGGACAGCGACACCTGGCTGGCTGTGCTGACCCACGACCCCAAGATCGACGACCCCGCCCTGCTCACGGCCCTGCCTGGTCCCGCCCCCTACGTTGGTGTGCTTAGCAGTCCGCGCACCCACCGGCAACGCCTGGAGCGCCTGCACGCTGCCGGCCTGACGCCGGAGCAGACTTCGCGAATTCACACGCCCATTGGTCTGGAAATCGGGTCCAGCACACCGGAAGAAATCGCACTCAGCATCATTGCCGAGATCGTTTCCGTGAGAAGCGGAGTCGGCGCGTGAAATTCGGCCCCGTCCCCCTCGAAGAAGCGGTTGGCAAGGTACTGGCGCACAATCTGGTCGATGAGCGGGGCCAGCGATTGCTGGGCAAGGGTCGGGTCCTTTCCTGCGCTGACGTGGAAACAATGGCCCGTCTCGGAATGGACCGTGTGGTCGTCGCCGACCCCGGACCTGGCGACCTGGACGAAAACGAGGCGGCCCGGCGGGTCGGCCTGGCGGTTGCCGGGCCAGGTATACACATGGTCACTCCCGGCGTGGGACGCGCCAACCTTGTCGCCAGGCATCACGGCCCCGTGGCCATCAACGTTCCCGCGCTGTCCATTTTGAACAACATTGACCCTGGCATCACCCTGGCCACGCTTCGCAATCACACACTGGTTGAGGAGGGCGAGCTGGTCACGCTTGTCAAGATTGTGCCCTTCGGCATTCCCGAAGCGCGCATCATTGACGTGGAAAGCACCGCGCGTCGCCTGGCTCCGATCGTCGACCAGCACAAGATGAAATCCCTGAAAGTAGGCCTGATCATTTCCGGACCGGACAGGGCGCAGGACCGCTTGCGCCGCGCCCTGCAGCCCCCGACACAGAAACGTCTGCAGGGTCTTGGCAGCAAGCTTGGGGAGGTTGTGTCCACCCGACATGAACCGAAGGGAATCGCCGCCGCCATCAGTCAGCAGGTCGACTCCGGCATGGATATGCTGCTCATCGGCAGCGTTTCGGCCATCATCGACCGCGATGATGTCGTCCCCACCGGCCTGAGACTCGCCGGCGGTACGGTCACCCACTTCGGCATGCCCGTGGATCCCGGCAGCCTCCTGATGCTGGGCTACGTCGACGAGGTACCAGTCATCGGTGCGCCCGGTTGCATTCGCTCACCGCGTACCAACGTCATCGATCTGCTCTTGCCGCGTCTGCTCGCCGGTGAACGTCTGACACGCGCGGACCTGGTGGCCATGGGCCATGGCGGTCTGCTTGAGGACATTCGGGAACGGCCAATGCCGCGCGCGTTGACCAGCGGCAGGGGGTCGCATGAAAGCGATTGAAAGGGACGTTGCGAGCGCGCTCTCGCATCTTGAATGCGGCTGGTGCGCTTCCGTCTGGCCGGCAGACCGGCTGACCAATCTCTGCCCGGATTGCGCCCGTCCCCTGCTGGCGCGCTATGACCTGAGCCAGGCCGCGCGCAGTCTGGTCCCCGATGCGCTGTCACGTCGCCCCGCCAATCTCTGGCGTTATGCCGAAGTGCTGCCGGTCCGTCGGCCGGAATGGCGCAAGACTCTGGGAGAGGGCTATACGCCACTGCTGCACCTGAAGCGCCTGGGCGAGGCACTGGGGCTGAAGCATCTCTACGCCAAGGATGAGTCCTCGAATCCAACCAACTCTTTCAAGGCTCGCGGCCTGGTGGTCGCCGTCAATCGTGCCGCTGAACTCGGTGCAGGGGCCCTCGCCATCCCTACAGCCGGAAACGCGGGCAGCGCCATGGCGGCCTACGCCGCACTCCACGGGCTTCCGGCGCAGATCTACGCCCCGCGCGACCTGCCCCCGCCATTTCTGGCCGAAATGAATGCTCTGGGCGCAGATATCACCCTGGTGGACGGACTGATCACCGATTGCGGCGCCATGGTGCGGGCCGGCGCCGAGGAAGGACGCTGGTTTGATGTCTCCACCCTGAAGGAGCCGTATCGCATCGAAGGCAAGAAAACGATGGGATACGAACTCTACGAGCATTTCAGCGGGGACCTGCCCGATGTCATCCTTTACCCCACCGGCGGTGGCACCGGTCTCATCGGCATGTGGAAGGCCTTTGAAGAGATGAAACAGATGGGCTGGCCTGGAGTGGATGAGTGGCCACGAATGATCAGCGTGCAGAGCAGCGGTTGTGCGCCCATCGTACGCGCCTGGCAGGAAGGCAGAGAAACGGCGACTCCCTGGGAAGGTGCGGCGACAATCGCGGACGGCCTGCGGGTGCCCGCCGCCGTTGGTGATTTCCTGATATTGCGGGCCGTGAGGGAAAGTGGCGGCACCGCCATCGCTGTGGACGATGACGACATACGCGCCGCCATGCTGGAAACCGGGCGGCTGGAAGGTCTGTTCGTCGCCCCGGAAGCGGCCGCCACGCTGGTCGCCCTGCGCGCCCTGCTGGCCAATGGCGAGGTCCGGCCGGACGAACGAATCGTGCTGTTTATTACTGGTGGCGGGCTGAAATACTATCGTCTTGGTCTGCCGTCTCACGCGGCGACGGGGTCTTCCGGGACATCGACGCCGTAGGCCGCCGCCACGTCACACAGTTCGCCCCAGACAATCCTGGGAATTGGAATGCCCGTCCGGCTGCGCTCCGCCCTGGAGCGTTGTTCCTTTTCGCCGGGCAACAGAACTTCATCGACTCCCTCGGCGGGAGCGACGGCCTTGATACGCCCAAGAAATTCCTGGGTTTGCTCCCTGAACACGTCGGGCTCGGCAAAGGCCTCAATGTTCAGCGCCAGGATCAACGTGGGATTGCCGGAACGAAAGCGGTTTGAAGACACCGGGCTGAATCCGCAAAGTATGCCCGGAATCAACTCCATCATGAGCGAAAGACCGTGCCCCTTGTAGGTGCCAAATGGCAGCAACATGCCACCATTGAGAAAGCTGGCCGGGTCCGTCGTAGGGTTCCCGTCCCGGTCCAGCAACATGCCTTCGGGGAAGGTCCTGCCCTCGCTGAGCGCCACCTGGACCTTGCCATTGGCCACGACAGCGGTCGCGTAATCCAGCACGAAGGGCGTGTCACCGGTCCCGGCGGGCAGCGCCCAGGCCATGGGGTTGGTTGACATGAGCGGTTCGCGCCCGCCCCATGGCGCGACCGAAACGCGGACCACCGTACCGCTTGTAAGCACGATACCGACCATTCGTTTCCGCGCCAGCGACTCGGCGTATTCGCCCAGGCGACCCACGTGGTTGACGTTTTCGAGCGCGACGCAGCCAATTCCGTGCTCATGCGCCAGTTCCGCAGCCATCGCCGTACCGACCTGCGCGCCGATCTGCCCGAAACCGCGGCGGCAATCGAGGCTGGCGATGGCGCCGCGACCCTGTCTCAGTTGTGGCCTGGCGGAAGGGATCAGGTCGCGATTGCGAATCATGTCAATATAGAGCATCACACGTATGATGCCGTGCGAATCGTGACCGGTCAGGTTGGTCTCAACCAGGGAATTCGCTACGTCTTCGGCGATGTCATCGGGCGCGCCCGCAGCGACAAAAATCGATTTGCCCATCGTGACGAGTGTGCTGGCGGAAACCTGGGGCATGGATTTGCTTTTCGCCTGTCAGGACTCTGCGGGGCCAGTCATACCTGGCCCACACCACCGGCCATCAAAAGGCCCAACTTGTCAGCAATCGCGTCCTTGCGATCGACAACGTCGACGACGCTGCCTTCGTAGATGACCGCGATGCGGTCCGCCAGCGCCATGATCTCATCCAGGTCCTCGGAAATGAGCAATATGGCAACCCCGTCTTCCCGCTTTTGCAGCATTAGTTCCCGAATGAACTCCGTGGCGCCGACGTCAACGCCGTGGGTGGGACGCTCCACAACCATCGCAACCGGTTCGTGCGACAACTCCCTGGCGACCATGACTCTCTGCGCGTTTCCGCCGGACAGATTCTTGACCAGCGCTTCCTTGCGGCGGGGAAGAATGTTAAACCAGCTGATCAAATCCTCGGTGAATTCTCCAATGGCCCCAAAGTTCATGAAGGGCCCGGAGCGATAGCGACTGGTACCATGCTTTTGCAAGATGACGTTTTCGGCAACCGTAAAGGTGCCGATCGTTCCATGCACGGTGCGCTCTTCCGGGATGTAGGAAAGGCCGGCCTGCAGTCGATCGCCAATCGACTTGTCCAGTATCGATTCCCCGTTCAGATAAACTTCGCCGCCGGTGGCCGGCCGCAGCCCGGCAATGCATTCTGCCAGCTCGTTCTGACCATTGCCGGACACGGCCGCGATCCCAAGGATTTCACCCGCACGAACAGACAAATTGATTCCCCGCAAGGCGGGCAAATCGTAATCGTTCTGGACGGACAGGTTGCGGACCCGCAGTTTTTCGTCGCCGGCGTCAAGAGTAGCCTTTTCCAGATTGAGGCGTAACTCCCTGCCCACCATCATGTGCGCGAGGGTACTTTGATCTATGTCGTCGTTGGGCAAGGTATCTACCACGCTGCCGTCACGCATCACGGTGATGCGGTCACTGATGATCTGCACCTCATTCAATTTGTGGGTAATGAAAATCAATGAGTGTCCGCGACTTCGCATGAGCGCGAGAGTCTGAAACAAATCTTCCACTTCCCTGGGGGTCAGCACTGCAGTGGGTTCGTCCAGAATGACGATGGAACCGCCATGGAACAGCGCCTTGATGATCTCCAGGCGCTTCATCTCACCCAGCGACATTTGCCAGACAAAGCCATCCGGATTGATTTCCAGATTGTAGGTCTCGGAAACCGCCATCAATTCATCGCGAACGCTGTTCAGGTCAAGCAGCGGACCACCCTGCCGGCTCAGGGCGATGTTCTCAGTGACGGACAGGGTTGGCACCAGCATGAAGTGCTGGTGGATCATGCCTATTCCCAACCGGAGCGCTTCGGAAGGCGTGCGAATGTCGACCGGTTGGCTGTCAAGGCGAATTTCTCCCTCGTCCGGCACGTACAAGCCGCCCAGTTGATGCATCAGCGTACTTTTGCCGGCGCCATTTTCGCCCAGGAGAGCATGGATTTCGCCGGCGCGCACGTCAAAGTTGACCCTGTCGTTGGCGACCACCCCCGGGAAGCGTTTGGTGATGCCGATCATTTCAGTGAGCTCAATACGGCGATGACCGGAAGGAAGCAAATTTGCAGCATTCATTGGATGATCGCCTCCTTTAGCCGCCGGCCCCACGCCCTTTTGGTCGCCACGAAATTCGCTGCCTGCAGGGTCTCATGATGAAATCACAACAGTACCGTCAATGATGTCTTCGACCGCCTGACCGGCGGCCATCAACATTTGCGGGGAAATGTCGACCGTTCCAAATGCGATGCGCAATCCGTCATTGGCCAACGTCAATTTATAGGCGATGCCGCCATATTGCCCGTCCTGAAAGCGTTCAATGATGTCGCGCAACATCGGGACCCAGTTATAGACCTGCGAACTCACGACAGTGCCGGGCCATACGTTTCCCTGATCGCTCTGCGTACTGAACCAGTAGCCCCCGGCGCTGCGGACGGCCTCAATCGCGCCCACCACAACCTGGGAAGTTCCGGTCAGGACATCCGCGCCGGCGGCCAGAAGGGTCCTGCCATTGGTCGTTCCCGCCGCGATATCGCTGAAGGACCCCACATATACGACCAGCACTTCCGCGTCCGGATTGGTGGACTTCACACCCCGGGTAAATCCGCTGATGTAGAGCCGGACGTCCCCTGCCGGAATGGGGCCGATGGCACCGATGACGTTGGTCTCCGTCAGCAGGGCGGCCATGACCCCGTTGACGTAACCGCCCTCCTCGGCTGCCGCCTGGTAGGCGTAAACGTTGTTGATGCCCCGATCGGAGCCCGTATCCGTAGCGGTGCCCCATGCAAAGGAGGTGTTTGGAAATTCGTGCGCCATGTCGAAGATGGAGGTGCCGTACTGGGTACCATGAGCAATGATGATGTCGAAGCCGTCTTCAGCATAGCCGCGCAGAGTCTCGGAGGCGGCGGATACGCTGGACATCGCTTCGGAATAGGCGATATGCAGGACGCTTTCGCCGCCCATTTCCTCCTGCAAGGCCTTCAGACTGGAGTGAATGGACTGGCTCCAGGACAGGTCCCGGATACTGCTTGGCGCAACGATGGCTACGCGAATTGGGTCCTGGGCGCCAACTGCGACGGCGCTCGACAGGACAGCAAACATGAAGAGAAACCCGAGGGCACGAAGGCCTGGAGCGCTGTAATTTGTCATGACCGTTTGCCATACACTGCCAACAGCCCCGGATAGCCCTCAGTCGCCCCGACGAAATGGTCTGTTCATTGCCTGGGGACGAAATCGCTGCATGTCGCGAGCGAAGACCAGGACAATAATTGCGAGCACATAGGGCATCATCAGGAGAATGTTGACCGGAATCGTCTCGCCGAACAGCTTTACGTCCAGCACCTGCACCCAGATCTGCAAATTGTAGGCGGCGCTGAAAAGAAGGGAGCCCACCATCACCCTCCAGGGCGACCAACCACCAAAGTAGACCATTGCCACGGCGATGAAGCCCAGCCCTGCCGTCATGTTCACCTGAAACACATTGGTCAACGCCAGGGGCATGGATGCGCCCGCCAGGCCGGCCATCGCCCCGCCAAGTATTACGGCCGAGTAGCGCACGCGCACGACATCGACGCCCATGGCATCGGCAGCGGCCGGATTCTGGCCCACGGCGCGGATTTGCAGCCCCCAGGTCGTTCGACGCAGCAGCCATGCCGTCAGCGGCACCAGCAGCAATGCGCCGTAAACCATGATGTTCTGGTTGAACAAAATTTCTCCCAGAACCGGCAGATCGCTCAGCAAGGGAATTCGGATGGGCTGGAAAGACTCGACCAGCAACACCCCGTCCGCCAGCAAAATGAACAGGGTTGTGGAAAGCCCCCGGCCCACCAGAGTTATACCGATACCGCTAATGCCCTGGTCCGCATGCATGGTCACGCTGACGAAGGCCATGACCAGCCCCAGCAACGCGCCGGTAACGATTCCCGCCAGCACGCCGACCAACAGCCCGGCATCCAGCCCCATGTCCGAGGCGAAATAGATCGAGACGAAGGCCCCCATCAACATGATGCCCTCGACTCCCAGGTTGAAGACTCCGGAGAGCTGGGAGAAGACTTCACCCAAAGCCGAATAGAGGAATGGCATGGCGGATGCCATGGTCAGCGCCGAGGCGGCGACCAAAACATCCAGCAGCGTCCGTTCGTCCATCGTTGCTACGCCTCCGCCGGCCGTACGTCGCCGGCGCCACTTCCCGGATTTTCATCCGAGCGACTCATGCTGACGTCTATCGCCAGACGTTTTGCTGCCCGTCGCTGGACCCACATGCTGCTGCTGACCGCGAAAAGCACGACGATTCCCTGAATCGCGATGATGGTCTCGTAATGGACCTGGACCGTGCGCTGCATTCGCTCCGCGCCCGTCACCATGGCGCTGAAAAGCAGTGCAGAGGGAATAGCGCCAAGCGGATGCAATCGTCCAAAGATTGCCACGACGATTCCAGAGAAGCCGTAACCGGCGGCAAATCCAGACACCATCCTGCGCGAAACGCCGGTCAATTCGACGGCGCCTCCCAGACCCGCAAGACCGCCACTCAGGGTCAGCGCCAGAATAATGTAGACAGGCACGGAAATCCCGGCGTAGCGCGATGCCTCGCGATTCTGCCCGACGGCGCGAATGCGGTAACCGATCGGGGTGCGCCAAAGCAGGAGCCAGGTCACCACAGTAGCGATCAAGGCTACGAAGATTCCGGTGTGCAAGCGGGTTGGCGGCAACATGCGGCCCAGCCACACCCCTTCCGGCAACATCGCCGATTGCGTGACATTTGCGCTCGGGTCGCGCAAGGGGCCGCTCAGCATGATGTTTAGCAATTGAATGGCAATCTGGTTCATCATGATCGTGCACAGAATTTCGTTGACCGAAAAACGGGCACGAAGAAACCCTGGAATGGCGCCCCAAATGGCCCCGCCTGCGAATCCCACCACGAGCGAGAGGGGCACGTAGACCAGCGCCGGCAGGGAATCGCCCACCTGCGCAGAAAGGGCAACCACTGCCAGTGCGCCAACAAACAATTGACCTTCCGAACCAATGTTGATGACTCCGCCGCGAAAAGCGACACAGATGCCGGTTGCCACCAGCATCAGGGGAATGGCCCGGGTGAAGGTGTTCGCCAGGCTGGTCGTGTTTTCAAAGGGGTTGCCGATGGCCCCGTCCCACATGGCCCGGTACGCCAGGATCGGGTCCCTTCCGAGCAGCAGCAGCAGGATGCCGCCCAGGACCAGCGCCAGCAAGATGGCCAGAATTGGCGCCAACACGATCAGCGGATCTGAACGCTGGACGAACTTTTGTCTGATCTGGATCATAGTTTGCGCGATTCCATGGGGAAACCGCCCAATTCACACAATTCATCCACAAATGATGGCGCGCAGCCAGGCTCCTTAATAACACACAATTCACAGAATGCAAAACGGTCATCGTTGCCAATGACATCGGCTCATTCGCCGTCAGGCAGAAAAATTTGCATGCATTTGTATCGCCCGTTATACTGGGGTTACCGTGTGCAGTCGTCAGTTGAACAGACTGGCGGCGCGGTCCCGGAAGCCCCGCGAAAAGTGCTGCCTGGTTGTGTATCGCCGTACAGGGGACGCCTTGTGGCGCTTTGGGAGCACTATCACACGCCCCGCACAGTTGCCGATGCGCTTGCCTGTCTGGCCCGTTACGATGGCCAGGCGCGCCTGATTGCAGGCGGCACAGACCTCCTCATCGACATGCAACACGTCGAAAAGGGGGACCACCCACTGGCCGCGCTCGTCGACGTCACCACCGTGTCCGAGATGACGAAGATTTCCGTGAGGGATGGCTTGCTGTACGTCGGCGCCGCCGTCACGCATACGTCCATAGTCAAATCACCGCTCGTCGAGGAATACGCAACCTGCCTCGTGGAGAGTTGCGGGGTGGTCGGTGGATTGCAGGTCCGCAACGTGGCGACGCTGGGCGGCAACGTGGCCCATGCCCTGCCCGCCGGTGACGGTACCACCTCTCTCGTCGCCCTTGGCGCGGACGCCGAAGTGGCATGGCACAACGGAATTCGGGAATGGCTGCCCGTCACGCAGATCTTCCGCGGTCCCGGAATTTCGGCACTTGATTCCAGGCAGGACGTGTTGGTGGGGTTCCGTTTCCGCTGCTGTCAGGAGGGCGAGGCCAGCGCGTTCAAGCGCATCATGCGGCCGCAGGGCGTGGCATTGCCCATCCTTGGGTGTGCCGTGTGGGTGCAACTGGACGAGAGCCGGCGGGTCCTGAAGGATATTCGAATCTGTATTAGCCCGGTAGACCGCGTGCCGGTCCTCGCGGCAGATGTCGAGGACTCGCTGCGCGGCCAGGAAATCACAGATGGGCTCATCAGGCACGTGGCATCCGCCGCGCGAGACCAGTTGAATCCGCGGGCCAGCAAGTACCGGGCCAGCGCGGAATACCGGTCACACATGATTGAGACCCTGCTGAACCAGGTCTTGCCACTTGCAATCAAAAGAGCCCGCAGCGGTGTGGCCAGGGCCGAAGGCGTAGGACTAGGATAGTCGACCAGGAGAGCCGCCATGACTGAACTCCAACTGAACGTGAATGGCGTCGACCATGAACTGGAAGTCCCGGAATCGCTCACCTTGGCCGCCCTGCTGCGGCAAGAGCTGGGTCTGACGGGGACCAAAATCGGATGTGATGAGGCCGAATGCGGCATCTGCACGGTGCACGTGGACGGGATCCCCGTAGATTCCTGCATCTATCCCGCCTTTAAGGCCCAGGGCCGGTCGGTCCGCACGGTGGAAGGGCTGGCGTGCCGCGCCGCCGATGGCGAGGAGCAGTTGCACCCCCTGCAGACTGAGTTCATCAACCATTGCGCCGTCCAGTGCGGCTTTTGCACGCCTGGCCTGATGATGACGGCCGCTGCCCTGCTGGAGGAAAACCCTGAACCTGACGATCGTGACATTAAGGTCGCCCTGAAGGACACCTATTGCCGTTGCACGGGATACACCAGCGTGCTGCAGGCCATCCACTCCGCCGGCAAGGTGTTGCGCGGTGAAGACCCCTTGCCACCCGCCGAGCCTGAAGTGGTCGCTCCCCTCAAGAGTGTCGGTCACAGTGAACTCGTGCCCGACATTGTCGATCGGGTTACCGGCCGCGCCAAATACACGGACGATTACAGTTTCCCCGGCATGGCCTTTGGCCGCACCCTGAGGTCCGCGCACCCTCATGCCATTGTGCGCCGCATTGACACCAGCCGGGCCCGCGCCACGCCAGGAGTACTGGCCGTGCTCACAAGGGCGGATGTGCCAGGCGAAAATGCGCATGGCATTGTCACCCTGGACTGGCCGGTGTTGATAGGCGAAAACGAGACGGCGCGCTACATGGGCGATGCCATCGCTCTTGTCGCTGCGGAAACCGAGGACATCACCAACCAGGCCCTGAAACTCATCGACGTTGACTACGAGACGTTGCCTGTCGTGGCGGACCCCGTTTATGCACACACGGCAGAAGCTCCCCTCGTCCATGCAGGGCGTGAGAGTGGAAACCTTTTGAAACACATCAAGGTCAGGCATGGTGATCTACAGCGAGGCTTTGATGAAGCCGACGTGGTTGTCGAGCGCACCTACCGCACGCCGATCATTGAACACGCCTTCCTCGAACCGGAATGCACCATCGGCGTCCCGGCCGGCTACGACGGGGAGCACCCCAAGCTGACCATATATGTTGGTTCGCAAATTCCCTACCAGGACCGCAACCAGGTCGCGCGGGCCATGGACCTGCCGGACGACCTGGTCCGCGTACGAGGTACGCTGATTGGCGGCGGCTTCGGCGGCAAGGAAGACATCGCCGGCCAGATTCACGTGGCCATGCTCGCCGACGCCCTGGGGCGACCGGTCAAAATGCTGTATTCCCGCCAGGAGTCCCTGCTATTCCATCCCAAGCGACACGCCACCGTCATTCGCATACGCACCGGGGCGAAGCGCGACGGGCGGCTGACGGCGGTGGAAGCCGAGTTATATGGCGACGCCGGCGCCTACGCCAGCCTGAGCGACAAGGTGATGACGCGCGCGACCACGCACGCGACCGGTCCGTATGACGTTCCTCACGCCAAGATCGATTGTTACGCCATGTACACTAACAACCCGCCTGCCGGCGCTTTCCGCGGTTTCGGGGTCACGCAAAGCGCCTTCGCCGTCGAGCAGAACATGGACCTGATTGCAGAAGAACTTGGAATGGACCCGCTTGAACTGCGGCAAATCAACGCCCACAAGGTAGGCGTGGTCACGGCGACCGGGCAGAAGTTGCGTGACAGCGTGGGACTGCAGGAGACCATCCGGATTTGCGATGAGGACCTGCGCGGGGTGGCCAATGGCAATTTCCGCTGGGGCTGGCGTGAGGGCGACCTGGCCTGGGGCTGGGGCGTCGCCTGCGCCTACAAGAACACCGGCCTCGGCGGTGGCGCGCCGGACAAGTCCGCCGCCGAAGTGGAAGCCTATGGCGACGGGACTGTGGAAGTGCGCACCTCTTCGGCCGATATGGGGCAGGGTCTCGTCGCCGTATTGGCCCAGTGCGCCGCGGAAGAGCTGGGTTTGCCCTACACCCAGGTTCGCGTATTGCTTTCCGATACGGACCTGACGCCGGATGGCGGGCCCACAACAGCCAGCCGTCAGACCTTTATGAGCGGCAACGCGGTGCGCCACGCCGCTATCGGCCTGCGTGACGCGCTCAGCAGCGTCCTGTCCGAAGAGCATGACCAGCCGCCGGACCTGCTACGCTTCGAAGAAGGACTGGTCCGGGTCAACGGGAGCAGCGTCAGTTTCGGCGATGCGGTACGGCTGGCCCGCAGCCAGGGTATTCCGACGCGCATCCAGCACGAATACTGGGGGCCAAAGACCCAGCCGCTCGGCACCGGCGGCGACATGCATTTCGCCTTTTCCTACGCTACGCAGATCGCGCTCGTCAGCGTCGACCTGAATACGGGTGTCGTCCATTGCGAGAAGATCATTTCCGCCACGGACGTGGGCCGGGCGATCAACCCCATGCTGCTGCAGGGGCAAATCGAGGGCGGCATTGTGATGGCTCTGGGCAATGCGCTCACCGAGAGCTACATCGTCGAGGATGGTGTGCCCTGGTCGACCCTGCTGGCGCGCTACAAGATGCCCAGTATCAAACACGCGCCGGAGATTGTGAGCTATCTGGTCGAGGACCCGGCGAGCGAAGGGCCTTATGGCGCCAAGGGCGTGGGCGAGATTCCTTCCATCAACACGATGCCGGCGATCACCAATGCCATCTACAATGCCGTGGGAGTGCGCGTTTTCAGCTTGCCCGTCGACCAGGATGCCCTGTTGCTCGCGCTGCGCCGCGGCGAAACAGAGGTCCACAGCGCCTGGCACGATGTGCGGGAGATCAAACTGCAGGCCTGAGTCTGTCAGGCAGCACTGCCTTTCGTCCAGGCGGCGCTGTAACCGGCTCACATGATGCAAGAGCGTCTGAAAGTCATTGCCAGACAGGGGCCGATAGCGCTGCGGCTGCTTGTTGTCCTCCCGTTTCTCCATGTTCTCCATCCCGTGGAACCGCGGGCGACGCTGCAGGAGCCGCAACAGGTCGTCACCAGCCTGCCACAGCTTTGCGTCCATACGCGCCTCATTGACGAGGTGTTGGAATGGAAGATTCAACGCAGTCTGCAACTCGTACGTGAAATGGGTGCCGGCACCATCGTCGAATTCTTCCCCTGGGCCTATTTCGAGACTTCACCGGGCAAGCACAACTGGCACCAGGCCGACCGCATCCTGCGTCATGCCAGAAATCAGGGTTTGCAAGTCATCGCCCGTATGGGCATGGTGCCGGCCTGGGCCCGCGAAAGCACCGGGCAAGAGTCTCCCACTACCCTGAACACGCTACCGCCCGAAGCATGGGACGACTTCGCCGACTTTGTGGCCAGCTTCGCGGCCCGCTACCAAAAGGAAGTGAAACACCTGATCATCTGGAACGAACCAAACCTTGCGTTTGAGTGGGGTCACGCCACAGTGTCGCCGCAGGAGTACGTCGAACTGCTGAGCCTGACCCATGATGCTGTGCGGGCAGCGAGCCCGGATACCGTCCTGCTGGCAGCCGGCCCGGCGCCAACTCTCGAACCTGTTGGCAGCCCGCAGGGAATGAACGACCTGGTATGGTTGGAAGAAAGTTTCGCTGCCGGCGCCGCCGACTGGATCGACGGGCTTGCCTTGCACAGCTATGGATTCACCGAGGGCCCGGAGGCCCCCTCAGCCCACGACCGCCTGAATTTCCGCCGGACAGAACTCCAGCGGGATGTCGTTCAACGTCATTCTGACGGAAAACTGGCATTCTTCCTGACGGAGACCGGCTGGAACGATGACCCACACCATGACCTGGCCGTCAGCCCTGCCCGACGCATCCGTTACACGCTGGACGCCCTGCGGTTTTCGAGCCGGCAATGGCCCTGGCTGGATAGCCTTTGCCTGTGGGCCTTGCGCTATCCCGCGCCGTCCACGAACTGGCGCGACGGTTTCACCCTGATTACACCAGAATTCCTGAAGAAACCGGTCTACCATGCGGTCCGGAACCTGGCCAGCGGCCAGGAAAGCGGTGACGCCCTGTGGTTGCCCCCGCCCGTCGCGCCGTCCTGATCGCCCTGGGCCTGATGGCCCTGACAATTGTTGCGGCCCTTGCCGGGCGCGGCCGTACTCCTGCGCCGGAAGTCGCAGACCTGTTCCCCGGCGGAATCCTGCGAATGGGCATCGAAACATCTCCCTCTCCCTATATCCATCTTTGGGACGGGGAGCCGGCGGGGCTGGTAATCGGGTTGGGACAGGCTCTGGCCGGCGAATTGGGCCTCACGCCACTTTTCGTCAACGTTTCACTGGACGGCCGCTTCGATGCCCTGCGCCTGGGCATCGTCGACCTGCTGATTGTGGTGGACGCCCGCCAGACCGCCATGGAAGCCGACGTTCTTGCGACGCGTCCCTGGTTCAATGCCGGCCTGGCGCTGGTCAGCCATGAGGACCTGCCCTTCAGGTCCATGCAAGACATGGCGGGTCGTTCGCTGGCGCTGGCGCTGGGTTCCGCCGCCGATGCCGAAGCACGTCGCTGGCAGCGACGAATTGCCGCCTTTACAGTTCTTCCCTACGAGTTGCCGCAACACGCCCTGGACGCCCTGCGGTTTCGTGTTGCGCATGCCGCCCTGGTCGATGCCCTGGACGCCCGGCTCTACCTGCGGCAGCAGGAAATGACCCTGGTGATGCATCAGGTCAGCGATCAACACCTGGCCATGGCCCTGTTGTCCGACCCGCCCACGCGCTGGAGAGTCGTTGACCGCGCGCTGGGGAAACTGTTTGAACAGGGCACGGTGGCGCGTTTGCTGGACCGCTGGCTTTAGCCGTCTGTGGAAACCTGGGTCAAAAGGCTATACTGAATCCATGTCCCGAATCGGCTTTGATGCCCGCCTGCCGGCCTACCACCAGGGCGGCATTGCGACGTGGATCAGGGAAGTGCTGAACGCACTTCAGTCGCAGGACACGAACCACCAACTCACGGTTCTGGAGAGCCGCAAGGCGCGATGCTCCCTGGCCGGACGCTTCGATCGATCGACGCTCTACACACCATGTCACCATGTTTTGGAAAAGTACTCCCTGAGCATCGAGCTGCTCCCCAGGGGGCTGGACCTGCTGCACAGCCCGGACTTCATTCCGCCCTTGCGCGGGGCCCGGCGGCACGTCATTACCATTCACGATTTGCATTTTCTTCACTTCCCCGAGTACATGACCAGGGAAAGCCGGCGCTACTACAGCGGTCAACTGGGCCGCGCCGTGCGCCAGGCCGACCATATCCTGACCGTCTCCCACGCCACCAGGCAGGACATCATCGAATTGCTGCAGGTGCCGGCGGAGCGCATAACGACGCTGCATCACGGCGTCAACGGACAATTCAGACCCCTCAGCGCTCACGCTCTCGACGAAGAGCGACGCAAACTGGAGTTGCCGAAGGACTTTTTCCTCTTCGTCGGCACCTTCGAACCACGGAAAAATCTGATCACCTTGATCGAGGCGTGGAGCCTGCTGAAAGAACAGTTGCCAGATGCACCCCCGCTAGTGTTGGCCGGGCGTAAAGGCTGGCTCTTTGACGAGACACTGCGTGGGATCAGGGACCTGCGGGTCGCCGATGAAATCATCTGGCGCGAAGACGTCGGCCAGGACTCCCTGCCGGCTCTTTACGGCCTCGCGAGCGCCCTGGTCCTTCCCTCCCGCTACGAGGGCTTTGGCCTGCCGGCGCTGGAGGCCATGGCCTGCGGCACCATGCCCATCGTGAGCAATGTGTCCTCTTTGCCCGAAGTCGTGGGGGACGTGGGGATTCAGATCGACCCCAATGATTCCCATGCCCTTGCAGCGGCCATGATGCGGGCGCTGGGCGACAGCGACTGGCGAGCAGCGCAGGAAGCGGCCGGCTTGAAGCGCACCGCAAACTTCTCCTGGGAAAGGCACGTGAAAGCCCTGCTTCAGGTGTGGGATCAGGTCTTGAACGACGCATGAAGGTCCTGATGGTCACACCTGCCCTCCCCTGGCCGGCGCACCAGGGGGGCACCATGCGCGTCCTCGGTCTGCTGAAGGGCTTGCATGGCGCCGGACAGCGGATCAGTTTGCTCAGCGTTGGCCCGCCGCCGGAAGCTGACTCACCCCTGCATGGCCTCTGCGAAGAAATCGTCACGGCGTCGCCGCCAACACGAAGGCCGGTCGACCGCCTGAGGGACCTTGTGCTCAGCGGCAAGCCCGACATCGCACTGCGACTGGTCAGCCATGAATTGCGCCAGGGCCTGAAGGAGTTGCTGGAAAGGCAGGATTTTGACCTGGTGCAGTTCGAAGGTCTGGAGGTCTGCGATCTCTTGCCCCTCGTGCGGCAGTGGCGACCGGATCTGCCCTGCTGCTACGATGCCTTCAACGCCGAATACCTCCTGCAGCGAAATCTGTTTCTGGTTGACCGTCGGCAAACTGCACGCTGGCCTCGCGCCCTGTGGTCCTGGTTGCAGGCCCGGCGCATCGCCAGTTTCGAGCGCAACATTTGCCATCTGGCCAGGGGGACGCTGGCAGTTTCCGAAGAGGATGCTCGCGCATTGCGGGCGCTGTCCCCGCATAGTCCGGTCGCCGTGGTGCCCAACGGCATCTTTACCAGCCACTACACTCTGGCAAGGCATGGGGAAAATGCCGTGCCTGTCCTCGCCTTCACCGGCAAAATGGACTACCGTCCCAACGTCGACGCCATGCACTGGTTCTGCAATCGCGTGCTGCCTCGGGTGGTGGATGCGCGCCCCGGGTGCCAGCTGAATATCGTCGGTCAGTCGCCCCATTCCAGCCTAAAGCAATTGGCAAGGTCCAGACACATTCACGTCACGGGTTGGGTCGAGGAAATTCAACCCTGGCTTCATGGCTGTGACGTGTACGTCGCCCCTCTCCAGGCAGGCAGCGGCACGAGACTCAAGGTGCTCGAGGCGATGGCCAGCGGCTGCGCCATAGTGGCCACGTCGGTGGCCGCTTCCGGTCTCCCGCCCGTCCTGATTCAATCGATACGCCTCGCGGACGAGGAAGGCGACATGGCGAATGCCATCATCGAGTTGCTGGATGACCCGCAATTGCGTCGGCAAATGGGAGCAGCTGCCGCGGCGGCGGTGCGGGAAACCAGCGACTGGTCGGCGATTCTGCCTTCCCTGCTGAACGCCTGGGAACGTATCGGCCTGTGAAGCGGGAAGCACTCGTCGCCCGTAACCTGCGACTTGGCGCCGCCCGTCACCGACTCTCCGCGCGGCAAAGGCTTCGGCGCCTGTTGCTGAATGGCGCGTCGCTTTTTCCCGTTGCGCCCGCCAGGACCTCTGTCCGTCAACGCATACTTTTGCTCAGACCGGACCACCTGGGCGACGCCTTGCTGACCCTGCCGGCCATCGACGCATTGCGCGCATCCTTCCCCGACGCTGAACTCGCGGCTCTCGCCAGCCCTGCGGCGACGGCAATCCTGGGTCACCTGCCCGCCCTCAAGAGCGTGGAGACGCTGGACTTTCCAGGCCTTGATCGCTCGGAGCGCAGCGCCTCTTCGTCGCCCTGGCGCCTGGCGCTGCGGCTATCCCGCAGATTGCGCCGGCAACAGTTTACGTCGGCGCTGGTCCTGCGGCCGGACCACTGGTGGGGCGCTCTGGTCATCTGGTTGGCCGGCATCCCCCAGCGCGTCGGTTACGCCACGTCCGAGACCCGTCCCTTTCTGACGACGGCCCTGCCCTTGCAACATGAACACGCGCTGCTGCGTAACCTGCGTCTGGCATCTGAATTGACTGGTGTCCCACTGGACCCGGAAGCAAACTTGCGTTTCCCGCTCGCGGACGAAGACCGTGTCAAAGCGAGGTCCACGCTTGACGCCGCGGGACTCGCCGGGTCGGGGCGCTTTCTTTGTATTCATCCCGGCACCGGAGCGCGGGTCAAACACTGGCTTCCCTCCCACTGGGCAAGAGTCGCAGACACGCTGGGCCGGTCGTTTGACGCCAGGGTTGTCTTCAGCGGCAGCGCGGCGGAGCAATCCCTCGTACAGGAAATCATTGTGCAGATGACAACGTCGGGACTGGACCTTGCCGGGAAAACAGAGCTGGGCGAACTGGCCGCGTGTTACGAACGCGCCATCATGGTGCTGGGCCCCGACAGCGGCCCCCTGCACCTGGCCGCGGCGGTCGGAACGCCGACGGTCTCACTCTATGGCCCGGCTGACCCTGTCGAGTTTGGCCCCTGGGGTCCTGCGGGGAAGCACGATTTGCTCACGTCGCCCATCGCCTGCCGGCCCTGTCGCATCCTGGACTGGGGCGAGGACGACCTCGCCTGGCACCCCTGCCTGGCCGATATTACGGTGGAACAGGTGGTTGACGCCGCCCACTCGCTACAGGACAGGCATAACCGATAACAGGGGGCGGTCACTCAGGGCCAGAGTTCAGTCCTTATGCCAGACACGCGGACTGGCTTACACTGACCGGCCCGAACCGCCATGCGCCTTTACCTGCCACTGGTCCAGACATGGTCAACGGGCCATTGCCGGGCATGGGGCAGCGAACCAAACCTTATGGCACGCTGCAGCCCGCGCGCTAGACTCGCAAGAAAACTTTTGGGGGCAAAATGCCGAATTCGATTGGAATCCTCACAGCCGGTGGGGACAGTCCGGGGCTCAACGCGGCGATTCGGGCCCTGGGCAAAACGGCCATCAGCAAGTACGACATGCGCCTCACCGGATTTCGTCAGGGCTTTCGCGGTCTGATGCAAAATCGTACGGTGGACCTGCATGCCGGAGCGCTTTCGGGAATTCTGACCATGGGCGGCACCATTCTTGGCACCAGCCGCGAAAAACCTCACAAGATGCCGGTGGGCGACAAGGTGCTGGACATGACCGATGCCATGCTGGATACCTATCAGCAGCACCATCTTGATGTTCTGGTCTGCCTAGGTGGTGGCGGGACCATGAGCAACGCCTGGCGTCTGGCGAAAAAGGGCATGAACATCATTACCCTTCCCAAGACGATCGACAACGACGTGTATGGAACCGATGTCACCTTCGGCTTTGATACGGCCCTTTCCATTGCCACAGAGGCCATTGATCGCCTGCACAGCACGGCGCACAGCCATCATCGCATCATCATCGTCGAGGTCATGGGCCACAACACCGGCTGGCTGGCGCTGGGCTCGGGCCTGGCTGGCGGCGCGGACGTCATTCTCATCCCGGAAGTCCCCTACGATATCGACATCGTGGCGGATTCCATTCTGCGACGCAGCCAGGGGGGCAAGCACTTTAGCATCATCGCACTGTCCGAAGGCGCCTTCTCCGCCGATCTGGGAAAACAGATCGGACAGCTAAAGGACGGCATCAAGGGCGAAGAGGACAAGTCGCGACGCAAGCGACTAAGGCGGAAACTGCGGAAATTGCTTGCGCGGCAGGCCAACATCACGCACGAGTTGACCCGGCAACTGGAGGACAGGACGCGCCTGGAAGCGCGCGTGACGACGCTGGGTCATGTACAGCGCGGCGGTGCGCCAACGGCGGCGGATCGCCTGCTCGCCACGCGACTGGGCACGGCCTGCGCCGAGGCCATTCAGGAAGGCGTCTCAAACGTGATGATTGCCGCCCGCAATGGCGACACCGAGGCCGTGCCCCTGCAGGATGTGGTGGGCCGGCGCAAGACCGTGCCGCAGGACCACATCTGGATTGAAACGGCCCGCGCGCTGGAGATCTGCCTCGGCGATCAGTGATTCAATGCTGCTTCCGGGGATCTCGGCCGGACACGTAGCGTACGCTCATTGCGATAACTGACCAACCCTGGCCCCGCGCCCTGAATGCGTCGTACGTGCCGGCGGGCTGTCACATCCACGGCGACGCTGCGTTCCTGACGTTGCGGGCTAAACCATGCCGCCAGACCCGCGGCCTGCTCCAGGACCTCGTCCGGTATCGGCCGCCCGTCATTTCTGACGATGACGTGCGCGCCCGGCACGCCCCTCGCGTGCAGCCAAAGATCAGCCCCCGAGGCGCGCTCAAAGGTCACCTCTTCATTTTGACGGCTGTTGCGACCGACGCGAATCACGAAGCCTTCGCTCGTCTCCAGGCGAAGGGCGGAGCTTTTCTGACCTGTTGTCCTGGCTCTTCGTCCCCCGCGCCAGAGGCCCATGGATTGCAGGGCAGCCTGAACATCTTCGATATCCGGCCGGCTGGCCGCCAGTTCAAGGTCGCAGGACAATTGATCCAGCGAGCGCAGCTGCGCCTTCGTCCGACGCAGCAATTTGGGAACGTCCTGTAACGCGCGTTTGGCCTTTTCGTAACGCGAAAAATAGCGTTGCGCATTCTCCAGTGGCGAGTGCTTGCCGTCCAGCTGGATGACCAGTTCGGGCCCGTCCGGCTCGTATTGGGCGCGCAGTTCGCGTTGCTCCGGCGCCAGAGTGAACTGGTAGGCCAGCAGGAGTTCACCGCTTTGCCGCAGCCGCTCCCTTTCGTCATCATCAGTCAGGGAACGCTGCAAGGCCTTTGCCCGCGCTTCCAGACGCAGTCGCGCTTCTTCCAGGGCCGCCGCAACCGGCTCTTTCGCGACGCGGTAGGAATCCGGCCCGGTGCGGGCCAGGTACCATGTGACCAGGGCGACATTGACAGAGTCGACCGGCCTCCAGCCGGGTTCACAATGCAGGGGATACACGCTGAAGGCGCGCGGATAGTCGTCGTGGCCGGCCAGACCCGGTTGCCATTGACCTGCAGCCAGAGGCTCCAGCACGGAATGCAAGGCCTGCCAAAGGTCTTCGGGCCGGGCATCTGATGCACGTTGGTCAGCGCGCGCTGAACTTCGGTGAACGGCTTCCCGGGCCAGCAAGGGGCTGACTCCCAGCAATCGAGCGCTCAGAAAGCGCTGCGTACTCTGGTCCTGGGTGGAGTCTTTCGCCAGCAACCTGCCCAGGTCGTCCAAACTGAGTTGAAGGGGGTCGTGCTTGCCTCGCTGGGGCGGCGGTGGCTGATAGGGGTGCGCCGGCAGACTGCTTCGCACGCGGTTTTCGCCTGGATGCACACGCCGCACGCAATCCAGGATGACCCCGTCGCGGACCAGCAGAACGTTGCTGCGACGCTCCATGGGTTCCACGATGATCTGCACGTCGCCCTCCGGGCCGGCGACGTGCAGCACGACGACGCGTTCCCATGCCGGCTGGGAAATACGCTCCAGCCGCCCGCCTTCCACGTAGCGTCGGAGCAGCAGGCAAAGGGGTGTCGCCTTGTCAGGGCCGCGGCGCAAGCGTTCGGGCGACAGGTAGAGACGTGGCTGGCCAGGGTCGGCGCTCAGGTAGAGCCAGTGGCGCCGGCGCTGTGCATAAATCTCCAGTCCCAGAGCGGTGGCGTCGACGTCTAGGACGTCCTGAATCCTGCCGCGTGGAAGCAGGGTCTCAAATTCATCGACGAGCGCTGCAAGTGTGAAAAAGTCGAGGTACATGCGCCAGCATCCATGTGGCGCGGGTTCAGTTGTTGCCGCTGCTTCCTGCCGCCGCAGCGCGTTTCACTCCACGATGGAGGAGCCAGAACACAATACCCAGCGTGATGCCCATACCCAGCAGGTTGACAAGCAGGAAGCCCAGGAGCAAGAGCAATTGCTCGGTCTGCCAGGGCGCTGCGGTCAGCACAGAGGAATCTGCCGCCGTGGATTGCACAATGAAGAAGCTGTCCAGCCCGCCACCCTGCAAGAGACTGGTCAGCCCGCCGCCGGCCAGTAACAGGACCACTATAACCGCCGTCAGCGCCAGTCGTTTCACGCCGTTGCCCTCACATCCCGGCCAGTCGCAAGGCCGTCAGTCTAGCGCAGCACGGGTCATCATTCAAGGTAGTCAAAGCGCATCGTCCAGCGTGATTTGCTGCTCACGCTCCGGGCCAACGCCCACGGTCCGTACCGGCGTGTCGCACAGCTCACCTATGCGTCGAATGTAATGACGCGCGGCCTGCGGCAGATCATCCTGATGGCGCATGCCGGACAAATCGGCTTCCCAGCCAGGCATCGTTTCGTAGACCGGTCTGGCGCGCTTGAGGTCTTCCTGGTTGGCCGGTGGCAATTCATGGTGAACACCATCGAGTTCCCAGGCGCTGGCGATTTTCAGAGTCTCGATGCCGCTCAGGATGTCCAGTTTGGTCAGAAAGAGCTCGGTGAATCCGCTGACCTGGGCGGCGTGCCGCAGGATAACCGCGTCCATCCAGCCACAGCGTCGGCTGCGTCCGGTTGTGGTGCCAAATTCATCCCAAAAGTTTTCGCCGCTACCCCGCAGGCGTTGCCCGAGAGCGCCATCCAGTTCGGTCAACAAGGGGCCGGAGCCAACTCTGGTCGAAAAGCACTTGGTCACGCCGACGATGCGGTCCACGTGCAGGGGGCCAAACCCCAGACCGACCAGCGCTCCGCCGGCAATCGGGGAGGAACTGGTCACAAAAGGGTAGTCGCCATGGTCCAGATCAAGCATGGTGCCTTGCGCGCCTTCGCAGACAACCCGCGCGCCGTCCCGCAGGCGGCGGTTGATGAATTGTGAAGTGTCCTGAATGTAGGGGGCCAGGCGCATCGCAGCGTCGATCCACTCCAGCGCCGTGGCCCTTGCATCCAGCGGGCTTTCCCCGGCGTTGATCAGCGCTTCATTGGCCCTTTCGATCGCGTCATGGACAGTATCGGCGAAGGTTTCCGCATCCCGCATCAGACCGGCGCGTATTCCGCGACGGCCAATCTTGTCAAGATAGGAGGGGCCGATGCCACGCAGGGTGGTCCCGATGGCCTCGTCTCCCAGTGCGCGTTCGCTGGCGCGGTCCAGGGCGACGTGCGCCGGCGTAATGATATGGGCCCGCGAACTGATGAGAAAACGTTCCGGCGACAGGTCGACTCCGCGTGAACGGAGTTGGTCCATCTCCGCGAGCAAATTGACGGGATTGATGACCATCCCGTTGCCGAGCACGCAGCTGGCGCCCTCGTGAAGAATGCCGGAGGGGACAAGATGCAGTTTGAAGACCTCGTCTCCTACCGCGATGGTATGCCCGGCATTGTCGCCCCCGGCGTAGCGGGCCACCACGTCGGCGTCGGCGCCAAGCAGGTCGGCAACGCGGCCCTTGCCTTCATCGCCCCACTGGGCACCGATGATTATCGTCACCGGCATCGTTCCTGCTCCTCTTCCCCTGTCCTAAACAGCCTGCCAGGCAGCGCCCAGCGCAATGCTCACCTCTTGCCGGCCCCAGATTTCCAGTTCTCCGGAAGGCCCCAGGGCGAGGGCTGCGTTTTCGCCTATGCCCAGGGCGACGCCCTGTTGCTCCCTGTCCAGCAATTGACGGGCTGCCTCGCTGGCGGCTGCATCCACCGTTCCGGGCAATACCAGCGTTCCCGGCAGCCATGCCAGGGCGTCCCTGAATTCCCGGTCTTCCGTCACCACCCAGGCGCCGCCGCACATGGCGGCCGGGCCTTCAAGCAACACCAGGCCGCCGGCTTCCCAGGCATTGAAAATTCCTTCGCTCGTGACACCTGAAAGGGCATCGTGCGCAAGAATCGGATCCATGGCACAGGTCACAACGACCATGCCCGCGTTCGACAGACTTGCCCGCAATGAATCGTCGTCCTCGGTCAGGGCGTCCACGAGATAGACGGGACGGTCGCCCAGGTCTTCGAAATCTTCCAGCGTCCTTCCTGCTGCCTCGTTGTCACCGCCACAGGCCAGCACAGCGACCGGCCCGTCGCCTGCCGCAACAGTCAACGCCCGGGCCCGTACGCTTTCACTGCCCGAGGCGTCTCCGGACAGCACGAGCCAACCCCTGGCTTCCTGCCAGCGTATCGCCGCGCGAGCCGGCATCTACACGCGCAAGGTGACGACGAAAAAGGACTCGATGTAGCGTGGTGCGCCTTCCGGGGCGTGAGGGTCCAGCGCGCGCGAGCGAATGCGTTCAGCCAACCCTTCCGAAAGGCCCATTTGACTCTTGTGTTCCCGCAGGGACCGGATTTTCGTCTCCACATAGTCGGAGATGTCAATCGACGTGTTCGGGTTGATCGCATTGGCGATGTATACGAAGCGGGTCTTGTGGGCGCTCAGCCCCTCGTCGCGCTCCATTTCGAGGAAATTCAGACGGTCGCGCGCCGTGGGAAATGCGGCTGCCAACGCAGCTTCCCCAATGGCGCGATGGTCCGAATGATTGATGCGGTTTTCGCTATACCAGTTGGAGGGGTCGAAGGTGACCAGCACGTCTGGCTTGAAGCGCCGAATCTCGCGAACGATGTCGCGCCGCAGGTCGAGTGAGGGCTCCAGTTCACCATCCGGATAGCGCAGAAAGATGACGTCCTTGACACCCAGTGCCGCCGCTGCCCTTCGTTCCTCTTCCTCTCGAATGGCCACCAGTTGATCGGGCGTCATGTCCGGGTCGGAACTGCCCTTGTCGCCGCTGGTGGCCATCACGAAGATGATCTCCGCCCCTTCATCCGCCCAACGGGCGAATGTACCCCCGGCGAGAATTTCCGGATCGTCCGGATGGGCAAAGACACCTACGACGCGCCGAATGCCATCCTGCATGGTGTCACTCAAGCCTTTCCGCCTGTGGCGGCGTCACTACGACGTTCACCGGGCTTCTTGCCACACTCACAGGGTTCGTCCCCATGCCGATCGCAAGGCTTTTCGGCCTTTTGCTGCAGGGCCCGCAATTCAGCCAGTGGCACCAGTTCCTCACGTTGGACCAGTTTGCGCCCTTCGGAGGTAATGACCGTGACCGCATCCTGCAGCGGGTGGACGTCTATGACCTTGCACTCGCCCCAGGGCGTGCCCATCATCCTGCCACGCCGCGGCAACTTCTTGCGCGCTTCGGCGTATTGCTCGTATTCGTAGACGAGGCAACAGCGCAGGCGGCCGCACATTCCGGTTATTTCGGAGGGATTCAGCGATATCCCCTGGGCCTTGGCCATCTTGATTGATATGGGACTGAAATCCGTCAGAAAGGTGCTGCAGCAACGCAGCTCCCCGCAAGCGCCGTAGCCCCCGAGCAATCGGGCCACGTCGCGCGGGCCAATCTGGCGCATTTCGACAGTGGCGCTGAATTCCCGTTGCAGGGCGTTCCAGAAGCGACCCGGATTGACGTTTTCTTCAGAGGCGTACAAAAAGGTCAACAGGCTGCCGTCGAAATTGTATTGCGCCGCGACAAACTTGACTTCCCGCAGATTGTCCCAGGCGACAGCCTTTTCCTCGCAAATCCGCAGGGCTTCATCCTGTTGCGCTTCCCAATGTTGACGCAGCGCCATGTCCCGCGAAGTCGCCATGCGCAGGACAGGCGCGTTACGACGTCTGGAAGTGCCTTCCGATTCAGTAAACCCCATCACCTGACCCATCTGGCGGCCGCGTACGGTTTCGACGATGACGTAGTCACCGGCCACAAGTTCAGGAAATGCGCTGTGGTCAAAGTGGTACAACTTGCCGACCTTCGTGAAGCGAACGCCTGCAACGGTCGTCGTCGCCTCCTGGGTCACGGCCATACTGCAACTCCGCATGTTGGCACCCATACCATGGTAACGCAGATGCGGCTTGCTCTCAAGCGTTCATGCACAGTCTGCGGGGCGACGACGTCTACGGAGTTACGGAAGCACTCTCAACGTCATTTCCCGGTGTCCGCGCTGTCCGGCACGGGGCCGGGGGTCTGTTACTGTCGGTGAATCGGGCGCTTCGACGAAGGGCTAGTATTTCTGGAAGTAACGTTCCATTTCCCAGTCCGTCACCTGGCGATTGAAGTCCTCAACTTCCTCCCGGCGGGATGCGAGGAAGCTGTTGCTGATATAGGGCCCCAACGCTGAAAGGATCGTTTCGTCCGCTTCCAGGGCCAGGAGGGCCTCTTCCAGCGTTGCCGGAAGCACTTTGGTGCGTCGCAGGCGGGCGCGGTCCTGTCCCAGCAAATCTTCCTCCAGCGGTTCCGGCAGGGGCATCTCTTGGCGGATGCCGTCAAGACCGGCGGCCAGCATCACCGCTGCAGCCAGATAGGGATTGCTGGATGGATCCGGGCAGCGCAACTCCAGCCGTGTGTGTGCGCCATCATCCGGCATCAGGCCCGGCACACGTATCAGCGCCGCGCGATTGATGTGCGCCCAGGTCACGTAGACCGGCGCTTCAATGCTGGTGCCCAGTCGCTTGTAGGAATTGACCAGCGGCGCAAGTACCGCCACCATCGCGCGCGCATGGTGCAGTTGACCGGCAAGAAACCAGCGGCCGGTCTCGGACAGGCCGTATTCGTGACCGGGATCGCTGAAAAGATTGGCGCCGGTATCTGTCGCATGCAGGCTTTGGTGCGTATGCATACCCGAGCCCGGCAGGTCCCGCCGTGGACGGGGCATGAAGGTGCAATGCAGGTTGTTGTGCTGCGCCACGGACTTTAACGCCACGCGCGCCGTCAGGACCTGGTCCGCAGTGGTCAAGGCCTCTTCATAGCCA
Source organism: Anaerolineaceae bacterium (assembly GCA_026708325.1). GTDB lineage: Bacteria > Chloroflexota > Anaerolineae > Aggregatilineales > Phototrophicaceae > JAGWBD01. Next base: position 176,539 of record JAPOVC010000014.1, on the reverse strand, counting down.
AAGTTGATCTCGTGCTGCCCGGAGCCGATTTCGTGGTGCGAGGAAATGACGGACATACCGAGCCGCGTCAGCGTGGCGACCATTTTTCGGCGAATTGACTGGCGGAAGTTGGTAGACAAATCGAAATAACTGACGGAGTCGTGGGGCCAGGCGGGCAAGGCCACGCCTTGTTCGTCCATCTGAAAGAGAAAAAATTCCAGTTCCACGCCGGTGCGGAAGCTGAAACCCATTTCCTGCGCCTGACCAAGCACATTTTGCAGGGCCCTCCGCGGGTCGCCCGCGTAGGGGTCCCCGTGGGGCGTGTGCACCTGACAGATAAAGCGCCCGACGCGCTCGTCAGGCTGGTCCCAGGGCAAAATCGCGAATGTATTGACATCCGGCACGAGGAGCAACTCGCTCTCGACCGAACGGGATCCGCCTTCCAGCGAGGACCCGTCAAACAGGACCCCGCGCTCAAAGACTTCCTCAATTCGCCCGGCCGGAATGATGATGCTCTTGACGCCACCGGAGATATCGACAAACCACAGGTTGATGTAACGCAGCTTGTCCTGTCTGAAGATTTCGATGATGGAATCGACGTCCGGCATGGCCCCTCGGGAAAGCACCTCTGGCGGGAGACCAGTCTAGACAAGCCCGGCGCCTGCTTCCTTTGTGCTTTGTTACAGATTAGTTTGTGTATCCCTGGTCAAGGGATACAAGTTTACTCGTCCAGCTGGCCAGTGTGACCCAGCAGGGCATCGATCCCCAGCAGGTAGCCGCGCCAGCCGAATCCGGCGACGACGCCGATGCAGACAGGGGCCAGCAGGGAATGGTGGCGAAAGGCTTCTCTGGCATAAACGTTGGAAAGATGGATTTCTACAACGGGCAGATTGACCGCCGTTATGGCATCCCGTAGCGCCAGGGAGCTGTGAGTGTAGGCGCCGGCGTTGAACAGCACGCCGTCCACCTCGTCGCGGGCGGCTTGCAGTCGGTCGATCAAGGCACCTTCATGGTTGGACTGAAATGTCTCCACAACAACCTGCCGGCGGGCTGCATGCGCCTGAACAAGCTCATGAATCCCGTCGAGCGTGAGGTCCCCGTAGACATCCCTTTCACGAGTTCCCAACAGGTTCAGGTTCGGCCCCTGCAACACGAGAATGCGGCCCTTCAGCATGGTCTACCCTCCCGCAGCGGGATTCCCTGCATCCCGTTCAATACCTCGACAACAGCCGCCATGGGGACATCATCAACAAGGGATACGTCGTGTATGGCGCGCAGCAGCACAAAGCGAACGCGACCGGCCCGCCGTTTCTTGTCGGTTGCCATGGCCGCGCAAATCGCTTCGGCGTCCATGCCACCCAGACGAACCGGCAACCCGGCACCGGCAACGCACGCTTCAACCTGGTCCGCCAGCGCAAGGGAACACAGGCCAATGGCATGGGACAGCCGCGCCGCTGCCACCAGACCCACACCTACGGCCTCCCCGTGCGACCAGTGAAAGTCGCTGACCAGTTCGATGGCATGAGCGAATGTGTGACCAAGGTTTAGCCAGGCGCGCACGTTTTGTTCAAAGGGATCGCGCTGCACCAGGTCAACCTTGACCTGCACGGCGCGCGCGACCAGGGCAAGGGCGTTGTTACGACTGTGCAACGCCGGATCAAGCAATTCAGCGTCGGCCAGCAATCCATGCTTCAGGACCTCGGCCATGCCATTGCGCCATTCCCCTTCCGGCAGGGTCTCCAGCACCTCGCTGTCGATGAGAACCGCGGCTGGTCGCGCGAAAGTTCCCACCAGGTTCTTGCCCTCCGCGATGTCGACCCCTGTCTTGCCCCCCACGCTGGCGTCAACCATGGCCAGCAGTGACGTCGGCGCCATGACCAGACGAACGCCGCGCAGGTAGGTCGTCGCGGCAAAGCCGAAGGTATCGCAGGCGACGCCACCGCCCAGCGCCAGTACCGTCCCATGTCGGTCCAGACCGGCTGCCACAAAGTCGCTGTAGAGCTGCGACACTGTCGCCAGCGACTTGTGTTGTTCCCCATCCGGCATGGTGACCAGCAGGGCATCCGGCAGGCGTCTCGTCAGGGCATGGCCATGCATGCCCGCAATGGTATCTGTGGTGCCTACGGCCACACGCCTGGCAAGACCGAATTTGCCGGCCAGACGCTCGCCGTCTTGCAGCAGGCCCGGTTCGATCACGATGTCGTAACCGCCGCCGGGGCCCTTTACCGGGATGCGCGCCACAGCTCCACCACTTTCTGCGCCACCTCCATCGGAGTCTTGTCATCCGTATTGATTCGATGCGCGATTCCCTGGTAGGTGGGCAGCCGCTCCTGATACAGTGCTTCCCAGTTGCCGTTAAACAGAGGGCGACCGCTTTCGCCGGCCAGACGCTGATGGATTTCCGCCGGCGACGCCAGCAGACAGACCAGGATGCCTCCTTTTTCCAGTGCGTCGCGGTTGGCCTCATCCAGCAAGGCACCGCCCCCGGTGGCGATGACCAGGTCGTCCTGTGACGCCAGGTGTTGACACACGCTGCTCTCCAGCCTGCGGAAACCTTTTTCTCCCTCGTCGGCAAAGATCCGCGCAATCGACTTGCCGGCGCACTCAACAATCAGGTCGTCGCTGTCGACAAAGTCGCGTTGCAGAGCCTCGGCAACCAGTCGACCCACGGTCGACTTGCCGCTGCCCATGAATCCGGTCAGGACGATATTAGTCTTCATAGCCAAGGCGCCAGGAAACGTCGTCCATCGGCAGGTCGCTCAGCCGCGCTCTTCGCAAGGATTCCAGCCGGGGCCGCATTTCCCCCACGCTGTCACCGCCCAGCTTTTCCAGCAATGCGTCCGCCAGAACGATGGACAGGACGGCTTCACCCACTGGCACGGCACGCGGCAGTGCGCAAAAGTCGCTGCGTTCATAGGTCGTGGCTTCCGCTTCACCACTGGCCAGATTGATCGAAGCAAATCCTCTCAGGACCGTGGAGATAGGTTTCATGGCCACGCGCGCCACAATGGGTTCACCGGTCGAAATGCCTCCCTCGATTCCGCCCGCCCGGTTGCTGCGGCGCGTCAGGGAATCCCCGTCTTCTGCCAGGGTGATTTCATCATGGACCTGCGTTCCGCGCCTTGACGAATTCTCGAAGGCGCTGCCAATCTCGGCGCCCTTCATCGCATGGATGCCAACCATGGCGCCCACGATCCGCGCGTCCAGGCGTCGGTCATGCTGCACGTAACTGCCCAGCCCGGGCGGCACGTTGAGCGCAACCAGCTCCATAATGCCGCCCAGCGTGTCCTTGTCGATGATCGCCTGGCGGATTTCCTCGTGCATGCGTGCCGCCACGCCCTCGTCGGGGCAGCGGACGTCGTTGGCCTCGGCATCCCGAAAGCGCGCTTCATGGTCCACCGGCCACTCGTCCGCCAGTTCCAGGTCCACTGCGCCAATCCGCGTGATGTATCCGCCGATGACGATGCCAAACTCCGCCAGCAATCGTCGGCAAATGGCCCCCACCGCCACCCGCATGGTCGTTTCGCGCGCGCTGGCGCGCTCCAGCGAGAGCCGCAATTCACGATAGCCGTACTTGATGGCGCCGGTAAGGTCTGCGTGGCCCGGTCGCGGGGTGGTCATGGGTTTCACGTCCCGCTCGCGCCAGTTGCGCCAGTCGCGGTTGCTGACGGTCAGGGCTATCGGTGCGCCGGTTGTCAGGCCGTTCATCCGGCCCGCGCTGATTTTCACGCGGTCTTTCTCGATGCTCATCCGTCCACCGGCGCCGTAACCCTGCTGACGCCTGAAGAGTTCACGATTGATGTCCTCAGCGGACAGCGCCAGCCCGGCCGGCACGCCATCCACAATGGCATCGATTTGCGGGCCGTGACTCTCGCCCGCTGTCAGGTATCTGATCATGCATTCACTCCCAGGCGTCAGGACTCGTCGTCATTGGGTAGTGCCGCTTCAGCTGCAGCGAACATGACATCGACGTCAGCCTGACGACCGGTCCAGATGGCGAAGGATGCCGCGCCCTGTCGCACCAGCATCCCCAGGCCGCCGATGGCGCGACCGCCACAGTCTTCTACCAGTTCCATGAAGCGGGTACGGCGCGGCCGGTAGACCAGATCGTATCCTGTAGCGCCGGCGGGAAAAGGGATGGAGGCCGGCCAGGGGCAACTGTCTCCATGGGGCCACATGCCCAGCGACGTGCAGTTGACCACCAGCGACAGGTCATCCCCGGCTGCCTGTTCCAGCGTAAGCAAGGTGACATCCCTGATGTCCGCCGTCCTCCTCAGGTGCGCCAACATGGCGCTTGCACGGGATTCCGTGCGATTGACGACGGCAACCTCAGCGCCGGCACGTTTCAGGCCATAGACGGCTGCGCGCGCCGATCCGCCGGCGCCCAGCACCAACGCTCGGGCCCCTGCCAGCTCCACGCCGTGGGCGTGCAGGTCATCGATCAGTCCGATGTGATCGGTGTTGGTCGCGCTGTTGTCGCGGAAATCGATGGTGTTGACGGCCCCCAGCGCCAGCGCGACTTCATCCGGCCGCACATAAGGCAACACGGCCTGTTTGTGCGGCACGGTCACATTCAGACCGTGGAATCCACCTTCGTCCCGCAGCGTGCGCAGGCTGTGCCCCACAATGTCCGGGGGAATGGCGATGCGCTCGTAGCGCCAATCGGCCAGCCCTGCCGACTGCAAGGCAGCGTTGTGCATTTGCGGGCTTACGCTGTGCTCTACCGGCCACCCGATGACACCAACCTTGTGCTGCAAGAGCGTGCCTCCCTTTCAAGGCAGTATATCAGTTGGTCGCAGGGCGTCTTCACTCGTCCTGTGCGGCAACCACGCGGGCGCCAAGCGATCGCAGGGACTCCTCGAAACCGGGGAAAGAATCCGCGATACATTCCGCATCATGCAACCGCGTCTGGCCCTGCGCCAGCATCCCCGCCAGGGTCAGACTCATGGCGATGCGATGGTCGTCATGGCCGTCCACGTCCGCACCCTGCAGCGCCTGGGGGCCTTCAATGACAAAGCCACCCTCCCGCTCCTCGATGGAAGCCCCCAGCCGTCGCAATTCCTGGGTCATGACCGAGAGCCGGTCGGTCTCCTTCAGACGCAATTCCCCCGCGTCGCGCACGGTCGTGCGTCCTTCTGCACAAAGCGCGGCCACCATCAGCGCAGGGAATTCATCGATCATGCGCACGACCATGTCCCCGCCGATTTCGATTCCGCACAATGGCCCTTGTTTCACTGTCAGCGTACCGGACGGTTCTCCAGCTTCCATCCCGACCTCGCTGACCTGAATGTCCGCCCCCATCATGCGAAGGGCATCCAGCAGACCGGTGCGGGTCGGATTCAAATTGATGCCCGTCAGTCGAAGCTCGCTGCCCGCCGCAGTCGTCGCCGCCACCAGCAGAAAGGCCGCGGAAGAAAAGTCGCCCGGCACGCGGAAATCCAGCGGCCGCAGCCCGGTTGCTGGCTGCAAGGTGACAACCCCGTTTTCGGCCTGCACGTCGACTCCTGCCGCGCGCAACATGCACTCACTGTGGTCACGGGTCGGCCCCGGTTCAACGACAGTCGTTTCTCCCTTCGCGAACAAGCCCGCCAGCAAGACGGCGCTCTTGACCTGGGCGCTGGCGACGGGCATCTCGTAACGAATGCCGCGCAGCGCCGCAGGTTGGATGCGCAGCGGCGCCCTGCCTTCTACCCCGCTGATGTCAGCCCCCATCTGAGTCAGGGGCGTGATGATGCGTTTCATGGGCCGGCGACGCAACTGGGGGGTGCCATCGAGCACCGACGCGAAGGGTTGACCCGCCATGATGCCCGTCATCAGACGAATGCCGGTTCCGGCGTTGGCGAAATCCAGCGGCTCTGCCGCCGCCCTTAAACTGCCCTGGCCGTGGACATGAATTTCGTCAGGCGCGGGACGCTCGACACGCACGCCAAGCGCCTGCACGCTGCGCAGGGTCGCCTCGGTATCGCCCGCTGCCAGCCAACCGCGCACGGTGGACCTGCCTTCGGCCAACGCTGCCAGCATCACCGCACGGTGGGAAATGGACTTGTCGCCAGGGACCCCGGTCGTGCCCCGCAGGTCCTGCGAAGGCTGGACGATCAGGCAGGTTGATTCAGGGTTGGGCATGGCGCGCTCCGTTACCTGCCGTCCATTCCCGTCGCGATTCGCTGATGGGACGCAACGTGGCAGTCAGGCGCTGATCGTCGCGTGATATCAACATGGCCTCCAACTGGGCCAGTTGCATACGAAACATGGCCAGCAGGGTCGCTACTGCCTGGGTATTGGTACTGAGAATGTCGCCCATCATGCGCACGTCACTGCCGGCCAGTCGGGACATGTCCCTAAATCCGCCGGCAGCCAGATCCCAGACGGCCTCATCGTTTTCTCCCTCATTGGCCACCGTTGCCACCAGCGCCGTGCTCAACAAATAGGGCAGATGACTGATAGCGGCGACCACGCGGTCATGTCGCTCGGCGTCCATTTCGATGGGAAGCGCGCCGAGGGCCTGAACCAGAGCGCGCGCGCGCAGCAGGGCCGAAGGCGTCGTGCGGCGGTTGGGACAAAGGACGAAGGGCCGATTGCGAAACATGTCGGGGTCACTGTCGCCTGCGCCGCTCGATTCGCGCCCGGTCATCGGGTGGCCGCCCACGGCGAGGATGCCAATGGGCAACTCTCGCATCGCCCGGTTGATGCTTTGCTTGGTGCTGCCCAGGTCCAGCAAAAGCGTATTGGAGCGCATGTAGGTCCCCAGGCGATGTTCGAGCATGTCGATGATGCTGCGGACCGGCGCTGCCAGTACAACGACGTCGGCATCGGCCACGCCTTCGCGCAGGTCCCCGGTCGCCTCGTGGACGATTTCCCGCTCCAGCGCCAGTTGGCGGGCGGAAGCATCAACCTCTACGCCGACGACCTTGCCCGCGTATGGCCCAAGGGCCTGCGCCAGCGAACCTCCCATCAGGCCCAGTCCGACGACCGTCAACTGACGACAATGAAAGCCGGTGACGACCGCGCTTTCGGCATCCGGCATTCGCGATTCCATGGCCACGCTCACTTTCCTCCAGCCCAATCCGGCCGCAGCACTCTGGCGCCATGCAAATATATGTGCTGCAGACCAGTTATTCCCTTGACCGTGTTCCAGTGAATCAGCACGCGGATACAGCGGTCCAGGCCATGGGGCACGTCCATTTCCTGAGTTCCCATCGACGCCACTGTATCCCAGCCCAAATCTCGCGCGGCCCGAGCAGGAAAGGCGGCCGTCAGGTCCGAGGTGCTGGAGAACAGGATGCTGGCGACTTCGTTTTCCCTGACGCCATTGGTCTCAATCATGGCAGTCAGCAATTCGCGGGTTGCGCCCAGAATCGCTTCCTCGGTATTGTCATCCGCCGTAGTCGCGCCGCGCAGGCCACGGAGCATCATGGCAACTCTCCCACCGATCAATGTGAAACCTTGTCAACCCCCGGCACAACAAAAAGAGCGCGGAGCCTGAGCCCTGCGCCCGGAGGAACCCTGGTTTGCGGTCCGCCTCACCGGATGCTGGCGCGCAGCACTCCACGCACTTCACGGGAGGGGTAATAAAACTGGACTGCTGCTGCGAAGCGGTGATTCATGGCTGAAGACCACTCAACGGACGGCAGGATGATAGCAAGGCTGCCGTTGACTGTCAACAACGCCGTCAGCAAGGAATGACTATTCCAGGTCGAGAGAAGCGCGCAATGAAGCGGCCAGCGCGCCCGTCACCGCCGGACCGTCTCCACCGGCTCGAACCAGGGCGCTGCCGACCACGAAGCCATCCACCAGACCCTTCATTTGCCTGGCTTGCCCTGGCGTGCTGATGCCGAAACCAAGCACAAGCCGGTTTCGCGCGCCGCTTCGCACCCGCGCAATGAAGTCTTGCAGATCCCTGGGCAGGGCGTCCCGTTCGCCGGTGACGCCGGTAAGTGAGACACAATAGATGAAGCCGGTTGAATGCCTGTCGACCAGGCGGATGCGATGCTCATCACTCGTTGGCGCCAGAAAGAAAATCAGGGCCATTTCGGCCCGCTCACATATGTCGCAAATCTCCTGACCCTCGTCCGGAGGAAGATCGGGCACCAGCAGTCCATCGGCGCCGGCTTCACGGATGTCCGCCACAAACCGTTCTACGCCGTAGGCCAACAGGGGATTGAGGTAACCCATCAGCAACAGGGGCTGGTCAACGCCGCGTTCGCGCAGGCTGCGCACGGCAGCCACACAGTCGCGCACGGTCGTGCCCTGCTCAAGCGATCGTTGGGTCGCCGCCTGGATGGTCGGGCCATCCGCCAGCGGATCGCTGAAGGGAATGCCAATCTCAAAGCCATCTACGCCGGCGCGGGACATGGCGACGATTGCGTCCAGCGAACTCTCCATGTCCGGATAACCCACCGGATAGTAGGGCAAAAAGGCCGGGCGACGCTGCTCATCAGAGTCGGCAAACATGGCCTCCAGTGCAGGCAGCCCCCTCACAGCTCGCCCTCCAGTTGCTGAATCACGGTGTCCAGGTCCTTGTCGCCGCGCCCCGACAAATTGACCAGCATCACGGAGTCGCGTGGCATGGTTGGCGCCCGTTTGATGGCCTCGGCGACAGCGTGCGCGCTTTCCAGAGCGGGAATGATGCCTTCCAGCCTGCTCAGCGTCTGGAATGCCGTCAGCGCTTCCTCGTCCGTCGCCAGGGTGTAATGGGCGCGTTCTTCCGCCCGCAGCCAGGCGTGCTCGGGCCCTACCGAGGCATAGTCCAGGCCTGCCGAAATGCTGTGCGTGTTCATGATTTGGCCGTCCTGGTTCTGGAGCACGAAGGAGCGCGTGCCGTGCAGGACGCCCGGCCGCCCCAGCGACGGGTCGGCGAAGCGCGCCGCGTGTGCGCCACTGGCAATGCCATGGCCGCCGGCCTCCACGCCGATGAGATCGACCGATTCGTCATTGCGGAAGGCGTGGAACAGTCCGATGGCATTGCTGCCGCCGCCAACGCAAGCCACGCAGACGTCCGGCAGTTGACCGCTCGCGTCCAGCACTTGCTCGCGCGCTTCCAGCCCGATCACGCTTTGAAACTCCCGCACCATCAGGGGGTAGGGATGTGGTCCCAGCGCAGAGCCAAGCAAATAAAAAGTGTCCCGAACGTTGGTTACCCAGTCGCGGATCGCCTCGTTGATGGCGTCCTTGAGCGTGCGACTGCCGCTCTCGACCGGGATGACTTCTGCCCCCAGCAGGCGCATACGGAACACATTCGGTTGCTGCCGCGCGATATCGACGCTTCCCATGTAGACGTGGCAGTCCTGCCCCAGCAGCGCCGCGACGGTCGCACTGGCGACGCCATGCTGACCGGCGCCGGTCTCGGCCACGATCCGCCGCTTGCCCATGCGTTGCGCCAGCAGGGCCTGCCCCATCGCGTTGTTGATCTTGTGGGCCCCGGTATGGGCCAGGTCTTCGCGTTTGAGCCAGATTCGCGCCCCGCCCAGATGCTCGCTAAGACGCGAGGCGTAGGTGAGCGGCGTGGGCCGGCCCGTGTATGTAGCCTGCAATTGCGCAAACCGCCCCAGGAATTCCTCGTCCGCCATGGCTTCCGAGAAGGCCGCTTCCAGTTCGTCAAGCGCGGGCACCAGAGTCTCGGGTACGAAGCGACCGCCGTACTCTCCGAAGTAGCCGCGGGCATCGGGTGTGGCTGTTGCAGTTTCGGCGCTGCGTTTCATGGTTGCCTTTCCAGTTGCTCGTTCATGTTTCGTTCCCCATTCAATACCCGTCGGGCGAGCAGCAAGGCATCGGTGAACATCGTTTCATGGTGCGGGACAAAGTCTTTCAGCGCCACGACACAGGGCCCTGAAGGAGTCTCTGCCTCAAGGATCCTTCGCCTGCCCGCAAGCAATTCGAGTCCATCGTTTATCGGTACCGCGACTAGGTCGGCGACTTCCGGTTGCATTACCGGGTAGCTTGTTAGCGGGCGCTCGCTGACGTACACAAATGTGTCGGCGATTTCGCGGTCAACGAGGCCGTTCCAGCGCGCGTCAATACGCCGTTGGCCACAATGGACCAGCGCCGCAAGAGGCGGCGCGAAGCCCAGTTCTTCACGCATCTCACGCAGACCATCCCCGGGAGTCTCGCCGACGCTGTAATGGCCGCCAACCGAAACCCCCAGAAACAAGGGGAAGGTCGCCTTGTGCGCGCCACGCTGCTGAAAGATCACCCGGTCCCTGCCATCTACATCGCGCCGCACGACCCAGCAGTGAAACACGCGGTGCCAGTCACCATCGCGGTGGACTGCTCCGCGCTCCTTCACGCCGATGTGTCGGCCCCGTTCGTCATAGATGTCGAGGACTTCCCGCATCACAGACCCTTCGCCGCGGCTATGAAGGCGCGCATCTTGCCGGCATCCTTGACACCAGGGGCGCTCTCGACTCCGCTGGCCACGTCCACGCCCCAGGGACGCAGGGAGCGGACGCGTTCTGCGACGTTTTCCGGGTTCAAACCACCGGCAAGCATGAGCCGGGACACCGTTGCCAGGACGGCGCGGGCCACGTCGTCGGGGGTCTGCTCACCGCTGCCGCCATAGAGGTCGGGATGCCAGGCATCCAGCAGAAGGGATGGCAAATGCACGTTTTCGCGTTCGCCAAATTCATAGAGCTGCGCTTCCCCCTGGGCGGATTCCGCGCTCTTCGGCCGCAGGGACTTGAAGGCGGGGGTCTGCCGCAATGCCGGCGCTCGCAACGCACCCGGCGCTTCGTCGCCGCTTAACTGGGCGGCGTCCAGTCCGACTTCTTCACAAATGTCGGCGATTCTCGACGCATCTTCATTTACGAAGACCCCGACCAAAACCGGGCTGCGTTTGCCCAGGTCGCTGCGCAGGCGACTGGCGATTTCCTGCGCCCGCTTTGCAGTGAGACAACGCGGACTCGGCGGGTAGAAATTCAGGCCCAGCATGTCGGCGCCCGCCCTAGCCGCTGCCAGAGCATCCCCTGCTGTGGTCACGCCGCAAATCTTGACACGAGTTTCGGAGTTCACAGTGCGGGGTTCCCGATATCCAGAATGGCCGCCCTCGCCTCGCCGCCGGCAAATCTTGACAAGAGATCGCTCAGGTCCTCCAGTGCCTGTTCGACCGCGACTGCGCTATCGGCGTGCTGGGCCTCGCAGGTCACCAGGGCTTCTGTGGTGTCGGCCTGGGCCGCGCTTTCCGCGCTCTGCCGCCAGCACCAGCGCCGTGCGACCACCAGGTCCGTCGTGTCGGCGAAAATGACCTCACCACACGCCGGTTGTTGAGCCTCCCGCTCACCCAGGCCGGTAAAGCGTTCGTGGCCGTCGGCAAAACGCACGGTAACGGGCAGCGCCAGTTCTCGCGTGTCGAAGATGGCGACGGGCATTTCGTGACGAATGCTGACCAGATTGCCGATATCAACCAGACGATTGATGGAAGGAATGTCGCCCCGCTTCGTCAGGCGCCGCAACAGTGCCTCCACGGCGCTACGGTATTGCGTCGGCCGAACGCCGAAGCCGGAGAAACAGCGACGCCAGGCCGCAATCGAGGGCAGTGCGCTCAAAGGCCGATCGCCAATTCGCTCCAGCGTGGCGGCCTGTTCCTGAGCGTAAAGTTCCAGCAAATCCGGACTGCTGTTGCCGCCCGCAAGTCCCGTAACGCTGATGATGGCGCCACGGGTCTCGGGATAGCGCTCCAGCAGCGCTGAATCGTATTGAAACAGGCTCATGATCGGACCTCCCGCCTGACTCCGCTGAGGCTTCGAACACTGGCCGGCAGGTCCGGCGCTTTCATCAGGGTCTCGCCAACGAGAACGGCGTGCGCGCCCAGCGCTCCCATGTGTCGCACGTCCTGCACATTCGCTATACCGCTTTCGGCCACCAGGGTTACCCCTGGCGGCACATGGGGAGCCAGGCGCGCCGTCGTCTGCAGGTCCACCTCGAAGGTCTTCAGGTCACGGTTGTTCACACCGATGACCCGGGGGCGAACATTGAGGGCGCGTTCCAGCTCTTCCCCGTTGTGGACCTCGACCAGCGGGGTCATGCCCAGCGCCAGTATCATGGCATGCAGCTCTGCCAGTTGCCCTTCGTCCAGAGCGGCGACGATCAGCAGGACGGCGTCAGCTCCGCTCGCACGGGCGGCATGGACCTGCCAGGGGTCCACCACGAATTCCTTGCAGAGTAGCGGCACGGTCACCGCGGCGCGCGCTTCCACCAAATGGTCCAGGCTGCCCTGAAAGAAGCGGGCATCCGCAAGCACGGAAATGGCGGCAGCGCCATTAGCGGCGTAGGTCCTGGCCAGTCTGGCAGGGTCGTAGTCGTCGCTCAGGCGGCCCTTGCTCGGTGATGCCTGCTTGCACTCGGCGACCAGGGCGACTGTTTCCCGCTGCAAGGCCGCAGCGAAATCGCGGGCCGGCGCCTGGCGTTCGCAGGCGTCCTGCAATTGCGCCAACGGCCTTTCGCGTCGGGCTTCTTCCACTTCCGCCAGTTTGTGCGCCAGAATCCGGTCCAGCACACTGCCGGTGCGTACGAAGGTGGCGCTCATGCGGCTAATGCCTGGCTGGCAGCGATGAGCCCGTCGAGTTTGGCCAGCGCAGCGCCGCCGTCTATCGTCTCGCGCGCCAATTCAATGCCTTGCCCCATGTCCGCCACGCTGCCAGCAGCCAGCAGGGCCGCCCCGGCGTTGAGCAGGACGATGTCGCGTTTGGGGCCTTGCTCACTGCCATCCAGCACGGCACGCAAAATGGCGGCATTGTGTGACGCATCACCGCCCTTCAACTGCGCCAGTTCCGCCCTCTCCAGTCCGAATTCGGTCGCATCCAGGACAGTGGTCGTGACACTGCCTTCACGCCAGTGACTGACCCGACTGGGCCCGGTCGTGGTCAGTTCATCAAGGCCACCTGCGCCGTTGACCACGATCGCCGACAGAGCCCCCAGGGCGCCCAAAACTTCTGCCAGCGTTTCGGTCAGTTCCGCCGCAAAGACTCCCATCAGCTGACGCCTTGCCCCGGCCGGGTTGGTGAGCGGCCCAAGGATGTTGAAGATCGTGCGCAGCTTTAACTCCCGACGCGGACCAATGGCATGCCTCATGGCCGGGTGCAAGTGAATGGCGTAAAGGAAACCGATGCCGACCTCCTCGACGCAGCGACCCACCTGCTCCGGCGAAAGGTCCAGGTTGACTCCCAGGGCAGCCAGCACGTCGGCGCTGCCGGACAGGCTGCTGGCGGCGCGATTGCCGTGCTTGGCGACCTTCACGCCCGCGCCAGCCGCGACAAAGGCGACGGTCGTGCTGATGTTAAAGGTCCCCGAACCGTCGCCACCGGTACCGCAGGTATCCAGCAACTCCGCGCCGTCAAGCCCGGTCGGCACCTGCGTGGCGTTCGCCCGCATGGCGCGCGCGCTCCCCACGATTTCGTCGCGGGTCTCACCCTTGATGCGCAGCGCCGTCAGATAGCCACCAATCTGGGCGTCGCTGGCCTCGCCCGTCATGATCTGGTTCATCACGGCCTGGGCTTCGTCGGCCTGCAGGTCCCTGCCGGCAACGAGTCCCTCAATGGCCTGTTGTATGTCCATTGGCCCTTCCCTTCCTGTCTTCCCGCTGCCCGATTTCACACCCGCATGTCAAGGAAATTCTGCAGGATCTGGTGACCGTCGGCGGTCAGAATGCTTTCGGGATGGAACTGGAGGCCTGTCAGGGGCTGCTTTTTGTGACGCAGGCCCATGATTTCGTCCTGGTCCGTCCAGGCGATGATTTCCAGTTCTTCCGGCAAGGTCTCCCGTTCCACGATCAGACTATGGTAACGCGTCGCCTCGAATGGATTGTCCACATTGGCAAACAGAGGGTCGCCATTGTGGTAAATCATGCTGGTCTTGCCATGCATGAGGCGTCCGGCGCGTTTGATGACGCCGCCACAGGCCTGACCAATGCACTGATTGCCGAGGCACACGCCCAGGATCGGCGTCCCTGGTCCCATTTCGGCGATGACCTGCAAGGAAATGCCACCGTCATCCGGTGTGCCCGGGCCCGGCGAGATGACGATTTGCCCGGGAGCCAGCGAGCGAATCTCCTCAAGCGTGATCTTGTCGTTGCGCGCGACCTCAATGTCTGCACCCAGTTCCCCCAGAAACTGCACCAGGTTGTAGGTGAAACTGTCGTAATTGTCGATCACCAGAATCATGCCATGCCTCCGGGCAAATGCACGTCGCTCACCATGTCAAACCTTCCTCCGCCTGGCGGACAGCCACCGCCACGGCGCGCGCCTTGTTGACCGTTTCCACATACTCCGTCGCCGGGTCGCTGTCCGCCACGATGCCGGCGCCAGCCTGCAGATACAGCTCGTCATCCAGCATCAGCAGCGATCGGATGGTGATGCAGGAATCCATGGAGCCATCAAAGCTGAAATAACCGACGGCGCCGCCGTACGGACCCCTCCGCGTTCCCTCCAGTTCCTCGATGATTTCCATGGCGCGCACCTTGGGCGCGCCACTGAGCGTGCCGGCCGGGAAGGTGGCCGCCAGCAAATCAAAGGCGTCCAAACCATCGCGTAACTTGCCGATGACTTCGCTGACGATGTGCATCACGTGAGAATAGCGTTCGATGTACATCATGTCCGGCACGCGCACGGTCCCGTAATTGCAGACACGCCCGAGGTCGTTGCGCCCCAGGTCCACCAGCATGACGTGTTCGGCGCGTTCCTTGGGGTCCTGCAGCAATTCCGTGGCCAGGGCCTCATCCTCTTCATCCGTGTCGCCGCGCCGGCGCGTGCCCGCGATGGGCCGCACGTAGGCCACGTCGTCTTCAAGGCGCACCATCATCTCGGGCGATGCGCCCATCAGGGTCAGGCCATCGCCAAAGTGCAGAAAGAACATGTAGGGCGAAGGATTGAGCGCACGCAGGGCACGATAAATGGTGAAGGGCTGCGCGGTGCTGCGGCGCTGGAAGCGTTGCGAAAGCACGATTTGAAAGGCATCGCCGGCGGCAATGTATTCCCGCGCGGCGCGGACATTGTCTTCAAAGCGCTCGCGGCTCATGTTGGATGTGAATTCGTCGTCGAGTGGTTCCGCCGGCAGATCCCCGACCGGCAGAGGCTCATGCAGGATGGCCGCCAGTTCGTCCAGGCGCCGCTCGGCGTCATCCCACGCCGCCCCGGGATTACCCCGGTTGTGGGCGTTGGCCAGGAGAATCAATCGGTGGCGTACGTGATCGAAAATGACCAGGGTGTCCGGCAGCATGAAGGCTGCGTCGGGGACGTCCAGTTCCTCGGTCGCCGTGGCGGGCAACGCCTCAAACCAGCGCACCACGTCATAGCTGATGAATCCCACAGCTCCGCCGACGAAGCGGGGCAGGCCCTCCAGGCGCACAGGTCGCACGCGTTCAAATTCATGTTTGATGGCCTGCAAGGGATTTTCGCCGGGCTCAAGTTCACGTGTCTTCACGTCGCCGTGAAGCTCGCGCGTAACCCGCGTGCCACGGACCTTGATCAGCCCCTTGGGATTGACGCCGAGGAAGGAGTAACGACCGACCTGTTCGCCGCCTTCCACGCTTTCCAGCATGAAGGAGACCTTGCCGGCTCGCGCCAGCTTGATGTAGACGGAAACCGGCGTCTCCAGGTCGGCCAGCACCGTGCGATGAACCGGCACCAGGTCCCCCTGGTTGAACAGCTCGACAATGTCATTGCGCGCCGGAAGCGTGGGTGCGTGGCGGGTTGCCGGTTGAACGGGCGCCTGGACGGTTACCATGGTGACCTCCACAAAAAAAGAACCCCTTCGTCCTCCAGGGACGGGAAGGGATTCCCGCGGTGCCACCCTCGTTCCTGCCGTCGGCAGGCACTCATGGGTACGGGCCAACTGGCCGATACCCTGCGCCATGATAACGGTGCGCTCTCCGTCCCCGACTAATGGCCCTGCCCTCGTCGGGGCGACTCCCCGGCCCATTCGATACCAGCGCTGTTGCCGCCTTTACAGCTGCCGGCGACTCTCTGAAACCCGCTTTGGTACCTACTCTTCCGGATCGTAGTCTTTATACAGGCTATGTAATTGCGGGCAGAATAACCTGGCCTGACAGGACTGTCAAGCGGTCTCTGCGCATCAGTTATACTTTGCATTCAGATAACGGATGGAATGCCATGGCAAGAACCAACCGGGAAATCGCAGAGACATTCGAGACCGTCGCCGACATGCTGCAGATTCGCGGTGACGTGATTCATCGCGTGCTCTCCTATCGCCGCGCTGCGGAGACCATACGAGAGTTGCCGCGAGACCTGCGCGCCATCTCCGCCGAGGGCGGCCTTACGGACCTGCCGGGCATCGGCCAGACCCTGGCGGACAAGATTGACGAGATGCTTGAGACCGGCGAACTGGAATTCTACACGCGCCTGGCGACCGAGATACCGCCCGGCCTGGTGCGCGTCATGCACGTCAACGGCGTGGGGCCGAAAAAGGCGCGTCTGTTCTGGGACGAAATGGACATCACGACGCTGGAGGCCCTGGAAGAAGCGGCCGAGGCCGGCCTGTTGCGGCCGCTCAAGGGCATGGGCGCCAAAAGCGAACAGAGGATTCTGGAGGGCATCGCCGCCCTTGCGCGGAAAACAGGGCGCACGCCCCTGGGTGTCGCCTTGCCGGCGGCCCAGGAACTTCTGGAATCCCTGCTGGCCTTGCCCCAGGCCGAACGCGGCTACGTCGCCGGCAGCATCCGCCGGGGGCGACCCACCATCGGCGACGTTGACCTGCTGGTGGCCAGCGACGAGGCGGCGCCCCTCATGGACGCTTTCGTTGCGATGCCCCAGGTGGCGCGGATCCTGGGCCACGGACCGACCAAATCCTCGGTGGAGTTGCACAGCGGTCTGCAAGTGGACTTGCGGG
This sequence comes from Anaerolineaceae bacterium, assembly GCA_026708325.1. Classification (GTDB taxonomy): domain Bacteria; phylum Chloroflexota; class Anaerolineae; order Aggregatilineales; family Phototrophicaceae; genus JAGWBD01. The sequence goes on along the minus strand of JAPOVC010000014.1, from coordinate 159,727 downwards.
TTCTGGCGGAAGCGCGTATGGGAACCGCGCTCTCCTACTTCACTGGTAGCCAGGCGCACAACGTGCGTTTGCGGGAACGGGCCCTGCGCCTGGGATTCAGCCTTAACGAGCACGCCCTGCGGCCGGTGGGCGCGGACGGATCACCGCTTGATGAGGAGGCAAATCATGTCCTTTGCGCCAGCGAAGAGGAACTCTACGAAAGACTTGGGCTGCCGTTCATAGCGCCGGAATTGCGCGAGGATGCCGGCGAATTCGAGGCGGCCGATGCCGGCGGGTTGCCCGAGCTCATTGTTCTGGACGACCTGCAGGCCGATCTGCACATGCACAGCACCTGGAGCGATGGCCGCGAGGACATCCGCGCCATGGTCGGCGCCGCCCGCGCGAAGGGCCGAAAAACAGTGGTCATCACCGACCATTCGCAATACTCCGCCATCGCCAACGGCCTGGATGCCGGGCGTTTGCTGCGGCAACAGCTGGAAGTGCGCGCTGTTGACCGGGAGTTCGCCGATATGCGCGTGCTGCATGGCGTGGAGATGGACATTCGCGCCGACGGAACGCTCGACTATCCCGACGAGGTGCTGTCGCAACTGGATTTCGTCATCGCCTCGCTGCACTACAGCCTGCGTCAGGAACGCAGCGTCATCACCCGGCGCCTGCTCAATGCCATCGAGAATCCGCATGTTGACCTGATAGGCCACCCACACGGCCAATTGATTGAAAAACGCCCGCCGGCGGACCTGGACATGGATGCCGTGTTTGAGGCCGCTGCCCGCACGGGCACGGCGCTGGAGATCAATGCCAATCCCCAGCGTCTCGATCTGGAGGCCCACTACGCGCGCCGCGCCGTCGAACTGGGTATTCCGCTTTCAATCAACAGCGACGCCCATGACGCGGCCGGGATGGACCTCTTGCCCTTCGGCATCCTTACCGCGCGTCGGGGCTGGGTTCAGGCGGAAAACGTGATCAATGCCTGGCCGCAGGATCGACTGTTGGCATGGGTGGAACGCAAGTTCTGATGAACAAGAAAGCGCGTGCGGCGGAACTGCGTGAGCAACTGCAGCGACACAACTACCATTACTACGTGCGACACGAACCCACAGTGAGTGACGACGAATACGACCGCCTGCTGCGAGAATTGCGTGATATTGAAAGCGCGTATCCCGAATTGATCACGCCCGATTCGCCGACGCAGCGGGCCGGCAGCGACCTGAGTGACGACTTCAGCAAGGTATCCCACCTTGCGCCCGTGCTGAGCCTGGCCAATGCCTTTGATGCGGATGACCTGCGCGCCTGGGAACAACGTAATCTTCGCCTGTTGCCGGCCGAAACGGATCTGAGCTATACGCTGGAGCCAAAACTGGACGGTCTCAGCATCGTCCTGACTTACGAAAACGGTGTGTTGACCCGGGCCGCCACCCGGGGTGACGGGGAGACCGGCGATGAAGTCACGCCCAACGTCCGCACGATCCGCAGCATTCCCTTGCGCATACCCGTCTCGGCGGATGGACCGGCTGCGCCACCCCTGCTGGTCGTGCGGGGCGAAGTCTTTTTCCGCAAGCAGGACTTTGAGGCACTGAACCGGGAGCAGGAAGCGCAGGACCTGCCGCGTTACGTCAATGCGCGCAACACGGCGTCCGGCACGCTCAAGCAAAAGGATTCGCGCAACACGGCCGCGCGCCCGCTCAGTGCCTTTGTGTACGACGTCATGGCGGCCGAAGACATGGCCCTGGCCAGCCAGTCCGGCTTGTTACAGACTCTGGAAGACCTGGGTTTCCCGGTGCCCCCGGAGGTGCAGGTTTGCGCAAGCCTCGGCGCATTGATTGACCTGTTGCCCGGATGGGAAAGCCGTCGCAACGACCTGCCCTTTCAGATCGACGGCCTGGTGGTGAAGGTCGATGAAAGGCAACTCTCGCAGCAGCTGGGCGTGGTCGGCAAAGACCCGCGCGGCGCCATCGCCTGGAAATTTCCCGCGGAAGAAGCGTCGACGCGTCTGCTGGATGTCTCCGTCAATGTCGGGCGCAGCGGCAAGATCACGCCTGCTGCGGTCCTTGAGCCGGTGTTCGTCGGCGGAGTGACCGTCTCCAGCGCCAGTCTTCACAATTATGATCAGGTGGCCAGGCTGGACATTCGGCGTGGCGATACGGTCATCATCAAGCGTTCCGGCGACGTCATCCCCTATGTTGTGGGCCCCCTGGTCGCCGCGCGCGACGGCAGCGAAGAGGCGATTAAGCCGCCAACCACCTGTCCCTGGTGCGACCGGCCCGTGGCAAGGCCCGAAGCGGCCGTGGACTGGTTTTGTGTGAATCCCGTCTGTCCGGAACGGGTCTTTCGCCAGGTCGAATTTTTCGTTTCACGCGGGGCAATGGATATCGAGGGCATGGGGCCGGAGACCATTCGCACCCTGATTGAACATGGACTGGTTGAGGACGTCGCCGACATCTTCACCCTGGCGGACAAGAGAGAGTGCTTGCTGGAGTTGGAAGGCTTCGGCGAAACGAAGGTGGACAACCTGCTGGCCGCCATCCGGGACGCGATGTCCCGGCCTCTGGAGCGTATTCTGGCGTCCCAGGGAATCGACGGCGTGGGTGAAACCGTGGCGGGACTTTTGGCGGCGGAATTGCAGGGCATGGAAGGCAGCAGGACCGGCGAGGACAATGCGCTCCTCCCGCTTGTTCAGCTGTCGACGGAAGTGGAGGCAGCCAGGAAATGTTTCGCTGCGGCGCTGCGTTCCCTGCCCGTCATCCAGGACCTGAACGAACCCACCCGGCAACGCGCAAAAAAACATCTGGACAACCCGCTGGTGGAACTGGCGCCGCGCTTCGTCGGCGCGCCAGCGGATGCGGTTGCGGGCCGTATGCAACGTGTGCTCAAACCCCTGTTGCCGGAGGATGGCACCGACCTTTCCGACCTGGCGCTTGCCATGGCGCGACTGTCGCAGGCCGCGGCGCCCCTGCTGAACATTGAGGGGCTGGGACCCGTGCTGACACAGAATATCGTCACCTGGTTTGCGGACGAACACAATCAGATGTTGCTGACAAAAATGGCGGCCGCCGGCGTCAGCCTGCAGCCCGCAGCGCCAGCCGTCCCGACGGAAAACCTGTTGGAAGGGTTGACCTTTGTGCTCACCGGGACCTTATCCACGCTTTCCCGCAGCGAGGCCCGGTCGCGGATTGAGGCCCTTGGCGGCAAGGTGACCGGCAGTGTCAGTCGCAAGACAGACTATGTGATCATTGGCGCTTCTCCGGGCAGCAAGGCGCGCAAGGCGGAGCAGCTGGACATCCCCATGCTTGACGAGGACGGACTGCAGTCTCTGCTGGCAGGCGGCTGACTCCCCTGGAGCGACGAACGCCGGGGTTACAGCGTATTGTCAGGCATCCCGGAGTCCTGGGCCGAATCACCTCCCGGAACGGCGGGTTTCAACGGCGACACACCCAGTCCGGATTGCCATAGCGGTCCGCTTCCAGGACCTGTGCGCGTTCCTGTTCGGCTGTGGTGAGTCCCGATTCCACGAATTCAAGGTCGTATCGGGCGCGAAAGGCGTCAACGATCGCCTGGGTGACCTGCCCTGCGCGAACAGCTGTCCCCTGCGAAGCGTCGGCAAGTGTTATCGCCTGGTTTCGCAGACGCAGGGCTGCCTCCTCCCGTGCCAGGGCATCCGGGTAGTCCAGCAGAGCGGAGATTGCAGCGACGTCGCCGGCCAGGGGCAGTGAACCATGCTGCAACAAGGCGTGTCTTCGTTGCACGCGGGCGCAGCCCAGTAACTTGCGACCGTAGACGACCAGTTCATGCCAGGCCGGAGCCTCAAAGCAGGCGGCCCGCGCACGCGGCGACGCATCCCCTTCGCGCAGAAATGCCGCGATGCCCAGCGACTGCATGGCCTCCCGCATGACGACGGCGATGCGTCGGTAGCCTTCGTCGATCGACCCGGCTGCCAGTGGATGATTGGCCGGCAACACAAGGCACCAGGTGACTTCCTGCGCATGCAGGATGGCGCCGCCACCGCTGGGTCGGCGGACCAGTGAATAGCCCCGCTCGGCCAGACGCTTCCTGTGTACCACAGAACAGCGCTGGCCGTATCCCAGGGATAGGCAGTACGGGTTCCAGTTGTAGAAGCGAAGAACGGGACGCCCCAGCATTTCAACCAGCAAGGCCTCGTCAACCGCCATGTTGCGCGCGCCGGTGGCCGGGCCGCCCTGAATCAGACGCCATTGACGCATATCTTCAGTGGTTCTATACTTTTGTTTCGGGAATGGAATTCAACTTGCCAGGACCATGAGCGAGCACGGCTCCCTGCGAAACGCCGGGGCCCTGCGTGTGCCACGCCAGGGTCGCGGTTCCAGTGTTCGTGAACGGGCTCGCCGCCGACGGGTGCGTTCGCGGCGCAGCTTCGAATGGGCCTGGGTGGTCGTCTCGGTGGCCTTGCTGGGCACTGTGGTCGTATTCAGCATGGTGGTCTCCCTGCTGCTCAGGGTCACGCGCGCGCCGCAGGAAGTGCTGCCCACGGCCGTGGCCGTCCAGGCCCTTGGCGGCACTGGCGACGACGGCTTTTCCGTAAGCACAGACGGTACTGCCGAACAGGTCATCCTGAGTGACGGTCGCAGCTTCGAACGCGTCCCCTGGAACGGATCGTCGCGCTTTACGGTGCTGGTGATGGGTCTTGACCGCCGCCCCGGCGAATCCGGTCTCGCCTACCGCACTGACACGATGATGCTGGCCAGTATCGATCCGGGCACGGAAAGCCTTGGAATTCTGAGTATCCCGCGTGATCTCTATGTCGAAGTGCCGGGAATTCAACATTTGCAACGCGTCAACACGCCCCTGTTGATCGGCGAGTTAAGACAGCCTGGTTCAGGACCCTTGCTGGCCATGCAAACTGTGGAATACAACCTCGGCATGCGGGTCCACGACTATCTCGCAGTCGATTTTAACAGCTTTGTCCACCTGGTAAATGCCATTGGGGGCATAGAAATGGACGTCCCGGAGAGCATCCGGGATCCCTTTTATCCCGACATGAATTTTGGCTACAGCCCATTCTATATCCCGGCCGGTCTGCAAATGCTGGATGGCGAAACGGCGTTGAAGTACGCCCGCACGCGCCATGGCGACAACGATTTCCAGCGCGCCGAGAGGCAACAGGCCGTCATGTATGCCATTCGCGACAAACTGCTGGACCCTGCTCACCTGCCGGAACTCATCATTCAGTCGCCGGGTCTGTGGGCAGCGTTGCAGGATGGCTTCTACACCAATCTGTCGCTGGAGCAGGCCCTGCAACTGGCGCTCTACCTCAAGGACCTCACGGGCGACAGGATCCACACGGGCGTCATCGACGATCGCTACGCCATCGATTACACGACGCCGGAAGGCGCGCAGGTGCTTATTCCAAATCGCGACCGTCTGGGCGAATTGCTGACCAACGTTTTCGGCAACAGCTACGGCGTTTAGCCAGGCGCTGTATTCAGGTCATCGCCGAACGGGCCCACCCGGCCGTGTGTGCGCGCTGCCTTGAACCTGCATTCGCAGGGCGGGCGCTTTCGGCCCCGGTTCGCTCCCGACCTGGTCAGGAACTCCCCGACTCCATCCTGCGCCCCATCAATCTGGTGTTGGCCCAAAACGTCTTGGCGCCATCACGCACAGGGCAGGCCCGGTTTCTGTATACCATGCCTCCAGACCCGGCGCAATCAGACGATTGCTTGACACGCCATTTGCGCCTGCCATAATTCGCAGGTTAACAGGAGACCACGGGGGGACACATGTCCGACGATCAGACGCGCGCCAGCCTCGCCGAACTGGTTGGCACCTTTGTACTGGTTTTTGTGGGTTCCGGAGCCGTCGTGGTCGCGCCCCTGTTCGGGGTTGTCGTTCCCGCGCTGGCCCACGGACTGGTTCTGGCTGCCCTGATCTATACCTACGGCCACATCTCCGGAGGCCAGTTCAACCCTGCCGTGACGCTGAGTCTCTTCGTGGGCGGCAAGCAGGACCGCCGTCAAACAATCCGCTTCATGCTCATGCAGTTCATCGGCGCAATTGTCGCGGGGTGGGTGATTTCCATCGTCGTGCCGCACGGCAACGCGGAATTCATGGCCGGCTTCCTGGGAGAAAACGCCTTCAATTTCGGTCAGACGACCGGCGCGCTCACTGCAAATCACATCGGAGAAGCGTTGTTGATTGAAGGTATCCTGACCTTTTTCCTCATCAGCGCGGTCTATCAGGCTGCTGTCTACGGCAAGGCCGGCAACATGGCCGGACTGGCCATCGGCCTGACACTTGCCGTGAGCATTCTCGCCGGCGGCGCCCTGACCGGAGCGTCACTCAATCCTGCGCGTACTTTGGGCCCGGCCCTGATCGCGGGCGACCTGAGTTACGTCCCTGCCTATCTGCTGGGCATTTTTGGCGGCGGGATTGTAGGTGGCTGGTTCCACTCCCGCGTGCTGGGCGACGACGGGGACTAGCCTGCGCCGTCGTCGTCTTCCGGCAAATCCAGCCGAATGTGCAAGTCCGCCAGTTGATCGTCGGCCACCACCGAGGGCGTCTGCGACATGACGTCCATCCCGGTCTGCGATTTGGGAAAGGCGATGACCTCGCGAATGTTGGGTTCGCCGGCGAGCAAGGCCACGACCCGGTCTATGCCCCAGGCGATGCCACCATGGGGCGGGACCCCGAATTCGAAGGCGTCCAGCATATGACCAAACTGCTCCCGCCCCTCCTCCATATCCTGGCCAATTAGCGGAAAAATCTTCTCCTGCAGGGCGCGATCGTGAATACGGATGCTGCCGCCGGCCACTTCAAAGCCATTGCAAATCAAGTCGTATTGCGAGCCCCGCGCCGCGCCCGGATCGCTGTCCAGCAAGTGCAGGTCTTCGGGCATGGGCATCGTGAAGAGATGCTGGGAGGGATCCCAGCGCTGTCCCTCCTCATCCCACAGGAACTGGGGGAAGTCCACGACCCAGCAAAAGGCCAGCACCCCGGGGTCTGCCAGATCGAGTTCGCTTGCCAGATGTCGCCGCAAGACATCCGTGATGTCCCGGACGATCTCGCGTCGGTCAGACATGAAGAGCAACAGGTCGCCCGGCTGCGCGCCGACGCAATCGAATAGCGCCAGCTGTTGATCAATGGTGAAGAATTTGCCGATGGGCCCCTTCACTTCGCCCTGCGGGTCCGCGTCCAGCGCCATGTAGGCCAGACCTTTCCCGCCCGCGGAACGCGCCAGATCTTCCAGGCCGCGGGCGACGGCACGCAGGCGTGTCCCGCTCATGTCAGCCGCCATGCCCGGCACGCGCATGACCTTGACCGGTCTGCCGGCGGCGACGTTGTCAACAAACACCTGGAAGGCGCTGCTGCCTGCAATGTGGCTGACGTCCACGGCGCAGAGATCGTAGCGGAGGTCGGGCTTGTCACTGCCGAAACGTTCCATCGCGTCCCGGTAATTCAGTCGCGGAAAAGGCCTTTGCAACAGTCGGCGTTGCGGCGCGACCGATTGCGCCAGGCCCGTCATGAGTTCTTCGTTGAGAGCCATGACGTCTTCCCGCTCAACGAAACTCATCTCCAGGTCCAGTTGCGTAAACTCCGGTTGACGCTGACCGCGCAAGTCCTCATCGCGAAAGCAACGGGCAATCTGGAAGTAACGCTCGAAACCGGCCACCATCAGCATTTGCTTGAGTTGCTGGGGGCTCTGCGGCAAGGCGTAAAAGCATCCTGGTTGCATCCGGCTGGGAACGAGAAAATCGCGCGCGCCCTCCGGAGTCGTCTTGAACAGAATTGGAGTCTCGATCTCCACGAAGCCCCGCTCATCCAGCCAGTCGCGAATGAACTTGACGGCGCGATGACGCAGCACCAGGTTGGCCTGCATGTTGGGTCGACGCAAATCAAGGTAGCGATGCTTCATGCGCACGTTTTCGTCAATGCTGTCCTCTCGATTGATGTAAAAGGGCGGCGTCTTCGAGGGATTGAGCAACTTCAGACTGCTGGCGAGCACTTCAACGGCACCAGTGACCAATTCGGGATTGGCAGTGCCATCGGGCCGAATACGAACTCGACCGCAGGCCTGCAACACGTACTCACTGCGCGCCTGGCTGGCCAGTGCGTGGGCTTCCGGCGCGCTTTCCATCTCCGCCACGACCTGGCAAATGCCGGAGCGGTCGCGCAGGTCGATGAAAATCACGCCGCCCTGGTCGCGCCAGCGATTCACCCAGCCCGCCAGGCTGACTTCCTGACCGTCATGCTCCGGCCGCAACTCGCCGCAGTTGATACTCTTGAGCATGGATTTCCGCCTCTCCCGGGGGTGGATACGCAAGAATCAGGATAGCATGGCGATCGGCTAAAATACACGGCGCATCCTGCGTCAAAATCAGGATTCGCTGCGTGCTATACTGCCGCCCATGTGGGAGCGACCCCTGAGCAAGCGTCAGTTGGGCCTGCTGCTGGTGCTGACCGGTAGCGTCGGGTTCATCGGGGTGCTGGCCATCGACCTCCTGGATGCCGGACGGGAGGGGGGCCTTGGCCCGGCGCAGTCGCTGGCGCTGGGGGCCATGTTCCTCATTGTCATCGTCGGTCTGTCACTCTTGCCACTCGGCGACCGTCCGGCCTGACATGACTGCCGGGAATCGCGGTTTTTATCGAAACGCGTTGCGCGCGCACAGGTTCCTGCTTTGGGCCGCCCTGCTATTGCTGTTCGGCTACCTGCTGGTCTTCCTGACCTATGCTGCCAACCTCATCCAGTTTCCCTTTGACTACGACCAGGGAGAAGGCTTTGAACTGGTCGACACCCTGCTCTTCAGTCAGGGGCGCTGGCCCTGGCAGGACGTTGAGACTTACCCCTTCTACTCCAGCAATTACCCGCCGCTCTTTCATTTGCTGGCGGTCCCCTTCGCCTGGCTGTTTGGCCCGTCCTACGCATATGGTCGCGCGCTGGGGACGCTGGCAACCCTGATCGCCGCCGGCGCCATTGCGTTCGCGGTTCGCAGAGACGGCGGACCCGGCCTGCTGGCTCCCGTCTCGGGTCTGGCATTCATCGCCTCGAACACCATCTATCACATCGGCCCTCTCAACCGCCAGCACATGAGCATGGTCATGTTTGAGACCCTGGCGATTGTCGCACTCGCCAACCTGGAATGCACCGGAGACACCCGAAAGCGCCGCAGAACGTTTTGGTTGGGAATGCTGCTGATCCTTGCCGCCGGTTACACCAAACAACTGGCACTGGCCACGGCCCTCGCCGCCATCGCATTCCTTTTCATCCGACGGCCTCGCCGCGGCCTGCAACTGGCTGTGGGACTGGCGTTGTCCGGCGGCGGAATTTTCCTCCTGTTGACGCTCGCCACGGATGGACAGTGGTGGTTACAGACCATAAGCGCCAACGTCAACCGCTACGATCCGCAACAGGCTCTGGGATTGTTGCAGCAATGGTTCGGTCTGCATGGCTTTCTGGTCGTGCCGGCGCTGCTTTTTCTCCTCTACGAACTTTACCTGGGCCGGCTTTCGATCTACAGCGTCTGGCTGGTCGCCGCCCTCGCCGTCGGCCTTTTTTCCGGCAAGTGGGGCGCAGGAGACAGTTATTTCAGCACGGCCATCGCCGCCACTTGCCTCCTCGCCGGCGTTGGATGCACGCGCCTTCTGGCCAACTCATCCGGCCAACGGACACTTCGATCTGCCCTGGCACTCCTGCTCATTCCCCTACTCTACCTGGGATATGCGCGCGCAGTCCTCCATTTGCCGACCCGTACGGCACCGTTTGCCTCCTTTGCCGCCACGCTGAACGTCAGACCCAATGCCCTCAATGGCCTTTACGACTCGGCGCGCAGCCCGGAAGGAGACTTTCCTCCCGGCTATGCCGACATCGGGCACCTGACAACCGACAAAGACATCCGCGCTGGTGAGGAGTTGGTGGCACTGGTGCGCGCTGCTGAAGGCCCGGTGCTGAGCGAGGACGCCTCGTTTGCGCTGCTCGCCGGCAAGGACGTGGTCACCAATCCCACGCAGTTGCTCAACCTGGCCAACAATGGCCTGTACCGGGGCGATGCGCTGCTACAAATGTTGCGGGACAGAGCCTTCGGCCTCATCATTTTGCGCGCCGGCTTCTTCCCCGGAGCCATACTTCAAGCCATCGGCGAGAATTATGAACCCGACCAGGTGATCAGCATGAACGGCTTCGACTATCGTCTCTATCGACCCAGGCCGGAAAACACCCCGTGAGCAGCGCGCTGCTGACCCATCCCCGCTTTGTGGGGCATGAGTTGCCAGGCCATCCGGAATCGCCGGAGCGCATGCGGGCTATCTGGCACAGCCTGAAACAGACCGGCATCAGCGACCGAATGATTCAAGTCACGCCCACACCTGCCAGCGACGAGGCCATTCTGCGCGCCCACAGTCCAGAATTTCTGGCGTTGCTGCAACGAGTCTCTCGGGAATACCCGCAGCAAATCGTGATGCTCGACCAGGACACCTGGCTTGCGCCAGGGTCCCTGCAGGTAGCACGTCTGGCCGCCGGCGCCTGCCTGCATGCCGTGGACATTGTGCTGACCGGCGAGGCGGACAATGCCCTGGTCGTCGCCCGACCGCCGGGCCATCACGCCTGCCCGGGCGCTGCCATGGGTTTCTGCCTCTTCGGCAACGTCGCCATGGCCGCGCAGCACGCCTGCGCAGTCCATGGTCTGGAAAGCGTCATGATAGTGGACCTGGACGTGCACCATGGCAACGGCAGTCAGGACATTCTGTACAGCGATGGGCGGGTTGGCTTCCTTTCCATCCATCAGTCTCCGCTTTATCCCGGCACCGGCGCTGCCCTGGAGACCGGCGCAGGACCCGGCAGCGGCTACACGGCCAACATTCCCCTGCGCGCGGGTCATGGCGATGCCAGTTACCGGGCGTTGTTTGAATCGCTGCTATGGCCATTGGCGCGCCGCTGGCAACCGCAACTCGTTTTGGTCTCGCTGGGTTTCGACGCGCACCATGCGGACCCTCTCGCCAACATGCGTTTGACGCTGGCCGGCTATGACTGGATGGTCAGGGAACTGCTGGCCCTGGCGCAGGACCATTGCGACAGTCGGGTAGTCTTTGTCCTGGAAGGCGGCTACCAGCTTGAGGTGCTGGCGCATGGTGTGCAGAACCTGGCGCATCGCCTGCTGGGTGAAGAGGGTTTCAGCGATCCCTTCGACAACGGCAACTTGCGCACGCGTTCCGATTCGCAGGATGTCATAGAGAGAATTCGCCGAGTCCACGCAATCTGAGCGGATTTACCCCTGCTGCAAGGCCTGGCGCAAGCGGGCGATTGCTTCCATGTGCCCCTGCAAGACGTCCAGGCGGTCCTGGTCGCGCAGGGTCAAGGCGTCCATGCGGCTGTAGACCGGCACGAGGACCTGCTGGCCGTATTGTGTCAGGCGGATGCGTTCCTGATTGCTGACGCCTTTCAATGCGTCCCGGAAACCTTCCTGCATCTGGCGGATTCGGGCGTCGAATTCCTCCAGGGTCTGCGATTCGAGACGGCGATAACGCCGCAGGGTCAGGGCCGAAGCGATCAGTGCCAGAGGCGCGCCGACGACCACCGCCGGCAACGCCAGGGCCGCCGCGCCCGCTCCCAGAACCGGACCAGGGGCGGCAACGCCCAGCAGGGTGACCAGGGTCCCTCCCAGGGCAGCAAGGGAGGACGCCGCCAGATCGTTGATCCTGGTCAGGCCCGAACTTCGTATTTCGTCCAGCGCCGCCTCGCCCACACCCGCTTCAAGTTCCGATCTGGCCAGACGCAGGGCTTCCTGCAAGCTCTCGCGCTGACTGGCGTAGACGCTGGCATCCAGCCCGCCGGGCTCCTGATCCAGCAGGTCCGCCAGTTGCTGCAGGCGTTCGATGACTCCCCGCCAGTACACCCGACTTTGGTCCAGCAGGACGCCAACGAAGGCAGAACCCAGCTGGTCCAGGTCCTGCAGGGAGCGACCGACAACCTCCTCCTGAAAGGCTTCCTGCAGGGATGCTTGCCGGCGGGCCCGCCCCCAGTTTCGTAGCGAGAGGTTCTGGCCCAGAAAACGATGGCCCCGCAGTCGCAGGTCAGCAAACACCTGGTCACTGTTGCCCAGCGTTTCCTCCAGGTGTGCTTCCAGTCCCCTGGACTGCTGCTCCAGTTCAACCTGCACCTCATCCACCCGCGACCGGTCCGCCTGCATCGATGTCATTTGCTGCCGGGTCCGTTCCAGCCAGCCCTGAGTGAGTCGCTCTGCCAGGTCCAGTTGCGCCAGCAGCTTTTGTTGCGCCGGCGGCGCATGACGGATCAGACTCATGAGGTGCGCGCGCAGGGCGTTCATCCCTTCCTGACCGGCCTGACCTGCGTCCCCGTCTTCCAGGTCCTGGCGGGCCGACACCATAAAGATCATGGGCTCCAGATCGAGCAGTTCCCGTGCCTGACGCTCGACGAAACGGCGGACCTCCGCCTGTTCGGCCGGTTCCAGCTGGTCAATCTGATTGACGATGATGACGATCTTTTTGCCGTACCGCTGCGCCAGTTCAAGATAGTCCCGGCCGGCCTGCGCCAGTGCCCGCCGCGCCGAGATCACAAACAGCACCAGGTCGCTGCGGTGCAAAAATTCAAGCGCGAGGCGTTCATGGGCGCGAAACACCGAGCCCGTGCCCGGCGTGTCGACAAGCGCCACGCCCGGCGCGCCTGTTCCCGGATGTGTCCATTCACGCAACCCGTCGTCACGAATTGAGGGCGAGCGGCGGGGCGTGTCACTGTACAGCACGATGTCGATCGTCGCGGTCGTGGGCGTGATACCGGTCGGCAACAAATCTTCACCGAGGAGGGCATTGACGAAGGTGGACTTGCCCGCGTTGAATTCGCCAACGACTGTCACCAGGAAGAAGGAATCACGCAGGTCACGGGCCACGTCCAACAGCCTCTGGCGATCTTCACCCGCATCGTCGCCGAAATCAGCCAGGGTTTCACCGATTCCCTGCAGCAGCCCAATGCCTTCCAGGCGCAAAACGTCCAGCGCGCCTGTCATCCCGGTTTCAGGGACTGCCATCACCCCTCCCGACGACCTTGCGCGCCTTGTGCAGCAAGCCCGCCGCAGCAAGCGAAGGCAATTCTGTCTCGATCGAATCCAGTTCACGCGTGGCATCCTGCAGCCGGGCGCGCTGCGCCTGATGCAGTTGTGTCTGGGCGCTGACCAGGCGCAACAGTGGCCCCACGGCGTCCCGCCGAAATTGCATGCTCCGCTCCAGTTGCTGACGCGTCACTTCGCGGAGCAGGTCACTATAGTGCTCGCGCAGGGTCAGCAAACGGGCGTTCTGCATCCCCGCGACGGCCTGACCACGAAGCGGCAGGAACAGCAGACTGCCCAGGGCGATGACCGGCGTGAGCAGCAGCAGGGCCAGTATCTCCGGCTCGGCCTTAAGCACCTGGGCAAGAAAGAAGGCCACCACCAGAAGTAGAATCTCAAAGACCACGAGGTAAAGACCCGTATTGCGCAGGTGGCGGTCCAGGACTTCCACATCCGGCCACATCGCCTCGCGCACGAGGGCGTCAAGCCTGGCGGGCAGACTATCCAGTACCCGTCGATCGTAATTCTGCGGCAGGCTCAAATCGCCGATCATCTTCTGCTGAATGCCCGGCGGCAATGCTTCCAGTTCGCGACGGGCATAGCCCACCAGGTCGTCAAGGTCCTGGATGTCCTGTCCTTCCAGGTGCGGACCGGCGCGGTCGCTGATTGCCGTCAATTCGCTCAGCGGGGAAAGCAATCGCTGGTCGGCAAATTGCCTTTCGACAAAGGTGCGACCGCCGCGCCGGGTCAGTCCACCCAGTCCGATCAATTCCAGAAAGCCGCGGCGCAAAAGATCGGGAGCGCGTCCCGCTGCATACAACTGTCGCAGGGCAGCGTTGACTTTTTCGCCGGCATCCACCATTAAATCGTCCACGTCGACGGCGATTCGCTCGATGGCCGCCTCCTGATCCCGGCGTTGCGCCAGCAATTGCTCTTCAATGTTGGCCGCAATGTTTTCGCAATGCAGGGTTGACGCCTGATTGCTCTTCAGAACCCCTTCGGCTTCGCGCAATGCGTTGCGGGTGATTTGCAGTGACGTGCGCAACTTTTGGCGCAGGAGTTCCTCGTCACCAAGCTGGCCGTCGACATAGTCCACGATGCGTTGCATGCCGCTGGCGCGCCAGGCCTGCTCGTCCAGCGCGCCGGCGCGCCAGGCCTCCAGGCCCGCCCTGGCAGACAGGGTCCAGACTTCCGGCTCGCTTTCCATTTCGACCCGGCACTCCTCGCGCACAAATTCCAGGACTGTGCGCAGTTCGTCTTCTGTGAGCAGGTCTATCTGGTTGACCAGCACGATGACCCGCGTGCCATAGCGTTTCAGTTGCTGCAGATACTTGAGATTCTGCGCCGTTAATGCCTGGGTGGCCAGCATCACCAGAAAGACGATGTCCGCCCGGTGCAGAAAACTGCGCGTGATATCCTCATGGCCGCGAAAAACAGACTCAAGGCCCGGCGTGTCGACCAAACTCACTTTCTGCAATAGTGGCGCAGGGCAAAAGACGGAAGTGACGCCGGCGTCGTTTTCGAGTGTTTCTTCCTGTTCACCGAAGCGCAGAATGCTGATGTGGTCCGTAGTAGGCGTGACGCCCACGGGCATAAGGTCCTTGCGGCCGGTCAATGCGTTGATAATGCTGGACTTGCCGGCACCAAAGGGGCCCAGCAGAACGATCAGGAAGGGATGGTCCGCGTGCAAAAGGGCGTCGCGCAACTGCTCGATGACCGTGACGGGAAGTCCGTCCAGTCTGGGCAGGAACTCCAGCAGGGAAGAAATCACCGCGCTCTGACGGCGCCGCAACGTGTCGTACTGCGCCATCAGCCCTTCCCTGTCTTTCTGCATGCCTGTCTCCGCTGGTCGATGAATCAATCATAATGCGCGTGGCGAAACGCGGCAATCCTGGCGCACCGGCTGACGCGACCTGCCCTCAAGGCAGGGCCGCTACAGTCTGCGAGCACGGGACCACCGGCGACTTCTGGACGATCAGGGGCTTTTGGCCTGCCTGGCGTGCCAGGTAAAGGGCCTGGCGGTTGATTTCTTTCGATTGGTCATCGCTCGCCGGGAATTGACGGGACACAGACAAGAACTGATTCTTTGGTCGCGCCTTGAATTGAGGGGTGGAAGAAGGGCCGTTCAAGCGTGCCTGAGTGGTGATAGGTAGATTCGAACTACCGACCTCGAGATTATGAGTCCCGCGCTCTAACCGGCTGAGCTATATCACCATACTGGAGCAGTAGCGGGGGCAGGATTCGAACCTGCGACCTCCGGGTTATGAGCCCGACGAGCTACCTCTGCTCTACCCCGCAGCGTACGCCAAGAATGACACTGCGGGCCGGGCTTGTCAAGTCCCTCTTTGTCAGGGCGCTGCCCGAAGGCAGGGCCTCTGCTATAATGGAATGCGAACAGATGTGCCGGAGACAGCATGCCAGACTTCATCATAGAATCAGACTTTCAACCGACGGGCGACCAGCCGCAGGCCGTCGACCAGCTCACGGAAGGGCTGTTCGCCGGTCACAGGCATCAGACCTTGCTGGGCGCAACCGGCACGGGCAAGACCTTTACCGTCGCCAACGTCATCGAACGCACCCAGCGGCCAACCCTGGTCATGGCCCACAACAAGACCCTGGCCGCACAGCTCTACGCAGAGTTCAAGGAACTATTCCCGCGCAACGCCGTCGAATACTTCGTCAGTTACTACGATTACTACCAGCCGGAAGCCTACGTGCCACGCCATGACCTGTACATCGAGAAGTCGACCAAAATCAACGATCACATTGAGAGGCTGCGCCTGGCCGCCTGTGCCGCGCTGAATTATCGCCGGGACGTCATTGTGGTCGCCTCGGTTTCCTGCATCTATGGTTTCGGCGATCCGGGCGCCTGGCAGCGCTTGACCGTCGAACTCAGGGTCGGTGACGAGATCCGCCGCGACTCTCTGCTGCGCAAGCTGGTCACCATTCAATACACCCGCAACGACTATGACCTGCGCCGCGGCGCGTTTCGGGCCAGAGGCGACACCCTGGAGATCTTCCCGGCCTATGCGGAGACTGCCTTCCGCATCAACCTGTTCGGAGACGAGATCGAGCGAATCGTGGAATTTGATCCCCTCACTGGCGAGTTGCTCACCACCCACAGCAGCCTGCTGGTCTACCCGGCACGGGAATACGTCACGGATGTGGAGAAATTGCGCCTGGCCGTGCAGGACATCGAGATTGAACTGGAGCAGCAGCTGGAGCTTTTGCGCTCGCAGGAAAAGCTGGTCGAGGCCCAGCGCCTTGAGCAACGCGTGAACTATGACGTCGAAATGTTGCGGGAGGTCGGTTTCACCAGTGGTGTCGAAAACTACTCGCGTCATCTGGAGCAGCGTCCTCCGGGCAGTTCTCCCTACACCCTGATCGACTACTTCCCCGATGACTTTCTGCTGGTCATCGACGAGAGTCACATGACCGTGCCGCAAATCCGCGCCATGTACAACGGCGATCGCAGCCGCAAGACTGTCCTGGTCGACTATGGCTTTCGACTGCCCAGCGCCCTCGACAATCGCCCGTTGAAATTCGAGGAATTTCGCGAGCGCACGGGCCAGACCATCTACACCACGGCGACGCCCGGCCCCTACGAGCAGGAAAGAAGCGCCGCCATCGTGCAGCAGATCATACGGCCAACCGGCATTCTGGACCCGATCGTGGAAGTGCGGCCCCAGGAGGGGCAAATCGAGGACCTCTTGCAGGAGGTGGCGCAGCGGATCTCCGTAGGGCAGCGTGCCCTGATCACCACCCTGACTCAACGCATGGCCGAGGATCTGGCGGACTACCTTGTCGAGGCCGGCATTCGCGCCCAGTATCTGCATGCCGAGGTGGACACCTTCGATCGAGTCGAAATCCTGCGGGACTTGCGTCAAGGAGTCTACGATGCCGTGGTGGGCATCAATCTCCTGCGCGAAGGGCTCGACCTGCCCGAAGTCTCCCTGGTGGCCATCCTCGATGCCGACAAGGAAGGTTTCCTGCGTTCCGAAAGCGCTCTCGTTCAGAACATTGGTCGGGCCGCCCGTCACGTGGACGGCAAGGTGCTTCTCTATGCCAGTTACGAAACGCCGTCCATGGCCCGCGCCATTGAGGAAACGCGGCGGCGACGTGAATTGCAGCACGCCCACAATCTGGCGCATGGCATCGAACCGGCGACCATTGTCAAGGAGGTGCGGGACCTGACCGACCGCGTGCGCACGATGGTGGAAGAGGACCGCCGCTCCGAGGTCGGTCTGGATGACCTGTCGCCTGCTTCCCTGCCGCCGGAAGAAAAGCAGCGCCTGATCAAGGAACTGGAGCGCGAAATGAAAGGCGCAGCCCAGATGCTGGAGTTTGAAAAGGCCGCCATTTTGCGCGACCAGATCATCGAGCTGCGCGCGGCTTTGGTCTTGCAGCAGGCCGACGGAGACGCGCTGGAGGCGGAGCGAACACTGGCGACGCTCGACCTGGACACTCAGGGCGCGCGATAACGCCAGATCCCGCCCACCATGGTCCCCAGGACCTGCGTCTCCGGCAGTTCTTCCGGGTCGCACTCCAGCGGGTCACGGTCCAGCAAAACCAGATCTGCCAGATACCCCGGCGCCAACCGGCCCAGACGGTCGTCCATGTGCGTCGCCCAGGCGGGCCCAATGGTGAAACCCTGCATAGTCTCCGCGGGAGTGAGCCGCAATTCCGGCAGCCATCCCTCAGGTCCCGGCGAACCGTCGGGCCGACGACGGGTGATCGCCGCATAAAGACTCTTCAGGGGTTCAATCGGCTCCACCGGTGAGTCGCTGCCCAGCGCAACTCGCGCGCCAAGATCAAGTTGGGCGCGAATGTTGTAGGACCACTTGACGCGATCGCCCCAGCCCCACTCCGCGGCGAGGTAATCCGACGTGGCATGCAGGGGCTGCATGGAGGCGACCAGGCCCAGGGACTTCAGCCGGGCAATGTCCTGCGGGTGAATGAGTTGAACGTGCTCAATCCGGTGGCGCAGATCGGCAGGGTCCTGGCCGCGACTCGCCTCTTCCAGGCGCGCGGTTTCAAAGACGTCGAGGACGTCGTGCACGGCGCGGTCGCCGATGGCGTGGATGGTGCTGGCGAATCCGGCGGCGCTGGCGCGGCTGACCAGCGCTTGCATTTCTTCGCGTTCAACCACCGCCACACCGAGATTTTCGGGGTCGTCGTCATAGGGCGCCAGCATGAGGGCCGTGCGGGGACCAAGCGCTCCATCCGCGAAAATCTTCTGCGCCCCGATGCGGAGCCAGTCGTCACCAAAACCGCTGCGCAGCCCGCTCTTCAGGGCGTGATCGATCCACTCGCAGTTGATTTGCTTGGTGACGCGCAGCGCCAGTTCGCCGCGTTCCCGCAAAATCTGCAGGGCCTGCAGACAGTCCGGTCCGTCAAAATCGTGCAGCCCGGTCAATCCCGCGGCGAGGGCCCTTTGCTGCGCCGTCGCCATAAGGGAGGCCAGTTGTTCAGGGTCGGGCCTGGGGATGCGTTCGCTGACCAGGTCCATCGCCGTTTCGAACAACATGCCGTTCGGTTGACCCGCGTCGTCGCGGCCGATGTAGCCCCCTTCCGGGTCCCGCGTGTCAGCGTTCAGGCCGCATAGACGCAGGGCCGCGCTGTTGACCCAGGCAGCGTGACCGCTCTTGGCATCCAGATAGACTGGATTCTCCTGCGCTACCCTGTCCAGGTCAGCGGCTGCCGGGAAGTGCGGTTCGGGCCAGAAGTCCTGGGACCAGCCGTAGCCAGTGATCCATTCACCTGCCGCGCTCGACCGGACGCGTTCGGCGACGCGATCCAGCGCCTCTTCTTTGGAGGGCAATTCAAAGACATTCACTTCCTGCAGTGAACAGGACGTCATGGCCCAGTGAACGTGGGCATCGGTCAAACCCGGAATGACCTGCCCGCCGTCCAGATTTTCCCGAATTGTATTGGGCCCGGCCAGCGCCAGCATTTCCGCGTCCGTACCCGACGCGACAATGCGCTCGCCAATCAATGCCAGGGCGCTGACACGCGGGCTGGCAGGACTCTGGGTCCAGATTTTTCCGTTATAGAGGATACGTTCCACGACGCTCATGTTTGCTCCAGTAACTTCAGGGCGGCCTGCGCTTCCTCTTTGGAAGGAACGCCCTCGATCCAGGGACGGGTGATCGTGTTGGCGCCCAAATGCGCGGCCACGCGGCAAACTCCTGGCTTGTTGCTGCCCAGCAAATGGGCGCAGGCCAACACGGCGGCAGCAAAAACGTCGCCGGCGCCGGTCGTATTCGTCACCGGAGGTCGGGGCGTAGCGTAATCGTAGGGTCGACCATGACGATAGCAGGTCCCGCCACGTTCAGCCCTCGTGACAAATAGCCAGGGCACCAGGGATGCAAGGGCCTGTTCCAGCTCCGGCGCTTCGGCGAAATCCTCTTCACTGAGCACGACGATGTCGACATGGCGCAACGCGTCGGCGTCACACCAGTAGCGGAATCTGATCAGGTCGTCCTCATCCCGTTGGCGTAACAATCCCTGCGCTGTCAGCAAGACCGTGGAATTGGGGAAGCACGCCGCCAGGGCGGGGTCCACCTCGCCGGTCAAAGGAGCAAGATGCACCAGCGCCGTGTCGCGCCAGGCGGGCGGGACGTGACAGGGCCCCAGTGGCGCGGCGACCTCCCGCAGATACTGGGTGCGCCTGCCATCGGCATCGTAAATGTTTTCAAAGGTGCTTGTATTCCCGGAAGGCACAACACAGACTTCCTGCAAGTCGGGTCGCAGTTTCTCCAGCAAGGGTTCGCCATGCGCCACACTGGTCAACAGGCGCACCTGCAACCCCAGGGCGTGCGCGGTCCGGCTGGCGTAAGCGGCAGTGCCTCCCAACCGGCGTTGGCCCGCTGGCGTCAGGTCCGCGGTCATGTGACCGATGACCAGACAGGCAGGGCCCATTAACGTGACGCAGGAATGATGTTGACCTTGCGCGCCTGACCCTCGCCGCTGCTCTCGGTGGTGACGTCCTCCCGTTCGCGCAGGGCGAGATGCACGATGCGCCGTTCGTAGGGCGGCATCGGCTCCAGAGCGACCGGGCGTCCCAGACTGGTGGCCTGGTCGGCCATGCGGCTGGCCAGGGCATAGAGTCTGCTCATACGGCGGGACTTGTAGCCGCCCACGTCGACGACGATGTTGGCGCGCCGTTGCAATTCACGGCTGGTGACCAGGCGTGTGATGTATTGCAGGGATGCCAGGGTCTCCCCCTTGCGCCCAATCAGCACGCTGAGATCGGATTCGCCGACAATGTCCAGCATCCAGGGGGGTTCTTCCTCATCCGTCGCCTCGGCCCGACGCACCTCCACGTCCGCGCGAACGGCCATATTCTCCAGAAGCTTTGCCAGCACGACCTTGCCAACTTCGGCGTCTTCCTCAAAGTCGCCCTCTTCAAAGGTCGTCGTTTCCATGGCCGCCTGGAAGGAAAGTTCACCTGGCGCCTTGTCGACGACGTTCCCGTCGCCCGTACTCCCGGAATCTTGCAGCGCCGGAGCACTTTCCCCCGTGGCGACGGCAGCGCCGGAAGCGTCTTCCATCTCAGGCGGGGGTGCGGCGGTGAGCAAACGCAGCCGTACCCGCGCCGGGCGCGAGCCCAGCCCGAACATACCGCTGGCCGGTTCCTCCAGGACCTCGACCATCACGTCGTCCGGCCCGACCCCCAGCGTTTCCAGACCTTTGGCGAGCGCCTGTTCCACGTCGTCGCCAGTCACTTCGATCGATTCTTCCACGTTCATGGTTTGACCCTCATTGCCGTTGGGGGAGACAGCGCACTGGCGGTCTCACCGTTTGCGAGACTTGACCTTGCGTTTGCCGTCTCCGGCATCCCTGCGCCTGCGGCGACCGGTCCCGGTCGACGCGGCCGGTAGCTGCGCATCGACGTCCTGACTGCCGGGATCGCGGGTGGGCCCGCGTCTCAACAGCTTGCGCAGATCAAGTTTCGATTGTCCCATCAGGCTGTACTGAATGATGCCGATGATGTTGGAAATGACGAAATAGATCGACAGGCCGACCGAGAAAGACAGGGAGAAAAATCCAAACATCAGGGGCATGACGGTCGTCATCGACTGCGTCATGGCCTGGGCCTGGCTGGGCCGCCCGTCCGAACCCGAACTCGCAGGAGTGGGCGTCACGGTCAGTTTGGACTGGGCCCAGGTGGTCACCAGCACCAGCACAGGCAAGGCCAGCGCCCAGGTCGGGTTGTTGGTCGGCGGCTGGCTCAAATCCATGCCCAGCCAAAGGTTTTCGAGGGGCACGAGGTGATCCAGCCCTGGAAGCAGAAAACGGCCCGACAGATCGAGCAACTGAAATGGCGTGGCCGCCAGCGTGAAAATGATCGCCTGATAAAGACCAATCAGGATTGGAAACTGAATAAGCAGGGGGAAACAGCCGCCGAAGGGATTGACTCCGTGTTCCTTGTAAAGCGCCATCTGTTCCTGCGCCAGTTTTTCACGATCGTTCTTGTGTTTCTCCTGCAGCTTCTTCAGTTCCGGCTGCAATTCCTGCATGCGCTTCGAGGATCGCTGCTGCTGGGCAGTGAGGGGCAGGATTGCCAGGCGCACCAGTACGGTGAAGACCACGATCGACAGGACAACGTTGTGACCCAGAAAGGAATAAAGCAGGGTCAGCAGGGTGATGAAGGGGTTAAGGATAAGATCCCACATGTGGCCTTGTACACTCCTCCCCTGCGCCGGCGCCTAACGACTGTAGGTCCAGCGTCGATCCCCGTTCTGGACGCCGAAGGCGACCAGGGCCTCCTCGTTCGCCAGCGTGCTCACCGCCAGCATGGCTTCGGCATCAGGGCCCTGCTCCAGCAATAACATGTCGGACACAATTTCACCGACGAGTTCCCGCGAAAAGTAGACGCGTCCGTCGTTGCGGCCCAGCCAGTACAGATTTTGGTCCCGACCCGCCAAGATGACGTACTCCCCGCTGACCACCGGCGCCGCCCGTATGGCCCGTTCGCTGACTACCGCTTGCCAAAGCAGTCGGAAATTGCTCTCCCCGATCTCGAGCGCATATGCGTTGCCGCCCAGGTCCGCGGCGTAGAGTACGCCATCGGCGATGGCCGGCGCTCCCCAGACCCAGTCTTCTGTCGAAAACTCGGCTTGGATTTTACCATCCGGCGAGATCGAGAAGATTTTACGCGAAAAGGTGCCGGTATACAGACGGCCATTGTATTCGACCGGGGTTACGGGCGCCGCGCCTCCCAGGTTGAGGCGCCAGATTTCGCTGCCGTCATTCGGGTCAAGGGCGTAAAGATTGTGGTCCAGCGACGTGAAAAGCAGCGCGCCGTTGACAAACAGGGGACGGGACCAGATGCTCTGGTCAGTTTCAAAGCCCCACCGCTGTTGATAGTTGCCGGCTTCCAGCGCCAGCATGGTCCGTTCGGCAGCTACGTATACAAGGTCCTCACCTACCAGTGGCGCAGCCAGCACGCGTCCGGGCAATTCCAGACCCTCGGCAATCCGCGCGTCCGCTCGCGCCAGATTGACCTCAAACAAACGCTCGCTGTTGCTCAAGACCAGCAAACTGTCTCCGTCAAGAGTCACTGGCTCCGCAAAAAACTGGTTCGGCGCGGCCTGCGGCCCGCCGAATTCCCAAAGGCGCGCCCTGCCTTCTTCATCCACGCGCACTTCGCCGTCGGCGTTGCGCAAGCGCGCCGCCTGCCCGTTGGCCGGGTCGATCAGTGTGATTTTGTCATTGAAAGTCAGGAAGATGTGTCCGTCATAGATGCTGCCAGGGAGGTCCAGGGTGCTCAGCTCCGGCCAGCCCGCTTCCTGACGGAAGGGAATACAGGCGGCCGCTGTCACCAGGACAAGCGCCAAAACAAGGAATGGCGGACGCCACAAGGACCTGTGAGTCGCCGGCCTCTCAATCAAGGTCGGGCACGGGGTCATAGCCCCCCTCATTCAGGGGGTGGCAACGGGCGATCCGTTTCACGCCCATCCAGCCACCGCGCAAAAAGCCGTAACGGTCAATTGCCTCACTTGTGTAAACCGAACAGCTTGGATGAAAGCGACAACTGGAGGGCAATATTCGGGAAATGCTGAGCTGGTAAGCACGAATCACCTTCAGCGCCAGCCACTTCACGTCCCGGCAACCTTGCCAGGATACAATCCGGCCTTGCGCAACAGTCGTTGCAATTCCCTTTCCACCCCTGAACCGGCCATCCCTACCAGCGCTGTATGCGCTACGATCACCAGATCATGCCCTTGCAGCAGACCCGGGTCCAGCCTGCGCAGGGCCTCACGCAACAGCCTGCGAACCCGGTTGCGCTGTACGGCGCCACCAACCTGCCTGCCGGCCACCAGTCCGTAGCGATTGTGTGCACAGCGGCCGCGCGAAACGTGTATGCGCATCAGCTTGCTACCATAACGACGCCCGCTCCGGCGCGCGCTGCGGAAGTCAGCACCATCGCGCAGGCGCAGACGACGCTCCATGCCGACGTTCAGGCCTTCCAGTTGACCTTTTTGACGTGATTCGGCGTGACCGTTAACTGGTGCCGTCCACGCGCCCTTCGCGCCTTGATGATTCGTCGGCCGCCCTTTGTGTGCATGCGCTGACGAAAGCCGTGAACGCGCTTGCGTCGGCGGATTTTGGGTTGCCACGTGCGTTTGGTGGACATTTCACTGCTCCTGGTCGGTTGCCTGAATTGTCGCGCAAACCAGGCTGCCGTCGCCGGCAGCGGCGAAGTATACATAAGCGCCTGGCCAGGGTCAACCCGCCGCTGGCGCTTGAATGCAACCTGATGCTTCTGTATACTCGCCATGCCCCGCCGGCCGGAGGGATGATGGCTATACCGACCCACTCACCCAGCTTAAGGTCCTTCTTTACGAGGCCGGAAGACCTTGATTTCATAAACAATCTGTTGCTGGAAAAGGAACGACCGCTTTCCACGCTGGCCATCGCAAGACGGCTGATCGAGGAAAGACTGGCTGCCGAGCGGCGAGCGTTGCTGGAACGCTTTAGCAATGCCAGCTTTTACAATCCCGCCGCCAGCTTTGAACCCGGAGAACGGCTGATTTTTCCAGCCCTGAACTACGCAGCTGGAGAAGTAACGGGAAAACGGGTCGGGACCCATCCGGACCTCGAGCCATTTGTGGTCATTGCTGTCCAGTTCGAGGGGAATGGCCCGGGGCGGGAATTTGCCAGCTGCCTGAAATCACCGCACGCTCTCAGTCGGGACGAGGATGATGATGCGCAGACAGTTCCCGGCCCGGCCCTCACCGTCGACGAAATTCTGGAGAATTCCGGTGAGGAATTCATCATCGACCTTGAGGACAAGCTCCTGGAGTCCGGAAACCTGGTGCGCCTCAAGGATGAATGGTTTGTCAGGGAATTGTTGCTTGAAGTCGGGGAGGCGAATCTCAATCTTGCCGAGGCAGTTCTCGACATGTACGCCGGCGGCCCCTTCCAGACGACCGAGATCCTGGAACAGTTTGGTGGCCTTGTTGGCCCACCGGCGCTTCAGGAATTCTCAATGAATTACGCGCTGTTGCATGACGACCGCTTTGATGAAGTGGGGCCAACCGGTGCCGTCCTGTGGTTTCTCAGACACATGGAACCCCAGGAAGTGCAGACCACGCCCTTGCCCCTGCTCTATTCTCGTCAGGAGCATGACCGCAGGTTGCTTGACGACGACATGCTCGACCTGGAGGCGGAAATTGATGATGAACTTTCGCCCTTGCGCTACGCGGGCGATGAAATCTCCAGCGCCACCGTCACACTGATCTATCCGCACCGTCGCCTTGGAACCCTGCCCCTCAACGCCCGCCTGCGCACCTTCTTTCCGACAGCGCGCCGCAGCGAACGCGTGTACGTGACACTTGTCGATGCGAGGGACAGGGAGGAATTCACCGGCTGGATCGTACGGAAGGCGCGATACGTCTGCGGCCTTGGCCCCTTTTATCGCAAGTACGGCCTTCCTGTCGGCGCGTATATTGAGGTAAGCCGCGACGAGAAGGCCGGACGAATCCTGCTGAATCTGAACCAGTACCGACCGCGCAGGGAGCTGGTGCGTTTGATTGCTCCCGTCAACAATCAACTGACCTTTCGCGAAGCGCGGGGCACCATTGGCGCCAGCTATGACGAGTTGATGGTGCTGGGAACAGAAGAACCGGCAGCCGTCGACGCCCTTTTTGAGGCCAACCGCGGTCAGGCAAGGCCTCTGGTCCGCCACGTCAGGGACGCCCTGCATGCGCTTGCCCCGCTTTCTCCCCAGGGCGCCGTGCACCTCAAGACCCTTTACAGCGCGGTCAACGTGCTACGGCGTTGCCCGCCAGGGCCGTTGATGACGACCCTGGTTTCCAGTTCGGAATTCGACTATGTGGGCGATCACTACTGGCGCGGCGCTCGCAGGGATCGTGCGCGATGACGTTCAGCAACGGCTATTCGGGCTTTCTCATCAAGCCCACGCTCAGGACCCGCTTCTACGTCGATTACGACTGGTGGCAACGCAGCCGGGAAGACCTGCGCATTTATTTGCTCAGTCACATTCAGCCTGGACAGCGGGAACGCCTGTCGAAGAATTCCAGGGATGCCTGGATCGACTTCATCGATCCGGATACCGGCGAGGTCTTCCGGATGGACGAACTCACGTTCGCCATTCGCCAGGCTGCGCTGGCCCCGGACTTTATCAATCCGCAAACTTCCCTGGTGGACAGCGTCTTTCGAGTCTTCCTCGCCAATGACAACGAACCTCAAACGCCGCTTGAACTGGCCGAGCTGACCGGACGCAGTGCCACCACGATTTTGAAGACCTTCGGCAGTACTCGCATTTACAAGGGCATTCGGCCCTGGCTACCGGAAGAAACAGACGCTGATTGATGAGCCGCGTCACAAACCTCGACAGTGCCGCCAAACGCCGCAATCAATGCCGACGCACCATCGCGGAAATGCTGCGCCGGCTTGGCCAAAAGTCCCTTGTGGATGACGAAGCACGCGACATGGTGGCCCTGATTGTGCTTTGCCTGCGTGAAATCGACGAGGGAATCGAACAAAGCGCAAGAGCCTGGGAGCAGCGAGATTACTGGTACAAGGCCGAGGCATTGCGCCAGCGATGGAGCTGGACCCGCAAAAACGCCGCGCAGTTGACATCCATGCTTCATGAAGATGACAAAGAAAAAATCCCGGCTGCCCTCACCAGCCTGTTCCCGCATTTCAGCGATGTCCGCATAAACCGTTACGTGCGGGGCCCGGACACCTGGCGCGGTTGTTTTCGACGCCTGGAGCAGTTGCCCCAATCGCATACGGCCGGGAATTAACCGAACACTGTTCCCAGGTCGCGCGCCATTCGCACCATGTCGCCGCAAGGATCGACGCGTTTCATACATAGCGCCCGGGACAAGGGGATCGTGACGATCCCTGTGCCCTGCAAGGCCACCATGTGGCCCCAGCGTTGCTTCGCCACCAGGTGCGTCGCCGCCGTTCCAAAGCGTGTCGCCAACCAGCGATCCCGGGGGGACGGTCGCCCACCCCGCTGCAGATGGCCCAGCACTGTGACCCGGACTTCGGCCTCGATCCTGTCGGCCAGCAGGTTACCAACCCGATGCCCCATGCCGCCCAGTCGGCCTTCGGACCCGTTGCGTCCCTCTATGTAATACATTTGGTCGCCCCCGACCGGGGCCGCGCCCTCCGCGACCACGACCAGACTGTAGCGCCGCCCTTCCGCCTGTAACTGGCGAATCTTCTCGCTTACCACGTCGATGCGAAAGGGAATTTCGGGGATCAATATGGCATCGGCGCCGCCTGCCACGCCCGCCTTGAGTGCGATCCAGCCCGCGTGCCTTCCCATCAACTCCAGCACCATGATGCGGTGATGACTTTCTGCAGTGGTACGCAATTTGTCCAGCGCCTCCGTGGCGGTCTGGATGGCCGTGTTGAAGCCAAAGGTGACGTCCGTTTCGCTGATGTCGTTATCGATCGTCTTGGGAACGCCAACGATAGGAGCGCCCAGACAGGCAAGCCGGTGCGCAATGGCCATGGTGCCGTCTCCACCGGCGACGATCAGGGCATGCAACTCGCGATCGGCAATCCGGGAGATCGCCTCGTGCGACACGTCGACCACTTTTTCGCTGCCATCCGGCTGACGCACCCGCTGGGCAAAGGGACTGCCGCGGTTGGCGGCGCCCAGAATCGTACCGCCCTGCGCCAGCAGGTCGCTGACATCCTCCGCGCCGAGCGGGATCGCGGGAGTGCCGGCATACAGACCGTCGAATCCATTGCGGATGCCCAACACATCCCAGTCGTAGCAACGGGTCGCGGTCAGCACGACAGCGCGGATGACTGCGTTCAATCCTGGCGCATCCCCGCCACCTGTCAGGATGCCGATGCGCTTTTTCATGTCCCTGCCCCCTTGTTGGGCACGCAACAGGTCAACACGGCAAGCGTTGACGACAAGCATACCACTTTCAGGCAGACAGACATCCGAAAAAGCCAGGCATCCCATGTCCCTTTACTGTGCAAGTTGCCCGACAACCAGTATACTTACTGCACTGGTTTGACCCGATATTGTTGATCGCTGGCATTTCAGGATCCGGATGGTCAGGCAAATCGAACGCACAAGTATAGAGGACGTGCGCAAGCAGGCGTTGCCCCTCGGTACGCACGTCGTGGCAGGCAATGCCCTGCTGGGCCGCGCGGTGACCTGGGTCAGTGTTATCTATCCCGAATACACGCCTGCAACGAGGATGCCTTATCCTGGTGAACTTCTGCTGGTTGCCAGCCATCCCCGGGGCCAGGGCGCTGTCACCGGCGAGATTGAGGCCCTGAGGCACGCTTCCACCATTCAGGCGTCCGCCATTGTTTTTAGCGATCCTCCTTCACCGGCCGTCATGGCTGAGGCGAACAATCGACGCATCCCCTTGCTGGTTCTCCCCGAAAACAGCAGTGTGCGCATGGTCGAGCAGGCAATTGTCCGCCTGCTTGTGGACCACAAGGGACAACTTGAGCAACGGGGCGCGCAGGTCTATCGACAATTGACGGGCATTTCCTCAAGCAATGGCGGCCTTCAAAAAATGACCGACGCCATGTCACAGCTCACGGACAAGACTGTGATATTGCAGGACAAAAACCTGAGCGTGTTGAACCGCTCGCTGCAGCCACTGTTGCACGATTCCTGGGAGGAAATCGAACAGTTCCTCGCCCGCCACGACAACGTTCCGGCGGAGTTTCAGGACCGCTATCGAATCGCAGATACAGATCCGGCAGTTCTGATGCAATCAATTCCGAGGCCCGGGTTGGCCAGGTTGATCTCACCGGTCATTGCCGGCGAAATCGGCCGGGGCTACCTTTCCATCATCGGTCCGGACACAGAGCTCGATGACATCGACACCCTGGTGACGGAACATGGCGCCGCCGCCTGTGCCCTGGAAATGGCGAAGGCCAAGGCCGTCAGTGATACCGAGAAACGCCTGCGCGGCACATTTCTGGACCGATTGCTGTCCGGCGATGTGAGTCAACAGGAAGCCATCGGACAGGGCGTGCGCTTCAATCACGACATGGGGGTCCCGCACACTGCCCTGGTGCTCAACTGGCTGGGGGAGCAAACGCCTTCGCTGAGACGTCTCGAAACCCTGGTCAGGTGGGTTGTCTCACGCCATCGATTCGACGCGCTGGTCTGGCATCGGGAAAGGGAACAGGAAGTGCTGGTCTTTTTCGCACCCGATGGCAACAACCCCGTGGATTCCGGTCTGACCCTGGCCCAGAACTGTTGCAACCAGGCGCGCCGGCAATACAGCGGCAGCCGTATCGCCACGGGTCTGGGTCAGATGGTGCGGGAAGTCAGTTCCTGGCGCAACAGCTATCGCGATGCGCGCCAGGCGCTGGATCTGGCACAACGCCTGCAAACCGACATTCCCCTTTACATTGGTGACCTTGGCGTCTTCCAGTTGATCCTCAGCCTGTCCGACAGAGACCGGCTGGTGGAGTTTTGCGATCGCAATCTGGGCCCCCTGAGGGAGTACGATCACCGGCAGCATGCCGACCTCGTCAAGACTCTGGAAGCCTTTTTTCATTGCAATGGCAACCTGAGCCAGACTGCCGAGACGCTGATCGTGCACCGCAACACCCTGCTTTATCGTATGAATCGCATTGAGGAAATCGCCGGCATCGACATGAAACGACCGGAAACCCGGCTGGCCCTGCACTTCGCGTTGACCATTCGACGTCTGCTTTCGCTCTCCTGACCCATGTTCCCGACAATATTTCTGTGAAAATTTGCACTTTTGCCACTTTGCGTTAAACTGTGCTTGTGAGCGTGTACGTGGTACACTACGAGCATGCGGATGAACCTGTCAAAGCGGGCAGGCACTGCTGGCCGCGTGCTTTTTGCTATGCCGTGCACCCCAGGGCAGTCAGGTGGCGCCAACCATGAATAGCAGACGGCAATCCCAGGTGGAATTTTCCGGTAAATTGCATCCCCTCGACCGTGACGAACGCGATGCCTGTGCGTTGATCTGCGCCGTCCGCAAGGGCGCCGAGGCCACGCATGGCAACGTGAAGCGCACGATTGAGGCGCTGGCGCGCATGGGTCATCGCACCGGTTACATCGACGGCGAAGGGGACGGCGTCGGGATTCTCACCGATATCCCCCGTCAACTCTGGACCCGCAAGTTGGCCAAGGTTGGATTGCGCTCCTCCCTGGCCTCCAGTTCCCGCTTCTGGGTGGCGCACGTTTTCATTCCCACCACCACGCTGAGCCGGGCCGAGCAGCTCGTCGAGAAAATCATCATGGAGATCACGGCTGCCGGTCTGGAAACCCTGCTTGACATGCCGGGACAAGTCGACTCCAACGTCCTCGGTCGCAATGCCGAGAAGAGCGCGCCGATTTTCTGGCAAATCGCAGGCGTCAACGGCACGGTAGCCAGGAACGATCTAGAAGCGACGCTCTTTGGTCTGAAGACTCGTCTTGAGAGCGAACTGGATATCCATTTTCCGTCATTTTCCTCGCACAGCGTTGTCTACAAGATGCAGGGCACGGTTGAAATTCTGCGCCGCTACTATCCCGAACTGCGCGATCCCGACTACGCCTCGACGGTCACCCTGGGGCACGCCCGATACAGCACCAACACCAACCCGGTCTTCGAACGTGCCCAGCCCTTTGACCTGCTGGGACACAACGGCGAATTCAATACGATTTCACGCTTCCGCATGGAAGCTGCCATGCTCGGCATCGAGTTGAACAGCGCGAATTCCGACTCGCAGGACGTCGACCGCGCCATCTCGGCGCTTTGCCATGATTTCGGCCTGGACCTTATCGAGGCCATGGAACTGGTATTTCCGCCCTTTGAACATGACCTGATTCGCAATTCCCCTGAAATCCGCAGCATGTACCAGCAGATGCGCAACAGCTTCGGCCCCTTTGCCCAGGGGCCCTCGGCAGTTGTCGCGCGCCTGGGCGAGATGGCCGTTTTCAGTGTGGATGCCCTCGGCCTGCGACCGCTCTGGTTCGGCGATACCGAAAAGGAATACTTCGTCAGCTCGGAGCGAGGTGTTTATCCACTGGACATGATGTCGTCGGATCCGCGACCCCTGGCGCCTGGCGAGAAGATCGCGCTGCGCATCGAACAGGGCCGGGGCATCGAAGTCCTCGATTATCCCGCCATACAGCGGCACGTATTGCAGCGTTTTCGTTCGCGGGGGATTCACTTTTCCTGGATGTCGGGCGGAATTCCGTCCCTTTTGAACAGCAATGGTCAAAAGGGACAGAACGGCCTCTCCGAAAACGGGAAGCGTATCACGGGGGCCAATGGCGACCAGCCCCTCCCCGGGGAGCCTCAGGGTCCCGTCACTGCCGTCGTGGAGCCGACCGGCATCAATCCCGCCGGAGCCGCGGGTACGGCCATTCAGGTGCAAACGCTGGAACGCAAGGTGGCGGCCGGGGAATTGTTGCCCTGGATGGAAGGGGCCACGCCTGTCAATCTGAAGGTGTTGGCGGCCATGGGATGGGAACGCTACCACACCAGCCTTGTCGACAGCATGGTCGACAACGAGAAGGAGCAAATCGGCTCCCTGGGATGGGACGGGCCTCTGGCCGCCATGTCTCGCACGCGGTCAAACATGACGGACTTTTTCAAGGAGACGGTGGCCGTCGTCACCAACCCGTCGATCGACCGCGAACGGGAGCGCTCGCAGTTCTCAACGCGGGTTCTGCTAGGCGCGCGGCCCAACATCGGTCAGGTTGCCACCGAAGAGAACCGCCTGCTCGAGCTGGAAACGCCCATGCTCGTCGGCAGTCACCCAGGCCTTGCGCCCGCCGAAGTCATGCGGGAAGTAGCCAGCGCACAGGGGACCTGTCTGCTGGAAGACATCTGCGAATACTACGGCGAGGCCTTTGTGCGCCTGCCCCTGGTCACAGAGGCCGGCGAAAGTGTGGAAGACGCCCTGAAGCGGCTGCAGGGTGCTGCCATTGACGCGGTCCGTTCCGGTACGCGTTGCCTCTTGCTGGATGACGAGGAATCGCTGGCCGGTGACGGACTTTGGCTGGATCCCGCGCTGGCGACTTCCGCAGTCGACAAGGCGCTGCGTGAAGCGCTGGATACGCCCAACTTGCGCCGCCGCACCGGGATTATTTTGCGCTCGGGCGCCCTGCGTTGTCTTCACGATCTGGCCCTGTGCATCAGCCTGGGCGCCAATGCCATCGCTCCCTATGCCATTTACGCCGTCGCTCTCAAAAAAGCGCCGCGTCCCTCGCGGAAACCCCTGGGTCCTGAAGAACAACTGCGTTCTCTCAACGCCACCGTTCGCATTTTGACCGCCGGCCTGCAAAAGGTTACGTCGACCATCGGCTGCCATGAATTGCGCGGCTACGGTCATTCCTTCAGTTCCGTGGGCCTTACGGACAGCGTGGCCGATCTCTTCGGCACACCCAATTATTTTGGCTCGGCGGAGCGCGGCCTGACCTGGGCAGCCATTCAGCAGGACGCCGAGGCCAGGGCCAGCGACCTGCGTGGGGACACCCGAGCGAGGCTGGCCAACGCCGACCGTTTCTACCCCAAGATGTGGAAAAAGGCAGAGTCCGTCGCCCACGGTGAACTTTCCCTTGAAGAATACACGGATGTTCTGCTCAATCTCGAGGACACCATACCGATTGCCGTGCGGCACTCGCTGGGCCTGAAGGAAAGCAGCGATCCGGTCGATCCGCAGGAAGTCGATACGACAGTTTCCGGCAAGGGTCGGCGCCATTCCATGCCGGTTTTGATCACCGCCATGTCATTCGGCTCCCAGGGCGAACTGGCCTACCGGGCCTACGCCGAAGCCGCCAAACGGCTGGATATCCTCTGCGTCAATGGTGAGGGTGGCGAATTGCCCGAGTTGATGGGCCTCTACCCGCACAATCGCGGGCAGCAGGTAGCATCGGCCCGTTTCGGCGTCAATGTGGCCTTCCTGAATTCAACCGGCCTGATCGAAATCAAGATTGGACAGGGCGCAAAGCCGGGAGAAGGCGGTCATTTGCCCGGCTTCAAGGTGACCGAGCAGGTCGCCGCCGCTCGCCAGACTGTTCCCGGCGTTGGTCTTATTTCTCCCAGCAACAACCACGACCTTTATTCCATTGAAGACCTCGCCCAGCTCATCGACGAACTCAAGACTGCCAACACCAACTCCCGCATATCAGTAAAGATTCCGGTGGTCCCAGGCGTTGGCATCATTGCGGTAGGCATTGCGAAGGCCGGGGCGGACATCATCGCGCTGACCGGCTACGAGGGTGGCACGGGCGCGGCCCGCGCCCACGCCCTGCGTTACGTCGGTTTGCCGGTGGAGATCGGCCTGTGGCTTACGCACCGGGCATTGATCGAAAGCGGCCTGCGCGATCGCGTGGAATTGTGGTGCGATGGCGGTATGAAAAGCGGCCGCGACGTGGTCAAGATGATGTGCCTGGGCTCGGACCGCGTGGGTTTTGCGACCCTCGCCATGGTCGCCATGGGCTGTACGATTTGTCGCAAGTGTCAGGAAGGCACCTGCCACGTCGGAATCACAACCCACATCAAGACCAAGGAAGAGGCAAAGGCCCAGGGTCTTCCCTCGTTTCAACCTCGCGATTACGAAGCGGCCGTCACAGGAATCTGCAATGTCTTCGACATGCTGGCAGAAGATATTCGCAAATGGACCGCGCGTCTGGGCATGACCAGGACCCAGGACCTGGTCGGGCGCGTCGACCTGCTGACGCAAACGGCCCTGCAGGACCGTCTTGATCTGGACGTGCTCATGGAACCCGTGCCCGCAGTCAAGAAGACCCGGATTCAGAAGGGCGTCGGACGCCTGATCACCCGACCGCGCAACACCCTGAGCAAACAAATCACCCAGGAACTGGCAGAAAACGCCGCCCTGGGCTTCATCGAAATGACCTACGACGACGAAGGTGTGATGGCCAGTGACCGCGCCCTGGGCACGCATTTGTGCGGCGCGCTAAAGCGTGGGTTCCCCAATGCGCACAAGATGGAAAACATCCATCTCAGCTTCAGCAACTCTGCGATTGCCGGTAACGGCCTGGGCGCTTTCACTGACGCGCCCGTAAACATTGTGGTGGAAGGCGGCGCCCAGGATGGCGTAGCAAAATGCGCCCGGGGCGGCAACGTCACAATTCTCAAGGGCCTGAATCACAACGGCCGACTGCTGGATGGGTCCGTGGGGAAGAGCTTCGCCTACGGCGCACAGGGCGGCTTTTTCATCGTACAGGGCTGCGCCGATACGCGAGCCTGTATCCGTTTTAGCGGCGCGGACGTCGTCTTTGGCGGAGAAGTCGGCGAACCCCTGCGCGATGACCTGGGCGGTATCGGCGCCCGTGCGCATCTCAAGGGCTACGCTTTCGAGTACATGACCTCGGGGCGGGCCCTGGTGCTCGGCGACCCTGGCCCGTGGATCTGTGCCGGCATGACCGGTGGTGTGATTTATCAACGCATTCAACCGGAAATGAATCTGACAGTGGAGGCAATTCGCAGCCGCATTGCGCCAGGCGCCGCTGTCGACATTTATTCGCTGGATGAGACCGGCATCAGCGACGTGCAGGAAATGCTCGACATCTACATCAAGACGCTGGAGGACAACCGCCAGGCAGATGCCGTGCAGCACCTGTACAATCTGAAGTCCCGGCCGCAGGACTACTTCATCCGAATCGCGCCACTCCTGCACGAACCTGAACAGTAAGGGTTTCGTCCGCCAGAAAAGCGGTTTTTGCAACTTTTCTGCCCTCAGTCCGTAACAGGATATTGAGTGGGTTGACGGAGGGCAGTTCCCTTGAAACGCAAACTTTATCGCTCGCTCAGGGATCGTCAGTTGGCCGGAGTCTGCGGCGGTCTGGCGGATTTCCTGGGCGTTGATGCCACGATTACGCGCCTGCTCTTCCTTTTCCTGGCGCTGGCCGGCGGGCCTGGCGTGCTCATCTATCTGGTCATG
Organism: Anaerolineaceae bacterium; assembly: GCA_026708325.1. GTDB lineage: Bacteria > Chloroflexota > Anaerolineae > Aggregatilineales > Phototrophicaceae > JAGWBD01. The sequence goes on along the minus strand of JAPOVC010000014.1, from coordinate 125,297 downwards.
GCCGTTGTCATGCCTGTCGAGCCGCGCCGCATCATCTTTGAAGAGGAACAGGCCCCGTCCTGAGTCGTCAGGCGTTCAACGTATTGAATGTTGCACGCCGGGAACAGTCGCCAACACTCGCTGGATCTTGAGCGCCAGGTGCAGGATCAGACGGTTCTCGGCATCATCCAGGTTGAGATTGGTCAGCTTCCTGATGCGTTCCAGCCGGTACACGAGCGTGTTGCGATGCACGTCCAGTTCCTTGGCGGCCCGGGCCAGATTGCCATTGGCCTGAAAGAAGCCATTGAGTGTTCGAATGTACTCTCCCTGACGCCGGCCATCGTGTTCCAGCAAGGTCGCCAGGGTGGCATTGTGAAATTGTTCCAGTTCCTCCAGGTTGTGTTCCTTGAGCGCCAGCAACAACTGGTACAGTTTCAGGTCCCCGTAGTAGGTCACCTGATTGGTGTCGCCCAACTCATTGGCGATGCCCAGGGCATCGCGCGCTTCACGCCAGGCTTCTCTCATGGCCGCCAGGCCAGACCCCGGACGGCTAATACCAACGTCCACGTGACCGGTTTTCATCCTGGTCGCCAGCAGGACCTGCTGATCGCCTATGATGTCGCGGATTCGCGAGGGGCGCGCGCCATTGCTCATGGAATAGAGCGCGACGATCATGTCGACATATTGCCCGACTGCCCCGTCCAGTTGACGCCGATGCATGTCGTCGCGAATCAGACTGGAGAGCAATTCCAGCGATTCGTTGCCGGCCCCGCCCGGGATGCGGAACACGGAAACCATGCAGGGGCTGTCCGTGTCGAATCCCGCCTGGCGCGCGCGCGACGCCATCATGTCATCATCCGCCTGAACGCCACTCAGCCACATTTGCACCCAGTCACCGCGGGTCTGTTCCACCGCCACGGCGATGGCGCGGTTGCGAGCCAGCTCTATTGAGCAGACGTCCGCACCATGACCGAGCACCAGGCGCGGAAACTCCTCAAGGGTGCCGCCCTTTGCGAGAAGGGAGAGCCAACCTGCCACGCGTTTTTCCACCAGCAGGACCGTCGTGAACCCCAGAGGGCTGGCAACGATGTTGCCTTCACTGACCGGGGCTTCCCGTTGCAACCAGGACTGAAAGGTCCTGAGCATGAAATCCTCGGATTCTCCCCTCTCGGGGAAGCGGCGTTTCAGGTTGGGAGAGACTCTCGCAAGGAGCGCGCCGGATTCATCGTGCAGGACGACAGTGCAGGCAGTCGCCCGCGCGACGATTTGCAAAAGGCTGGCAAGATCGTGGTTTTCGGCCGCCCGACGCGTCAGTTGCCGCTGGATCTCCTGGGCACGCTGGTTGAGTTGGGCCGCCTGATTCACGATCAGGGCGTTTACGGCCCGTTCCACGCTGGGGAGATTGCAGTCCGGCGGCAAGGCGAGCAGACAGACGTCGCGACTGGCGGCGCAGGAGCGCGCTTCATCAGGGATTTCATCCCGCACGGCCATCACCTGCACACCGGCGCCGGCGAGGCTGTCAATGACTTCCGCCAGGGTGATGCGGCTGTTGTAGGCACGTAGCATGCCCATCGCCAGCAACACCATGTCCCCGCTGGATACGTCCGGCAAGGCAGGGGGTTGCGCGCGAATGGTCACGGACCAGCTGATTCGGGCCGATTCCGAACCACTTACCAGGGTCGTGCCCAAAGGCAGCGCGAACTGCAACAAGGCCTGCACAGTGACAGCATGCGTCAACGACACGGATTTCCCTTTCCTTCCCTGGCGCTTCCAATTCCAACAGAATCCAGCCATGGAACATTCTTACAAAGACGGCATGACCAGACCGGCAAATATGCCATGATTGTGAAAGTTATCTCACAATGAGGGAGGGATGCAAGAGAACGCATGCAGTCCAATGCATTCCATTGGTTGTTATCGCCAGGCGCTACTGTTGGAGTCGCTTGATTCCCAGGAGCATTTGACTGGAGTCAATCCGGAATTCGGCCTGCAGCCAGTCACCATCCAGATCGCCCTGCTCCATCTGTTCGCAAAGAGTCTCGCCGCAAATGCTGTCGCCAAAGTGGGCGATGGCCTTCGCCAGATCGCCTTCCGCCCTGTAGCGAATGGCAATGCGGTCATTGAGCCGGAGATCCGCCTCGCGCCTGAGATTCTGTACGCGTCTTACTACCTCGCGCGCCAGACCCTCTTCCCGCAGTTCCTGGTCCAGCCGAATATCCAGGATGGCGGCGCTGCCCCCTTCGGCAGCCAATGCGTAGCCTTCCGGCACCTCGTTGCTGACGTGAATTTCCACCTCTTCCGGCAAGATTTCGAATTCCCTGCCATCCAGCTGCAGACTCAGCGGCGTGCCGGCCAGCAAGGTCGTTGCATGGTTGCGCAAGTCATCCTGTTTGCCACCCCGGAGGGCGGACTGAATGAGCCTGAAGTCCGCACCGAACTTTTTGCCCAGCAGTTGCGGCAGGGGATTGATCCGGACAACTTCCTGCATCAGATTCTGTGCGTCTGCGGTATAGAAAGCCGCCTGTTTTACGTTCAATTCCTGGTGGACAAGATCGGAAAAGGCTTCCAGCGGCCCCGGATCCGCTTCCGGCCGCAGCACAAAGGCGGCGCTGGCCAGCGGCTGCCGGACCTTGATGCCAGCCTCGTTGCGGGCGGCCAGCCCAAGGCTAACCAGTTGGCGCAACAGTCGCATTTCGTCCATCAGGGCAGGGCGTATAACGCCCGGGTCTACCTGCGGCCAGTGTGACAAATGCACACTTGGTGGCGCTTCGGCATTGTCGCTGGCCACGAGATTGCGGTACATCGCCTCGCTCAGAAATGGCATGGCCGGCGCGATCAACTGGCTCACCGTAACCAGGCATTCATAGAGCGTGGCATAGGCTCCCGCCTTGTCCGTATCCTGTTCGTTTTTCCAGAAACGGCGTCGGCTCAGGCGCACGTACCAGTTGCTCAGGGCCTCCACAAAGGCCTGCACGGGACGCGTCGCATTGGGAGCATCGTAGTTGTCGTAGGCTTCCGTCACGGTCTGGATGGTCTGATGCAATTCAGACAGGACCCATCTGTCCAGCAGGTCCCGGTCTTCAACCGCCGGGCGCGGACTGTTGGGTGTCCAGCCATCAAGATTGGCGTAGGTCACCAGGAAGCTGTAGGTGTTCCACAGCGTTGACCAGAACTTGCGGACGACTTCGGCGACCATTTCGGTTGAGAAGCGTTTGTTGTCACCGGGCGGGCCGGCTGTATAGAAATACCAGCGCATGGCGTCCGCGCCCTGGCTATCAATGACCTCCCAGGGATCGACGACAATGCCGCGGCTCTTGGACATTTTCTTGCCTTCATGGTCCAGGATGAACCCGAGGCAGATCACATTGCGGAAGGACACTTCCTCAAAGAGCATCGAACTGATGGCGTGCAGCGCGAAAAACCAGCCGCGCGTCTGGTCAACCGCCTCGCAAATGTAGTCGGCAGGGAACTGACCCTCAAATTCAACTCTCCCCTTGTGGGGATAGCCCCACTGGGCCAGAGGCATGGCGCCGCTGTCAAACCAGACGTCGATGACCTCTGGTGTGCGGCGCATGGTCCCGCCGCCATTGGGGTTGGCGAAGGTGATTTCGTCGATCCAGGGTCGATGCAGATCGAGCTCCGGCAGCTTGTGGCCGGCGAGTTCCTCAAGTTCCGCCAGGCTGCCCACGCAAATCATGTCGCCGTTACTGTCATCGACCCAGATAGGCAAGGGCGTGCCCCAGTAACGTTCACGCCCCAGAGACCAGTCCTTCAGGTCTTCCAGCCAGTTGCCGAAACGTCCGTCACGCACGTGCTCCGGCACCCAGTTGATGGTCTGGTTCAGGTCGATCAATGCCTGGCGGCACTCGGTTGAACGTATGAACCAGGTCTCGCGGGCGTAGTACATCAGGGGAACATCGTCGCGCCAGTTGTGCGGATAACTGTGCTCATAGGTGCCGACGCGGTACATCAGCCCGCGTTGTGTCAGGTCGCGGACAATCTCCCTGTCAGCATCCTTGAACCACATGCCGGCGAAGGAACCGGCTTCCCTTACGAAACAACCGTCTTCCACCACCGCCCGGAACAGGGGCAGGTCATGTTTCTCACCCAGGGCCATGTCGTCGACGCCGTAGGCAGGCGCAACGTGTACGATGCCGGTGCCATCGTCTGTGCTGACAAAGTCCGCCGTGACCACGTAGGCATGGTCCTTGTCGGAGGGAAGGAAACTGTAGAGCGGCTCGTAGCGCAGCCCGGCAAGTTCCCTTCCGTTCAGGCGACGTACAACCTGATAGCGCTCATGTTCAACCAGCACCTGCGCCATCAGTTTTTCCGCCAGGATGAGTTGCTCGGGGTTGCCCTTTTCGTCCGGCCCTTCTACCTGCACGTAGGCGATGTCCTCGCCCACGGCCAGCACGGCGTTGCCCGGCAGGGTCCAGGGGGTCGTCGTCCAGGCAAGCAAGGAAACGTCCGGTTGTTCTTTCAGGCGGAAGCGAACGAACACGGAGGGATCGGTGACCGTCTTGTAGCCGAGCGACACCTCATGGCTGCTGAGTGGCGTGCCGGAACTGGGGCTGTAGGGCACGACCTTGTGGCCGCGGTATATCAACCCCTTGTCCCATAACTGGCGCAGGATCCACCACACACTTTCGATGTAGTCGTTGGTGAAAGTGATATAGGGATTGTCCAGATCTGCCCAGAAGGCGATGCGTTCGGTCAGCTGCTCCCAGTCCGTGATGTAACGCTGGACACTGGCCCGGCACATGTCGTTGAACGCGGCAACGCCATAGCTTTCGATGTCTTCCTTGCTCTGGAGGCCCAGTTCCTTCTGGACCTCAATTTCCACAGGCAGGCCATGCGTATCCCAGCCACTGCGCCGCAGGCAGTAATAGCCCTGCATCGTCTTGTAGCGCGGGAACATGTCCTTGAAGGCGCGCGAAAGGACGTGGTGGCTGCCGGGCTTGCCATTGGCGGTCGGTGGTCCTTCATAGAAGACGTAACCAGGCCCGCCTTCACGTTCGTCCATTGTGCGCTGGAAAATCTGTTGGTCGCGCCAGAAATCCAGCTGTTCCTGTTCGAGTCCCTGAATGTCGACCCGGGAGTTAACGTCCCTGAACATGGTTCATTCCTCTCTGTCTGTTGCCAACAGGTTTGATCGCCACTTTGAGAAGCGTCACCGTCGGCGCGGAATGAACCGCGGCGCGAGCAAATCCCTCGCTGCCACGCAATCACCTCCTGCTCGTGTCCGTACAGAGTGATAATAATCCCGTCAGGGCGACGAATTCAACCTCAGAGTTTCCTGGCGGCACGCAGCGTGTCCAACAGGGACTGCAGGGCGCGACCATAATCCGTTGACGCGTAGCGCCCTGCCTGAGCCTCGAGCCAGGGCAAACCCTCCTGCAACAGCCCTTCATCCGGACCTGCGGCAGCGTCCGCCCGCTGCAACAACAACTCTGCGATCAGCCGACGACCGGAATCCCCGGTCGCGCCCAGTCCCGTGTGCAAGTGCGCAACGGCCGAGCTGACGTCACCCGAATGGTAGAGGGCCTCGCCCAGGTCCAGCGCCACGACCTCCGGCGCACCACGTTCAATGGCAGCCCCGAAAGTGGCGGCGGCCTCCGCATAGCGGCCCTGCGCCAGCAAGGTGCGACCCAGGCCAGTAAGCGGAAAGGCATGTCGCGGCGCTTCGGCCTGCGCCTCGCGCAAGACGGTCTCGCTCTGCTCCAGCAAGGCCCGCATACGCAGGGCGTTTCCCAACAGGGTGAGTGAACGCATGTCGGCGCGGCCAGCAGCGCGTCGGGCCTGAAGCAGATCGCAGGCCGCCTCGAAGTCTCCGTCCAGATACAGGCGCTGCGCGCGGGTCCAGTCGCTGAGCATGCCGCGCCAGGCCCACAGGAATACCATCTGCAGGCCCAGCCCCAGGCCACAGAGCCCGGCAAGCGCCGGACGTCGCAGGGCCTCCGGGCCGGCAAGCCACAACAAGAGCAGAGGTATCAATGCCAGCAACCCGAGTTTCAGCGAAAGGCGGGCGGGACGCTCCCAACGTTGCAGCCCGCGCCAGAATTCAATCAGGATGTGCAACATCGTCGCAAGCGCAGTTGCCCATGAGCTGCCTCAAACGAGCCCGTCCAGCGCCGCGTCGTCTTGCATCAGCGCAAGGGCCAGCTGAATGTCTCCTTCCAGCACCTTGCGCAGGGTTGCGGCCTGTTCATGCGCCAGCAAGCGCTGCCATTCTTCCAGCCCCTTGCGTTCGCGTCGCATGTGTCTCAGGGCTTTTTCCGCCCCCGCCCTGTCACCCAGACGCATACGGGCCCGCGCAAGATAGAGATTCAACAAAAGGCGATGACGGGCGTCCGGCACATTGGCAGCCAGGGCCTCGCCAGCGTGTTCAAGCGCGGGGCGCGCCAGACCCAGGCGGTCCTCGATCATCCCCTGGTTGTAACTGGCGACCCAGTCGCCAGGCGCCAGACGGGCCGCCTCACGGGCGGCTTCAAGCGCTTCCTGATGACGCCTTGCCTGAAGCAACACTTCCGCAAGGCCATTCCATGCGCCGGCATCGCCTGGCGCCAAATCAGTCATGCGACGGTAGTCACGGCTCGCCCGCGAGAGATTCCCGTCGAGCCGCAGGATTTCCGCGCGCAAGCGGTAATGGGCTGCGACCTTCGGCTCAAGCCTGATGATTTCATCCATGGCCGCGAGCGCTTCCCGGTGCCGCCCTCGCCGCAGGGCCCGAATGGCTTGCTGCACCTGTCGCGGCTGTTTGGGCCTGAACAGGAACCAGCCGGCCAGGGCCCATCCCAGGGCCACGCCGGCCAGGGGCAACCTGAGGTTGGCCTCAACAACCAAAGTCAGGACCAGGGCCAGCGCCATTGGCAGCAAAATGATGATTGAGCGCCGGCGCGAAGAGGGATCAAGCCCGGAGACATATATGAAAATCGCACCGACAGGCACGCTGAACGCCAGCAAGGTCTGCAGCGGAGTGGTCCAGGGATTTTCCCTGGCATCCAGGGCGTTGAGCACCAGGCTGGCCAGGCCGGTCAGGGCAATCAACAGAAAAACAGCGCGGAGCCGGGCCGTGCCGAATCGCAGAAACTCAGTCATGGCGACGGGCGTAACGGCTCAATTCGATGCGGCACATTTCATCCTCTAGCCGGAGCGTGATGTCATGGGGGTCCAGCCAGAAAGTCCTGTCGAACTCGCTCCATTTGCAGGACCGCGCCTTCCGGTTGCCAGCGCCCACCATTGCCGGCACCGGTGGCCCGCAGCATGCCTCCAGAGTCTGTCGCTCCCAGGCAAAGCCGTCACCACCCTGGGTCACAAGTAGTGCATCGACCGGTTGTGGCATCTCCGCAGCCTGTGACAAGGCCATTCCTGCGAGCAGGATGCCCGGCATCAGCAACAGGCGGTCCCCGGCACTGGGCAATTCCACCCTGCACGGACCGGCCCCGGTTTCCAGGTCAATTTCTACCGCGTTCTGAAATCGTGTGCAGCGCAACCTGGCCTCCAGATGCCCGTCCAGGCCGTAAAGGTGCTGATCGACCCGTTCAAGGGTGCCGTTGGCATTGCGCAGCGCTTCCTGAAGCAAACTGCGCCTGCCACAGCCGCGGCCGTCACGGTCGACGCGAATGAACTGCGCGCCGCCGCCGACCTCATGTATGCTCCAATACTCCCGGAGTCCGCCCCCGGTGAGGTAAACACCGCTGGCTACAAATCGCTCCCGCCTGCCGGTAGCGTGAAGACGACGCATGGCCGGTCCGTCACAACTGGAGCGTGATGCGTTTGTTGATGCGGCCCTTGCTGCGGTACTCGGCAATGCGAAGTGGACCGATTTCCCGGGTGTTCGCGACGTGCGTGCCACCGTCAGCCTGCAGGTCCAGCCCGACGATTTCCACCGTGCGCACTTCCCTGATACCTTCCGGCAGCAGGTTAATCTTTGTGCGGATCAGGTCCGGGATCTGAAAGGCTTCCTCACGCGGCAAGGTGTTGATACGAATGTCGTGTTCCGCCTCCACCTCGACGTTGATGGCGGCCTCGATTTCTGCCACCAGTTCCTTTTCCATGCGCTCAAACTCGAAGTCCATTCGTCCCCGCAAGGGCTGCATGTTGCCGCCGGTGACGCTGGCCCCGTAATCGCGCCACACCACGCCACAGAGGACGTGCATGGCGCTGTGCGTGCGCATCAACTGGTAACGGCGTTCCCAGTCCAGTTCGCCCTGCACTTCCGCGCCAACAGGCGGCAGCTCGCCGCCGACCACGTGGAGATGGCCTCGCCCGACCTTTGTGACCGGCAAGACCTGGTCGTTAACCGCCAGCACTCCGACATCACCCGGTTGCCCGCCGCCGCCGGGATAGAAAGCGCTTCGATCGAGAACCACGGCCCCCTGGTCCTCATGGACCGCGACGACGCGAGCACTGAAACAGCGGAGGTAACTGTCCGTCAGATACAGCGCTTCTGTCATGATTTCCACGCCCCCAGCTCCGCTCGCATGCGCAGTTGCCACGGTTTTCCGCCCATCGCGCGCCAAAAGGCCACCGCGTCAGAATTGCTGGTCGGGACATGCCACTCGTAGTGTCCCAGTCCCTGCTGCCTGAACCAGTCGGTGAGGGCGCCAACCAGCGCCCGACCATGCCCCTGACGACGGAAACTGGCCTCTACGAATATGTCGGCAAGAAAGCCACCCGCCTGCTGCTCGAACATGTCGGGCATCAGGTCAACCACGACGCCCAGCACATAGCCCACGACACGACCTTCTTCCTCGGCAACGAAAACCCGGGTGTGGCTGTCCGCCAGGCGATCACTCAGGTTACGCCCGTATCGCATTGGCCCGTCCGGCGTTGCACGGGGCATGGCCGCGTCCATCGCCTGATGGTGGGACACGAGTTGCTGCCACAGGCGGCCAATGGCCACAGCATCACCGGCGTGGGCGGGACGGATCATATCCGCAACCACAATTTGTCCGTCATTTCGCTGGCCGCCAGACTGCGCCAGAAGGCCTGCTCGACCGGTTGACGGCCCGAGACCTGGACGATGGCTTCGTCAAGTCCCCGATCACCAAACCAGTCCCTCAGAGCCATCCACAATCGACTGCCGGTGCCACTGGAATCACTGTGCATGGCCAAAGTCATTTCAAGAACGTGACCGTACCTGAGCGGCAACATCCCTGGTTGACCGCTCCGCTCGCAACCAAGGACATAGCCCCCGGTATGCGACCCCCTGGTGGCTACAAGCAGACAAAAGTCAGGGTCACGCAACCAGGATTCCATGGCTGCCAGCCGTCGCGTCCTTGCGTCCGGTGCCAGCCTGATTCCCGGATCCGAGAGTTGTTGCAAGGCCATCTTTTCCAGCCACAGATCGACCAGCACAGGAAGGTCGGCGGCTCTTGCCTTGCGAATCCTGGCTTCCCTGCACACGGCTTCAGCATAGCAGCCGCCCTGGCATTTCTCAAGCGGGCCCGGTGTCGATTGCTTGCCTCGCTGCAGCAGGTGCACTACAATTGTTTCGTTCTTGCACAAAGGGCGGGAGGACGCAATGGCAGCCGGAAACGTTGGCGAAGAGGTTCGACGCGCCTGGCAACAGCAGCGGGAAGGCAACAGCGCCGCAGCAATGGACGCATTTGAAACCATCGTGCAGGCACACCCGGAAGATATCGACGCCCGCTACGGGCTGGGCATTTCGCAAAAGGCAGCCGGCCACAGGGACAGGGCCATACAAAGTTTTCGCGAAGCGCTTGCGCTGGTTGAAAGTGGGCAACAGGCGCAGGACGAGCAAAGGGCGAGCAGTAGTGAAGACACCATTCGTACGCCCGAAGACGATCGGCTGACCATGTTGGCTCGCATGCTCAATCAGCGGATCGCCGAATCTGAAGGCGGCGGGTGAACAAACGTGAACGGCTCCTGCGCACCTTTGCCGGCGAGCCAACCGACCGAACACCGGTAGCATTCTGGCGACACTGGCCGGGCGATGATGAACGCGCGGCGGACTTTGCCCGCGTCCTGATTGACTTTCAAAAATCCTACGACCCAGATTTCCTGCGCATTCTGCCTGCCCAGACCTGGGCAGTGGCAGATTACGGCTTGCAGGACGCATGGCGCGGCGCCCTTGATGGGACTAGACACATCACCCGCCATGTCGTCGAACGCTCGCTGGACTGGACGAACCTGCGGACCCTGACTCCTCTCCGTGGCGTGGTCGGGCGCCAGCTGGAGGCCCTGCGACTGGTCCTCGAAGGTCTCGATGACGATACGCCGGTGCTCATGAGCCTGCCTTCCCCCTTCACCCAGGCAGGGCAAGTGACCGGTTTTCCACGATTGTTCAGGCACATGCGTCAGAGGCCGGAACGCCTGCGCGTCGGCCTGGAGCTGCTGACCTCGGGCACGCAACGCATCATCGACGAAATGCAACGTTACCCGCTGGCGGGTATTTGTTACGAGATGTCACTGGCCAGTCACGAATTTCTTTCGGAGGACGAATATCAGACTGTTGCCTGGCCCTTCGACCGTGCCATCCTTGACAGCCTGCCCAGGGCCTGGTGGTTCAACATGATCAGCTTCCCCGTGAATGCACCCATGTTTCGTCTGGCGGCAGATGCGAACCTGCCCGCTATCAACTGGGATGACCAGAGCGGCGAACCGGACCTGCTGACCGGTCGTTCCCGTCTTTATGGCGCCGCCTGCGCCGGGCTTTCCGCGCAGGAACAATTGCATGACGGGACTCCTGCGACGGTCCTGAATCGTGCCCGCGCGGCGCAGCAGCTCTGCGGAAACCGACGCTTCATTCTGGCTCCGGGGTCTCCGCTGCTGTTGACAACGCCCCTTTCGAATCTCCGTGCCATGCGACAGTCGGTTGAACCTGGCGGTTCCGCCGCCTGATGCCCATTCGCGTCATCGCCGGCACGGCCAGAGGGCGCCGCCTGAAGATGGTCCCGGGGGAAGGGTCCCGCCCGGTCATGGACCGCGTCAAGGAAGCCTGTTTCAGCAAGCTGGGGCGTCGTGTGGCCGGGTCCCGCTTTCTGGACCTGTATGCCGGCACTGGCAGCGTGGCCATCGAAGCCTTGAGTCGGGGCGCGGCCCTGGCCGTACTGACTGAACAGGACCCGCGGGCCCTGCGCGTCATACGCGAAAACCTGCAACTTGCCGGAGTCCAGGACCGTGCCCGCGTACAGCGCGCTGACGTACTGTCCTGGTTGCGAAACGCCCCGGCTCAGCCCTTCGACATCATTTACATTGCCCCACCCCAGTATCTGGGCCTTTGGTCGCAGACGCTGCAGCTGATCGAAGAGCAACCCTGCTGGACCCATGAAGACTCGATAGTGGTGGTTCAGATCGACCCGTCGGAGCGCCAGGGCCTTGAGCTGGACCGTCTCGCCCCCGTGGACGAACGCCGTTACGGGAACACCCTGCTGTGGTACTTCCAGGTCAGTGATGAAGCCGGGAAAGCTGGCGACAGGCACCCCTAGCCGATGTCGGCAGCGAGCAGGTTTCGCGCCAGGGCCAGCGCTTCCTCTTTTGTCCCCACGGTCCCACTCACCTGGGCTTCGCGGATATGGTCGAGGACATCGCCCACGAGCGGCCCCGGTGACAGACTCAATTCACGCATCAGCCCGTGACCGTCAAGCAGTGGCGGTGGGTTGATCAGGCTGTCCATTTGTTCGAAACGGGCCTGCAAAATGTGCGCAATGCGGCCTACCCGGTTGAGCCACTCTTCGTGATCGAGCCGACTGCCGGTTCTTCCCAGATACCCTGCGGCTGCCAGAAGACATGCGTCCACACCGGCATCTCCGGCGCCCCGCCAGAAGCGGTGAAGCGACAGGTCTGAGCCTGCATCAAGCGACAGGACCTCATCTTGCCAGCGCAACATTCGCTCCAGTCTGTCGCACTCGGCGTTGGAAAGGCAGAAAGCCTTCGCCCGTACAACCGCCTGCGCCGCGTTGACGTCAGCCCGTCCCTGAACGCTGTATAGGCCACCAAGCACAAGCAGAGCCCTGTGCGCACGCTGGTCCGGCCACGTCGTTTGCAGATGCTGCTGCAGGGCTGCGCGCCAGCGGTTCAATTGCATGACCAGCATGCCGGCGCCGAAGGAAGCGCCGTGCCCGTCGCCCAACCGGCCGGTGAATGCTGAAACGACGTGTTGCAATCGTTCCAGAATGGCGAGGCATTCCTGCCAGCCATCGCCGTAGTCCTCGCCCGATGCCGGTCTGTGACGCAACCCGGCCAGTTCCGGCATCAACACATCCAGTACGCCGGTGGCCGCGGCCGCACGAATGGCCGCCGACGCCTGGGGCAACTCAAGTAGCCGCCAAAACTCGTCCCGAATCCGCTCGGCCGAGCAGGTGACCAGTCGCTCTCGCAGCGGGCGCATCGAATTCAGGGTGTTCCTTTCGATCTGGAATCCGAACTGGGCAGCGAGGCGCAGGGCGCGCATGGCGCGCAGGGGATCATTGGCCAGCGAGTCGCCATGGCATTGACGCAGCCGTCGGGCCTTCAGGTCCACCTCTCCATCCAGCGGGTCAATGAGCAAGTCGCAGTTGCCAGCCAACTCGACCGCCATGGCGTTGATGGTGAAGTCCCGGTCCAACAGGTCGGCGTGCAGGTCCGGACCACGGAAGCGGGCGACGTCGATGCGGATTTGCGCCTGTCCAACATCCAGCAGGGCCCGCCCAACGTCCCGTTTCCGGTCCAGTACATAGCAATGGCCGCCGAGGGCGTTGGCAATGCGACGCGACGCTCGAACGCCACCGTCGGCGAGCGCGAGATCAATGTCGTGCACCGGTCGGCCGGCAAGGGCGTCCCTCACCGCCCCACCAACCAGAAAAACGGGTTGATCGAATTCAGCGACGATGGCTTGCAGCTGCGAGACTGTTTCTGGCCAGAAGAGCGGCCTGTGGGGCCTGCGGGCAATGGCTTCAGGCATCGCCCGATTGCGACAGATCCGCCACTCCGACAAATGGCAGGTTGCGATATCTCTCGTCCAGGTCGAGGCCGTAACCAAATACGAAGCGGTCCTCGATTTCGAAACCCGTGTAGTCCACGCGGATGTCCACGCGCCGGCGCGAGACCTTGTTCAGCAAGGCGCAGAGCTTCAGACTCGCCGGGCGGCGCGCCTGCAGCATCTCCATGACGTAACGCAGGGTGTGACCGCTGTCGATGATGTCTTCAATGATCAGCACGTGCTGACCGGCAATTTGCGAACTGAGGTCCATCATGATCCGGACCTCGCCCCGGGACTGGCGCGCCCCAACGCCGTAGCTGGAGACGGCAAGAAAATCGATGGCGTGCGGCACCTCAATGTGACGCATGAGGTCTGCCAGGAAAAGGATGCCGCCCTTTAGCACGCAGACCAGCAGCAGGCCGGAGCAGCCCTGGTAGTCTGTCGAGATTTCCTTTCCCAGTTCGGCGATTCGTTGGCGCAAACGTTCTTCGGATATCAGGACTTCCTGCAGATAACGCTCGTGGCCGTCGGTCACCGGTTCTCCGTTCAGCTGCTGCGTCTTTGGTTACGGGTCAGTTTATCACAGGGTGTGAAGCGACTTCCACAGCGGCCGCAGGTCCGAAACTGCCGGTCAAACTCGTCTCAGGGTGTCTGCAGTGCGTGATGCGCCTGCAAACTACGGACGGCCAGCGGCGCCTCATGCAGGGCGCGAATGCCGCGGGCCGCCGCCGCCGCCTGCTCCAGTGTGGTTATGATCGGTACGCCGTACTGCCAGGCAGAACTGCGCATCAACGACCCGTCGCTATGGTTCTGTTTGTCGGTCGGCGTGGTGATCACCAGGTCGATGTCGCCAGCGGCCAGCATGTCAATGACGTTCGGGCTCACCTCATCTTCCTTGCGCATCATGCGCACAGGAATACCGACGACTTCCAGCATACGGGCCGTACCCTCTGTCGCGACCAGTTCGAACCCCATGCGCTGAAAATCGCGTGCTATGCCGGCGATTTCGCCCTTGTCCTCATTGCTGACACTGATGGCAACCACTCCCTTCGTCGGCAGGCTGGTGCCGGTGGCCATTTGCGCCTTGACGAAGGCGTGGCCGAAGCTGGACGCATGACCCATGACTTCACCGGTCGAACGCATCTCCGGCGACAGGCGGGCATCCGCCCCCGGGAACTTGCGAAAGGGCAGGACCGCCTCCTTGATAAAGAAGCCGTCGAGGGGCGGTTCCTCCAGAAAACCGAGGTCGGCAAGGCTGTGGCCGGCAGCGATCTGTGCGGCCAGTCGCGCCAGCGGGACGCCCGTGGCCTTGCTGACGAAGGGGACGGTGCGGCTGGAACGGGGATTGGCTTCCAGGACGTAGACCTCGTCATCGTGAATGGCAAACTGGATATTGAACAGGCCGCGTACACCCAATGCGAGGCCTATGCGACGTGTGTAATCGCGGATGGTGGCCAGTTCCACCATGCCCAGTTTCCACGCAGGCAACACGCAGGCCGAATCCCCGCTGTGCACACCGGCGTGCTCAATGTGCTGCATGATGCCCCCGATGGTGACGCGTTCGCCGTCGCAGAGCGCGTCCACGTCGATTTCCACAGCGCTCTCGAGGAAGCGGTCCATCAACAGGGGCAGGCCGACCAAATCCAGGTTTTCATCCAGCCAGGCATTCAGACCATCCATGTCGTAGATGATGGCCATGCCTCGCCCGCCCAGCACGTAACTGGGTCGCACCAACAGGGGGAATCCGATGCGCGCGACAGCCGCAAGGGCTTCGTCACGGGTGTTGGCCGTTGTGCCCGCGGGCTGGCGGATTCCCAGCGAACGCATCAGGTCGCCAAAACGCTCGCGGTCCTCGGCGAGATCGATGGCCTCAAAGGGCGTGCCAATGATGGGCGCGCCGGCGGCGTCCAGGGCGCCGGCGATGTTCAGGGGCGTCTGGCCACCGAATTGCACGAGCACGCCTTCAGGGTTTTCTTCTTCAATGATGTTTAGCACGTCGCCGGCCGTCAGTGGCTCAAAGTAAAGCCGGTCGGCCGTGTCGTAGTCAGTGCTGACAGTCTCGGGATTGCAATTGACCATGATGGTCTCGAAGCCCAGATCGCGCATGGCGAAACAGGCATGGACGCAGCAGTAGTCAAATTCGATGCCCTGACCGATACGATTGGGACCACCGCCCAACACTATGATCTTGCGCAGGTCAGTCGGTTCGGCCTCGTCGTCTTCCTCCCAGGTGGAATACAGATAGGGAGTCCTGGCCTCGAATTCGGCCGCGCAGGTATCTACCCGGTAGAAACTGGGGCGCAGGCCCAACTCCTGTTGTCGCCTCCGCAAGGAAGCTTCGTCAGTCTCCAGCAGTTGTGCCAGGGTGACGTCGCTGAAGCCCTGTCGGCGCAGGTCCAGCAGAGTCTCGCGGTCAAGTTGTTCCAGACTGACCGCAGACGCGATCAGGTCTTGCCGCAATTGAACGGTGTCGATCATTTGCTGGATAAACCAGGGATCGAAACCGGTCTCCCGGGCTATGGTCGCCAGCGGCGATTCGCTATACAGGGCGGAGGCCACATTGAAGAGACGTTGTGCCGTCGGAACGCGCAGCGCCTCGCTGTCCGTGCCCTGGCTCGCGGCGAAATCCGGCTCGCCGATGTCGAGCGAACGAACGCCCTTCTGCAGCGCTTCCGGGAAGGTGCGGCCAATGGCCATCACTTCCCCTACGGCCTTCATTTGCGGCCCAAGCACATGGCGCACGCCGGTAAACTTTTCGAAATTCCAGCGCGGAATCTTGACGACCACGTAATCCAGCGATGGCTCGAAGCTGGCGGGGGTCTCCTGGGTGATGTCGTTGGGGATCTCGTCCAGGCGGTAGCCGACCGCCAGAAGCGCCGCCAGCTTGGCAATCGGAAAGCCGGTAGCCTTGCTGGCCAGCGCCGAGGAGCGGGACACGCGCGGGTTCATCTCGATGACGTAAACCTCACCGTCATCCGGACTAACGGCAAACTGCACGTTCGCGCCGCCGGTGGCCAGGCCCACCTTGTTGAGAACTTCCCTGGCCATGTCACGCAGGCGCTGCATCTCCTTGTCGGTCAAGGTCTGCGCCGGCGCCACTGTGATACTGTCGCCCGTGTGGACTCCCATGGGGTCCAGGTTTTCGATCGAACAAACGACGACAAAGTTGCCGCTGTAATCGCGCATGACCTCCAGTTCGTATTCTTTCCAGCCAAGCAGACTCATGTCGACCAGGATTTCGCTGGCCGGGCTCTCGTTCAGGCCACGCGCGGCCACTTCCCGCAATTCATCCGCCGAATTCGCCACGCCGCCGCCCGATCCTCCCAATGTGAAGGACGGTCGCACAAGGACCGGATAGCCCAGCTCCTCCGCCGCAGACAGGGCGTCTTCAATGTTGTCCACGACTTCGCTACGGGGCGAACGGAGGCCTATCTCGTCCATGGCGTTGCGAAAGAGCAGGCGGTCCTCAGCCAGTTCAATACTGTCGGTAGAGGCTCCAATCAGCTCGATGCCATGCTTGTCCAGAATGCCCTTTTCGCGCAGCTCCAGAGCGAGATTCAATGCGGTCTGACCGCCGACGGTGGGGAGCAGGGCATCCGGCTTCTCCGCCTCGATGATCAATTCGCAGATTTCTGTCGTCAGCGGCTCCACGTAGGTCGCATCGGCGAACTCCGGGTCCGTCATGATAGTGGCGGGGTTGGAGTTCACCAGCACAATGCGGTAACCCTCCCGGCGCAGGGCCTTGCAGGCCTGGACGCCGCTGTAATCGAACTCGCAGCCCTGCCCGATGACGATCGGCCCCGAACCGATCACCAGAATGGTTTCAATGTCCTTGCGAGCTGGCATGGTCTCCCTGTCTACTGGCCTCGGGAACGGTCCTGGCCTGTCGCTGTGCTATGCACCTGTTTCACAAATTCATCAAAAAGATAAAGCGAATCGTGGGGGCCAGGCGCGGCCTCCGGATGATACTGAACGCTGAAGACTGAACGCTCCGTATCGCGAATGCCTTCAATGCTGTTGTCGTTCAAATTGATGTGGGTGACTTCCGCGCCGCCCAGTTCGCTGTCCTCGCTGACGGCGAAGCCGTGATTGTGCGCGCTAATTTCCACCACTCCGGTGAGCAAATTGCGCACCGGCTGGTTGCCCCCCCGATGACCGAAATGCATCTTTTCCGTTTTGCCGCCCAGCGCCAGCGCCAGAATCTGGTGACCCAGGCAAATTCCGAACAAGGGCACCTTCCCCACCAACTCCCGCGAATTGTGGATCGCATAGTCCACCGCGGCGGGGTCGCCCGGCCCGTTGCTGAGAAAAACGCCGTCAGGGTTCATGGCAAGCACGTCATCCGCACTGGTTTGGGCGGGCACCACGGTGACGCGCATGCCACGATCGGCCATCATGCGCAAAATGTTGCGCTTGATACCGAAGTCCCAGGCGACGACCAAAGGGCCGCGGACCTCCTGCTGTTCACCGCGATACCATTGCGGATCGCTGTGGGTGGCCCAGTTGTAGGGTTCACGGGTCGTGACTGAGTCGACGAGATTGGCGCCGGACATGTCCGGCGAAGATCGCGCCAGCTCCACTAGGGCAGCCGTGTCCAGCGCGCCTTCGCCGCAGGCGATGGCGGCCCGCATGACTCCCATGGAACGAATATGTCGAACCAGCGCCCGCGTCGCCACGCCTGTAATCCCGCTGATGCCCTGTTCCTTCAGCCAGTCGGCCAGCGCCCCCTGTTCGCGCCAGCTGCTGACCACCGGGCTCAGCGCACGTACGACGAAACCGGACACCCAGATGCGGTCGGACTCGAGGTCCTGCTGGTTGACTCCGGTGTTGCCCACGTGTGAAACCGTCATAGTGACGATTTGCCGGTAATAGGAGGGGTCCGTAAGGATCTCCTGATAACCGGTCATGGACGTGTTGAAGACCAGTTCACCGGTGGTGACGCCCTCGGCGCCGAAGCCGGTCCCGGTGAACACCCGTCCGTCTTCAAGGGCAAGACTCGCGAACATCAGGTCCTGTATTCCGCATTGATGGACACGTACTCGTGGCCGAGGTCGCAGGTCCAGACTCGCGCCTGTCCCTGGCCTGACCCAATGGAAAGCTTGAGAGAAAACTCCGGCTGGCTCACGATGTCCGTCGCCACATCCTCATCATAATCGACCGGTTCACCGGCCTGCATCAACTGCAGGGGGTCCTCCAGCGTCTCTCCCCGGCCCAGCCATAGCGCCAGGTCCGACGGGTCAAAGTCGATTCCTGCCCGGCCCGCCGCCGCGGCAAAGCGCCCCCAGTTGGCATCGCTGCCATAGAAGGCCGTTTTTGACAGCGCCGAGGTGGCGATCGTGTTGGCAATCTGACGGGCAGCAGGGGCGTCCGCCGCACCCTCAACGTCGATTGTAACGAAGCGGGTCGCACCTTCGCCATCCCGCACAATGGCCTGCGCCAGATGGACACACAGGTCCTGCAGGGCATCGCGAAAGGCCGCCAGGTCATCGTCGTCCCTGAGCGCGACGCCGCTGGCGCCGTTGGCCAAAAGCAACACGGTGTCATTGGTGCTGGTGTCGCCGTCGACGACAATGCAATTGAAGCTGACGCTGTTAACATCTTCCAGCAAGGAACGGGTCTGCGATGCCGTCAGGGCGGCATCCGTGGCGATCCCGGCCAGCATGGTCGCCATATCCGGCGCGATCATGCCAGCGCCCTTGCTGATGCCCGCGATATTGACCGTCCGTCCTCCGGACAACTCAACCCTGGCCGACCCCAGCTTGGGAAACTTGTCGGTGGTCATGAAGCCCCGGGCCGCGGAGCGCCAGCCCTCCCCGTCCTTCACAGGCGACGCGTTGGCCACGCCTTCCCGAATCCGGTCCATGGGCAACTGCACGCCGATGACCCCGGTTGACATCACGAGCACGGCAGCGGGATCACAACCCAGTTTGCCGGCGACTATTTCGCCTGTCGCCCGTGCATTTTCCAGACCCTGCTGCCCTGTGCAGGCATTGGCGCAGCCGCTGTTGACGACCAGGGCGCGCATGCCTTCAGGATTGTCGCGCAACAATTCCTGGTCCAGCAACACTGGCGCAGCCTTGACAAGGTTGCGGGTAAACACTCCGCCAGCCGTGCAGTCACTGTCGCTGACGATGAGCGCCATGTCCGGGACTCCATCGCCCTTTATGCCGCAGGCGAGCCCGGCAGCGCGGAATCCCTCCACGCCATGAATGTCGTCGGAAAGCCTATGCATCGCTAAGGTCTTCCAGCATGTCCGTCAAGGATGTGATCAAGGCATCGATATCGGAACGCTGTGCGACAAGGGGAGGCACAAATCGCAGCACCTGCTCACCGGCATTCAGCAGAAGCAGGCCCTTGTCGTAACCGGCGGAAACCAGCGCCGCCGAAGGGCAGTCCAGTTCGATTCCGACGATGAGTCCGCGGCCGCGCACTTCCCGGATCAGCGGGCTGTTGATCTCCTCCAGCCGCTCCACGAGATATTCGCCGACGTCCCTCACTTGCGCCAGGAAAGCGGGCTGGCTGATGCGACGCAGTACCTCCAGCGCGGCCGCTGTGACGACCGGCCCACCGGCGAAAGTCGAGCCATGGTCGCCGGCATGAAGGGCGCCCGCCACGGCCTCCGTCACAAGTATGGCGCCAATCGGCAGGCCACCGGCCAGTGGCTTGGCGACGGTCATGATGTCCGGCTCGACGCCGCTTTCCTCGTAGCCCCAGAGGGAACCGGTGCGGCCCATGCCACACTGAATTTCGTCACTGACCAGCAGCGCTTCATGCTCGTCACAGAGCGCACGCAGACCCTGCATAAACTCAGGTGTCGCGATATTGATGCCACCTTCACCCTGGACCGGTTCCACGAAGACAGCGGCCGTGTTGGCGTCAATGGCAGCGGCCGCGCTGTCGGTATCGTTGAATGCAGCAATGGTGACGTCTGGCATCAGGGGCCGGAAAGGTTTCTGATACTTTTCGCGGGGCGTGAGCGCCAGGGCGCCCATCGTGCGCCCGTGGAAGGCATTGGAAAATGCCACAATGCCAGTCTTGTCCGGCTTGCCAGCTTCATAAGCGACCTTGCGGGAAAACTTGATCGCCCCTTCGACCGCCTCCGCGCCACTGTTGCAAAAGTGAACGCGATCGGCAAAGGACGTTTCGCAAAGCAGGGCTGCCAGCTCGGCGTGCGCTGCCGTGTGATACAGGTTGCTGGTGTGAATGACGCCGCTTTCCAGGGCCTCGCGTATGGCCCTGTTCAGACCCTCGTCGTTGTACCCCAGGGCATTGACCGCGTTTCCGGCAACGAAGTCCAGATAAGCCCGGCCCTCGTCATCATAGACCGTCATTCCCTCGCCGCGGGTGATCAGGAATGGCGGGCGGCCATAGACCTGAACGACGTGCCTGCCTTCCAGCGCAGCGATCCGCTCCAGTTCATTCGTCATACCCTGTCCCCTGGTCCTGTTTCCATTCCTGTGATTGCCTCCGCTTCCCCGTGAAACAAGGTGCCCGAGTTTTGTCTGAGGCCGTCCAGATCGGTGACGAGCGCCTGCGGCACGCCTGTTTCCAGGGCCTGCAGGGCTGTTTCAACCTTGGGGATCATACCGCCATGAATGATACCACTCCTGACAAGTTGTCGCGTCTGGCCCGCGTGCAGTTCCTCAAGCAATCTCCCGTCCTGCAGCACGCCGGGCACGTTGGTCAGGAATACAATACGACTGGCTTCAATGGCGACTGCCAGAGCCCCCGCCACGTGGTCGGCATTCACATTGTAGGCGCAGTCCGGCCCCAGGCAGAGCGGCGCCACGACCGGTGTGATTCCGTCGGACAGCAATTGATGAATGACACCGGCATTGACCGCCCTGACCTCGCCGGTGAAGCCCATGTCCACTTCATCATGGGACATCTGGCGCGCGCGCAAGAGACCGCGGTCGACGCCACTCAGGCCAAGGGCATCCACGCCGGCCTGCACCAGGAAGCGCACGAGGCGTTTGTTGACCAGACCGCACAGGACCATCTCAACCAGCGCCAGCGACCCGGCGTCTGTTACCCGCACACCATGCAGGTATCGGGGTTCGATCCCCAGTTGCCGTTGCAGTTCGGCGATCTCGACGCCGCCGCCGTGCACCAGCACCAGGGGCAGATGCAGTTCGCGCACGACCAAAGCCAGGTCGCGCAGAAAAACTTCATCACGCAGATCATGCCCGCCGACTTTAAGGACGACCGGTTGCATGTCAGGACTCAGGAGTCAGCCCGGCGGTCTCAGCCAGACCAAACATTAGATTGAAATTCTGTACGGCCTGGCTGGCAGCGCCCTTGCGCAAATTGTCGGTAACACTGGTGATCTGCAACCAGCGTTCGAGCACCGGTACCAGGCTGATCACACAGCCATCGCGCCTCGCCACGTGGGCGATGGTCGCCTGGTCTCCCGCCGGCAAGACCCTGACCATGGGCTCCGTTTCAAAGGTCTCCTCGTACAGGGCCTGGGATTCGGAAGCATCGAACTCCGGCGCCAGTGTGACCGTGATGCTTGCCAGCAGACCCCGGTCAATGGGCAGCAAATGGGGTGTGAAGAGGACGGGACCAACATCATCGTCAAGTTTGTGCAGTTCCTGCTCCATCTCTCCGACATGACGATGCGACCTGCCAGTCTTGTAGGGCACGAGATTTGCAAACAACTCTGGCAGATGGGTCATTGACGTTGGCGTGCGGCCGGCGCCGGAAGCGCCGGACTTGGCGTCTACGATAATTGGTGAACCCGGCGCCAGCGCCTTTGCCAGCAGCAGGGGATACACGCCCAGCAGAGTGGTCGTCGGGTAGCAACCGGGCACAGCCACAAGCTCCACGCCATGCAGATTGTCCCGGTTGATTTCGGGCAGGCCGTAGGGAACGGGCAGCAGGTCCGGGTGCTGGTGGGCCGTCCCGTACCACTCCATCCAGCCCGCCTCGCTGTCCATGCGGAAATCGGCCGACAGATCGATGACTCTGGCGCCCGCGTCAAGGGCGGCCAGGGCAACGTCGGCGGAAGCGCCATGGGGCAAGGCGAGAAACACCGCGTCCGCGTCCTGTGGTCGCGCATCTTCATGGGCGACGAAACGTAGGCTACTGTCCGGGACGGCCTTGCCACGCTGGCTGCCCGATGTCGCAAAAACGAGTTGCACATCCGGATGCCTGTTCAGCAATTCAACCAGTTCGCCGCCTGCATAACCGGAAGCGCCATACACACCCACTCGAATGGCCTGCATCGAAATCTCCTGTCTGGCGGGTCCGGCAACCGGGGAAAAGTTGCCAACAGTGCGCCCCGGAATTGATGCGAGATCCCGGCCTTTCCCTCCAGGCGATGCCGTCAGTGGCCGGGTTCGCAGCACGAGGTCAGCGTGGAAGTCTAGGTTGTGCAGCGGGCAGGGTCAACGGCTTTGGGCAACATCTTGTGCAAAATGAAGTTTTGTTTGTGCGCAATACATAAAAAGCCGCGAGACTTTTCCGCGCTTCTGCCAGACTGCTTGACAGCAGTTTTTGATTGCAGTACGCTTTCCCTGAACGCAAGTCACCGGAGTTGCAAATTGGCGGGTGCGTGGCATTTTTACTTGCCTGGCTGATTCCCCAGTATAACTGCTGATCCCGGTCCTAGAGTTCGATACGACGACGGTTTTGAAGACACCTTGCGCTTCAATCGCACGGAAGAGCATGTGTGTGTCATTTGGTCGAGATGAAGGTGACGATGATCGCAACGAAGGAACGAGGCGGAGAAGACATTTACACGCGCATCATGCAGCAGGCGCGACGTCAGGGCGGCATCACCAGTGACGAGATTCTCGAAAACATGCCCTGGCCCGAACGGGACGTGTCCCTGCTGGAGGAGGTCATGGAAGGGTTGCTGGAAGCCGGTGTGGAGGTCGACGCCCCTCGCCCCGCCAAAGCAGAATCCCCTGGCTTCCCTGTCGCGAATGATGTTCAGGCTGATGACTCGCCGCGAACCAGAGATGCGGCCCGACCCTGGCTGCTGGACAAGACCGATATCGTGGATGATCTCGGTTATCAACAGGCGCTGGAGTCGGACGACGTCGTTGGCCTGTATCTGAAGGAGGCCGGCAGGGTAAGCCTGCTCACGGCCGAAGAGGAAGTCGAACTGGCCCAACGCATGGAAGCCGGAGATTTCGCGCGTGAACGGCTCGATTGCGAAGGGCAGTCCCTGCCCCTGGATGACGTCTATACCCTGCAGGACATTGTGGACGACGGCGAAGCGGCGCAGGAGCACCTGGTGCGCGCCAACGTCCGCCTGGTCATCAGCGTTGCCAAGAAGTACATCGGGCGGGGCGTACCTTTTCTGGACCTCATTCAGGAAGGAAACATTGGTCTCATCCGCGCCACCAACAAGTTTGAATATCAGCGCGGTCACAAGTTCAGCACCTATGCCACCTGGTGGATTCGTCAGGCCGTCAGTCGGGCCGTCGCGGACCAGGGCCGGACCATTCGCGTACCGGTACACATGGGCGACCAGCTCAACCGAATGCGCCGATTTCAGTTGCAACTGACCCAGGAACTGGGTCGGGACCCTTCCATTGCCGAACTCGCTTCCGGCATGGAGACCACGCCGGACAAGGTCGAGGACCTGATGGAAATCTCCCGCCGGCCCGTCAGCCTGGAAGCTCCGATCGACGAAGATGGCGATTCAACTTTCGGCGATTTCGTGGAAGACGTTAACAGCCCGGCCCCTGCGGATGAGGTTGCGTCCCACTTGCTGCACGAGCAACTTGATGAGGCTCTTGACCGACTGCCGGAACGAGAGGCTCAGATCCTGCGTCTGCGCTACGGACTTGAGGACGGCCGCGTTTACACGCTTGAAGAGGTTGGCCAAACGATCGGCGTCACGCGCGAGCGCGTACGCCAGCTGGAAGCCCAGGCGCTCAACCGCCTGCGCCAGTCATCCGCCCGGGTCAAGTTGCGGGACTATTTGTACGAAGTCTAAAGTCTGCTGTCAGGCGCAGGGACCTTGCACCCGTCTCTGGTTGGTCTGAAATCGCGTTGGACCTGCATGGAAAGTCGGATACCCTGGCTGCCCGTTGGATGCGACCCTGGACCATGACGTCTCCTGAAAATCAATCTTTCAACAGGACCCTTGCCTGGCAGGTTGCGGACCCGCCCTTCGCATTTTTGTCCCGCACCCGCCATGCCTGACAAGGTCAGTCTGCTCATTCGCGAGGGTCATTCGCGAGATATCGAATACTGTCTGCAACTGGACCACAGCTACCGTACACAATACGCCTGGCAAATGCGCCTGTACAACGATGGTGACCAGTACGAGATCCGTTTTCATCCGGAACGCCTGCCGCGAGATCTGGAATCCGTCTGGACCCCCAGTGCACATCGTCTCCATGTCGCCGTGGAACCGGACAATTGCCTCCTGATTGCAGCAAACAGGGAGACGGGTGAGTTGCTGGGATATCTTGCGCTCTACGCGGACCCGGTCCACGGGGTAGCGCGCCTTCATGACCTCGTCGTTTCACGCCCCTGGCGCCGAAACGGCATTGGCATCCGCATGCTGCAGGTGGCGCGACAGTGGGCGCGGGACAATCAACTCATGAGACTGGTGGCTGAGGTGCAAACCCGCAATTTCCCGACGGTCCGGTTTTTGCAACGTGCAGGCCTGACATTCTCCGGCTATAGTGACCATTACTTTCCGCAACATGAAATTGCGATGTTTTTCGGAGAAGTGCTGCGTTAGACCATGTCTGACCTGCAGACGCTGTATCACCTCTTTCTGCAGCTGGCCAATGAAACGCTAACCGCTGTCATTGTTATCGTGGCGGCTTCGCTGCTGCTCTATAACCTCAGCAACGAACTGCACGACCGCGTGACGCGCGTTTCCAGCGTGTTGCTGGCCTGCGTTACGGCGGCCTACGTCGCGGATGTCTTTGTATCCCTGCAACCGGAACAGGTCGTCCATGAACTGGCGCTGCGCCTGCAATGGCTGGGCATTGCCTTCGTGCCAACCGCACTCTACCACCTGTCGGACGCCCTTCTGGCAACCACAGGTCTTCCATCTCGCGGTCGACGTCGCCGCGCCATTCGCTTGCTTTATGTGCTGGGCCTGCTCTTTTTGCTGCTGGCCCTCTTCAGCGACTCGCTCATTCAAACGGAAGGGTCTGGCCCCCACACCAGAGCTCGGGCAGGTGTCCTCTTCCCCTTCTATATCCTGTACTTCGCGCTGATCACCGTCTACGCCCTGCTAAACGTCTCCCGGGCCCGCCAGCGTTGTCTGACGCCCAAGTCCCGACAGCGGATGGGTTTCCTCCTGCTTGCCATGCCAACCCCGGCGCTGGGCCTGTTTCCCTGGTCCGTCGTGCTGGCAAGGGAGGCGGACCCTGCCCTGCTGCAGTTGACCCTGATCAACTTCTCAAATGTGATTGTGGTGCTCATGTTGCTTTTTCTGGCCTGGCCACTCACATTCTTTGGCTCGCGCCGGCCCGAAAGTCAGATCAAGCTGGGGTTGCTCCGCGCCTTTCTGCGTGGGCCGGCCTCTGCGACTCTGGCGCTCGTGATCATCCTCAACATGGGCCCGGCCATTGAGGTTCTCGGGCTACCGGGTCAGGAATTCATGCCCTTTGCGGTCGTTGCAGCGATCCTGATCTGGCAATGGTTCATCCACCTCTTTTTGCCAGTCATCGAAAACCTGCTCATCTACACCGCGGAGGACGAAGAGTTTCCGCAACGGCTGCGCAACCTTGACGAGCAACTGTTGACGCGCAAGGACTTTGAATCCCTGCTTGAGGCCAATCTGGCGACGATTTGCGACAACCTGCGCGTGAGCGCTGCCTTCGTGCTGTCTGCCGTCCCTGCCCGTCCGGAACTCGTCGCCAGTGTCGGAGTCCAGCAGGACCTGCTGGATCAGCCGGAGCAATTGCTCTCAAGGCTGCAGGCGCCGCCCTCAACGGCCGGTGGACAGGCAGGTGAAATCCGGAAGCACGGGGAATACTGGTATCTGCCGCTCTACAGTGAACGAATGCTCAACAGCGCGGCGATGCCAGTCGGCCTGCTTGGCGTCCGCGCGCGCGAAGTTGACCCGGAATTTGGCAGGGAAGAACTGCAAACTCTGGAAGTTTTGAAGGGTCGCATTGCCCGCGCCCTGGACGACATGGCCCTGCAGGACGAGTTCTCGGCGGCGCTGGAAGGCCTGCTGCCGCAATTGGGAATGCCACGCCAGTCTGACGTCCCGTCCCTGCCTTTCGCTTCAAGACCCACGGCCGGCGACGTGGAGCCGGTCCACCAGGAACGCTTCAACGAACTGGTGCGGGCTGCGCTGCGCCATTACTGGGGCGGTCCTGGGCTGACGCACAGCAATCTCCTGGCCTTGCAGGTCGTTCAGGAGGCCATGCGAGAGGAGCAGGGGCCGGCCAATGCCCTGCGCGTCGTTCTGCGTCGGGCAATCGAACAGCTGCGGCCTGAGGGCAAACAGGGCATGACGAGCCCGGAATGGACGCTCTACAACATCCTTGAACAACGATTTCTGGAGCGTCGCCGTGTGCGGGAAGTGGCGGCGCGACTGGCCCTCAGTGAAGCCGATCTATATCGCAAGCAGCGCATTGCCATCGAAGAAGTGGCGACGGCGTTGCTCTCCATGGAACAACAATTCAGGAAACGATGAAAGCATTGCTGGCTGCCGCACACCGGGCCGGAACGTTTCAAATTGCCCTCCACGTAGGCGCATGCGCAGGAATCGCAGCCAACCGGGAGCGGCTGTCGTGAATCGGCCACCCAATGACAGCGATACCTCGGGTCCTGAAATCCCCATTCACGATTTGCATGAAGAGCTGGACGGTGCGGAATACTCCGACGCCGATGGCCAGATATTCGACAGCCTTCCACCCTGGGGAGCAGAAATCGTCGCCCTGGTCCTCGTGGTCTTTGGCATCATATCCCTCCTGTCCCTGTTCAACGTGTCACCGGATGCGACCGTCGCCCAGGCATGGGCCAACGCCCTTTCCAGTGTGTTTGGGTACGGCAGCCTGCTGGTGGCGCCGGGCATCATTGCACTCGGACTGGTGCTCCTGGTGCCACGTTGGGGGATTATGCCAAAGTTGCCGCCCCGACGAATCCTTGCGCTCCAGATTGCCTTTCTGGCCCTGCTCGCCATGCTGCACGTGACCAGCGGCGGCAGCGAATGGCGCGCCATCGCCAGGGCGGGCCAGGGCGGTGGCATCGTCGGCTGGGGCCTGAGCGTGGTTGTTGCCGGACTCTTTGGTTCAGCCTTCGCCTTTTTCTTCTACCTCGTCATTTTCGCTGCCTGCATTGCGGCGATGTTCGGGCACGATCTTTCCTGGTTTGTCCAGGCATTGCAGCGCGCGAGCGCCCTGTTTCGCAGGGGCGGGTCAAACCTGGCCACAGGGCCCCAGGGGCCTCGCACCAGGCAAGACACTCCGACAGTTCCCCGTCGCCCGCCCGTGACGGGCGATCAGCAAAAGCTGAACATCGTGCGAATCCGCCCCAATCCGGCACACATACCGCCCTCACGCCGGGCAACTCGCCCTCCGGCATTTGGGCCGGACGACCTTTCCCCCGCGGACAAGGCCAGAACAGAAGCGTCCCCCCGTCCCCGTCCGGGCGTGTTGCCCCTGCCACATGACAGGCCCGCAAGCCGTCCACGTCGCCAACGCAGCGAGATACGACTCGTGGAGCGTCCGGACGGTCGTATGCGCCGGTTTTTCTCCTTGGATCATGAGCCGGAGGCGCGCGTTCATGTGGCGCGCGGGCAGCAGTTGCCGCCCCTGGAACTGCTTGCAGACCTCAAGCTGGACGCGCCCGATGCGGAAGAGATCAATCGCAACATCGTGCTGCTCGAGAACACGCTCCTTGAATTCGACATCGACATTGAAGTCGTTGACGTGCAGGTGGGCCCGACCATCACTCGCTACGCGATTCAACCCTATCGCGAGAATCCCGACGACAGGGAGGGCGCGGTTTTCAGCCGGACGCGGGTACGTAAAATCGTTTCCCTGACCAACGACCTCGCCCTGGCGTTGGCCGCCCGAAGGCTGCGGCTGGAAACGCCGGTGCCGGGCAAGAATTACCTGGGGCTCGAAGTCCCCAATCTGCAGCCTGCCATCGTGGCATTGCGGCCGGTGCTGGAAAGCGAGACTTACAACAATCAGAGGTCGGGCAGCGGTTCACCCCTGGTGATCCCTCTGGGCCGGGACGTGGCCGGACTGCCGGTTGCCGCGGACATCGGCCAAATGCCGCATTTGCTGATTGCGGGAGCTACCGGAACGGGCAAGTCCGTCGCAATCGCCTCCATCGCCACCTCCCTGCTCCTGCAAAACACGCCTGATACCCTGCGCATGGTCATGCTTGACCCGAAACTGGTGGAGCTGAGTCGCTTCAATGGAATCCCCCATCTGGTCGGCCCTGTGGAGACCAGGCTGGAGCGCATCATTGAGGTGTTGCGCTGGTGCACCCGCGAAATGGACCGGCGCTACAGGCTGCTGGAATCCGCCAACGCGCGCAACATTGAGGCCTACAACGCGCGGCCGGCGCAACGACAGGATGGGACACATTTGCCCTGGATCGTCATCATTGTCGATGAAATCGGTGACCTCATGCAGGCGCACCCGGAGGAAACCGAACGCGCGCTCACCCGCCTGGCACAGATGGCGCGCGCCGTAGGCATGCATCTGATCGTCGCGACCCAAAGGCCCAGCGTTGACGTCCTCACCGGTCTCATCAAGGCCAACTTCCCGACGCGTATGGCATTTGCAGTGGCTTCCGGCGTGGATTCCCGCGTCATCCTTGATTCAGTCGGCGCGGAGAGCCTCCTTGGCAATGGCGACATGCTCTATCTGGCGACGGACGCCTCCGGCCCCCAACGAATTCAGGGCTGCCTGGTCTCCGAAGAAGAGGTGCGCGCGGTCGTCGATTACTGGCGGCGCCAGGCGCAGTTCAACGTTCGCCGGGAGCCGGCCAGCCGGTCGGAAGCGCCCTGGGAGCAGGCGATGCGTCGACGTCAACTGCTCTCCGACACGGACCCCATGCTGGAACAGGCCGTCAGGGCCGTGCTGGAGGAAGGCGAAGCCTCGGCGTCGCTCCTGCAGCGTCGCATGGGGCTCGGATACCCCCGCGCCGCGCGAATCATCGACCTGCTTTTTGAGTTGCAGATCATTGGCCCGCCGGAAGCCGGCGGCAGAGGCCGCCGCGTCCTTTACGAGCCGGGTCAGGACCCCCTGGGCGAGGCCATTCAACGCCGCAAACAGAACTGAGTCGGGGGCATCGGGTTACAAAAGGGGCTCGATGGTCTCCGGGGTGTCGTTCGCAGGCCTGTTGACGACGGTCGAGACCGGCCAGGCCTGCATCATTTCTGCCGCGCAGGGTCGCAACAAACTCTGATGTTCGTCCCGACTGGCCGGATTCAACCAGGTTTCGTGGTCTTCCGGCTGCAGAATGACCGGCATGCGCAGATGGATCTCCGCCATGAAGGGATTCGCCACGGTCGTGAGTATGGTTGCACTGGGCACAACGTCCCCATTCGGGCTGCGCCAGACTTCCCACAGCCCGGCGAAGGCGAACAAGGGCTTGTCACGCAGGCTGATGTAGATCGGACGTTTCTCTTTGCCCCGTCGTTGCCACTCGAAAAAGCCGCTGGCGGGAATGAGGCAACGTCGGCTGCGAAAGGCGGCGCGAAACGAAGGTTTCCCGGCCGCCGTTTCGGAGCGCGCATTGATCATACGGTAGCCGATTTTCGCTTCTTTCGCCCAGGAGGGAATCAAACCCCATCGGTGCCAGGCCAGTTCATCGGGCCTTTCGTTGGTGATGACGGCAATCTGTTGCGAGGGCGCTACGTTGAATCGCTGCACAAAGGGGGCCGGCACTCTGCGCAATTCGAACATGTCGGCAATCTCATCCGCCAGCGCAACCAGCACAAATCGTCCGCACATGCGCGCTCTCCTGCCTCAACTTCTGGCAAACTGAACAAAACTATACCCAGGTGGCCATGTAAACAAGGCGCGCGGTATGCGATACTTGGCACATGAGCCAAAACCCGGCAAGACAGCGCCTGCGGATCACTTTTGGCAAGTTCGCAGCCATGAAATACACCAGCAACCTTGACGTTGCCAAAATCTGGGAACGTGTGTTGCGCCGCGCTGACCTGCCCCTGCTCTATTCGCAGGGATTCAACACCCGTCCCCGTCTGCAGCTGGCGACGGCGTTGCCGCTGGGCATCACCAGCGAGTGTGAATTGCTCGACGTCTCACTGCGGCAGCGTATCCCGCTGGACGATGTACCGCAGCAACTGCGCGACGTCAGTCCGGATGGCCTGGAGATCTACAGTGTGGAAGAGGTCCCCGTCACTTCCGCTGCCCTGCAAACCCGTGTGCGAAGTGCGCACTATGTGGTGACTTTCGAGGAATGCGTGCCGGACCTTGACCAAAGGGTTGCCGGCCTGCTGGCGAAGCACCGCATCCTGCGCACGATCCAGCGCAAGCGCCGAAGCGTCGAAAAGGACCTGCGGCCCCTGATCAACGAACTGAAGTCCGGCGATCCGCAGGTCCTGCAAATGCACGTCGCCGTGGGTGACCGCGGCAACCTGCGCCCCCGCGACGTCCTGGAGGAGCTGGATCTCCACGAAAGTTGGCATCGAGTCCACCGCCATCGACTCGTATTGGCGGAAACGGAGGAAGTGACATGCAACTGACCCTTGCGCGCCCTGTGGCCGCAGCCCTGGATGCCGGCAAACCCGTCGTCGCCCTTGAATCCACGGCCATCACCCACGGTCTGCCTGTCCCGCAAAACGTTGAGACCGCCCTGGAGATGGAAGCCGCCGTATGCGACGAAGGGGCGCAGCCCGCGACCATCGCCGTTCTGCAGGGTCGCGTGGTGGTTGGGCTTGACGAGGAGCAAATCGCCACTTTGGGCAAAACGTCGCCGGAAAAGGTGCGCAAGTGCAGCCGCCGCGACTTTCCCATAGCCATCGGAATGGGCGAAACGGCTTCCACGACCGTGGCCGGCACCATGATCGTCGCCCGTCAGGCGGGCATCCCCGTCTTTGCGACAGGCGGAATCGGAGGTGTGCACCGCGGGCATCCCTTTGATATTTCCGCCGACCTGATCGAGTTGGGTCGCACGCCCGTCGCCGTGGTCTGTTCGGGCCCCAAGTCCATCCTGGATCTGGAGCTGACACGCGAAGTGCTGGAGACCCAGGGCGTGCCGGTCATCGGCTTCGGCACCGACAGGTTGCCCTCCTTCATTTCCCGGACCAGCACCCTTCCCGTCGACGTCAGGGTCGATACGGTAGAGGACGCGGCCGGCATCATTAGGGCACAAATGGAAATGAAGAGTCCTGGCGGTATACTGATTTGCGTGCCCGTGCCCGCAGAGGTCGCCCTGGCCCAGGACCAGGCGGAAGCCGCCATCGAAAAGGCCAATGAGGAAGCCCGCCGCAAACGGCTGCGCGGGGCCTCCCTGACGCCATACCTCCTCACCCGGGTCGCCGAACTGACGGGTGGTGCCTCCCTGGCGGCCAACACCGTTCTGCTGGCCAACAATGCCCGGATCGCCGCCCGGATCGCCGCCGCCCTCTGAGCCTTTCCCGGCCTGCAAAGGCCCGGGACTTACGCTATACTGCCATCAACCTTCGCTTTACCTGTGTCCCTGAGGAGAAGGGCCATGCGGCCGGAGCAAATCGAGCGGGTACTGGATCGCATTCTGCTGAAAGCGGAGCGGCCCGGCCGTTATGTCGGCGGCGAATACAACAGCATCGTCAAGGACTGGGACGCGACCGACCTGCGTGTGGCGCTGGCCTTTCCGGATATCTACGACCTGGGGATGTCCAATCTGGGCGTCATGATCCTCTATGAACAATTGAACCAGCAGCCCGACATCCTGGCCGAACGCGTCTTCAGCCCCTGGGTGGACATGGAAGCGTTGATGCGCGCCGAGGGCCTGCCTTTGTACTCGCTGGAAACGAAACACGCCATCCGCGATTTCGACTTGCTGGGGATCAGCCTGCCCTACGAGCAACTCTATACCAATGCGTTGAACCTGCTGGATCTGGCGGGCATGCCCGTGCGCAGCGAGGACCGCGATTCGACGTACCCACTGGTCGTCGCCGGCGGCCATGCCTGCTTTAATCCCGAGCCCGTCGCCGACTTCATCGACGCATTCGTCATTGGCGAGGGCGAGGAGATCATCGTCGAAGTGGCCCATTGTGTGCAGGCGCTGCGCGGGCAGTCCCGCGAGGAATTGTTGCGCGCAGTGGCCGGCATCCAGGGGATGTACGTGCCGCGCTTCTATGACGTCACTTACCATCGGGACGGCACGGTGGCAGACATCATTCCCAACCGCCCGGACGTGCCCGAACGGGTACTCAAGCGCATTGTGCGGGTGCTGCCGCCACCCTTTACCCGTTTTCTGGTCCCCAATATCGATACTGTGCACAATCGCGCCCCCGTCGAAATCATGCGCGGCTGCACTCGCGGTTGCCGCTTCTGCCACGCAGGCATGGTGACCCGCCCGGTAAGGGAACGGCCGGTGCCGGAGGTGCTGGAGGCCATTGGCAAGATTACGGCCAGCACGGGATTCGAGGAAATCAGCCTGCTCAGCCTGTCTTCATCGGATTACGGACAGGTGCACGAGCTGGTCAGCGCCATTCACGACGAATTCGGTGAGGCCGGCCTCAGCATGAGTTTGCCCAGCCTGCGCATCGAGACCGCCAGCGCGGAACTGCTTTCGAAACTGGGGGACACCCGTCGCAGTGGCTTCACCTTCGCTCCCGAAGCCGCCACCGAACGCATGCGCAACCTGATCAACAAGTATGTGCCCACGGAGCAGGTGCTGCAGACAGCGCGCGACGTCTACGCGGGCGGCTGGCGCACGATCAAGTTCTATTTCATGATCGGTCACCCCGAGGAGACCATCGACGATGTCTGGGGCATCATCGACCTCTGCAAGGCAGTGCTGCGTGAGGGCCGCAAGGAGCTTGGCAACAAGGCCAACGTCAACGTTGGGGTGAGCACCTTCATTCCCAAACCGCACACGCCATTCCAGTGGGTGCCCCAGGACTCAAGAGAACAGGTGCTTGAAAAGCAAAGGCTTCTCAAGAGGGAATTGCGCGGTCCGGGCCTCCATCTGCGCTGGAATGACATAGAATCCAGCGAATTTGAAGGCTTCCTCAGCCGCGGCGATCGGCGTCTGGGTCAGGTGGTACAACGGGCCTGGGAATTGGGCTGCACCTTCGACGCCTGGCAGGACCGGCATTATCATGATCGCTGGTTGCAGGCCTTTGAAGAGGCCGGGCTGCACCCGGATTTCTACAACCACAGGACGCGCGGGGACCACGAGGTATTCCCCTGGGAACACATCGACGTGGCCGTACATCGCAAGTTCCTGCTTCAGGACTATCAAATGAGCCTGAAGGGCGAGACCAGGATTGACTGCCGTGACAAATGTTTCGCCTGCGGGATTTTGCCCAAATTCACCAAGACCCGCAGCCAGACGGCGGCCAGCGCCTGGGAATGCCCCCCGGTGCGCCCCATAGCCGAGCGCAAGCGCGCAGCCAACGTCACGTTAATGCCCTGAAACGGCGAGCCGACCTGTGCGTATCCACGTCGAAGGCCGGCAAGCCCTGAATGGCAACTGGCGCCCTTCCGGCAACCCCAACGCCGCCCTCGCGTTGCTGGCCGCGGCCCTGCTCGGCGAGCAACCCGTTGTGCTGCACAACATGCCCCGCACGGCCAGCACCCTGCAGCAGATTGAACTGGCGTCCTGGCTGGGTGCGGACATAAAGTTCGACCAGGGGTCAATGCTCAGGGTAGAGACGCGGCAACTTTCCCGCCGCACGCTTGACCAGGAAGCGCTGGACCATGCCGGCGCCATCCTCATGGTCGCTCCCCTGCTGCTCCGCTGCGGACACATTCGACTGGAAATCGAAACGCCCCGCAGCCGCCTGCTCACTCACCTTGACGCCCTGCGGGACCTGGGTCAGGACGTGCTCTTCCTGCATGGCGCCGTAGAAATTCGCGCCGTGCCCTGGCGCAAGCGGGAGATTCTGCTGGGCAACGCCAGCGTGACGGCGACCGGAATCGTGCTGATGCTGGCGGCAACCCTTGGCGAGGAAACCGTCATTCACAACGCCGCCAGCGAACCCCACGTGCAGGAACTTTGCCGGCTGCTGGAAGCCATGGGTGCAAGTGTGAAGGGACAGGGTTCGAATCTGCTGCATGTTGTCGGTTGCGGCAGCCCTGCCGGCGCAGAGAGCAGCATCGGCCCCAATCACATTGAGGTGGCCAGCATTGCCGCCATCGCGGCGCTCTGTGGCGGCCGCGTCACCCTGAACGGAAGTCGCGAGAGAGACCTTCGCATGGTGGCCCGCGTCTTTGACCAGTTTGGAATACACCTGGAGCTGGAGACGGACACCGTATTTGTGCCCCGTCACGAACATTTGACCGTGCGCGACCGCGCCGGCGACGTCGACCTGCGCGTCGACAGCGCCATATGGCCCGGCTTTCCTTCGGACCTGATCGCCATTGCCACTGTCATCGCCTCCCAGGCGCGCGGGACCACCCTGATTCACGAAAAGCTATTTCCCAATCGCCTGCTGTTCGTGGACCGTCTCAAGGCCATGGGCGCGCAAATTGTCCTCTGCGACCCGCACCGGGCGATCGTCGTCGGCCCCGCCACGCTTTACGGCAGTTACATGGCGACACCGGATATTCGGGCGGGTCTGGGCATGTTGGCCGCCGCTCTGGTCGCGGAAGGCCCTTCCACAATCGACAACGCCCAGGCCATTGAACATCACTTCGGGGCCGTGATCGATAGACTAAAGGCGCTGGGCGCGAAAATCAGCGTGGAATGAATCGTCCTGAGTTGCAATATTCGCATGTTGCGGGGATCAGATGCGCCTGGGTCGCAGCGGGGGAAGGCCGCCCGCTGGTCCTGTTGCACGGCTGGGGAGCAAGCCTGGAGTTGATGTGGCCCCTGGCGGAGCGCATCGCCAGCTCTGGCTTCCGCGTTTTTTCGCCGGATTTTCCGGGATTCGGCAACAGTGAGCGGCCACATCGCCCCTGGTCGCTGCGGGATTACAGCAACTTCGTCCTGGAATTCCTGAAGCTGCATGAGCTCGATCACGTCGACCTGGCCGGTCATTCCTTTGGTGGGCGGGTCTGCCTCATGCTGGGCGCAGACCATCCGGAACGCATGGGGAAAATGCTGCTCTTCAATGCCGCGGGTTTGCGGCCGCGGCAGTCGCTCTCGGGCCGCGCGAGGCTAAAGGCTTACCAGTTTGCGCGGTCATCTTTGGAGCGCATCGGGCTGTCAATGGCCAGTGATCGCCTGGCCCACAGGTATCAACGGCGCTTTGCGTCCCCCGATTATCGCGCCGCCGATGGAGTGATGCGTCCCACCTTTGTGCGAATTGTCAATGAGGACATGCGTCCCTTCGCCGCCCGCGTTCGCCCGCCCACCCTGCTGTTCTGGGGCGATCAGGACGAAGAAACGCCGCTCTGGATGGGCATGGAACTGGAGAATCTCATCCCGGATGCCGGCCTCATCGTTTGGGAGGGCGCAGGTCACTACAGTTACCTTGACCGCCTGGCGGACACTGCGCGCGTCGCCTTGCATTTCCTGCAGGAGGAGTCGCCGCAATGATTCTGGCCCTCGCCGCCCTGGTATGGCTGGCCGGCTGTTGCCATCGCCTCTATGGCCAGGCGCTTTATCTTCAACTGGAGGAATACGAGAGCAGTCGTTATCTGCGCTGGCTGGCCGAACGTGGCTCCAGATGGTTGCCAAATCGCCCCCTGAAAGCGTGGCTGGTCGGCTCGGCGCTGATTCTCCTCTTCGCCGAAGCCCCTGACACGCCGTTGCCTGTGCACCTGTCATTGCCGGTCGCCGCCCTTGCCAACTGGCCGCGGACCGGTGGCGAAGTCAAGAAGGGCTTTCGCGTCACCTGGCGGGCGCGCCGCCTCCTCGTTGCGGCCTGGGCACTTGCGCTGCTGGTGGCGCTCTTGCTGATCGCCGCCATTGGCGACCATGACGACCGCCTGCTGCAGCCGCTGCTGGTGACGGCAGCCGGATTGCTATTGCTCCTGATGGCGCCTGTACTGCTGGTCGGCGCGAACATTTTGCTGCGTCCCCTTGAATCCCTGTTACGACGCCGCTTTGTCGCGCGGGCACGCTCAATTCTGGTGGAAGCCGGGCCCACAATCATCGGCATCACCGGCAGTTACGGCAAAACCAGTACCAAGGTCTTTCTGCAACATGTCCTGAACGGTCACTACCGCGTTGGCGCGACGCCAAAGAGTTACAACACGCTGATGGGCGTTTGTCTGGCGATAAACCAGGACCTCGAAGAGGACCGCAGTCTGGACTATTACATTGTGGAAATGGGCGCTTACATCCCCGGGGAAATCGCTGAAATCTGCAGGCTGGCGCGTCCCGCGATCAGTATCGTTACGGCCATCGGGCCCCAACATCTGGAACGATTTGGCAGCATCGACAACATCGTCACCGCCAAGTACGAAATCATCAGCGCCCTGCCCGCCGACGGGGTCGCCGTATTCGACCGGGACAACCCGCATTTGCGCGGGATGGCTGCCCGCAGGCATCCGGCCACCATTTTGACCGTCAGTTGCGAGGGGCCATCGGGAGACGGCTCCGCGGACGATCCGCGCCTGGTGGCCACAGACATTCAGGAAAGTCTGGACGGGCTGCGCTTCAACGTTGAGGACCGGCGCAGCGGGGAACTCGTGGCTTTCAGCACGAACCTGCTTGGCAGACATAACGTGACCAACATATTGCTGGCTGCTGCAGTCGCCAGGAACGAGGGCATGTCCCTGCGCGACGTCGCCTGGCGCGTACGCAGCCTGCAACCGGCCGAGGCGCGCCTGGCCAGGGAACAGACGGCTACCGGCATCACCCTGATCAATGATGGCTACAGTGCGAATCCCGACGGGGCGCACCACGCCCTGCGCGTGCTGGGGATGCATGCCGGTCGGCGACTGCTTGTCACGCCCGGGATGGTTGAACTGGGAGACCTGATGGAAAGTGAGAATCGGAGACTCGGCGCGGAAGCGGCGCAGCAGGCAAGCGACGTGATCCTGGTTGGCGAGCGACAGACGCGACCCCTGCGGCGTGGCTTGCTGGAGGCCGGATTCGCCGAGGACCGCTTGCACATCATGGACTCCCTGACGGAGGCCATCTCCTGGTACGAATCCCATCTGAATGAGGGTGACGCCGTACTCTTTCTCAACGATCTGCCCGAAAACTGGAGTTGAATCGCTACCCGGATTCCCGGCATTGTGTCAAAATGCTCCCGGAAATTCTGAGAAGCGGCCAGGAGGCCTGACATGACCTATCACCCCGATCGACTGGAGCATGCGCGGTCCCTGGCGGACAGGATCGTCGCCTGGCGGCGCGACTTTCACATGAACCCTGAATTGGGTTTCGAGGAGTATCGCACGGCCCGCAAGGTCGCAGAAACCCTGAACGAGCTGGGCTTCGAGGCGGAAACAGGGGTTGGCAAGACTGGCGTGGTGGCCCGCATCGGCGAAGGTCGGCCCGTCGTTGGCATCCGGGCGGATATGGACGCCCTGCCCATCGACGAGGAAAACGACGTTGAATACCGTTCGCAAACGCCCAATGTCATGCACGCCTGTGGCCACGATGCCCATACGGCCATCCTGCTGGGCGTGGCGACGATGCTCAGCGAAATCCCGGAAAGCGAGCGGCCGCCTGGTGAGATCCGCCTGCTGTTTCAGCCTTGCGAGGAAAACCAGGATGAAGAAGGCCAGAGCGGCGCCATGCGCATGATTGATGACCAGGCGCTGACGGGAGTGGACAACGTACTGGCGTTGCATATGGACAGCGGCATGGAGTCTGGCAAGATTGAGGTCTGCAGCGGATATGCCATGGCAGCCCATGACGCCTTCCACGCCGTCATTCGCGGCGATGGCGGCCACGGGGCATCGCCGCACCACGGTACGGACCCGGTTTTCATGCTGGCTCAAATCATCAATGCCATCTTCGGCATCCGCGCCCGCCGCATCGACCCGGTCAAGCCGGCCATCATCTCGATTGGCACCATTCACTGCGGCATCGTTTCCAATGTCATTCCGGCCTCCATCGAAATCAGCGGCACAATCCGTAGCTACGACAGCGACATAAGGGAACAACTGTTTGCCGAACTGGAGAGCGCGCTGGCCATCTCGCGCGCCATGGGCGGCGACTACGAACTGGAAATCAAAAACGGCTATGACGCCACCTACAACGACCCTGAAGTCTCGGGCATCATTGAGGACATCGCGACCCGCATGGCCGGCCCCGAGGTACTCAATCCGCCACAAGCCATGCTGGGCGCGGAGGACTTCGGCTTCATGACGAAGCTTGCGCCGGGCGCCATGTTCCAGCTGGGCGCGAAGTTCGACGACAGGGAGCGCGGCCACCACACGCCAGTCTTCGATATCGACGAATCCTCCTTCCCGCTGGGCGCCGCCCTGTTGCTGGAATCCGCCTTCCACCTCTTGCGCAAGTCTGCATGACTGCGCGCCGTCGCAGGACCGTCGCCGTAATCTTCGGCGGGCGCAGTGTCGAACATGATGTGTCGATCGTCACGGCCAGCCAGGTCATGCGCGCGCTGGACGGGGACCGCTTCGAGGTCGTGCCGGTCTATATCAGCCGTGAAGGAAGCTGGTACGGCGGGGAGCCCCTGCGGGAACTGGCCAGTTTCGATGGCGACGTCACG
Organism: Anaerolineaceae bacterium; assembly: GCA_026708325.1. Classification (GTDB taxonomy): domain Bacteria; phylum Chloroflexota; class Anaerolineae; order Aggregatilineales; family Phototrophicaceae; genus JAGWBD01. The sequence goes on along the minus strand of JAPOVC010000014.1, from coordinate 86,688 downwards.
GACAGAGACGGAGTCTATCCCCTGCTGCTTTCGCCGGACCGGCGCCATCATGGTCTGTTACTGCAACCGCTGGCCGGCCGCTTTCGCCGCAGCAGGCTGCAACGCATTGACGTCGTTTTCCCGGCGATTCACGGCACGCATGGCGAGGACGGCACACTGCAAGGCTTGCTGGAACTGGCCGACGTGCCCTACGTGGGCTGCCTGACCCTGGGGTCGGCGCTGGCCAATGACAAAATCAGCGCGCGCGCCGTGCTGCAGCAACAGGGCATTCCCCTTGTCCCCGCCCTGCATTTTCATCGGCAACAGTGGCGGGATGACCCGGATTCGATACTGGCCCGCATCGGGGACCAGTTACAGTGGCCGGTCTTCGTGAAGCCGGCCACCGCCGGTTCCAGCATAGGTATTGGCCGTGCCTACGATGAGCCACTGCTGCGGGCGTCCATCGACGTGGCGACCCACTTTGACCGCCGCGTCCTGGTCGAACAGGGTATCACCGGCCACGTCGAGATTAACTGTTCCGTGCTTGGCAACAGCCCGGACCTGCGCGCCTCGGCACTGGAGCAGCCCCTGAGCTGGGATGACTTTCTGACTTACGAGGAAAAATACCTGCACGGTCCAGAGGGGATGAAGGGCGCCGGTCGCATCATTCCGGCGCCGCTGGAAGAGGGCCTGACGCAAGACATTCAGGAACTCGCCGTCCGCGCCTTTCGCGCCATCGACGGGCACGGCATCGCGCGGATAGACTTCTTCGTCAAACCGGAGACCAGTGAGGTCTGGCTGGGGGAGATCAATACCATGCCGGGATCGCTGGCCGCCTGGCTTTGGCAGGAGAGCGGCCTTTCGTTTCCGGAGTTGCTCGAAGAACTTGTCGACCTGGCGCGCGCTGCCGGCGTCGAAAAGCGACGCAACAGCTACGATTACCGTAGTGATCTTGTAGGCCTGACAAGGCAACGTGGTCAAAAGGGCAGCAAGGGCGGCAAGGCCTCTGTGGGGGTCTGAACGCTCTTCCTGGAAGGCCCTTGCCCTGTGCTATCCTGAACTTGCGTCCTGAAACCAACCGAGGTCGAGCTTGCCCTTGCTTTCCGGCGGCAGTCGACACCTGAATGCCCGGTCCGGCGTCCGCCAGGCCACGAGCAGCGCTGACCTGCCCTCACGGGTGCCCCAAAGAGTGCTGGACGGGATTCCCGGCTTTCTGGCCTGGCTGGCATTGCTTGTCTCCTTGCTCCTGGCTTTTGAGGCGCCTTATGTCATTCTGGCCCTGGCCTCGTTGATTGGGCTGTATTCCTCCCTGCGCTTTCTGCTTGCAGGCATCGCCAACTTTATCGGACTGCGCCGGATCCGCGCCTGGGAGCGCCAGGACTGGGTAGCCTGGTGGCATCAACACAGCGGGCCACATGCCCTGGCCCTGGATGAAATCCGCCACCTGGTCCTGATCCCCAATTTTGACGAGACACACGAAACCCTTCACGCCACACTGGCCAACCTGGCGCGTTATCCCGAAGCCCGGGAGCAAATGCACGTCGTTCTGGCCATGGAAGAGGCCGAAGAAGGTTCACCGGCAAAGGCCCAAAAACTCTGTGATGCCTTTGCAGACCGATTTGCGGCCATTCATTACAGTGTGCACCCGCAGAACCTGCCGGGTGAGATCCAGTGCAAGTCCGCGAATCTCGCATGGGCCGCGCGCCAGGCGCACCAGACCCTGGTAGAGGGCGGGCAACTGAAGCTGGACACCCTGGTCGTCACCAGCATGGACGCAGACACCATGTGGGACCCGCGCTATTTCAGCGCGTTGACCTGCCTTTTCGCCCTGCATCCGCAAAGACACTTGCGTTTCTGGCAAGCGCCGATTCGCTATCACGCCAACATTTGGGATATCAGCCCGCCCATGCGCCTGATCAATGCATACTCAACCGCCTTTGAGCTGGCTTATCTCTCCGCGCCATGGTGGTTGCCCCTGCCGATGTCATCCTGGTCCCTGAGCATGCGCCTGCTGGTGGAAAGCGACTACTGGGACGGCGACGTCATCGCAGACGAATGGCACATGTTCATCAAGTCTTGGTTTGCCAGGGAAGGTCAGGTTCGCCTGGAACGCATCTTTCTGCCCTTTGCCGCCCACGCCACAACCGGCAGGACCTTGCGTGAAACCGTGGTCAACCGCTATCTGCAGACCCTGCGCCACGCATGGGGCAGCAAGGAGGTCGGCTACATCATGGCGCAGATGCTGGCGCGCCCGGACATCCGCTTCGGCGTCGCCTTTCAGTTGCTCTTCCGCGTCGCCCACGACATCCTGCTGGCCGGAGCAGGCTGGATTCTCCTGACTGTTGGCTCCCAGGTAACATTGCTGCTACACCCCGACATCCTGCGTGAGTTGCTCGAGTTAAATGTTCGCAGCCCTGTCTTTCTGGCGTTGCAGACGGGTTTCCTGCTGGTTTCCACGCTTTGCATTGTGCTGTGGGCCCAGGACGTCAGCCTGCGACCGCCCAGACCTGTCGATCGACCGCAGACGCTGAAGGAACGCGCCCTTACGATAGCAAGTTTCCCCCTGATGCTCATTTTGGCCCTGGTCTTTGTGGCCCTGCCCACGCTGCAGGCCCAGACTCGTCTAATGCTGGGAATTCCGCTACAGTTTCGGGTGACCCGCAAGGACTGAAGGCACAGGACAAGGAGCGCCAGATGGCGAAAATTGGATACATCGGGCTGGGCATCATGGGCGCTGCCATGGCGCGCAACCTGATGAAGGCCGGCCATGAACTGGTCGTCCACAATCGCAGCCGCGCCATCGTCGATTCGCTCGTCGCGGAAGGCGCCAGCGCCGCCAGTTCTCCGGCCGAGGTGGCCGGACAGGTGGAATTTGTGTGCACCAATCTGCCCGATTCGCCGGACGTCGAGCAGGTCGTACTGGGGGCATACGGGATACTTGAAGGCGCGGAGCCCGGAACAGTCTTTATCGACAACAGCACGATCAAGCCTGAGACGGCGCGCATGCTGGCCGAACGCCTTGCGGAAAAGGAGGTCCAGGCTCTGGATGCGCCCGTCAGTGGCGGCGACGTTGGCGCGCGCGACGGGACCCTGACCATCATGGTTGGCGGGCCGCAGGATGCCTTTGACCGCTCTGTCCCGCTGTTTGAAGCCACGGGCAAGGCCTGGGTGCTGGTCGGCGACAGCGGCGCCGGCCAGATCGCCAAGGTCTGCAACCAGATCATCGTGGGCGCGCAGATGGCCTCGCTTGCGGAGGCGCTGATCACCGCGCAAAAGGCCGGCGTGGACCCGCAACGGGTGGTGGATGCCATAAAGGGTGGCGCCGCCCAGATGTGGACCCTCGACGTCAAGCCGCCGCGGCTCTTTGCCGGCAACCGCCAGCCAGGATTCAAGGCCTATATGCAGCACAAGGACCATGGCATCATTCTGGATACGGCCCGTACCTACGGCATTCCGCTGCCAGTATCCGCGGTGATCCACCAGCTCTACACCGCCATGCTGGAGCAGGGCAATCGCGAGCTGGACAACAGCGCCATCGTGACCGTCTACGAATCTCTGGCACAAATCGTTCTTGACGAGCCGGACCGCTAGCGTCCGGCAACCCTCCAGGAAGCGGCCTCCGGTGTCGGTGGCAGCAGGAGAAGCGCGTGCAGCAACGCTTGCAAAAACTCATGGCCCAGGGGGGACTGGGATCGCGCCGCGCCTGCGAGGAATTCATTCGTCAGGGTCGAGTCCGCATAAACGGCGTAGTCGCGGAGCTGGGCGCCAAAGCCGACCCGGCCCGCGACGACATCACGCTGGATAGCGAACCCTTGCGGCTGCGCGCGCCCAGGCAGGTCTACATCGCGCTCAACAAGCCGCTCAACGTACTGTCGAGTACCACGCGCCACAAGGGTGATGAGCGCGCCACCGTTCGCGACCTGGTCAAGCGTCCCGGGCATTTGTTTCTGGTTGGGCGGCTCGATGCCGACAGCCAGGGTCTGGTGGTGCTCACCAACGACGGTGAATTGACTCACCGCCTGACCCATCCGAGCTTCCAGCACACGCGCACCTATCAGGCCACGCTTTACGGTTTGCCCAACAGCGACGCCCTGCGCAAGTGGGAAAATGGCATCTGGTTGCCGGAAGAAGAAAGCAGAACCGCCCCATGCGTTGTCAGGGTCGTCAAAAACAGTCAGGGCCTGGCGGTGGTCGAAATCGTCATGGCGGAGGGACGCAAGCGGCAGATCCGCCGGATCGCCAGCGCACTGGGGCACCCGGTGCGCCACCTGACCCGCACGCACATTGGACGCCTCGGCCTGGGAGACTTGAGACCGGGCCAGTGGCGTGAACTGGACAAGCGTGAACTGAATCTCCTGAAGACGCCGGACAGCGCCCTCAAACGAAGTCGGCAGCCCCGTCCGCCTCGCAAGAGGCCAGTAAGAGCGCAGCAGCGGCGCGGCTTTCGCAAGCCTTCGGGCAGGGGAACCGGCAGAAGACCGGCCCGTCGCAAGGCTCGCCCGTGAGCGCCCGGGCTGAAGTTCAGCTTTACCTGCAGCGCCAGGACAGCCCCTGGCTAAAATGGCGCCGGAGCGTGTTTCGCTCCGCCATCCGGGCGATTGCTTTCAATTTCAATCGGCTAACGGTCACGGGCCTCGAGCACATTCCCAGCAGCGGCCCACTGATCATGATGATCAATCACACCAGCGGGCTGGACCCCGGCCTGATCATGGCCACGACCACGAAGCGTTTCGTCATCCCCATGACCAAAATCGAAAACACCTATTTCTTCCTCGGTCGCGTAGCCGTCTGGTGGTGGGATTGCTACACGGTGCGGCGGGGCGAGATTGACCGGCAGGCGCTGTCGACGTCTATCGAATTGTTGCGCGACGGCCAGTGCATCCTTATCGCGCCCGAGGGCACGCGACAGCGCCAGGGCGGACTGGCGCGGCCAAAGGAGGGCCTGGCCTGGATCGCCACAAAGGCGGACGCGATGATCCTGCCCTGCGCCATCTCCGGCGCCCGCGGCTGGAACCGCAAATGGCTGCGTCTGCAACGACCGGAGATTCACCTGCGTTTTGGTCGCCCCTTCCGCTTTCGCAAGGAGGGGATGCGTCGCATTTCCCGCGAACGATTGCAGGAGATGACCGACGAGGCCATGTATCAACTCTCTGCGGCGCTCGTCGATCCCGCCCTGCGCGGCGCTTACAGCGACCTGGGCCAGGCCAGCAGCGACACTCTGGAGTTTGTCGGAGCTACCTGAAGTACGCGCCTGCCCTACTTTAGTCCACTCAGGGCCAGGCCGCGGATGAAGTACTGCTGCAGGAACATGTAGATCACCACAATCGGCAAAATCGAGAGGAAGGTGGCGGCCAGCAGCGCGCCGGTTTCATGGCGTACCCAGCCCGCCAGGTTGGCCAGCACCGCCAGACCCAGCGGCAGCGTCCGCATCGATTCGTGCTGGGAGATGACCAGCGGCCACACCAGGCTGTTCCAGCTGCCCATCAGGGTCATCAGCCCCACGGTCAACAGCGCCGGCTTGGCCATGGGCAGCACGATGCGTGCGTAAATCTGCAGGCGGCTGGCGCCATCGACGAAGGCCGCGTCTTCGATGTCGGGCGGGATCGTGCGGAAAAACTGCCGCAACAGGAAAATGCCCATAATGTTGAGCATGCCAGGCACGGCCAGACCCTGATAAGTGTTCAACCAGCCCAGCTGTCGAATCACCAGATAGGCCGGAATCAGGGTGACCCACCAGGGGATCATGATCGTCGCCAGGATGAGCATGAACATGATGTCGCGGCCGATAAAGCGGATGCGCGCGAAGGCGTAGGCCGCCATGGAACAGATCAACAGGGCGCCCAGGGTCGTCAACACACCCACAATGATGCTGTTCAGATAGAAACGCGCGAAGGGCATGATCTCGAAGACCTTCGCGTAATTTTGCGGGATCCACTCGGTCGGGAACCAGTGCATGGGGATGCGGCCAATGTCGGCGTTGGTCTTGAAGGAGCTGAGCACCATCCAGATGAAAGGCAACGCCGTGCCGATGCCGCCTGCGACAACCAGGGCGTATTTGATTACCGTGAACAGTTGATGCCTGACTTCAGCCAGAGTTGGCAAGCGGTATTGTGCATTCGCAATTCGTTCAGCGGTCATAGTTCACCCAGCGCCGTGACAGACTAAAGTGCAGGGCAGTGATGACGAAAATGACAAGGGCCATCACCCAGGCCATGGCCGAGGCATAGCCCATCTTGAACCGATCCCAGGCCTCATCGTAGAGGAGCAACGCCGGCATGAGCGTGGCGTTGGCCGGGCCGCCGCCCGTCATCACGAAGGGGATTTCAAACTGTATCCAGACCGTGATGAGAGCGTTGGTGATGTAATAAAAGATGGTCGGCGACATTAGCGGCAGAGTGATGCGCCAGAGGCTTTGCCAACCCGTGGCGCCGTCCACTTTCGCGGCGTCGTAGTACTCCTGCGGAATATCCAGCAGTCCGGCCAGAAATACAATCATCCAGAAACCGGTTCCGGCCCAGACCACCACGAGCGAAATGGAAAGCAGCGCCCATTGGGTGTGACCGAGCCAGTTCGGTCCTTGCACGCCGACGTAGCGCAACAGGCTGTTGACCAGACCGTAGTCCTGGTTGTAGGCAAAACTCCAGACGACGGCGATGGCCACGCTGGACGTGACGGTGGGCAAAAAATAAAGGGCGCGAAAGAAAGCGCGTCCGCGGATGTGCTGCACGGCCAGGGCCACCGACATACCCCAGACCAGACCGAGCGGGATGGTGATGGCGGCGTACACCAGGGCGTTCCGGTAGGCCAGGAGGAAGATCTTGTCTTCCATCAACTCGGCGTAATTGGCCAGGCCGACGTATTTGTCTGTAAAAAGCGGGTCCCATTCACGAAAACTGAGAAAAAGGGAGGAAATCAGCGGGTAGGCCGTAAAAACCGTGATCCACAACAGGACTGGCGCTATGAAGAGCCAGCCTGCGATGTTGTCACGGCGGGTGGTCTCAGGTATTCGGGACCTAAACCTGGCTATCAGCCCTCCGCCGCTCTTCGCGGCAGTGCTTGCCATACAGTCCTCCGGGAATCAGCCGTTTCCCGTGTCCGCCCCTTGGGACGGACACGGGGGTATTTGGAGCCGATCGGGTTCAGCCGCCAAGCGCGGCGGTCAACTCGGCAGAAACCTCAGTCAGCACGTCTTCAGCGCTGCCCTCGTTCGAGTAAATCAGGGCAATCTTGGCCAGCGCGGCGTGCACCTCACTGCTGAAGAGATGGCCGATCTCCTGACGGGAAATGCCGTTGCCAAGCAAGGCACTCATAAACTCCCGCGTCATGCCCTGCGGCTGGTTGTCCGGCCACTGGTCGAAACCGGCCTGTTCCAGGGCACTCTTGCGCACCGGCGGAGACGAAAGCGAGACAAACATCACGTTGGTGGCGAATTCGGGGGAGGCATAGGCTTTCATCACCTCCCAGCTGGCATCCCTGTCCGGCGCCGTCTTGGGAATCACCCATCCGCCGGTGAAGTTGGGGATGTAGTAATTCTCCGATCCGGCCGCGCGCGGCGGCAAGCCAACGTCCCAGGTGAAGTTGATGTCGCTGCTCCTGTAACGGAAATAGCCCGCCTGCCAGGTGCCGTCGAGCAGGATCCCCAGTTGCCCTGCCAGGAACAGCTCGTTGGCGCCCGTCTGCAGGGAGCCTGGCGCCACCGTCGAGCCGTCTTCATGCATCATCTTCTGGTAGAAGTCGAGGAGGGCGATGGTATCCGGATTGTCCAGCAGCGATGCCGTCACGTCTTCATTGAAGGCCATCTGACCGGCAAGGCCGGGCAAAAGATCGTAGGCCCAGTCCGAACCGGAACCATAGCCATATTGCACGATCTGGTCGCCGTCTCTCTTGGTCAGGGCCTTGGCCCACTCGCGCAGGTCATCCCAGGTCCACATATCGGTGGAGGCCGGCGGCGTGATTCCGGCCTCTTCAAAGAGGTCAACATTGAAGTAGCAGTGGAAAGCGCCCCGGTCGTTGGTCATGCCGTAGATCTTGCCGTCATAGGTCCACTCGGCAAGCGCCGCTTCATCAAAGTCGCTCAGGTCAAAGCCGTCGCGTTCGATCAGGTCGTCGATGGGGTCAATGACGTTGCGGTCCAGCATGATCGGCGTGTGGTAGGCGTTGAAGGTAATGACGTCATAGGGGTCGTCACCGACCAAACTGGTGAAGACCTTGCTGAAGAAGTCCGAGCCGATGTAATCGTACTGGACGGTGATGCCACCGCCGTCGGGCGGGAATCTGGCATCCATGAATGCCTGCGCGCCCTCAAGTTCGTGCGGCCCCCACCAGGTTGGAATTGTCACCACTTCCGAGCTTTGGGCAAGAGCCGGAGCCAGGCCCAGACCACCCATCGCCAGTCCTGTTCCAGCCAGACCGGTGGTCTTCAGAAAATCCCTGCGTGAAAGTCTGTGGTTCATTTCTCTCTCCCTTGCAATCGCACCAACACTTTGACCAACACCATATCTGGGCAAGACGCCAGCCTGCCCGAATGCTTCAAGCCGCGAGATTGGCTTTTGCTGGCGCATGCCTCCTTTCCGGCTACCCTGCGTGACCCGGAAGCCAGGCACGGTAACGGTTACCAATGTAATGGCGTTCCGCCACGAAAATAGCGTGGATTCGACAAATTGCAAAAACCGGGAATGTTGGTGAGACCGCCTGCATGCAGACCGTCCAAATGCCCCGACAATTTTTTAAGGTCATTTCGCCGCCACTTGACAACACTACCGGCCAGCCCCTATACTGCCGCGGCCTGGCGCTTCCAGGTGAATGATGGACCGTTCAGGAGTGAAACTGTGGGGCCGCTTCCCAAACGCAAGATTTCCCGCACGCGACGCAACAAACGGCGCTCGCATCACGCCCTGACGCTAAATCACCTCGTTGAATGTGAGAGTTGCGGCGAATACCACGTGTCGCATCACGTCTGCCCGGCCTGCGGCAGCTACAGGGGTGAGGAAGTCATCGAGGTGGAAACGGACTAGCGACTCGCAGTTCGGCACCCTCCCGTGAACAGTCAGTTCAAAACTGCATTCGTCTTTCCCGGCCAGGGCTCGCAATTGGTGGGTATGGGCCAGGACGTCGCCGCTGCCTTTCCGGTCGCCAGGGATGTCTATTATGAAGCAGACGAGCTGGCCGGGTACGCCCTGAGTGAGCTGTGCTTCGTGGGTCCCGCCGAAGTCCTCAATCAGACCCGCAACACGCAACCGGCGATTTACGTCACCAGCATCGCCATCCTGCGCGCCCTGCAACACGCCCTGCCCCAGGCGCAGCCCGCGATGGTTGCCGGTCACAGCTTCGGCCAGATTACAGCGCTAGTCACCGCCGGAGCCCTCGATTTCGCAGAGGGCCTCAAGCTCGCCCGTGAACGCGGCCGCCTCATGGATGAAGCGGACAGCCGCGCGCCAGGCGGCATGGCCGCCCTGCTGGGCCCGGACGTCGACGCGGTGCAGGGACTGGTTGATCAGGCGCGTACAAAGACTGGAGGCGTCCTGGTTGTCGCCAACGACAACTGCCCGGGCCAGACCGTGATTTCGGGCGACGAGGCGACCCTGGCAGTCGCGCTGGGACTGGCACCTGGCATTCGCGCCCGCCGAAGCGTGAGGTTGCCCATCAGCATCGCCGCGCATTCACCGCTGATGGCTCCGGTCAATGACGAATTTGCCAGCTATGTGCGGGCTGCTGAAATGAAGGAGCCGACTGTCCCGGTCTATGGCAACCTGGGCGCTTCACCCCTCCTCGGCGTGGACGCCAATCGCAGCGAACTGGAAGGGCAACTTACAGCAGGTGTCCGTTGGCGCGAATCCGTGGGTAACATGATCGCAGACGGCGCTGCGCGCTTCATTGAAATCGGCCCGGGAAACGTGCTAAGCGGTCTGTTGCGCCGCATCGACCGCAAGACGCCGGGACTTGCGTTGAACAGCGCCGAAGCCTTGCAACAGTTGATCGACGACGGTTTCTGAGACGCTTCAAGTTCCCTTCAGGGCGGGTATCACCTGCTCGCCGATGAGACGGATACCGCGCGCCGGATCGATGCCGTGGGGCGTACCGAACTCCACCCTGGTCGCACCGGCGGCGAAAAGCGCCTCCCCCTGACCGATGAGATCGCTGGCGTCGCCGGAAAAGGCGAAGCAGTCCAGTAGTTCGTCCGAGACCAGTCTTGCGGCCCCGTCTTCGTCGCGCTGCTCGAAGAGCCTCTGCAGGCGGCCGATAAGTTCCGGCTCGACCTCCACCGTCGGATCAAGGCGGGAAACGATGGGCAGATACATGGCCACGCTGCGGCGCGCTGCAGCCCGCGCCAACTCCCGGTCTTCGTCGGCGACGCAGACCGCGCCGATCGCCAGCGCCACGCTGCCCGCTTCGCGTCCGACCCGTCGCTCCCCCCGACTCACCCAATGCCGGGCGAGGGGCAGCATCGCCGGATTGGTGCTGCCGCCAATCTTGACCTCGTCGGCGATTTCGCCCGCCAGAGCACAGAGCCGCGGCCCCCAGCTGCCGATCAGGACAGGAACATGCGTCCCCTGTGGCAGCGCCCAGGGAGACCAGGCGTGTTCCGCCAGGGGATAGATGTCGCCCTCCAGGCCGCCAGTCTCACCTGAAAGCATGTAGCGAATGACCGCCACACCCTCACGTATCGCCTGGAGGGGACGCTCCGGTTCGCTTATGCCGTAGTCACCCAGCCAGCCGCCACGCACCAGACCCACGCTGACGCCGCCCCGCGCCAGCCGCGCCAAAAGGGCCGTGTCGGCCGCGATATCGACCGGCGCCATGCGCGCCAGCGACACGCCTGCCGGACCCAGACGCGCCCGGCGCAGATGCGGCGCCATCAGCGCCATCGGCAGATACGAGGGCGTGTACGGCAGGTCGCAATAGACATGCACCACGTCCACCTCATAGCCGTCGATGAGACTCGCCAGCGCGACGTACTCCGCCGGCGTCTTGTCGGTCTGAACGCCCAGGGCAACCTGTCTCATGTCAGTTCGTCACTGTCCAGTGTGCGGCGGCGGCGGCGCTCCATGCGCATGATGACGCGCTCCTCAGGGTCCGGGCAGATGGCATGCGAGTCGCGGGCCAGCCAGTCATTGTCGTCGAGTTCACGTTGTTTCGCGGCGAGGAAAGGGATGACTGTGGCCAGGGCATAAATGCAGAAGTGTTTGCCGGGCGGGATTCGCAGACGGCTGCTCTCGGTCAACTCGAAATAGTCGCCGACCTGCATGCCACAGACCGATTCACCTTCGATTTCGACTACGGTGACGCGCAGGTCATACAAATGGAATTCACGACTCACTGGCTGCCTCCCCCAAACCAGGGCAAGACCTCGTTGCCGATCAGTTCAATGGCCTTCAGGGGCTCAGGCCCCAGCGGCGGGCCGAAACTGAGATGCCGCGCGCCCAGATTGACCAGGTCCTCCAGCCGATGAATCAACTGACGCGGCGTGCCAACCACGCCGATGCGGAGCATGTCAGCGCTGACCAGGGCGCTGCCCCGGGACAAGTCGTTCTCCACCACAACCGCCTGCTCAATGTCGTCGAAGTCGCTGCGGGTCAGGCCCAGGCGCCCCAGAATCGTCGGGCTCAGGGCATGGCCGTAAAACGCGATTTTGGCTCTCAGTGCGCTTTCTGCGGCCAGCGAGTCTTCCGATACCGAACACCAGATGCAGGCTGCAACGTCGATGTCGGCCATGTCCCGCCCGGCCAGGTCCGCGCCTCTCTGGATCCGGGGCAGCACCCAGGAAAAGTGTTCAGGAGGAAAAAGCAGCGGCAGCCCGCCATCGGCGTGAGACCCGATGGTCTGCAGCATGCGCGGACTCATGGCGCCGAGGTAAAGGGGAATCTTTCTGCGCAAGGGCGTGAAACGCAGCCGGGCCGCTTCTGACCACTGCAAGAATTGACCGTCCAGCACCGCCTCTTCCCCGGCAAACAGCTGCCGCAAGACCTCAATCGTCTCGACGACCGCAGTCAATGGTTTTTTCTGTTCAATCCCTATCCATTTCAGAAACTCGCCGGCACCGGAAGCCAAACCCAGACAAAAGCGCCCGTCGGACAGTTCGTCCAGTGTCGCCGCTTCCATGGCCATCTGCGCCGGATGCAGGGTATAGGGGTTGAAGACGCCGCTGCCGATCCGGATGCGCTCCGTTTCCCGCGCCATGGCTGCCAGCATGACCGTCGCGCTGCGTTGGAAGAGGTCATCGCTGAGCCAGAACTGATCGAAACCGGCCCGCTCCGCCGCAACAGCCAGCGCAACCGTCTCATCGACAGGCAGGTCATTGTTGAAACGAACGCTGAAGCGCATTCACTCCGCCTGGCTAGCGCCCGCGCCGATAATGGCGTCGGCCTCGATTTCGACGAGATAACCCGGCCCCGGGAAGTGAATGCCGCCGATAAGCGTGTTGGCCGGCAAAATGTCGCCAAAGATCTCCTTGTGGGCGAAGGCCGCCCCTTCCCAGTGGGCGAGGTCAGAAACATAGATGCGGGTCCTGACGACGTCGTTCAGGCTTGCTCCCGCCTGCAACAGGGCGCGCTCGATCTTGCGAAAGATATAGAGGCTCTGTTCGCGTGCGTCCGTACCGTGAACGCGACCCTCCTCATCCGAAGCGGTCGTTCCCGAGACGCAGACCATGTCGCCGAAGCGCACGGCTCGGGAATAACCGGCGCGTTCTTCCCAGATGCTGCCCGAAGGTATGTTTTGTCGCTTCTTCACGGTCCTTCCCTCATGTCCCGTTCAGTCGATGACGATTAGATCCTGATAGCCGTCAGTCAGCTTTTCGCCACCGCCTGGCCGCGCCACCACGACATCTTCCACGCGAGCCGAAAAGTCGTTCAATTGCATGATGCTGGGTTCGATCGTGAACAACATCCCTTCCTGCAGGAGGGTGTGGTCGCTGGCGGTCAGAAAGGGTGGCTCATGCACATCCATGCCGATGGCGTGCCCCAGGCGATGGCGAAACTCCTCGCCATAACCGCCTTCCTCAATGACCTGGCGCGCGATGGCGTCCGTCTGGGCCGTGGTGTGCACGCCGGACTGCAGCGCCTCAATGCCCGCCGCCTGGGAAGCCATCACGAGTTCGTGAATGCGGCGGAATTCATCGCTGGGCTGGCCGAAGCTGATCGTGCGACCGAAGTCATAGCAGAAACCATCCAGGATGGCGCCAAAGTCGAACAGCAGCGCGACCGGCGGCTGCAGCTTGCGCGGCATTCTCTCCAGGCGATCGCCCATCACCATGGGATGCTGCGGGCCTGAACAGTACATCGCGCTGGTGAAGGATTCGCCCAGCGAGCCGTGGCGTCGCATCTGGAAGTTGACCTCGTTGAGAACCTCCAATTCCGTCATGCCATGGCGGAAGCTCGGCAGGGCATCGCGAAAGGCCGCCTCGGTGATGGCGCCGGCCCTGCGCATCACGTCGATTTCCTCCTCGCTCTTGATGACGCGCTGGCGGCGCAGGACTTCCGTCGCGGAAAGGAATTGCGCGCCGGGCCGCAGCCCCTGCAAGCCCATCAGGGTCTCGGCATGCGTGCGGTCGCCGGTGGCGATGCGCGGCGCGTCAGCCACCCCCAGGCCCTCCAGGATATCGCTCACCATGGCGGCCGGGTCATCGTGGTCGCCCAGCACGCGGATGTTCACGCCCTGCTGCGAGCCCAGGCCGCCGAATTCCGCCGTCATGCGCGGCAGAGCCAGCACGGCCGGCCGGCCAGGTCTTAGCCACAGGCCCTCCAGCCAGCCGCCGGGGTGCATGGACCAGCCGTAGTTGGGCATGTCGCGCGGTACGCCTGTCAAATACTGCAGATCGGCAGAGACGGGCAGGAATGCCAGATCTGCCGCTTCAGCCAGGTCCTGTTCAAACTGTTTTAGCCTTGCCTCATAATTCATCGCTTGTCCTCCTGCATGGGCGCCAGGCGGCATTTGACGCTCTTTTGGCCGCTGGCTATACTCTGGCAGGCAACTGACAAAAGGGCAAATTGCAGGAGAAAAGATACATGCGTAAATCCATCTTGTTCGTACTCGCAGTGGCTCTGGTTTTGCTTGCGGGCTTCGGCGCTGCCGCCCAGGACGAAAAGGTCCTGGTCATTGGCCATACCGAGCAGACCGATTTTTATGACCCTGCCAACGGTTTCACCGGCACGACCAGCATGGTGCGCCGGGCCACCTATGACACCCTGGTCACCTTCCCGGACGAAGACGCCAGCGAGATTCTGCCGTCGCTCGCTACATCCTGGAGCGTTTCGGACGACGGTCTGTCCTACAACTTCACCCTCGATGACACGCCGCGCTTCAACAACGGCGACAGCGTCACGGCTGAAGATGTGGCGTTCTCCCTCCTGCGCCTGAAGTATGTCAATGGCAACCCCTCCTTCCTGGCGGACAACATCGATTCAGCTGTCGCCAACGAGGACGGCACGGTGACGGTCAACCTTTCCAGCGTTCGCCCCACCTTTGTGACGGAGCTGGCAAACACCGCCTTCTCGATCACCAATGCCGACGTGGTGCGCGCCAATGGCGGCACGGATGGCATGGACGCTGCCGAGACCGACGGCGCGGCTGATTACCTGAATCAGAACTCGGCCGGCACCGGCCCCTACCAGTTAGAGAGCTGGGCCCCTCAGGACGAGACCGTGCTGGTGCGCAACCCGCACTACGTCGGTGATGCGCCTTACTTTGACCGCATCCTGATCGTCAACATCCCCGAGGCGGCGACCCAGAAGGCTGCCCTTGAATCGGGTCAGATCGACATCGCCACTGACCTTACGCCCGACCAGATCGTCGAGCTCGAGGGCAATATGGATATCAACATCTGGAGCGGTCCCGGCCAGTGGAACCACTTCCTGATTATGAACGCCGATCCGGAAATCGGTGGACCGGTTTCAGATCCAAAGGTCTGGCTGGCCGTTCGCCTGGCGATCGACTACGAGGGTTTTCTTGAGCTGTGGCCTGGCAGCACCACTCCCGGCACAGTCATGAACATCTTCCTCGCCGGCGCCTTTCAGGCCGACCGGGCCCTGAGTCGGGATCTCGATCGCTCCAGGGCCCTGCTGGCCGAGGCAGGATATCCCGATGGCTTCGACATCGACCTCAAGTATCCGGACTGGAATGCCTTCGGCGTCGACATGAACATCAACGCGCAAAAGATTCAGGCGGACCTGGCAGAGGCAGGCATCCGCGTGAATCTGGCGCCCGGTGAGTTCGGTGTCGCCCTTGAGGAATATCGCCTGGGCAATGCCGGCTTCGGCTACTGGCTCTGGGGCCCGGACATCAACGACCCGGTTGATGTGCTGGCTTTCGTGCCAGGCGGCAAGGTAGCCACCGAGCGACTGCGTTTCACCGAGGAGCGTGCGCCGGCGGAAATCCTTGAACTGCGCGACGCCGTTAAGCAGGAATCCGATCCCATGCGTCGGGCCGAGTTGTTCGAGCAAATCCAGCTCTGGTTGCAGGAAAGCGGCAACTTCGCGCCCTTCCTGTATCCGCCCACGCAAACGGCTCTTCGCTCAGGAATCAGTGGCTACAACTGGCACCCGCAATGGGTGATGGATGTCGCCCTTATCAGCCGCGACGAGATGTAATTCTGCTCGCTGCGAGCATAGATGGCGGGGCCCGAGGCCCCGCCATCACCCTTAAGCAGCTTCAGGGGACTTCATGCCGCTTCAGGTATTCTTCCTGCGCCGCCTGCTCCTGACCATCCCGCTGCTTGTCGGTATCACCCTTTTCTCCTTCATCATCGCCAACGCCGTTCCCTCGGACCCTGTCTCTGCCAACATTCCCCAAAACGCATTTGACAACGAAGAGATCATCGCCGCCTTTCGCGCCAAGTGGGGACTGGACAAGCCACCGCACGAACAATACCTGACCTACCTCGGAAACCTTTTGCGCGGGGACCTGGGCGTATCGATCAAGACCAGCAAACCGGTGCTGGAAGACATCCGCCAGTTCTTGCCCGCTACCGTGGAACTCGCCGGTTTCGCCATCCTCATCGGAATGGCCCTGGGCATTGGCACGGGAATCGTTTCCGCCGTCTGGCGTAACAGCATTGCCGACTACCTGACCCGCGGCTACGTGGTCATTGGAGTCAGCTTCCCCATCTTCGTGCTGGCATTAATCGGACTTAACGTGCTGCACGTCCAGTGGGGAATCGTGGCCGGACCCGGCCGGCTGGACTTCATTATCCGCGATCCTCCGGCCGTCACAGGCCTTTTCATGGTGGACGCGGCGATTGCCGGCCAGTGGGACAAATTTGCCAACGCCTTTTCCCACATCATCCTGCCAGCATTTGTGCTGGGCAGCTTCGTCGCAGGCATCATCGCGCGCATCACCCGTTCTTCCATGCTTGAAGTGCTGGGCATGGACTACATTCGCACAGCCCGCTCGCACGGTCTGCGGGAACGGCGCGTGGTAATCCGCCACGCCCTGTCCAACGCGATGATTCCGATCGTCACCGTCATTGGCCTCTCCACCGCGAATCTCATGACCGGGGCGGTACTAATCGAATCGATTTTTGCCTGGCCAGGCATCGGTCGTTACGCTTTTCGCGCCGCAACGTCCCAGGATTTTCCCGCTATCATGGGCGTCAGCATCCTGATCGCCTCCATCTATGTCATGGTGAATTTCCTTGTCGACATCCTCTACTACTTTCTCGACCCGCGTATCCGGGTCGCCTGAGCGCCTCGCGCAACTGCGCTATCACCTGCGCAACCACCCCATGGTGGTCGTCGGGTTTCTTGTCGTCGCAGGCTGGGTGCTGGTTGCCTTGCTCGCACCGAACTTCGCTACCCATGACCCGCTGTCCCAGGATGTCTCTCATCGCCTGGATGAGCCGGGCGAGAACGGGCACATCTGGGGCGCTGATGCCCTGGGACGCGACATTCAGACCCGCGTGCTTTACGGGGCGCGCATCACCATTCCGGCCGGTCTTGCCGTCATTCTTCTTGGCAGCACGATAGGCGTGCTGATGGGAGCGACCGCCGGCTGGCTGGGGGGCCTTTGGGATGAACTCCTGATGCGTATCACCGAGTTGTTCATGGCCTTTCCTACCATTATCCTCGCCATGGCTATCACGGCCGCCCTGGGGCGCGACATTCGCAACGCCATCATCGCGCTGGTCATCGTGTGGTGGCCCAGCTACGCGAGGCTGATTCGTGGCATCGTGCTGGAAATCAAGCACAACGAATACGTCGATGCCGCCCATTGCGCCGGCGCCACCGGCGTCTGGATTCTGTTTCGCACCATCTTGCCCAACGCCATCGCACCCGCCATCGTGCTCATGACCCTGGACATCGGTAACGCCATCCTGACTTTCGCCGGTCTGAGTTTCCTGGGGCTGGGACCTCCACCAACCTCGCCCGAATGGGGCAGCATGGTCAACGCCGGGCTGGACAATTTCAGTCAATGGTGGATGTGGCTGTTTCCCGGCATGGCCATCGCCAGCCTGGTCATGGCCTTCAATTTCATCGGCGACGGCATCCGCGACATCTTCGACCCCCGTCTGCGCCGCGACTAGCCCCATGCAATCTTCGACTGCCCGGGACGTCCTGGCGCGTTTGTCGCAGTTTCCCGGGTTTCAACCGCAGGCAATCGAGCCATTGACCGGAGGCATGATCGCCGCCGTATACAGGGTGGCCCTGGCCGAAGGACGGGACGTGGTGGTCAAGGCCGGCGTTGCTCAAAGCCGTTTGGATATCGAAGGCGATATGCTCCGCCACCTGGCCCAGGTCAGCGAACTTCCCCTGCCACCCCTGTTTCACAGCGAACCCGACCTGCTGGTGCTTGGCTTCGTTGAGGGCAACAGTGACCTGGACGAGCGGGCGCAGGAACATGCGGCCGAATTGCTGGCTACCCTGCACAGCGTGACCTGGACGCACTTCGGCCACACGCAGGACACGCTCATCGGACCCCTGCACCAGCCCAATCCTCCTTCCTCGTCATGGGTCGACTTTTTTCGCGAGCAACGTTTGCTCTACATGGCGCATGAGGCGTTGCGGGCCGAGGCCATTGACTCCTCCCTTTGTGCCCGCATCGAAACCCTTGCCGGCCACCTGGAGCGATGGCTGGACGAAGCGCGGCAACCCGCTCTCGTCCATGGCGACGTCTGGGCGACCAATCTGCTGGCCAGCGAGGGTCGCATCACCGCCTTCCTTGACCCGGCGATTTACTACGCTCACGAAGAGATCGAACTGGCCTACACCACCCTGTTTGGTTCACGGGGCCGAACCTTTGGCGACTCCTTCTATCGCAGGTATCAGGAACTGCGGCCAATTGCTCCCGGCTTCTTCGAGGAGCGGCGGCACATCTACAATCTTTACCCGCTGCTGGTACACGCCCGCGTATTCGGACGCCACTACCCGGCGGAAGTGGCGCGCACTCTCGATCGTTTCGGCTACTAGACAGTTTGCATAGATGCATCTGTGCATTTATTCTATGGCGTGGGCGGGCTCCAGGGTTTACGATGCCGCGGCAGTGTGCGTGAGAGCCATGTGAGATGGCAACTTTCTACGGTGCCAAGGTGAAGAAGCCCGCGTCCTGATCCTGTTTCGGGTGCCTTGCCATGGCTCGTTGAACGAGCAGACCTGCCCGAAACAGCGGAGCAGGTTTTTTTGTTGCCCTTCCGACGATTGGTCTGAACACCGGCAACCTGGATGATGGAGGTACACATGTCCGGTACGGTCTGTCCCGAATGCGACGCTGCTTTGGAAATCCCTGCGGACGTCATGGAGAACGAACTCATTGCCTGCCTCGACTGCGGATCTGAGCTTGAAATCATCGCTCTGGACCCGTTGCAACTGGAGCTGGCGCCGGAAGTCGAAGAGGACTGGGGCGAATAATATGCACATCGGGGTGCTCATCACCCACGTCCGCGCCGAGGAAAAGTTGCTTTTGACTGCCTTGCGCGACCAGGGCGCGGACCTTGATGTACTTCCTGACCGCGACCTGCTCTTCGATTTGAGCGCAGGGCCGGAACAACTCTCGTCCGCCGGTCGCGCCTGGCAGGACTATGACCTGGTGCTGGAGCGCTGTGTCAGCACCTCCCGTGGGCTGTTCACCCTCGCCGTCCTGGATTCCTGGAGAGTCCGCACCCTCAACAGTTATCGCACGGCGACGATTTGTGCCGACAAGGCACGCTGCAGCCTGGCATTTGCCGACGCCGGCCTGCCCCAGCCGCGCACGCTCCTCAGTTTCGAAGCGCGCACGACCCTCGGCGCCATCGAATCCCTGGGTTACCCGGCTGTGCTAAAGCCTGTCACCGGGTCATGGGGGCGCCTGCTTGCGCGCGTCAACGATGCCGATGCCGCCGAGGCCCTTATTGAACATCGGCAGACGCTGGGCAGTTACAATCATCATGTGTACTACAGTCAGGAAATGGTGGACAAGCCGGACCGGGATATTCGCGCCTTCGTCATCGGTGAGCGCACAGTCTGCGCCATTTATCGCACCTCTCCGCACTGGATCACCAACACCGCCCGGGGCGGCGTGGCCAGCAACTGCCCGGTGACCCCGGAGCTCGACGACCTGTGCCAGCGGGCCGCGGCGGCAGTGGGTGGAGGGCTGCTGGCCATCGACGTGCTGGAAACGGCGGATGGTCAACTGTTGCTCAACGAGATCAACCATACGATGGAGTTTCGTAATAGCAGCGCGCCCACCGGTGTGGACATCCCGGCGGAAGTAGCGGCCTTCGTCCTGGCGCAGGCCAGCGTGCCGGCATGATTCGCGTGGGCATCGTCGGCGGCAGCGGCTTCACCGGCGGCGAATTGTTGAGACTCCTGCTCTACCATCCGGATGTGGAGGTCGTCCAGGTCAGCAGTCGCAGCCAGGCCCGACGCCCCATGCACCACGTGCACCCCAACCTGCGCGGTCACAGCCGGCTGCAATTCATTGCGCCGGACGCCTTGCAGCCCTGTGACCTGCTTTTTCTCGCTCTGCCCCATGGCGCCGCCGCCCGGGAAATCGAACGTTACGCATTGCTGGCGCCGGCCATCATTGACCTTTCCGCGGACTTTCGCCTCAATGACGCCGCCAGTTGGCAACACTGGTACGGCGAGGCACACGCCGCGCCGGACTGGATGCCACGCTTTGTCTATGGCCTGCCCGAGTATCAGCGCGAGCAAGTGCGGGGCGCATCTTGCGTCAGCGGCGTGGGCTGCAACGCCACTGCCATCAATCTGGCGCTGATGCCGCTGGTCCGGGCCGGCTGGATTGAACGGGCCGCCATCGAACTCAAGGTGGGTTCCTCGGAGGGCGGCAACAGGGCGACGGCGGGGTCGCATCACCCGTTGCGCAGCGGCGCCGTTCGCACCTACAGCGCTGCAGGCCATCGCCATATGGCCGAAGTACGCCTCGTTCTGGGCGAAGACCTGCCGCTGCATTTTTCAGTTACGGCCATTGAAATGGTGCGTGGCGTCCATCTGCTCGCTCATTGCGACCTGCGCCAGGCGCGTGACGAACGGGAGATCTGGCGCCTGTATCGCGCGGCCTGCGAGGGCGAGCCTTTCCTGCGACTCGTGCGCAGCAAGACCGGGCTCCATCGGGTGCCGGAACCGCGCGTGGTTGCCGGCACCAACTATTGCGATCTGGGTTTCGAACTGGACAGCGACGGCCGCCACCTGGTCGTCATGGCCGCCCTCGACAATCTCGGCAAGGGCGCCGCCGGCAGCGCGGTGCAGTGCATGAATCTCATGGTCGGTCTGGAGGAAACGACCGGCCTCACCTTTCCCGGACTCTATCCCTGAAGGACTGACCGTGCCCGCCAACCTGCTGGTGGTCAAACTGGGTGGCGCCGAGGGAGTCGATCTGTCGTCTACCTGTGAAGACCTGGTCAATGTCCTGCGTCGCGACCGACGCCCGCTGGTCCTGGTGCATGGCGCCAGCGCGGAGGCGAACCGGCTCTGTGAGGAAGCCGGGCTGCCACTGCGTACCCTGACCTCCCCTTCTGGCCACAGTTCGCGCTACACGGATGGGCCCACCCGCGATCTGTTCGTGCAGGCAGCCGAAACGGTAAACCGGGAGATCCTGGCCTGCCTCGGCCACGATGGAGTCGAAGCCGCCGGCCTGACCCGCGACGACATCGTGATTCGGGCGCGCCGCAAGCAGGCCCTGCGCGCTCAGGTGGAGGGACGCGTGCGCATCATTCGCGACGATTACAGCGGGACCATAAACGCAGTCGACAGACAGGCCCTGCTGGCGCATCTGGAGGCAGGCCGAATACCCGTGCTGCCGCCTCTGGCAGACAGCAGCGACGGCCTGCTCAACATCGACGGCGACCGCGCTGCCGCTGCCGTCGCCTCGGCGCTGGGCGCAGCCGACCTTATCATTCTTAGCAACGTACGCGGCCTTTATCGCAATTTCCCTGACGAGGAGAGCATCGTGCGCGTAATTTCCGCCGACGACCGTGAACAGGCCCTGGCCTGGGCCCAGGGCCGCATGAAACGCAAGGTGCTGGCCGCCACTGAAGCGTTGGACGGAGGGGCGGGCCGCGTCATCATCAGCGACGGGCGCGTTCGCGAGCCCCTTCAAAACGCGCTGGCCGGCGCCGGATCGGTGTTTGAGTCGTGAGTATGCAGGAAATCGGTCAGTCTCTCCGACAGACAGAATCTGCCCATACGTCAGGGGCCTATTTCAAAAGGCCGCTGACATTGGTACGGGGTGCAGGCACTCGCGTATGGGACGATGGTGGACGCAGTTACCTTGATGCCACCAGCGGCCAGGGCGTTGCCCTGACGGGTCATGCTCACCCGGTGGTCACTGCCGCCATCGCCAGGCAGGCGGGCGAACTCGTCACCAGCCCCGAAATCTTCTTCAACGAACATCGCGCCCTTCTCTATAAACGACTCACAGCCCTTACGCCAGGGGACATTGGGAAGTTCTTTCTCTGCAACAGCGGCGCGGAAGCGATGGAAGGCGCGCTCAAGGTCGCCATTTTGCTGACGGGGCGTAGCAAGGTACTGGCCGCGCGCAACGCCTTTCACGGTCGCACGCTTGGCGCCCTGGCGCTCACCTGGAACCCGAAATACCGCCAGCCCTTTGACGCCTGGCACGCGGACCAGGCCCTGCATTTGGCCTTCAATAGTCTTGAGGCGGCTCGCGCAGCCATTGATGACGAAACGGCCGCCGTGGTGGTTGAGGTTGTCCAGGGCGAAGGCGGTGTACGGCCCGCCGATGCCGCCTGGCTGCGCGGTCTGCGGCAACTCTGTGACGACCATGGCGCGCTGTTGGTCATTGACGAAATCCAGACCGGTCTGGGTCGCTGTGGCAGCTGGTTCGCCTGCGAGCAGGCCGACATCGTTCCGGACATTCTCGCCCTGGGCAAGGGCCTGGCCGGTGGTGTACCGATCGGGGCTGTATGCTGGCGTACGTCCCTTGGCAGCCTGCCCGCCGGCAGCCATGGCAGCACCTTTGGCGGCAACCCCCTGGCCTGCGCCGCCGCATTGGCCACTCTTGCGGTGATCGAAGACGAACAATTGACGCAACGCGCCGCACGCCTGGGCAAATGGACCATGTCCGAACTGGCAGGTCTGCAACATCCCTCCGTCCGGGAGGTTCGGGGCCTCGGACTTCTTGTCGGCATGCAACTGCGTGGCAGAGTGACGCCCGTGTTGAAGCGACTGCAGGACCGCGGTGTTCTCGCTCTGCCGGCCGGTTTCAACGTGTTGCGTTTACTGCCTCCCCTGATCATCAGTGAAGAGGAATTGCGGGACGTCGTCATCGCCATTCGCGGGTCGCTGGATGACTGAAGAGTCGCGCCCCGACGACCTTGCCGCCGAGCATTTGCTGCAGGACCTGGTCGCGATTCCTGGCGTCACCGGCGAGGAAGGGCCTGCCGTGCGCCATTTCGTCGAATGGATGGCGGCCAGTGGATTCGACGAGGCCTTCGTAGACGACATTGGAAACGCCGTGGGCATCCTTGGCTCGGGTGCCCGGGATCTTGTCCTGCTCGGCCATATCGACACCGTCGCCGGGGAATTGCCTGTTCGTCGGCAAGGTCGCCTGCTCTACGGCCGTGGCACGGTCGACGCCAGGGGCCCTCTATGCGCCTTCGCCGTCGCCGGGGCGCGGGCAAACCTGCCCGCCGGTCTGCGCCTGGTGGTCGTCGGCGCTGTTGAAGAGGAAGGCAGCAGCTGTGGTGCGCGGCATTTGCTCGGGCGCTATCAACCCTGGGCCTGCGTCATTGGCGAACCCTCGCGCGCGGACCGCATCACACTGGGATACAAGGGGCGTCTGCTGGTCGAACGGAAGTGGCGTGGCCCGCTGGCGCACAGCGCCGGCCAGGGCCAAAGTCCGGCGGAAAATGCCGTGGCATGGTGGCAGGAGCTGCAGAATTGGGTAGAGCCGCACAACGAGGGAGTTTCAGGACTCTTCGACCGCCTGGACGTGACCCTGCAGGCCCTCAACACGGGGCAGGACGGCGCCTGGGGCGAAACTTCCCTGACCGCCGGCTTTCGCCTGCCCCTGCGAATCTCCCCGGAGAAGCTGGAAGCCGAGCTGCCCGCCGCAGGCGAAGACGCCAGCCTTATGACCAGGGGCCACGAACGCGCCTGGCTCAGCCCCCGCGACAACCTGCTCAGCCGGGCCTTCCGCCGCGCCATCCGTCAGCATGGCGCCCGGCCGCGCTTTGTGACCAAGACCGGAACATCGGACATGAACCTGGTCGCGCCAGTCTGGAATTGTCCGATCGTCGCCTACGGCCCAGGCGATTCAGCGCTGGACCACACGCCTGACGAACACGTCGACCTCGACGAGTACCTGTTGGCCATTGAGGTGCTGGTCACGATGATTGAATCGCTTGCCCCGCCAGGGAAGTGATTTAATCTTCCGCCGACTCGCCAAATTCAACCTTTGTGCCCTGGCCCCGCCTCTGCGCCTCGCGATAGATGAGCTGCGCCGATGCCAAATCCTCGACCGCGAGACCAAGCGAGTTGAAGAGCGTGATCTCGTCGTCGCTGCTGCGTCCCGGTGCCCGACCAAGCAACACTTCTCCCAGTTCGGCGCGAATGTGGTCGTCCCCGATCGCGCCTTCTTGCAGGGGGATCAGGTAATCCCCCGATTCATCGAGCGTGGATTCGCGCCGATCCACGAAGTGACTGACCAGGGCCATGGCAGCCGAGTCCAGTTCGCGTGTGCTTGGCGTGGAGGAACCTACTGCATTGATATGCGTGCCTGGAGACAGCCAGGCGCCCTGCAGCACCGGTTGGGCGGCGGCAGTCGCCGTGCAAATGAGGTCCGCGCCAGTGACGGCAGACTGCGCACTCTCCATCGCCTCAACTTCCGCATCCAGTTCCTGGCTCGCCCACCGCACATAGTCCGCGCGACTGGCCTCGCTGCGGCTCCAGACCCTGACGCGCCGCAGGGGCCGCGCTTCCAGCATCGCCTGCAGGTGCGAACGCCCCTGTACGCCCGTACCCAATATCGCCAGGTCGCCGGCATCCTCGCGGGCAAGCGCGCGGGTTGCCACGCCACTGACGGCCGCGGTGCGAATGGCTGTGATTTCAGTTGCGTCCATCAGGGCCAGGGGCCGACCGTATTGCGAGTCGAACAGGATGACGGCGCCCATGTGCGAATCGTAGGGTGTGCCGTGGTTGCCCGGCATGACGGTGATGACCTTGATGGCCATCGCCTCTTCAGCAAGAGCCGGCATCGCCAGCAAGATGCCCCGCTTCTCAGGCAACCAGTTGACGCTGCGCAAGGGGTTTTGCGCCTCTCCGCGCCCAAGTTGTTTTAGCGCGGTTTCCATCGCATCCATGCAGGCCGCCATCGGCAGCAACTGGCGCACTTCCGCCGCATTGATGACCAACAATTCCATCGTCCCCTCCCCTACGTTCCAGTGGCAGAAAATTGCCCGCTCTGCCGGTACTGTAACGCCTCGGCCACATGTTCCACAGAGACAATGTCGCTGGCAGCCAGATCGGCGATGGTGCGTCCCAGTTTCAGCACCCGGTGCAGGGCCCGCGCGCCCAGCCGCATCTGGCGAACCGAGGCATCCAGAATTTGTCGCGCTTCATCATTGAGTCGACACATTGCCTGTACTTCACCTGGCCCCATGTCAGCATTCGCGAAAAGTCCGGGGTGCTCGCTGAAGCGTTCCGCCTGCCTTTCACGCGCGGCAATGACACGGGCGCGGATTTCCCGGGTCGCTTCGCCAGGTTCCATGGTCATCAGCTTGTCGTATTCAACCCGTGGCACGTCGACGTGCATGTCGATGCGGTCCAGCATGGGTCCCGAGATTCGGTTCTGGTAACGCTGGACCTGAGTGGCGGAGCAGCTGCAGTTGCGGGCCATATCGCCGAAGTGGCCGCAGGGACAGGGGTTCATGGCCGCCAGCAACTGAAAGTTTGCCGGAAAGGTGAGCGAACCACTGGCCCGGCTGATAGTGACCCTGCGCTCCTCTATCGGCTGACGCAGCACTTCCAGCATGCGTTGACCGTACTCCGGCAGTTCGTCCAGAAACAGGACCCCGCGATGCGCCAGCGAGATTTCGCCGGGACGCGGTACCGGGTCCCCGCCCACCAGGCCGGCCTGTGAAATGGTGTGATGCGGTGCTCGAAAGGGCCGATGACGCAACAGGGGCTCTTCGCTCTGAAGCATGTCGGCCACGGAATAAATGCGGGTTGCCTCCAGCGCTTCCACACGAGTCAAGGGCGGCAGGATGCCGGGCAGGGCGTGGGCGCAGAGCGACTTGCCCGCGCCGGGCGGCCCCTTCATCAGCAGATTGTGGTTGCCGGCGGCGGCCACTTCCAGCGCCCGTTTCAGATGTTCCTGGCCCCGAATATCGGAGAAGTCCATTTGACCTTCCGGCAGGGAATCGCTCTCGCCGGCTGGCATGCTGCGCTCCAGCGGCGCGACTGGATTCAAACCGTAGACGTGCTCGACCAGTTGGCCCAGGGTCTCCAGCGGGATGATGTCGATGTCATCCACCAACCCGGCTTCCGGCGCATCGCAGGCAGGCACGTAGAGCGTCTTGAACCCTTCATCGCGGGCGACGTTCGCCATGGGCATAATCCCCTTGACGTGACGCACACTGCCATCCAGTGAAAGCTCACCGAGGAAAATCGCTCCCTTCAGCGCGCCTTCGGGCACTTGATCGGTCGCCGCCAGCACGCCAACCGCGATGGCCAGGTCGTAGGCCGGCCCGTGTTTGGGCAGGTCGGCGGGCGACAGGTTGACCACATAGCTCTTGTTCGGGAACTGAAGGCCAGAATTGCGGATGGCGGCGCGCACCCTTTCGCGGCTCTCACGCACAGCCGATCCGGGCAGGCCAACCAGGGAAAAAGAGGGGATTCCGGCGCGGGGGTTGAAATCGGTCTCGACGTCGATGATGCAACCGTCCAGACCGACGACGGCGCAGGCACGCACGATGGAAAGCATGGCAGTTCCTTGTCGGATTCAACGCATCAGCCGCCCGACAGTATAACCGCCTTTCAGAGCAGGCGCTCAACCTCCCTTTCCCAGGTGCCGCTGATCCGCTCGCAGTATTCGCGTTCGCCGCCGCTGGCCGCGGGTCCGGAAAGCCAGGGGTTTTCGCTCAGTTTCTTTTTGCGCCAGCGAATGTCCTTCATCGACCCGTTGACGAAGTGGTGCGCGATGCCGGCGCGGTCGCTGTCGGTCTTGTTGGCGCCCGTCGCATGGGCCACGCCATAGGCGAAGAAGGCCACGCCGCCGGCGGGCAATTCGATGGACACCGCGTCTTCTTCCGGCGGGTAGCAACGAATGTGATGGTCGCTGAAAGGGTCTCGCGAATGCTCGTACTCGACGCGATAGCTGCCTGGAATGACCCGGATGGTGCCGTTGGCGACCGTCGCGTCATGTACCGCCGTCCACATGGCGGTGCCCCCCAGGGGGTCCGGGATGCGAAAGTAGGCATTGTCCTGATGCCAGTTGGTGCCGGCGCCATGGCCCGCCGGCTTGAGAAAGACCTGATCAAGGTGCAGTATCACGGGATCACCGATGAGTTGACCGATGGCCTCGGCAACCTTGTCGGCGAAGGGCATGGCGCGGAAAAAGCGGCTGTGCGGGTACATGGGGCAGAGCTGCAGATTGGCCGTCCGCTTCGAGTAGGTCGTGCCGTCACCCTCCGTGCTGACGTTGTGCAACAGGCCGGCGTCGCGCAGACTCTGCAGCTCGACGCGCATGGCGGCGATTTCGCGATCCGACCAGAATTCCGACACGCCCAGCCAGCCTTCTTCGCGAAAGCGCTCCACCTGTTGCGGCGAGAATTTCATCGAAAGTCTCCTGCGCGCTACCATTTGGCGGCAGGAGTATAGCGCGGAGGAGTGGAACAGGATGGCATTCAACGGGCTTGTTACAGGCATGAGCGATCTGGCGCGATTGTCAGACGCGCGAACGCGCTCCATCAGTGCGGAAAACCCGGATGGCGCTGCAGGCCGGGGCGACCTGGCGACCGAAGGCACGGGGTTGCAGGCCGCGCGTGACCTCGGCCAGGGCTGGAAGGTTTCGCCCAGCATTCGCATCGACGGAGGTGCGGAGGTCACCCTCGCCGATATTGCCGGTCCGGGGGCAATCCAGCACATCTGGTTTGCCGTTTCGCATGACAGCTGGCGTCAAATGCTGCTTCGCTTTTACTGGGACGGAGAAGACAGTCCATCGATCGAGGTCCCCTTCGGTGATTTCTTCTGTAGCGGCTGGAACCGGCACAGCACGATCAGTTCCCTGGCCATCGCCGTCAACCCGATCGCCGGTTTCAACAGTTACTGGCAGATGCCCTTTCGCAAGCACGCCCGCGTGACACTGGAAAACATCGGTGAAGAGAGGGTCACCTGTTACTACCAGATCACCTGGGCGGAGACGGACATCCCCGACGACGCCGCCTACCTTCACGCGCAGTGGCGTCGCAACAATCCCCTGCCCTACGGCGAGGTCCATACCTTGCTGGAAGGCGTGACGGGTCAGGGTCACTACGTGGGCACCTACATGGCCTGGGGTTCCAACAACAGCGGCTGGTGGGGCGAGGGCGAAATCAAGTTCTATATGGATGGTGACGTGCATCCAACCATCTGTGGCACCGGCACCGAGGACTATTTCGGCGGAGCGTGGGGCTTCCGGATGCCCGAAGGCGCTTATGGCGAATTCAGTTCGCCCTACTCAGGGATGCCCCAGGTGCTGCGGCCGGATGGTTTCGAACAGAGTCAGACCCGATTCGGGCTCTACCGCTGGCACATACTGGACCCGATTCGTTTCCGGGAAGACCTGCGCGTCACCATCCAGGCCCTGGGCTGGCGCAGTGGCAATCGCTACCTGCCGCTGCAGGATGATATCGCTTCCGTCGCCTGGTGGTATCAGACGGAACCTCACGGGCCGTTCCCGTCTATGCCGGATGCCGACGGGCTGGAGGTCATTTAGTCAACGGCTTGCGGGTCAGGGACCGGGATCGCGCAGGTAACGCCTTCGCGTTTCCAGCGTAGCCGCCAGCTGTGAATCATCCAGCAGGGACCAGAATTCTTCTTCCGTGACGATGTTGCCCGCACCCTGCTCCGCATGACGTCGCAACCAGGCAAAAAAGGCGTCGTCGCCCAGGTCCTGCCGCAACTCGTGCAGCATGCGCGCGCCCCGCAGGTAGACGGCATTGATGTAGTTGCGGCGGCTGGCAAACTCGTATATGTCGCCGTCGACATAGCCGCCAGGCGCGAAGCGGTCGACCCGCCACTCCCACCACCAGTCGGTCAATTCCGGGAAGTCCGACTCCAGCAACAGATATTCGCTGTAGGTTGCCAGCGCCTCGTCCAGCCAGGGATCGGCGGCCTGGTCATTCGCCACCGAGCCATACCACCACTGGTGGGCGACTTCATGGGCAGTGATCACAGTCAGATAGCTGGCGGGGTTGCCCTCCCAGCTCTCAAACCAGTCCCGGCTGACGAACACCAGACCGCTGAACTCCATGCCATCCGGAAAATCTCCCTCGACGACGACCAGGCGATTGAGGAGAAAGGGGCCGAATAGCGCCGAAAAGCGTTCTACGCTGCGACGGGCGACGTCCAGGGTCCAGGCGGCAGCCGCCAGTGCATCCGGCGCATCACTGAGCGAGTAGACCTCAAGTTGTGTCCCGTCTGCGAGTTCCGAGGCCGTAAACTGGAAGCGGGTGTCGATGCTTAGCGAGAAATCGCGGGCAGCCTGCAGCTCGAATTGCCAATGCCCGTCTTCCATTTGGGTCACCTGACCAGGTCCGGCCAAAACCACGTCGTCCCGCGCGTTTTCGACGTCGACCCCTACCTGCCAGTCCGCGGGGTCCTGCGCAGAGTGTTCCCCAAAGGCAGCCGCTTCATTGACCAACCACTGTCCACCGCCCCGGGGCGCAACCACCGGCAGCCAGTTGCCCAGATTCATCTGATGCTGGCTGTAGCCCAGCCACCCCAGAAAGTCATCAGCTTCAAAGGGCGGAACGTCCAGCCGGAAGTCCAGGCTAAGTTCCATCGCGTCCTCTGGCTGCAAGACACGCGGCAATCGGACCGTCAGCTTGCGCCCATCCAGAGTGAATTCCAGCGGAGTTTCATCGGCGACGATGCGCTGGACCTCAACGCTGCCCTCTTGTCGGTTGGCCTCGACCAGCAGCAGTAGCTCCGCCAGGGGCGATGCCGTGAGGTTTCTGAATTGCAGGTCCTGCTGGACCTCTATTTCATGTTGCGCCAGGTCAATGGTGGCCTGGACAACGTGTTTCACCGCAGTCTGTTTGAGCGGATCGACCTGAGTCGTGACCGAGACCTGCGGTACGCTCGCGGGTGAAGGCCGTGGCGTGGCTGTCGCAATCCTGACGGGTGTTGGCGCAGGTTGACCGATGAGCGTGCATCCGTAAAGCGCGAGAGATGCAAGGAATGTGCAAACAGGGCGCAGCATAAGGGGCAGGATACTCGCCGGACAAGAGGACCGCCAGACAAGACCGTCCGTTGAAAATCCCTTCGCCTTGTGGCAGGATACAGTCCCGTGGGCGAGCAATCCCTGTAAGCCCGCAAGGAGATTCACGGTGCCCTTTCTTTCAATCAGACGAACCCTGCGAGGCCTCCTGCGCCTCACGCGCTGGCGGGAATTTGTTTCCTTTGTCGTTCCCCTGACAGTCCTGGGGGCCCTGTTGGCAGCACGCGCCAACGCCGCTTCGCTGGACTGGCGCTTGCCGGCGATCGTCGTTGCCAACATTCTTGCAGTCGCCTATGCCTTCATGATCAACGACATTGAAGACGCGCCGGATGACGCCCGTGACCCCGCCCGCGCCGCCCGCAATCCGGTGGCCAGCGGTGAAATAGGTCGGGGCCTGGGGTATGCCGCCTGCCGTACGGTGGCCCTGTGTACCCTGGTGCTCTATGCCGCAGGCGGCCTTACCGTCCTCCTGACCGGCATCCTGACTCTTCTGCTTTCACACCTCTATTCCTGGCGGCCGGTGCGGCTCAAGGCCTGGCCTGTCACCGACGTTGTATCGCACTCACTGATGTTGAGCGGCCTGCTGCTGCTGGCGGGCTATTTTCTCTACGACGCGCAGCCGGGGATCGTCTGGCTGGTGGCCATCGCCGCCACCTTGCTCTCGGTCTATGGTCAACTTTACAACCAGTTGCGCGACCTTGACATGGACCGTGCGGCAGGTCTCCAAAACACCGCCATCATGCTGGGCGCGGTCAATGCCCGTCGTTTCATGTATCTGGCTGCCGGGCTGGCAGTGGCGTGTTTGTTGGCCGCCTTTGTGCGGGAAGTCTTTCCGCTTTGGCTCGGCCTCGGCCTCCTGATCAGCATTGCCGTCAGCCTGCTGTTCCGCCCGGCCACCGACATGCGGGGAAGCCAGGCGCTGGACGCCAGCGGTGCGGCCCAGGTGCAGACCCTGATCACCGTGAATCTCACCACCGGCATGTGGCTGGGCCAGGTGCTGCTGGGCCAGTTCTTCCCCGCCTGAGTCAGCCTTCGGCCTGCGGTGACTCTGGCCGATCTTCACGCCATTTGTTTCAACATGTACATCCTGTACATGTTGGCCCTGGGCGTCTGGGCCGCTGGCATGGCGGCGCGGGATGCTTCGATAAGCGGTGGGTTCTGGGGCGCTGTCGCCATCAGTGCGGGCGTGGCAGGCATTACCCTGCTTGTTGGCGTCGCCCTGACCCTGCAGGGCTTTCGTCCGCAGCGCTTCTTGCTTTATCTCCTTTACATGCTGTTCCTGCTTGTGATCATGCCGGGCCTGTTTTCCCTCTTGCGCGGACGCGATGACCGCCACGCTGCGCTGGCCTTCTCGATCCTGGCGCTGTTCAACGCGTCTACCGCCTTCAGCATGGCCCAGCGAGGCGTTACCGGGCCATGGTCATTGCCTGCCGACTGAGCCGCCGGCACGCTATACTGACAGTAGGGTGGGGCATGCCCGACGCGCCCCACCATGCCCGCTGTCAGCATTGACCCATGAATCCTCTCGTTTCCCAGGTGATGACCTCCGGCCCCTTGCAGACCCTGGACGGCACTGCGCGTCTGAAAGACGTGGCCACTCTCGTCAGGCGAGTCGGCTACGATTGCTGGCCCGTACAGAGTGACGCGAAGATTGTCGGCTTGCTGCGGCGACAAGATCTGGATCGGGCCCTGGAGCACAATCTGGGATCCCTGCGAGTACGTGACATCATGCACAGCGACTATCCGCATTTGCGGGAGACCGATGAACTTTCCGCCGCAGAGGCCGTGTTGGCCCTACACGGCCGGGACGCTCTGCCAGTGCTCGACGCTGCCGGTCAACTGCGGGGCATGGTCTCCAGAGGGGACCTGTTGCGCCATCGTGCCAAACAACAGGGCAGTACGCGCAGGGTCACTCTCTCAGAAACGCATCATGGTGAACTGATTCAACGCATCGCTGACCTGGCGGGCAGTGCCGGCATCGGTCTATGGCTGGTGGGTGGAAGTGTTCGCGACCTGTTGCTGGGCAGGCCCTGTGATGACCTGGATTTCGTCGCCGAATCAGAACCCCGGCGCCTGGCCCGTCTCCTTGAGTCCCGGCTTGGCGGGACTTCCGGCCCCATGACGCCATTTGGCACCTTTCGCTGGTTCCCGAATGAGAGGACGGCCGAGCAACTGTCGCTGGCCTTCGGCCGGCTGCCGGAACACATTGATTTCGCGGGCGCCCGCGCCGAAACCTACGCTGCGCAGGCTGACTTGCCACGGGTCTTTGGCAGCAGCCTGCAACAAGACCTGTTGCGACGCGACTTCAGCATCAATGCACTCGCCATTCCCGTTGCTCCGGCTGCGGGACCGGTTGTGGACCCGACTGGAGGGCTCGCCGATCTTGACGCCGGGGTCATCCGCGTTTTGCACCCCCTGAGCTTCCATGACGATCCACTGCGGATCCTGCGCGCATGGCGTTTCCAGGCGCGCTTTGGCTTCGCCATTGAGCCACGTACCCTGGAACTGATGCAGGTCGCGCGCCCTGCTCTGGGTGGCATTACCGGCACGCGCGTGAGCAACGAAATTGACCTGCTGCTGCAGGAAGAAAGTCCGGGCGCCATTTTGCTCGCCATGCAACAGGAAGATTTGTTGACAGCGATTCATCCCGACTTTCGTGTGCCGGAGGACATTGAAGGGCGGTTGCAGCGATCCCGCCACGCACAGGGTCTGCCCGTCTGCAGTGACTCCGAGTCGAACATGTGGCATGCTCTGGCGAGCGACATCGAACCCGACAGATTGCCTTCATTTTGCAAGCGCTTGCAGATTGCTCCCAGACGCGCCCGTTCCATGGAAGCGGCGGCAGGTCTGCTGCGCCAACCCGGAATCCTGGCTGAAGAGCATGCCAGTACATTTCAGATCGTGGACCGGCTGCTCAACATTCCGCTTGCAGCAGTTTGTTGTCTCGCACAACTCACGGCTGACGTTACCCTGCGCAAGAGGCTGACAGAATGGCTGCGACGCTGGCCCGAAACCCGCGTATGCAGCACGGGACACGACGTTATTGCCGCCGGTCTTTCGCCAGGGCCCGCCATCGCCCGCGTCCTTCTGAAACTGCGAGTCGCCTGGTACGAAGGCTCGGTCAACAGCGAAGCCGGGGAAAGGGCCACCCTTGAGCAACTCGTGCTTGCGGAAAGGCAGTCGGCCATTGCTGACGATGCCGAAGAGAACCATTGAATGGACTTCGGCTCAGGATTCGATTCCGGATCTTTAGAGAATCAAGAAAGAATCCGTCAGTACGACCTGTCCTGATAAAATAGCGGACAGTCATTGCGTTCCCTCCATGCAATGGAGGGGAAAGGTGAGCCCATGGAAATCCAGTTGTCCCTTTGGCTGGCCTTCATTGCCGGTCTGGTGTCATTCATTTCGCCATGCGTCCTTCCCCTCGTGCCGGCCTATGTGGGATACATGGGCGGGCGGCTGACCAGTTCCGTCAGCAACGTCGCTCTGGCAGGCGGGCCGGTAGTCGGCATCGGCACGGCCCAGCGTTTCATAACGTTCGCCCACAGTTTGTTCTTCGTCGCCGGCTTCAGTCTGGTGTTCGTCGGCATCGGTCTGGTATCGACGGCGTTCATCAGCGTCGTAGGCGGGCAGAATATCGGCACAATCACGGACCTGATTGGGCGGGTTGGCGGAGTCATCATCATTTTTCTGGGTCTGCATTTTTCGGGCCTGTTATCCGGCTGGCTGCAGCGGCTGAGGTCCAGCGAGTCCTTGCTTGCCAGCCCCCTGTTTGGTCTGGCCGTGGCCCTGATCGCCGCCGGTCTCATCCTGTGGGGCTTTTCCGGCACGGTCGCCATCCAGGAATCAGACCTGTGGCAATGGGCGCCCTGGGCCCCGACCCTGGGCCTGATCCTGCTGGCTCTCTTTCTGGCCTGGTTGTTGCTGGGAGGGGCCTTTACGGACGGGGCCCGCTTCTGGCGAGCAAACATCGATCGCCTTACCACATTTCTTTACGCTGACATGCGTCGCGAAGTCGCCGCCAGCGGGGGCAGGAACGGCTTCGCCAGTTCGGCGCTGATGGGCGTCGTGTTTTCGGCCGGCTGGACACCCTGCATCGGCCCGGTGTATGGCGCAGTACTCACCCTGGCCGCGAATGGCGGAGATGCCAGTCAGGCAAGTGTCCTGTTGGCAGCCTACTCCCTGGGGCTGGGCGCACCCTTTATGCTTACGGCCTTTCTGCTGGACGGCGCCCAGGGCATCCTGCGCCGCCTGCAGCGGCATCTCCGCAGTATCCAGCTGTTGAGTGGGGCTTTCCTGGTCCTGGTCGGCCTGCTTGTCGCCAGCGGGACGCTGCAGGGTCTCAGCGCCACGTTGGCCACCGGTGCCTTTGCCGAGGCGGCCATCAATCTTGAGGAGCAGGTCCTTGGCAGCCTGATTGGAGAGCCCGGAGCAGAATCCCAAGGCGACGTCGATGCCCTTTCCGCAGCCGACGCGCCGGCTGGTTTTGACCAGTTGGCGGCAAACGCGCCGTCAACGGGCACGGCAGTCGGACAGATCGCACCCGATTTCGCGACAACCGGCGATGACGGCCAGGCCCTGAGTCTCGGCGACTATCGGGGCCAGGTCGTCCTGCTCAATTTCTGGGCAACCTGGTGCGGCCCCTGCCGCATTGAAATGCCGGAATTCGAACAGATCTACCGCGAGCGGGCGGGCGAAGACTTTGTCGTGATCGCCGTGAACAACGCCGAGTCGGCGGCCGCAGTCCAGGACTTTCGCGAGGATCTTGCCCTGTCCTTTCCACTGGCGCTCGACGTAGACGCCTCCATTCAGGCGCTGTACGGCATCAGCAATTATCCCAGCACCTTTTTGCTGGATCGGGATGGCAGGATTCTGTCCCGACACTTCGGTGCCCTGACCGTCGAGCAGATTCATGAACTGGTTGACGGAGCACTGGTTTCCTGAACCCGCGTTGACGGGCAATCCTGGGTTCGGGCCGGCCCGGTGAAACCGGCCCGGGCATTCATTCGCCGCGCGGCCATGCGTCGCGATCGAATGCTGCTGGGGATCTGCCGTCACTGGCTCGAAC
This sequence comes from Anaerolineaceae bacterium, assembly GCA_026708325.1. Lineage (GTDB taxonomy): Bacteria > Chloroflexota > Anaerolineae > Aggregatilineales > Phototrophicaceae > JAGWBD01. Next base: position 51,776 of record JAPOVC010000014.1, on the reverse strand, counting down.
TCGTCACGTTCCTTCTGGCGCTCTACGTTGCCCTGCCTTTCCTGGCGCCGGTCTTCATGAAGCTCGGCCTGGAAGCGCCGGGAAGAGTCATCTACACCCTCTACAGCCCCTTTTGTCACCAGTTCGCGTTTAGATCCTGGTTCATCGGCGGGCAGCAAACCGTGTGGCCGCGTGAACTTGCCGGTCTCGATGACGTATCCTTTGAACGCGCCGCCCTCGACTCGCCCGCCTTTCGCGAACTGTACGCCCGTTTTTCCGGTCGCAATACGGCCGACATAACGCTGGAGGACCTTTACACCTTTACTCCTGCCCTGCAATTCGCGTCCCGCGCGTTCCCGGGCGATGAGAATTTCGGTTACAAGTTGTCGCTCTGTGAAAGAGACGTCTCAATCTACGGCGCCATGCTCGTTGGAGCCACACTCTACCGCCGCTGGCGGAGCAACCTGCGGCCGGCGCCGATCTGGCTTTACGTGTTGCTTGGGTTGGCTCCCGTCGGAATCGACGGCTTCAGTCAACTCCTGGGTTACCCTCCCTTCAGCCTGTGGCCGCCGCGTGAGACGACGCCCGCCTTTCGCGTCGTCACCGGCATGTTGTTTGGCCTGATGAATGTCTGGCTGGGTTTCCCCTGGCTGGAAATCAGTTTTCAGGAATTGCGCGAGCCTCTGGAACGGCGCCTTGTTGGCGGCCATCGACGGACAGGACCGTGACCGTCAGTCCCGGCCACCGCGGATACGACGTTTGAACAGCAGGCGATAGAAATCCCCGCCCTGCAGTTCTTCTGAAAGCAACTCCCAACCCTGCGCACCGAGTTCATTCAGTTTGCGTGTATAGAAGTGCTCAACCGTGGTGAAGGTCTGACCGGCGAGAACGACCCGGGCATCGGCCTGTTGTCGTTCGCTGGCCTTGACAAAGACCTCCAGGTATTCCCATGCGCCCCCCGGAATGGCTGCCGGCTCCTGATCATCGGCCGCCATTTCATTCAGGCGGGCCAGCCAACCCCGCGCAGTCTCATTGGACGGCATGGTCTCCAGAATCCGCCGCGCCGCCGCCGTCTGTTCCTCGGCGATCAGTTGTCGTGCCGCCCTCAATTTGATATCGGACACCAGTTCACCCCAACATCAGCGGACGTTGACGGCGCTCTGGGCGTCATGGGCGGATGGGCCTTTCGTACCCCGGCGATAGGCGCGGGAATCGAGGACCCTGCCCAGAGTCCGCAACAGAATTTCCAGGTCAAGCAAAAAGGAATGATGACGCACGTAGTAGAGATCGTATTGCAGCTTGACCCAGGTCTCGGCGACGTCCATGGCGTAATCCTGATGCACCTGGGCCCAACCGGTCAGACCGGGCAGCATCGTCTGACGGACGCGGTAGAAGGGGATGTCCCTGTCCAGAACTGCTACGTGCTCCGGTCGTTCGGGGCGGGGCCCAACCAGGCTCATCTCACCGCGCAGAATATTGAGGACCTGCGGCAATTCATCCAGATGGGAACGACGAAGGAACTTCCCGGTTCTGGTGATACGCGGGTCGTCGCCCCGGGCAAAAACAGCGCCGGTCCCCTCTTCGGCATCGGCGACCATGGTGCGAAACTTGATCATGCGAAACAGTCGCCCGTTGAGACCCACGCGCTCCTGGGAATACAGGATTCTGCCGCGCGAATCCAGACGAATGGCCAGCGCAACAAATGGCAACAGCAGCAAAAGCAAGATGGCGCCCACGACTGCCAACACGTAGTCCAGCACGCTCTTCACCAGCAGCCAGGGGCGCAAGTCTTCGGTGTCCGGCGGCAACAGGATGGACCAGTTCTCGCCCACAACCCCGACCGGAAAACGACCGGTAATGCCCTCATAGAGCACGGGCATGGGCAATATATTGATGCCGGCCACTGTGGCATCCATGACGCCTCGCAGACCGTCGCCCTCCAGTGAGCGAGTGGCCGTGACGATGATGTCGCTCACCCGCTGTTCCCGGGCCAGTTCCGTCAGACCGGTCCTGCCCTGCAGGGCTTCCAGTTCCCTGGTGTTGAGTACGTCGACAATGACAAAGGCATCTGCAGCCTGTTGTTCAATGGCTTCCCTGATAAGCTGCACGCCCGCACCCTCTCCAATGACCAGGATTCGGCGCGCCTCGCTGGCCCAGTCGCTGAAAGTCGGCCAGATCAAACGCCACATGACGATCAGCAGGATGGAAGACACAGCAAAGTAGAGCATGAAAAGACGCGGCAGCTCGTTTCGTTCGGCAAGGAAAAACACAATGATGTAGAGAAGCAGAATCTGTAACGTGACCCGCATTAAACGCAAGAGAATCCGGGTCGGACTCCATTTGAGAGACAATTGATACAGGTCATTCGCATTGGCCAACACCAGCCATACAACCGCAAAAAAAAGAAACCAGGGAGCCTGGCTGGCAAAATAGGCCCGGTCAATCACCAACTGGCTGCTGAAGGCGCGCAGTATCAGGGCAACAAGGACAGCAAGCATCACTGCCAGTACGTCACCGGCCATCAATAGTCTGACCCGTTCCTTGAAGCGCAATTGAAGTCGGCGGTTCATTCCTGCCCCGATGGAGCCGTCAGTTAGTCGGTCAGTATGCAACATCAGACTATACCAAGTCAGCGGAGTTTGGCACGAATCAGGCCGGTCAGTATACTCGGCCGACGCTCGTCATCCAGGTGATTTTCCGGTGAATCCCGCCCTTCAGCTCTATCAGTTGCAGCAACTGGAACAATCTGCCCTGCAGGCCAGGCGGCGCCTGCAGGATATCGCGCAGGAACTGGCGGACGACACAGAAATTCAGGGCGCGGAAGCGCGCTGCCAGGAAATCCGCGACATCCTCGGGCCGCTGCGCAGTCGACTGCGCGATCTGGAACTGGAGACGGCCGGCAATGAAGAGAAGATTCGCAGCACAGGGGAGTTGTTGTACAGCGGTACAGTCAAGAGCCCGCGAGAAATGCAGGACATGCAACTTGAAGTTGCCTCGCTGACGCGCCGCAACGGCGACCTGGAGAGCCGGTCACTGGAAGCCATGTTGGCCATTGAAGATGCGGAATCCAGCATGGCCGATGCTGAACAGGCCCTGAGGGAAGTCATTGGTCGACGCGGCGACGCCCACCAGGAGCTCATTCTTGAGCGGGAAACCCTGATGAATTCCCTGCCGGACCTGGAAAGGCGGCGTCAGGGTGCGCTGGAGAAAATCCAGCCGGAATTGCAAAGGCAATACGCTGCTCTCAAGCCACGCAAGGGCGGGCAACCGGTCGCCCGCATGGAAGGCAACAGTTGTACGCTCTGTGGAGTCGCGCAAAACATCACGGCCGAGCGCGAGGTACAACTGGGGCGACGCCTGGTCACCTGCGCCAACTGCGGTCGCATTCTCGTCGCCGTGACCGCCTGAAGCCTGAAGCCGCCGGGCGCGCCAATGCCCCTGGCGCAACGATTGTTTCTCCGCCAGGTCCTGGTCAAAAAATGGCGCGAATGATCATCGACAACACAGATATACCGAAAAACACGACCAGTGGACTGAAATCGATCGTTGAGCCACGAGGCAAACGCCGTCGGACCGGCTCAAGCACTGGCTCCGTCACGTCATACAAAAACTGGACGATCGCGTTGCTGCGATCAATGTCCGGGAACCAACTGAGCAACACGCGAGCCAGCAATACCAACTGATAAATTTGCAGCAACTGTGCCAGCAGATCACCAATCGAACTCATTTTCAATTCTCCCGGCGGGGTCCAAAAATGGCCCGGCCAATTCGAACGATGGTCGCGCCCTCTTCAACGGCGACGGGGTAATCCTCCGTCATTCCCATACTTAGTTCCGGCAGGGGCACGTGAAGATCCCTGGCAAGCGCTGCGCGCAATGCCGCCAACTGCCTGAAAACCGGTCGCGTTGCCTCCATGTCCGGGACGAACGGCGCCATCGTCATCAGGCCCAGCACCCGCAATCCTGGCAATGCAAGCATCGTTTCGCAGTCCCGCCACAGGCTGTCGCGGGTTTCTGCGTCCTCCTGCCAGCCGAGCGCGTTGAAACCGGCCTTGCTGGCCTCGCCGCTAACGTTGATTTCAAGCAACACATCCAGCGTTCGGTCCCGCTCGCTCATCAGGGCTGAAAGGCGACGCGCCAGCTTTAAGCGATCCACCGCGTGTACCACCTGGAACAGCCCGGGCACCTGCCTGGCCTTGCGACTTTGTATATGACCCACCATATGCCAAACGATCGGTTCTGCAACGCATTGCCGCACCTGGGGGATCTTTGTTACAGCTTCCTCTACGCGATTCTCGCCAAAGTGTCGCAAACCTGCCGCTGCTGCCGCACAAACGGCCTCCGGAGATTGTTGCTTGCACACCGCCAACAAGGTGACGGCGGAGGGATCACGTCCAGCCCGCTTGCAGGCCGCCTCGATCTGCTCCTGGATGCCTTCGATATTGGCAGCGATGCTCACAGGGTCATTACCGCACAAAAGCGTCCGGTGCGTCCACCTTCGGCACGATGCGAATAGAAATCGTCAAGATGACAGGCCGTACAAAGCGCGGCAAGTTCAATGTGTCGTACGCCTGCCCGTTCCAGCAGCAGGCGGTTGCAGGCCCACAGGTCCAGCCAGGCGCTGCCATCGACCGGGTCCCGCTTGACCAAACCATCCAGTGTGCCGCAACAAGCCTCTACGGCCTCTACCACTTCCTCGCCCACCTGATAACAGTCCGGCCCAATGGAAGGGCCGATGCCCGCCTCGATGTCTTCCGGCTGGCAGCCCCAGGCGTCTGCCATCAGACCCACCATTCGTCCGGCGATGTCCTGCACAGTCCCGCGCCAGCCTGCGTGCGCCATGCCGATGACCTGACGCCCGGGATCGAAAAACAACAGGGGCACGCAGTCCGCGAATCGCATGACCAGCGGCGTGTCGGGTTCAGCAGTCAGCATGGCATCCGCTTTCGCCAGCCAGCGACGGTTGCGCACCGGGCCATGCGCCAGCACAATGTCCGCGCTGTGGACCTGCCAAACCGTGCAGGCGCGTTTTTCATTGACGGCCAGGGCGCCAAATATGCGTTCGTGATTGCGGCGGACGTGAAGTGGCTCGTCACCGATGTTTCCGCCCGTGTTCAGGGACGCCCAGGGGGGTGGACTGCAACCGCCCCTTCGCGTGAAGACACCGTGATGCAATTGTGGCCAGCCATCAAAGCGATACCACGCCAGTCCGGCGCTTTCCACCCTGTTCATTGGCCAGGGGCCCTTTCACGGTCAGTTGCCAGCCACGGCAACAGAGGACTATACTGCCAATTATGAACCAGCCACGCGGGATTTACGACTCGGAGCGGGCCTGTCTTCCGCGTCCTGTCCGGCGCGAGCGCACCAGGGTCCTCAGCCTGCAGCTGCGCCAGTTGCTGGACGCGGGTCTTGAATTGCTGTTTCCATCCCGTTGCGCCGGCTGCCAACGCGTCGACACGGTCTGGTGCCCGGAATGTCAGTGCCTGCTGGATGCCATTCCCTTCCCTGCCCGGCAGGTCCACGCGCTCGACCCATTCACGGCGCTTGCCTGCAGCGGGGAACACAGGGGCCTGCTGCGCCAGGCATTGCTCGCCCTCAAGTACGAAAATGCAGCGCAGCTTGCCGGTCCGCTGGGGAACCGTCTTGCAGATCTGGTGGCAAGTCTGCAGTGGGAAACCGATTTCCTGGTGCCTGTGCCGCTCCATCCTTCCCGCGAAAGGGAACGTGGCTACAATCAGACCCGGTTACTGGGTCAGGTCCTTGCCCGGAAACTTTGGATCCCCCTGGCCGACGACGCGCTGTACCGGACAGAAAACACACGGGCCCAGGTAGGATTGACCCGCCGGCAACGCCTGCAAAACGTCAGCGACGCCTTTGTGGTCAACCCAGGGCGCGTACAGGGTTGCGACCTGCTGCTGGTCGATGACGTCTACACGACCGGCGCGACCCTGGGCGAATGCGCCCGTGCGCTCCTGGCAACGGGCGCCAGATCGGTCTTTGGCCTGACACTCACAAGTGCAGTTTCACCGGCAAACCATGGCGGAGGAACCCCGGAATGGATGTAAGGATTGAAGGCAGCAACGTCCGGATCAGCGACGGGCTGGAACAGTACACGCTCAAAAAGCTGGACCGGCTGGACCGGTACCTGCCGCGCATACAAATCGTCGAGGTGGACCTGTCCCATGAACACACGCGGCGCGGCAGCGATCGGGTAAGCGCCCAGATAACGCTGCGACATGAACGGGGCGCCATCCTGCGTGCCGAGGAAAAGGCGGATGGCGATATTCGCATCGCCATCGATGGCGCCGTCGGCAAGCTGTATCGCCAGATTCAACGCTTCAAGGGCAAACGCTATCGTCGCGGGCGGGATCGCTTCGTCGCCAGTGTCGAGGAGCTGTCGCTCGCAGAGGACATTCCGGATGTCGGTGATTTCCAGTTTGATTTCGCCGATGCCGGGGAAGAACAGGCCGGATTGCCCATCGCCCGACGCAAGGACGTCGAACTCAATCCAATGTCCGAACTCGAGGCCATCGAGCAAATGGAATTGCTGGACCACGACTTTTTCATGTTCTACAACGTAGACTCACAAATCATCAACGTACTTTACCGGCGCCGCAAGGGAGACTACGGCCTGCTGGTGCCTTCGACGCCCTGACGGGCTAGGCCGCGCAATCGACGTAGGGTCCGGAATTCATACCAGGCCATCAACAGGCACAGTTGCAGGCCGTGCCAGCCTTCGCGGAATCCTCGCAGGGTTACGTATCGCCAGCGAAAGTGGTGCAGGGGTTGCAGGAACAGTTCGCGCAACGACGCCTGTTGACCCTGTGCATGAAGCATCCCCGCAGCCCGCTCGCTGTAATCCCGTTGTTTACGTCTGAACTGCCGCAGCGAATCGTAGTTGTAATGCAGCAGGGGTTGCTCCAGTGTGCCGGGATCTCCTTCCAGTTGCACCAGTTCATGCACCGGTCGTTGCGGGTCATAGCGGGCGCAACCGGTCTTTAGCAGACGCGTCTGATAGTCGGGAAACCAGCCGGCATGCAGGGTCAGACGACCAAAAATTATGTTGTGGCGGGGAATGCGCCAGGCGGTTCCACCCGGCCGGGCAAACAGCGCGGACTGGATTTCCCTTGCGAGTTCCGGCCCCACACGTTCGTCGGCATCGACGAAGAGCACATGGTCTGTTTCGTCACGGAGCAAATCGAGTGCGTAATTGCGTTGATCGGCATAGTCCCGGAAGCGGCGCTGTTCGACATGTGCGCCGGCGTCCCCGGCGAGTTCGGGCGTTCCGTCTGTGCTGAAGGAATCCAGCACCAGCACCTGGTCGGCGAAACCCAGACAATCGAGACACTCCCGAATGTGACCCGCCTCGTTGAGCGTGAGAACAACCGCCACGAGGCCCTTTCGCCGCTTCACCGCGTTTCTCCGCCGGACCGTAACTCCCCGATCAGGGTTCGGTAGACTGCAGCCATTTCTGAATCGGGCTCCTGGCTTCGCAAGCGCCGCTGCAGACCGTGGACGACCAGCCTCCGCGCCGCGCGCTCACGCCAGGTCGGATAGTGCTTGCGAAACAGCCGCGCCCTGCTGCGCCAGAGCTTGAGGACACTTTCCGGCCGCGCCTGGGCGCTGCTGCGACCTTCCAGGTGCGTGACCAGGGCCGCAGGCACGCACAGGGCGCGCCAGCCAGCCTTGCGAATCCGCCAGGCCCAGTCTATTTCTTCGCAGTAGAGCGTGAATTCCTCGTCAAACATGCCCGTCGTCTCGATGACTTCTCGCCTGAGCATCATGGTGGCGCCCAGGGGGAAATCGATACGAAAGGGCACGCCGGCCGCGTAGCGACCGCGGGGATAGCGTCCGTTGAACCGCCCTTCAATCAGGCGGCCTGGCAGCCGGAAGAACTCGGCCCACAGTTGGCGCAGGCCCGGAAACATGAAGGCCGAGTGTTGAAAACTGCCGTCCTCATAACAGAGCTGCGCCCCCACCAGGCCGACGACTGGTGTGGCGAACAGGGCCTTGTAAAGTGTGCCGGTCGCTCCTGCAGAGCTTTGCGTATCCGGATTGAGCAGATACACAGCGCGGGGCAGCTCGCCGCCCTTCAGGCGACCGAAGCCCATGGCGCGCAGGGCGAGATTGTTGCCGGCGGCGAACCCCAGGTTTTCCGCGCTGGCCAGCAATTGCACCTGGGGGAAACGGCGCGCGATGGCTTCCACGGTCCCGTCATGCGAGGCATTGTCCACAACCCAGACCTGACTGTTTGCGGGTCCATGGGTTTCAAGGTCGGCGAAAAGGGCGTCCAGCGCATCCAGCACCAGATCACGAACATTCCAGGTGACCAGCACTGCGGCCAGGTCCGGCGCAGACTGTCGGCCTGGGGTGTGAGTGTCTTTCACTCCACCAGCTCTATCTCTCGGCTGCCGACGTTGCGATTGCGGATGCTAACCTCGACGTCTTCGTGAATCAGGCCCGCCCAGCAATTCTGCGGGTTGCGGTCCTCAATGTGATTGAAGCGTATGCCGCCCCAGACGACGACCTGGTCCCCTGGTGGCAGAAAGCTGTAGGTGTTGCCGCTGTCCGGGTCGAATTCCTCGTAAAGATCGCTGTCCGTCCCCAGGGCCCAGCGCCATGGATAATCGGTCTCGGCCGTGGTGCAGTCGATTCCCACGCGCCATGCTCCCGATTCATCGAAGGCGTTGAGGGTAGCCGCGCGTTGGTCCTGCTGGTATACCGTGCCCGGTGGCGGGCCGGTCGTCCGCAAGGGCACTTCACTGTAGTTTTCGACCGTCAGCCGGAACACGAGCATCTCATCCCGAATTTGCAGGGTCAGGGCAGTCAAGCGGTTGTCCTGCACATTGTCAGGCATATCAAGCAGGGCGCCGGGCCGCGCGACACTTGTCATAAAGCGATGGTCCCAGGGTTGCACCGCGAAGGCCACGTCCACCCCAATCGACTGTGGCACGATCTCCGCCAGCGGCTTGCCGCCATTTCGTATGGTCAACTGCGCCCGTTGCTCAACGATCTGTCCTTCGTCATCCACGGCGCGCGCCACAACCTCGTAGCTGCCATCTGGCGGCGGGTCTGCGCCGAGGTCGACGCCGCCTTCATAATCAAAGATGTGGCGGCCGGCCTCGCCTGGCTTGCGGCCTTCCTTGCGTGGCGCCACGTAAATCCTTTGCCCGTCATTGCCCAGCAACCAGACCTTCAGTTGCGCGCCCTTCTCCAGGTAGACATTGATTTCGGTGCGATCGCTGATGCCGTCCTGATTGGGAGTGAAAACGTCCGGCCACACGCTGAAAGTTCTGATGACCGGCAGAGGCGAGTCTGCGTCCTCTATGGTCAGGGCGCCGCTCCGCACGTCCTTTTCGTCGCCGTCATTCCCTGCCGCCAGCAAACGCCAGGTGTAGTCTCCATCGGGCAACAAGCGCCGCAGCACCTCGACTGTCAGCGCTTCGTCAGGCCGGACCCAGCCATCGACGACCCCGCCAAATGCGACCGAGTAATCCCCACGCGGGCGGGGCTCGTCTTTTCTAAAGTAGTAAAGAAAACCATCCTCGCCCTCGAATTGCATTGAGACCCGGGCGTTGCGGGTCAGGCTGTATTCAAAAATGGCGACGTCGTCCCTGCCGTCTGCGTTGGGACTTATGCGTTGCGCTGAAAAGGCCGCCGCGCCAATGAGAGGCAGGTCGGGCCTGACCAGCGCCTGGCCAAGCAGCAAAACGGCAACGGCGCCGGCCAGCACGGCTGGCAGTAACACAACACGCATGCTTGCGCCTTCCCCGGGTTCGATAGCAGGAGTCTGGCCTAACCGGCGTCCCCGTGTCAAGTCGCACAGAAGCGTCCGGAGCATGAGTTGTCACGGTTCGTCGTGTCGGCGCTGTGCTTTACCGGTCACAGGGGCCAGGGTAGAATGTTGGCACCATTGCCCGGGGAGGTCGACGCGCTTCATGCCTGGTGAAACGGGTGATTTCTACAGTGTTCGCGACGCCCAACCGGACAATGAGGGACTGATCACTTGCCCGGTGCTGCCGATCTCGGGCGGCGCCGTTTTCCCCGAAATCGTCACCACGCTTTATCTCGACACTCGCCAGGCATTGCTGGCGGCAGAGTCCTCCAGGAGCAAACTGGGGACCGTTATTGGCCTGGTGCGGCGAGACGTCGGCGACAGGGAACCCGACCCGGACGACCTCTATCGCATAGGCACGGAACTGGCGCCCGGACGCGTATTGCGCATGCCTGACGAGACTCGCAGCATCTTCGCCCAGGGCCGTCGGCGCGTAGAGGTGGTTGAGTTCCTGCAGGGCGAGTCCTGCCTCTCCGCCAGGGCGCGCCTGGTCGATGACAGCCACCCGACTGACGACGCCGGGCCCGTAATGATGAAGGCCGTCGTCAACATGTTCCGCAAACTGGTCGAATTCAACAGTAACATCCCTGAAGACATGTTGCTCTACGCGCTGAACACCGACGACCCGGGTTGGCTGGCGGACCTGGTCGCCTCGTCCCTGTCCCTGTCCACGGCGGTCAGCCAGGACGTGTTGGAAACCTTCGAACCGCGAGATCGCCTGGCCAGGGTGACGGAACTGCTGCAGCAGGAACTCGGTGCGCTGGAAATCGAGGAAGACCTGAACAGTCGCGTACACGACGAACTTGAGCGCGGTCAACGTGAAATCTGGCTCCGAGAGCAGTTGCGCGTGATCCAGGGCGAACTGGGAGAAGGCGACGTCTTCCAGCAGGAACAGGCCGACCTGCGCAGGCAAATCGATGAAGCGCAGTTGCCACCGGAACCGCAGGAAAGGGCGCTGAAGGAGCTTGCCCGACTGGGAAGCATGCCACCCGCCACACCGGAGGCCGGAATTCTGCGCACCTGGATAGACTGGATCATCTCACTCCCCTGGAGCCAGGCGAGTGAGGACAACCTCGACGTCAGCCATGCCCGCCAGGTGCTGGATGCCGGTCACTACGGTCTGCCGCGGGTCAAGGACCGCATCCTTGAAGCCATAGCCGTGCGCAAGCTGGCAGGCAAACGCATGGAAAGTCCGGTCCTTTGTTTCGTGGGTCCACCGGGTGTCGGCAAGACCTCGCTGGGTGAAAGCATTGCCCGCGCGCTGGGACGCAGGTTTGTGCGCGTCAGTCTTGGCGGCGTCCGCGACGAGGCCGAGATTCGCGGTCATCGGCGCACCTACATCGGGGCCTTGCCCGGCCGCATCCTTCAGACCATGAAACGCGCCGGCACCGTCAACCCGGTCTTTATGCTGGACGAAATTGACAAACTGGGCATGGACTTCCGCGGCGACCCCGCTGATTCCCTGCTGGAAGTGCTTGACCCGGAGCAAAACGGCAAGTTTTCAGACCACTATCTGGAGGTGCCCTACGACCTTTCCCAGGTGCTGTTCATTACAACCGCCAACGAGCTGGATACCCTGCCACCCGCCCTGCTGGACCGCATGGAGGTCATCGAGTTCCCGGGTTACCTTGAAGAAGAAAAGATCGACATCGCGCGACAGTTCCTCATCCCCAGGCAGTTTGCCCGGCACGGACTCGAGGAACGTGGCCTTCGCCTGGAACAATCGGCCCTGCAGACGATCATTCGCGACTACACCTGGGAAGCCGGCGTCCGCAATCTGAACCGCGAGATCGCCAACATCAACCGCAAGCTGGCGCGAATGGTCGCCGAAGACCGGCCTCATCCGGCCCGCATCAATGCGGGCATGGTTTCCCGCTGGCTGGGGCCTCCCCATTTTCTGGGCACGCGAGCCCTGGACGGCCCCTCCCTGGGCATGGCAACCGGCCTCGTCTGGACACTCGGCGGTGGCGACATTGCGATCTTTGAAGTTTCTCTTTTGCCCGGCAAGGGCAGCCTGACCATGACCGGCAACCTTGGCGACGTCATGCAGGAATCGGCCCAGACGGCGCTCAGTCACGTGCGCTCGCTTTCGAACATGTTCGTCTTTCCGGCTGAAGAACTGGAACAGACCGACATCCACGTGCACGTGCCCGAGGGCGCCGTCCCCAAGGAGGGCCCTTCCGCAGGCATCACCCTGGCGACCGCGCTGGTTTCCGCCATGAGCGAGCGCCCCGTGCGGCCGGAGTTCGGCATGACGGGCGAAATCACGCTGAGGGGCAAGGTTCTGCCGGTCGGCGGTGTGCGCGAGAAACTGATGGCTGCCCGTCGCGCCGGGCTGTCCGACGTCATATTGCCGACCAGCAACCGCAAGGACCTCGTCGAGGTGCCCAAACGATTGAGACGCAGTCTTCGCATTCACCTGGTCGATTCGATGAAGCAGGTCATCGATCTGGTGTTGCTGCCGCCCGCCAACGGCCATGTGCCGCGCGACAGCGCGGACGAGGCGCAAACGCCAGTGCCGACGCCCCTTGAGCAGGGAGAGGCCGGGTGACAACGCGGCAGCTGGACCTGCTAACCCTGGGCGAGAGCATGTGGCGACTTGCCCCAGCAGGCGCGGAACGCCTTGTCACTGCCCGCAACCTGGAAATCCAGATCGGTGGTGCCGAGAGCAACATCGCCATCGCCCTTGCGCGCCTCGGCAAGCGCGTCGCCTGGTGGTCGAAGTTGCCTCACAACGCACTCGCGGAGAATTTGCTCAGTGTGTTGCGCGGCCACGGCGTGGATGTCTCCGGTGTGGTGCTTGACCCGGAAGAGGACGCCCGACTGGGGACCTACTTCATCGAATTTGGCAGTTCGCCACGGCCAACGCGCGTCATCTACGACCGCGCCAGGTCAGCCGCCAGCAGAATGCAGCCCGACGATTTCGACTGGACTGCACTGCAACACACGCGTCACCTGCATCTGAGCGGCATCACGCCGGCATTGAGCGCTTCCTGCCGGGCGACGGTGCGGCGGGCAGCCGGGGAGGCGCGCGCCGCCGGCACCCATGTCACCCTCGATCTCAACTATCGCGAAAAACTTTGGTCCTGGGATGCGTGTCGACCCGTAGTCGATGAGCTGGCGAAAAGCTGCGATCTGGTGATCAGTGCCGCGCGAGATGCCCGCAAGCTCCTTGAGGCCCAGGAAGAGGCCGCGTCCCTGGCCCGCCGCCTGTTCGATCGCTGGCGCCGGCCAACTGTCGTGATCACCCAGGGGGCGGAGCCGACACTGGCCCACGACGGAGTTAAACTGCACTGTGTGCCAGCCTTTCCGGAAGTGACCCCGGTCGACCGCATTGGCGCCGGCGATGCCTTTGCCGCCGGCCTGCACTTCGCCTTGCTTGAGGGGGCCGATTTGTCCGCAGCCCTGCGCTACGGGAACGCCGTGGCGGCCCTCAAATTGAGCATGCCCGGCGACGTGGCTTTGGTGAATCGTGCCGAAGTAGAAGAGTTGCTGGCTGCCGGTTCAGGAGAAATCCAGCGATGAGCAGGGCATTTGCCGGCCTGCTTGTGTTGACCCTTGTCCTGTCGGCCTGCGCCCAGGGCGCGCCACCGGCTGCGCCGACCATTGCTGCCACCCCGACCTCGCCGGCAAGTGCGACGCCGCGCCCCACCACCACCCCTGTCCCTGAACCTTCAGCGACGATCATCCTGCCCGTCACGAGGACCCTGCCGCCGGTTACCCTGGTGATGCCGGCAACAATTGCACCCACCGCCTGTACGCCAAGATCTGACTGGGGCGGAAGCCATGTCATTCAGTCGGGAGATTCCCTGTTTGTCATTGCACAGACCTATGGCCTGACGGTATTGCAATTGCAATCTGCCAATTGCATCGAAGACGCCGACTTCATTCAGGTCGGGCAGATACTGCGCATACCGGGAAATCCCGCGCCGGTGTCTCCCACAGCCGAAGCGACAACAGCGGGAGTGGCGGAGACAGCAACGCCGCTCCTTTTCAGCGCGGACAGCACCGTCCTTTCCGCAGGTGAATGCACCATCCTGCGCTGGGAAATCGAAAACGTCGATGCCGTTTTCTTCGATGGCACGCCCGTCAGCGGTCGCGGAATCCGTGAAGTTTGCCCGGAAGAGACGACTCGCTACACCTTGCTGGTCTTGTACAGCGACGGTGAACAGGAACCCTTCATCGTCGTGGTTGAAGTAAGACCTGCCTGATCGCTGTCATTTCCGGTGTTTGCAGAAAGTGATTCCTCGTTGCCCAGGGCAACCCGCATGACACTCTTTTCCAGGGCCCTGCCATTGCTGGCCCTCCTGATCAGCGCTTGCCAGGCGTTGGTCGCTCCCACGCCCACCGCCTCGCCGACGGCCACGCTGCTGCCTTCCCCGACACCACTCCCGACTGCCACGGCAACCCCTCCCCCTTCCGCAACGCCATCTTCGACACCAACCGCCACGGTCACGCCCACGATCACCTCCACCCCCACTGTGACCGTAACGGCGACGGTCACGCCGACGCCCACCATCACACCTGTACCGGGCCCACGTTTCGTTTACGACAACTGGCAGACCGTCGACGTGCCACCCTCCCTGCGCGACGGAATCGACACACCCATGGTGGCCTTTATCAACCGCAACGACCGCCTGCCAGACTATGACGTGCGCACTCCGCGTCCCAATACCAACAGCCAGATTGTCTATTTCGCAGCCCCCCTGACCGGCGGGCTGCGTCTGCCGGTGATTCAAATGAATGCGGACACCGTTTCCGGGGTCACTGTGGCGCCTTCCGGAAACGGTATCTCCTGGCTTGTCAGCGAACCTCGGGCCAATGCCGGCATCTACCTGCTTGACACAGAAACAGGCATTAGCAGTCGCGTGCTGGCGATTGATTCCCTTTTGCAGCGCAGCGTTGCAAGTGACGTCCGCTGGGCGCCGGATGGCTCCAGTCTGGTACTCGCCGCAGAAAACGCCTGGGGCATCGACGTCTTCACCATTGACCGCGCGTCCGGCGCATCCGTCAATCTTACGCGCAGCCCAAATCGCGATTTCTGGCCCTCCCTGTCACCCGCTGGCCGTACCTTGCTCTTCGTATCTGACCGGGCCCGCTGCCCCGGCGGCTGGCAACCTGGAGCGCCAGATGGTTGTGACCTGCTACAAGATGAAGTGCCCTATGGCGGCCATCCCTGGCTGCTGAACCTCGCAAACGGCGAATTGAGAAGGCTCTCCGATCGCTGGGTCGGCGAAGCGCCGGTTTGGGTCAACGAGAACCTGGTCAGCATTGCCGAAGGTGACCTGCAGCGCAGCATTTATCTCATTGACCTGGCGAGCGGGCAGGAACGACGTGTACACCCTCTGGATGCAGATTCCGGCCAGGGCAGCCTGATGGAGATCTGGTCCCCGGATGGCAGCCGCGTCGTCTTGCAAGACACTTCGCAGACCGCCAGCGTGACCACCCTGCTGGACGCAAGGGGGCAACGCATTGGCAGTCTGCCGCGCCTCGCCTTCCCGCGCTTTGGCATGGCGGCCGCCTGGTCGCCCGACGGTCAACGTCTTGCCCTCGGCGGCACGAAGGGCTTTTGCCCCTACGGCGTGCGCGTCCTTGACGCAGGTTTTTTCGTCGTCGCCAGTGGCAGCATGCCTCCCGGCATGTGTGACCCGGCCTATTCGAGCGACGGTCAGCTGGCCTTCACCGGCATCAATCCACGCATCGACGGTCGCATCGACGTCTACGCCGCCAACCGCAACGGTTTTGGGCTACGCAATCTCACGGGCGATTTGCGCGGTCAAATCGAATTGCTGGGCTGGGTGGGCGGCTGATTCACGCCAGGCCGTTGAAGACAGAGGCTTCAGGAAGTATCTTTGCGATGCGCATTTCACAGGACAGGATTCGTTTATGAAGCAACTTGAGAATCGTGTCGCCATCGTGACCGGCGCCAGCCGCGGTATCGGCCGGGGGATCGCGCTTGAACTGGCGCAGCGTGGCGCAACGGTAGTCGTCAATTACGTTCAGAATGCTGATGCCGCCGATGAAGTCGTCTCACTCATCCATGAAGGCGAGGGACAGGCCGGCGCCATTCAGGCCGACGTGAGCGAGGAAGACGGAGCGGCGGCGCTGATCAAGGCGACGACAAGCGAATATGGTCGCCTGGATATTCTCGTCAACAACGCGGGCATCACCCGCGACAACGTCATCATGTTGATGAAGCCGCAGGATTTCGACGACGTTCTGCAGACCAATCTCCGCAGTGCATGGCTTTGTTCGCGGGCGGCGGTGCGCAGCATGATGCGCAAACGCTACGGTCGCATCGTCAACGTCGCCAGCATCAGTGGCCTCATGGGCCAGGGCGGCCAGACCAATTACAGCGCCAGCAAGGCCGGCCTGGTCGGGCTCACCAAGGCGCTGGCGAAGGAAGTCGGCCCGCGCAACATCACGGTAAACGCGGTGGCGCCAGGTTTCATCATCACCGATCTGACACGCGATTTGGTAGATTTGACCGACATGGCGCGGGACTTCGC
Organism: Anaerolineaceae bacterium; assembly: GCA_026708325.1. Lineage (GTDB taxonomy): Bacteria > Chloroflexota > Anaerolineae > Aggregatilineales > Phototrophicaceae > JAGWBD01. The sequence goes on along the minus strand of JAPOVC010000014.1, from coordinate 35,454 downwards.
CGCCCTGCGCCAGCTGGCCACGGTCGAGGACGTCGCCCGCGCCGTCGCCTTTCTCGTCTCGGACGATGCTGCGCTCATCACCGGCCAGGTGCTGGCGGTGGATGGCGGCACGGCCATCTAAAACAGGGGTGGAGCGATGAGCACGATTTTTGCCAAAATCATTGCGGGGGAAATCCCGTCCGACATGGTCTTCCAGGACGACCAGGTCACAGCCTTTCGCGACATCAATCCGCAGGCGCCGACGCATATCCTCATCGTGCCCAATCGCGAAATCCCCACTGCCAATGACGTGTCAGAAGCTGACGAGCAACTGCTGGGACACATGTTCGTCGTCGCCCGGCAACTTGCGGCAAAAGAGGGGATCGACGCCAGGGGGTACCGACTGATCGTCAACTGCAACGAGCATGGTGGTCAGGAGGTCTACCACCTGCACCTGCACCTGCTCGGCGGAAGACCCCTTGGACCGATGTTGACGCGCCCTGTCTGACCTCGGTTCAGCCGGAAACCAGGGCTGAGGCGATGGCGGCCTCTATTCCGGCCAGCGTGGAGTCCACCATTACACCGTCGACCAGCACGGAAGGCGTGCCGCGGAAGCCTTCGGTGCGGCTGACCAGGGTGTTGGCGGCCCTGATGACGTCGTCAGGGCGCCCGCTGGCCATGCAGGCATCCCAGGCGGCCCGGTCAATGCCCAGATTGTCAACGCCGCTGGCGAGGCGATTGCTGGCGAAGGCCTGATTGGCGTAGGTCATTTGCCACTCAAACAGGGCGCCATGATACTCCCAGAATCTGTCCTGCTCACCGGCGCAGAGCGCGGCCCGGTTGGCGCCCTCGCCATTGGGGATTCCGCCCGTGCCAAAAATCGGAATGTAAACAAAGGAAATATCGCCGGTCTTCACGCGCTCGATGAGCGCCGGCGTGACCGTTCGGTAGAAGTTACCGCAGGAAGGACAATCGAAGCTGGAAATCTCGCTGACCTGCACCGGCGCGGCCGGATCTCCCAGCAAGGGGAAGCCCTCGTCCGTCTCCGAATGCGGAATGCCCTCGTAACTGGCGAACACAGCATCGCTGACCGGTGCTTCGGCGGGCTGACTGGTGATGACATACGCCAGCACCGCGACGGCGGCGATGACCACTACTGCGGCCAGCAGCAGCATCTGTCGTTGTCGCCGTGATTGCTGTTCCCGCGCCCGGCGCCGCTCACGTGTCCGCATGCGGTTACTGCTCATGGTCTGCCCTCGCCATCCCGGTATTCTGCGTCGCAGTGTAGCCGATTTTCACTGTGCAGGGAACGCACGTCAAGGCCAGGCGCGCTGCCGAGCCCCTCTGCTTTCTGCTAAAATCTCTCTATGCATTCGTTTTCGCTGTACGCGGGGGGAACGATGAACAAGCCACTCGACAGCTTTGGGGCGCGCAGTCGTTTTGATACCGGCAGCGGCGAGGCAACGGTCTACCGGCTCGACTCATTGGCCCGGGGTGGCATCGGCCATTTGGATCGTTTGCCCTTCAGTATCAGGGTGCTGCTCGAAAACGCCCTGCGCAATCTGGACAACTTTCAGGTGGACGAGCAGGCCGTGGTCAATCTGGCCAGCTGGGATGCAGCCGCCTACAATCCTGTCGAAATCCCATTCAAGCCCGCCCGGGTCATCCTGCAGGACTTCACCGGCGTGCCCTCGGTCGTCGACCTTGCCGCCTTGCGCAGCGCCATGCAGCGTATGGGCGGCGACCCGGCCAAAATCAACCCCGTCGTCCCCGTTGACCTCGTCATTGACCATTCCGTACAGGTGGATGTATTCGCCCGGCCGGATGCCCTGCCCCGCAACGCCGAGATGGAATTCCTGCGCAATCGCGAGCGCTACGAATTCCTGCACTGGGGCCAGAAAGCCTTCGACAATTTCCGCGTCGTGCCGCCGGCCACCGGCATCGTCCACCAGGTGAATCTGGAATACCTGGCAAGGGTCGTACAGCTCTACCAGGGAGCGGACGGCGAGCCGGTGGCTCTGCCGGACACCCTGGTCGGCACGGACAGCCACACGACCATGATCAACGGCCTTGGCGTCGTCGGCTGGGGTGTGGGGGGCATTGAGGCCGAGGCCGCCATGCTGGGCCAGCCCGTCTACATGCTCATGCCCGAAGTCGTTGGTTTCCGCCTGACCGGCAGTCTGCCCGAAGGGGCCACCGCCACCGACCTGGTGCTGATCGTCACCCAGATGTTGCGCGAGAAAGGTGTGGTAAGCAAGTTCGTTGAATTCTATGGCAGCGGTCTGGACAGCATGACCCTCCCCGATCGCGCCACCATCGCCAACATGGCGCCGGAATATGGCGCGACCATCGGCTTCTTCCCGGTCGACGACGAGACCCTGAGCTATCTGCGGCGCACCGGCCGCGACGAAAGCCAGATCGAGCTGGTGGAACGCTACTGCAAGTTACAGGGGCTGTTCCGCACAGCCGATACGCCCGATCCGGAATACAACGACACCCTGGAACTGGACCTGGGCAGCGTGCAGCCGAGTCTGGCCGGGCCGCTGCGGCCGCAGGACCGCATTTTGCTGCAGGACATGCAGCCGGCCTTTCGGCGCGCCCTCCGCGCGCCGGTCGGGCCCCAGGGCTATGAGCTCTCGGTCTCCCAGCTGGCCAGCAGCGCGACCTACCGACACAACGGGCACAGCGCCACCATGGAACACGGCGCGGTCGTCATCGCCGCCATCACAAGCTGCACCAACACCAGCAATCCCTCGGTTATGGTTGCCGCCGGCCTGCTCGCAAAGAATGCCGTGGAAAGAGGGCTGCGCCGCAAGCCCTGGGTCAAGACCAGCCTGGCGCCCGGCTCGCGCGTCGTCACCGCCTATCTGGACGAGGCGGGTCTTACCCCCTGCCTGGAGCAACTTGGCTTCCACACCGTGGGCTATGGTTGCACGACCTGCATCGGCAACAGCGGGCCCCTGCCCGAGGAGGTTTCCGACGCCGTCCGCGAGGCGGACCTGGTCGCCGCCGCCGTGTTGAGCGGCAACCGTAACTTTGGCGGTCGCATCAGCCCGGACGTTCGCGCCAACTACCTGGCCTCCCCGCCGCTGGTGGTCGCTTACGCGCTGGCGGGCACGGTCGACGTCGACTTGCAGGTAGAGCCACTTGGACAGGACGCTGAAGGCCGCGACGTCTTTCTGCGCGACATCTGGCCCGGCCAGGAAGAGATACTCGACACTATCCAGAACTGCCTGACGCCAGAGCTCTTCAGGCAGCAGTATGGCAACGTATACGACGGCAACGCCATGTGGAACGAGATCCCCAGCCCGGACGAGGCCGTCTACCGCTGGGACCCGGACAGCACCTACATCCAGGAGCCGCCATTCTTCATGGACCTGCCGCCGGAACCGCAGCCCCTGCAGTCCATTGAAGGGGCTCGCGTACTGGTCATGGCCGGCGATTCAATGACGACGGACCACATTTCACCGGCCGGCGCCATTGCCGTCAATGGGCCGGCCGGGACCTGGTTGCAGGACCACGACGTGAGCCCGCCCTATTTCAACAGCTTCGGCTCACGACGGGGCAACCACCAGGTCATGATGCGCGGCACCTTTGCCAACGTACGCCTGCGGAACCAGTTGCTGCCTGGGACGGAGGGCGGCATCACCACCCACTTCCCGAGCGGAGAGACCCTGCCGATTTACGACGCGGCCATGCGCTACATCGCCGAGGATACGCCGCTGGTGGTGCTGGCCGGCATGGACTATGGCATGGGCTCCAGCCGCGACTGGGCCGCCAAGGGCGCGCAGTTGCTGGGGGCCCGCGCGGTCATCGCCGAGAGCATCGAGCGCATTCATCGCAGCAACCTGGTGATGATGGGTGTGCTGCCGCTTACTTTCCTGCCCGGCGAAAACGTGAAGTCACTGGGTCTGACGGGTGCTGAGCACTTCGATATCCCGGTCCCTGAAGACATTCGGCCCGGCCAGCGCCTGACCGTCACGGCCAGCGACGACCAGGGCGCTTCCAGACAGTTTGAGGTAATTGTGCGACTGGACACGCCGGTCGAGGTGGACTACTACCGCAACGGCGGCATCCTGCAGACCGTGCTGCGCAACTTCCTGCGCGACTGAGCGTCAGTCCTCTACCAGCGTCAACACCTGCGGGCTGCCGCTGCTGCGCGTGACAGTGCCGCGCGCGACCAGGTCAAGTTTGACCGTCTCCGCGTACCAGGTGACCGAGCCGCTGAAGCCCACCAGGCGTTCGGCGACGGCGGCCATCAGCTCCGTGTGAGTCAGTTCGCCGCCGCCCGCGCGCAACGAGTCCAGCAGGGCCGCGCGCACAGGATCGTACTTCGAGCGCAGGATGTTGACGCCCCTTTTGCCTTCCGGGTGCAGGGTCAATATGCGTTCGTCACTCATCGCGCATCGTCAGGGTATCGGCCGTGATGATCAACGTGTTGCCCTCGGAATCCTGGATGGACATCCAGTTGCCCCAGGGCTCTGACACCGGCTCCTGCAGGATGGTGACGCCCTTGCCGCGCAGCTCCTCCGCCAGATCCTCCAGTTCGCTGGCCTGAATGGTGATCGACTGGGGCTTGCCGATGGTGCCGGCGTAGTGCCCCCAGTTTTCGTCGTCGTCGTCCGTTTTGTAGAGATTGATTGAAGTCTCCGCGCCGGCTGGCGCTACCTCAATCCATTTCAGATCAGAGCCGGGAAACAGCGGCGCCTCCAGACGCAGCTCCATACCCAGTTTGTCGACGTAGAAGTCCCTGGCCCGTTGCTGGTCCGCCACAAAGACTGATGCCGTGCCCACCATTTTGATCATGTCATTCTCCCTGCGCTGTGGGGCAAAAAGTGTACCCTTATCCGCCGCGCTTGTGTAGACTGTCGATCTCCGGGCAACGACCACTCGGGTCTCCGATGACGAAACCAAGGGTCACCATCTTTACCGACGGCGGCGCAAAACCCAACCCGGGCGGACCCGGAGGTTGGGCCGCGTTGCTCATCTACGGGGAACATCAACGGGAACTCAGCGGCGCCGAGCCCTCAACGACCAACAACCGCATGGAGTTGACGGCCGCCATCATGGCGCTGGAGGCTCTGCGCGAACCCTGCGAGGTCACGCTCTGCACGGACAGTCAGTATCTGAAGAACGGGATCACCGAGTGGTTGCCCAACTGGATCCGCAAGGGCTGGAAAACGTCTGCCCGCAAAGCGGTCAAGAATCGGGACCTTTGGCAGCGCCTGCACGCAGCCTGCCAGCCACACGAGATAAACTGGCGCTGGGTGCGCGGCCATGCCGGCGACCCGGCCAACCGGCACGTCGACCGCCTGGCCACAGCCGCCCGAGACTCGCTGACATAAGCGTCGCCCACTGCTATACTCCAGCCGCCTTTCGCGCATTTGACGGAGCGCCCATGTCCGCACCTGGCTATGCCAACCGTGTCGCCGGTTTCGGCACGACCATTTTCGCCGAGATCAACAACCTCTCTCTCAAACATGGCGCCGTCAATCTTGGTCAGGGCAGACCGGACTTTGACGGGCCGCAGGAAGTCGTCGAGGCCGCGATAGACGCCTTGCGCTCCGGCAAGTGCAACCAGTACGCGCCGGGTCGTGGCATTCCGGAATTGATGGAAGGTATCGCCAGACACGCGGCCGTTTTCTACGACATGGAGGTCGATCCCGAAAACGGCGTGCTGGTAACGCCCGGCGCCACCGAGGCGATCTTCTGCTCCATCATGGGGCTGATCGACCCGGGCGACGAGGTCATCGTCATCGAGCCCTTCTATGACAGCTACGTGCCAGGCATCGAGATGGCCGGCGCGTCGCCCGTCTACGTCTCCCTGCATCCACCCGACTGGGTGTTCGAGCCTGAGGAATTGCGCGCCGCCTTCAGCGACCGCACGCGTGCCATCATCATCAACACCCCCAACAACCCCACCGGCCGTGTCTTCACCCGCGCGGAACTCCAACTCATCGCCGACCTTTGTTTGCAGCATGACGGCATCGTCATTGCCGATGAGGTCTACGAACATTTGCTCTTCGACAACGCCCGCCACATCCCGATCGCGTCCCTGCCCGGCATGTTTGAGCGCACGGTGACGGTCGGCAGCGCGGGCAAGACTTTCGGCATGACGGGCTGGAAGATCGGCTGGGTCTACGGCCCGCCCGACCTGATCACCGGCGCCTGGCGCTCAATCCAGTTCACCTCGTTCGCCACCAATCACCCGGCCCAGGTGGGGGTCGCGCACGGCTTCGCCATGGGAAACAGCTACTACGAGGAATACCAGGCGCTGTATCACAGCAAGCGCGCCCTGATGATGGACGTGCTGGCCGGCGCCGGGATGAAGTCCATCCTGCCCCAGGGCACCTACTTCGTGATGGCCGATTTTTCGGACCTCTTTGACGGCGACGACATGGCCTTTACGCAACACATGATTGAGGAAATCGGAGTTAGCTGCATCCCGCCTTCGGTCTTCTTCACGCCGGAGCATCGGCACATCACCCGTGACCACGTGCGCTTCACCTTCTGCAAGAACGACGACACGCTGCTGCAGGCCGCCGAGTTGATGCGCAAGTTGCGGGGATGACATTGTCCCCGGGCCCGCTCTTGCCTGGCCACATCATCCCTGAAGGTCGCTTCGACGGTGCGGCGAAGTGATGGATCAGTCCAACCCGCGGGTCTCGCTCGCGGACATTGAGGCCACGCGGCCGCTGCTGGACTGCTACCTGCGGCGCACGCCCCTGGTCACCTCGCAGCAACTGGGCGATCTATGCGGCGTCCGGCTGTGTTTCAAGGCCGAGATGTTTCAGAAAACGGGCTCCTTCAAGCCCCGCGGCATGCTCAACAGCCTGCATCAACTGGACGAAGACGCGAAGGGTCGCGGCGTGATCACCATGTCCGCCGGCAACGCCGCCCAGGCGCTGGCTTTCGCCTCCGCGCAACTCGGCATCGCCGCCACCGTGGTCATGCCGCAGGGGGCTTCGCGTAGCAAGGCTGCCGCCACCGAAGGTTACGGCGCGAGGGTCCTGCTTCACGGCGGCATGCACGACCTCATGCCGAAGGTGCAGCAGTTGCAACGCGATGAGGGCCTGACCTTCGTCCACCCCTTCGATGACCTGAATCTCATCGCCGGCCACGGCACCCTCGGCCTCGAACTGCTTGAGGAGATTCCGGCGCCGGACGTCGTGATCGTGCCGGTCGGTGGCGGCGGCCTGCTATCCGGCGTCGCCGCGGCGCTCAAGCACAAACGGCCCGCCACGCGGGTCATCGGCGTCGAGCCGGAGGGCGCCGCGGCCATGACACGCAGTCTGGAGACCGGCCAACCCGAGCGCATTGAGGACGTGCAGACCCTGGCCGATGGCCTGGCCGCGCCCTTTGCTGGGGAACACACCTTGCGCCATGTTCAGCATTTTGTCGACGAGATCGTTCTTGTCAGCGACGATGAGATCAGGGCATCCCTGCGCCTGATTCTGGAACGCTGCAAGCTGCTGGCCGAACCGGCGGCGGCGGCCAGCTTCGCCGCACTGCTGCATGGTGCATTGCAGGTGACGCCTGGCTCGCAGGTGGTATGCGTACTCTCAGGCGGCAATGTCGACCGCTCGCTGTTGAAGACCCTGCTGTGAGCAATTGCATTTTTTTTGGCGACAATCTCGACGTTTTGCCTACCCTCCCGGCGCGACATTACCGCCTGACTTACATCGACCCGCCCTTCAACACCGGTCGTCAACAGCGACGCAAACGTCTGCGCACTGTGCGCGATGAAAGTGGCGACCGCAGCGGCTTTCAGGGCAAACGCTATCGCAGCGAAGTGCTCGGAGAGCGCGCTTTCGACGACGAATTCGACGAATACCTGGAATTTCTGCGACCGCGTCTGGAGCAGGCCAGGAGAGTGCTCACGGACGACGGCAGCCTGTTCTTCCACATCGACTATCGCGAAGTGCACTATTGCAAAATGCTGTTGGACAAGATTTTTGGCCGCGAAAGTTTCATGAACGAAATCATTTGGGCCTATGACTACGGCGGGCGCAGCAAGTCGCGCTGGCCGGCCAAGCACGACAACATCCTCTGGTACGCGATGGACCCCAAAAACTTCGTCTTCAACTACGACGCCATCGATCGCATCCCCTACATGGCGCCGGGCCTCGTGACCCCGGAAAAAGCCGCCCGCGGCAAGACACCCACCGACGTCTGGTGGTTGACCATCGTCAGTCCCACGGGCAGGGAAAAGACCGGTTACCCGACACAAAAGCCGCTGAAACTGCTTGAGCGCATCATCGCAGTGCATTCTGACGAAGGCGACCAGGTGCTGGATTTTTTCGCCGGCTCAGGCACGACGGGAGTCGCGGCCGCAGCTTTGGGGCGCCAGTTCACGCTCATCGACGACAATCCAGAAGCAATAGAGGTGATGCAGGAGCGCCTGGGCTGCGTACCGATTGCAGTCAACCGCGCAGGGACCAATCCCTGAATCCCTGGGTCAATTGCTAAACCGGACTGGCAATCCTGTTGAATCCATGTTATAGTCATGTTAATCGGATTTATCTGATTAATCGCAGGGCATCTGGAACTGGACGACGACGACCATGGCACGGCTCGACATTGACTCCGAACTCCTGGAATTCCTCGCCAGCGGGCGCTTCCGCCCTGGAGACCGCCTGCCGACGATAAGCGAACTGCAGGGGGAGGAACTGCTGGGCATCAGCACCAGCAAGGTACGCGAACAACTGGAGGTTGCGCGCAGCCTTGGCCTGGTCGAGGTGCGCGCAGGTATGGGCATGCGTCTGCGGGACTGGCGCTTCACACCGGCGGTCCGCCTGGCCCTGTTCTTCGCCCTGGCCATGGACGAAGGCAATTTTGAATTGTTCAGCGAACTCCGCCAGCACATTGAACTGGCCTTTTGGGATGAGGCCTGTGTCCTGCTTGATGAGGATGACCTGGCCGCGCTGGAGGACTGCATGGCGCGGGCGCGCGCCAAGCTGGACGACGAAGAGTGGATCCAGATTCCCAATCAGGAACACCGGGAGTTTCACCTGGGTATTTTCCGCCATCTGCAGAACCCCTTTGTCACGGGCCTGCTGGAGGCCTACTGGGACGCCTACGACGCCATCGAGATCAACCGTTACGCCGATTACGACTACCTGCAAACCGTCTGGGACTATCACGGGCGGATCCTGAAGGCCATCCGCGCCGGAGATTTCGAGGCTGCGCGCGAACACTTTCGGAAGCACACGGAGTTGCTGCGTTATCCCCCGCGCAGGCAGCGCGTTTCCGTCACAGGGGAAAATGCCCTGACCGGCGTCGCAGGATGACGGGAAACCGCCAGGGACTGCCAGGAGCAGAAAAGGAGCCGGGCGCTTTTGGCGCCAACATGACATGAGTATCGCAGAGATTCAGCAGGGTACAGAGTTTCTGGCCGAAGAGCGCGAAAGCCAGGTCAATGACTTCGCGTTCATGGTAGCCACGAAAAACGGCTCCGGCAGCCAGACTTCCAACAGCGTCCTGGTGCGGTCCCTGTTCCACATGGGCATCCCGGTCAACGGCAAGAACCTCTTCCCCTCGAATATCAAGGGCCTGCCCACCTGGTACACGATCCGCGTCAGCAGCGAAGGCTACATCGCGCGGCGCGACACCACCGAAATTGCCATCGCCATGAACGAACTCACGGCCGCCGAGGACATTGCCGACCTGCCGGAAGGTGGTGTCGTCATTCTTCCTCAGGAGTGGAAGTGGGGCCGTACCCGCGATGACATTATCTGGTACGAGATTCCGGTGAAGGAGACCATCCGCCAGTTCAAGATCCCGTCGGCGAGGCGCGAACAGGTCGGCAACATGGTCTATGTTGGCGTCGTCGCCTGGCTCTTTGAAATCCCGCTGGACCAGGTGCACAGGGCACTGTCGGACCAGTTCCGCGGCAAGGCCGGCGCCGTCAACATGAATTTCGAAATCATCGAGGCCGCCTGGGAGTGGGCCCGCGACAACCTGGTCAAGCAGGACCCCTACCGTTTCGCGCCCATGAACCTGACTGAAGGCAAGATTCTCATCACGGGCAACGAGGCCGCGGCGCTGGGCGCCATCTTTGGCGGCGTCACCTTCGCCTCCTGGTATCCCATTACCCCCTCAACCAGTCTGATTGACGCCCTGCTGGGCTATCGCCATTTGCGCAAGGACCCCGAAAGCGAAAAGGATACTGTGGCGGTCATCCAGGCCGAGGATGAAATCGCCGCCATCGGCATGGTCGTCGGCGCCGGCTGGGCGGGCGCGCGCGCCCTGACTTCCACCAGCGGCCCGGGCATCAGCCTGATGTCGGAATTTGCCGGCCTCGCCTACATCGCAGAGATTCCAGTGGTCATCTGGGATATCACCCGCATGGGCCCCAGTACCGGTCTGCCGACGCGCACCAGCCAGGGCGACATCCTCTTCACCAGTTTCCTGGGCCATGGCGACAGCCAGCAGGTCGTGCTTTTGCCGCGAGACCCGGACGAATGTTTCGAGTTCGGCTGGAAATCCTTTGACCTTGCCGACACCCTGCAAACGCCGGTCTTCGTCCTCAGCGACCTGGACATTGGCATGAACAACTGGATGTCCGAGCCCTTCGAGTACCCCGACCGGCCCATCAATCGGGGCAAGACGCTCGACAAGATCGGTCTTGAGGAGTTCTTTGCTGAAAGGGGCGAATGGTACCGGTATCGCGACTACGACAAGGACGGAATCGCCTGGCGTACGCTACCAGGCACGGACCATCCCCGCGCGGCCTATTTCACCCGGGGCACCGGCCACAACGACAAGGGGGAATACAGCGAACGCAGCGACGACTGGGTCGAGAACATGGAGCGCCTGCGACGCAAATTCGAGACGGCGCGAACGCTGGTGCCTGCGCCGGAAATCGAGACCAGCCCGGGACTGCGCATCGGAATCGTCAGCTATGGTTCCAACGATCCGGCCGTGCAGGAAGCGCGCGATCGCTTGCGCGCCGACGGCATCGACACCAGTTACCTTCGCATCCGCGCCCTGCCGCTCAAACCCGAAGTCATCACGTTCATTGAGCAGCACGATCGCATATACGTGGTCGAGAACAACTTCGACGGCCAGATGACCAGCCTCATCCGCATCGACATGCCACAGGACAACAGCCACGTGAAGTCACTGGCGCTGGGCGACGGTCTGCCCATGACGCCCCGCTTTGTCTATGAAAACATTCTCAGCATGGAGCAAGGCCACAATGCCCAGGAACGCACGTACTAACGCGCTCGGCCTCAGCCGGAACGACTACCGGGGCGGCAAGAGTACGCTTTGCCCCGGCTGCGGCCATGATTCGATCAGCAACCAGATTATCCGCATCGCCTACGAACTGGGTCTGGAACAACACAACGTGATCAAAATGAGCGGCATCGGCTGCTCCAGCAAGACTCCCGCCTATTTCCTGGGTCGCGCGCACGCCTTTAACGCGATTCACGGCCGCATGCCCTCGGTCGTCACCGGCGCCACCACCGTCAACAACGAACTGGTCGCGATGGGCGTGAGCGGCGATGGCGACACGGGCAGCATCGGCCTCGGCCAGTACAAACATCTGCTGCGTCGCAACGTGCCCATGGTCTACATCATCGAAAACAACGGCGTCTACGGCCTCACCAAGGGCCAGTTCTCCGCCACTGCGGATGAGGGCCAGTTTCTGAGGTACTACGGCGACAACGACCTGCCTCCCATCGACCTGGCACTGGAAGCAATCGTCAGCAATTGCACATTTGTAGGCCGCAGCTTTTCCGGCGATCCCGGACAGGTGCAGGCCCTGCTCAAGGCCTCCATTGCACACAAGGGCACGGCGGTTCTCGATATCGTCAGCCCCTGCGTCACCTTCAACAACGCTCCGGATTCGACCAAGAGCTACCCTTACGGCAGGGAACACGAGATTCCCCTGCACGACATCGACTTGCTCGCGCCGGACTTCGTTGAAGAGCGCGAGGAAATCATGATCGAGGACTATGAAGCGGGCCAGATCATTGACGTGCCCATGCACGATGGTACAGTCGTCCGCCTCAAGAAGACCGACCGGGACTACGACCCGCGCCAGCGCGTACAGGCCATCCAGCTGCTTGAGGAAGCCCGCATGGACAACCTGTTGTTGACCGGGCTGCTCTATTACGAGGAGCCCCGGATGACTCTTGCCGAGAGCGAGAACCTCAGCGACAGGCCCCTGACGCAATTGCCCGACGACATGCTGCGGCCCCCACGTGAAGCGCTCGACAATCTGATGCAGTCCATGATGTAGGCCGCGTACAAGGGGCTCCGCTTTCATGTCAGGCCCTGTCGGCATGCCGGCGTACCTTGACCTTTAGTCACGTCTGAAAGGCCACCCTGATGCGCGATTACGCCAGACTCGATGTGGCGCAGTCTCTGGCTGCGCTTGACGTTGACGCTGCCAATGGTCTGGCAGACGCCGACGTCGCGCAGCGGCTGACCGAGCATGGCCCCAATGCCCTGCCATCCGACCAGGGCATCAACTGGCTGCAACTGATTCTGGGCCAGTTCAGAGATCTGATGGTCGTCATTCTGTTGGTCGCTGCCGGCATCTCCTGGTTTCTCGGCGACGTCAAGGACGTGGTCGTGATTCTGGCAATCGTCCTGCTGAACGCCGCGCTGGGCATAAGCCAGGAGTATCGCGCCGAACAGGCGCTGGCCGCTCTCGGCGCCCTGCAGGTCCCGCTGGTGCGCGTCCGCCGCCGCGGTGAAGTCCAGCAAATCAGCGCAGAAGACCTGGTGCCCGGCGACGTCGTGCTGCTGCAGGAGGGCGACCGCGTGCCCGCCGATGGCCGCCTGATCGAGTCGGTCAATCTTCAGGTCGAGGAAGCCGCCCTCACCGGTGAGTCCATCCCGGTGGAAAAACAGACTGCCGTTCTGACGGGTGCAGGGGACATCCCCCTGGGCGACCGCGCCAACATGGTCTGGATGGGCACTTCGGTCAACTACGGCCGCGGCGTCATGGCCGTCACACAGACCGGTCTGAACACCGAACTGGGCAACATTGCCGCCATGCTGCTGCAGGTCGAGCGCGGCATTACGCCGCTGCAGCGCCGCCTGAACCGTTTGGGCCAGACCCTGGCCATAGCGGCCGCCGTCGTGGTGCTGCTGGTTTTCATCGCCGGCCTGCTGCGCGGCATCCCCCTGCAGCAAATGTTCCTCACCTCCATCAGTCTGGCGGTAGCCGCCGTGCCCGAAGGCCTTCCGGCCCTCATCACCATCAGCCTCTCCCTCGGCGCGGCCCGCATGGTGCGCAACAACGCCCTGATCCGCCGCCTGCCCGCCGTGGAGACCCTCGGCTCGGTGACCGTCATCTGCTCGGACAAGACCGGCACGCTCACCCGCAACGAGATGACCGTCACCGACATCGCCCTGCCCCGACATGAGGCCCTCGTCATCAGCGGCATCGGCTACAACGTCGAGGGCGACATTCGCCCCGGTGAAGGTGAGCCCCTGACGGCGGAGACGCTGCGTCCGGACGAGCCCCGCGCCGACCGGGACGTCATCCGCGTCATCCAGGCCATCTCGCTTTCCACCAACGCCTACCTGGAAGCGGTTGACGACGGGGCAGCCCTGAATGTGGTCGGTGACACGACCGAGGGCGCCTTGCTGGTCGCCGCGCGCAAGGCCGGCATCACGCGGGAGGAACTGGAGCGCGACCTCCCCCGCGTCGCTGAATTGCCCTTCAGCAGCGAACGCAAGGCCATGACCACGGTCCATGAAGTCCGCAGCGAACTTGAGGCCGCCATCTTCCCAAACACCGCGTTCATCGCCATCACCAAGGGCGCGCCCGACCAGTTGCTGGACTGGGCCACGCGGGAGACAACCCCGCAGGGCTCGCAGGCGCTGGACGACGGCCGTCGCGCCATTTGGCGCAAGACCATCGACGACATGGCGCAGCAGGGACTGCGCGTCATCGGCGTCGCCTGGCGCGCGCTGGACGCGGTGCCGGATACCCTGACGCCGGAAATCGAGCGTGACCTCTCGCTGCTGGCGCTGGTCGGCATCGTCGACCCCGCCCGACCCGAGGCGCGCATGGCCGTCGATACCGCCCGCGGCGCCGGGCTGCGCTCTATCATGATCACCGGCGATCACGCCCTGACAGCCCAGGCCATCGCCCGCGATCTTGGCATTCTGGGCCCGGACGGAGAAGCCGTGACCGGCAGCGAACTGGACGGCATGGACGACGACCAATTGCGCGAAAAACTGGGGCACAGCTCCACCTTCGCGCGCGTGTCGCCGACCCACAAGCTGCGTCTGGTGCAGGTCCTGCAGGCGCAGGGCGAGACAGTGGCCATGACCGGCGACGGCGTCAACGACGCCCCGGCGCTGAAACAGGCCGACATCGGCATCGCCATGGGCATCACCGGCACCGACGTCAGCAAGGGCGCCGCCGAGATGGTGCTCACCGACGACAACTTCGCCTCGATTGTGCGCGCGGTCGAGGAAGGCCGCGTCATTTACGACAACATCCGCAAGTTCGTGCGCTACCTGCTCAGTTGCAACGTCGGCGAAATCCTGGTGATGTTCGTCGCCCTGATTATCGGCCTCAAGATTCCGCTGCTGGCCATCCAGATCCTCTGGGTCAATCTCGTCACCGACGGACTGCCGGCCATTGCCCTCGGTTTCGAACCGGGCGAAGAGGACGTCATGCGCCGCAAACCGCGTGCGCGCGACGAAAGCATCCTCGCCGGCGGCACCGGCAAATTCATCCTGCGCATCGGCGTGCTAATCGCCATTCTGACCCTGCTGAGCTACGTCTGGGGTTACACCTCGCTGGGAATGCAGCCCTTCAGCGAGACCCTCGGCCTCGAGTTCATGCTGGCGTCCGACCTGCAGCCGATTGTTGACCCCTCCCTGATTCCGCCGGACTGGGACGCCTTTTCGCCGGAGCAGCGCATCGCCCAATGGCTGAAACCAGGGGACGCGATTGCTGAGGGCGGCGGCGAAGGTCTGCTGGCCTCCGCCGAACGCATACCGCGCAGCATCGCCTTCACAGTGCTGGCCATGACGCAGATGTTCGCTGTCATGGCGATCCACGCCGGCGAGCGACTCTCGCTCTTCCGCGTCGGCTTCCGCAAGAATCTGCTGCTGCCGGCCGCCATCGCCCTGACCGCCCTGCTGCAGCTGCTGGTCATCTACGTCCCGGCCCTGCAACCGATCTTCGAGACGGCCGCCATCCCGCCCCTGCAGATGCTGGTCTCGGTCGTCATGGCCTCGCTGGTGCTGGTGGCCGTGGAGTTGCAGAAGTTGTTGTTTCCGGCACCGCAGATTGAGGCTGGCGATTCATTCAAAGCGTCTTGAGCTACAATTGCTCTCGTTGAAACCTTCTATCCACCGCAGCAAGACGGGCAAGGTCAACCTCGACGCGCCTGAAGGTTGCCTCCCGCAGTGAAACTGCCCAACGCCGATCGCGCGCAAGTCGAGCGGGGAAAGCTGGTGGACTATCTGCTCGCCCTCGAGCATGTCCACGGTGGCCCGAAGGCGAGATTCTTCATGGATTTCGGCTTTTCCCTGTCAAATTGGCGGGAATTACACGCGGCCCTGCTGCGCCATGCGCTGGAGTGTGAGGTTACAGGTACCACAAGTAACCCGCGCGGGATATACTATGTGCTGGAAGGAGCGATGCAGATGGCCGATGGGCGCGAGGCATTTGTCCGCACGGTGTGGGAAATCCGATGGGGCGATCTTGAGCCAAGGCTGGTTACTGCATATCCGCGCGGACGTAAGAGGCAAAAATGATTCCGCTGTACAAGTCCTGTGCACTTGTCGTTGACCTTCCCGCACAGGGGCAGTTTCTGGATCGCGACTTGCGCGCCGGTGACCGTGGCGCGGTCGTCGAAATCTACGAAAACGGCGCGGCTTACGCTGTCGAGTTCTTTGAAGAGGACGGCAGCACAATTGGCGTCGCCTGGGTAAACGCCGAAAAGATCCGACCAGTGACCGAGAGCCAGCCCGCCGCGTCCTGACAGACGTTACAACACCTGCCCCTGCATCCCCGGCGGGCGCGGGACGCCCAGGCGCTTGAGTATCGTCGGCGCCACGTCCATCAGTTGATGGCCCTGCACTTCGCCCTGCCCGCGACCCCGCGCCGCCCGCAGCACGAACAGCCCTTCCATGGCGTGATTGGCGCCGTCGGGGCCAGTGTCGTTCTCCAGCGACCAGTTGCGCCCGTGACCCAGGGTCCCGATCGCGCGCCAGTGCAGGTCACCGAAGTAGACCAGCAGGTCCGGCGCGAGCCCCACAACCTCGCGGTAGATCTCGCAGGGTCGGAAGACCTGCGTCGGCAGCGAACGCCCTCCCGGCCCGTGAATTGCCCGCAGGCCGGCGGCCAGTTCGTCCAGCAGCGCCGGCGCCTTTGCCGCGCTTACGCAACCCTGCGGCTCGCGGCCGGCCACATTCAGCCAGATGCGACCACAGTAGCCGCCCTCGGCCCAGGCGCGGGTGTTGGCCCAGTCGACCTCCAGATCGACCAATCTGCTTGGCCGATCTCCCGGTGGTTCGCCCTTCAGACGCAGCCAGCCCTTGCGCCACAGCCATTCATTGACGCAGATGCCGCCGTCCATGCGTTTGGCGCCGTGGTCGCTGACCACCAGCAAGTCGCAATCGTCGCCGGCCAGCTTCATCAATTCGCCCAGCACGTCGTCAAGCATGACGTAGAAATCGCGCAGCGCGTGCTGCCAGCGCCCCCCGGGCGTGTGGGCACGATGCTGAGGGTCATGGTCGCTCCAGAACACGTGCTGAACGCGGTCCAGCCCCATGTGAACCTGCAGCGCGAAATCCCAGGGCCTTGTGCGCAGGAGGTGACAGAATACGCGATGCTGCTGCTCCGCCATGTCAACAAGCGTCTGCAGCAGGCGCTCCCTGTCCCAGGCGCGGAAGTCCGGTACATCAAAGCGGTAATCCGGCGCCAGTTGCCGCAGTTCCTGACGCAAGACGGCAGGCCAGGTGCAGGCGCTGTCCAGGCCCGGCGTCAGGGGGCCACTGATCAGGTGGCCGCGAAGGGGTTGCACCGGCCAGGTCTGTGGCAGGCCCATGACCAGGCAGTCGCGACCTGCAGCGCCTGGCAGGTCATGCGAGCGCGGATATCGCAGGCTGCGGCTGTCGGCCAGGCGCTGCTTCCGATAGCTGCCCTCTACACGTTGGCGGAAGCCGTAGAGACCCAGTTCGCCGGGGTCGCGGCCGCTGAGCATGCTGGACCAGGCAGGCACGGTGATGCAGGGAATGCAGGAGCGTAGTTCGCCCCAGGTGCCGCCGCGGCGCAGGGCGCCGAGAGCGGGCAGGTCATTGGCGAAGCTGTCAAATGCCAGCTGCGGGCTGGCGCTGTCCAGCCCCACCAGCAGCAAGCGCCGGCGTCGGCGCAGCAATCGCATGCAGTCAGGCCGGCTGCGGGTCCGCCTGTGGCGTCATGATCAGGCCGCGCTCGCGCAACAGGTCGAGCACGATGGCGGCATTGTCTTCCGCGTCCCTTTCGACGGTCTGCAGGGTGACTTCCGGATTCAACGGGGGCTCGTAGGGGTCGTCGATGCCGGTGAAACCGCGAATCTCCCCGGCCCGCGCCCGGGCATAGAGGCCCTTGCTGTCGCGCGCCTCGCAGACCTCCAGCGGCGTGTCCAGATAGACTTCTATAAAGTCCGTGCCGACCATGTTGCGCACATCGTCGCGCGTGGCGCGCCAGGGACTGATCGCCGCGCAAATCACGATGCCGCCGTGGCGCACAATCTCGGCCGCCACGAAGCCGATGCGCCGGATGTTGGTGTCACGGTCCTCCTGGCTGAAACCGAGGCCCTTTGAGAGATGCGTGCGCACGATGTCGCCGTCCAGCACGGTCACCTGGCGACCGTGTTCCATCAGCAGCACGGTCAGCAGGTCCGCTGTGGTGGACTTGCCGGAGCCACTGAGGCCTGTCAACCAGATGCAGGCCCCCTGGCGGTGCCGCGGCGGCCGGGCATCACGGAGGATTTCCGCCACTTCGGGGCGCGTGAACCATGTCGGCAACGCCCGCCCACGCCCCAGATAGTCTTCCCGCACCTGGGTGCCGGAAATGTCGGCGACTTCGGCATCGTCCCCAACCCGGTTGATCTCCTCAAAGCGGCGCTCACGCGGCAGATAGACCAGTTTGCGAAAGGGAATGACTCCAACGCCCAGCTCTTTCTCATGTTCCTGCACCAGTTCCTGGGCATCGTAGGGGCCGTAAAAGGGGCGCCCAAGCGAATCATCCCCCGGCCCGGCGTGGTCGCGGCCGATGATGATATGGTTGGCGCCGTGGTTGCGGCGAATGATGGCGTGCCACAGGGCCTCGCGCGGGCCGGCCATGCGCATCGCCAGAGGCAGCAGCGAAAGGAGGATCCGGTCTCGCTCGTAATAGCGATCAACGAGCGCGCGGTAGGCCCGGACCCGTGTGAAGTGATCGATGTCACCGGGCCGCGTCATGCCCACCACCGGATGCAGCAGCAGGACGCCGTCAACGTCCTCGACGGCGCGCTTGGTCAATTCTTCGTGAGCCCGGTGCAGGGGGTTGCGCGTCTGAAAGGCCACCACGTCGCGATGGCCGTATTCTTCCAGCAGGGCGCGCGTTTCGGCGGGCGTGCGGCGCAAAAAGCGAAAGTCCGGATGGGGCGGCACCTGCAGTACCTGCAGTTTCCCGGCCACGTTCAGGGGCCCCCAGCGGTGCATTTCGGCCACCAAAGGGTGACGCGCGTCCAGGCTGCCAAACACCTGCAGCGAATCGGCGTCCCGGTCCCAGGGGTAAATCTCCTCCACGAACATGGTTGCCAGCAGGTTGTTCTTGCTGTCGCGCAGCGCGATTTCCTGGTCCAGCCGAAGGTCGCTGTCCTCGCCGACGGGAAGTGTCACCGGTATGGGGAACAGGGTGCCATCCGCCAAACGCATTTCCTCCACCACACGTCGGTAGTCGGCCTGCCCCATGAAGCTATCCAGCGGCGAAAAACCGCCGGTGGCCAGCAACTCCAGATCGCAGACAGCGCGTTCGCTCAACTGGATCGAGGGCAGGGACCCGGCATGAGCATGGGCTTCTTCCAGTTGCTCCGGCGCCGTCAGGAGATTGACCAGGTGACCGCCCCAGGGGGCGATCAGGATCGATTGCTCGTTCGACATTCCTGCTCCGTTTTCTTCGGTCTTAAACATCTTCCGGATGCAAAATGCGT
Source organism: Anaerolineaceae bacterium (assembly GCA_026708325.1). Taxonomy (GTDB): domain Bacteria; phylum Chloroflexota; class Anaerolineae; order Aggregatilineales; family Phototrophicaceae; genus JAGWBD01. The sequence goes on along the minus strand of JAPOVC010000014.1, from coordinate 16,312 downwards.
TCGCCCATCAGGCTGGCTGCGATGTCCACGGCGAATTTGGCCGTCTTGTTGGCCTCGTCAAGGATGGGATTCACCTCGACCAGGTCAAGTGTGGTGACTCGTCCGTCGTCGCCCAGAATCTCCGCCAGCAGAAGCGCTTCCCGTTGCGTGAGCCCGCCAGGAACCGGTGTGCCCACGCCTGGCGCGACGGCAGGCTCCAGTGAATCGAGGTCAAAACTTACGTGCAGCGAATCGATGTCGCCCAGTCTGTCTAGCGCATCATGCACCACCACCGAGATGCCGCGTTCCTCGACGTCCCGGATCGTGGCCACGTTGATGCCACTGGCCTCAAGGTTGGCGGCCTCCAGCGGGTCCAGGTCGCGGATGGCGATCATGCACAACTGGTCCGCCTGCAAATGGATGTCGCTAACCCCGGGTCGGGGGATTCCCCGCCCCATCAGCCAGGAGACCACCATGCCATGCACGTTGCCGGAGGGCGAGGTCTGCGGCGTGTTGAAGTCCCCGTGAGCGTCGATCCAGATCACTCCGGCCCTGCCGGGACGTTGTAGTGTGCTGGCCACGCTGCCCAGCGAGGCGCTGTGGTCACCCCCCAGCATGAGCACCTTGTCTTGCAGGTGAGCGTCTTCCTCGATGCGATGATGCAGCGAGCGGGCAATATTGATGATGGCGCTGGAGTGATAGACCGTATGTCCGCCAAAATTGACCTTGCGCATCATGAGTCTGGAGGCGTCCATGGACATGTCGCCGTGGTCGATGACCTCCCATCCCTGCCGCTCCAGGCGCCCGGCGAGACCGGCATAGCGAATGGCGATCGGCCCCAGATCCACGCCACGCTTTTCCTGGCCGAGGTCCATGGGGACGCCGTAAACGTGTATGCGACCGGGATGATGCGTTCTTGTCGTCATGGCTTGCTACTCCAGTCCGCTACCATGGGGTCAGACGGCGGGCTCCTCAAGGCGGGAGATTCGTCTGGAAATATAAACCAGCAGGATGCTCAACACGTAAAGCGCGAGCAAGGGAGCCATGACCAGCAGCATGTTGACAGGATCAATGGTAGGAGTGATGACGGCCGCGGCGATGGCCGCTCCAATGATTGCGAAGCGCCAGTTCCGAATCAGGGCTATGGTGCTGACCAGGCCCAGCAAGCCCAGAACAAAAAAGACCAGCGGTGTTTCAAAGGCCACGCCCATCCAGAAAATCAGCGACGTGACAAAGCTGAGATAAAGATCGGCGGTCCATTCCGAGCGAAACAGGTTTTGCTGGAAGCCTTCCAGGAAGCCCAGCGCCGGTGGCATGAGCACAAACCAGGAAAAAACGACGCCAACGACGAAGAGCAGGGAAATGGCCGGCAAGGACATCAGGACAATACGTTTTTCCTTGCGGGTGAGGCCGGGAAAGATGAACATCAGCAACTGGTAGACGATGAGCGGCATCGCAAATCCGGCGCCCACCATCAGGGCGACGCGGAAATAGGCCACCACACTACCCGTTGGACCAAGGTTCACATACTGGCAATCGATGTCGCTGTTTTGCAGGGCGTTGATGTCAATGTCTTCACCACGTCGCGCCGCATCGTTTATGGCGACAACCGTGCAGTAGGGTGTGCGCAAGTAGTCAAGCGCCGGCGCGGCCAACGCCACGCCGACAGCCGTACCAAGCACAAGGCCCAGGGCTGCCTTGAACAGGCGCGTACGCAGTTCGTCGAGGTGCTCGAAGAACCCCATGCGGGCGCCATGGCCATCATCGGGATCAAATCCATTGTCTTCCGGCGGTGGCACTGTTTGCACTGAACGTTCTGTCGACTGGCGGCGACGCAGGCGCGGCAATTTAAGAGAAGGCACGTGCTCAGGTCCCTGCTTCCGGTGTGGACGCTTCTTCCTTCCCGGACCAACTGCCAACGTACGCATTTGCGTGACTGGACCAGGCGCCAAAGTCGTCGTCTTCCCGTCCCGACAACTTTCGCCTGGCCGGCGCAGTCGTCCTGACGGAAGCGACGCCGGAGGTACCGCTTGCGGTCGCTTCGGCAGCGGCTATTGCCTGCATCGCCGGTTTCGGGGACTTGTCCACCTTCAGCACCGACTGTGCGCCATTGCTGCCACGGGCCACTGTGTTGGCCGTTCCCGCCGCCTCCCTGGTGCCCGTCTTGATGTCACCCAGTTGGGTGTTGACTTCTTTCAGGGTGTCCTGGACCGGCGCCGTCACGCCGCCCACCACCTTGCCCGCCTGTTTTTGCAGGGAACCACGAGTGGGCACGTCCTTCGGCAACTGGATGCCAACACCCGCCTCATCGAATTCCTGCTGCACGATGTCAACCGTTTCCGACCACATGCGCCGGAATTTGGCCATGTGTTGGCCCAGAACGTAGGACCAATGGATCATGCGTTTGGGTCCGGCGATGACAAGCATAATCAGCAGTACGATCAGAAGTTCGCTGCCGCCAACGCCCAGGATGTTCATGCGACGGGCAACTCCCCGTCCATCACCATCGTTTCCTGCAATTCCCCAGGGTCGTCAAGTTCTGCCTGGCCGTCCAGATAAGCGCGGTAATCGCGCAGGATGCGCGAGCGGGAGCTCATGCTTTCGCTGTCGAGGTCCTCTTCAGCGATGGCGCCCAGAACGCCATTGATGAAATCGAAAGACTCTTCTCCGCTGAACAGGCTTGCCAGTTCGATGGCCTCATTGATGACCACCGCCACTGGCGCGCTGCGGGTAATCGCAAATTCAAGGATCGCCATGCGCATAATGTTGCGATCCACGATTGCCAGTTGCTCCGGCGGCCAGTCTATGGCGTAGTTGCGCAGGATCTCGTCCAGGATGGCCCGATGGCCTCGCACCTGGTTGACCAGCATTCTCACGTAACGCGCCTGTTTGCGGGTGGCATTTTGGGCGTAAAGCCGCGCATCGGCCACAATCTGGGCCCTGTGACGGGTGCAATCAAGCTCAAACAGAACCTGCAGGGCAATGCGACGCGCGACACTGCGCTCAGTGGCCGGCGGTTGGTGATCAATCTCCTGGATTCCCAGCAGGGCCAGCAGACAAAGGTCGTATTCCAGGTCCGTGGGCAGCGTAGGCGGCAACTCTTCCAGAGGCCGCCAGGCAATGCCGAGTACGCGCCATCCCGTCTCCTCAAGGGCTGCAATGTTCTCCTGCCAGCTGGCGCTGCGCCGGCCATCCAGAGAAAGTGGACCATCCGGCAAGTGTTCGCAGGTCGCCCTGACGAGCAGTGGCTCCGCGGCACCCCGGGTCAATACCAGATGCGTGGCGCCGGGAAACATTTCTGCTTCGCGCTCTCCCCGCAACTCGTGAATGGTAGTCAGGAGACTGTTCCGGGCATCCCAGGGCAGGCTGGCCACCTGAAGGGGCAAATCCGTGCCCGGCGACGTCTGGCTGTCCAGCATCCCATCCAGCAAGGCGCTACCCCCAGGGGCCGTAGCATGAATGATGCGCGCAACGGCACGTTCGCTCGCCACGGCCCCAGGCGGTAACTCTTCCCGGGCGGGAATGCTCCTCAACACGTCTGCCCGATCCCCCGTAATAGCCACATTATTTCCCGGATACCTGAATTGGCGTCATTGTAAACCAGAACGGTGGCTCCGGCCAGAACAGAACAGCGCTGGCTGGACCTCAGGAGCGTGCCTCGATTTCCGTTACTTTCAGCTGCTGCGCCTGGCGCAAGGTTCCTGGCGGCAGAATGTCAGGCAGGGCTTCGCCCGCCTGGGCCATTCGCCGCAGCAAGCGTTCTCGCAGGACCTCACGCACTTCAGTGTGTGATTCCAGGTCCACCACGTTGTGCAACTCTTCCGGATCAGCCAACAGATCATACAGCCAGGTTTCCGCGTAACGATCGGCGGCGCTGTCGCGATTGCCATCCCTGTCGCTGGCGACCACGCCGTACTTCCAGCGCTGCGTGCGGACGCCCCGCGCCACGCAAGATTCGCTGACCTGAAAAAACAGGTCGTCGGGCCAGTCCCGGGTTTGACCCTGCACCAAAGGCAGGAAGGAACGACCCTGCATCTCCTCCGGCACGGGCAGTCCGGCCGCATCGAGCAAGGTCGGAGGCAAGTCAATCAGGCTGACCAATTTCGACAAATGACCCCCTCCATCGAAGCCGGGACCACTCAGGACCGTCGGCACGCGTAACGAAGAATCGTGGACCGAACGCTTGTATTCGGCGTTGCGCGTGCGAAAGTGATTGCCGTGGTCCGAGGTGAATAAAAGGATTGTGTTGTCCAGTTGACCGAGACTCCTGAGGGCATCAATCAGGCGACCCAAAGCCTCATCCAGGCGCCGTATCATGCCCCAGTAACCGGCCAGGTGTCGCCGGGAGGAACCGCCCAGGGCCTGCAGGTCTGGCGGCGTCCAGCGACCGCGATAGCGTTCTTCGTAGCCGGTTGGCGCCGGGTAGTCGTCGCGGTGGTTTTGATGATGCGGCTCGATATAGGAAATGAAAAGGAAGTAAGGTTGGTTGCGTGGGCTGTCGATGTAGCGTATGGCCGCGTCCGTCAACGCATCGACCCGGTAGCCAGGCAATTGGACCGGTCGGTTTTCGCCATCGTACATCACCGTGTCCCAGGCATCCGACGTGAATTCCAGGGCGTTGGAGGCCAGCCAGTATTCGTAGCCGCCGCGTTGTTCCAGGGGGACCGGGCCGGGTCCCGCATCTGCCAGATGCCACTTGCCGATGTAGCCGGTCGTATAGCCGCCGTCCCGAAAGTGGTGCGCCAGGGTTCGCGCATCCTCTGGCAGGGCGATCCCGTTGCGGTAGCAACCGGTTTCGGTCGCATACATACCCGTCTGGAGGACCGAGCGTGCCGGACCGCAAACGGGCTGACAGGTGAAGGAGTGCGAAACGTGCGTACCTTCCCGCGCCACGCGATCGAAATTGGGCGTGAGGTCCAGTGGATTGCCATGCGCACCGGTCGAATCCCAGCGCTGCTGGTCCGTGAAGAACACGATCACGTTGGGCGCCGCCATGGGTCTGTTCCTTCGTTTGCTCCTGCCGCAGACGGGCGCTAGTATAGCCTGACTTCAAGGCCGGCGTCCTCGAAGCCATGCGCCTCATTTATCTCACGCTCGGCTGGGTCTGCGGCATCGTCCTGGCAGCCAACAACCCTGATCTGTCCTCCGCTCTGGCCCCTGCCTGGCTGTTTGCGGGCGCGCTGACGCTGGCCTGCGTCTTTTTGCTGCGCGACAAATACCGATGGTACACCCTGACGCTGCTGGCCCTGACCCTGGGAGGCCTGCGCATGTCGCTGGTCCCCCGGGACAGCGAACTCGCCCGGTTCAACAATCCGGGCGGCGTAAGCGTTGAAGGCGTGGTCAGCGACGCCCCGGTTTCGCGCGACAGCGGTGTCCAAGTGCGTGTGGCGGCGTCGACCCTGATCCGGGATGGCGAGCGACACCCGGTCCAGGGAGATGTGCTGGTTTTGGCGGAAGCCATTACTTCGTTGACCCCTGGTGACCATGTGTATGCCACCGGACTTCTGCAACGACCCGGCGAATTCGACCGTTTCTCGTGGAACGACCACCTGGCGCGCAGGGGCGTGTTTAGCGTCATGCGCGACGCATCGGTGGAGCTCCTTGCCGGAAGGCAGGATGTCACATTTCAGTCTGTTCTGTATGATCTGAACCGGCACGCCGGTCTTTCCATCACCGCGGCCTTGCCGGCGCCCTGGTCTGCCTTGCTGAAGGGGATCCTGCTGGGCGATGAGAGCAGCCTTTCGCCAGACCTGAGAGAAGACTTTAATGCCACCGGAGCGGCGCACGTCATCGCGATCAGCGGTTTCAACATGATCGTGCTGGCTGGCGCCGTGCTGGCGCTTTTGCGTCGTGCCAGACTTGGGACCACTGCAACAGCGGCCGCCGCCATCCTGACCATTTTGCTTTACGCCATCCTCGTCGGCGCCGGCGCAGCCGTCATGCGCGCTGCCCTGATGAGTTGTACGCTGGTCTTCGCTGGCGCCATGCGTCGTAGAGTGTTTACGCCCGCATCGCTGGCATTTGCCGTCCTGCTCTTGTCTCTGGATAACCCGACCGTGCTGTGGGACATCGGGCTTCAGCTCAGTGCCCTTGCGACCCTGGGAATCATGCTCCTCGCGTCTCCGTTGGCGGCCGGGCTTCGGCGGGTCTTGTATGTCCTGTCCCCGTCAGGCGCCGTGCATGTGGCCGGGACCCTGCTGGCCGAACCCCTTGCAGTTACTCTGGCCGCCTACCTGGCGACCTTTCCCCTGATCCTGCGTTATTTCGGCCGATTGTCTCTGCTGGCGCTGCCGGTAAACCTGTTGATCGTGCCTGCCCAGGCGCCGCTCCTGATCCTGGGTCTGCTGGCGACCCTGACGGCGTTCCTTGCCCCCTTGCCGGCACAGTTGCTTTACTGGCTGGGTCTCTTGCCGCTTGGCTGGACCGTAGAGGTCGTCAGGGTCGCCGCGCGCCTGCCCATGGCCAGCGTCGAGGTCCAGACCGACCCTCGTCTGGTTGCAGCACTCTATCTGGGGCTGTTGCTGGCCACCCTGTTCAGATTTCAACGTCACCCCCGCCTTCTGCGCCTGGGCCGCCTGCTTGTCATTCACGCCAGCGGCGTTTCCGCCCTGTTGCTGGCCACCGGCCTGGCCCTGCTGCTCGTCGCCACCCGTCTAGGTCGGCCCGACAACCTTTTGCACCTTTGGCTGCTGGACGTCGGTCACGTCAACGCCATTCTGTTGCAGGGGCCGGCCGGAGAACACATCCTGATAGACGGGGGCAGTTCGCCGTCACGCCTGATGACGGCGATTGGCGAGAGACTTCCCTTTCACGACCGTCGCCTGGAAATGCTGGCAGTTACCGTGCCCGATCGCGCAACTTTGGAGACCCTGCAGTCCCTGTTGCAGCGCTATGACCTGGGCCTGCTGCTTCACAATGGCCAACGTGAACTTCCGGCAACGCTGGTGCAGGCCGCAGACACGGTGATCACGCCAGTGAAGGGCCACACGCTTCAATTTGGCAGAGGGCTGGAAATCGACGTGTTGCATCCGCAGACCCGGCCCACCCCGGATGAACGCCAAATGAACAGGAACGCTCTCGTCTTGCGGGTACGTTACGGGTCCGTCTCCATTTTGCTGCCAGGCACACTGAACCGCGAAGGCCAGCGTGAAATGCTGGCTTCTGCAGACCTGCCTCCTGCCACCGTGCTTCAATTGCCATTGCATGGAGCGCCGCGATCGCTGGAATCGGACTATTTGCATCAAACGGGGGCCCAACTGGCCATACTGCATACGGACGCCGACGACCTGCGCAACCGCCATGGCAGCCCGGACCCGGAAGTGTTGACGCTGACAGCCAACACGCCGCTGTTGCGCAGCGACCGCGTCGGCAGCATTCACTTGTGGAGCGATGGCGTCAATTTGTGGCGCGACCGTTGGCCGCGTGAGGGTTCCACCGGCTAATCAGAGGGCTCCGACGAAGGTGGCCTGGGCGGCGCAAACTGCATTTCGTTTTTGGAAAGGGAACGTGCAGGCGTTATGACCGGCAGGTCGTCCATCCCTGCCTCGCCTTCCGCTGACCGGGTGATTTCGTCTTCAACGTCAAGGTCTGGCCGCACCTGCAAATTGGGGCGTTGACTGGAAACTTCCTGAATGCCATTTCGCACGACCGTAAGCAATCTGGCGACCTCACGTTCCATGCGTGCCAGTTCCTGCAAGACGTAGCGGTCTGCCTCGTCGGCGATTAATTCGGCTTCCTGCCGCGCTGCCTCTATGATGTTGGCAGCCCGGTTCTGGGCAGCCTGAACGGTCGCGCCTTCATCAAGCATCAGTTCCGTATCCCGTCGCGCCTGTTGCACGATGCGGGCTGAATCTTCTTCGGCCTGTTCCAGGATGCGGTCCCGGTTGGCAAGGACGCGCGAGGACTTCTCGATTTCTTCCGGCACCGAAATCCGCATTTGATCGATGATTTCCAGTGCCCGTTCTTCATCCACCATCGTGTAACGGCTGAAGGGAATGTGCTGCCCTTCATCGACCAGGTCTTCCAGGCGATCAATCAGATGCTGGATGTCCATGACGTCCTCCTGCGTCTTCCGGGACGAACAATCATTTTGGCGAGGCCGCAAAGCGCTGTTGCAGGGCCCCCATGACGTGTGGTGGCACCATCGAACTCACGTCTCCCCCCAGTTCCGCAATTTCCCGGATGATGCTGGAACTGACGTGAATGTAACGCTCGTCCGCCATGATGGCGATGGTCTCGATCTCCCCCGACAACTGTCGGTTCGCAAGGGCCGTGCGCAACTCGAAATCGAAGTCCGAAGAAACGCGCAATCCCCTGATGATCGCAACCGCCCCCAACCCGGACGCGAAGTCTACCGTTAAGCCCCTGTATTGTGCAACTTTTACATTTGGGATTTTTCCAAAAGCCTCACGGGCCAGGGCCACCCTTTCGTCGGTATTGAACAACAAAGGCTTCTTTGGAGAATCGTAAATTCCGACGACAACTTCACCAAACAGGCGCACCGCGCGGCTCACGATATCAATGTGACCATTGTGTACGGGGTCCAGCGTCGCGGGAAACAGGCCAAGGTGGCTGCTTGACATGGCGTCCTCCCTCCCTGCCCCTCAGCTGACGTCGCTGCGCCTGTCCCGCAGGCGGTTGACCCGGAAGGCCAGCAGTTCGTGCTCTGGCAAGGCAAGCCCGGGATCTTCCAGAGCGATTGTGCGCGCCTCGCGCCTGGCCAGCGCCACCAGTTGGGGCGTCAGAAATTCAGCCATTTGCAGGAGACTGCCGCCACTCTGTCTCATTCCCGCCAGATCGCCTGAACCCCGCATTTGCCAGTCAAGCTCGGCAAGGCTGAAGCCGTCGCTGTACTGTTCCAGCGCTTCCAGACGTTCCCGGGCCGCCGGCTCCCTGCTGTCCGGAATCAACAGACAATGGGAAGCGTGTTCGCCGCGCCCTACCCGTCCGCGGAACTGGTGCAGTTGCGCCAGACCGAAGCGGTTGGCGCCTTCAATGACCATGACACTGGCGTTGGGCACATCCACACCCACCTCGGCGACCGACGTCGTTACCAGCACGTCCGTATCGCCTCTGCTAAATGCGCGCAGAACCTCGTCCTTTTCCGGAACCGACATCCGTCCATGCAGCAGGGCCAGGCGGAAACGATGGAAGACCTGTACCAGTTCTTCCCAGGCGCTGACTGCTGCCCGGACGTCTGTGTTTTCCGATTCTTCTACCAGAGGATGAACAATGAAAGCCTGCCGCCCACGGGCAAGTTCTGTGGCCACGAAACTGAATGCCCGTTCACGGGCCACCGGCTCGATGACGGTGGTCTGCACAGTTCCACGGCCCGGTGGCAACTCGTCTATGACACTCAGGTCAAGGTCCGCATACAGCGTCAGGGCAAGCGACCGCGGGATTGGCGTCGCGGTCATCAACAGGAGATGCGGGTTGCGTCCCTTGCCGCGTAGCAACCTGCGCTGCCCGACACCAAATCGATGTTGTTCGTCGATGATCACCAGGCCCACGTCGCTGAAATCGATGCCTTCCTGAAGCAGGGCGTGGGTCCCGACCACGATGTCCAGGGCGCCGGAAGCCAGATCTGCAAGAATGGCCTTCCGCTGCTCGCCCCGGGTCGCGCCCGTCAGAAGCGCCAGCGAAGGCCGATTGTCTTCGGGCAAGCGTGCGAAGGTTTCCGACAGGTTGCGAAAATGCTGGCCGGCCAGCACGCTCAGCGGGACGATCAGGGCCGCCTGCCGGCCGGCCCGCGCCGCAAGAAGCATGGCGAGTATGGCCACAGCAGTCTTGCCCGAGCCCACGTCACCCTGCAGCAGGCGATTCATGGGGACTTCAGCGGCCATGTCCTGGCGAATCTCGGTGACGGCCTGTTGCTGGGCTTCGGTCAGCTCAAAGGGAAAGAGCCCGGCCTGGAGCACGGCAAAATCTTCATCAGGCATCGCCAGGGCTTCCGCCGGGCGCGACTGCCATTCGCGCCGGTTTTCGAGGACAGCCAACTGGAGCGCAAGCAGTTCATCAAAAAGCAGGCGGTCGCGCGCGTGGCGCAAGTGGTCCGGCCCTTCCGGGAAGTGCGCCTGTTGCAATGCCCATGCCAGGTCCGCCAAACCGGCCCTTTCAAGCGTGGCTTCCGGTACCGGATCGGGCAGGTCCCGTGTCTTGCCCGGCACGACGTCGCGCATGAGACGCCGCATCCCCCGCTGCGTCAGACCATCGGTAAGCGGATAAACGGGGACAAGACCAACCGTCTGCAGGTTTGCCGGGTCCAGCGGCTCCCACTCCGGATTGATTATTTGCAGGCGCGTGCCCCGGAGCGACGTGCGTCCGCTGAGCACGATGAGATCGCCCACCTTGATCTGACCATTTAGCCAGTGTTGACCAAAGAAGAGCGCATCCAGGTGGCCGCTTTCATCCTCCAGCGTGACGTGGAAATCTCGCCGGCCGCCGGCGACATGGCGGATGGCGCAGCGCCGGACCCCGCCGACAACCGTGACCCGCATATCCGGTTCGAGCCTGCCCAGATAGCGTTCCTGGCGGTAATCGTCATGGCGGCGGGGCATGAAATAGAGCAGGTCCGCCAGGGTGTGAATGCCCAGGCGGGCGAACACCTCCGCGCGACGGTCGCCGATCCCCTGCAGGACCGTCAGCGGCTGTTCAAGATGCCGCATTTGTGCCAATGCCTTCGCCGGGTCCTGGGGTGCGCGTTGCCGCCGGGGCGGCTGCTCCAGAGTCGCCCGGGCTGCGATGTCTGGCCGACTGGCCCGCACAGAACGACGGGACCGCCGTCCCTGTTCCCTGCCTGAATTCTGGTTACGTCCCTGACGACGGGGCTTTCTGTTTTTCCTGTCGCGCCGGTTTCGGCTGGATGCCCGGTCGCCTGGCCTGGTGGCAGCGTCCTGTCCCGTTTCAGGCTGGACCCTGGCATGAATGCGGTCCAGCATGAATTGCACCCGTTCGGCCCGCGCCTCGACGTTGCTGAGGCCGCTGTAGCCTTGCATCAGGGCCCGCAATTCCTCCACCAGCTTCCTTTGCTGGTTGTTGCGGGCCTGCCGAAGAGCATCCGGTTCCCAAACCTTGCTGAAGGCGCCCAGTCCCCCCGCAACCGCGCTGTCCCTGCAGCGCTGTTCCCGTTCCAGACGAAGGATTTTGACGAGGGTCTCCAGCGCCGTTGGCAATTCAGTCTCTCCAGCCAGCTTTGAGACCAGTATAGCCCAGCGCGCCCTGGCCCAGATGCGTGCCCAATATAGGGCTGATGAGTCCGATATGTATGGTCCCTGTCACGAGTTCTTTAACCTGTTCGGCCAGCCAGCTGGCGTCACTTTCATTGTTCGCATGTTCGACAACCAGGCGCTCAAAGGGCCCCTGTTCCCTCAACATACGAAGCAATTCAAGACGCGCCTTGCGAAAGGTGCGCACCCGCGCATGAGTCACGACTTCGCCATCCGCAACTTCCAGAATGGGCTTGATCTGCAAGAGGGTCGCCAGACCGGCCTGGGCCATGTTCACGCGCCCACTGCGCCTCAGGTTTTCCATGGTGCTCAGGGCTGCTGCCGAAACCGTGTTGGAGCGGGCCTTCGTGACGGCAGCCAGCACATCCTCCAGGCCCTCCCCGGCCTGCGCCGTTGTGGCGGCGGCCAGGACCTGTGTATCCTGGGACGAGCCAACGGTGCCACTGTCAATTAACGTGACGCGGTCCTCCGGCAGGTGCTCCGACCCCAGCCGGAAAGATTCCTGGTAGGCGCTCAGGTTTCGCGGGAGGGTGATCAACACCAGGTGCTCTGCCTCTTCCGAGAGCTTGTCGAGAATCTCCTGGACAATTCCTGGCGCCGGCGCGGCCGTGGTCGGCAGCGGGTCCTTGTCCTTCAATTCGTTGTAAAATCGCACCCGGTCCAGGTTAAAGCCATCGAACAAAACGCTTTCGTCTCCCTCATTGATGTAACCTGGAACCAGAGTAATCTTAAATTCATCCAGGGTTTCCTTTGTCAATTCGCTGGAGACGTCGGTAACAACCCGAATTCCTTGCGAACCCATGGTTCAACTCCCCGATAGCTATACGATACGAAAACGACTACTCGACACTTACAAGGAAGGGATAGAGGGGTTGGTCACCGCGTACAAGTTCCACTTCCACGTCCTCAAGCGAATCCTCCAGTGACGAAGCCAGCGCTTCGGCGCGCTGCGAGTCGACCTGTTCTCCATAATACAGGGTGACGAGTTCGCCGTCATTGTGCAGCGCTTTTTGCACCAGTTCCACCAGCGCGTCTTCGAGCGTGTTCGAAGCAACGCAGAGGCGACCGTCCACCAGGCCAATGTAATGACCGGCCTTGACGATCAGCCCGTCCACGGCGGCATCGCGCGTGGCCGTGGTCAACGACGCGCTGACGACTTCGCCAAGCGCCGCCTCCATGGCTGCAACGCCGCCCTCGAGGTCTTGCAGGCGCATGGGACGATGCAACATGGCTTCAATGCCCTGGGGAATGCTCCTGCTCGGCACGACGCGCACGTCGCGACCGTCTGCCAGGTCAGCAGCCTGTTGCGCGGCCAAAATGATGTTCACGTTGTTGGGCAACAGGACAAATGCCTTCTGCGGCAGGCCTTTCATGGCATCCAGAAAGTCCCCGGCGCTGGGGTTCATGGTCTGCCCGCCTTCAATCACCTGGGCGGCCCCCAGTTCCTCGCGAAACAGATGCGTCAGACCGGCACCGCCAGCCACGGCAATGACGCCAATCTCACCGGCTTCCGCCACCTCTTCGTCTTCTTCCCCGTCCATGCGCTGTTCAAGGTTTTGCAGATATTGCTCCTGCATGTTTTCGACGACCACGTCGTTGAGCCAGCCGCAATGATCGATGGCGTAGGAAATGGGCTGGCCGGGATCATGGACGTGCACGTGTACCTTGATCAGGCGATCGTCGCCGACCACCAGCGTGGACCAGCCCAGGGCATCAATGCCATCGTGGATGGTCTTGACGTCCATGTTTTCGCCGTGCATCAGGAACTGCACGTCGTACCCGTAGCCTTCTTCATCCTCGGGTTCGAGCGCATGTTGCCAACCCTGCTCGTCCCGTGACGAGGAAGCCTCCGGCGCAAAGACGGATTGCCCCTGCGCCATGCGCAACATCCCCTCCAGAATGCACACCAGTCCCTGTCCTCCGGAGTCGACCACGCCCGCCTTCCTGAGCACGGGCAGCAACTCGGGCGTGTGCAACAGTGAGACCTGTGCCGCAGCCACCATGGTCTCCAGCAAGACGACCAGGTCTTCTTCCCCCTCGTCCCGCACGCTTTGCGTCAGGGCCTCGCCAGTCTCCCGGGCTACTGTCAGGATCGTGCCTTCTACGGGCTCGGTCACGGCCTTGTAGGCCTTGTCCACTGCCTCCCGCCAGGCCTGGTTCAATTGCTGCGCGTCAAAATGCTCAACGCCACGAATGCAGTCCGCGAATCCCGCCAGCAACTGGGACAAGATGACGCCGGAATTGCCACGCGCGCCCATCAGGGCGCCATGCGCCACCCTTGCCCCGACTTCACCTGCCTGTCGCGTCTTTCCGGATTTGACGTGTTCATTGGCGCTGCGCAGGGTCAGCACCATGTTTTTGCCCGTGTCACCATCTGGCACAGGAAAGACATTGAGTGAATCGACCAGGGCCTGGTTCTGTTCCAGCCAGGAGAGACCGGCGGTCAGGAGCCAGCGCAACTGCCTGCCATCACAAGTCCGCCTGTCCGGCCAGGCCTTCATGCGTTCCGTCCCGTTCACTGAATGATCGCCCTGCGCAATTGCTCCAAGCCGGCGGCCACCGGTTGGTCGTCTCGATAAACGCTGCTGCCGGCGACGATCAGATCAGCGCCGGCTGCCACGACCAGTGGCACCGTGTCAACATTTATGCCACCGTCAACACCAAGGGAGACATGGCTGCTGCATTCGGCGATTCTCCTACGCAACGCCCTGACCTTGGGCAAGGTCTCCGGCATGAATTCCTGGCCACCGAATCCGGGATTGACCGTCATCACCAGCACGTAATCGAGGTCATCAAGATCTTTGAACAAGGCCTCGACAGGAGTCTCGGGATTGATCGCCACGCCACAGGCACAGCCGGTCTTCCGCACTGCCTGCATGGCCGTCTGCAGGGAGTCCACGGCCTCAACGTGCAAGCTGATGCGCGTGGCGCCGGCGCGAGCAAAGGACTCGAGATGTTTTAATGGTTCGACGATCATCAGGTGAACATCCAGGGGCAGTCGCGTCGAACGGCGGGCTGCGGCCACCATATCCTGGCCAAAGCTGATGTTGGGCACGAAGTTTCCGTCCATCGCGTCGACGTGAATCCAGTCCGCCCCGGCAGCTTCAGCTTCGGCGATCTGCTCCCCCATCCGGGTCCAGTCTGCCGCCAGAATGGACGGCGCGAGCTTTACAGTCAACGCCTCGTCCGGTGTGTGCGTGTGCGTGGTTGTTTCAGAGAGTCCGCTGCGAGCAGGCGAACAGATTTATGCTACCTTTTGCATGCCGGAATTGCAACCTGCTGCGTTCAGACAACCTTCCAGCCCATTTGCGCCAGCCGCCACACAGTGCGCTGCAGTTCCTGTTCCGTGCGCGCATGGAAAACTGTCGGGGGCCGCGTGAAGAAGGCCAGAGACCAGCCGCGTTCTCCCTTGCTGTCGACCGTGCGCAGGCGGCGCGCGACGCAGTCTGGCCTGGGGGCGCGTCGACCGCAATCTTCGAGGCTGATGAGGCACAGGTCCTCGAATTCGTCAACGTAGGCGAGGTCCAGTTCGCCCACGTTCAGGATGGCGCTGCATTCATAGCGCGTCACTGTTCACCTCATTTGACTGCACAACCGCCCGCAGTTGACCGCAGCCGGCATCGATATCAATGCCGCGTCGCACGCGCACGGTCGTGCGGATGCCATAGTCGGTCAGGATGGACACGAATCGTTCCACTTCTTCCGAGCCCGAAGGCGAGCCGGCGTAGTCCGCCGTTGGATTGAGCGGGATGGCATTGACATGGCAGAGCAGTCCCTGCAGCAACCTCCCCAGTGCGTGAGCCTGTTCCATGGTGTCTGTCTCGCCCCGTATCAACGCCCATTCGAAGGTGATCCGTCGCCCCGTTTTGCGGACGTAGTGACGACAGGCCCCCATCAATTCCCGCAGCGGCCAGCGCCGGTTGACCGGCAACAGGTCACTGCGATCCTCATCAGTGGCGGCGTGCAGGCTGACGGCCAGGCGGACCTGCAAGCCCTCGTCCGCAAAGCGCCGAATCTGCGGCACGAGACCCACTGTGCTGATGGTGATGTGGCGCGCCCCAATGCCCAGATCGTCCATCAACCGTCGCACGGCCCCCAGCGATTCATCGTAGTTGTGAAATGGCTCTCCCATGCCCATCAAAACGACGTTGCTCAGCCGTTCTCCGCGTCTGGCGAGTTCCTGCGCCAGCAGCAGGGCCTGTTCCACGATCTCGGCAGCGCTGAGGTGACGCGCGAAACCCATTTGACCGGTGGCGCAGAAGATGCACCCCAGGGCACAACCTGCCTGGGTGGAGATGCAGGCGCTGCGCCGTCCGTCACGGTAGTGCATCAACACGGTTTCGATGAGTTGCCCGTCATCCAGTCGATAGACCCGTTTTGACGTGCCATCGCGGCTTCGCCTTTGATGCGCCAAAGAGAGCGAACCGACCCTCATTTCCGCGGCGAGACGTTCCCGCAACGACAGTGGCAAATCCGTCATTTCCGAAAAGTCGGTCACGTGACGCTGATAGACCCAGGTCAGAATCTGGCGGGCCCGAAATGAGGGCTGTCCCCAGGTGCCCAGCACTTGTGTCAGCCCGTCGCGGTCCAGTTCCAGCATGTTTCGCATACGAGTTCCAAATCCTGTCCGGTCAGACCTGGGCGCCATACCAGGTCGACGTCAAACCCAGCGTCAGGTTGTAGCAAAAGTGCGCCACGATAGCGGCCACTGTGCCATGACGCCGGCACAGCCAGCCAAGGGTCAGGGACACGCCAAGGACGGGCAGGAAGGCGATTTCGCTGCCGGGTCGCATGTGCAGCAGGGCAAAGCAAACGCTGGTAAGCACCACTCCGAATACCGGTTGCAGCAGGCCGCGGAACATGGTCTCTTCCCCCAGCGCCGTCATCGCCGCCGAAAGTACGGCCGTCGCCAGGTCCGGATTGCCCGGCGTTCCGTCGTTGTCCGCGTACATGGGCCAGGTGACCATCACCCAGAGTAGCCAGAGTATCGACACCAGGGACACCAGTAAAACGCCGACGCCGACAGCCAGCAGCAGCACACGGGGCGCTGGCAGCAGCAGATTGAGGCGCCCGCGGGTCTGCTGCCAGGTCCTGCGCAAGGGGAAACC
>JAPOVC010000006.1 GCA_026708325.1 Anaerolineaceae bacterium | reverse complement strand
TCTCGAGAGGTCCGTAGTTGACTAGCTGGATTCGCTTTGTATACATGGAACGCTCTGGGTCTGATTAGACTTTAACCTCTCCCGACATGAGCTTGGGGAGCAGTGCGTCGCGCAAGTCTGCAAGCGTACGCGACATCACGCGATTTTCTAAGACCGATCTCAGATTCGGCGATACAAGCCTATCAAAGAGGCTAAACAATTCAGATGTACCCGACAACACCACGCACTTCTTAAGCGCTCTGACAGGAACACGTTGGTGGCTTTTTGAAGTTCCGGTAACCATGGACTGAAGCAAAGCCCTGAATGACTCATCGGTGAACAACGAAAATAGCAGGCTCAGTTGTCCCGGGCCGGCAGGCGTAAACACCAAAAATTCGGTTGAACAGATTTGTTTACGCGAATCCCGATGCTCCGGAATCCATACGCGAGGTATTTCCGGGTTCAGTTTAGACAGCAGTATCGCATTGTCAGGAACAATTGTCTTGTTGCTCTTGATCGCACTGCCTAGCTCAATGGCTGGGCTAAAGCCCGTATCGAAAGCAGGGATACTATAGTGCTCAAACTCAGATTCTGGTGATGATGAGGGGGCAAGAGTCTTAGAATGGTGCGTGGCCAACTCGTCAAGAGAATATGTGTCCCACCCCGCCGGAATCTCCCCCAACTCCGAGGGGACGAGGCGGTCGGGGAAGAGGTCGGCGATGTGCGGCGGCAGACCGGTGTCGCGCCCTTCCATCTTGGCGCGGACCGGGTCGAAATCAACGAACCAGGACTTGAAGAGCACCTGCGCCATCGCCTCCAGCGTCTCGTTCATACGCCGGTTCAATTCGATCTTGTCGTCCAGCGTCCCCAGGATGTGCGCGATGGCGCGCTGTTCGGAGAGTTTTGGGAGTGAAACAATGAAATGATCAAAACAGTCGACGGGCACTCGTTGGCGGCCAGAAGTTCCTGACATCTGACTAATGGCATAGTCACGCAATTCATCCCACTTTGTCAGATAATAGGCGAAGCTAGTGTCAGATAGACCATTCCGGCCCCTAATCACGATGAACTCCGTTGAACCGTGAGCCGGTGATGTAAGCCGATTTGCATCCTGGACGAACTGCGCGATTTTTCCGTTTTCCAGACATGGAGTTATTCGTGCCATTAGGGTGTCGCCTGCCAGGAATCTTGAGCCGCCTCCCTTAAACTCTCTATTCGCAACTGGCTGAACTGTTCGAGCATTGGGAAGCACTGACGCCATGTCCACGAATGGATAGGCTTCCCCACGGCGCAATGGAACCCTTGGATTCAATTCCACTGCTTGACTGAATGGTAGTTGACGCCATTCACCTCCCATATCCAAGCTCCTTGAGATTGGCGGCGATGGTCGCATCCAGTTGGTCCGCCTCAGATCGCTGCGCTTGCAACTCAGTCACCAGCCGCGTCATCTTTTCGGCGAAGGGCTCGCTGTCCTCCTCCTGCGGCGCCATGCCGACGTAGCGACCCGGCGTCAGCACGTGGTCATGTTTCTTCACCTCTTCCAGTGGGGCGCTCTTGCTAAAGCCAGGCTCATCGGCGTAATCATCCGTACCTTTCCGCCAGGCATGGTAGGTATCAGCGATGCGCTTGGTGTCGTCCTTCGTCAGCCTGCGGTGGGTGCGGTCGCGCATTTCTCCCATTTGGCGCGCGTCAATGAACAGAATCTCCCCGCGTCGCTTGCGTCCCCGCGCCAGAAACCACAGGCAGGCCGGAATCTGCGTCGAGTAAAACAACTGACCGGGCAACGCCACCATGCAGTCCACCAGGTCGGCCTCGACGAGCTTGCGGCGGATCTCGCTCTCGACCTTTTGCCCACTGGACATCGAGCCATTGGCCAGCACGAAGCCGGCCACGCCGCGCGGCGCCAGGTGATGCAGGATGTGCTGCACCCAAGCGAAGTTGGCGTTGCCTCTGGGCGGGACGCCGAACTGCCAGCGTACGTCTTCGCGCAGGCGTTCGCCGCCCCAGTCGGAAACGTTGAAGGGCGGATTGGCGAGGATGTAATCCGCCCGCAGGTCGGGGTGACGGTCGTTGTGGAAGCTGTCGCCATGGGCGATCTGCCCGTCGATGCCGCGTATCGCCAGGTTCATTTTCGCCAGGCGCCAGGTCGTGTGGTTGGATTCCTGGCCGTAGATGGAGATGTCGCCGCGCGCGCGGCCGCCGTTGCCGTTGCCGCTGGCGTGGGCCTCTATGAATTCTCTGGATTGAACGAACATGCCCGCTGAGCCGCAGCAGGGATCGTAGACGCGCCCCTTGTAAGGCTGCAGCATCATCACCAGCAGCCGGACGATGCTGCGCGGCGTGTAAAACTCGCCCCCCTTCTTGCCCTCGGCGCTGGCGAATTCCGCCAGAAAGTATTCGTAGGTTTGTCCCAGCACGTCACGCGAGCGCGCCTCCGCGTCGCCCACGCGAATGTTGCTGATCATGTCGATCAACTGACCCAGGCGCTGGTTGTCAAGTGCCGGACGGGCGTAGTTCTTCGGCAACACGTCCGTCAGCGCCAGATTCTCCCTTTCAACGGCGTCCATGGCGCTGTCGATGATTTGTCCAATGGTTGGTTGCCGCGCCATGTTGCGAATATTTGCCCAACGCGCCTCTGGCGGCACCCAGAAGAGGTCGATGCCCTCTGCACGATATTCGTCCGGCTGTTCTGGATCAGCGCCTTCGGCCAGTTCGCTTTCCTGACTTAGGAAAGCGTGCCTTTCTTCAAAGGCATCGGAGATGTACTTCAGGAAAATGAGTCCCAGCACGACGTGCTTGTATTCGGCCGCGTCCATGCTGCCGCGCAGGGCATCGGCCATTTTCCACAATTCGGCCTCATAACCGTTTATGGCTTCGCCCTGCTCTCCAGGGTCTTTGTTTGCCATGTAATCTTCCTTCGGTAATTTCCTGTCAAGAACTACTCCCTGGTAACTGCGATTTCGGGCAATGCATACTCAATCATCCACTGCAGAATGTGGATAACGCGATGAAATATAGATGCTATATCAACAGATGTCGAAGGTTTGACGAAGAGGGGCAATCCGAAAGCAACGCGCAGAGACAACAAAAACGCCCCGCATTCACGGGGCGCGCTGACCTGCTCCACAGCCTGGACTCGAACCAGGAACCTACCGGTTAACAGCCGGTTGCTCTGCCATTGAGCTACTGTGGAATGCGCCGCGCAGAATAGCAGTCGCTACCTGAACTGTCAAGCGTCGCTTGCATTCACGCCGTCGCCCGCTACCCTTGCCCCACAGGCAGTGAGCGGAGCGCCCATGGCCGACGCGTTGACGGTGCGCAGGGTGGAGAACAAGGCCGATTTTCGCGCCTTCTTCGGCTTCCCCTGGCGCGTCCACTCTGGCAGCCCGGAGTGGGTGCCGCCCCTGCTCTCCATGCGGGCGGAACTGCTCGACAAGGAGAAAAACCCCGCCTGGCGCTACATGGAGGGCGAGTACTTCGTCGCCTGGCGCGGCGCGCAGCCGGTCGGCACCATCGCCGCCTTCATTAACCACCGCCACAACGAGGTCCACGACGAACGCATCGGCTGGTTCGGCGCCTTCGACGTGCTCGACGACCAGGAGGCCGCCACCGCCCTCTTCGATGCCGCCGGCGACTACGTCCGCAGCCGCGGCTACGAGGCCCTGCGCGGCCCGCAGACCCTCACCACCCACGACGAGTGCGGCCTGCTGATCGAGGGCTTCGGCCGCCCCGTGCTGCTGATGCCCTGGAACCCGCCGCGCTACCAGCGGCACGTCGAGGAGGCCGGCCTGGTCAAGTACGCCGACATGTACAGCTTCGCCATGACCCGCGCCATGTCGGCGGATATGAAGCTGACCGAACGCCTGCAGCGCATCACGCAGCAGGTGATGAAGCGCAACAAAATCACCATCCGTCCCATCAACCGCAGGGACATGAAAGGCGATTTCCAGCGCTTCCGCGCGCTCTACAACGATGCCTGGGACCGCAACCAGGGCTTCGTGCCCATGAACGACGCCGAACTGGACGCGCTGGTCGCCAGCCTCGGCCAGTTTCTCGACCCCGACTTCGCCTTCTTTGCCAGCGTCGATGGCGAGCTGGCCGGTTTCGTGCTCGGCGTCCCGGACCTCAACCAGGTGCTGCAGAAGGCCGCGCCGCGCCCCGGCGTGCCAGAGCCGCTGACGCTGTTGCGCGCCGTCTGGCACTGGAAGCTGCGCCCGGTCATCGATACCGTGCGCATCCCCCTGCTGGGCGTGCGCGAACCCTTCCGTCACAAGGGCGTCGACGTCGCGCTTTACTACCACATTCTGGAGGCCTGCCAGGCGCACCCGCGTCTGCAACACGCCGACGGAGGCTGGATCCTGGAGAGCAACGAGGCCATGATGAGCGTGGCGCGCAACATGCGCCTTAAGCCCTACCGCACCCATCGCCTTTACGAACGCAAACTGGATTAGGGTCGGCGCGCCGTCTCAGGCCGCCAGGCGACGCATCAGGTCCCCGGTGGCGCCGGCCGCGTCCGATTCGCCCTGCAGCACGGCCATCAGGGCGTTGCGCGCGCTGTTGACCGACGCGCCCTCGTCGTCGCCGGTCAGGGGCAACACGGCGTTGTCCAACAGTTCACGCGCGAATTCGAACCAGGGGCTGACGTCCAGCAACTCCCAGGCGCTCATGCGTGAGGGCAACATGGCCACGCTGCGCGCAAACTCGCTCTGGCGGCCGCCGGTCAGCATCCAGTCCAGCAGGGGCGCGGCCAGCGCCTGGCGGTCCGCGCTGTCGGTCACCAGCACCCACATCCAGCCTTCCAGCGTCGCCGTGCGCGAGCCATCGGCAGTGGGCACGGGCCCGTAGCCCAGGCGCGCGCCCTCCGCCTCCAGCGCCAGCCAGTCGGCCGAGTCGATCACGGCGGCGTCCAGTTCGCCGGCCAGCAGCAGCCCGACGTAGTCCGCCGTCGCTCCGTAGGTGGTCACGGCGGGGTCAAGCAGCGACTGCTCACGGGCCTGTTCATAGAACTGAAGCGTGTGTAGCCAGGCGTCCGCGTCGGCCGCGCGTCCCGTGTTGGTGGGCAGGCGACCGCCAGCGGCAAGGTATTGGGCCAGCAGGAGATCGTTCATCAGGGCTGGCGAAGCGGCGGGGATGGCGAAACGCGTCGCCCCTTCCAGCATCTCGGCGAAGCTGGCCGGCGGCTGGTCCCGGCGCTGCGGGCTCCAGGCCATGTGCTGCAGCCAAAGCAGCCAGGGCAGGCCATAGAGCTGACCGTTCATGCGGCCCAGCTCCAGCGCGGCCGGGAAGAGATCGTCGCGCATGGCCGGTGTGATGCGCTCGTCCAGGGGCTGGATCAGCCCGTCCCTGGCCGCCGACAGCATGTCCGCGCGGCGCATCAGGGCCAGGTCGGGCAACACGCCCGGCGCGACCGGACTGGCGGCGCGCAGGGTGGCGAGGACGCCGTTGGCGCCTTCGGTGGCCTTCAGGCGCAGCTCCAGAATGACGTCCCGCTGCGACGCCTGGAAGGAATCCAGTTGCGAGTTCAGCAACTCCCGCACGGCCGGGTCGTCGGCCGGCGCCAGCAACTCCGGCCACCAGAGCACCATTTTGGCCGGCGCCGTCGCCTGCGCGGCGCCCGTCCCTGCCCCGCCCGCCTCCTGGGAGGCCAGCGGCCAGGCAGCGCCCAGCAACAGGCTGCAAAGCAGCGCAGCGAGCAGCCAGGGGCGACGTTCGGGCAGGACGATCGGGACGGTCATGGTTGGGGCGTGGGTCTCGCCAGGGGGTCAGCGGAGAGAGTGGGATTCGAACCCACGGTGCCCTTGCGGACACACCTGTTTTCGAGACAGGCCCAATCAACCACTCTGGCATCTCTCCCGTAGCAAAAGTTTACAAATGCGGGCCGATTATGGCAAGTCCCGCCGGCCATTCCCTTGTCGCAGACTTCGGAAAAAGGACTGAAGTAGCTGCGCCGCTTCCGCCGCCAGCACGCCGCCGCGGCACTCGACGCGATGATTCAGCGCGGAATGCTGCAGGAGATCGAGCACGCTGCCGGCGGCGCCGGCCTTCGGGTCGACCGCAGCGTAGACCAGACGCGGCAGGCGCGCCAGCACCATCGCGCCGGCGCACATGACGCAGGGCTCCAGCGTGCAATAGAGCGTGACTTCCTCCAGGCGCCACTGGCCGAGCTGCCGCGCCGCCTCCCGAATGGCGATGATTTCGGCGTGGGCGCAGGGATCGCCGTCCGCCTCGCGCCGGTTGTGCCCGCGGCCGATCACAGCGCCGTCGCGCACCGCCAGCGCGCCTACCGGGACGTCGCGGCTCGCCAGCGCCCGTTCCGCTTCCGCCAGGGCCTGGCGCATCCATTGCTCGTCACTGTCGGGCATGGGGGCTAAAAAAGACTCAACTGGGCCGGGGCCGGGTCAGCGCCCTCGTCAGGGTCCTCATCCCCGGTGTCGTCCTGGTCATCCTGCAGCAGACCGGAGTCGTCAGGCAGAACGGGTTCGTCCGCCTGCGGGGCGTCGTCTGTTTCGGGCCAGGCTTCCCTGGTCGTGGTCGGCAGGCTGCCGGTCTCTGCCTCACCAGGCGAGGGACTCTCCGGGGCTTCTTCCTCAATCGGGGCAGCGACGGTCCCCAGGGCCGTCAGCCTTTCCGCATCGAAGCCGATCTCCTGCAACAACTGGACCAGGGTGGCCTCGTTGCGACCGTCGCCGGCGGCCACGACGGCCCGCAAATGCTCTTCCTGACAGGCGCGCCAGTCCGCAGCAAAGATCCGCTCGCCCATCAGCCCGCCTGGCCCGCCCCGTTGTCGCCACAGTTGCCGTGCAGCAATTCCAGCAGTTGCGGCCCGTAGTTCTCCAGGCGCCAGGGGCCCATGCCGGGCACGGTCTCCAGCTCCGCCATGCTGCGCGGCGCGCGCTGCGCCAGGGTCATCATGACGGATTTCGAAAAGACGACGTCCGAACTCAGGTTGCGCCTGCGCGCCTGTTGCCGCCGCCATTCGCGCAGGGCCAGCATGCGCGCGCGGACCACAGGCTCCAGGCGCGCCGGGCGCGGCGGCGCTGCCGGTGCCTGCGCCCGCTTGCCGGCGGCGATTTGCTGCAACAGCGACTCGCCGTGGCGGCGCAACAGACTGCGCGGCATGCCGCGAATCCGGCCCAGTTCCTCCCGCGTCTCCGGCGCGCGTCGGGCCAGTTCCAGCATCGCGTCCTTGCCCAGCACCTTAAAGGCCGGGCGGTCCATCTGGCTGGCAAGTTGCTCGCGCCAGAGATAGACGGCCCGCAGAATCGCCATCTGACGGCCGTTCAGGCCCTCGGGCCGACCGATGCGCCAAAAACCGTCAGGATCAAAGCGCGGCACCTGGGCGGGCAGCTGGTCCAGTTCGGCGAAGGCGTCGCGCGCTTCTTCCAGGCGGCCCAGGGCCCGCAATTCATCGTAGAGATCGTTGCGAATCATGCCGAGAAAATGCGTGTCCATCTGCGCATAGCGCAGGCTGGCCGGCGAGAGCGGTCGACGTCCCCAGTCGTCGCGCTGGTGGCGCTTGTCCGTCTGCACGCCCAGATAGCGTTCCAGCAGATTGCCGAGGCCCACCTGGCTGTGCCCGGCGACGCGCGCGGCGATCATTGTGTCGAAGATGTTGCGCAGGAAAAAGCCGAAGTCACGCCGCAGCCCGATCAGGTCGTACTCGGCCGCATGCAGGATTTTCTCCAGACTCGGGTCCGCCAGCAGGTCCCCCAGCGGGTCCATGTCCACGATGGAAAGGGGGTCGATCAGATAGTCGCTCGTACGGGTGCTCAGCTGAATCAGGCAGACCTGTTCCTGATAGGCGTGCAGGCTGTTGGCCTCGGTATCGATGGCCAGAAAGGGTTGTTGCGCCAGTTCCGGCACCAGCGCGCGCAATTCATGGTCACTGGTGATGCTGCGCGCCTGCGGCAGCGTCGGTGCGTTCAATTGTTGCTCAGGAATAGCGGAGGCTGTCAGAACTCTTCCCCGTGTTCATCTGCGGAGCAGGATACCCTGGCGCAGACGACGGTAACAGGGAGAGATCAGAACCTGTTGCCGCGCGTACCTGCGCGGTCGACAGCAATTGTCTTTCCCGGGAAGGGCCGGTCACCCACGCCTGTCGCGAGCCATCAGTTTTGCATTTCCTGCAACTGCCCCTTGACCTGGTCAAGCGACAATTTGAGTGTCATCAGGGAGTCGGCAAAATTGAGGCCAAAGACGAGTATTACCAGAAGAATCAGGGCGAATCCGATGGTTGTGTGCCGGCGCGATACCAGGATTTCCTCGCGCAACAACGTCGTTTGGGATTCTAACTTTTCCACTCTCTGTTCGAGGCTTAGTGCGGCCATGACCCTGCTCCGTACTGTTTCGGCGATGGCTGCTACAGGGCAGCACATATATTCTACCTGAGTTTCCTGAAGTGCGCCAGGGGAATTCACGTGTCTGCTTGCCGGACGCAAGTCGCTTTTTCTTCCCGGCAATCCTTTTGACACTGCGATTCGCTTGTGATATATTGCGCAGTCGCTGGCGGACGGCGCCAGCATGGCGTACGTGAGGCAGTCCCAGGCAGGGAGTCACCATGGCCACAGCAAGTTCGGCCCGCCCCTCCGCAGTGCAGCGAGTCCGTGAGGAAGCAGCCAGCAGGCAGGCGGCCGACGTCGAGGCAGCCGTCAGCCCGCCCAGCCGGCGCGAGTTCCTGTATTACATCTGGAACGCCTCGATTCTGATGGTGATCGGACAAATCACGGTCGCCACCCTGTGGTTTGCCTTCCCCCGCTTCGCCGAAGGTGAGTTTGGCGGCACTTTTGCGGTCGAGCCGACCGAGCTGCCGCCGCCGGACGGATCGCCGGTCTCGCGGCCGGACGGACGCTTCTGGCTCTCCCAGCCCCTGGT
This sequence comes from Anaerolineaceae bacterium, assembly GCA_026708325.1. Classification (GTDB taxonomy): domain Bacteria; phylum Chloroflexota; class Anaerolineae; order Aggregatilineales; family Phototrophicaceae; genus JAGWBD01. The sequence continues at coordinate 235,966 of JAPOVC010000006.1, read as the reverse complement.
CAATGGCGCGCCGGCCTTTGTGGCCCTCTACGCCGTCTGCACCCATCTGGGCTGCCTGCCCAAGTGGGTCGACGTCAACGATCGCTTCGAGTGCCCCTGTCACGGTTCCAAATTCCAGAAGTCCGGCCTCTACATCGAGGGCCCGGCCCCCCGCAGCATGGACCGCTTTCGCACCATCATCACCTTCACCGATGGCAGCGTGGAGGAGAGCAATTCCGCCGGCGATCCCATCCCGCTCGCCGGCAGGAGCGTTCAGTCCATCTCGGTCGATACCGGCTCACGCATCCTGCGTGCCGGCAAGGTCTAGTCTCGACAGGCGATTTTCCGGAGAGTGCGCATGTCAGTCCTGCCCTTCCCCTCCTTCCTCGATGACGTGAAAGAAAAGGGCTTGCGCAAGGCCGTCTTTGAGGGAGCGGACGAAGTTGTCGAACGGCTGACGGCGGGCTTGAACGTCCAGGACGTCCGTGACGCCCTGCGCGGCGAGGACCCCACTCGCCGCCCCAACCCCCGTCTGCAACCGCACGCCGACGGTTTCTGGCTGCACATGCGCCCCAGTTACTACAACCGCCAGGTGACAGGTCTTTATCCTTCCTTCCGCCTTGGCTGGCTCTCCACCTACTTCGTCTTTTTCGAGACGATCACCGGCATCATCCTGATGTTCTGGTACACGCCCTCGCCGGAGATCGCCTACGGCAACATGCTCAGCATGCTCAACAACGTGCCTTTCGGCCAGTTCACGCGCGACCTGCACCGGTTGGGCGCGGAGGCCATGGTGCTCATTGTCTTCCTCCACATGCTGCGCACCTTTTATACTGGCAGTTACAAAAAGCCGCGCCAGTTCACCTGGTTCACCGGTGTCCTGCTGCTCATCTTCACCGGCTTCCTCAGCTTCACCGGCTACCTGCTGCCCTGGGACCAGCTGGCCCTCTGGGCGGTCACCATCGGCGCCAGCATGGCCGAGGCGACGCCCCTGGTTGGCGAGCAGGTCAACCTGCTGGTCCGCGGCGGACCCGAAATGGGCGCCAACGGCCTGCTGCGCTTCTACATGGCGCACGTGCTGCTCTTGCCGGTCCTGCTCTTTATTTTCACCGGCGTGCATTACTACAAGGTGGTCATCCACGGCCACAGCCTGCCCCCGCGTGAGGAAAACCCGGGCGAAGACACGGCCAAGCGCGTCCCGCTGGACCGCCGCGTCTACTTCATCCCGGATGTCCTGACCAGCGAACTGATGTGGTTCGGGGTGACGTCCTTCATCCTGATCGTGCTTTGCATCTGGTTCTATCACGCGCCCCTGGAAAGCCACGCCGACCCGGGCGTAACGCCGCTTGGCACCACCGCCCCCTGGTATTTCCTCTGGATCCAGGGCGCGCTCAAGCTGGGGGACAAGACCTTCTGGGGAGTCATCTTCCCGGGCATCCTGCTCGGCTTCCTCATGGTCGTGCCCTATATTGACCTGAATCCGGCGCGCCGCTTCGCCCAGCGTCGCCTGGCGTTCAGTATTTCCTTCCTGATGCTGACCGCCCTGGTGGTGACCAGCTACATGGGCCTTGCTGAATTCGGCGTCGCCACAGCGCCGGACCAGGAAATTCTCAACGAACTGACCTTTGAGCCGGCCCACAACCACATGGGGCTGTTGCGGCCCGTCAGCTTTGACCAGCTGGCGACCGGCGCCTTCACCACGCGCGAGTTCGCCGGCGGCGCCGATCACGGACCGGCGGGCGTGGCGGCCTTCAACGACATGCTGCAGCAAAACGGGGAAATGGATCATCTGCTGGAGCATCTGGAAACCCAGTTTTTGAGCCTGCCGACCCTGCGCTTCACGCCGGTCCCGGCCAACGCACCGGAGTTGATCCACGTGCTGGAGGAGTTCGCCCACCTGCTGGAGGCCGAGCAGGTCGAATTGCTCGACAGCTGGGGCGTGGTCATCATCACGCCCAACCAGGGCAACCTGAAACGCCTCGACGTGGTGATCAATTGGCAAGAGGTCGAGATCGTCGGCGGCAAGCCCGTGCTGGATGACAGCGGCAACCCGATCCCGGTCTTCCGTGAGGATGGAACGCCGGTCCGGCGCACCAGCAGCAAGCACGTTTTTATCAACGAACAGTCGGGTTACTTCAACTAATGGACCTGCAACGGCTCCTTATCGACCGGATGGAAAACCGCATCCTGGTCGGCCTCACCATGGTGTTGGCTTCCATGGTCCTCGTTGGCTGGGTCGCCATCAACGAGACCGGGCGCATGGCATCCTTCCAGCAGCAGCATCTGGCGCGCTCCATCGAAAAGGGCGCGGAACTCTTTTCGAGTAGCTGCGCCACCTGCCACGGAAACTCCGGCGAGGGCAGCGCCCGCGCGCCCGGGTTGAACAACCCGCAACTTTTCGGCCATGACTACCTCGCTCCCCTGGATACACAGATCGCCGGGGTTGAGACCCGCATCGCCCGCTTCGAAACACTGACTGCCACCATGGTGGATGAGGAAGCGCGTTCGCAATTGAGCGAAGAGGAATTCACCGCCGTGCAGGCCGATCTGGCCGCCATCATTGAACAGTATGGCGAAGACCCGCTGACCTCGCTCAACGGGGAACTGACGACCCTGGTCACCAACCGTGCCAACCTCATTTTGCAGATGCAGAGCGCCATCGACCGCGGTTACGACCCCGAAGCCCCCTCGCGCATGAACAACGTCGGCTGGGGCAGCACGCTCGAGACCTTCGTATTGACGACTCTGGTCTCCGGGCGCCCCGTAAGCACCAACTACTGGCCGGAACCCATGGCCGCCTGGTCGCAGACCGCCGGCGGACCGCTGCGGGACGACCAGTTGCAGGACCTCTCCAACTACGTGCTGAACTGGGGTCATGAACGCAACTGGACTCTGGAAGACCTGTTGCGCGTGCAGCAATTCGCCAAGGAACCCGTCGAGGGCGCCGTCCAAATCGTGGAAAACCCCGTCGCGGCGGATATCATCGACATCCAGTTCGCCGACGTCAGCGGTCGCCGCGAGGAGATCGACGAGGTCGTCGCGCGAGCGCTGGGCGAGATGGCCGAACTGACCGGCGACCCCAACAACGGGCAGTCGCTCTACAACGGCTCGCTGGCCTGCTCCGCCTGCCACAATCTGGCGACCGTCGCGCCGCCGACCGAAGGCACCTTCACCCGCGTGCAGGACACCCGCCTGGCGGACCCGACCCTGGCCGGGTACAGCGCCGAACACTACATCGTCGAAAGCATCCTGGCGCCCAACGCCTACGTGGTGGAAGGCTACCCGGCCAACAACATGCCGCAGAACTTCGGCGAGCGTCTGGACGCCCAGTTGCTGGCTGACCTCGTCGCCTACGTAAGTAGTCAGGACGGCGACGATCCGCTGGCAAACTGATGGGATAAGGAGACCTGTGAGCGCGCCTCTCGCCACATTGGAGGCGCGTTCCCGTCCCTGGAGAAACGGGAACGCATGCAACCCTTTTTTTCTGACTACCTGAAATCGCTGGAAACCCTGTTCGGGGACTTCTCCGATCTGCTGGAGGGTCTGCCGCAGGAAGCGCTGGACTGGCGGCCCGGGGCTGACACCAGTTCCCTGGCGGTACTGGCCGTGCACACCGCCGGTTCCACCCGCTACCGCCTGGGCGAGGTCTGCCTGGGTGAGCCGCCCACACGCGACCGGCCGGGGGAATTCAGAACGGCTGACATGGACGCCGCCGCGCTGCAGGCGCTCCTGAAGGACACCGTGGAGCATGCGCGCCAGTCGCTGGCCCAGCTGGACATGGACGACCTGCCGCGCATTCGCCCCATGCCCGGCCGCGGCATGGAAGTCAGCATCGCCCAGGCCCTGCTGCAGGCGCTGGAACACGGTTCCCAGCACCTGGGCCACGCCCAGATAACCCTGCAAATGTGGCAGCAACGTGCCAGGTCATAGCGGAGAATGGCAGGCATGATCCCTCAGCTCAATCGTCTGTCGCGAATTCTGACCGGCTTCGCCCTGCTGCTCGGCGCCGGCATCGCCTGCGCCCAGGAAGAGACGGCCGAGGCCGCCAGCGACCTGGATCCGGCCGGGCCCGGCGGCATCACGACCCTGATTTTTTTGCTGGGCGTGACCGGCATCCTCGTCGCGGGCGGCATCCATATCGCGCGCGACAGTTTCCGTCAGGACGACGACTCCTGAAGCAGCGGCTGCCGGCCATGACGCAAGATACGGCGTCCGCCACGGGGTGTGGATGACAGAAGTCACCTGGGAAAAGACCGCCATCTCGGCGAATCGCTTCAGCGGACGGCGGCGCGCTGCCCGGCGCCTGCAATTCTTGCTGGCCGGGCTGCTCATACTGGTGGCCAGCGTCTGGCTCATCATTACCGGCACCGCCAGCGGTGCGCGCTATTTCATCAGCGTCGACGAACTGGTCAGCAACCCGCAGTGGTCTGGCAAAACCGTTCGCGTTTCCGGCGCCGTGCTGGGGCCCAGCATCACCTGGGACCCCGACTCCCTGACGATCGCCTTTACCATGGCCGCCATCCCGGCGCAGTTTGACGATCTGGCCACAGCCCTGCACGACGCCGTCAGTGACCCCTCGGTCACCCGTCTGGAGGTCGTCGTGCCGGACCAGCCCAAACCGGACCTGCTGCAACACGAGGCCCAGGCCATCCTCACCGGTCGTCTTGGCGCTGATGGCGTGTTTACGGCCAGCGAACTGCTGCTTAAGTGCCCCAGCCGCTTCGAGGAAGCCGTTCCCGACCCCGCCATCGCCGGGCACGCGGACCTCTGAGTCATGCTGGCCGAAGTCGGCCTGGGCGCCCTGCTGCTGGCCTTTGCGGCGGCCTTTTACGCCCTGCTCGCCGCCGTCGGCGCCGGCCTGCGAAACAGGGATGACTGGCTGCTCAGCGCGCGCAACGCCGCCCTGCTGACCTTCCCCCTGCTGCTCTGCAGCGCTTCGGCCCTGCTGCTGGCGCTGCTCAATGGTCACTGCCAGATTAGCTACGTCTGGTCGGTCACTGACCCGACCACGCCGTCCTTCTACCGTTTCACCGCGCTCTGGGGATCGCAGCAGGGTTCGCTGCTCTTCTGGTCGCTGCTCCTGAGCCTCTATTGCTTCAGCGCCATTCTGCTCAGCTGGCGCGAACATCGCCGTCTGATGCCGGGCGTCATCGCCGTGACCATGGCCACCCTGGCTTTTTTCCTCGCGCTGTCCCTGCTGCTGGAGAACCCCTTTGAGCGCTTCTGGCTGGCTGCGGACGGCACTGTGCTGCGCGACGTTTTCATTCCCGCCGGCGCCCGCGCGCCTGACCTCGAACGCCTGGCCGCCACGGCCAACGGGCTCAACCCCCTGCTGCGCCACTTCGGCATGATCATTCATCCGCCCATGCTCTACCTGGGCTTCACCGGCTTCGTCATTCCCTTCGCCTTCGCGCTGGCCGCCCTGGCCTCCGGCGACCTTTCCGCCGCCTGGATTCGCGCCACCCGCCGCTGGACCCTGCTGGCCTGGATGTTTCTCGGTCTCGGGCTGTTGCTGGGTGGCCGCTGGGCCTATGACGTGCTCGGCTGGGGCGGTTACTGGGGCTGGGACCCGGTCGAAAATGCCGCCCTTCTGCCCTGGCTGACCGGCACGGCCTTTCTGCATTCGGTGCTGATACAGGAGAAACGCGGCATGTTGCGCCTGTGGAACATGCTGCTGGTGATCTTCGCCTTCTCAGCCGTGCTCTTCGGCACCTTCGCCACCCGCAGCGGCCTCATCGAGAGCGTCCACAGCTTCGCCCGCAGCGACATCGGTTTTCCGCTCTTCGCCTTCTGGTCGGTCATGACCCTGGTCGCCCTCGGCCTCACGCTCTGGCGCCAGCGTCAGGGTCTGCTGCGCGATGAGCGGGCCTTTGCCGGGTTGTTGGGGCGCGAATCGCTATTCGTGCTCAACAACATCGTCTTCGCCGCCCTCTTCATCGCCATCTTTTGGGGCAGCTTCGGCGCCCCGCTGGTCAGCGAGGTCCTGCTGGATGCGCCCATCACCCTGGGCGTCGACTACTACCGGCAAGTGACCCCGCCGCTCTTCGCCCTCCTCTTCCTGATGATGGGCCTCGCGCCGCTGGCCGCCTGGGGCAACAGTTCCCTGCGCCGCATGGGCGCGGGATTGCGCGCGCCCCTGCTGCTCACCATGCCGCTGCTCGCGCTTCTGGCCCTGGCGGGCATGCGAACGCCGGTGGCGCTGCTGGCTTACGGCCTCGTCACGCTGGCCGGCATGGTGGCCCTTGTGGAAATCGTCCGCGGCGCACGGGCGCGCGTACGCGCCTGGGGCGAAGCCTGGCCGCAGGCCCTGCGCGCGCTGTTCAGCCGCAACCGCGGCCGTTACGGCGGTTACGTCGTGCATCTGGGCGTCACCGTGATCGGCATCGGTGTCATCGGCAGCACGCTCTTCCAGGCCGAAACGCAACGCACCCTGGCTCGCGGTGAGTCCCTCACGCTGCAGAATTACGAACTGCGCTACGAGGGCTTCAGCCAAGCGCTCGCCAGTGACGGTCGCCTGCTGCGGGTGGCAGCCGTCACGCTCAGCCGCGAGGGGCGGGAAATTGCGACACTGCGACCGCGCATCGACGTGTTCCCGCAGCAGCCCATGACCATCGCCGGCATTCACAGCAGCGCTGAAAACGACGTCTACGTGCTCTTGACCGGCCATAGCGAGACCGGCGCGCGCGCGACCTTCCGCCTGACCATCAACCCGCTCATCAATTTTGTCTGGTGGGGCGGGCTGCTGCTGCTGGCAGGGACCTTGATCGCCGCCTGGCCGCACGGGGCGAGCGTCGCGGCGCGACGGCAAGACTCCGCCCTGCAGGAGGCGCAGGCATGAAGTGGATACTGCCGGCGTTGGTCCTGTCGCTGTTGACGCTGCCCGCGCTCGCCCAGCCACCCAGCGACGACGAGGTCAACGAGGTCGCCGCCCGCCTCTATTGCCCCGTCTGCGAGAACGTGCCGCTGGACGACTGCGAGACGGCGGCATGCCGACAATGGAAGGCCGAAATCCGACACCAGCTGGACGCCGGTCAGTCGCCCCGGGCGATCATCGACGACTTTGTCGCGCGCTTCGGTCAGCAGGTGGTCGGCACGCCGACGGACCCGACCCTGCGCGCCCTGGCTCTCGTTACGCCCTGGGCCCTGGCGCTGGGCGCCCTCCTGCCTGGCGCGCTACTGCTGCGCCGCTGGGCCCGTCAAAGGAAAGCAGCGTCCCCGTTACAGGACGCGCCTGAAGCGCAGGACGCGCAAGACGACTACCGCGCGCGCGTCGAGGCCGACCTCCGTGCCCGGCGCTGAACTCATGGATCGCCCTGCCGCCGGCGCAGAGGCCAGGCCTGCTGCACGCAACCATCCGGGCCTGCTGGTCCTGACCGCCGTCGTGTTGCTGCTCAGCGTCTTTTTCGGCATCGCCTTTTCGCGCAACAGCACACAGCCCGAAGCCGGCGTTGCGCCGGACTTCGAGGTCACGACCTTCGCCGGGGAAACGCTGCGTCTGTCGGACCTGCGCGGCCAGGTCGTCGTGCTCAACTTCTGGGCCAGCTGGTGCGGCCCCTGCCGCGTCGAAGCGCCGGTCCTGCAGGCGGTCCATGAGCGCTGGCGGGAGCGCGGCGTCACCGTGATGGGGATAGCCTACATCGACGTCGACCGACACTCACTGGCCTTCATCGAGGAATTCGGTCTGACCTACCCCAACGCACCCGACCGCGGCAACCGGGTCTCCGATCGCTACAACATCCAGGGCGTGCCCGAGACATTCGTCATCGACCAGCAGGGCGACATTGCCCACTTTTTCTACGCCGCCGTCAACCAAACAGCGCTGGAGAAGGTGCTCGCGCAGTTGCTGCCTGGCGACGAATGAGTCTCGCCGGCGCGCTCTTTTTTCTGATCTCCCTGGCCATCTGCTCCCTCCTGGTGCTCGCGCCCCTGCGCTCCCGGCGGGGCGGCGACCGGAGCGACAGCAGCGGGCCTCAGGAGCGCGAGCGCCTGCTCCAGCGCTACGAAACCGCGTTGGCGGCCCTGCGCGAGCTCGACGAAGACCGCCTGACTGGCAAGATCGACGCTGACAGCCATGCGCTTGAGCGCGAGGCGCTATTGCAACAGGGCGAAGCGTTGCTGGCGGCCCTGGACGCGCTGGAAGGGGAAGGGCGAGGGTGAGGCAGGGCGGCGTTCTGCTGGCGCTCCTGCTGACCGTGCTGCTTCACAGCGCCTGCTCGGGCCTGGCCGGCGAACCGCAGCAGCTGGCCACCCTAACGCCGCCGCCCCGCGCCAGGGCCGACCTGAGCAACGGCGCCCGCATCTTCGCCGAACGTTGCAGCACTTGCCACGGCCTCACCGGCGCCGGCGATGGCGAACTGGCGCTCAACGGCTCCATCCCCGCGCCGGGCGACTTTACGCAGCCCTGGGCGGCCCGCAACCAGGCGCCCCTGCAGTGGCTGGGCACCGTCCGCGACGGCCGCATCGAGGCCCTGATGCCCCCCTGGCGCGACTCGCTGACGGAAGGCGAACTGCGCGACGTGACGCTCTACAGCTACACCCTGCACTATTCGGCATCGCAAATCGCCCGCGGCCAACAGGTCCTTGAGGACGCCTGCGCCTCCGGCTGCGCGGCCCTGGACGCCCTCGGCGACCTGCGCGACCCCGCGACCCTGGACAGGTTGTCGGATGCCGACCTGCGGGACGCCCTGCCAAAGTCCCTGAACGCCGACGACGCCTGGGCGGCCGTCGCCTGGCTGCGCGCGCGCGATCTGCGGGGTCAGGAGCGTGCGGGGCAGCCCTGGGCGACCCCCGCTCCGGTCAGCGGCGTCATCCGCGGGCGTATCCGCAGCGGCAGCCAGGGCTTCGAGGCGCCAGGCCGTCTGAAGGTCACCCTGCTGGAGTTCGGCACGGGGACCATGCCCGAATTGCGCGAGACCCGCAGCGCCGCCGATGGCAGCTTCCGTTTCGAGGAACTGACCCTGGCCGCCGGCCGCAGTTACAGCGTCCTCGTCGAGCACGCGGGACGCCGTTTCCCCTCGGCGCGCGTCGCCGCGGACCCCGCCCGCGCCCAAATCGACCTGCCGGTGACCATTTTCGAGACGGGCGCCGATTCCTCTGCGATTGAAATGACGGCCCTGGTGCAGCAGGTCAGCCTGGAGGACGACGCACTGCAGGTCGTGGTGGTGGCGCGCTTTCGCAATGCTTCGGACCGAGTGTACAGCAGCGAAGACGAGGTGGCGCCAGGCCAGTACGCCTCACTGATCCTGCCGCTGCCCGCCGGCGTCAGCGACCTGACCCTGCCAGACGAGAGCGGCCGCTTCCTCGTGGACCTCGAAGCCGGTACCGTGACCGACACCTTGCCCGTATACCCGGGCGTCGACCACATGCTGCAACTGGCCTGGCGTCAACCCCGCGGCCGGGACGGTCATCTCCTGGAGTTGCCGCTCAAATACGCGCTGACAGGCGAAGTGCGTCTGCTGCCGGGGCCGGGCCTCGCCCTGGCGGACGAGAGATTCACCGCCATCGGGCCGCAGCGGGTGGGCGCGTCCTTCTTCGATGGCTACCGCGCGCAACTGCGTCTTGAGCCAGGGGAGCGCCTGAGTTACACCTTGCACGAACAGGCGCCGGCCCTGCCGCCGGGCGTGATTGGCGTTGAGGCGCTTGCTCTCGGCGCCCTGGTGACCGTCACCCTGGTGATCGTCATGCTGCGCCGGCGCAACGGCGGCGACGGCGAGCGCCGACGGGTCGATGAACTGGCGCGGCAAATCGCCCGCCTCGACGAGGAGCACGAGCGCGGCGCGATCAATCACGATGTGTACCGGCGGCGACGGGCCGCTCTGCAGGCGCAACTGACGGGAGGGTACGACGGGGGCGATGAAGGCGCGAACTGACGTCCTCGTCGACGTGCAGGGCCTGGTCAAGGTGCAGGGCCGCCTGCCCGTGCTGCGCGGTCTTGACCTGCAACTGGGTCGCGGAACCTTCGTCGCCCTGCTGGGGCCCAATGGCAGCGGCAAATCGACCCTGCTGCGCCTGCTGGCCGGTCTGGCGCGGCCGGACGCCGGCAGTATACGAATCGGCGGCTGGCAGTTGCCGCACGAACTGGCCGCTGTCCGTCCGCACATTGGCTACGTCGGCCACGAGACCCTGCTCTACGCCCACCTGGACGCCCGCGAAAACCTGCGTTTCTGCGCCCGCCTCCATGCACTCGACGAGCCGGAGCCGCGCATAAGGGACCTGCTGCGTCGCGTCGGCCTTGAACACCGCGCGCAGGAACCGGTACGCCATTTCTCGCGCGGCATGCAACAACGCCTGGCGATCGCCCGCGCCCTGCTGATCGACCCGGCCCTGCTTCTACTCGACGAGCCCTTTGACGGCCTCGACAGCGAAGGTACGGAAATGCTGCTGCATTTGCTGCGTTCCGGCCGCGAGCGCAGCATCCTGATGGCCACGCATCGCCACGGCCTGGCGGAAGGCCTCGCCGACCGCGCCCTGTTTCTGCGTCAGGGTCTCGTGGCGGGAGAGCTGTCGCTGGCGGACCATGCGCCCGGGGCGCTTGCGAAGCGCCAGGCCGAATTGACGGAAGCGCCCTGATGCTGCGGGATCCACTGCGGGCAGCCCTGTCCATCGCCGGAAAGGACCTGCGCGCCGAGCTGCGCAGCCGTGAATTGCTGGGTCTGATGGCCCTTTTCGCGCTGCTGGCCATTCTGGTCTTCAGTTTCGCGCTGGAACTGGACCGGCCCGGACGTAAGGACGCCGTCAGCGGCGTGCTGTGGGTGACCCTGCTCTTCGCCAGCATCCTTGGCCACAACCGCAGCGTAGCGCTGGAACGCGAACATGGCGGCTTCGACGCCCTGCTGTTGGCGCCGGTCGCCCGCGGCGCGATCTTCGCCGGCAAGCTGCTGGCCAACGCCCTCTTCACCCTGATCATCGCCCTGTTGCTCCTGCCTCTCCTGACCGTCCTTTACAATTTGCCAGCTTTTCCGCCCGCCCTGTTGCTCATCGTGCCGCCGGGTTGCCTGGGCCTGGCCGCCATCGGCACGCTGCTGGCCGCCATGACCGTGCAGACCCGCGCGCGCGATTCACTGCTGCCGGTGCTGCTGCTGCCCGTAGCCCTGCCCCTGCTGGTCACGGCCCTGCGCGCCAGCAACGCCGCGCTCGGCAACCTGCCGGAAACGGAGCTGCAGACCTGGCTGCTGCTGCTGTTGCTCGTCGACCTGATCTACCTTGCCGCGGGCTTCCTGCTCTACGAATCCGTTCTTGAGGCCTGACAACGCAATTGATAACGGTCGCTACTTGTGACAGAATGCACATAACCCGGATACGGGAGCAACCATGAGCCAGGCGATCGAAGTTTGCGCACTCCCCGCAGAGCGTCAGCCGCGCCTCCTGCGCCTGCTCAACATTCTTACTGTACTGGCGCTGCCGCTCGGGCTCTACGTGGCGCTGGTCCACGCCGGGACGGACGCCAGCCAGGGCGACGTACAGCGCCTGTTCTATTTGCACATGCCTTCCTTCTTCGGCGCCGCCCTGGCCTTCGGCGGGGCCCTGCTGGCCAGCATCGCCTATCTGGTCAAACGCGAGACCTGTTATGACTCCTTCGCCGTGGCCGGCGTCGAAGTCGGCCTGACCCTGGCGCTGGTCAATCTCGTCAGCGGTTCCATCTGGGCGCGGCCCATCTGGAACACCTGGTGGACCTGGGACCCGCGCCTGACCTCGGCGGCCGTCATGTGCCTGACCTACGCCGCCTGGCTGGTCCTGCGCAACGGCATCGACAACCCGCAGCAACGACGGCGTCTGGCATCCGTCTACGCTATCCTCGCCTATGTCACTGTCATTCTGACCCTGATCATCATCCGCATCCGCCCGGACACCATCCATCCGGCCGTCATCGGCCCCTCCGCGGTCAACGCCCAGGGGAGCTTTGAGCTGGCGGCCACGCCCGGCGTGACCACGGCGCTGCTGGTCAACTTCCCGATCTGGGCGCTGCTCTTGCCCCTGACCCTGCTCTGGCACCGTTACCGCCTGCAACTGCGCATCGAGGCGCTGGAACAGCGCAAGGCCCTGGTGCTCAACGCCCCGTTGCGGGCAGCGAAGGGGAGCGACTGATGCCCGACACGCCCGACACCCTCGCCTTTCTCAATCTCGGCCTGACCGCGATCGCCTTTATCCTGCTGCTCTTCGCCGTCAGCATGTTGACGCGCCGCCGCAACCTTGAGCAGGACCAGCGGGCGCTGGACGAGCTCGAACGCGGTGACTGACCAATCCATCCCTTACGGAGCGAACTGTGAGTGAAATGCTGCGCTGGTGCGAAGCGCGCCGCCAGGCCATGGTCGACGAACTGGACGAACTGGTCCGCCTGGAGACGCCCACGACCGACAAGGCCGCCGTGGACCGCTGCGGACGCCTGTTGCAATCGCGCCTCGAGGCCCTCGGCGCCAGCGTGGAGCGCCATCCGCAAGAGCAGGTCGGCGACATGTTGCTGGCCAGTTGGCACGCCGACGCGCCGGGCCCGGCCATCCTTTTCCTGACGCATACGGACACGGTCTGGCCCCTGGGGACGCTGGCCGAACGCCCGCCGCGCATCGACGACGAGGGGCGTTTCCTCGGCCCCGGCGCCATCGACATGAAGGGCGGTATCGTCATCGTGTTGACCGCCATCCGCGCCCTGGTGGAACGCGGCGAACTGCCGCGCCGCCCGCTGCGCGTGCTGGTCACCAGCGACGAGGAACTGGGCAGCCGTTACTCGAAAAAGTTGATCATGGACACGGCGGCCGATTGCGGCCTCGTGCTGGTGATGGAACCGGCCACGAAGGAAGGCGCGCTCAAGACCTGGCGCAAGGGCGTGGCCACTTATGAATTGCTGGCCGAGGGCCGCGCCTCGCACGCCGGCAACGCCCCCGAACAGGGCATCAACGCCATCGTTGAACTGGCGCAGCAGATTTGCGCGCTGAATGAGATGAACGACCTGCAACGCGGCACCTCGGTCTCGGTCACTGTGGTCGAGGGCGGCATCACGACCAACGTCATCCCGCCGCGCGCCACGGCCAGGGTCGACGTCCGCACCCTGAGCGTGCGCGCCATGGACGAGGTGGACGAGGCGATTCTCGCCCTGCAGCCGCGGGTGCCCGGCGCCCACCTGACCGTAACCCGTCATCACCGGCGCGCCCCGATGGAGCGCAACGAAGGCATGATTGCGGCCTTCAACCAGGCGCGCGCCATCGGCGCCGCGCTGGGCCTGACCGTGCGCGAGGATGGCAGCGGCGGCGGCTCCGACGGCAACTTCACCGCCGCAGCCGGTATCACGACCCTGGACGGCCTCGGCCCCCAGGGCGACGGCCTGCACGCGGAGCACGAGCACGTCATCATCAACAGCCTGCCGCAGCGCGCTGCGCTCGTCGCCGGCATGCTGCGCGACTGGCAATTCCCCACCCCCTGAATCAGGCCTTCGACTGCCGACTCTTCTTGAGCAGGTCCAGCAGACTCTCCGTCGTGGTGATGCCGCGCAACGAGACCACCCAGTCGTGCAGGGTGTCGCTGCGCGCCCGCAGTTCGCGCAGGGCCGGACCGACCGGATCGTCGCCGCCCGGTCCCTGCGCCGCGGACTGATAGCCGCCGTAAAAGGCGAACCAGGCCTGGTTGAGGCGACGAATCGCGTAGCCGTTGGCCACAAATCGCTGGCGTTGTCCCTCCATCCAGTTTTCGGCCGCCTCGACCTCGCCTCGTACCAGTAACTCGTCCACCCGACGCCGCGTGCGGTCCATCTCCGCGCCGAAGTCAAAGCCTCCCTGTTCACTGGTGGCGACCCGTTGGCGACTCGCAGCCGGCGGCGCAAGTTCCGGGTAGTAACGCCGCAGCAGCAGGGGCGCGACTTCCTGCGCAAAGAGGCTGGCGACCGTCTCGTTGATGACGCGCGCCTCGCTGTCATGGTCCCAGGCCTGTCCCAGCGGGAAGGCGAAGAGATAATGGTGCAACCACTCGTGGGCGAAGGTGTCGGCCAGGGTTGCGATGTTGGCGCTCTCCAGAATCATCGCCGGATAGAGAGCGATGCCGCCGATGGGCAGCACCAGCGCCGAGGCATCCAGCCTGTTCTCAATGCGCTCCTCAAGCGCGACCGCCTCGTCCAGCGGCAGCGGCTCAAGCCCGATGCTGATCTCGTAGCGGATCTCGTCCCGCGGGGAAACGACCAGCACCTGGGGCAGCGCCGTCAGACGCATGGCCACCGGCGGCAACACCTGACCCGCCACGGCGAATCCGAGGTCAACCAACAGGGCGGCCAGTTGCCCCTCTAGCACGCTCTCGGCCAGGCCCTGACGCTCGCGCAGATGCTGCCTTATGGCGTCCCTTTGGTTGCGCAAGCCGGCGCTGGCTGACAGTGGGTCCGACTGCGCAGTGTCACTGAAGAGCGTCACAATTTGCGCCTCCAGCGCCCGTAGATCACGCAGTTCCGCAACGTAGTCGCGCAGAAACTGGCTGGCCGCCGTCTCGTCCAGAAAGGGACGCAGGCCCCACAACGCCTGGCCCAGCTTCGCACCCAGCGCCGACGGCAACCAGGCGAGCCAGTTGTAGCTGTGGTCGCGCGCCAGCAGGGCCGCCGCGTTCCAGCGCGTGCCGGTCGGCAACGTACTGCGTAGGGGCAGCAGCAGCAGAATTAGCAGCAGCGACGCGTGGAAGAGGACGCGACGCAGCCTCATGGCGCTATTTGAAGCGGAACAGGCGCAGCCCCAGGGCGAAGAATGCGACGCAGAAGAGGGCCAGCGCGACCAGCGAGGGCAGCAGTTCCGGCAGACCGCCGTCGCGCCAGATCAGGTGATGAAAGCCCTCCATCGCCCAGGCGACCGGCGTCAGTTTGCCGATAAAATGCATGAAGGGCGGCGCCAGCGACAGCGGCCACCAGGCGCCGCCCAGCGCCGCCATGGACATGGCGATCAACGCCGACAACAGGGCCACCTGCTCATCGTTGCGGATCAAACCGGCCAGCGCAATGCCCAGCGCCGTGACGCAGAGGACGTACATCAGCGTCAGTGTCGCCAGTGCCAGGGGTTCCCTGCCCACGTCGAGGCCGATGGCGAAGCCGACCGCGAAGATGATCAGAAATTGCAAAATGCCGGTCACGACGCGCGCCAGGATTTTGCCGGCGAGGATGTCGCGTCGCCGCAGCGGCAGCGTCGCCATGCGCGCCAGGGTCCCCTCACGGCGCTCCCGCATGATCACGGCCATCCCGCCGCCCATGACGTTGAATAGCGCGTAGAAAGTGGCCATGCCCGGCACCGACTGGGCGAAGCCGCCGGGAATGTCGGATTCTCCCTGCCCTTCACCAGTCTGCGTCTCCTTCACCAGAACCGGGCGCGCCGACCAGGCTTCACGGGCCAGGCCCTGCGCGGCCTCGCGATAGTCCGCCAGGCTACCCTCATTCAGCCCCAGGGCGTCGTGCAGGGCTCGCGCCGTCGCGTCGGCTGCGACGGCGCCGTTGATCGACGACAGGGCGATCTGAACGCCTTGCCAGAGCGGGTCAGCCGTCGCGATGGCCGCCGTGCTGTGGAAGGGCAAAACGACCCTTTCCAGCGCCGCCAGTTTCGCGCCGTAACCCTTCGGTATGCGCAGCAGTCCGTCTGAATCGCCCCGGCGCAAGCGGGCGAGGGCAGCGTCCAGATTCACCCCGTCGCTTCTGTCCACGCCACAGGTTTCGCCGGCGCCCGGACAGACCAGCAGCGGCGGCCCTTGCGCCACCAGCGCCTCCACAAGTTGGCGTGAATGCGGGCTGTCGTCCTCGTCCACCAGGTCCAGCCGCAGGGTAAGGGTCTCGTCGGCGCGGCCTCCCAGGGCGAAACCCAGCACCAGGGTGAGCATGACGGGCACCAGCACCAGCTGAATGACGTTGCTGCGGCTGCGCAGGAAGATCAGCAGGTCCAGCCGGGCGATGATCAAAGCATGTCGCATGCGCTACACCTCAACCCGTCGCCGGAACAACCACAGGCCGACGCCGAAGAGCGCCAGCCCCTGCAGCGTCAGCACCAGGGCGTTCAGACCCACGGCGGTGTCGCCATTTCCCAGGCGCGCCATACCTTCCACGCCCCAGTAGACCATGGACAGCCAGGACCAGGGTTCCGGCACCGTGAAGCCGTAAGCGCCGCCCAGCATGGCCAGCAGGATGTTGACCAGCGCGCCGATCGCGCCAATCTGCTCGACGCGCTGCACAAAGGCCACCAGCACGACGCCCAGCCCGGCCACGGCCAGCGACAGGGGCAGCAAAATGGCGAAGAGCGCCGGCAGGCTGGCGCTCCAGAGGAAAAACAGGCGTCCCTCTATCAGGCTGGCGAAGAGCGACAGCGCGATCAAGAGCAGCAGCAACTGGAAAAGCGCCGTGACCCAGGTGCCAAGCAACTTGCCGGCGAGGAAAGCGCCCCGCGTGGTCGACGTCGTCAGGATGCGCTGCAAGGTGCCCGCCTGGCGTTCCTCGACCACGCCCAGCACGCCAAACTGGGCGGCAAAGAGCGCGAAGAAGGTCGCCTGGGCCATGCCGACAAAGGCCAGTATGCGCGTCGACTGCCGCAGGGCATGGTCGTCGACCGGCCCTGTGTGATGTACTTCGGCGACCGCGCCGCTGGCCAGGTCCGCAAAGCCGCAGGCCAGCGCAGCAGCAATCGCGTCGTCGTCACTCGCTGCTGCCAGCCGCAGGGCTGCCAGCGGTTCCTGTGCGATCAGGCCGTTGATGGCCGCGCCCAGCGCGATGTTGCCCGCCAGCATTCGTTCGCTCCAGGCGGCAACCACGCCGCCCGCCACCTGGCTTTCCAGCGCGCGGCTGCCGTCGCTGTAGACCTCGACAGGGGCCGGCGCCTGCGGATACAGGGTGGTGGCGCCGGGCCCGATCTGCGGGCTGAGGCGGGCGCTGAAATCGGCCGGGACGATGACCAGCGCCGCCAGCGCGCCGCTATCCACCAGGTCCCGTCCGACGGCCACGTCCTGGATTTCCTGCACTGAGAAAAGCTCGTTCAACGCGAAGCCAGGTTCGACCGCGCCCCCGGTGGAAGCGTAGGGACAGGCAGCGGCGCCGGCTCCCGCCACAGCGTTCAGGTCGGCAGCGACTAGCAACTGCAGCAGCCCGGCGCCATAGTTGATCGACCGGCCCTGTTGCTCCGCCCCCTCGTCCAGGTTGACGATACCCAGCGGGATGTTGCGCGGTGAAGCTTGTCCCTCCCCGCCCAGGTCGCCGAAGACCAGGGTGATGATCAGCGACAGGCCCAGCGGCAGCGCCAGCAAAAAGAGCAGGGAAGCCCGATTGCTAAAGCGCAGGTACAGGTCCTTGCGCGCGATCAGAATCGCTGCGGCCAACATGGCGCTCAATCCCGCAGGGCGTGGCCGGTCATCTGCAGGAAGACCGTCTCAAGGTTCGGTTCCTGCACGGTCACGGATCGCAGCTCCAGGCCGGCGGCGCCGAGCGCGCTGATGATCGGTGAAAGGACCTGACGACCGCGATCTGCGTGCACCACTATGCGGCTACCCGCGCCGTCGTGTTGTATGCGGGCTTCTCCGGGCAGATCACGCTCCAGTCCCTGCAGCAGGCCCGAGTCCACTCGCGCGCCCTCCACCAGGTCGATTTCAAGCCGGTCCTGCTCGCCGGCCTGCAGCACCAGCTCGCCGACCGTGCCTTCGGCGATTACTTGACCATGGTCGATGATGCCGACGCGGTCGCTGAGTTCCTGCGCCTCTTCCATCAGATGCGTCGTGTAGAGCACCGTCATGCCATGGTCGGCGCGCAGTCGCAGGACTGAATCCAGGATGCGCCGTCGACTCTGCGGGTCTACGCCGACCGTCGGCTCGTCCATGTAGACCAGTTGCGGCCTGTGCAACAGTCCGATGCCGATGTTGAGCCGTCGCTTCATGCCGCCCGAAAAACGACTGGCGCGTTCCCGCTGGCGTTCCGCCAGATCGACGAACTCCAGCGTTTCATCCACCCGTCGCTCCAGTTCCGGGCCGCGCAGGCCGCAGAGCCGGCCGAAGAAGCGCAGGTTTTGCCGCGCCGACAGGTCTTCGTAGAGCGCCAGTTCCTGCGGCACCACGCCCAGCAGGCCGCGCGCCGCCAGGGGATCGCGTTTCAGATCGTGCCCGCCGATGACGACCTGTCCCGAGTCCGGCGCCAGCAGACCGCTGATGATCGAGATCAGCGTGGTCTTGCCCGCGCCGTTGGGCCCCAGCAGGCTGTAGATCTCACCACGATTGATCGTGAGATCGACATCCGCCAGCGCCTGCAGCGGCGAGCCGTCTTCCCCCTTGTACTGTTTGTTCAGGCCGCGCGCTTCCAGCAGAGTCTCCAGCGTCGTCGTCCTTTCTGCCCGCAGCGTTCACTTTCAATGATACGCCGACCTGCCGTATCGGTTCAAAAGCCGAAACATCTCAGGGTTCGGGCAGGCGGAAGCTGTCGCCCGTATGGTCAATCCATTCCTCCAGCCGCGCCTGCAGTTGGCGCCGTTCGGCATGGTACAGCGAATTGTGCGCGTGGTTGGCCTGTTCGTAGGGGTCTTCGTTCAGATTGAAGAGCAGCCAGGGTT
This sequence comes from Anaerolineaceae bacterium, assembly GCA_026708325.1. GTDB lineage: Bacteria > Chloroflexota > Anaerolineae > Aggregatilineales > Phototrophicaceae > JAGWBD01. Next base: position 217,463 of record JAPOVC010000006.1, on the reverse strand, counting down.
GACCCTCCAGCACCGTGTACTTCCAGTTGTCGCGGGTCACGATGCCGCGCCAGGGCCGGTCGACGGAGTGACCGTGCATGGTGGGCACCACCGTCTGCAGATAGGCGCTGTCCGGCTCACCGCTCACTTCCTTGCCGCGCAGTCGATAACCCGAATAGTCCGTGCCCTGCATCCACGCCGGCGCCTCAATCCCGCACAGCCCCAGTGACGTCGGCGCTATGTCCACGTGGTTGATCGGCACTTCATGAAAGCCGGAGTTGTGATGGTAGCGGTGCGGTCCGCCACCGATGATGAAGGGAATGCGCAGCGACTCCTCCCAGGGCGAGGTCTTGCGAAACTGCCCGTGTGAGCCGTGCATGTCGCCATGGTCCGAAAAAAACAGTACGTGCGTGTTCTCGTACAACCCCAGCTCCTCCAGCGTCGCCCGGATGCGCCCCACGTTCCAGTCCAGATTCTCGATCATCGCGTGGTAGCCCGCCAGATCCCGCCGCGCCCGCTCCACAATCCGCGGGATCTCCGGTACGTTCGGCCGCAGTTGCACCCGCGCCGGAATGTGCCGTCCCATCCACTCCGGCGGCGCGTGGTAGGGATCGTGCGGCGGGATCACCGACAGACCCGCGAAAAAGGGCTCGTCCTCCTGCGCCCGCTCCCGCAGATGCTCGATGAACAGGTCCGTCAGCGCGTCCGTCTCGTAGCCCGGCAGCCGGTAGTGGAAGGCCTCCTCCCCCTCCCCCCCGTGCACCCAGCAGTCGAACTGCGGCGCGTTGTTCTCGTAGCCAATCCACTTCCTGAAGTGTCCGCGTCTTTCCGGCGGAATGATGTGCATCGCCGTGCGACCCTCGCGCTCCTGCGCCCCGTCTATGTGCCACTTGCCGTACCACGCCGTGTGGTAGCCCGCCTCGTTGAAGGCCGTCGCCACCGTCGGCAGTGACGGGTCCAGCTGCGTCTGGTGGCCCGGCGTCACCCGGTGCGGGTACTGGCCGCTGATCAACGCCCCGCGAAAGGGTGAACAGAGCGGGAATCCCGCCACCGCGCTGGTGAAGGTGATCCCCTCGTCCGCCAGGCGGTTCAGATGCGGCGTTGATACGTTGGGGTCGCCCATGTAGCCCAGCGACTGCCCCCGGTGCTGGTCGCCAAAGATCCAGATGATGTTCGGCTGTTCGCTCATGTCATCCTCTGCCATTGATGCAAATCAGGGAGCGGGCATGCGGAAGCTGTCGCCCGTTTGGTCGATCCATTCCTTCAGGCGCGCCTGCAGCTGGCGCCGCTCGGCATGGTACAGCGAGTTGTGCGCGTGGTTGGCCTGCTCGTAAGGGTCCTCGTTCAGGTTGAAGAGCAGCCAGGGCTGACCTTCCAGCACCGTGAATTTCCAGTTGTCGCGCGTCACGATGCCGCGCCAGGGCCTGTCCATGGTATGCGCATAGCCGGTCGGGACTACCGCCTGCAGGTAGGCGCTGTCCGGCTCACTGCCGATGGTCTTGTGCCGCAGTCGATAACCCGAATAGTCCGTGCCCTGCATCCAACCCGGCGCGTCGATGCCGCACAGTCCCAGCGACGTCGGCGCGATGTCGACGTGGTTGATCGGCACTTCATGAAAGCCCGAGTTGTGATGGTAGCGGTGCGGTCCGCCACCGATGATGAAGGGAATGCGCAGCGACTCCTCCCAGGGCGAGGTCTTGCGGAACTGGCCATGCGAGCCGTGCATGTCGCCGTGGTCCGAGAAAAACAACAGGTGTGTGTTCTCGTAGAGGCCCAGCTCCTCCAGTGCTGCGCGGATGCGCCCCACGTTCCAGTCAAGATTCTCGATCATCGCGTGGTAGCCCGCCAGATCCTGCCGCGCCCGCTCCACAATGTGCGGAATGTCCGGCACGTTGGGGCGCAACTGCACCTGAGCCGGAATGTGTCGCTCCATGTATTCCGGCGGCGCGTGATAGGGGTCGTGCGGCGGGATCACCGACAGCCCCGCGAAAAAGGGCTCTTCCTCCTGCGCCCGCTCCCGCAGATGCTCGATGAACAGGTCCGTCAACGCGTCCGTCTCGTAGCCCGGCAGCCGGTAGTGGAAGGCCTCCTCCCCCTCCCCGCCATGTACCCAGCAGTCGAACTGCGGCGCGTTGTTCTCGTAGCCAATCCACTTCCTGAAGTGCCCGCGGCGTTCCGGCGGAATGATGTGCAGCGCCGTCCGTCCGTCCCGCTCCTGCGCCCCGTCGATGTGCCACTTGCCGTACCACGCCGTGTGATAGCCCGCCTCGTTGAAGGCTGTCGCCACCGTCGGCAGCGAGGGGTCCAGCTGCGTCTGGTGACCCGGCGTCACCCGGTGCGGGTACTGCCCGCTGATCAGCGCGCCACGGAAGGGCGAGCAGAGCGGGAAGCCGGCCACCGCAGTGGTGAAAGTGATGCCTTCATCCGCCAGGCGGTTGAGATGCGGCGTCGATACGTTGGGGTCGCCCATGTAACCGAGCGACTGCGCCCGGTGCTGGTCCCCGAAGATCCAGATGACGTTCGGTCTTTTGCTCATAATACCTCTGCAACTGAAAAAGAAACCCGGCCACCAGGGGGTAGCCGGGCTCTCAAATCTGAAGAACCTGTCAGGCGTTAGCCCGCCTTCTTCAGGTTCAGGATGATCTTGGCCGTGCTGTGCCACCAGGTCGGCGCGTGGAAGTAGTTGTTCTCCGCCGTCGGCCAGCCGGTCCAGTAGGTCTCGTTGAAGGGGATTAACTTGGTCGCCTGGGTGATGGGCAGGGTCGGCAGTTCCTCGTACCAGATGCCCATGGCCTCCATGAAGAGCGGCATGATGGCCGGGTCATTCAGTGGCATGGTGCCGATCTGGTCGACGATGGCGCTGTAGGCCTCGGCCTGTTCACCGCTCCAGCGCCCAAGATTGCCAGGTGCGCGCTCGCCAATCGGCGCCAACCAGGCCACGTTGTCGCGGTCCATCCCGGCCCAGGGCTCGTTGATGGAGCCGCACTGGTGCCAGTCACCCGAGGCCTCGAAGTTGCCCACCGAACGGTTGTCCTCCCAGGTGCCGCCGGCCACGTTGGTCTGCGTCGCGCCGATGCCGAACTGGCGCCATTGCTCGACGAGATTCTCGGCGATGCGCCGTTTCTCGATGAAGCCTTCATGGGTCTGAATGTCGATGCCAAGTTCCACACCGTCTTTCGCATAGATGCCGGCATCGTTCTTCGCGTAACCCTTGCTCTCGAGGATCGCTTGCGCCGCTTCCAGGTTCGCCACCGGGGACTGGGTCAGTCCGGCCTCTTCCATCGCGTTGATGAAGACCTGCAGACCGCCATATTCGGGGAAGTTGGTGCGCGAAGGCACGGTGACGCCCTCATAGGCGATGCGCACCACCTCGCTGCGGTCGGTGGCGTGGCTCAGGACCCAGCGCATCTCCGGGTCGCCCCAGGGATCGACCGTGTGGTTGACGGCAAGACGCCGCGCGCAGGGGCCAAACCAGACGTAGGGCGCGCCCTCGGTCCAGGTGACGAAGTTCGGATTCTGCGCCCGAATGACGTCCCAGGCGCCGACGGTGATGTCCATCACGCTGTCCAACTGGTTGTCGATGGCCAGAAGGGAGCGCACGTCATCGTTGCCGGTGTGCACCCAGATCAGACGTTTCGGCTCGGGAAGCGGGAAGTAGCCGCTGGCCGCGCCCCACCAGTTGTCATCGCGGTCGTAGATGAATTCGTTCTCGCTGGCGCTAATCATCTTGTAGGGACCGCTGCCCAGTGGATGGCCGTTTTCGAGGTCGAAATTGGCATAGGCGAAGAGATCTTCAATCTGCGACCAGTGATGCTCCGGCATGGGCAGGAAACTGCCGCCAATCTTCACGGAATAGTAGTCCAGCAGGTAGCGAGGGTTGGGTCTCTTCAGGTTGAACTGCACCGTCAGATCGTCAACCTTTTCCACCGACTGGGTCCAGCTCTGAATGGCAGCGGCGCCCGACAGACGTCCCGTTTCGTCATTCAGCAGCAGGTTCAACGTCCACACGACGTCGTCAGCATCGAGCGTTTCGCCATCCTGCCACCAAACCCCGTCACGCAATTTCAGGGTCCAGGTCAACATGTCTTCGGAAGGAGTCATGCTCTCACCGATCCAGGGTTCGATCTCGCCGCTTTCGTAGTTCAGCACGAAGAGCGGTTCATAGACCACCTGACCGGTGCCCACGTTGCCCCCGGCCGAGGAACCGCCAAAGAGCTGGTTGTGACTGAAGGGGGCGCGGTTGGTGGCGGCGCCGCCGTCAATGTCGAGGATGACAGTGTCCTCGCGTGGCACATCCGGTATGCCCTGCGCGGACACCAAGCTGACCGTCAGTGTCAGCAGCAATGCCAGTATCAGGCCGGTAAAACGGATACGTGAATGTTTCATCGTCAAAATCTCCTACAATATTCGAGTGTGGGAAGCATAGCGACTCGGGTCGCTTCTGCCAACAAATTACCACCAAAGAGAAGCTGAAAATGTCATCCTGAAGGAAGCAGGCTGCCCTGCTTTCTGGCTGGCATGGTCAGCTCTGTCTAGAATTCGATGTACTGCTTCCAGGAGTCCTGACCGCTGCCAACGGCGATGACCAGATAGCTGGTGCGAGGCGTGCGCGGCTCGCTGCGCAGCTTCATGCCGGCCTCGTGCGGCAGGCGGTCGCCCTTGCGGTGGTTGCAGGCCGTGCAGGCGCAGGCCGTGTTCGTCCACTGGTCGCGCCCGCCGCGCGAACGCGGCAGGATATGGTCGATGGTCAGGTCGCTGCGCGCCAGCACCTTGCCCCGCTGCAGGCTGCCGGCGCGCGCGCCGCAGTAAATGCAGGTGTAATTGTCGCGGATCATCACACCCTTGCGACTCCAGCTGGCGCGACGCCGCGGCACGTTGATGAAAGTGCGCAGGGCGATGACCGAGGGCACGGCGAAGCGCTGGCTCACCGTACGCAGAAAGCGACCGCTCTCTTCCACGGTGAAGGCCTTGCCGGCCAGCAGGAGGTTCATGGCGCGCGGCACGCTGATGACGGCCAGCGGCTCCCAACTGCTGCCATTGAGCAAGAGCACCCGTCCGTTGATCATTCCTCGCCCGCTCCGCCAGGATCGCCTGCATCGCGATTTTACACAATCTGGAAATGTCTTCAATCGCCTTTGCGCAGGGCTAACAACAGGGCGATACGCCTGCCCCTGACCCGCGCAGCCGTCCACGGTCCCCTTGCCCCGGGCCTGATCCCGGCCATCAGGCACACCCGCAACGCAAAGCGACGGGGCCCCTCAGCCATCGCGAACTGCCCGGGACTCACGCTTTACATTCCTCCCCGCGGTCGGCATACTGGCGCGCAACGGCCACGACGGAGACAGTCCGTGGCGCAGGCGTCTTCAGGGAGCCGGGGTCCTGACTGCAAGCCCGGGCAGACGCGCAGCCGCGGAATTCCCTCCCGAGCTGACAGGGGAACGCCCCGCCACCGGGGTCAGTAGCCTGCTCCGCCCGCCGGCGTTACCAGGCATGCAGAGCGGGTCGCTGTAGCGACCAACCAGGGTGGTACCGCGGGAATTCTGACTCCCGTCCCTGACCGGGGCGGGAGTTTTTGTATCCCGCCACTGGCGAAGAGCTGAAAACAGGTCTGCTCGACCTGCCGCAGGAGGAAGGGGAGAGGACCATGCTCGAAACACTGGAAGCGCAGTATGCCGACGCCCTGGAGGCCCTCGCCGCCAGCGACAGCAGCGAGGCGCTGGACGCATGGCAGAGCGCCTGGCTGGGACGCCGCGGCGCCATCACCGCCAGTCTGCGCGCCACCGGCCAGTTGCCGCAGGAAACGCGAGCGGCCTGGGGCAAACGCGCCAACGAGATCCGCCAGTTGCTGACCCACGCGCAGGAGGAACGCGAGGAGGCCATTTGCGCCGCCGAACTGCTGCTCGACCTCGAAAGCGGATTCATCGACGTGACCTTGCCAGGCCGCCAGCGCCAGGCCGGCGGCCTGCACCCCTCCACCCGCATCCTGCGCGAATTCGCGCGCATCTGGGGGGAAATGGGATTCCAGGTCTATCGCAGCCGCGACGTCGAGACCGACGAGTACAACTTCCAGTACCTGAACTTCCCGCCGCACCACCCGGCGCGCGACATGCAGGACTCCTTCTATACGACCACGCCCGGCGTGATCCTGCGCACCCATACCTCACCGGGCCAGATCCGCGCCATGCGCGATCTCGGCGCCGGCGGCACGCGTCCCCTGCGCGTCATCCTGCCCGGCATGTGCTATCGCTACGAGCAGATCACCGCGCGCAGTGAGGTGCAGTTCCATCAGGTGGAGGGCCTGGCCGTCGGCCGCGGCATCCGCATGACCGACCTAAAGGGCACGGTCGCGGCCTTCGCCCGCCGCATGTTCGGTGAAAACGCACGCGTCCGCTACCGCGCCTCCTACTTCCCCTTCACCGAACCCAGCATGGAGATCGACGTCGAGTGCTTCCTCTGCGACGGCGCCGGTTGCCGCGTCTGCAAGTACAGCGGCTGGCTGGAGATCGCCGGCAGCGGCATGGTGCATCCCACCGTGCTGCGCAATGGCGGCTACGACCCCTCCGAGTGGAGCGGTTTCGCCTTCGGCATGGGGCCGGAACGCAGCGCCATGTTGCGCCACGACATCCATGACATTCGCTATTTCTGGGGCAACGATCTGCGTTTCCTTGAGCAATTCTGAACCGGCACTTCGGACCCGCGCAGGAGGCCGCCATGCCCGCCATTCCGATCATCTTCGCCATCTGGTTGATGTCCGCCCACGTGCGCCGCGCCGCATGGCGGGCGCTGCGGGAGCCGCGCACCCGCGGTCTGGTTTACGCCACCCTGGTCATCATCGTCCTCGGCGCGGTCTTCTATCGCACAGTCGAAGGCTGGCGTTGGCTCGACGCCTTCTACTTCACCATCATCACCCTGACGACCGTGGGCTACGGCGACCTCGCCCCGCAGAGCGACGCCGCCAAACTCTTCACCATGTTCTATATCCTCGTCGGCCTCGGCATTATCGGAAGTTTCGTGGCGCTGATCGCCGAAGCGCGCGGCCCCGCCCTGCCGGGCCCGGCGGGCCTGCTGCGCCGCTCGCCCGCGGAGGACGCCTGATGCCCCGGGCCGGTCATTTGTCCGCCCCCGCCAGTTGAGCCTGTAAGGAGAAATCATGCTGGTCCCCCTTTCCTGGCTGCGCGACCTGGTCGACGTCGACGTTCCGCCTGAATGGCTGGCCGAGCGCCTGACCCTGGCCGGCCTTGAGGTCGCCGCCATCAACTATCTTGGTCTGCCCCAGGGCGCGGTCGAGGGCGTGCGCTGGCCGCCCTCGGACCATCTGGTCTGGGACCGCGACAGGCTGCTGCTGGGCGCCATCCGCGAAGTGCGCGCCCACCCCAATGCCGATCGCCTCGTGCTCGCCATGGTCGACTACGGCGGCGACACCCTGGAGCAATGCGTCACCGGCGCGGCCAACCTGTTTGACTACAAGGGCGCAGGGCCGCTCGAGCCGTCCCTCTGGGCCCCCTTCGCCATGGAAGGCGCCGAATTGTGGGACGGCCACAGCGAAACGCCCAAACGCCTGCGACTCAGGGAGCGCGCCCTGCGCGGAATCCCCAATCGCAGCATGGTCTGCTCCGAAAAGGAACTGGGGCTCTCCGACGAGCATGAGGGCATCCTGCTGCTGGAGGACGACGGCAGCTTTCGGCCCGGCACGCCCCTGCAGGACGTGCTTGGCGACGTGGTGTTCGATATCGAACTGACGCCTAACCTGGCGCGCTGCTTCAGCATCCTCGGTGTGGCGCGCGAGGTCGCCGCCCTGCTGGACAGGCCGCTGCGAATGCCCGCCATGGACGTTCTCGCCGAAGGTCCTCCGATCGAGGATCAGGCCGCCACTCGTATCGAAGAGCCGGCCCTGAACCCCCGCTTCACGCTCGCCCTCCTGCGAGACACTCAGGTCGGGCCCTCGCCCCTGTGGCTGCAACAGCGCCTGCGCCTGGTGGGTCAGCGGCCTATCAACAACATCGTCGACGTAACCAACTACATCACCTTCGAGCTGGGCCAGCCCCTGCATGCCTTCGATTACGACAAGCTGCTGGCGCGCGCCGGCGGCTCCCCGCCCACCATCACGACGCGCCATGCGCAGCCCGGCGAGACCCTGACCACGCTGGAAGGCGCAAGGCGTGAGCTGGAAGCGCACGACATCATCCTGCTGGATTCCGCCGGCATCCTCAGTCTGGGGGGCATCATCGGCGGCGCCGAGACGGAGATCGACGAAAACACGCGCAACGTGCTGCTCGAGGCCGCCAACTGGAACCCCGTCAACATCCGCCGCACGATGCAGTCGCAAAAAGTCATCACCGACGCCGGCGTTCGTTTCAGCCGCGGCGTCCACCCGGCCGTCGCAGCGGACGGGGTGAGGCGCGGCATCGAACTGATGCGCCGCCACGGCGGCGGTACGGTCGCCGTCGGGATCGTCGACGACTATCCCCTGCCGCCGGAGCCGGTGCAGGTCGCGCTGACCGTCGCCGAAATCCAGCGCATCATGGGCGTGGACTTCACGGCGGAGGAGGCCGCCGCCATCCTGCGCCGTCTCGAATTCGCGGTGAACGTGGGGGCGAATCAGCTGGAGGTGACGGTGCCGGAACACCGCCTCGACATCAGCAGCGAAGCCGTCACCGGCCAGGCCGACCTGATAGAGGAACTGGCGCGAATCTACGGCTACGACCGCATCCCGGACAGCATGGTCGACGATGAATTGCCGCCCCTGCACGTGGACCTGGCGCTGGAGCATGAGGAGTTGCTGCGGGATCTGCTGGCGACGCTTGGCCTGCGGGAAAACATCAGCCACCGCTTCAGTTCACCGGAACGCGAGGCTCTGCTAACGCCTGGCGGCGGACCCGGTTTTCACACGCAGCCCTACGTCGAATTGCTCAACCCCGTCGCGCCGGAAAAGCGTGTGTTGCGCCATACCCTGCTCACGCAATTGCTTGACAGCGCCGCCGCCAACGCGCGCTGGCGCGAGTCGCAGCAGGTCTTCGAAATCGGCCAGGTCTACCTGCCGCAGGCGGGCGAGGACCTGCCCCGCGAACCGCGGCGTCTGGCCCTGCTCATGACCGGTCGGCGGCGCTTGCCGGACTGGCAGGGCGACTCCGATGACGGACAACTCGACTTCTTCGATCTCAAGGGCGTGCTTGACCGGCTGCTGGATAGTTTCAAGGTCCCGGGCGTCCAGTGGGGCCGCGGCGAACACCCCGCCTTTCACCCAGGTCGCTCGGCGGCGATTCGCAGTCAGGATGATATGCTCGGCCACGCCGGCGAGTTGCACCCCCTGGTGGCGCAGGCCTTCGACCTGCGCGACGCTCCCGTGCTGGTCGCCGAACTGGACCTGGAGCGGCTGCTGGAACGCAGCAGCTGGCGCAGCTACCCCCTGCAGTCCCTGCCGCTCACGCCGCCCGTCTACCAGGACGTCGCGCTGGTCTTGCGTGAAGACGTGTCGGCGGCGGATGTTGAGACGGTCCTGCGCCGCGCCGGCGGAGACCTGTTGCAGGACCTGCGCCTCTTCGACGTCTACACCGGCGATCCCGTCCCGCCCGGCCACAAGAGCCTGGCCTTCAACCTCGTCTACCAGACCGACGCCCGCACCCTGACCGACCGTGAGGTGGCGAAGGTGCATCGCAAAATCGTGCGCGCCGCCGAAAATCAACTCGGCGCGACCCTGCGCGCCTGAAAGGAAATCCCCAAATGAACGTGGAAACGCAGGCCATTCACGCCGGTCACGTCGTCGATCCCGCCAGCGGCGCCATCGTCGCGCCGGTGCACTTTTCAACCACCTACGAGCGCGCGCCGGACGGCAGCTACCCGCTGGACTACGTCTACAGCCGTCTCGGCAACCCAAACCGACTTGCGCTGGAGGCGCGCATCACGGCGCTGGAGGGCGGCGCGGACGCCGCATCCTTCGCTTCCGGTTCGGCGGCCATCTACTCTCTGCTGCAGACCCTGGGCCAGGGCGATCACGTCGTCGCGCCCGACGTCCTCTACTACGGCATCCGCATCATCATGAGCGAAATCCTGGCGCGCCAGGGCATCGACACGACCTTCGTCGACATGTCGCGGCCGGAAAACGTCGCCGGGGCCCTGCGCCCGGAAACGCGTCTGGTGCTGCTGGAGACTCCTTCCAACCCCGAACTGGGCGTCAGCGACATCCGCGCCATCTGCGACGTCGCCCATGACGCCGGCGTCAAGGTGGCCTGCGACAACACCATCGCCACGCCCGTTTTCCAGCGTCCGCTGCAACTGGGCGTCGACTACGTCATGCACGCCACCACCAAGTATCTGGGCGGCCACAGCGACGTGCTGGGCGGCATCATCGTCACCTCAGAGCTGGACGAACGTTTCGAACGTCTGCAACAAATTCAGCAGGTCGGCGGCGCCGTGCCCTCGCCGCTGGAGTGCTGGCTGACCCTGCGCGGCATCGAGACCCTGCCCCTGCGCGTTCGGGCCCACGCCGACAACGCCCTGCAAATCGCCCAATTCCTTGAGCAACATTCCGCCGTCGAGCGCGTCAATTACCCGGGCCTCGAAAGCCACCCGGCCCATGGCGTGGCCCGCGGGCAAATGAGCGGCTATGGCGGCCTGCTTTCCCTACAGGTGCGCGGCGGCGCCGACGAAGCGCTCGCCGTGACCGGCAAGGTCAAACTTTTCCGCCGCGCCACCAGCTTCGGCGGGACCCACAGCCTCATCGAGCACCGGGCCTCGATGGAAAAGGGCGTCACCCGAACCGCGCCCAACCTCCTGCGCGTCTCGGTCGGGCTGGAGCACGCCGACGACCTGATCGCCGACCTCGACCAGGCGCTGCAGGGCTGAAACGAATTCGCTACTATCGTCGGGCCGACAGGACCTGGGGGGAGAAACAATCATGGCCGAGGGAGTCGAGGTTTTCGACGAACGTTTCAAGGAACTGCTGCTGCCGGAGTCGCGCCTGGAACATCTGGCGGATGGCTGCATTTGGGCGGAGGGGCCGGTCTGGCTGCCGGATGACAGCGTAGTCTGGAGTGACATTCCCAACAATCGCATGTTGCGCTGGTCGGCCGCCAGTGGCGTCGAGACCTTCCGCCAGCCCTCCAACTACAGCAACGGCAACACCCTCGACCGCCAGGGCCGCCTCGTCACCTGCGAACACGGCGCACGCCGCGTCAGCCGCACCGAGGCCGACGGCAGCGTCGTCACCCTCGCCGACCGCTATCAGGGCGGCCGTTTCAACTCGCCCAATGACCTGGTGGTGCGCCCTGACGACAGCATCTGGTTCACCGATCCGCCCTACGGCATCCTGCCCGGCACGGAAGAAGGCTACGAGAACCCCTTCGAGCAGGACGGCTGCCATGTTTACCGCCTCGATCCGGCCAGCGGCGCCATTGCGCGGGTCATCGACGACATGGTCAAACCCAACGGCCTCGCCTTTTCGCCTGACGGAGAACGCCTCTACGTGGCGGACACCGGCGCTTCGCACGATCCCGACGGCCCGCATCACATTCGCGTCTTCGACGTGGTGGATGGAGTCTCGCTGGGCGAGGGCCGCCTCTTCGCCGAGATCAATCCCGGCCTGCCGGACGGCTTCCGCTTCGACCAAAACGGCTACCTCTTCACCAGTTCGGCGGACAGCATCCAGGTCTACACCCAGGCCGGGGAGCGGCTGGGCAAGATTCTGGTGCCCGAGCCGATCGCCAACTGCTGCTTCGGCGGCCCGCAATTTGATCATCTCTACATCACCGCGACGACCTCACTCTACGTCATTCGCCTGAATACCCGCGGCGTCCTGCACGCATAAAGTCAAGGAGTTCACGATGGCAGACGCCATGTACACCGGCTTTGGCATCAAGTTGCACTGGGGGCCGCCGCCCCAGGATACTGCGATAGGTTTCAGCGAGCGCGCCTTCAATCGCTGGCAACGTCATCTCCCGTTGGGGACGCGCATGCTTCTTTATTCAACGAGCAAAATGGGCGGCACAAAGGAAATCCATGCCGAAGTCGAGGTTACCGGCCCTTTCGCTGATGTTCAGGCCATTCATCCTCACAACGAGGAGCATCCCAGAATGCTGCCGATACGCCATGTGAATGCGTGCCGGAATGTCAAACCCGTGTGTCTGAAGCGCGTGCGCGAGATATTGGGCGACCCCAAATGGCCACGACAAGGTGTGTCCTAGTGGCCTGTTACCCATGAGGTTTACGAGACTTTGCGCACAGAACTGCTGCGCCCAAGCGAAAGGTAGGCAGAATGACCAACAAGGGAATCAAACTCGTGTGGGCCGGCTGGGACGGCGACCCGACCATCGGCTTCAGCGGACGCGCTTCAAAACGCTGGGCGGAACATTTGCCGGCCGGCACCCGCATGTTGCTCTACGAGACCACCGGCCGCGCGAAGGGCTCGAAGGCGAAGGGCACGAAGTCCATCGTGGGCGAGGTTGAGGTCACCGGCAGCTTTGAGGACGGCGCCGTCATCCGCGCCGCCGAAGAACAGCATGACGCCGTGCTGCCGGTAAGCGTCGCGCAGGCGCGCGCGGAGGTCACGCCGGTGCCGCTGGAGCGCGTACGCCAAATCCTGGAAGACGAAAAGTGGCCGCGGCGCGGCGAGTCCTGGCGCCCGATATCTGACGAGGAGTATCAGGCCCTGCTGTCAGCAATGCGCGGTTGATGGCTACCCGGGAGAGGAACGAACGCAGGTACCATCACTGGGAGGAACTGCCTGGCGGCGGTCGTCGCTACTGGAAACTTCGTCCCGGAGGAGATTTCGGTTGGCAGCGAATGGTGAAAGTCGTGGACGAAAACGAGGTTACAATTCGGATAGTGCAGGAGATTCTGGACGATAACGGCGACCTGATCGAATCCCACCAGAAATTTCCCCGCGACACCGGGCACTTTGTACACGGTGCGGAGTAGGCTGATGGACGAACGCGTGATAACGAAAGAAGTCTTGCTAAATATATTGCATGCCTTCATACGGCACGATATCACCCTGCCCGTACTCGTGGCCTGGGCAGAAAATACTTTCGTGGACGAGGAAATTGAAATCGAGGGCGACCTGGAGCTCCTCGACGACATCATCATGTACCTCGCCGCCGCCGATACACGCGGCTTCCCGCTCACCTGGGACGTGCTGACCGAATTCGTCGAGAAGCTCGGCGGGAAGATGCCGGTCATCGTCGAAGCAGACTAAACGTCGCCTCGCTTCCCGTCAGGCAGGGCACGCCTGGACGATCAAGCGCTCGCAGCCGTCCTCGAAGGGCTCCTGCCCGTAACCGCCGTAACAGGCCTCAACCCTGAAGCCGCAAAGTTGCAGCAAGAGCCGCAGTTCACTCAAAAAGAAGTGGCGAAACACCACCGGCGCCAGGGTCCGCCGAACAGCGCCGTCGCCGTCGATCTCGTCATAGACCCAGGTGGTGTGCATGAGCTGGGTGGCGCGGTCCAGCCGGCTGCTCGCCTGCTGCATGATTAAATGACCCGTCTCGGGGTCGTGAAAGCAGCGTTCCAGCGTCAATGCCTCATTGTCTTCGCTGGCGAAGGCCTCGCCCGCGTTGGGCAGGTCGATCACCAGCAGGCCCTCCGGCAGGAGCCACTCCCGCAATCGCCGCAGTAACGCCAGTTGCGAGTCCTGGCTGTGAAAGTGCATCAGGCAGTTGTAGCTGAGGAGCAGGTACCGGAAGCGCCGCCCGGGCTCCAGCTGCAGCACGTCGGCGTGGTGGAGTCGGATGCGCCCCTGCAGTTCCGCTGGCGAATGCGCCAGGCGTCGGCGCGCCCGCGCCAGCATGGCTTCCTCGCTGTCGACACCCTCCACAACCGTCAGTTGCTGCGCCAGATGAAACAACACGCGGCCGCTGCCGCAACCGATCTCCAGTAAAGGGCCGGGCCCCTGCGCTGCAATCAGTCGTTCGTAAAACGCCAGGTCATCGCTCTTGTCCCGGTGTTCGGCGTCGTAATAACGTGCAATTTGCGCGTAAAAACCGGCCATGAACGCACCCTCCTGCCTGCGACAGGGGTCATTGTATACGCTGCGCTGTGCTTGCCGCTGCCACGGGCCGCTGCTACAATGCCGCCGGGTCGGGCTTTCGTCCCGGCCCGGCGCTTCCCCGCCGGAGACGCCCTGCCCGACGTTGTCGGCGGGCTCTAAAGGACCACACATGGCATTGGAAATGGGCGATACCCGGCCACTTGCCGTCCTCGCGGATGAGGCGGACCAGGAAGGCCGCCCCGCTGCGGCCGGCGGCGGCGGTTCAGCGCCACCTCGCCGACCGCGGCGACGTCCAGGTTGCTGCGGCTGCCTGAGCGGGTTGGCGACCCTTTTTGTCGTCATGACCCTGGTCGTCATCGGTCTGCTTTTGCCTCCCGTCAACCTTGGCCGACAAGCCGCCTGTTTGTTGTCACAATTCCAGTTCGCGAGCGAGATCACGGGCCCCTGTTACCGACGACTTGACCCTGAAAACCGCGCGGTCCGACACGACGACGGCCTCACATTGCAGGTCGCAGCCGAAGATCCCGGAGAAGGTTTCAGCGTTGCCATCGACGCCCTGCCCGCCGTTGACTTTATCGGCGGCGACGGCGCTCCGGCCTGGGTGAGCGATGCCCGCGCCGCCCTGCCGGCGGACCTTGCCCTGCAAAGCCCCGTATTTTCGCTTTACAGCGACGGCATGGCGCCGCAGTCCATCACCCTGGATCTGACGCTGCCCGCGGGCGTCGGCAACGCGCCGGTCTTTTCGCTCTATAGCTGGAACGGCATGGACTGGGAGTTTTTGCCCTCGCAGCAACAGGGCAACGTATCCCTGCGCGCTTCCTTGAAGCGTTTGCCGCAGCAGTTGGCGCTCTTCCAGGCGACGCCTCCCTCCCAGCCCACCGTGCTCGTGACCGTGGAGGTGCAGCACACACTGTCCCCCGAGGTCGGGCAACTGGCCAACATCATCGCCCCGGCCGGCATTCAGCCCACCCTGGCCGGCGGGTTGACCGGCAGCCTGGCCGCCGGTTTCGATTTTGAAAGCGGCTATCTCGTCATGCCGGTGGTGCGGAATTTCATTGACGAGCGCGCCATCGATCCACACACGACAAGCAGCATCCTGAAAAACCGGGAGTTGCGCCAGCAGCACGTCGCGCAGTTGTCGGCCTTTGCCAGCAGCGGCTTTGACGGACTGCTGATCGACTGGCGCGGTCTTCAGACGGAAGAAGGACGACTCTTCACAGAATTCATTCGCGAACTGGCCGCCAGCATGGCCGACAGCTCGCTCAAGCTGGGAGTCGTGGTGCCGCCGGCGACACTGGTCGATGGCCAACTGGACACCGGCGCATACAACTGGCGGGAGTTGGGTCGCCAGTCCGACATCTTTCAGTTGCGGCTGCCCCTGCAACCTGCCGCCTTCGGGCCGGGTCAGGCCGTGGAGCAAATGCTGCGCCACGCCGTCGGCGAGGTGGAACGCAAACGCCTTCTGGCCGGTTACAGCGCCTGGTCCCTGCGCGAGTCGGGCGGCAGCATCACGAAGACCGGCCTGGCCGAAGCCTACGCCGGCCTGGGAGACGTCGCCGTTGAAGTCGAAACCACGAGCGACGGGGCCGTACAGCCCGGGACGCTGATCTCCGCCAGGCTGGACGGCCAACGCGCCGCGGCCGGCTTCGACAACGCCGCAATGGCGCCCTGGATCGAGTATCGCGACGGCGATGCGGAAGCAGCCGTGCGCTACTGGCTCACGACCGGCGAAACCCTGCGTTCCCGCCTGGATCGCAGCCTGCCCTTCGCGCTGGCCGGCGTCAGTCTGGAAGGCCTGCTGGCCCCGGTCCAGTCGCAGGGTCTGGGCGACGCCCTGCTCAGTTACAAACTGCGACTTCCCGTAGCGCCGCAGCAACAGGGTCCGGCCCTGCGCTGGCGCATCGAAGGCGCCGATGGCGTACAGTCGGAATCCCTGACCGGACTTGACGCCGACCTGCAGACCACATTGATCGCGCCGGATGGCAATTACGCCATCAACGTGGACGTGGTCACCGGCAGGGACGCGGTCGCACGTGACGGCATGGCCATCGGGCTTCTGGCGCCCACGCCGACCCCCACACCCACACCGACGCCCGCGCCCACGGCCGTGCCACGACCCGCCGTGGTACAGGCACCCGCTGCCGCGCCGGCGGCGGGCAGCATTCAGGCCGGCGCTTTCGAATACGGCGGCCACGTCACGGATACGGGCAGCGGCCGTGCCGTCAATGCCATGCGCCAGTCCGGCATGACCTGGATGAAGAAGCAGGTCCGTCATCCCGGCGGCGATGCCGGTGGCGTCATCAACGCCGCCAAATCCAATGGCTTCAAGGTGTTGATCGGCGCGTTGGGCGACAAGAATCAACTGGCCTCGCGCGGTGCCGCCTATATGGACGAATTCGCCGCCTGGCTGGGCCAGGTGGCCGCCCAGGGCGCGGACGCCATCGAGGTCTGGAACGAGCCCAACATTGATCGTGAATGGCCGCAGGGCCAGATCAACGGCAACAGCTTCGCCGACCTGATGCGGCGCGCCTACGCCGCCATCAAGGGCGCCAACCCGTCCACCATGGTGATCAGCGGGGCGCCGGCGCCGACGGGTTTCTTCGGTGGACGCTGCACGGCCAACGGCTGCGATGACAACGTGTTCCTGCAGCAGTTCGTGGCGGCCGGTGGCACCAATCACATGGACTGCCTTGGCGCGCACTACAACGCCGGCGTGTCGTCGCCGCAGGGCCAGTCCGGGCATCCAGGCGGCTACCACTATTCCTATTATTTCTGGCCCATGCTCAATGAGTATTCGAAATACAGCGGCGGCAAGCCCATCTGTTTCACCGAACTGGGCTATCTGAGCTCTCACGGTTACGGGCCGCTGCCGGCGCACTTCTCCTGGGCCAGCAACGTCACCGTGCAACAGCAGGCGGCCTGGCTGGCAGATTCCATCGCCCTCTCCTCGCAAAGCGGCCGTGTGCGACTGCTGATCGTCTGGAACGTGGACTTCACCTATTACGGGGCGGACCCGCAGGCCGGCTACGCCATGATTCGGCCGGACGGCAGCTGCCCGGCCTGCGGCGCCATCGCTGCCGCTCGCTAGCATGGTCTGAAGGAGAGGCCGTACGTGTCAAGCTCCCGCCGCAGTATCCAGGTTTTTGCCATCATTTGGGCCGCCATCACCATCCTGATGGGCGCCGGGACTTTCATCGCCATCTACTTTGTCTATGGCCTCGTCAACGAACCGCGCAACATTACGACCGCCAGCAACGCCGCCCTGCCCCTGCCGGAGGCCATGCAGCCGGCGAATGTTTCACAACCTGTCGTGACCGCCGCGCCGGCCTGGCCCACCCTGCCGCCCACGTCGATGGCGCCGGCCATTGTCGTTGCCGGTCCTGATGAACAGCGCCCGCGGCCAACACCCCTGCCCGTTTCCGACCAAAGCTTCCAGCCCGGGATTCAGGTGCAGGTCAGCCCGGACCTGAACCCGGACAACCAGGAGACCTGGATGCGGGAAGTCGCCAACAAGCTGCGCCTGCGCTGGTACAAGCAACAAGTCCGCTGGGAATACATCGAGGCCGAGCAGAACCGCTTCAATTGGGCCGAACTTGACCTGTCCCTGCCGCTGGCGGCGGAGTTCAACCTGAACGTGATGCTCTCCATCGTCACCGCGCCGGAGTGGGCGCGCGAGCAGAACGTCGACCACAGTCGTCACGGCCCGCCGGCCCGCAATGAAGACTATGTCAATTTCGTCACGTCTATCGTGAGTCGCTATCCGGGCATGGTGCACGCCATAGAGGTCTGGAACGAGCAGAATCTCGATCGCGAATGGACGGCCTCGCGCGGTCTGGTGGCGGGGGACTATATTGACCTGCTGCGCGATACGACCCTGGCGGTCAAGGCGCTGGATCCCGGCATCATCATCATCAGTGGCGCCCTTGCGCCCACGGGCGGCTGGACCGAACCGGACGGCCGCATCAGCGCCATTGACGATTTCGTCTATTTTGACAGCATGGTCAATGCCGGCCTGCTCAACTACGCGGACTGCATCGGCGCCCATCACAACGGCTACAACATCGGCCCCGGTGTCCCCTGGAATGAAGTCGTCAACGACCCTGCCGCCACCTTCCGCGGCCCCTTTGACAACCCGCATCACAGCTGGAGCCTCTACAGTACGCTTCGCACCTATGCCGACAAAATTAAACTCGCCGGAGGTGACCAGCCGCTTTGCGTCACCGAATTCGGCTGGGCCTCCACCGAAGGGCTGGACGGCCATCCCCCGGGCTTCGAATTCGCCAACGACAACACGCCGGAAGAACAGTCCCGCTGGACCATCCAGGCCCTGGACCTGATGGAAGAGTGGGGCGATATCTGGCTGGCTTTCATCTGGAATTTCAACTACGGTCCCCAGGCGGGCTGGGACCCCAACAACGACAACGTTCCCTATTCCATCATCGGCAAGGACTGGGTGTTCCGGCCCCTCTACGATGACATTGGCGCCTGGCAACTGGAGCGACGGCTGGAAAGTGCCGAAGGCGGATGACGCCAGCCACCCTGCGATGGGCGGGTGTCGGCCTGTTTCTGCTGGTGCTGACCGTCTCAGTCTGGCTGCGTCGCCCCCCTCCAGATCCCCTCGCCGCCGCCGCGGTCATCAACCCGCCCTTCACCCCCCTGACCTACGGCATCCAGACTTCGCTCTGGTGGGATGACGGCTTCAACGGCTGGCGCCTGGACATGGTGCGTCTGATGGTCTTCAGTCACGTGAAACATAGCTTCGCCTGGGTGGACACCGAGCCACATGCCGGCGACTATCGCTTTGGCCGCGCCGACCAGCTGGTTGACGAAATCGAGGAAAAGGGGCTGCAACTGGTCGTGCGTCTGGGCCACTCGCCTGATTGGGTGCGCTCCGCAAACCTGGTTCCCGACGGAGAACTGCCCGTCGACGCGCCACCCTCCCGCGGGCATCTTGACAACTGGGGCGACTGGTGCGGGGCGCTCGCATCGCGCTACGCGGGCCGCATCGCCGCCTACCAGATCTGGAACGAGCCCAATCTCGCCCGCGAATGGGGTGGCTATCCCCCGTCGGCCGCCGACTACACCGAATTGCTGCGGGTGTGCAGCGCCGCCATTCGCGCCGCAGACCCGCAGGCCATCCTGATTTCGGCCGGCCTCGCGCCTACCGGCACCTGTTGCGAACAGGCGCGCCCGGATGACCTGTATCTGCAGGAGCTCTACGACTCCGGTTTTCAGCGCCATATCGACGTCGTCGGGATGCACGCCCCCGGCTACTCCGCGCCGGAACTTGGCCCGGATGAAGCCGAAGCGGGCGGCGGACAGCGATTCTTCACCTTTCGGCGTGTGGAAGATCTGCGACGCATCATGGTCGAAAATGGCGACGCCGCGCGCCAGGTCGCCATCCTTGAAACCGGCTGGACGCGCGACGTCGCCGGGCACAACCCGGCCTATTCCTGGTTCGCCGTGAACGAGGCGACCCAGGCGGACTATCTCGTGCGGGCCTACCGTTACGCTGCGGAGTACTGGCGCCCCTGGGTCGGCCTGATGACCACCCTTTCCATCGCGGATCCCGCCTGGAACGAGGACGACGAACAGTACTGGTGGAGCATTATCCTGCCGGACCGACATGCCGTGACGGGCTTCAAGCGCCTGGCCAATATGGCAAAGGTCTGCGGCCAGCGCGTCATCCCTGCCCGCGACCCCGACAGCCCGGAAGCGATGGGCCTTGCCCCCGTCACTCCTTGCCGCTAGCCTCTTCCTGCACCTGCTGGCCACCGTGGTCTGGCTGGGCGGTCTCTTCCTGTTGACCCTGCTGGTCTGGCCCGAAACGCGACGCAGTCTGGCCGACAATCCGGAGCGCCATCGCCTGCTCGACCGGCTGCGGCAGCGCTTTCAGCCCTTCAGCTGGCTCAGCATGGTCGTGCTGCTGGTCACCGGCCTGTTTCAGATGACGGCAGACCCCCATTACGAAGGTATGCTACAATTCAACAATCCCTGGAGCCGCGCCATATTGCTCAAGCACGTGGCCATGGCAGGGATGGTGGTTTGCGGCATCCTTCTGCAGTGGCGCGTGGTACCGGCGTCGCGTCGGGCGGGGTGGCTGCTGGATCAGGGGCGCAGCGATGCAGCGGAATGGCAACGACTGCGGCGCCAGGAGTTGCGACTGGCCCGGATGAGCGTCGCGCTCGGCCTGCTGGTGTTGCTCTTCACCGCCATGGCCACTGCGCTCTGAAACAGCCGTCACCCGGTTTCTCTCTGGAGTTCTGCCTTGTCCCCCCGCACCGGTTTCGTCCTGGCGACCCTGTTTCTGCTTGTTGCGGCCTTGTTGCGCAGCTATCGCCTGGCGGACCTGCCCACCGGCTTCAATGAGGACGAGTATCTCTCCCTGCGCATCGTCGAATCGCTGCGCGCCGGGCACATCGCGGTCTTTTATGATCAGTCCCCCACCGGCACAGCCTGGGGTCGCGAAGGTTTCTACCCCGCCATGCTGGGGTTCAGCAGCAACCTGACCGGCGGCGGCAGCGTCGGTTTCCGCGTGTTCTCCGTCTTCGTCAGCCTGATTACCCTGGCCCTCGTTTACACCCTTGCGCGACGACTCTGCGGTGTGCGCGGGGCGGTGGCTGCGCTGGCCCTTCTGGGCGTGAGCCTGTGGCCGGTCCTGCTGGGTCGCAGCGTCACGCCGGTGAGCCTCACGCCCCTGATGAGCGCCGCCACCATGCTGGGCACGGCACAGATTCTTTCCGTGCCGGCGCGAATCGGGCAGCGCCTGCCAGGCACCATCGCCTTCACCCTGCTGGGGGTCGCAGCAGGGATCGGCTTCTACGTCCATCCGGTGCAGTTCTGGCTGGTCCTCGGCGCCCTGCTGTTCATTTACTGGTTGACGCGCAGCCAGGGGCCGTTGACCCTGAGCCTGATTTTGTCCCTGCTCTTCATGCTGGCCCTGGTCCTGGTCGTCATGGGGCCCTACCTGATTTCCTCGCTGCGGCTCTTCGAACTCAGCGGCCTTGCGCGCTTGCTGGGAGACTACGACCTTAACCTCAGCCCGCCCATGCAGTCCGTCGCCAACACCCTGACGGGAATCGCTCTGGTCGGCGACTCCAGTCCCCTCCACAATGTGCCGGGCCGGCCCTTGTTTGACCTCTTCAGCGGGTTGATTTGCCTGGCCGGCCTGCTGGCGGCCTTTCGCTTTCGACACCGGCCGCGCTTTGCCATGCCGCTTGTTTTCCTGATTGCGCTGGCGCCGGCGACGCTCTTCGTCAACAACAGCCCGGATTTCGCCAGCATGGCGGTGCTCCTGCCCTCGCTGGCGCTCCTCTACGGTTTCGGCGTGGCGACGCTTTCCATCAATCCCGGTCAACTGGCGCGTTACATCCCGATGTTTGCAATCGTCGTGTTGCCCGGCCTCAACGTCATCTGGACCGGCCACGACCTCTTCAACGTCTGGGCCTCGTCAGCGGAAACAAGGGAAGTCTGGAACGATCGCGCGGGCCAGCTGGCGCGCCACATCGAAGCCAGCGCTGACGATCTGCCCACCGTGGTCTGTCTCCCGACGGTGGAGCCGGAACCCACCCTCGAACTGGGCGACGCCTGGCGACTGCTCCTGCTCCTGCATGACCGTGGCGAGGACCTGCGCTACGCTGACTGTCAAACCGGTCTGGTGCTCGCCAGCGGAGGCGAATTGCAGCAGATCATCCTGCCGGACCCGGCTACGCTGGCCAACATGCATCCCCTGCTGCGCGACTGGTTGCAACGAAACGTCCGGGAACAGGACCCCTCCCTGCCGCCGAATTCAGTGTTTGTGCTTGACGTGCAACAGCCCCTGGGCGACAAGGTGGGAAGTTTTACCACAACGTCCCGTCTGCGCCTCGCGCCGGAGGCACCGGGTGGCGCGGCAGATTTGATGCCACCGGTCACTCTGGACAACAACCTCACCTTCCTGGGCTACGAACCGGGGGAACAGCGCATTTTTCTGGAGGGCGATACCCTGACCCAGGTGACATGGTGGCGCGTGGATGGCCCCCTGCCCGAGGACCTGCACCTGTTCATCCACGTGATGCCGGATCCGGCCGTCATAACTGCGCAGAGCGACCGCCTCAGTGTTCTGCCCTCCAGCCTGCGGCCGCGCGACATATTCATTCAGGTGACATACGTCAATCTGCCTGCGGTCACGCCCGATGGTCACTATCTGGTCTCATCCGGCGCATACCGGCAGCGCGACTTGCAGCGACTTTCCATTTTGATTGATGGCAAGGTGCGCGGCACGCGCCTCTTTCTGACCGACAGCAACTTTGCTGTCGGCGCCATGGACGGCTGAGCGTGTTTGAACTGGTGATGCTGGGCACGTCGGCCTCCGCGCCTTCCATCCATCGCGGCCTGCCCGCGCAGTTGTTGCTGGCCGGCGACCAGCGTTTCCTGATCGATTGCGGCGAAGGTACCCAGCGCCAGATCCTGCGCAGCGGCGTGGGCTTTCGCAACCTCAACCGCGTGCTGCTGACCCACGGGCATCTCGACCATATTCTGGGCCTCGGCGGCCTGATGTCCACCCTGACCAGTTGGGAAAACATCAACGAGATCGAAATCTGGGCCGGTTACTATCCCCTGCGGCGGATCCACGCCCTGCTCTTCGGCGTCGTCCTCGATTACGAACGCCTGCCCATCGACATTCGTCTGCGGGAACTCAAGCCAGGCCTGCTGCTTGACGGGAAGGCCTTCGTCGTCACCGCCTTTCCGGTCAGTCATCGCGGCAGGGGCAACTTTGGCTTTTCATTTGAGCAGAAAGCGCACCGTCCCTTTCTCGTCGAACGGGCAGAAGCGCTGGGCGTACCCGCCGGCCCGGAACGACGTGAACTGGTGCAGGGCAGAAGCGTCACCCTGGCCGACGGCCGCAACATCACGCCGGACATGGTGCTGGGCCCGGCCCTGCGCGGCGCGAAATACGTGCACATTGGCGATTGCGCGCGCATCGACAATCTGGGAGAGTACGTGCGCGATGCCACGGCGCTGGTCATCGAGGCCACCTTCCTGCACGAAGACGTCGACACCGCCAGGGCCTTCGGTCACCTGACCGCTCACCAGGCGGCGCTGCTCGCCGCCGAAAACAACGTGGAGACGCTGATCCTGACCCACGTATCGCGCCGTTATCGCGAGCGTGACATCAAGCGGGAGGCGCGCGCAGTGTTTCCCGCGACCCTGCTCGCGCGCGATTTCGACCATTTTGAGATCAGTCGCGACCGTCCCGTCGCCAGGGTCCGTCCCGACAGGAAATGAGGAGAGGTATGGACGACAAATCCGCCCGCGAAGCCTACGTCAACGACTTGTTTGCGCAGGAAGACGAGGTGCTCGCCTGGATCCAGGCGGAGACCCGGCGGCACGACATGCCGCGTATCAGCCTCAGCCCGCAGGAAGGGCGGATGCTGCAATGGCTGGCGCAACTGGCGGGCGCCCGCAAAATCGTGGAGATCGGTACCCTGGCCGGATACAGCGGCACCTGGCTGGGGCGCGCCCTGCCGCCGGACGGCGTTCTTCATACCCTTGAAGTCAGCAGCCTGCACGCCCGTGTGGCGCGGGCCAGCTTCGCGCGCGCCGGGCTGGGCGACCGCGTCCGGCTGCATGAAGGCCCGGCGCTGCAATCCCTGCAGAAGTTGTCGGCGCAGGGGCCATTCGATCTGGTCTTCATCGACGCCGACAAGGAGGGCTACCCGGACTACCTCGCCTGGTCACTCGACAACCTGCGCGTCGGCGGCGTGATCGCCACCCACAATGCCTTTCGCGGCGGGCGCGTGCTGGCCCTGGGCAGCGAAGGCGACGAGGGCATGCACCGCTTTAACCGCTCCATGGCGGAAGAACCGCGTCTGTCCAGCACCATCATCGCGATTGGCGACGGGATGGCCGTCGGCATCAAGTTGCGCTAGCCCGGGGGGTCAGGCCCCTTCCTGAAGGAAGGGCGCGGGCCGTCCCCAACTTTGGCCAAAAACGAAAGTGTCGAGGGGCCTGCGTTCCTGCGCCTCCAGTTCAAAATCACGCCGGTCCTGCGGCAGCGACTCGGGGGGCGCCGGCCACCCCAGCGCCACGCCGCAAATCGGCTCATGCGTGGCCGGGATGCCATAAAGTTCGCGGACGCGGTCGCGGTCGATGCCGCCCATGTTGCGCAACATCAGACCAAGCGACATGGCCTGCAGGGTGAGGTTGCCCATCGCCAGCCCGGTATCGAAATGGCTGGTGCGCAGTCTGCGGCCGCCCTGCTCCAGCGTGGCCACGACGACCATCAGCACGGCCGCGCCTCCCGCCCAGCTCTGGTTGCCGGGCAGCAGGCAACTGAACAAACGCTCCCAGGCGGGCGGGTCGCCCTTGCTGGCCACGATGAAATTCCAGGGCTGCGAGTTGTTGGAGGACGCCCCTCGCCGCGCCGCTTCCAGCAGGCTCAACAGGGTCGCGCGGTCGACCGGCCGGTCGAGATAATTGCGCGGACTGCGGCGCCCGGTGATGTAATCGTGCAGCAAGGCCTGCGCCGCCGCGTCGGTCTTGTCAGGCCCCGCCCTTTGCGTCCTGCTCATGCCCGCTCCTGCAATGGAATGGCGCCCTCTCCGAAGATTTGCCCCGGCTGTATGACCGCCGGCGCCCCCAACTCCACGCTGGCAAAGAGATCGTAGGCTGTCGCGCCGGTGACGCGCACCGGTACGATTTCGCCTGGCGGCAGTTCGCCCTCGACGATGACGTAGCCGTCAATCTCCGGCGCGTCGCGCCAGCTGCGCCCGAGGCTGAGCATCGCGCCATCCACCTCGCCCGATTCGTCCTCGTGGGCGCCGTGGCCTTCCACCAGCACGTCAATCTCACGGCCGACCAGCGCCTGGTTCTTCGCCAGGCTTATGCCCTGCTGCAGCGACATCAGGGCATCGTAGCGTTCCTGCTTGATAGCCTCCGGCACCTGGTCCGGCAGCGCGGCGGAGGGTGTGCCCGGCTCCTGCGAGTATTTGAAGGCGCCCACACGATCGAACTGCAGGTCGCGCACGAACTCCAGCAGGCCTTCAAACTCGGCATCGGTCTCGCCAGGATAGCCCACGATGAAGGTCGTGCGCACGGCCAGTTGCGGCATCAGGGCGCGCATGCGCGCCAGGGTCTCGTAGACCCACTCGATGTTGGCCGGGCGCCGCATGCGCAGCAGGGTGCTGCGATGGCCGTGCTGCAAGGGCATATCCAGATAGGGCAGGATTTGTGGCCGGGTCGCCATCGTCTCGATTAGCCGCGGCGTGACGTATCCCGGCCAGGCGTACATGAGTCGCAACCAGGGGATGTCGGGGGCGGCCGTCACCAGCGCATCGAGCAAGGTCGCGAGGCCGTCCTTCATGCCCAGGTCGTGGCCGTAATCGCTGGTGTCCTGGGCGATGAGGATGAGTTCGCGCAGGCCCCGCGCCTGCAATCGCCGCGCCTCGTCGACGAGGGTCTCCAGCGGCCGGCTGACGGCCGTGCCCTTGATTTTGGGGATGGTGCAAAAGGCGCAGGGGCGGCGACATCCGTCGGCGATCTTCAGCCAGGCGCTGGCCCCCTCGACACTGGCGCGCAGCACGCCGCGCTCGTCCAGGCCGACCCGGGTCGCGTCTGTCGGCAGGTGATAAATCGGCTCCGGATGCCTGCGGGCGCGCAGCCGTTGCACCAGGTCGAAAATGTCCATCCAGCGACGCGTGCCGATGATGCCGTCCAGGCCCGGCACGTCCTGCGCCAGGCTGGCCCCGTGGCGTTGCGCCAGGCAACCGGCGGCGATGACCTGCTGTCCCGCCCGCCGGCCCCGCACCAGTTCGCGCAGCGCCGCCAACGATTCCTCGCGCGCCACCTCAAGGAAACCGCAGGTGTTGACGATCAGGACCGAGGCGTCGTCGGGGTTGTCGCTGCCGCGCATGCCGTGTTGCCCCAGTACCTGGGCCATGCTCTCCGAATCGACCGTGTTCTTGGCGCAGCCCAGGCTGAGCAAAAAGAAATTGTCCTGGTTCATGAAGTCTGGCGCATTCCGATCTGCCAGAAAAGCCGGATCCCGGGAAGCTGTTTCATTACCCCTCGTCTCCCTGGCGGGCGTTGTAGACGTGACTGCCGCTGGCGGCGAAGGCATGAAACACCGCCACGGCCTCGTCATTCAGCAGGTTGTCGATCACGTCGATGCCACGTCGCTCCAGTTCTTCTTTCCATTGCGGATGCGCAGGGCCTTCGTCAAAGCCGGTGATGCTTTCCAGTTCCGGCCCGCTGCCGGCGATAACCAGCGAACGAATGCCGGACCAGATCACCGCGCCGTAACACATGACGCAGGTGCGCCAGTTCACCACCAGCTGGTAAGGCGGCAGGCCGGGGCCGCCAAGGTCCCAGGTGCCCAGTTTCTGCTGCGCCAGCGTGATCGTCGTCACCTCGGCATGCGCCGAGGAGCAATTCAGCGGCATCACCCGGTTCACGCCGATCAACACCGGCACGCCCGAGTCGCGCTCGAAGAGGCCGGCGGCGAAAGGCCCGCCCGTGCCCTCCTCAAAATTCAGCTGCGAAAAGCGGATGACCGCCGCCATGCGTTCTTCCAGCGTGGGCATGCTGGGCGGCAGGGCTTCATTTTCGCGCATGGCCCATTCAGGCAAATTCAGTGTGAATTCCATGACACGCTCCCTCGTGTTCGCGGCCATTCTAGCCGTTTTGCATATTCTTCGCCGGAGTCAGCGGGACCTGCGTCACGCGCGGCGGCAGGACGGCCGTCGCCGTCGGCCTGGTCGTGGCCGTTGCCGTGCTGGTCGCCGACGCCGTCGGGGTTGGGGATACCGTCGGTGGCGCGAGGGGGGTTGCCGAAGGCGTCAGCGCCTCTGCTTCAGCGACCGTGGCCGTCGGGCTGGCGCTGTCTGCGGGCAGCGCCGTATCCTCAGGCGTGGGCAGGAAGTCCTCTCCTGGCAACGTGGCCGACGGGGCGGGAAACAGGGTGCCCAGCAGTGCGGCCACGTCAATCGCCGAGGTCGGCGGAGGCGTTGCGGTGAAGACCTCGGTTGGCCCAAAGCCGACGCTGGCGGTAAGCGTGGTCGAGGTTCGGGTAAAGGTCATGTCCACCAACTGGCCGCGCAATCCCGGCACGGGCTGCTCCTGCCCGTTCCAGGTGATCAGCAGCGCCGCGCCGTTGCCGGCGCTCAGGAGGATTTCGCTGCGGGCCGCCACCTCCACGTGCTCGCCGGGGCGCAACATGCCGCTGAATTCTTCACCGCCGTCGGCCGTCAGGCGCAGCCAGGTGCGTTGGGCGGCCTCGACCGTCACGAGCACGCCGCTGCCGTTCCAGTTCTGGCTAATCTGTCGCTCGTAGCGCGCCCGCGATACGCCGGGAACACTGGTCACGTCCCGCAGCGCTACGGCGGTCGGCAGCGCTGTAGGCGGGATCAGACGGGGAATCTCACCGACGGACTCTGATGCCGGCAGCGGGTCTTCCAGAAACTGCAGCCCGACGAATACGATGATTCCGAGCGCGCCCGCGGCCAGCGCCAGCACCAGCAGCGCGCCGAGCACGTTGCGCCTTCTGCGCCGCCGCAATTGCACGCCTTCGCCAACGCCCGGCTCCAGTTGCGGGACCGGCTGCGGCTGCGGCGGCGTCCTGCCAGGACGGCGGCGTCGTTCACGGCGCTGTCGACGCTGCGCCACCTGCCGTACCTGCTCGAATTGCTCAAGGACAGGTTCATCGTCCAGGTCGAGATAGCGGGCGTAGTTGCCCAGCAGACCTCGCAACTGCACGGCTGATGAGTCCGGCAGGTCGAAGACGCCGTCCTCGAAAGCCACCAGAATGCGCCGGCGTATACGCAGCGCCTGCTCCGCGTCCGCCAGAGTGAGTTCCCTGGCCTCGCGGGCCTCGCGTAACAAGCGACCCAGCGCCTGTGCGTCCATCATCGCATGGAATCTGGCCTGTGCGGCCGTTCAACACTTTTGCCCGCCAGGCGGGCGGATGATCAGGAAAGGGCTTCCCCGTCGGCGACTTCGGCAGAATCGACGGCCTCGACCGTCTCCTCTCCCGTTTCCCCGTCCTCCTCCTGCGCATCCTCCGCGTCGCCGTGTTCGGCCAGCCAGGCGGCCATGTCCTGTTCCGCCACGATGGTAACATTGATCGCGGGGTCGGTTTCGTTGCCCAGACGCACCAACACTTCATGGGTGCCGGTCTCGCGCAGGGGCTGGTGTCCGATGCGGCGCCGGTTGATGTCCACGCCCGTCTTTTCCATCAGGGCATCGGCGATTTCCTGCGAGGTCACGGAGCCAAACAACTTGCCGGTGATTGCGGCCCGGCGGGAAAAGACCAGTTCCACGCCATCGATCTGGCGCGCCAGTTCGTTCAGCTGGTTCTCGAGGGCGGCGCGACGCGCGACGGCCTGTTCACGCAGTTTTGTGGCTCGTTTCATCTCGGCCGGCGTCGCCTTGACTGCGAGGCCTGAGGGGATGAGATAGTTGCGGGCGAAGCCGTCAGCGACGTCGATGACCTCTCCGGCCACGCCGTGCTTGAAGACATAGTCCAGCAAAATGACTTTCATGGCCGCTTCCCCGCCCGCAAATTGCACTCTGTGAAACGGCGGCATTATACGCCCTGCCTGACGCGCTGCCAAGTGCCGATCGCGGCGCCGCCATGCCGCTGAACGCAGCCGGACCGGTCTTTTGTAGCAGCGCCACGCTACAATGGGCGCAGGATCATCCTCCCGGGAGCCCGTTCATGTCCATTGAAAGCATCGATGCCATACCCGTCCGTTTGCGTCGCGACGAGGCCTATCTGGGCGCCACCCCGTCACACACCAAAGTCGGCAACTACTATCTGCGACCGCCCTACCGTTGCCTGTATTCAGAGACCTACGAGACCGTCTTTGTGCGCCTGCGCACCTCAGAGGGGATAAGCGCCTGGGGCGAGGCCCTGGCGCCCGTCGCTCCAGAAGTCGTTTGCAATATCATCGAGCAACTGCTGGCCCCGGCGCTGATCGGCCGCGAACCCCTTGGCGCCGGCCGCCTCTGGCATTTGATGTACGACCTGATGCGCGACCGCGGTTACTACGGCGGCCACATGCTGGACGCCATCAGCGCGGTGGACATCGCCCTGTGGGATGCCGCCGGCAAACTGCTCAATCAGCCCGTGCGCACGCTGATCGGCGGCGCCTTCCGCGAGGACGTGCCCTGCTATGTCTCCGGCCTGCCCCGGCCCACGGACGATGAACGCGTCGATCTGGCGCTGGACTGGCAGGGCAAAGGCTTCCATGCCTTCAAGCTGGCCGCCGGCTATGGCGTCCGCGCCGACGAGACCACCACCCGCCGTCTGCGCGAGGCGCTGGAGGGTGGCACCACGCTTCTGCTGGACGCCCACTGGGCCTACACAGTGGAGGAAGCCCTGCAACTGGGACGCCGCCTGGAAGACCTGGAGGTCGGGTTTTTCGAAGCCCCCATCAACCCCGAGGACATCGCCGGTCATGCCCGCCTCAGGGACGGGATCACGATACCGGTCGCCGTCGGCGAGACCGAACGCACCCGTTACCAGTTCCGGCCCTGGCTGGAACAGCGCGCCATCTCCGTCCTGCAACCGGACATCGGGCGCGCCGGCATATCCGAGTCCATGGTCATCGCCCAGATGGCCGAGGCCTTCAACGCGCGCATGGCGCCGCACCTCAGCGTGGGCCTCGGCCCCTGCAACGCCGCCTCGATTCAATTGGCCGCCGCGCTCCCCAATCTCTACCTGCTGGAGTACCAGCCGCCCGTGGTGGAACTGGCCAGCAGCCTCTTGCAGGAGCCGCTTGTCGTCGAGGCGGGGCGTTTCATGATTCCGGAGGGGCCGGGACTGGGCGTCGAACTGGACCTGGCGAAAGTGCGCGCGGCGAACTGCTAGTCCTTGAGACCGCTGCTGGTGACGGCCTGAATGTAGTATCGCTGGAAGGGCAACAACAGCAGAATCGGCACGATGGCGGCCAGCATGGAGCCGGCCAGTTGTTCGTTCCAGCGCGTGCGGTGTTCTTCAACGGCTGTGGAAATGGCCACCTGCACCAGGCGCAATTCCGGCCGCGGCGCCACCAGCAGTGGCCAGAAATAGGCGTCCCATTGCTGCAGGAAGAGGAAGAGGGCCGCCGTGATCAGCACCGGCCGCGACAGGGGCAGGACCACGTTGAAAAACAGCCGCAGCCAGGAAGCCCCGTCGACCCGGGCGGCGTCGATCAGGTCCTGGGGAATCTCCTCAAAAAACTGACGAAAAAGGAATATCGCCAGGCTGTTGCCCAGCCCGGGGACGATCAGGGCCTGCCAGGTGTTGCGCCAGTCGAGGGAGTTCACAAGGATGAAACGCGGGATCGCCGTCAGGTCCACCGGCACCAGGAAGGGCAGCAGGATGACCGTCAGGAAGAGAATGCGTTTGCCCCGGAATTCGAAGCGCGCGAAGGCGAAACCGGCCAGCGCGTTGATGGTGCCACCCAGCACGACCGTGACGCCTGACAGCCAGAAGGAGTTCTTCAGTGCGTCGCCGAAGCCGCGCGCAAAAATCGCATCATAGGCTTCCAGCGTGAACTCGACCGGGAACAGGGCCCGCAGGGAGAAGGGGAAGGCGTAATCGAAGACCCTGGCGTTGGGCGTGAAGGAAGCGGCAAAGGCCCACATCAGGGGCAACAAGGCCATCAGTGCCACAAGGACCAGCAGGACGTAAATCAGCAGGCGTTCGCCAGTGTGGCGCCATACATGCGAAGGCAACTTCAGCCCTTGCAGTGGCTGCGCCGCGGAGATCGCCCTGCCGGTCTTCGCGCCCATCAGGTTCTCAGGTCCGCCGCCGCAGAAGCGTGAACTGGACGCCAATCACGGCGAAAACCAGCAGCAACATCAGGGAAAGCATGGCGGATGAAACGCCCAGATCGCCATAGACGAAGCCGCGCCGGTAGGTCTCGTACATGACCAGATTGGTGCTCAGTTGCGGCCCGCCCTTGGTCAACAACAGCACGGGCGCGAAGAGCAGGAAGTTGGCTACCGTATCCGCCACCAGCACGAAGAGCAGCACGCCCCGCAGCAGCGGCAGGGTGACGAATCGAAAGCACTGCCAGCGGCCGGCGCCGTCAATGCGCGCCGCCTCCAGCACCGTCTGTGGGATGCCCTGCAGACCGGCGAGAAAGAACAGCGTCCACAGGGGCACGCCTTTCCAGGTCGCCAGAACTATGATCGACCACAAGGCATGCGTCGGCGCGATGAGAAAGGGCTGGCGTTCGATACCCACCAGGCTCAGCATGCCGTTGATCAGGCCGCCCTCGCTGTTGAGCATCAGGCCCCAGACCACCGTGGTCACGTTGATGGATACGGCCACCGGCAACAGGTAGATGCTGCGAAAGACAGTGATGCCGCGAACGCGACTGTTGGCCAGCAGGGCCAGGCCCAGCGCCAGCACCACCTGAATCGTATTGACCAGGACGCTGAACAGCCCGGTGACCTGCATCGACTTCCAGAAAATGGGGTCGTTGAGCACGCGATTGAAGTTGCCCAGACCGACGAAGACGCGCCCGCCGCGCACGAGCGAGTTGCCGTGCAGGCTTTCGATCAGGGTGGCAATGGTGGGAAAGAGGTTGAAGATGACGATCAACGCCAGCGCCGGCAGCAGAAAGACATAGGGCATGAAACGCTCGCGTCCGGTCATTGCGGGGCTTTACCTGTGCGGCCCTGGCCGGGGGCAACCTGACGGAGGCAGCCCCCGGCCCATTGCATGTCGGCCAGTCAACTAGCCGCGGTACTTCGCCATTTCACTTTCGATGCGGGCTACTGCAAGGTTGAGCGATTCCTCCACGTCCGCACCGGTGCGGATGTCCTGGAAGGCATCCTGCAGGATCTGTTCATACTCAAGGTAACCCGGGGACACCGCCCGCGGATCGGGGTTCACGGTCGCCTCGTCGGCGGCCACGCGCAGGAAGTACTTGACACCCTCGTCAAATTCTTCGTCGGACTGGAAGAGCGCCAGCACCGACTGCTGCGCCGGGAAGTCGCCGCTGCCGCGTCGCCACCAGGCCTCGGCACCCGCGCCCGTGGAGATCCACTGCACGAAACGCTTCGCTTCATCGGGGCTGTCGCTGTTGATGTTCACGCCAATGTGCCAGCTGCCGGTCGGCGTGGTGACCTCGCCATCCTCAAAGTAGGGATGACGCGCGATCGTCCAGTTGAATTCGATGTTCTCCGCTTCCCGCAGGTAGCGGTTGATGTTCCAGGGGCCGGCGATCATCATGCCCATCTTGCCGGACCAGAACAGGTCGCTGGTGCCGATGGTGTCGTCCTGCGGCGCAACCATGCTTTCATTGAACATGTTCGAGTAGAAGGTGAAGCCGTCGATCCATGCCTGCGAATTGATGACGCCGTCGACCGTCAGGCCATCGTCGCCGATGGACTGTCCGCCAAGGCCAACCGCCAGCGGCTGAAGCTGGTAAATGCGAACGGTCTGTTCCCAGCTGAAGCCCCACTGGTCGGTGACGCCGTCGCCATCGGTGTCCTGCGTCAACTGTTCGGCGATGTCGGCGACCTGCTCGTAGGTCAGACGATCATCGACGCCAGGCACCTCAATGCCGGCCGCTTCAAACATGTCGCTGTTGATGAACAGCAACTGCGTGGAGGTGCTGACCGGCGCGGAAATCAACTCGCCGTTGTAGGTGCCGGCGGCCAGAGCGGCCGGCAGCCAGTCGGCGCGGTCCTCATCGCTGAACACGTCGTCCAGCGGCAGCAGCCAGCCGCGCAGGCCGTAACCGGCCGTGACCGGCACGTCCACGGACAGCACGTCCGGGTCCGACGCGCCGCCACCCAGACGGACCTGGATCTGCTCAAAGAGTGCGTTGAAGCCGACCGTCTCAACCTCAACGTTGATGTCCGGGTTCTCCGCTTCAAATTCGGCGATGACCTCTTCGGAGGGCCAGTTGCAGCAGTTGAGCCAGGTGATGGTGGTCGCTTCCTGCGCGGCCAGCGGCGCGACGGCAAGCAGCAACAGTGACACAGCGAGTACAAGTTGCTTCATTTTCAAATCCTCTCGAAACCATGCATGCGAACGGTAAAGCGGCATAATTGATAGCACAATGTTGGGCCCTGTGCACATGGTCGTTCCGAACAGTGCGCGCATTCGCGGAGGAAGCCATCGCCGGCGAAGGGACTACGGACATTCTGATTGTCGGCGGGGGGACGGGTGGCGTGGCCGCGGCCCTCGCAGCCCTGCGCCTCGGCCGACGCGTCATCCTGAGCGAGGAGAGCGACTGGATCGGCGGGCAACTCACGGCCCAGGCCGTCCCGCCCGACGAACACCCCTGGATCGAGCGGACCGGCGCCACCCGCAGCTACATGCAGTTTGCCCAGGGCGTGCGCGACTACTACCGCCGCCACTACCCCCTGACCGACGAGGCGCGCCGCATCGTCAACTTCAATCCGGGCGTGGGGACGGTCAGCCGCCTTTGCCACGAGCCGCGCGTGGCGCTCGCCGTCCTCGAGGCCATGCTGGCCCCCTGGCGCAACAGCGGCCAGCTGGAACTATGGCGCGGGCAGGTCCCGGTCAGCGCCGAAACAGACGGCGACCGCGTCCGCGCCGTCACGCTGCGCAGCCTCGCAGGCGGCGACGAAACTGTGGTCAGCGCGGACTGGTTCCTCGACGCGACCGAGCCAGGCGACCTGCTGGAACTGGCCGGCGTGGAGCACGTCATCGGCGCGGAGAGCCAGGCGCAGACCGGCGAATTGCACGCCCTGCCCGGCGATCCCGATCCACTGGACCAGCAGGCCGTCACCTGGTGCTTCGCCATGGACTGGCTGCCGGGCGAATACCACGTCATCGAACGGCCCGCGGACCATGACTTCTGGCGCGGCTACCGTGCCGACTTCTGGCCGGGGCCGCAACTGGGCTGGCGCTATCCGGACCCGGTTACGCTCGAGCCGGTGCATCGGCCACTATTCGTCGCCGGCGATCAGCCCGACTTCTGGCGCTACCGCCGCATTCTTTGCAAGGACCATTACCGACCCGGCAGCTTCCGCAGCGACATCACCCTGGTCAACTGGCCGCAAAACGATTACTGGCTGGGGCCTCTGGTCGGCGTCTCAAGGGAAGAGGCGCAGGCCAACCTGCGCGCCGCCCGCCAGCTCAGCCTCTCCCTCCTGTACTGGATGCAGACCGAAGCGCCGCGCCACGATGGCGGCCAGGGCTACCCCGGCCTGCGACTGCGCCCCGACGTCGTCGGCAGCGAAGACGGCCTGGCGAAAAAAGTCTATGTGCGCGAAGCGCGCCGGATCCGGGCCGAGTTCACCGTCGTGGAGCAGCACCTCGGCGTCGAGCAGCGCGGGGGGCTGGCCGGTGCCGAGATATTTCCGGATTCCGTCGGCACAGGCAGCTACCGCATTGACCTGCACCCGGGAACGGCCGGGCGCAGCTACGTCGACGTCAGCTGCTACCCCTTCCAGATTCCCCTCGGCGCGCTCATCCCGCAGCGCGTGGAGAACCTTCTGCCGGCCTGCAAGAACCTCGGCGTGACGCACGTCACCAATGGTTGCTACCGCCTGCATCCGGTCGAATGGAACGTCGGCGAGGCGGCCGGCGCCCTGGCCGCCTGGTGCCAGACGCAGGGTCTGCAGCCGAGGCAGGTCCGCGGCAATGCTGCGCAGCTCCATGACTTCCAGACCCTGCTGCGCAACAGCCTCGGTTTCGTCCTCGAGTGGCCGGAAGACATCCGCCTTACGCCCCGCTAGTCAGAATCCAATGTTTGCGTACCATTGTCGCAACAGTTAATCTGGATGCTCTGCCAATTGGAGCGAGACATGCTGCGGATTCTGGTGTTCGTCGTCATTGCCGTGACCCTGCTCTCACCGGTCAGCGCCCAACAATTGACGGAACCCACTGTGTTCAACCTCGAAGCCTTCGCCGCGCAGGGGCTGGCCGGAACCCGGCAGAACGATCCGTCCTGTGTGATCGGCAACGGCGGCAGTTTTTCGGCACCTGCGCCCGCAACGACCGGTTTTCCGGCGGTCTCCCTGCCTTTCAGCGCCGGCAACGCATGGGCCTTCGCCGCTGCCGAGTTGCCAACCCTGACCCTGCCGGACTTTGGCGCCAGCGGCTACCGCCTGCCCCGTTCCCTCACCTGGCTGCCGGACAGTGAATTCCTATTCGGGGTTCCGGAAAACGCGGCCGGTCTCGTCTTCGACGTTCCGCTGCTTTTCCCGGGCCTTGGCCGGACTGATAACTTGTCACATTCAACTCACAGCGCCAGCGACGATCGACCGTCGCCTGCGTTCCATGGCGACCGGCACCAGAGCGCGTACCGCGCAGACGCACGAGCGGAGCGCGCCACCACGGCTGCCCTGCCCTCCTCGGTCCTGCCGGCCGGCATGCATGACGCGCTGGCCGGGCTGCACAGATTGTGGAATTGCGTCGGCACCGATCCGACACAGCTTGCTTTCGCGGCCGCTGGCGCGGGCGCACCCGCCGCTTCTGCCGCGTTGCCCGCCGCCCCGCACTGGGAAGTCAATGAGTTGGCCAACAACCTCGGCGGCCTGGGTCGCATCTATCGCGCCGACTATGCCAATGCTCCGGCGCTGGTGGTGCACCGCCTGGTCTCGGCGACCCAGGAGGAACTGGCCTTCCGCGTGAACCAGGCGGAGTTCAACAGCGCCGGCGTCGGTTGTTTCAAGGCCAGTTCGGACAATCGCATCGCTGCCACCAAACAGGCCAATGGCAATGCCGTCATCGCCATGGGGCCGGACCACGAAAACAAGACCTTTCACGTGATCTTCAACGGCGGCCTCAACGGCCAGGTCGGTGGCACCGTCACGACCTACGACGGCCCGCCAGGGGCGGCCTGCGGGTAAGGTCGCAGCCCTTCCATTCTTCAGACATCAGCGCCACGGCCGGAGTCGTGGCGCTTGTCCCGCACTGGAGTTTCCGCAATGGCAGGGTTACCATTCTGCCTTTCGCCGGATTCACGTGAGTAAACCATGGCCCTGCCCGAGCTCTTTCGCCTGGATGGCAAGACCGCCCTCGTCACCGGCTGTCGCCGCGGCATTGGTCGGGCCATCGCCCTGACCCTGGTCGAAGCCGGCGCGGACCTCGTCGGCGTCAGCCAGAACATGGAAGGCGACGGCGGCGCGATCGGCGCCGAAACGCGCGCCCTGGGTCGCGAATTCCACGCTTTCCGGGGCGACATGGGCGACCGTGAAGCGCTCTACAGCTTCATCCGCGACGTGCAGGCGACGGCCCCGCCGGTCGACATCCTCGTCAACAACGCCGGCATCGTGCCGCGCGCTGACGCCGTCGATTACCCGGACGAACAGTGGGACCAGGTGCTGGAAGTCAACCTCAACGCCCAGTTCATCCTCGCCCGCGAGTTCGGGCGGGGCATGCTGGCGCGCGGTGGCGGCAAAATCATCTTCATCGCCTCGCTGATGAGTTTTCAGGGCGGCATCCGCGTCCCTGCCTACGCCGCCAGCAAGGGCGCCATCGCGCGCCTGACCCAGTCGCTCAGCAACGAGTGGGCCGGCCAGGGCGTGCAGGTCAACGCCATCGCGCCCGGCTACGTCGCCACCGAACTCACCGTCGATCTGCAAAATGACGCGGCCCGCTACCAGGCCATCCTGGACCGCATCCCCGCCGGCCGCTGGGCCGAGCCCGGGGACTTCCGCGGGGCGGCGCTCTATCTCGCCTCGCCGGCCTCGGACTACGTCACCGGCGAAATCCTCACGGTCGACGGCGGCTGGATGGGCCGCTGAAGGGTCCTCATCTGGGAAAATCGTCTTTGTAAGGGTGAACACCCAACCAGTGAAGCAGGACTCACTATTTGCTCATTGGAACAAGTTGGCAAGCCCCTCTCCCTGAAGGAGAGGGGTTGGGGTGAGGGCCCGCCCACAGGATCCTCCGCCTTCACGCTATACTCGTCGCCTGGCTGCCGCAAACAGGGAGCGCGCATGAGCCGTCCACCCAATTTCCTCTTCATCATGTCCGACGACCACGCCGCGCATGCCATGAGTTGCTACGGCAGCCGCATCAACCGGACGCCCCAGCTCGACCGCATCGCCGACGGCGGCATGCGCTTCGACAACTGCTTCTGCACCAACTCAATCTGCACGCCCAGCCGCGCCGCCATCCTCACCGGCACCTGGAACCACGTCAACGGCGTCACCACCCTCGCCACCCACATGGACAACCGCCTGCCGACCTTCGTCAAGACCCTGCAGGCCGCCGGCTGGCAGACCGGCATCTTCGGCAAGTGGCACCTCGGCACGGGTCCGGCGCACTGCCCTGCAGGCTTCGACGACTGGGCCGTTCTGCCCGGCCAGGGCATTTATCACAACCCGACCTTCATCTTCAAGGGGCCGGAGGGCGGGCAGCGCCGGGTCGTCGAGGGCTACACCACCGACATCATCACCGACATGTGCCTCGACTGGCTGGATGGCCGCGACCGCGAACGGCCCTTCATGCTCATGTGCCACCACAAGGCGCCGCACCGCCCCTGGGTCACCGACGACGCACACGCCTCCATGTTCCTCAACGAGGACGTGCCGGAGCCCGACACCCTGCAGGACGACTACAGCGAACGCGCTGCCGCGGCGGCGGCGGCCCATATGCGCGTCGGCGTGCACATGAACGACACAGACATCAAGGCCGAAATGCCGCGCGACATGCCCGAGGCCGAACTGCGCAGCTGGGCCTACCAGCGCTACATCAAGGACTACCTGCGCGTCGTCGCCAGCATCGACGACAACGTGGGTCGCCTGCTCGACTGGCTGGATGAACAGGGCCTGGCGGAGGACACTGTCGTGGTCTACACCTCCGACCAGGGCTTTTTCCTCGGCGACCACGGCTGGTACGACAAGCGCTTCATGTACGAGGAGTCGCTGCGCATGCCGCTGGTCATGCGCTACCCGCGCCGGATCGAGGCCGGCAGCGTCAGCGCCGACATGGTGCTCAACGTCGACTTCGCGCCCACCTTCCTCGAACTGGCCGGCCTCGAGCCCGACGAGGGCATCCAGGGTCGCAGTTTCGCAGCCATCCTGGAGGGCGACACGCCGCCGGACTGGCGCCAGTCCTTCTACTATCGCTACTGGATGCACCGCTCGCACCACAACGTCTTCGCCCATTACGGCGTCCGCACGCATCGCCACAAGCTGATTTACTATTACGCCGACGGGCTGGGCCATTCCGGCAGCGTCGGCGAGCGCCACGAACCCGAATGGGAACTCTTCGACCTGCAGGGTGACCCGGCCGAACTGCACAATATTGTTGATCGGCCGGACATGGCCGATACGGTCGCCACGCTGAAGGACGAACTCCACCGCCTGCAGGCCGAAGTCGGCGACCAACGCTATCAACTGGATGTGGACTGACATGACCCGACCCAATTTCCTGCTGCTCATCGCCGACGACCACCGCCATTCCGCCATCGGCGCGCTGGGCCTGGAGCCGGTGGAAACGCCGACCCTCGACGGCCTGATGGCGCAGGGCACGGCCTTCACCCGTGCCGGCATCATGGGCGCCACCTCCGGCGCCGTCTGTTTGCCCAGTCGCGGCATGCTGCTCAGCGGACGCGGCCTCTTCCGCACGCCCGATCCGCTGCCATCCGACGCGCCCCTGCTGCCCGAGCTGCTGTGGCAGGAGGGCTACGAGACCTGCGGTATCGGCAAGTGGCACAACCACAGCGAAAGCTACGCCCGCTGCTTCAGTACTGGCGGGGTGGTCTTCCTCGGCGGCATGTCCGACCAGTACGCCGTGCCGGTCTATCCCTGGGCCGCCGTGCGCACCCAGGACGAAAGCCGCCTGGAAGTCCACGATACCTTTTCCACCACGCTTTTCGCCGACGAGGCCATCGACTTCCTGCAGTCACGCGGTCCCGACGACGAGCCCTTCTTCGCCTGGGTGTCCTTCACTTCGCCGCATGACCCGCGTACGCCGCCCGGCGACTACGCGACCCGCTACCAGGCTGATGACATCGAACTGCAGGACAATTTCATGGCGCAACACCCTTTCGACCTCGGCATCAGCGATATCCGCGACGAAGTGCTGGCCGTACAGCCGCGCGACGAGGCCGAAATCCGTCAGCACATCGCCGACTACTACGGCATGATCACGCACATGGACGCCGAAATCGGGCGCATCCTGGAGACGCTGGAGCGCCAGGGCCTGGCCGACAACACCATCGTCATCTACTGCGCCGACCACGGCCTCTCGCTCGGCCAGCACGGCCTGATGGGCAAGCAGAACGTCTACGAACACAGCCTTCGCGTCCCGCTCATTCTGCGCGGACCGGGCATCGTCGCCGGCCAGCGCTCAGACGCGCTTTGTTACCTGCACGATCTCTTCCCCACCCTGCTGGAACGCGCCGGCTGCGCCCTGCCGGAGACCAACGAAGGCTTCAGTCTGAACGCCCTTCTCGCGGGTCAGGGGACGCGGCATCGCCGCTCGCTCTTCGCCGCCTGGCAGCCCGACCAGGGGCACCCGGGCGCGCTACCCCACATGCGCAGCCTGCGCGGCGAGCGCTTCAAACTGATTGAGTCGCGGGTCAGCGGCGCGGCGCACACCCAACTTTTCGACCTGCAGGCCGACCCGCTGGAGATGAATGACCTCTCGGAAATGCGCGGCTACCAGCACGTCATGGAGCGCATGCGCGCCCGCCTGCGCATCTGGCAGCGCGCAGCCGGCGATCCGCTGGTCAGCGAAGGCTGAAATTGCAGATTTCCAACAGGCGTGACAGGGCCTTCGCCCCTCAGGCCAACCCGGCCTCCAGCAGCCGCACCTGCACGTAGTACGCGCCGCGGGCGTGACCCTCGTCGTCCAGCAGGCGCGCGCGCAGATGGGCCGCGCCCGGCTGCAAGTCGGCTGTGAAGCACACGCCCTGACTGCCGGGCTCGACCTCGCCCGCCAGGTCCAGAGGCGGATGTTCGTCCGCGTAGTCGATGCGTAAGGTCGCCCGCGTCAACGGCAGGGCGACACCGCCCGTGTACCAATAGTTGAAACGCTCATCGACCCACTCGCGCTCCCAGGCCACATCGTCGCCCTTGATGCCGGCATCGATGGCGTGCTGCGTCTCCGGCGGCCAGCGCCGCAATTCGAACTCGTAGCGCCCGCCCTGCAGAATCTCCACTTCGAAATGGCCTTCGGCGTCGCGACCCTGACGTACGTCCCCCTGGGAGACGATGCAGGTGACGTCCTCGTTGCGCCAGTCGTGTCCGGTGAGCAGGGTCTGTTGCGCAGCCGGCCCGCCGATGGCCATCGGGATGTCGCGATCAAACTGCTCGCTGACCAGCTCCCACCACGCCTCGTAGTCCGCGCGCATCTGCTCCACGCGCCCCGGATGCTGCCCGGCGACGTCCTCGCGCTGACCGGGATCGCTCGCCAGGTCGTAGAGTTCGCGGCCGTCGATCAGGCGCCAGGAGCCCCGCATCACCGCGCTCTTGCGCCACTTGCGCGGTTGCACCAGACGCTGCGTGTCGGTGACGATGCTGCGCTCCGGCCAGTCGGCCCCGTCGCCCTCCAGCAGCGGTCGCAGACTGCGGCCGTGCACCCGCGGGCCGGCCTCGTCGACCACGCCGCAGAGGTCCAGCAGGGTCGGCTTGATGTCGATGTGCGAACCGGGCTGGTCGATATCGCGACCACCGCCCATGCCGCCGGCCGGCCAGCGCAGGAAGAAGGGCACGCGGTGGCCGCCTTCGTACTGCCAGACCTTCATGCCGCGCATGCCCGCGTTGTAGCCGTCGACCAGGTGACCGTCCTCATCCACGCTGACGCCGCCGGCGCTGCCGTTGTCGGTCGAGAAGATCAGCAGGGTGTCGTCTTCCAGCCCAAGCTCCGCCAGACGCGCGCGCAGCCCGCCAAAGTTTTCGTCGATGTTGGCGATCATGCCGTAGAAGCGGGCGCGCTCTTCGGACACCTGCCCGCGGTAGGGCTCGCTGTAGCGCGTCTCCACGTTCCAGGGGCTGTGCGGCGCGTTGGGCGTAATCATGCAAAAGAAGGGACGCTCGCGGTTGCGTTCGATGAAGGCCAGGCCCTCGCGGAACCAGACGTCGGTGCAGTAACCCTCAAACTGTCGCATCTCCCCATTGTCGCGGTAGACGTCGTCGAAGTAGTCGTTGCCCCAGTGGTCGTTGGTCTGGCTGATGCCGCCGGCGCCGTGCACGATGGCCTCGTCGAAGCCGCGCTCCAGCGGCGTGTAGGGCGAGACGTCGCCCAGGTGCCACTTGCCGAAGATGCCCGTGCGCCAACCCGCCTCCCGCAGGCAGTCCGCCAGCGTGCGCTCGTCCTGGCGCAGCAGCGAGCGGCCGCCGATGGTGTGCCAGACGCCGGTGCTGTTGGCGTAACGCCCGGTCAGCAGACCGGCCCGCGTCGGCGCGCAGGTCGGCCCGACGTGGTAGTCGCGCAGACGCAGGCTCTCGTCGTGAAAGGCGTCGAGATGCGGCGTGCGCAGGACCGGGTTGCCGGTGCAACCCAGGTCGCCGTAACCCTGATCGTCGGTCATCACCAGCACGATGTTGGGACCTTGGATGTCCTTCACGGTGCCTCCCGTTCCGTCATTCAAGTTCAAGGATGGCCCACATGTCGAGCCGCGATACACGTACGCGGGTCTCATCATCGTCATTGACGCAGTCCAGCGCCTGCGCGGGCTCGCCGGGCGCGTGCAAACGCGCGCCGCTGAATTCGCGTCCGTAGAGCCAGTGTTTCAGGACCAGGGTGAACTCTCGCTGCTCGTGGTAGGCATCCCCTTCGGCGTCGTAGTTTGTGTTCAACAAATGTACGATGGCCGGGGCACCCGGGTCCTGCGGCTGATGGCGCGGCACGGCCACAATGCCCGCCGCCCCT
Source organism: Anaerolineaceae bacterium (assembly GCA_026708325.1). Classification (GTDB taxonomy): domain Bacteria; phylum Chloroflexota; class Anaerolineae; order Aggregatilineales; family Phototrophicaceae; genus JAGWBD01. The sequence continues at coordinate 175,722 of JAPOVC010000006.1, read as the reverse complement.
TCAAGGGTCAGCGGCCGTTCCAGCGTCGCCAGCAGCGCCTCCGTCGATCTGAAGGTGTGCAACCGGTCACTGGCCCGCTGCAGACGAGTCTCCTGTTCCTCCGTCAGTGGCGAGGGCTCGAAGCGCACGACCGCCTGAAAGGCGTCAAGGTCCGCCGTCGCCAACTGGTCCGGCAGCATGCCGTCGCCGGCGACGAGCAAACGCGCGGGAATGTTGGCGTGAGTCAGGGCCAGCGTGGCCCGATGCAGGGGCGTGTCCGGCGCGCTGCGCTCCTGCCCGCCCAGACGCCCGACGCGCGTCTCACCCACGAAACGCCGCACGGCCAGGTTGCTGAAGACCAGCGCCACGCTGGCCAGGGACTCGTATTCATCCAGCAGACCGGCATGGTCGCGGATGAAGTGGCAAATCTCTTCGTAGTCGCCGGGGTCGCTGTAGTACCAGCGGTCGGCCTCGCCGGGGACGCGCAGGGTCCACATCTTCGCCGGCACCATGAAGACGTGGCCCAGGGCCGCGGCCTGCGCCATCCACAGGCGAATGTGCCCCGGCCGCGGCCTGAGGCGGTAGGGCTCAAAGGCGCGCGGTATGCCGGTCAGGCCGACGATCCGCCCCAGCGCCTCGGCCAGTTTCAGGACGTAGATCGGCGAGGTCGGAAAGACCTCGCGTTCCGGCGGGTGGTATTCCAGTTCGTTGGTGTAGAAATCGTGGGCCTCGACGGCGTAGGGGAATTGCGGCCAGTACCAGGGCGAATTCGAGCTCATCGGCACATAGTCGTCGCGGTATTCCTGCGCCCGTCGTTTGAATTCGCGGAAAAGGGCGTCGACCTCTCCCCACTGATAGTCGAAATAGCGCCCGGCCAGCGGGATGGTCGGCGGGAAAGCCTGGATGTTCTCGCGATAACGAGAGTCATCGACGCCGCGCTCGCGCAACCACTCGCCCCAGTCGAAGCGGCAGATGTCCTCCACGTCTTCGGCCGCCAGTTGCTCCGGCGTTGTATTCTGCGCCAGCCAGTCACGAAAGCCCGCCATGCAGTGCCTGCAGAAGCAGCCGCCGTAGCGCGCGGTCAGCGCGCCGATGGTGGGGATGGCCGAATCGATCATCAACCAGTCCGTGCCGGCCTTCATCACCCGGTCCAGCTGGTGGAAGAGGTAGCGCCGGTAGCCCGGCGCGTTGGTGCAGAAATGCCAGGAGGGATTGCCGCGATAGCGATGCGTCCACCAGGTGTATTGCGGCCGGCCTTCGATGTCTCGCACGACCGAGTCCATGTAGTCCGGGTCATAGTCGATCATGCCGATCCAGTCGGCATCCAGCTCGACCCGGCCCTGAAATTTCGCGCCGCAGCGATGGGCCTCGTCCACGTCGCGCATCATCTCGCCGTCCGGCGACAGACCGCGCCGGTCCGGTTCCGGCAGGAAACCCCAGGCGAGCGCCGTGGCGCGGTAGCGGCGATAGTCCTCCATGCTGCAGGGTCGGGTGATGACCACGTCCGAACGCCTGAGGGTCATGCGCCATCCTCGTGGCAGGCGGGCCCCTTGCCGTAATGATTGACGAGCAGGAGATCGGGGAGACCGGCCTTCACCAGGTAAAGCTCCGGCATGCCGTCGCCAGCGAGGTCGGCCGCTGTGGCGGCCACGGCGCTTCCGGCCAGGTCAAGGCCGGCGCAGGCGCTGACCAGATGAAAACTGGCGTCGCCCCGGTTGAGCCACAATTGACTGGACTGGCTACCGGTCACGAAAAGGTCAATTGCGCCGTCATCGTCAAAGTCGCGCGCCACCACCTCGCTGCCGCTGGCGGCTATCATGCCCGCCTCCGCCTCTTTGAAGCTGCCATCGCCACCGTTCAGGTAGAGCGCGCCGGCTCGTCCCTCTCTGGCGATGAACAGGTCAGGCAGTCCGTCGCCGTCGAAGTCGGCGCTGGCGAGGCCGCGGCCGGGGCTGCGACCCGCCGCGCTCCCGCTCAGGTCGGCTTCCAGAAAAACGGCTCCGCCCTGATTGATGAAGAGCTGGTCGGGCTGGCCGTCGTTGACCAGGTAGAGATCAGGGTCGCCGTCCGACTCTACGTCGAGGGCGGCAACGGCCCTTCCTATGCCGCGTCCGGCGATCTCCGCGTCGACCAGGGTGAATCGGGCCAACCCGTCGTTCAGCCAGAGTTCGTTGGGCTGACGCTGGTGCACCACATAGAGGTCCAGGTCGCCATCGCCGTCGAAGTCGGCGGCGACCGCCGCTTCGCTGCCCAGCGCCTCCTGACCCACGCCCGCGTCTTCAGCGACTTCAAAAACTCCATCGCCGCGATTGCGATAGAGGACGTCCTTCTGTTGCGCGTTGAGCAGGTAAAGGTCCAGGTCCGCGTCGCCGTCCAGGTCCGCCGCGACCCCCGCCACGCCAAAGCCACCGTGATCGACGCCCGCCGCTTCACCGGCCGCGACGAAGCCGCCGTCGCCCTGGTTCAGCAACAGGGCATTGGTCTGCCCGTGGTTGACCAGGTAAATGTCATGGAGACCGTCGCCGTTGAAGTCGCCGGCGACGGCCGCCGCTCCGGGTTCGTATTCGGCCGGCATCAGCGGCACCTGCGGCGCTATCAGGGCCGCGCCCGCCAGGGTGATGTGAACGACGTTGTTCGTTGGCCAGTCATCTCCAGGGAGCAGCGCTTCCACTTCAAGCGCGTAATCGATTCCGGCCCCGGGCACAAACGCTCCCTCCCATACGTGGTGCAGCGATTCCCCGGCCGGCAAGAGCGCGCTGCCGGTGGGGTCGGCCAGATTGATCGTGTGGGACAGCTCCAGCCCGTCGCTCCCGCTGACCATGACCTGAAGTTGCAGATCGCGCTGCGCTTCACTGCCCATGTTGAGAACGTCGATCCCGAGATCCCAGGGCTGACCGCAGGCAATCCGGTCCAGGTGCCCGTCCGACAGGCGCAGGCGCAGATCACGTGCGTGGCCGTAAACGGCGGCCTCTTCCACGACCAGGTGCTGACGCGCCCCCACGTCGGCCAGGGTCTGGACAATGCCGGAGGGCCAGGCGATTTCGATGCGTTCCGCGCTGTCGGCGCCACCCAGGCCGAAGTGCGCCAGCAACTGGTTGCCCGCGCCCAGGCTCTCCCCGCTGCGCATCTCGCGCAACTGGGTGACGCCCCCTGCGTCGAGTCGAATCTTCGCGCCGATGCCGTCACGGTTGCTGACCACGCCGCGCAGCTCCAGCGTCAGCCAGTTGCTGTCCCGGACGTTGTTGCGCCACAGCTGCCCGCTCTGGCCGTAACTGGCGAGGTACAGGTCCAGGTCGCCGTCGCGGTCGTAGTCCGCCCAGGCGCCGGAGCGGGTCCACTGCGCCGCGTCCATGCCGGTCTCAACCGCGATGTCCGCAAAGCGGCCGTCGCCGCGGTTGTGGTAGAGCGCATCGGGCTGGCCGTCACCGCTGTCCAGCGGGCTGCCGCAAAGGAAGCTGTCCAGCCAGGTGTCGTGGTCAAAGTCAAGGAACAGCGCGCACCATGTCAGGGCCTCGCTGCCATCCGGCAGGCTGGCGCGCGCCACACCGGCCACCTGTGTGAAGTCGCGGAAACGTCCGTCGCCGCTGTTGCTCAGCAAGACGTTGGCGCCGATGTTGGTGAAGAGGAAGTCCTGATCGAGGTCGTTGTCGACGTCGCCTACAGCCAGACCCATGCCGTTGACCGTGTAACTCGTGCCGCTGTGGGTCGAAACGTCGCGAAACAGCCAGTCGTGCCGCTCCGCCGAATTCGCCGGGCCAGGCCCCTCGTTGCGCCACAGCACGTTGCTGGTGGTCTCGCCAAACCACTTGTCGTTGATGACGTAGAGGTCCTGGTCGCCATCGTCATCGTAGTCTACAAAGCTGGCCACAAAGGCCGCGCCGGAGCGCAGGCGCCAGGGCAAGAGGTCGGAGGCGTCCTCAAAACGGCCATCGCCCAGGTTGTGCCACAGGCGATCGGCGCTGCCGTCCGGCGCAATATGGTTGCTGATGTACAGATCGAGCCAGCCGTCGTTGTCGTAGTCGCCCCAGGCGCCGGACTGGCTGTAGCCTTCGTCGCCGAGACCGGCGGCGGTGGTCACGTCCTCGAAGCGTCCGTCGCCGAGGTTGCGGAAGAGCCGGTTGGCGCCGATGTTGGCCACGAAGAGGTCGGGCCAGCCGTCGTTGTCATAGTCGCCGAAGACCGCGCCGCTGCCGAAGTCCTCCGTCGCGCTGACGCCCGCCTCCGCAGCGACGTCGACGAAGCTGCCGTCACCAAGGTTGCGGTAGAGCGCGTTGGGGCCGCCCTGGTTGCTGACGAAGAGGTCGGGCCAGCCGTCGCGATCAAAATCGCCCCAGGCGACGCCGTTGCCCAGCGGCATGCCCGGCGCCGTTCCGGCATGCGCCAGGCCGACGCCGGCGGCGACGGTCACGTCGCTGAACGGCGGCAGGGACGCTTCCTGGGCCGGGACTGCGTTCGTCAATGTCAGGATCAATGTCAGCAACAAAATTGCCCGTTTCATTTTCGTGCCCCCTTGCCGGTCCTCTTCTCTAGACGAAAGCCGAGCGTCTGCGGTCGCTTTCCCAGCGCAGCAGAAAGTCGCGCGGCGCGTTGATCTGCGCCAGCCCCAGATTGTCATTGCCCTGCCGTACGCCGTGCAGGCTCCATTGCGTGACGTGACACAATCCCCAGGCCAGCCCGGCCAGGGGATGATCGTTCTGCTCCGGCGGGATGCGCAGGGCGCCCGCGGCCTCGGGCGGGCGGCTGATGCTGGCCCGCGGCTCGAAGTTGAGGCCGTCCGCCGCGTACTGGATGGTGTCGCGTTCCGGCCCGCAACGCGTCAACAGACCCGCCACCCCGCCCTGCCAGGGCCAGACCATCACCTCATGGCCACTGTTGGTGACCGGGTTCAGCGCGGACTTGCGGTAGGGGCCCAGGGGATCGTCGGCAATGGCCACGCCCCACTTTGATTCCTGGTTGCTGTAGCCGATGCCCTCGCCCTTGTAATAAAGCCAGTACTGCCCGTCGCGGTAGAGCAGGGCCGGGTCATGCACGCGCAGGCTGTCCCAGGCGCCCTGCACACTCGCTTCCTCCGGGTTGGCGCGTTCGTCAACCTCTCCCGAGTCGTCCGGCTCGACGACCGGCGCATCGCTCTTCGTCCAGGGGCCATCCGGGCTGTCGGACCAGGCGATGGCGATCGACTCCGGGGTGCAACGCCAGGTGGGCGCCGGACTGACCTGGTAGACCAGATAGAAACGCCCCTCGTGCGCCATGACGTCGGGCGTAAAAATGCTGCGCTCGTCGTACGCCCCTTTGGGGCCGCGCCGAATCGCCGGTCCCCGCTCCTGCCAGTTATGGCCGTCTGCAGAAGTCGCGTACCAGACCTCCGCCAGGTCCCAGGGCATGGCCGGCAACACCTCCGTGGCGCGTTCGTGCCCCACCGCGGCCGGCCCCGCGTGGCGCGTGTACCAGACATAATAGCGCCCGTCCACCAGCAGGATGCAACTCGGATCGCGTCGGGTGACGCCGGAGTCATACGCCAGGCCGCTGATCGGACTGTAGCGAAAGTTGGTGTGCCAGGGGCTGTGGATGTCCGGCCCTGCGAAGCGCGCCATGGCGGCGCTCAATGGCGACATGTCATCAACTCCTGATCGCGCAACTGTTGCAGCCAGCAACAGGGTGACCCACAGTTTACCGAACAATGCCGATGATGCCGCCAAAGGGACGCCGTCGGCGCCAGGCGTTACAATGGACCGTCGCTGCGAATTCACAGCTCCCCGGCCCGCAGCAAACAGGACAGGCGAGCCGCGCTGCGGCCTTCAGGAAGGAGCGCCGATCATGCAATACACGCATCTGGGACGAACTGCCGCCGTGGTCAGCAGGTTTTGCCTGGGCACGGCCAACCTCGGCCCCTTCACCGCCGCCGCCGATAGCCTCGAGATCATGAGCCACGCCCTGGAGATGGGCATCAATTTCTTCGATACAGCCGACATCTACGGCTGGTGGGGCGGTCGCGAACAGCCGGGCCTGAGCGAGGAAATCATCGGGCGCTGGCTGGCGCAGGACAAATCGCGCAGAAGACAGATTGTCCTCGCCAGCAAGGTGTACTTCCCCATGAGCGACGAGGTCAACGACCGGGGCCTGTCGGCCTACCACATTCGTCAGGCCTGTGAAGACAGCCTGCGACGCATGGGAACGGACCACATCGACCTGTACCAGATGCACCACGTGGACCGCGGCGCGCCGCAGCCCACGGAATTCGAATGGGGCATGGCCAAACCGGGCGTCGACCTCTATCGCCCGGCTCACCGCAAGGCGGACACGCCCTGGGAGGAAATCTGGCAGGCCATGGAGTTGCTGGTGCAGCAGGGCAAGGTGCTCTACGTGGGCAGCAGCAACTTCGCCGGCTGGAACATCGCCCAGGCCTGCGAACGGGCCGCGGCGCGACATTTCCTCGGCCCCGTCAGCGACCAGAGCCTCTACAACCTGAACAAGCGAACCGTGGAGCTGGAAGTCATCCCGGCCTGTCGCGAATACGGTTTGGGCCTGCTGGCCTACATGCCCCTCGATGGCGGCTTGCTGGCCGGCGTCCTGAAGAAAGCCGCCGAGGGCCGGCGCACGCCCGTTTACGACGACCTGGACCAGCCAATGAAAGCCAGGGTCGATGCCTGGGAATCCTTCTGCCGCGACCTGGGCGAATCGCCGGTCCACGTGGCGACCGCCTGGCTGCTGAAGAACCCGGTCGTCGCCGCCACGATCCTCGGGCCGCGCTCAAGGGAGCAACTGGCCGACAACACCCGCGCCCTTGAGCTTGACCTCGATGAGGCGGCCATGGCCCGCCTCGACGAGATCTGGCCCGGTCCGGGCGGCCAGGCGCCCGATGCCTACGCCTGGTAAGCCGGCACGGGCGGGCGAGCCTGGCGGTCGCCTCGCCAATTCACTCTTGCCGCTGCCCCTGCCACGCTGTACGGGCGACAAATCATGTCGCCCGCGCGCCACATGAAGACAGTGCGGGCGGCCAGGCGCCCGATGCCTGCGCCTGGTAATCCGGTACGGGCTGGCGAGCGTGGCGGCTGCGGCGGGTTGACATGGCTACACAGGAATTGAGGCAAGAGCCATGCAATACACCCATCTGGGACGCACGGGACTGGTAGTCAGCAGGCTGTGCCTGGGCACGGCCAGTCTGGGGCCGCATGCCTCCGAAGCGGAAAGCCATGAAATCCTGAACGTGGCCCTCGACGCGGGCATCAACTTCATCGATACGGCCGACATCTACGGCTGGTGGGAGGTCCGCCAGCCGGGCCTGAGTGAAGAAATTATCGGGCGCTGGCTGACGCAGGACCGCTCGCGCAGAAACAGGACCGTGCTGGCCTCCAAGGTCTATTTCCCGATGGGCGATGCCGTCAACGATCGCGGCCTGTCGGCGCTTCACATTCGCCAGGCCTGCGAGGACAGTCTGCGCCGCCTGCAGACGGACCGTATCGATCTCTATCAGCTGCACCACGTCGACCGCGGTCTGCCGCAGCCCTGGGAGTATGAACAGGGGATCACCCGGCCTTACGGCGCGTTGTACCGGCCGCCCCACCGGCGTCACGAAACCCCCTGGGAGGAGATCTGGCAGGCGCTGGAAGTGCTGGTCCGGCAGGGCAAGGTGCTCTACGTTGGCAGCAGCAATTTCGCCGCCTGGAACATCGTCCAGGCTTGCGAACGGGCTGAAGCGCGGCGCACCCTCGGCCTGGTCAGCGACCAGAGCGTTTACAACCTCGCCAACCGGGCGATTGAACTGGAAATCCTGCCCGCCTGCCGCGAGTATGGTCTGGGCCAGCTGCCCTACAGCCCCCTGGGCGCCGGCCTGCTCTCCGGCGCCATGAAACGGGCCGAGGCGGGCCGCCGTACGCCCCCTTACGAGTCGCTGGAACCAGGCGTCAGGGCGCAGGTCGACGCCCACGATGCCCTTTGCCGCGAACTTGGCGTTGAACCGGCGACCCTCTCGCTCGCCTGGTTGCTGCAGAACCCGGTGGTCACGGCGCCGATCATCGGCCCGCGCCGCGCCGGCCAGGTGAGTAGCAGCCTGCGTGCCCTGGAAACCCGGCTGGACGCGGCGGCCATGGCGCGCCTCGACGAGATCTGGCCCGGTCCGGGCGGCCAGGCGCCGGACGCCTACGCCTGGTAACCCGCCAGGCCCGGTAATCCCGGCCCTGTCGGAGTAGCGCGGCGAGCGCCCTGCCAATCGCCCCTGGCCCTGCCCTTGCCAAAGTGTACGGGCGACATATCATGTCGCCCGCGAGCCAAATGACGATTGGCCGGGAGATTCGATGATTCGATGAATTGCCCCTGCCACGCTGTACGGGCGACATGCCATGTCGCCCGCCCGCCGCATGAAGCCAATGCGGGCGGCCAGGCGCCCGCGAGTCCGCGCCGGGCGACGCCTCAGCCCTGACCCGAACGACCCGGCCAGGCTTCAGGATTGGCGAGGTTGACCGGCCGTTCGCCCCGCAACACCTGCCTGATCTGCAGCGCGACGCCGCTCCACATCGCCCTGAAACTCTCCTCGGTAAAGGGGGCAATGTGCGGCGTCGCGACCACGTTGGGCATGTGCAACAAGGGGTTGTCGCCGGCCGGCGGGTCCGGATCGAACACGTCCAGGCCGGCCCCCGCGAGGTGACCCTCCTGCAGGACCCGGATCAGGGCGTCCTCGTCAACGACCGCGCCACGGCTCGTATTGATCAAATAGCTGCCGCGTTTCATCAGGCGCAGGTGTCGCTCCCGCACCAGATTCCGGGTTTCCGCAGTGAGAGGCGTGTGAAGTGTGACGACGTCGGCCTGCTCAAAGACTGAATCCAGCGAGGGCGCGAGCGCGATTCCCTCCGCCAGCGGCGTTCCCGGGCGCAGCCGGGGACCATGGACCAGCGCCTTCATCTTCAGCCCGAGCGAGCAGATTTCGGCGACGCGTCGGCCAATCCGGCCATAGCCCACAACGCCCAGCGTTCGACCCCGAAGTTCGCTGCCAACCAGACTGGTGCGATCGACTGTGCCCGCCTGAAGTTGCCTGTCGCCGCTGACAATGCGTTTGGCGACCGCCAGCAGCAGGCCCACTGTATGTTCCGCCGTCGATTCGCAGGGGGCGTCCGGGTTGTTGCAGACCAGAATGCCCCGTTCGCTGGCGGCGGGAATGTCGATGTGGTCCAGGCCGGTCCCGGGCATGGCCAGCAAGCGCAGGCGGGGCCCGACGCTGTCCATGAAGTCGGCATCGATGACGAGCCCCGGGCTGCGAATCGCTACCGTCGATCCGGCCAGTTTGTGCGGGCCATCGCCGTTGACGATTTCCACCAGACCCGACAATGGCGCCAGGAATTCCTGCGGCACCGGGAACTCGATCCAAAGTCGCGCTTTCAATGGGATGCCTTGACCTTGCGGCAGGTTGCGCCTGGTCAGCCCTGGCCACCCCCGACCCTTCCGGGCCAGGCTTCGGGATTGGCCAGGTGTGTGGGACGCTCGCCGCGCAATACCTGGCCGATCTGGTAGGCCACCCCGCCCCACATCGCCCGTACCCCCGCGTCCGTACGCGATGCGATGTGTGGTGTCAGGACGACGTTCGACATCTTCAGCAAGGGATTGTCCGGCTCGGGCGGCTCCGGATCGAAGACGTCGAGGCCGGCGCCGGCCAGGTGACCATCCTGCAACACCCGGATCAGGGCCGCTTCATCCAGTACCGGGCCCCTGCTGGCATTGATCAGATAGCTGCCGCGTTTCATCAGGCGTAGCTGTCGCTCGCCCACCAGGTGGCGCGTTTCGGTCGTCAGAGGGGTGTGCAGCGTTACGAAGTCGCCTCTTGCGAAGACGGCGTCCATATCCTCGGTGAAGCTGATCCCCGGCGCTCCGGGCTGTCCCGGGTCAATGAAGGGATCGTAAACCAGCACGGTCATCCCGAGACCCAGGGCGCAGATTTCAGACACGCGCCGACCAATCCGCCCGTATCCGAGGACGCCAAGAGTCCGGCCAAGCACTTCGGTCCCGGTCATCCGGGCCCGCGGAATATCGGCTCCGCGCAGTTGCATGTCTCCCACCATGACCCGCTTGGCCACAGCCAGCAACAGGGCAACCGTATGTTCCGCCGTTGATTCCGTGGGGGCGTCCGGATTGTTGCAGACCAGAATTCCACGTTTGCTCGCCGCAGCAAGGTCTATGTGGTTCAGGCCAATCCCCGGCATGGCCAGCAGTTGCAATTGTGGGCCGACCAGGTCCATGAAGGCGCCGTCAGCCGCATTTGCGCCGCCACAGACGGCGACCGTTGAACCGGGCAGATTGCCCTGGTCTCCGCCGGTCACGACCTCGGCAAGTCCAGAAAGTGGCCCCGCGATTTCGGCGGGTGGGGACTTGACCCCTATCCACACTCTTGGTTTCACAGCAGTGCACTCCCTTCAGATTTCCGAATTTGCCTGCACCGCCCTTGCAAAGCGGATACTTTTCGACCATTCATCAATGCGACGAGACATAGCGGAAATTCGAGAAAGTGATCTCCTCACTGGTGATGAATTCCAGCAGGGCCGCCCGGCCCGCTTCCGTCGCCCCTTTGGCCCGCCGCAAGGCTGCCCCCACGTCTTCCGGGTCTTCGACCCGCTCGGCGTATCCGCCCATGGCGCGCCCCATGTCGGCATAGTCGCCGCCGAGGTCCCGCGTGCGATACAGCTTGTGGGACAGAACGCGGGCGGGCGTCTCAATCGCCATCGTGGAATTGTTGAAGACCACGGTCAGGACCGGGATGTCGCAACGCACCGCTGTTTCAAAGTCCAGACCGGTCATGCCGAAGGCCGCGTCACCCATGAAGTTGACGCAGAACTTGTCCGGCTTCGCCAGTTTGGCCCCCATGATCAGACCCAGGCCCGTCCCCAGGGCGTGGGACTTGCCCCAACCCATATAGCCGCGCGGCGTGGTGGCGCGGTAAAAGGGCAGCATCTGGTTGCGCGGGCTGCCGGAATCGTGGGTGACGATCGTTTCGGCGGGATCGACCATCTGAATCAATTCCCAAATCACCCGGTAGGGGGTCATCGGGCACTCCGTCGAGGTGAGTTTGGGCATCCATTCGCGGAGCCAGTCCTCCCGCTTGCACTCTATGAGGGCGGCCGTGGCGCCATCGTCAGTTGACTTCGCGCCAGAGTCCTGGACGGCCTCGAGGAACTGGCGCAGGACCAGTTTGGCGTCGCCGAGGATCGGATGCTCCGTCGGATGATGCTTGTTGAGATCGCGCTCGTCGTTGGTCGCGTGGATGATCGTTTTTCCGGGCGGAAGGGTGACGTGCATGAAATGGGCGGTCAGGCTGCAACCGATGGCGAGGATGAGGTCCGCCTCGTGCAGGAAATGGTGCACCGGCCCGGTCATGACGCCGCCGCCGGCCACCCCCAGCGACAGGGGATGATCCTCCGGATAGCCGCTCTTGCCCTCCATGGTGGTCATGACCGGCAGTTGCAGCGACTCAGCCAGTTCGACCAGATCGTCGCTGGCTTCGGCGTAAAGGACGCCCTGCCCGGCGAGAATGACGGGGCATCTCGCCTCCACCAGCGCGCGCGCGGCTTTCTCAATATCCTGCGGGTCGCCCGCCGTGCGGGTGGCCTTCACCGGGAGGTAGTCCAGGGCGGCCTCATCCACCTCCTCAAGGGCCACGTCCTCCGGAATCTCGACCATGGCCGGCCCCGCCCTGCCCTGCTTCATCGCATTGAAGGCGCGGCGCATCACCGGCCCGACGTCATGCGCCACGTTGATCGTCTCAACCGACTTCAACACCGATTCGAAGGCGCGGGCCGAACTGAAATGCGGGTAGACCTGCGCCCTGTCCCGGCGGTGCCCCAGGGGCAGGACCAGCAGCGGCACGGAGTCGGAGAAAGCGGTGGCGACGCCGGCGAAGGCGTTCTCTGCGCCGGGACCGAATTGCATGGCAAAGGCGCCGACCGGTTTCCCGTTGGTAATGCGCGCGAAGCCGTCGGCCATGCCGACCCCCACCCGCTCCTGGCGGCACACCACCGGACGGATGCCGACGCCGGCGGCGGACTCGATGACGGGGGTCGTGGGGAAGGTCGCCAGAAACTCTACCCCTTCGAGCTTCATGATGTGGGCGATGGCGTCAATGACCTTCATACGCAGTTCCCTCTGCCTTCATGTGCCAATGTCCGACGATCGGGGCGAGTATGTCAGTTTGCGGCCGGCAGGGCAATTGGGTCATGGCCAGGTGACAGGCGCATAACACAAGGGAGGCGTGACCCCTGGCCACGCCTCCCGCGCTTTGGGTGAAACCGGAGTCAGGCTTACTCGAAGTACCACTGCTCCGGCATGAACATCACCCACTGACGATAGCTCCAGCTCCACAGGCCTTCGGTATCCGAAGGCGGCGTGTTGCGCAGGTTGGTCTTGAAGAGCAGGGGCTGCGGCGGCCGCTGGATCGTGCCGATCATGTAGAGCGCCTCGAAGTGCGTGTCGTAGAACTCGTTGCCGAGTTCATAGTACAACTCGGAACCGTAGGGCGCCTGCAGATAGCGTTCGCCCAGGTCCCAGAGCGCCTTGATGTCCTCCGGCGGCTCCATGCCGCTCTCGCCGTCGCTGTTGAACCAGTCCTGCCACAGACGGCCGGAAGCGCGCGCGCCCCAGCGCGGCCGCAGGTTGGTCAAACCGGTCGCGACCTCGCCGATGTCGACGATGTCATGGCCCCAGGCGGCGACGTCCACCTGGTTGCCGTTGCGCAATTCGGTGTACAGGCCGCTGTCGATCAGTTTGAAGTTGGTCTTCACGCCAACCGCGTTCCAGTAGTCGGCGGTCAGTTCGGCGATGCGCGACCAGGCTTCCTCCGGCACCGAGACCTGCAGGTTGATGAAGAGCGGGTCGCCATTGGGGCGCAGGCGGAAGCCTTCCGCGTCGCGCTGGTCAAGGCCCATCTCGTCGAGCAACTGGTTGGCCAGGTCGGGGTCGTACTGGGCGTAATAGTCGGTCATCCAGTCTTCGTAGAAGGCCGAATCGGGCGTGGGCGCGGCCTGCGAAGGCGTCGCCAGGCCGAAGTAGACCAGGTCGTTGATTTCAGCGCGGTTGATGGCCACGGACATCGCCTGACGGAAGCGCACGTCGGCGTAGATCTCGCGCAGGCCCTCATCCTCATGCGTGAAGTTGAACATGAAGACGTATTCGTTGCCGCGGCTGTAGGTCACCAGCGCCGTGCGATAGCCGCCGGCTTCCTCGTTTTCCTTGTAGGTCGGGTAGCTGGCCAGCTGGCCCCAGCCATAGTGACTGTACTCGCCGGCGATGCCCTTCAGGTCCTGCACCTCAAGGTTTTCGACCAGGACGCGGCGCAGGGTATCGGTGTAGGGCAACTGGTTGCCGGCCACGTCGACCTTGAAGAAGTAGGGGTTGCGCTCGTAGAACTTGTTGCCCAGGTTGTCCTCGCTGACGAAGCGGAAGGTGTTCAGCGTTGGCGCCGAGGGGTCGGTCTCCGAACCCAGGTTCCAGGTGAAGTTGTAGGGGTTCAGCCGCGCCCGGATCATTTCCTTCCAGTCCGCGAAGCCGTTCTCGGCCGCCAGCCCATCGGCCTCTTCGTTGTAGTCGGCGTGCATGGGCTTGAAATAGTGCGCGGGACGGAAGCCGCGATGGCCGACCTCGCTGGCCAGGGTCACGATGAAGCCGGGGTGAGAGCGGCCGAAGGTGTAGCGAATGGTGGTCTCGTCCAGCACCTCGAACTGCGCCAGTTCGCCACCCGGCGCCCAGACGCCGCCCGGCGAGGGCGTCAACTCGGTGTTGCCGAGAATGTCCTCAAACCAGAAACGGAAGTCCTCGCTGGTGAAGGGCTCGCCGTCCGACCAGCGATGACCCTCGCGCAGGGAGATGGTGTAAACGGTCGAGTCCTCGTTGGCCTCGTAGCTCAGGGCGATGTTGGGGATGATGGTCTGCAGGTCGGTATCGATGGTGAAAAGCTTCTGCAGGCGCATCTCCAGCACGTCCCAGCCGCAGCAGGTCGCCACGGCCGAGGGGCCGACCAGTTCACCACCGTACTGCCCGACGCTTTCCAGCGGCTGCACGACCACCGGTTGCGAGGGCAAACGCTCCGCCACGGCGGGCAGTTCGCCGGCGGCGACCATGTCGGCCAGTTGCGGCGCCTCACCGTAGCTGTCGATGCTGTTGCCGGTCAGTGCCGTGAATTCATCCAGGCTGCCGTACTGGAAGGGGTAGACCAGGGCATCCTGGGCGACCACGACCGTTGACAGCAACAGGACGCTTGCAAGGGCGAAAACGATGTTACGCAAGCTCATGACGGATTCCTCCAATAATACGGATACGATCGACTTAAGGGTTGCGGCTTCCCGCAACATGATGACGCGGGCAGCACGTGGGCGACAAGAGACGTTCATCGACAGTCCTGCTCGAATTCAGCGATGGCGTCCATGTCAAGGCAGACGCCGTGGCCGGGCGCTTCCCCGGCCTGCATGATTCCCTCCCGCAGGACGGGAGGATCGTGCATGTAGCGCTCCAGTCCGAAACTGTGCACTTCCATCAGCGAGGGGTTGGGCACGGCGGCCAGCAAATGCAGGTGCAACTCGTGCACGCCGTGCGAGGTGACCGGCAAATTATGGGCCTGGGCCAGGCGCGCGACCTGCATCCAGGGCGTGATACCGCCGATGTTGGAGACGTCCGGCTCCGGAAAATCGACGGCCTCTTCGGCCATCAGGTGCCGAAATTCATAGACCGTGCGGAAATTCTCGCCCGCCGCCAGGGGCGCGCCGCCTTCCCGCGCGATGCGGCCGTGCCCGCGATAGTCGTCCGGGATGGTCGGCTCTTCCAGCCAGTAGATGTCGTGCTCGCGGAAGGCCCGCGCCGCGCGAACGGCCTGCTCGACGCTCCAGCGCATGTTGGCGTCCACCATCAGGGGGATGTCCGGGCCGATCAACTCACGCACCGCGCGCACGCGATCGACGTCCTCGCTCAAGCGCTCGCGCCCGACCTTGATCTTGATGGCGCGGAAGCCGGCCTCCAGGTTGGCCTGGGTCTGCTCCAGCAAGCCATCCGTCGATAGCTGCAGGTCGATGCCGCCGGCGTAGGCGCGGGCGCAACCCTGGCAGCCCCCCAGCAGACGCCAGAGCGGCTCGCCCTCGCGGATACCGCGAAGGTCCCACAGGGCGATGTCCACCGCCGCCATCGCAAAGGACACCAGACCGCCGCGGCCGATGTAATGCAGTTGCCACCACATACGTTGCCAGATCTGCTCGATGCGCCGCGGGTCCGCCCCTTTCAGCAGGGGGCACAGGGCCCGGTCGATCAACGCGCGCAGGGCGGCCCCGCCCTCGCCAATGGTGTAGCTGTAGCCCAGCCCGGCGCGGCCATCGTCATCGCGCAGGGTGACGGTCACCAGTTCGAAATGGGTCATCTGTCCGTGCGTGGCGTCGCTCATGGGGTGGCTGAGCGGCAGACGGTACAGGCGGGTCTGAATGTCGACGAGACGCATGCGGGTTCCCCGGCAGCGCAGGCAGGACAAAGACTAGCCAGCCGGGGATTCATTGTCAAGTGTCTATTGTTGACAATCTCCCGCGCCAGGCTACAATGTTGGTATTGACGGGCCCGGCCCGTCGTCCGGAACCAGGCATGCTTCGCTACATCGTCCAGCGCCTCATTTACATGGTCATCGTGCTGTGGCTGATCTCGATCGCCACCTTCATCATCATCCAGTTGCCGCCTGGCGATTATCTTTCCTCAGTCATCGAGCGCCTCGAAAGCGCCGGCGGAAACGTCAGCGATGAAATCATCGAGGGACTGCGCCTGCGCTACGGGCTCGACCTGCCCATACACCTGCGCTATTTCAACTGGTTCAGTTCTGTCCTGCAGGGCAACTACGGTTTCTCCTACACCTGGCAGCAGCCGGTGCGCGACATCATCGGCGAGCGTCTGGTGCTCACCTTCGCCATCGCCCTGCTGAGCGCCATAGTGACCTATGCCGTCGCCATCCCGATCGGCATCTATTCCGCCACGCACCAGTATTCAGTCGGGGACTACGTCGTCTCATTTATAGGCTTCATCGGCATGGCCGTGCCCAATTTCATGCTGGCGCTGGTCATGATGTACGTCGCCTTCCGCTTCTTCGGCCACAATCTGAGCGGGTTGTTCTCACCGGAATTCATCGACCAGCCCTGGAGCCTGGCCAAAGTCGGGGACCTGGTGAAACACCTCATCATTCCGGTGGTCGTGGTGGGCACGGCCGGCACCGCCGGCATGATCCGCGTGCTGCGCGGCACCCTGCTGGACGAACTCAACAAGCAGTACGTCATCACGGCGCGCAGCAAGGGCGTCAGCGAAACGACGCTGCTCTTCAAGTATCCGGTGCGCCTGGCGCTGAACCCCATCGTCAGCGGCCTGGCCAGCCTCTTTCCGGCGCTGGTCTCTGGCGGCGTCATCACCGCGATCGTGCTCAGTCTGCCGACGGTGGGCCCCATGTTGCTCAAGGCGCTCATCGCCCAGGACACCTTCCTGACCGCCACCCTGCTGATGTTCATCACCGTCATGACGGTCTTCGGCACCACCGTGTCGGACGTCCTCCTGGTCGTCCTCGATCCCCGCATCCGCATGGACCGCGGCGTGGCCTGAGACGGAGACCCGACCATGAGCGCACAGGCCGCCATTCGCCAGGAAGAACGCGACGAAAGCTACTACCTCGCATCCCAGTGGCAACTGATGTGGCGCAAGTTCCGGCGCCATCGCCTGGCGCTGGTGGGTATGAGCATCATTGCCGTTCTGTACTTCATCGCGCTCTTCCCCGAATTCCTCTCCACCAGCGATTACCAGCTGCGCCATTCCGGTTACGCCAAGGCCCCGCCCCACACCATTTATTTCCTCGACGATGACGGTGTTTTCCACTTCCCGCCCTTCGTCTACGAGATGAAGCAGACCCTGGACATGGAAACGCTGCAGCGCATCTACAACGAGGAGCGCGACCAACGTTATCCCCTGCGCTTCTTCACGCGCGGCGACCCCTGGAAGATCCTGGGTCTGATCGAGACCGACATCCACCTGGTGAACGTGGACAAACCGGGCGTGGTCTTCTTCTTCGGCACCGATGAATTCGGGCGCGACATGTTTTCGCGCACCATGCAGGCCGCGAGAATCTCGCTCTCCATCGGCTTCATCGGCGTGGTCATCAGCTTCGTGCTGGGCTGCCTGATTGGCGGCATTTCGGGCTACTACGGCGGCATCATCGACGTGTTCATCCAGCGCGTCATCGAGTTTCTGATTTCCATCCCGCACATTCCGCTGTGGATCGCGCTGGCTGCCGCCCTGCCCGCCAACTGGTCATCCACCCAGGTCTACTTCGGCATCACAATCATCCTGTCCATTCTGAGCTGGCCGAACCTGGCGCGCATTGTGCGTGGCAAGTTGCTGGAACTGCGGGAAGCGGACTTCGTGATGGCCGCCCGCATCTCCAACATGAACGACTTCGACATCATCGTCAAACACCTGTTGCCTTCCTTCGCCAGCTTCCTGATCGTGGCGCTCAGCCTCTCCGTGCCCTTCATGATCATTTCGGAGACGGCGCTGAGCTTCCTGCAAATCGGCATCCGCCCGCCGGCGGTCAGCTGGGGCGTGCTGCTGCAGGGCGCGCAAAACATCCGCGCGCTGAGTCAGAGCCCCTGGCTGCTCATCCCGGGCATCTTCGTCATCATCACCGTGCTCAGCTTCAACTACGTGGGCGACGCCCTGCGCGACGCCGCCGACCCCTACAAGCAGTGAGCGGGTCAGGGCCCATGCGCGACGCCGAACTCTATCGCACGCTGCCGGAACAGATCGCCGACCTGCTGCGCCAGGAAGTGCTTTCCGGCAAACTGAAGCCAGGCGACCCCCTGCGTGAGATCGAGGTCTCGCAGCGCTTCGCCGTCAGCCGCGGCCCCATCCGTGAGGCGTTGCGTCAACTGACGCAGGATGGTCTGCTGGTGCTGGAGCCCAACAAGGGTGTGCGCGTGGCGCCCAACACCAGCGATTCGGTGCGACCGCTGGTGGCGGGTCTGCGACGCGATATCGAATGTTTTGTGCTGGACTCGCTCTTCGACTCGATCAACCTGGCCGACCTCAAGGCCTGGGAAGCCATCGTGGAAGACATCCGGGACGCCTGCGAAAGCGGCGATATCGACGCCCTGGTCGAGCACGACCTGCGTTTTCATCGCGCGCTGATTCTGCGCCACGGCGATCACGACATCGTCGCGCTGTGGCAGCCGGTCGTCATGCGCATGATGATGCGCTACACACGATTCGCGGACCTGATGGACAGTTGGCGCGAACACCGCCGCATCCTCGATGCCATCCGCAGCGGCCGGCGTGAGGAAGCCCTGCGCGCGCTGGCGGACAACATTCAGTAACGCTCAATCCGGCCCTGTCGTCTCCTCATCGATGGCGCGCATCAGCGCCAGTGCTTCCGCGCGCCGCGCGTCGCCGAGGCGGAAGTCCCGCGAGAAGTAGGCCGAGGGCGGAAAGCGGTAGTTCCAGCTGCGATAGAAGTCCTGCCGGTCCTCCCCCATGCGCAGGTTGCATTCGAAGCGCAAAAGGTGACTGTATTGCAGCGGGCCGTCCTCGCCCTGGCTGCAGTGGCAAAGGCCCCGCGCCACGCCCCTTCCGCCCGCGGCCGGCATGGCGGCATCGGACCAGGCTTCGTCCAATTGCGGGCCGGCGCTGACCGGCGGCGCGCTGACGCGGCCGACGATTTCGTAATTCAGTCCGTCCGGCGCGAACTGAACGCAGTTGGCTTCCGGTCCGGCCTGCCCCGTTATGGCCACCAGGCCATCGCGCCAGGGGTAAAGGAAGGGCGCCCGCCCGCTGTTGCTGACCGGATTGAGCGCCGACCTGTGAAAGGGACCGCGGGGGTCGTCCGCCCGCGCCACGCCCCAACCGCCGCTGCCGGCCGCGCCGCCCCGCTCGCCGCGATAGAAAAGCCAGACCTGACCGCGCCAGAACAGGACCGTCGGATCCTGCAGACGGCCCGCATCCCAGGCGCCGGACGCGGCCGGCTGCAGCGCCGGAGCCTCCATGCGCTGCCACGGGCCATCCGGCGATTCCGCCCGCGCCACGCCGATCGCCTGGGGCGCGTCCGGCGTCGCCGCGCCAGGGCCGGTCTGGTAATAGAGCCAGAACGCGCCGCCCTGCACAATGATGTCCGGCGCGGAGGCCAATGTGTCTCCTGCGCTGCTATCGGGCCCCGTCAACTGCGCCGGTCCCTGTTCCTGCCAGTGAATGCCGTCAGCCGAACTGGCGTACCAAATCCGCTGCCGCTTGTCGTCACTGCTGCAGCGCGCGTACCACACCAGGTGCCGACCGTCGACGCGGATGACCTTAGAGGGGTCGCTGCGGGAAACGCCTGGCTGCGGCTCCAGGCCAGGGACCAGGGCGTAACGAAAGGCCGAAAAGTACTCGCTCATCTGGTCCTTGCCGACGCCGTAGCGCGCGTAGACGCGTCGGGTGGCGGCGCTGCGCCGTTCCGCAGGGGGATGCGCCGGAGGACCCGGCGTCTGCGGGTGCCAGCGTCGTTGCCGGCTGTTGGCCTCGTTAATGACCAGGTCCGGCGACAGCCAGACGCTGGCGGGCAGCGCCTGGTGCGTCGGGCGGAAGCCGGGCCGCTGCGTGCCGCGGCGCAGGTCACAGTCGAAACGAATGATCCACGAGTTTTCGCCTTTCGTCTCTTCCGTGGCGATGTGCGCCAGCCCCCAGGTGATGCCCGCCCCGTCCCGCGTGTCGTTGAAGGCGTCGGGAACGAAGGGGCCAGGCGCGGGCGGCGGCAGCAGCGCGTAGGACATCAGCTCGAAGTTGAGCCCGTCGGGCGCGAACTGCACGCTGTCCTTCTCCGGCCCGTCGTGGCCGCAGATTGCAGCGACGCCATCCCCCCAGGGGAAGAGGCAGGTCTCGTGGCCGCTGTTGGTGACCGGGTTCAGCGGCGATTTCACGAAGGGACCTTGTGGGCGGTCAGCGATGGCCACACCGAGGCCGATGCCGCGGTCATGGCGCGTGCCCCAGCCCACCGGCTGCCCCTTGTAATAGAGCCAGTAGCGGCCCTCGCGGCGAAACACAAAGGGGTCGTGCACCTTGTGGCTGTCCCAGGCGCCGTAGCGCAGCACCTCATTGTCGTCGGCCTCGCCCAGCCATTCGCCTGGCTGGCCCGGCCGCAGCAGCGGTTCCGGCCAGCGCTGCCAGGGGCCGTCCGGCGAGTCGGACCAGGACATGCACACCGTGTTGCGCGTGCGGATGCCGTAAGGGTGGCCGACGGCCTGGTAGTAAAGCCAGTAGCGCCCTTCCGCGTAGAGCACGTCGGGCGTGAAAATCGAACGACCGTCGTGCGCGTCGCGCGGGCCGCGGCGCGCGGCCACGCCTTGTTCTTCCCAGTGGAAGCCATCCGCAGAGGTCGCGTACCAGATCTCGGCCAGGTCCCAGTCGAAGGCCGGGACGTCCCAGGTCTGCTCTTCTGGCGGCATCTGCCGTTTGCGCGCCTGGGTCTGCCGTCTCGTGTACCACACGTAGTATCGCTCGCCGATCTTCAGCACGGTGCTCGGGTCGCGCCGCGTGACGCCCGGCTCCTCGCCAATGCCCGTGACCTCGCTGTAGCGGAAAGCCGTTGCCAGCTCGCTCTCTCCACCCTGCCACTGTTCACGCAGCCGCCACGTCGCAGCGCTCTCAACCACGCTCATGGCCCGCCCCCTTCCTGCCGGATCATCGCGGCCGCCTTCGCCCCGATCATCATGCAGGGGGCGTTGGTGTTGGCATTGATAATGCGCGGCATGATCGAGGCATCGGCCACCCGCAGTCCTTGCAATCCGCGCACGCGCAGGCGCTCGTCGACCACCGCCAGAACGTCCTGACTCATTTTGCAACTGCCCACCGGGTGATAAATGGTGGTCGCGAAATCCCGCAGGAATAGACGCAAACCTGCGTCGTCCTCTACCTCCTCGCCTGGCAGAAACTCCTCGCCGCGATAGCGATCGAAGGCGGGCGCCGCCACGATCTTCCGCGCCAGACGCACGCCCGCCAGCAACACCTGCAGGTCGCGTTCGTCGGTCAGGCAGGCCAGGTCGATCAGCGGCGGACCCTGCGGACATTCCGGGTCCAGTTTCAGCGCGCCGATGCTCTGCGTGGCGACCAGGCCCGTCAACGCCGTGAAGCCATGCCCGGGCGGGTCGCCAAAGCCGTGACGGATGAACCAGCCAGGGCCGAAGTGGTACTGCAATTCCGGCGCTGGCGACGCGGGATCGAGGCGCACAAAGCCGCCCGCCTCGCCCAGGTTGGAACTCAGCAGACCGCGCCGCTCCCTCTGATACAGCTCCAGTTGTTCCGGGTCTTCCTTCGCCACCAGCGAGACCGGCTCGCGACAGTGCCAGGCGACCGGCACCTGAACGTGGTCCATCAGGTTGCGGCCGACGCCGGGCAAGGCATGACGCAACGGAATGCCGCAGGCTTTCAACTGCTCCGGCGGCCCGATCCCGGAGAGCAGCAGCAATTGCGGCGAGTTGATGGCGCCGCCGCAGAGGATGACCTCGCGTCGCGCGAAGGCTTCACGGGTCTCGCCGTCTCGCTCAAAGCGTAGACCGACGCAGCGCCGGCCTTCAAAGAGCAGTTCCGTCACCAGCGACCAGGGGGAGGCCTCAAGGTTGGCGCGCGCCAGGGCCGGGCGCAGAAAGGCGTCGGCGGCGCTCCAGCGCCGTCCGTCTCTGGTGGTCGTCTGGTAGACGCCGAAGCCCTCCTGCACGCCGGCGTTGAAATCGTCGCGCAGGGGTTGGCCGATCTGCCCGGCCGCCTCGACAAAAGCCAGACTCAGGGGGTTGGGGTCGCGCGGGTCGGAGACGTGCAGCGGGCCGTCCACGCCATGGTGTTCGGATGCCCCCCGCCCCTGGCATTGCATGTCGCGAAAGAGCGGCAGCAATTCCTCGTAGCGCCAGCCGGCATTGCCCGCTTCTGCCCAGCGATCGTAGTCGGAGGGATGGCCGCGGGCGTAGACCATGGCGTTGATCGAGCTGGTGCCGCCGTAGACCTTGCCGCGCGGGACGTATTCCCGACGCCCGTTCAGGCCGGGCTGCGGCAGCGTCTCGTACGCCCAGTCAATCTCCGTGTGAAAGAGGTCCGTAAAGCGCGCCGGCACGTGGATGTCGGGCGCTGTATCCGGCCCGCCGGCCTCCAGCAGAAGCACAGTGCTTTCGCCATCCGCGCTCAGCCGGTCCGCCAGCACACAGCCCGCCGACCCCGCGCCCACGATGAGGTAGTCCCAACTCATGCCTCTGCGCTTGCCCCGCTTGCAGGATTTTGTAGATTGTCTACAATATCGCAGTCAGGCGCAGCTTGCAGTCGGGCAATTCGCGGCCGGACCCACGCCCAGGGAGCGATGCATGGACGAAACCCAGACCACCGGAAGCTTCCCTGCGCGCCTTGCCAGGGCCAAACCGGCCGACCGGCCGATCAGCGCCGCTACAGCGCGCTTCTACGACCTGTGGAATACGACCCAGGACCGGACGAACCCCTTTTACACGACCTTTCGCTACTCCCCGGTCACGGGCATTGGCCGCGACGACAGGGTCTCCGTATCCCGCCGCGATCCCTCCAAGGTGCTGAAAATCGGCGACCGCTACCACGTCTGGTATACGCGCCGCGTGACCAATGTGCCGCCCCTGGGCATGGACCGCCATGCGGAGGCCGACGAGGAGACCCCGGCGGTGGACTGGGACCTCGCCGACATCTGCCACGCGACCTCTTCCAATGGCTTTGACTGGCAGGAAGAGGGCGTCGCCGTGCCGCGCGCGCCCCAGGGCAGCTATGGCGATCGTTCGCTCTCCACGCCCGACGTGCTCGCCTGGAAAGGCAAGTTCTGGCTCTATTACCAGTGCTTCACCAGGCGCTGGCGCGCGCACGATTGCGTCAGCGTCAGCGCCGCCTGGTCGGACTCGCCCTGGGGCCCCTGGACGCGCGTGGACCGTCCGGTGGTGATGCGCGGTGGCCCGGACGAATGGGACGGCTGCGCCATTCATGACCCCTACCCCCTGGTCTACAAGGGGCAGGTCTGGCTTTACTACAAGGGCACGCCGGTGGACAGGCCGCCGGAAAACCTGCGCATCGCCCAGGGCGTCGCCATCGCGGACCATCCGGCGGGCCCCTTCGTCAAGTCCCCGCTCAACCCGGTCACCAATTCCGGCCACGAGACCATGCTCTGGCCCTGGCGCGGCG
This sequence comes from Anaerolineaceae bacterium, assembly GCA_026708325.1. Classification (GTDB taxonomy): domain Bacteria; phylum Chloroflexota; class Anaerolineae; order Aggregatilineales; family Phototrophicaceae; genus JAGWBD01. Next base: position 152,562 of record JAPOVC010000006.1, on the reverse strand, counting down.
GTATCGCGACCCTGCTGAGTCTTGACGGGCCGGAGAAAAACACGGTCCAGTACGCGGAGGACGGGCTGAATTTCGTGCCAAAGGCCCTCGTGACCACACCGCCCCAGGCGCCGGGCCCCTATTGCCCGGATGCCTTCGCCGACAACGGCGACGGACAGGGCGTTCGCTGGGGGCTGGCCCACATCAACCCGGAGGGAGGCGGCCCCGACAACGGCTGCTACATCGTTCGTTTTGACTGCAACCTCAGCGATGCGGAGCGGCCGGAATTCCAGAGCAGCAACCTCCGATACAACGAGGACACCTGGACCCAGCGGGTGCTGGCCCTTTCTCCCGAAGGAAAGGCGCGTATCCTCGAGGAGCAGGCAGAAACCGACGGATGTACGATCCTGGGCCCATGAACGCAAGGGACAGGGTACTGGACGTGCGCGGCCTGCGGACCTGGTTTCAGGTCGACGAGGGCACGCTCAAGGCCGTCGATGGCGTGGACTTCAGCATTGACGCGCACCAGACCGTGGGCATCATCGGCGAATCCGGCTCGGGCAAGAGCGTCACGGCCCAGTCCATCCTGCAGATCGTGCCGCCGCCCGGCCAGATTACAGACGGACAAATGCACTTTCGCCGGCGCAATGGCGCGCAGGTCGATCTCGCCGCCCTGGACTCGCGCAGCGCGGCCATCCGCGATATCCGTGGCAGCGAAATCTCGATGGTCTTCCAGGAACCGATGACCAGCTTCTCGCCGGTGCACAGCGTCGGCGCGCAGATCATTGAGGCCATCCGCCTGCACCGCACGTCCGACAAACGGGAGGCCCGCGAGATCGCGCTGACCATGCTGGAACAGGTCGGCATCAACAACCCCCTGCAGCGCGTCGACGAATACCCGCACCAGCTGAGCGGCGGCATGCGCCAGCGGGCCATGATCGCCATGGCGCTTTCCTGCAACCCCACCCTGCTCATCGCCGACGAGCCAACCACGGCGCTCGACGTCACCGTGCAGGCCCAGATACTGGACCTGCTGGCGTCGTTGCAGGAGCAATACGGCATGGCCATCATGTACATCACGCACGACCTGGGCGTCATCGCCGAGATCGCCGATCTGGTCAACGTGATGTACCTCGGCCGCATCGTCGAGCGCGCGCCAACCGTCGAACTGTTCCGCAATCCCCTGCACCCCTATACGCGTCGCCTGCTGCACTCCATCCCGCGCCTCGGCAAGAGTATCGGTTCGCGCCTGGACGCCATTCGCGGCAACGTACCGGTACCCATCGACCCGCCCCGCGCCTGCGGTTTTTGCTCGCGCTGCGACGATCTGATCGAAGACCGCTGCGAACGCGCCCAACCCGCCCTGGTCGAACTTGCGCCGGACCACTACGTGCGTTGCTTTCTGCACAGCGAGGCGGAAGAGCCCGTCGGGGATGGGGAACTGCACCATGCCTGAACCGGCGCGCAGCGAAGTGCTGCTGGAGGTCCGCAACCTCAGGAAATTCTTCCCGATCGAGAAAGGTCTGCTGCGCCGCCAGATTGGCGAAGTGCGCGCGGTCGATGACGTCAGCTTCGATATCCGTGAAGGAGAGACCTTCGGCCTGGTCGGTGAGTCGGGTTGCGGCAAGACCACCCTCGGGCGCTGCATCGTACGCGGCATCGACCCCGACGACGGTCTCATCCTGCTGCGGCTGCCCGATGGCAGCGTACAGGACCTTGCCCGCCTCGACCGGCGTGAACTGCGACGCCTGCGTCGTCACTTCCACATGATTTTTCAGGACCCCTATTCTTCGCTTGACCCGCGCATGACCGTGCTGGACATCATCGCCGAGCCGATTCGCGAGAACAATCTGGCGGAAACGGCCGAGCTGCAGGAGCGGGTCATGGAACTGATGCAGGTCGTGGGGCTGGAGATGCAACATCTCAAACGCTACCCCCACGCCTTCTCCGGCGGGCAGCGGCAACGCATCGGCATCGCCCGTTCGCTGGCGCCGCGGCCGCGCCTGATCGTGTGCGACGAGGCCGTCTCGGCGCTGGACGTTTCCATTCAGGCGCAGATCCTCAACCTGCTGCAGGACCTGCAGGAGGAATTCAACCTCACCTACCTCTTCATCGCCCACGATCTCTCGGTCGTCGAGCACATTTCCGACCGCGTGGGCGTCATGTACGTGGGCAAGCTGGTCGAAATGGCCGAGACAGCCGACCTGTTCAACAATCCGAAACACCCCTACACGGAAGCCCTGCTCTCCGCCGTCCCCACCGCGGACCCCGAGGTCAAGATGGAACGCATTATCCTGCTGGGCGAGGTCGCCAACCCGGCCAGTCCGCCCCCGGGCTGTTATTTCCATCCCCGCTGCCGCTACGTGCAGGACATCTGTCGGCAAGAAGCGCCGCCCTGGCAGGAGGTGACGCCCGGTCACTATGCCGCCTGTCATTTCGCCAGCGAGCTGGATCTGGCGGGAGTGGCGCAGGAGTAACCGGGGCCGATGGACCTGCTTTGCCTGGCGCTGGTCTTCGTTGGCGCAGGCATGGCGCTGGTCGTCGCCGTCATGCTGGGCGTGACGCAACGGGCCGGGCACCGGGCCATCACGCGGAATTTCCAGGACGCGGAGTACATCCTCGCCCAACACAGCGCGCCCCCGTCCTGGTCAGAAATGTCGCTGTGGCAAAGGCTGCTACAAATTCGGACCAAGGAAAAGCCGACACCAGGGGTTGCGCGAGATCTCCGGCGCCTGGCCGCGCTTGTCGCCTTTTTCGAGCACAGCACCTTTTTTGAAGACGAACGCGCGCGGGAAACCCTGCTGGGCCAACTGCGCGAGGAACTTGAACGCTGGGAAAGGGACGTCGGGCCGGATTGATCGCCAGGCAGGGCCCCTGTGACCCCGGCAGGATTCGAACCTGCGACACGCGGATTAAAAGTCCGCTGTTCTGCCACTGAACTACGGGGCCAGGAACGGCCATTATCCACAGGGCGGCAGCGCGTGCAACCGGCGGCCCGCCCTCCTTCAGAGGACGCGGCCCCGCCTCCATCCGCTATACTGGGCGGCGTTCCGTCAGGTGGAGGAGCGCGTGTCCACGATTGCCGCGCCCGGCAGCCGCAGCGCCGACGGACTGCGCCCGGTTAACCTGCGCAGCGACCTCGGTGAACTGGCCGATCTTATCGAGCTGGTCTTCAGCCCCGGCATGGACCGCGCCGGGCGCGAGGCGGTACGCGACATGCGTCTGCTGGGCCGCAGCGGCCTGGCCGTCCTGCCCGGCATGAGCGACGTCGTGCAGGGGATGGGCCAGGGCTACGTCTGGGTGGAACAGGGACGTCTGGTGGGAAACATCTCACTCTTCGCCAGCAACAGGCCGCAGGCGGACACCTGGCTCATCGCCAACGTCGGCGTCCATCCCGGCTTTCGCCGGCGCGGCATTGGCGACCGGCTGGTGGCGGCCGCCGTCGCGCAGGTTCGTCGCCGTGGCGGGCGCCTGGCCCTCCTGCAGGTTGATTGCGACAACGAAGCGGCGCAGCGCCTCTATGAGCGCCGCGGCTTCCACGTTGAGCGCGCCTGGACACACTGGCGCCGCGATGCCAGCATCCGCAGTCTGCCGGACGTCGAGGCCGAGGGTCCGCGCATTTCAAACCTGCGTCGCGGCGAGTGGCAGGCCGAATACGACATGGCGCAACGGCTGCGCCCCATGGAACGCGGCGGTCTGGGCTGGCAGCGCCCCCTGCGCCGCGACGAGTTCCGGCGTCCCCTGTCGCGCCGCCTCAACGACTGGCTGAACATGCGCGGCCAGGAGCGCCTCGTCGTCCGCACAGAAGACGACAGGCGTTTGCTCGCCAGCCTGTGGATCGATCACGGCCTGCTGACGGCGTCCACCCAGTTGACCCTGTTCGCCGACCAGCAGCGGCTGGCGGCCAACGCAGCCCTGCTGCTCGGCTCGGCCGTCCGCCGCCATGGCATCGGACGTCACAGCCTGTTGCTCGAACACCCGGCCGACGAACAGGCCGTGAACGGGGTATTGCGCAGCCTGTATTTCCGCCCCCTGCGCGAGGTGCTGCACATGCGCCTTGATCTTGCCTCATGAGCGAACGAATCTTCCTGGTGGATGACGAGCAACATATCATCGATCTGGTACGCCTCTATCTGGAACGGGAAGGCTTTCGGGTCGACAGCGCCGGTGAGGGCCAGGAAGCGCTGGACCGGATTCTGGCGCAGCCACCGGACCTGGTCGTGCTCGACCTGATGTTGCCCGGTCTGGATGGCCGCGAGATCTGCCGGCGTGTGCGCGCCCGCTCCGACCTGCCCATCATCATGCTTACCGCGCGCGATGACGACACGGACAAGATCGTCGGTCTCGAACTGGGCGCTGACGACTATTTGACCAAGCCCTTCAACCCGCGTGAACTGGTGGCCCGCATCCGCGCCATCCTTCGTCGCAGCGTGCAAAAGGGTGACGCCCACTCGGACGAACGGCCGCTCGTCATCGGCAACCTGCGCATCCTGCCAAATCAGTACCGCGTCCAGCTGGACGGTGGGGACGTTCGATTGCGACGCCTTGAATTCGACCTGCTCCATACCCTGGCCCGCCACCCTGGCATGGTCTTCAGCCGCGACCAGTTGCTCAATGCCGTGTGGGACTACGAAATCCCCGGCGAGACACGAACGGTAGACGTCCATATCGCCCACCTGCGTCAAAAACTGGCAGGTATGGAGGCCCGCATTGAAACGGTCTGGGGCGTCGGTTACCGACTGGAGACCCTGCGACCGTGAAATTGCAGGCGCGGCTGCTGCTCTCCTACCTGCTGCTGATCGGGGTCACCCTTGGCGTGATCGTGGTCATCCTGCTCTTTGTGCTTGAAACGCAGCCGGCGCCGCCGCTGGCCGCCTATCGTCAACTCATCGGCAACCTGCAGGTCGGCCTGCGTGGCCTCGACCTGGATATCGCCGGTCATGACGAAGGGGAGTCCGAAGCGCATCTGCCGGTTGAATGGCTGCAGTCCCTGGCCAGCTCGACCGGTGTGCGCGTTCTGGCCTTCGACCTTTCCGGCAATCCCCGTGTGCGCTTTGACAGCAACGGTATCCTTGCGCCTGAGTCCCGACTGGAACTGCGTTTCGATGCCGACCTGGAACGGGCGCTGCCCGGGCCCGGCAGGGCGCCACGCGACGTCGTCGCTGGCAGCTTTGCTGACCCGGATGGCAGCACCTGGCTGTTCATCGGTCTGCCGACGGGCCGCTCGCGCCAGGCGCGCCAGGCCGTGGTGCTGGCCAGCCCCGGGACGCCCCAGACCCTGGGCAGGGCGCTCACCGAGTATGGCTCCGCCCTGATGGCGCCCCTGGTGCAGGCGGCGCTGGCGGGCGCCCTTGCAGCCATCGTTCTGTCCCTGGCGGTCAGTCGCACCATTGCCGGCCCCCTGCAGCAGATCGCCGGGGCCGCGCGCGCCATCGCCCGCGGGGAGCATGAGCAGCGCGTGTCGGTTAACGGCCCGCCGGAGATGCAGGACGTGGCGACCGCCTTTAACCAGATGAGTAGCGAGGTCCAGGCCACGCAGCAGGCGCAGAAGGACTTCCTCGTCAACGTCTCGCATGATTTGCGCACGCCGTTGACCTCGATCCAGGGCTATTCGCAGGCGATTATTGACGGCGCCGCGCAGGATGCGGTGTCAGCCGCGCGCGTCGTTCACGAGGAGGCCGGTCGTCTCAATCGCATGGTCACCGGAATCAGCGATCTCGCGCGCCTGCAGGACCCGCGGCTGACGCCTGCGCTGGATGCGCTGGACGTTGGCGGCATCATCGACGGGGTCGTGAAACGCCTTGCTGTAGTGGCGGATGAGCAACAGGTGACCCTGGAGCAGCATTGCGATGGCCTGCCGACCCTGCGCGGGGATGGCGACCGCCTCGCCCAGGTGCTGACCAACCTGCTGGACAACGCCATTCGCTTCACGCCCGCCGGCGGTGAAGTGCGGGTCAGCGCCAGGCGACATGACAGGGGCGTCGCAATCAGGGTGCAGGACAACGGCGCCGGCATCCCGTCAGAGGACCTGCCGCGCATCTTCGAGCGCTTCTTTCAGGTGGACAAGACGCGCGGCCCCCGCCGTGGCAGCGGACTGGGGCTGGCCATCGCGCGGGAGATCGTGCAGGCCCACGGCGGCCAAATCCACGCCCATAGCGAGGGGCCGGGCAAGGGCAGTACCTTCACAGTCTGGCTGCCCCTGGCGGGGCCGGCCGCGACGTCAAACGGGGAGGGTGTGGCATGAACGATTCCTCGGGCACCGCGCCGGCGGCCCGCCTGCTGGATGAATTTGTTGGCGCCTGGCATAACCGTGGCATCGTTTACCCGGGGCGCTTCGGACCAGGTGGCGACGCAAGCGGTGAGACCCGCTTCCACTGGCAAATGCAGGGCCGCTGGCTTTGCTTCGACAGCCGGCTGCAAATGCCTGGCATGGGCGAGTACCAGGTGCAGGGCGGCGTGACCCTGGATGAAGACGGCGGCTATCGTTCCTGGGCCGCCAACAATCTTGGCAATCTGCTGGTCTATAATGGCCGACTCGAGCAGGAGACAAGGCTCGTATTTGACCAGGTCCACCCCGTCGGCGAGCAGCGGGCGCGTGTCGTCTATAGCTTGCCGGGCGATGGTCGTCTGCTGATGCGCTCGGAGAACTCGGCGGATGGTCGCACCTGGTCGCCTTACTTCGAAACGATCATGACTCGTGCCAGTGTCTGAAGGCGGGATGCCGCAATTGCGGAAAGGAAACGCATATACGCAGGGCTTTTGGCTGTGGGTGGTGCCGCTTCTTCTCCTGATATGTGTGATTTCCATCCCGCGCCTGGATAACGAAGCCTTTTACATCGACGAAGGCGCTTCTCTCCACAGTGCCGGTGCGCTGGGCAGCGGCACCTGGTCACTGGCCAAAGTGATTGAAGAGACTGCCGAGCACTCATCGGAGCAGGCCCTGGGCTGGCCCCTGTTGCTCTCACTGTGGGGCAGGCTCGTCGGCTGGAGCGAAGGGGCGGTGCGAACACTGCCCCTGCTCGCCGGCCTGCTGACGATTGCCCTGTTATACCGCTGCACAAGCGACATGTGGTCCCATTCCGCGGGCCTGTTTGCTGCAGCGCTTCTGGCCGGCTCAACGCTGTTTCTGATCTATATCGGCGTCGCCCGCACCTTCACCCTGGTGCTCTTTTTTGCGACCCTGACGATTTGGGGTTACTGGCGCGTCGTAATGCGTTCAGGAACGCCAGGTCCTCGCGCGCAGGCCGGTCTCTTCCTTGGTGTGCTGGGCCTGTTCTTCAGCCACTACTTTGGCGCCTTGCTCGTTCCTGCTCTGGGAATCCACTATTTGTTCTTTGCGCGCAAGACACGGCACCACGGAATCAGCGCCCTGTTGCTTGCGCTGGCCCTGCTGCTGGCATCGTTGCAATTGCCCGTGTTCACCATGGGTTTCCAGCGCACGCTTGCCAACACTGTTCTCCACGGGAACGCCCTGGCCACCCACGAACTGCCCGTACTGTTCCTGTACCATCTTGGCAACGGACTGTTTCGGCCTGGCCCTGACATCAGTGCGATCCTGCTGCTGGGCATACCGTTCGCGGTTATTTGCCACACCATCTGGAAGCGAAGTCCCTGGCGTCGGAACAGCGTCCTGTGGCTGCTTTTTCTTGCCGCCTTCGTCCTTCAGGTATCGATGATCCTGCTTAACCTGCGTTTCCAGGTGATTCCCTTTAACCGGATTCGCTACCTGATGCCCCTGTGGACCCTCGCTGCAGTGGCGGGCGGGATTCTGCTGTCCCGCCTGGCGCCTGGTTTACCCCGCCTTGTGCTGCCTTGCCTTCTTACCCTTTGGCTGGCTGGCGGCGTGCAGAATTCACGATCGACCGCCTATCGACTCGAAATGGACGTGCTGGTTCCCTCGACAATTCACCACGTCTGGCGTACCCTGGATGAGCACACGCTGGCCGGAGACCTGCTCGTAGCTGATCTTGAGGCGCTCAATCGCGATCCCGCCAGGCTCTATGATCGCTGGCTGTCCAGGCCCCACCGAATTCTAAACAGGGACCTCGACGAGCCCCTCACAGGCATCCGGGAGGTCCATCATCGATATCCCTGGCTCTGGCTTCTCTTTCTTGAACGGGATCGTGCCGAAGTCCAGCGTTCAATCGCCGGGCTGGGAAGGGTCAATTGCGACACTGTTTACAGCGACGGCAACTTTGTGCTTGAGCGCTACACAGTCGGCGGACTGGCCTGCCCCGATGCGCCCGACCTGCTGGCCTTCGAAGGAGGTTTCACGCTCGCACCCCCGACAGTGACCCTGGACGACAGCGTCCTGGCCGTGGACCTGTTGCTGCGCAGCGAAGATGCCCATGCCTTTACCCACTATTCCGTGACATTGCAGCTGATCAACGTCGATTCGCTTGAGCGGGTCGCCCAGGTTGACCTGGGTATCGGCAGAGGGGCTGTCGTTCCCTTGCACGCCGACATCGCTGTCAGCCAGTTGCCGCCTGGCGAGTATGCCCTGCGTCTCGCCCTCTACAACTGGGAAACGGGTGAACGCAGCGTCGGCCGCGACCTGACCCTGGGGCACGTCAACGACATTCACACCCTGCAACACGTCGTGCTGGAGTGAGAATCAAATTCCAATCTGGGCGGTTCCTACAGGATTGCTTGGTCAATCTGATCAAGTAACTCTTGACGTTCAACCTTGCGCCACTCAAAGTTGTGGAATCAACGCGATATTGGGCAGCCTCAAATCAGCCACGAATCCCTTCGGGTCCAGAGCAGAAATCTTCACAGGACCTGACCGTCCCTTGATTCGCAAATGCATCAGGCAGCCAGTTCTTCGCGCACGTCCTCGCGTTGTGACCAGGGAACCGGCTTCATGTCGTAATTGCTGAAGGCGTCCAGCACTCCCGCAGGAATCCGCTTCGCCGAATCATTCAGAATGGCATAAGCCCTGGATTCAGTCGGACGAGCCTGCCGCGTGTCTTCCCAGGCAAATACCATGCGCTTCGCGCTGTTGCCATCCGGCCGGTTGACTCCCAGTAGCACGCGTTCGGGAGCATTTCGTGATTCTGGAATGATGAAATTATAGAGATGATCGTAACCACTCTTGCCGGGCAGCTTTATTCCAGGAACAAAGCGAACGTTTGATATTCTCAGCCAGGCTTCCACATCCTCGACAAAAAAGGTCTTGACAATTGGTGTGGCCAGATAAAAGAGGTCGTTGACGGCCAGCATGGCCTGTAGCAGGTTGTGTTGCTTTCTCGCGAAATCCTTGGCGTTCGTGCGCACGACAAGCGCATTGTTGTTGCTGTCCAGCCGAACACCGAAGCCGTTTAGTGTCGTTCCGAGCAAGGCCTTGCGTTTGGGACTGTCCAACGTGCAGCCGCTCAATTCCAGATCGTCAATAGTTTCACCGTCATCGGTCAGAAAGTAGCCATCATCTGTGCGCCTTGCATAGATTTGAATGAAGTCATTGTGCCTGTCCAAAAAAGGTGCGGTGATCTCAACCCAGTCGTCAATAGAGCGCAGGTTGGTTTTCTCGCGCAGCCAAGCATGGTACTGCTCCGTAAGCTGCCGGATTTCGTCGATCATCACAGGAGATTCATTTGAACTACCTGCGTTCCCCTTATGTTACAGAATCGCAAAAAATCTTCCAGGATTACCAACTCATTATTCGTCTCAGGAAATATGTCTTCCGGTAAGGGTTTGGCCCACTTGTCGTCATAGCCTTCACAATACAAATGCAAGTGTGGGGTAGGGACATACTCGCCATCCGGATTCTGGTGTGGTCCGCCGGACAAGTCTAGTCTTGCCAGTCTTACGACTTTTCTTGCACGATTCTGTAACTTAATTTTTCGAAGGTCAATGCGACCCCGGCTAAGATCAAGAAAAAACTCTTCGCGCCCGTCTCGTGACTTGAGTTTACAGACAGATTTCTGGCCTCGGACCGGAAATGAAACAGGTCTTTCATCTACAGTGTGTTTTTCCATTGCCAAAAGCGCGTCAGCCTCGGCCTGGGTCAGATTAATCTCTGCCAATTGCCACTCCTGCTCGTGTGCTCTTGTTTCCAAATGGGATCGACGAGAGCAGGTACTGCTCTCAGGTAACGACTGGCTTGCTGTCGTCGTTGCCCCAGTCCTTCCAGGACCCGTCGTAGACCGCCACGTCGCCAAAACCGGCCACCCGCAGCGCCAGCATGCCGTAGCTGGCCGATACGCCGGCGTTACAGTAGGTCACGACCTCGACCTCGTCGTCCAGTCCGTGCTGCGCAAAGAGCGCGCGCAACTCCTCCGCCGGCCGCAGGCCGCCATCTTCCGCGACCAGCGCCGGGCGGGGAATGTTAAGTGCACCGGGTATATGCCCGAAACGGCGGGCACGGCTGGACTGGCCAGCGAACTCGGAAGGGGAACGCACGTCGACCAGCAGGCGTTCTGCACTTTCCAGCCCGGCCAGCACCTGGCCGCCGCTGCGCCGCAGGCCTTCATTGGGCCGCGCCACAAAGTTGCCCGTGGCAATGGCGGGCTCGTCGGCCGTGACCGGCCGACCCTCCGCGACCCAGCGCTGCCAGCCGCCATCCAACACGGCAACCTGCCGGTGGCCATGGTAGAGCAGCGTCCACCACAGCCTGGCGGCGAACATGCCGTCGGCGTCATCGTAGGCCACCACGCGCGTGTTTTCCGAAATGCCAATGCGCCGCGCGAAGGCCTGGTAGCGCCGGGGTGGCGCCACCGGCGCGTGGCGCGGGTCCCCGGGGTCGGTGATTTCGTGCACCCAGTCCACGAACACGGCGCCGGGAATATGCGCCTCCAGCCAGTCCTCGCGGTGGTTGAAGTAATGCGGCGGCGTTTCGCTGGCCGGAATCACGTGACCGCGAATGTCAACGACCCGGAGGTCCGGGTCGTCAAGGTGCTTCTGCAACCAGTCTGTCGTGACCAGCAGGTTGTCCCGCATGGAATGGTCCACCTGACTGCCGGGCCCGACCGGCAATTCAGCCGAGCGCGTCGTAACCCGGGCCGTCGATGAAGAAATCGTAGTTGGGCTGGATGTCGACCGTCAGGTCGAGTACCTCGCCCTCTTCCGGCGTGCGGAGCTCCTTGCTGTCATGGGGCATCACTTCCTGGCTGCCATCCGCCACGTAGTCATCCGGCACTTCTTCCTCGACGAATATGGCTTCGTAGGGACACTCGGGGATGCAGGCGCCACAGTCGATGCAGGTATCGGGGTCGATATAGTACCAGGGCCATTCGCTCTCGGGCTGCCCCGGGATGATGCATTCCACCGGACACACTTCCACACAGGCGCTGTCGCGCAGGCACAACTGGGTGATAATGTGCGTCATGTCACGGTTCTCCTCGCCACATTCGGGCCGCCTCTATGAACCTAGCGTAACAGGCGCCCCGCCGCCTGTCCAGTATTACACAAACCATGCCACAAAAAACCGCAATCAAAGCAGCAGGGCCGCCAAAATCATCAGGACAAAAAGCCCGAGGGCCAGCAGTCCCATGCTGCGCAAATCGGCAATGACGTAGCCATATTGCGCCCGCAGTTGCCCTTCACTGACCTGCCGCACAGGGTTGGCCAGACGCTCGGCAATCTCTTCCTGCGTCAGTTCTTCACCGGCGCGCAAACTGCGCGCACGGCGCGCTGGCCTTCCTGCGCTTCCCTCGCCTGCAGAACGACGCCTGGCCCGGGCGCCAGCGCCGGCGGCGGGCGCTTCCTCAAGGCCGGCCTCGCGTCTGGCACGCGCCAGGGTGTCCTGCGGCAAATTCGGCCGGCGTGTTCGTCTTCTGGACATCACACTCATTTCCACCTGGCCGGGGCAGTCCAATGACCTTGCCAGGGTCCGCCGGCCCGGCATTGTTGTTTCCCAGTATACTGACGCGCATCCGTTTCTGAAAGGGAGTCCCCCTTGCCTGCGCGCGTGCCACCCACCGTCTGGCTACGGGCCCTGCTGCCACTGTTGCTGGCGGCTGCGCTCACCCTCCCTTTTCTGGACGCAGATTCCTTCCACGGCGACGAGCCTGCAACGCTGCTGGCGGCCGGCATCTTGCAGCCGGACACGCATACCCTGGCAGCGACCTGGCACTTCATCGCTGAAGATGACCCCCACCAGGCCCATGGCTGGGCGCTGCTGCTTTTCGTTTGGGGACGCCTCGTCGGCTGGAGCCTGGTCGCCATTCGCGCGCTACCCCTGTTCGCCGGCCTGCTGGCGCTGGCCTGGGTCTACCGCTGTGGCCGTGACTTCCTCTCTCCCACGGCGGGCCTTCTGGCCTGTCTGCTGCTGGCTGCGTCGCTGTTTTTTCTCGCTTACCTGACCCACGCGCGCGCCTTTTCCCTGGTGGCCCTTTGTGTGGCGCTCATGCTGTGGTGCTACTGGCGCCTGACTTTTCATCCCCGGCCTGCGCCACTCCTTGCGCGCGTCGGACTGCTGGCGGGCAGCGTCGGACTGCTCTACGCCCACTATTTCAGCGCCCTGTTTTTGCCGGTGCTCGTCCTCTTCCACCTGTCCCGGCGACCCCGGGACCGACGCTGGCTGCAGACTGCGACGCTCTTTGTGCTGGCCGCCCTGCTGGCGATGCCGCAATTGCCAGGCTTCCTCAACGGGCTGCAACGAACGACCGGCGATCATGCCCTCGGCGGCCGCGCCCTCGCTGCGCCCGACATGCTGGCCAGTCTCGCGTACAGACTGTCGAATGGCATCATTCCCCGTGCAGAGTGGCTCGGCAACGCCCTGATCCTGCTGCTTCCACCGCTGTTCCTTTACCTCCTCCTGCGACGACGCGGGGAAGGCGCCAGGCGTGACGCCCTGTGGTTGCTGCTCTTCAGCTTCGCCGGATTCCTGTTGCTTGCCGTAGCGGTCAACGAAGCTATTGGCACGCTGCTTGATGACCGCCTGCGTTACCTGATGCCACTTCTGCCACCTTGCGCCCTGCTGGCCGCTGCAGGGCTGCAGCGCCTGGCCGACCGCGGTCAGGCCCTTGTATCGCTGCTGTTGGCGCTCTGGATTGCCCTCGGCGCCTTCCTGAGCCTGGCGACCGACTTTCGCTATGAAATGGGATTCTTCTTTCCCACCAACATCCACAGGGTTTTCGATCATCTCGCCCTCGAGATGAGTTCGGGGGACCTGCTCGCCATTGATGACCACGTCGCCGGTGGCTATTCGATCGAGCTGCATACCGGCTTGCCGGGCATCTCCTCCAGGGTGATCCACCGGCGTTGGGAAGACCCCTTCCTGCGCGTGAGGACTTCTCATGAGGACTATCAGGACCTGTGGCTGCTTTATCGCAGCGAAGATCGCGGTCGCTTCAGTGATTTGCCGGAACAACTGGGGCGAGCGCTCTGTGAACGATCGCTTGATCGCTGGGGATTCAGCCTCGATCGCCTTGCGCCAGACGCGCAGGACTGCGGCCATGCCGCCCCGAATCTGGAGTATGATGCGGGACTGCTGCTGTCACCTCCCGAAATCTCCTTGCGGAATGGCATATTGCAGGTAAAGACCGGAATCCACAGTCCGGACCGGGGTCTTCCCGCCCGCTACTCCCTGGCCCTGCACGTCATTGATCCGGACAGCGGCGAGCGTATGGCACAGGGTGACAGCGGATTGGGGAAGGGAGTTTTCATTCCCGTGTTCCGGGAAATCGACGTCAGCGCCCTGCCACCCGGCAACTACGAGCTGCACGTCGCGCTCTACGACTGGCAGACCGGCGAACGACTGACGGCCCGCAACCTGCAGACCGGCGCCATCAGCGACATGCACGTCCTGCAGCATTTCCAAATTGGCTGATTTTTTGACAAATGCCATAATCGACGTCCCGGCTGCACTGAATGACCGATGCAGAAGCTGACCACACCAGAACGCAGAAACAAGGGCCGGAGGACGACACCTGACTGGCTGTGGGCGCTGGCGCCGATGCTGTTGGCCGCGGCGCTTGTCATGCCCTTCCTCGGCAGAGGCATCTTTGACGTCGACGAGGCGGCAACCATGATCGGCGCCTGTGCCCGCCACCTCGGACCCTGTTCCCCTTTGGAAGCTGTCAGGGAGTCCCTGCGCTGGCCGGACCAGGCCTGGGGCCAGGCCATTGTCTTTTCCCAATGGGGGCAACTGGTCGGCTGGAGCGAATTCGCGATGCGCGTCCTTCCCTGGCTCACGGGGCCGCTGGCTCTCGCCTGGGTCTATCGCCTCGGAAGGGACCTGTTTTCCGCAACCATCGCCCGGACGGCCGCATTCCTCCTGGCGACCTCCGTCCTCTTCCTCACCTACCTGCATATTGCCCGCTCCTTTATCCCCGCAATGCTGTTCGCATCCATCACGATGTGGGGTTACTGGCAAGTCGTCCTTGCCGACAAGTCGCCAAAACGGGAAGCGAGGGTTGCCCTGCTCCTGGGCGCCACGGCTTTGCTCTACACCCAGTATTTCTGTGCCCTGTTGGTCCCGGCCCTGGGGCTGTTTCATCTCTTGTTCCTGCGCAGGAACCGGGGTTGGTGGCATGCCCTTTCCCTGCTCGCCCTTGCAGGTGTACTTGCCCTGCCCCAGGTGCCGGATTTGCTCAAGGGCATCGCTTTCAACCAGGGCAATGAAGGGCTGCATGACTGGGCATTGCGCGCTCCGGAAGTCCTGTCCCTGTTCCTGCGCTACCTGAGCAATGGAATTCTCAGTCCTGGTGAACTTGCCGGCAGACTGCTCTTGCCGGCCCTGTCCCTGCTGTTGTTGTTCGTTGTCCGGAACACGCGCGGCCGCCGGCAGCCGGATGCAGTCGGCTTCCTCACAGGCACCAGTACCCTTTTGCTCTTGCTCATCGTATCTGTCAATGAATGGATACTGGTGCTGGAACCAAGGCGGGTTCGTTATCTGGCCAGCCTTTGGCCTCCCACCCTGCTGCTCATCAGTGCGATCATCCATCGCCTGTTGCGGGACGCACTGCGTTACCTCATGTTTGTCCCGGTGGCCCTGATCGCTTTATCCGGTACGCTCGACTTTCTTCAGAGAGGTGAGTTAATTCGTCACTCCTGGGACAACAGGGAACACCCCGTTACGCTCCCGGTGGCACACAGGATCGTCGCAGAAGCCTGTTCGGACAGCCTGTTGCTGGTCGATCCATTCGCGTTCAGATATGAAAACCGCAGCTATGAGCTCTACACCGGCGCCTGGGGCCTGCGCCGCATACCACTGCATCCGGATGCAGCGATCACGGAAACAATCGAGAGGACCCTGGAGCGCGAAGGCGTCTGGCTGCTTTACCGCACGGCCTTTGAGGAAGCGCTCCATGTCCCAGAAATAGTCGAAGGGCTAAGACAGGAAGGTTGGTCCCTGAGCCTCGACTGGAAGGACGGAGAGGTCACTTTGCGGCAACTGCGTTCTCCGCTTCGCCTGAGGGAGAATGATCGGGTCGCGCCTGAATTCAACGGACAAATCAGATGGGCAGGATCCTGGATTGCCCTGCAGGACGGCCGTCTGCTGATCAGGGTTGACTTGCGAAGCGCTGACCATAACTTGCCCGGCGACTATTCCCTCGCCCTGCACGTCATTGACCCGCGAACGGGCCAGCTCGTGGCCCAGGGCGATGTCGGCATCGGGCCAGGGACCTGCATTCCCGTCCGCAGCAACATTGATATCAGCGCCCTGCCAGCGGGCGACTACGAACTGCAGGTCGCGCTCTACGACTGGCAAACCGGCGAACGACTGGGCGCCCGCGACCTGCAGACCGGCGCCATCAGCGACATTCACGTCCTGCAGCGTTTTCGCATTGGCTGAACAGACGGCCGGCTTGCATCGCCTCCGCCCGTGCTAAACTGTCGGGTGCCCTCAACCAGGAAATGCCCTTGACCCCGTTGTCAGGATCGATGCAATCCAGGTTGCCCTTCTGGTGGCTGGTCCTGGCGCCACTTTTGCTGGCTGCCCTGCTTTCGTCCATTCAACTGGACGACAACGCCTTCAATCGTGACGAATTCAAGTCACTTTATTCGGCAGGCATGTACGCCTCGGGACCGGGCACGCTGCAGGAAGTCTGGCGACACGTTGAGGAAACCCGTCCCAACCAGTCCCAGGGCTGGTCGAAACTGCTGTTCGTCTGGGGTCGCCTGGTTGGCTGGCATGAACCCGCCATCCGCTCCCTTGCAGCCTTTGCCGGCCTGCTCACAATCGCCTGGCTTTACCGCGCCGGCATGGCCCTCTTTTCGCCCCAGGTGGCCTTGCTCGCCGTTCTGCTGTCGAGCGCTTCGGTCTTCTTCCTGGCCTACATGGCAATTGCGCGCGTCTTCACGCTGGTCGCGTTGAACACCACCCTTGTCCTCTGGAGCTACTGGCGCCTGACGCAAGCGACACGACCGGCAGGACACAGCATGCTGGCCGTCCTGTTCGCGTCCGGCGCCGGCCTGCTGTACTCCCACTACTTTGCGGCGCTGTTCCTGCCTGCCTTGGGAATTTACCACCTGTTGTTTGTGACCAGGGGCCGGCGCTGGTGGCAGGTGTCCGCGGCCCTGACCCTGGCCCTTCTGTTAGCCCTGCTGCAGGCGCCAGGGTTTTTGAACGGCCTGTCCCTGTCCCGGGAAGATGCAAGCCTGGCCGACAAGGCCATGACGCATGCCGACATCCCCGGGCGCCTGATTTATGCCCTGAGCAATTACCTGGTAACCCTGCAAGGCCAGGCGGGTACAATGTTTGTCGCGGTGCTGCTGGTTTTTCTGCTGCTTTCTACCTGGCGCAAACTCAGGTCTTTCAGCCCCACCGGCGCCGTCTGGCTATTGAGCTTTGTAACGGCCACAACATTTCTTTTCATCGTCGGGGCCAATGAAGTGGTGCGCGTGATAGAGCAAAAGCGGATCCGCTACATGATGTCGCTGTTTCCGCCGATCGCCCTGCTGGCGGGCTATGCCCTGCGCAATTGCCTTCGAGCCTTCCCTCACGCCAGCGCCGGATTGCTTGTGTTCTGGCTGTTCCTGGGGCCGGTCCTGGTCCTGAATCAAACGGACTTCCATGCCTTTCGCTTTTCGACGACCTTTCATCATGTGCAGCGGCTGCTGCAGGAGCGCGCATCTGTCAGCGATCTGGTCGTCTTGCAGAGCTCTCTGGGCGATGGGGAAGTGCTGTATTTGCATCCCCTCTATATCCCGCTCTCGGACAATGCGTGGAAAACCGAATTCTGGAATGGCATGGGACTACTGGGCGATGCCCTGCCCGTCTGGTCCCCCTACTCCAGCATCTGGCTCATTTTTGAGGCGGATACAGGGGGTTTTGGTTTCACTGAAAGCAACGCTCCGGGACTCCAGCTCTGTGAGCGACTGGACAACATGGCGGGCTACACCCTGGAGCGCCACGCAAGGGCAACATCAGACTGCGAGCCCACGCCCTTCCGGCTTGCCCTTGACCGGGATATAGGGCTGACGGGCCCCTGGATTTCCCTCGCCGACAACGTGCTGCGTGTGGAAGCCGGCCTGCGAAGCGCGGATGACTACCGGCTCAGCCACTATTCCCTCGCCCTGCACGTCATGGATCCGCGTACGGGAGAGCGCGTCGCCCAAAGCGACATCGGCGTCGGCCCCGGCGCTTTCGTCGCCGTCGGCAGCGACATCGACGTCAGCGCCCTGGCGCCGGGCGACTACGAATTGCACGTCGCGCTTTACGACTGGCAGACAGGCGAGCGTCTGAGCGCCCGCGACCTACAGACGGGCGACGTCAACGACATGCACGTCCTGCAGCGTTTCCACGTCGATTGATGAGCCCTGTGTCTGAAATGAACATTAGGGAATCACGGACAGAGTCAGGTGTGGACGATGTCTGACTGCAGCGATGTGGCCCGCAGGGCAGCACCTGCGTGGTTGTGGGCGCTGGCCCCCCTGTTACTGGCCGCGGCGCTGGTTGTGCCCTACCTCGGAAGCGTCGTTGTCGACGTGGACGAAAGCGCCACCATGATCTCGGCCTGCATGAGACACTTCGGGCCCTGCTCGCCTTACGAGGCCGTGCTTGCTTCTGCCCGCTGGCCGGAAAACGGCTGGGGTCACGCCGTTGCCTTTTCGCAGTTGGGGCAATGGGTCGGCTGGAGTGAATTGGCCATCAGGGCACTCCCCTGGTTCTGCGGGTTACTGACTCTCGCCTGGTGCTACCGCCATGGTCGAGAGCTGTTTTCCCCGCGGGTCGCCTGGTTCGCAACCCTGTTGCTTTCATGCTCGGTAGTCTTCCTCACCTACATGCACAACGTCCGTCCCTACGGACCCGCGACGCTCTTTGCGATCGTCGCCCTGTGGGCTTACTGGCGCGTCGCGCGGCGGGAAGGGCCCGCCAGGCGCAGGGACCGCGCGGCCCTGCTGCTCGGCGCAACAGGTCTGCTCTATTCGCACTATTTCGGTTTGTCGATCATTGTGGCCCTGGGTCTCTTTCATTTTCTTTTCCTGCGCAGGGATCGTCACTGGAAGCAGGCTGTGGTCTTGCTCTGTCTGGCGATCCTGCTTGCCCTGCCACAAGCGCCGGACTTGCTGAAAGGCATGGCGATAAACGAGGGAAGGGAAGCGCTTCATGCCAGAGCAATGCATGCACCGGATGTCCTTTCCCTGTTTTTGCGCTATCTGAGCAACGACTTGCTCAATATCCGGCAGCCCCTGGTCAGCATGCTGTTGCTGGCCATGCCCTTGTATCTGGTGGGCGCAGCCCGGATCCGGAGACAGCGCCGGCAACGCCTTGATGCATGCTGGTACCTCGCTTTCACCGGCATGCTGTCGCTCTTGCTGATTGCGGGTGCGAATGAGCTGGCCCGCGTGTTTGATGCGGTCCGAATCCGCTACCTGGCCTTCCTCTGGCCGCCCGCCGTTTTGCTTGGCAGCCAGGCCCTGTTGCACCCGAAGCGGGCGCTCCTGAGACCGCACTTTGGTGTAGTACTGGTGCTGGTCATCAGCCTTGCCGGTGTTGTCGATTTTCGTGGTGAAGGACCACTGGTTCGCACATCCTGGTTCTGGCGCGACAACAATGTATCCCCGTCAACCATTCGAGAACTGGAGAAGCAACTGAATGAAGCTACTCCGGATTCACTGTTGTTTGTGGATGAACGGTTCCTCGAAAAAGACCGGGTGAGCGAAGCCTACTTCAGCATCCACCCCGGACCCCGTGAGCTTCTGGGCAATGAAGCCACCTCAGAGGAGTTGTTGCGGCGTGCTCTCAATCATCCGGAGGTCTTTTTCCTGGTGCGTGACCACTGGGAAAAGGAATTCAATGTGCAGGACCATGTTGAATTTTTCGAAAGGCACCTTTGGGTCAGGCAGCCCCTCCAGAGCAGGGCTGGAATCGTGTTTGTTCGCCTCACCTCACCTTTTCTCAATCCTTTGCCCGATCAACGTGTGCTGGAGTTTGGGCAAGACATCCGCCTGTTGGGGTCAGGCAAGCTTCAGGAAAACAACACCCTGCGCGTTGTAACGCTCCTTCACAGCGCTGACACGGGTCTTCTCGCCAACTATTCGCTTGCCATGCACGTCATCGATCCACGCCTGGGCAAACGCGTCGCCCAGGGCGACGCGGGCATCGGGCCAGGGGCCAGCGTTGTGGTTCAAGGTGCCATAGACCTGGCGGCTCTGCCAACGGGCAACTACGAACTGCACGTCGCGCTTTACGACTGGCAAACAGGCGAGCGTCTGACCGCCCGCGACCTGCAGACGGGCGAAGTCAGCGACATGCAGGTCCTGGAGCGCTTCCATGTCGATTGACAGTGCTCAAGTCATCGCTATCCGCCACACAGGTTACAATGGCTCTGCTTGCAGACGAGAAAGACACCTGACCTTGTACCCGGGCACTTCACCTGCCAGCATACCCTTCTGGTGGCGGGCCCTCTTTCCGCTGCTGCTGGCTTCCCTGTTTGCCTCCATGCATCTGGATGCATTGGCCTTCAATCGCGATGAGCCGGATGCCCTGTTCCCGGCGGGAATTTACGCCTCATCGCCAGGCACACCGGGGGAAGCCTGGAGATACATGGAGGAAAACCACGCGTCACAGGCCAGGGGCTGGACCTTACTGCTGTTCACCTGGGGTGATCTCGTTGGCTGGAGCGAGCCCGCCATTCGCTCACTGTCCTTCCTTGCCGGTCTGCTGACGATCGCGTGGCTTTATCGTGCGGGCCATGACCTGTTCGCACCACGGGCCGGGCTGTTCGCATCCATCCTGGCAAGTGCATCCCTGTTTTTCCTCAGCTACATGCTGATCGCCCGCGCATTCACCCTGGTCGCGCTCCTGACCACTCTGGTCCTCTGGAGTTACTGGCGACTGGTGATCGCCAGGCGCCAGTCCGGCCCCGCCACCCTGGGGTTCTTCCTTGCGGGTTGCGTTGGCCTGCTGTATTCCCATTTCTTCACAGCCTTGATTCTTCCTCCGCTGGTCCTGTTTCACCTGCTCCTTGCACCGCGCGGCAAACGCTGGTGGCAGGTGATTGCGGCATTGACGGCGGCGGCCGTCCTGGCCCTGGCGCAGGTTCGCGGATTCCTGAATGGCCCGTCCCTCTTCACCAGCAATCAGGCAACGGGCAAGGCAGCGCTGGATGCCGCCGAAATCCCGCACCATTTCCTCTATTACATGAGCAACCTCACGCTCAGGTTGCCCGACCCGGCAGGCGCTGTTTTGCTGCTGCTTTTGATCCCCGCCCTGCCTGGAACTGCCTGGCGCCGACATCGCGCGGGCCGGCGCGTCGATGCCGCCTGGCTGCTAACATTCCTGGCTGGCTCAACCTTTCTGCTCATGGTCGCCGCCAACGAAGTCGTCGACGTGATCACGGGTGGCCGCATTCGTTACATGCTGTCGCTGTTTCCTTTGCTCGCCCTGCTGACCGGGGAGGCCCTGCGTTCAATCCGGGTGGAATCCCGCCTCGCTGTCGGCGGATTCCTGGCGTTCTGGCTGGTTCTTGGCCCGACCCTGCTGAACTCCGGCCCATCGCTCTATGTCGATCGCTATCATTCCACCTTCCATCTCGTCCAGCGCTGGTTGCAGGAACGCGCAGTCGCCGGCGATCTGGTCGTCCTCGACAGTTCCCTGATGAAGCGGGGCGGAGTCCTTTATCTCCACCCGCAATACATCCCGCTGTCAGACCAACCCTGGGAAACCGTCTTCCCGGACCGTGACGACCCTCTGGAATGGACGGCGCCAGGCGATTCAACCTTCTCCAACCTCTGGGTCGTTCATCAGAAGGACGACCCCGACGTCGTCTCCGCACCGTTCATGGCGCCGGACTACATGCTCTGTCAGCGAGTGTACGACCTTGCGGGATTCACCTTGTATCGCTTCACCAAAACGGCTGCCGTATGCTCAGATGCCTGAATACACCTGTGTCATTGCCAAACTCTGCTATTGGGCCAAACCACCCTGGCCGCCGAAAAAAATGCCTTTCTGGCGAAATGTTGAATGGCACTGTCGTTTCCCGCTCGCCCTGCAGACCTTTTGCTCGCCGACCGGGGAAACGCATGGCCCTGGGAAGCGACGGGGTCGAAAACGGCGCCCTGATGTGGAAGGCATGTGATGCCGTCCAGTTGCCTCCCCAACTCCGCGACCATGAATTGCAGGTCGCCTTTGAACATTGCCGCGGCGGCGAGCGCCTGACCGCCGGCAACCCCTGGGCCGGCACTGTCTGCGACCTGCAGGTCCTGGGCATTCGTAACAATACTCCAGGCACAATGCTCCATATTGCAGGGATGCCAATGATAAATATGTATATACGTCATTCTATCTTTATGCATTGTGGTTGGTGTCAGTCACTGTGAGTTCCGGTTCTGCTTCTTTGCCACTCTGGTGGCTGGCCTTGCTGCCCCTCTTGCTGGCCGCTGGACTCGCCATTCCCCTGCTGAATCACGACGCCTTCAACGGCGATGAGACGATATTTGTGGTTACGGCCGGCGCCTTGCAGGACGGAGATCCTTCGCCGCAAGATGTCTGGGACAACCTGCCACCACGGGTTGCGGCGGGCTGGCCGATTCTCTTGTCCCTGTGGGGGGGGCTGGTGGGCTGGAGCGAACCCGCTGTTCGAAGTCTCGCCTGCCTTGCCGGCCTCCTGACCATTGCCATGGTGTATCGCGCGGGCAGGGACCTGTTTGCCCCAATGGTCGGGGTTGCGGCCGCCATCCTGCTCGCTGCTTCCGTGTTCCACCACGCCTATATGTTGCACGCTGTCCCCTACTCAAGTGTGGCTTTCTTCACCGCCTTGACAATATGGGGATACTGGAAGGTTGCAAAGCACCCTGGCGTGCCAGGCAAGGGGGTTCAGGCCAGCCTGTTGCTGGGAGGTGTCGGCCTGGCCTTTACACACTTCTTCGCTGCCCTTCTCCTCCCAATTGTGGCTTTTTACCACCTGCTTTTCGCCCGCAGAGGAGGCCACTGGTGGCGCACCTGCCTGTTGCTCCTCCTCGCTGCCGCGGTTGGCGCCATGCAACTCCCCCTGTTGCCTGAGGCAATGAACTTTACGGCAAGCGAAAACATCGGCAACTGGGCCCGCTCAACACGAAACGTTCTTTCACACCTGCTGTACCTGTTCAGCAATGGAATCTTGAATGTAGAGGTTTCCGTCGCGTTTGTCGTCTTGATCCTGTCCTTGCTGTTCGCCCTCGCAATCAAGCTGAATTTCCGGTCCTGGGTCACATGTCCGGCAGGACATTTGATTCTTGTCGGCGTCACATTTCTGGTATCGATCCTCACCTTCAATGAAGTGATGGTCTTTTTTAGAGAGACCCGCATCCGGTATTTGATGCCGCTCTGGCCTGTTGCCGCGCTGATCGCCGGAGCGGGGTTGTGGCAATTGTTTCGCCATCAACGGATTCTGTCAGCGACGTTGCTTGTCTTTTGGCTCCTTCAGGGATCGTATTACGCGCTGGCCACAGATTTCCGCTACGAAACGGGGTATTTCTTCCGTCTCGACCTGCATCATGTGCGGCGGGCAGTTTCTGAAATCGTGTCCACTGAGGACTTCATGGTCGTTGACAGGGGCGTCGCCAGGCAGGACGAGCGCCCCTACAGTTACTATCATTTCCAGTTGATGGGTCTTCCATGGGCCATTCATGAAACGAAGACGGGAACCCTGTTCGAGTCGCAGGAGGAGGATCTGCTCAAATACCCGCGGATCTGGCTACTCTATCTGACTGAAGACCGATCTAACCTGAGGGATGTGCCTGCGAGTCTTGGAAGCGTTTCTTGCGAAATTGTGTTCGACAGTTGGGGATACACGCTGGAGCGCCTGGCGCCATCGGCGTCGGAATGCGCCTGAGACCAGGCGGCAACCAAATCGGGAGAGGAAACATGATTCCGTCGCCGCCCGATCTGCCTGCAACCGGCCGCTTCCGGGCCTGAAGTTCGGCTTCGGCAATCCCGGCATTTGACGGGCCCTTCAGACTTGTCACCGACCGGCCGCGAATTTGCCCCGTGGACT
This sequence comes from Anaerolineaceae bacterium, assembly GCA_026708325.1. Taxonomy (GTDB): domain Bacteria; phylum Chloroflexota; class Anaerolineae; order Aggregatilineales; family Phototrophicaceae; genus JAGWBD01. The sequence continues at coordinate 129,217 of JAPOVC010000006.1, read as the reverse complement.
GGCAAGTTTGCCCCAGGGGAAGGCCGAAAATGATCCTTGCATTCTCGTTGGTGCAGAGAAGGAGATTGACACAGGCAGGGGGAAGCAAGGTGCCCGCGAATCTCATATCGCGCTTTACGACTGGCGGACCGGCGAAGGCCTCGACACCCGCGATCCGGCCACTGGCGTCGTCAGCGACATGCACGTCCTGCAACGTTTTCCCATAAACTGACTCTTTTTCCTGAATGAGTTAATCTGTGTTCCGGTTCATCCGTTAGCCGGACATTATTCCAACTTTGAACGAACGAAACATTCGCATTCCTGGTACAACGCTGACCTGGCTCCTGGCCCTGTTGCCCATGCTGCTGGCATCCGCTCTGGTTGTTCCCCGCCTGAACACGGATGCATTCAACGGCGACGAAAACCATACTCTGGCATCAGCAGGAATTAGTCAGGACGAACCACGTTCCCTGACCGAGGTCTGGAACAATACGGCGCCGAGGGTAGCCCCTGGCTGGGCCGGGCTGATTTCAGTTTGGGCAAGGATTGCGGGCTGGAGTGAATTTGCCGTCAGGATTCTGGCAACCTTCGCGGGATTGCTCACCATTGCCCTTGTCTTCCGTAGCGGAAGCGATTTTTTCTCACCGTTCGCCGGATTCCTTGCTGCTTCGCTGCTCGGCACTTCTGTTTTTTTTCTCGCCTACATGCTGCGGGCAGGTCCTTACGCCGGCGTTTCCCTTTTTGCCACACTCGCTGTCTGGAGCTACTGGAAGATTGCCCATTCATCCCGACCTCCGGGTTTCCCGGGGCATGGCGGGCTGCTTTTGGGCAGTACCGGCCTGATGTTTTCACACTACCTTGCTGCCCTGATCCTCATCCCGCTTGGGGTCGCGCATCTCTTTTCCGTCCCAAGGGGCAGGTCCTGGTGGAACACCACCTTCGTTTTCGCACTGGCGGCCCTGGCAGGAGTGATTCAGCTTCCACTCCTTCCGAAAGCGCTCGACTTTACCGCAAATGAAGACCTGGGGTCGCGTGTCCTTTCGGCACCCGCCCTGCTTTCCGGGTTGTTGGGGGGACTCAGCAACGGAGTCCTTGCTGTTTCCACACCCGCGCAAGAGGCGTTTGCCACCGGGCTGTTTCTGTTCCTGTTGGCATGCTTGCTGCGGCACATACGCAGCAAGGGCAGACTTGACCCGTTTTCCTTCCTTGGCACCGTCCTTGTCGTGTTTCTGGTTCTTGTTGGATTGGCAAATGAACTGCTCAGAATCATTGCGGACAACCGGATTCGCTATCTGATGCCTCTCTGGCCCCTGTGCGCCCTGCTGGCCGGGTCATTTCTTTCGCGACTCTTCAAACGCAATTCCCCTTTGATCAGGCGATTTCTGCTGCTTTGGCTGATTCTCGCTGTGTGGCTGTTCACGGCCACTTCGTTCCGTTATGAAATGGGCTTTTTCTTTCAGTCCAGACTTCACCGCGTGACTGCAGCGGCGGCCGACCAGGTGAGCGAACAAGAGGGTCTGGTCGTGCGTATAGACAACACCTTTAAAGGAATCCGGCAGCACGCGTGGATGGCGCAGGAAGGCAAGATGCGATTCCCCTTTTCCCTGTACCTGTCCGGTCGGGAAGATGTCTTGTCAACCTTATTGTCAGCCAGATCATCGCATCCCTTCGTCTGGCTGATGCGGCATGACGATAAAGTTGCCATATCGTCGCTGGAAACCTTTGAGTCCGGGTTGCGCTTTTGCGAACGGGTTCTGGACCAGTGGGGTTTCAGGCTGGAACGCTACACAGGGACCGCATCCCAATGCCCCGACGACCCGCTTCGCCTGGATTTCGGACCAGACATCCATTGGGGGGCAGCAATTGCGGAGAAGATCGACGATTCGCTCCAGGTGGAAGTGCACCTCTACAGCAGCGACCGGTCCCTGCTGGAACGTTACTCCCTGGCCCTGCACGTCATCGATCCTGCCACAGGCGAAGCCGTCGCCCAGGGCGACGTCGGCGTAGGGCCAGGCACCTTTGTGCCTGTCAGAAGCGACATCGACATCCGCGCCCTGCCGCCTGGCGACTACGAACTACGGGTCGCACTCTACGACTGGCGGACCGGCGAGCGCCTTGACGCCCGCGACCAGGATACCGGCGTCGTCAGCGACATGCACGTCCTGCAACGCTTCCGCGCTGGATGAGCCCTCAATCAAAGTCCGCCGGAAGTTGCGGGTTGCGCAGCATCTCGAAGAAGCGCAGCAGTTGTTCCCGCGTCACCCGTCTGGTGGACAGGTCTTTCGGCAACTCGTCTTCCGCAAAGAAGGTCGCGTCGCCGGTCTCCTCCCAGGAAGCGCCGCTGCCGCGGCCGGTCACCGGCGCCGCATCCAGCGTTTCACACTGGAAGAACACCTTGTAGATGTGAAATACGTTCGCAGGATGCGCGTGCCGACGGCGATCGTAGAGCGCCAGCAGACGCGTCGTGCGCACGCGCCAGCCGCTCTCCTCCAGCACCTCGCGAGCGGTGGCGTCGCCCGGCGATTCGTTGATCTCCGCCCAGCCGCCGGGTAGCGTCCAGCGTCCCCCGTCCAGAAATTCCCGCACCAGCAGGACCCGTTCATCGCGGAAGACCACGCCGCGGACGTCAACCTTGGGTGTGGCGTGGCCCCCTTGCTGCTCCAGCAAGTCCTGCACGTGCTCCAGGTCGGCCCCGCTGCCGGCTGCGAACATTTCGGCGGCGATATCGCGCAACTTTTCGTAGCGCTCGCGGTCGAAGGCCGGTGGATCGTAGTGCAGGCCGGTCTGGGCGATCGCCTGAATGCGCCGTGCGAAATCGAGCCAGCGCGGCTCCATGTATTTCTCCCTCAATCATTTCCGGTTGAAACTATAGCAGCCGCCGCGGATGGGCCGTGGTGTATACTGCCCGACCGGGCCTTCATTGAAGAGGAGGCGCTTCATGCCCGCCCCTGTGCCGGTCCTGGTCTCATGGTCTTCCGGCAAGGACTCCGCCTGGGCGCTGCACACTTTGCGCCAGCAGCCCAAACGCTACGACCTGCGGGGGATCTTTACCACCGTCACCAGCCGCTTCGACCGCGTGTCCATTCAGGCCACTCCCCGCCGGGTGCTGCGACTTCAGGCCAAACGTCTGGGCCTGCCGCTCTACGAGATTCCGATCCCCTACCCCTGTTCAAACGAGCAGTATGAAACCGCGATGGCGGCCTTCCTGGAACGTATCCGCAGGCTTGACGAGGCCCGCGGCGCGCGCCACCTGGCCTTCGGCGATCTCTTCCTGGAAGACATTCGCGCCTACCGCGAGTCGCGACTGCGCGGCACCGGCTTTGAACCCCTGTTTCCCCTCTTCGGCGCGGACACCGCTGCCCTGGCGCTGCAAATGTTCGATTCCGGCCTGCGCGCTATCGTCACGGTCGTCAACCCCCGACTGATTCCGGCTTCCTTCGCCGGGCGCCATTTCGACAGGGACCTGCTGGGCGACCTGCCGCCTGCGGCGGACCCACTGGGCGAAAACGGCGAATACCACACCTGCGTCATTGACGGGCCCATGTTTTCGCATCCGGTCGAGGCCCGCGCCGGCGCTGTCGTGGAGCGCGAAATCCAGGCCAGTCCCGACGAGGCGGGAGACCGGAACAACCCGACATACTTCTATGCCGACGTCGTGCTGGAGTAGAAACCGTCACAGCCGGAAACCCTGCAGCAACGCTATACTAGTCTGCGGGGGCTCCAGCCAGGGGAACAGGACGTGAGCAGCGCCAGATTCCCGCATCTTGACACGCACGCCCGCAGGCACACCCGCAGGGACCGGCGCCGGCCCGGCTTCGTCGATGAGCTCGGTGTGGTACTCGACGAGATCAACGCCTGGGGCCTGCTGGCTGCGCAGCAGGAGGCGCAGCATCGCGACATCAGCGCCTTCGGCCCGGACGTGTTTCGCGGTTTCCTGCCCCGGGCCTGGGTCGGGGTCGCGCTCTGGTACAAGAGAAAGGGCTATTACTTCTACGACCGGATCCAGCTGCTGGGCATCTGGGCGTTGCGCAGCGACACGGAAGCGATCGACGTCGTCTGCGGCCTGCGCGTTCTGCGCTACTCCCTGCCCTTCTTCAGCGCCGAAAGCTACTATCATCGCATCCGGCGCGAATTCCGCACCTGCTACAAGGACAACGGTCAGCCGCCGACCGGGGCGGGTCGCCGCTACACGGCCGTCTGGGAGCCAGGCATGCGCCTGGCCATTCGTCGGGAACTGGAAGAAACGCTGGCGCAGTGGTCAGCCCGGCCGGATTAAACGCCCGGCCTTTCGTACACAGTGTTTCATGGTGATCACAGGACATGCAGCGGAATGAACTTGACTTGACCAGGGTCGTGCACCATGATGGCCGCCCTTTAAGCCGGGACCTGGATGGCCATGCCAAACCGGATCGCTGAAGACGTCCGCAGCCTGCCGCCTTCGGGCATCCGCCGCTTCTTTGATATTGCGGCGGATATGGAGGACGTCATATCCCTCGGAATCGGTGAACCGGACTTTCCCACGCCGGCCCACGTCGCACGCGCTGGCGCCGACAGCCTGCTGCAAGGCGGCACCGGTTACACCGCCAACGCCGGCATGCCCGAACTGCGCCACGCCATCAGTGACTACGTTGATGAGTTGTACGGCCTGACCTACGACCCCGATGAGGAGATTCTGGTCACCGTTGGCGTCAGCGAGGGGTTGTTCCTTGCCCTGCGGGCCTTGCTCAACCCTGGCGACGAGGTGCTGGTGGTTGAGCCCTGTTTCGTCAGCAACCCGGCGGCGGTAAGCATTGCCGGCGGCGTTTGCGTGCCGGTCAGCACCGAGGTCGCCCAGGATTTCCAGGTCACTGCAGCGGCGCTGGAAAGGCGTATAACCCCGCGCACGCGCGCCATTGTCATCAACTATCCCAATAACCCGACCGGGGCCGTGCTGACGGACGAACATCTGATGCAGGTGGCGGCTGTGGCCCAGGCCCATGATCTGGTCGTCATCTCGGACGAAATCTACGAACGGCTGGTCTTTGGTCACCGGCACCGTTGCTTTGCGTCGCTGCCCGGCATGCGCGAGCGCACGGTGTTGCTCAGCGGCATGAGCAAGTCCTTCGCGATGACGGGCTGGCGCATCGGTTATGCCTGCGGCCCGCCGGACCTGCTGGCCGCCATGGGCCGCCTGCACCAGTACCTCACGATGGCGGCTCCCACCATGGGCCAGGTGGCGAGCCTGCAGGCCCTGCAGCAGGGATCGACGGACGTCGAGGCCATGCGTCTCGAATACGACCGTCGCCGGCGACTGGTCGTGGACGGCTTCAATGCGCTCGGCCTGCCCTGCTTTGAGCCGCGCGGCGCTTTCTACGCCTTCCCGGACGTACGCTCCAGCGGACTCGACGACGAGGCCTTCAGCGAACGCCTGCTGTTTGAAGAGCGTGTGGCGCTGGTGCCCGGCAGCGCCTTTGGCGCCAGCGGCGCCGGTTTCGTGCGGGCCAGTTACGCCACCGGCCACGAGCAACTGGAAGAGGCATTGCTTCGAATTCAGAAGTTCCTCCAGCGTCTGTGACGCGCAACGAAATCGGCAATTTGCGCGTTTAGGTCCATATCAGACCAATGTGGAATCAGTGGTATACTCGCCTCATGCGCGTTGCGCACCCCGGGAGCCGGTCGTGAATCACATCAATCTCAAGATTGCCCTCGAACGTGAGGGCGAAGAGCCCATCTATCGCCAGTTAATCCGCCACATTCGCATGCAAATTGAAAGCGGCAGCCTCGAAGCCGGCGCGCGCCTGCCCGCCAGCCGGGACCTCGCGCATCAGCTGGGTGTCAGCCGCATCAGTGTCGTCAATGCCTACGCCGAACTGCGTTCCCAGGGCTGGCTCAGCGCGCATGCCGGACGGGGCACCTTCGTCGCCGCCAAAAATGGCAAGGCCGGCGATGATCCGGCGGACAACAACGGCGTGGCCATCAGCCACCCGGAGACGGCCCACGTGCCCCACCGGGCCGTGCGCGAGATGATGCGCCTCGGCCAAAAACATGGAGTCATCAGCTTCAGTCACGGCTCGCTGTCCACCGACCTCTTTCCCCTGCAGCAACTGCAGGACGTCCTCAACTCGGTCATGCTGCGCGACGGCGCGCGCGCCCTGGGCTACGAGGCGCCGGAGGGCTACGGACCCCTGCGCAGCGCCGTGCGGGATTACGTCAGCGCCCTGGGCATCCAGTGCAGCAGCAATCAGGTGCTGATCACCGGCGGCACCCAGCAGGGTGTCGACCTGGTCGTGCAGGCCCTGCTCTCCGAGGGCGAACTGGTCGTCACCGAAAACCCGACCTATCTGGGCATTCTTGATATCGCCCGCGCGCGCCGCGTCCAGTTGCAGGGCATCGACATGGACCGCGACGGGATCCGCCTGGACATGCTGGAAAATTTCATCATCGAGCACAGTCCGCGCCTGATTTACGTCATTCCGGGTTTCCACAACCCCACGGGACGTGTCATGCCGCTGCACCGTCGGCGCCAGCTCCTGAACCTGGCCAATGCCTATCGCATTCCCCTGCTGGAGGACGGCGTTTACCATGAATTCCGCTTTGAAGGGGAGCACCAGCCGCCCCTGAAAGCGCTGGACGATACCGGCATCGTGCTGCACGTCAGCGCCTTCACCAAGATGATGCTGCCCGGCCTGCGCATCGGCTACCTGATCAGCGACGCACAGCATCATGAGCGTCTCGTGCGGATCAAACACGCCGCCGACATCTCCTCGCCAGGCCTCAACCAGCGCGCCCTGCATCTCTTGCTGGAACGCGGCCTGCTGGCGCAGCAACTGAAACGCAATGTCTTCGAATTGAAACGACGCCGGGACGCAGCCCTGGACGCCGCGGCCCGCCACCTGCCGCCGGGCACCCGCTGGGAAGTGCCGGAAGGCGGTCTGTTTCTCTGGGTGGAACTGCCCCGCACGGGCCCCAACGCCGCGGAACTCTACATCACGGCCGTGCATGGAGGGGTTTCCTATGCCATCGGCAACATATTCCATACCAACAGTCGAGGCGCATGGAACATGCGCATCAACTACGGCGCCAATCCCCCGGCGATGATCGAACGCGGTTTTCAGCGTTTGGGTCGCGCCTGGCGCGAACTGGCCTGCGACTACGAGGAAATCGACCGGGCGGCCCTGCTCTAGCGCCGCTCGCCGCCACGCCCCCCGTCAGGACCAGGCTTCGCCAGGCGGGCCGCCCTGCCGGCTGCTGGTAGCGCTGACCGGACCGGCCAGGCCCTCGTCCATTTCGAGGTAGTACACCCGGCCCCCGTCATCCGGGCCCATGGCAAAGGTGATGATGTCCGTAGAGGATACGGTCACGACCAGGCGATCGTCGCCTGTGGCAATCACCAACCCCGAATCGACCCCGTCCACCTGCACCTGGTCCACCCGCAGAATCTGAACGCCCCTGCCCTGGTCGACGATGGAGTACACGTCAACCGCATCCGTGCCATCGGCCAACGTGACGTGATACAGCCGCGCCATGGAGCCCAGAGTGGCGAAATGTTCCCCGGTCGCGGCTGGCTCGGTGGGCACCACGGGCAGGGGCACCGTGTCCCGCTCAATGACGGGATAACTCACGTCGCCCAGGGTGTATGTGATCAGCGTAAAGTTCGCGTCTGATGTATTGGCAGCTTCCTGGCCAGCGGATGTCCGCACGTGGAACACATGGACGGTGTCGTCCTGCTGGCGCAATGCCTCGGGGTCTGTGGCAGGGATGACGTAACTCTGGCCCGACTGTTCGCAAATGGCCAACCGGCGGACAGTCTCATTGCCGGCAAATTCATAGGCATGGCCACTCTGCAGTTGAACCGCCACGCCGTTGCGATCATTGGTCTCGTTGCCGCAGGCGGTGACCAGCGTGTAGCCGGCCGGGAAGCGATAGTCCCGCTCACCGGTGCTGCTCTCAAAGATCCAGTGACGCATCACATAATCGCCCGGCTGAAGCGTCCCGTCCGAGTCGAGGCGAACCGTTACCCCGCTCACGTCCTCCAGCGCAAGGAAAGCGTCGACCTCACTTTCGATCGTCAGTGTCTCGCGCAGAATGCTGGCGCCGTCGCCCTCGTCCGTCAGCACAATGCCATCGCTGTCACAAAACCTGAGCGACAGGTCCGCCGGGGCCATCTCTGTCCCCACCCAAAAGAAGGTATAGGTATTCCACTTCTGCAAATCGAGGGTCGCGAAAACCGTGCCGGACGTGCTGCAACCCGTCTGCTCAAGGGGTTCTTCCAGAGTCAGGCCGCTTAACGTGGCGCTCTGGGCCAGCGCCGCGCCCGCGGCCGACAACACAAGCAACATTGGCAACAGGATTGCGCTGAATCGCATGGGGCAGCCTTCTTCTGAAACCTTTTCCGCAGTGTTGCGCCGCCGTTCCGGATGTCGGGTACTGCCTTACGCTGACCGCAAACCGGTTGGCAAGAACAGACAAAAACTATAGACTGGACGCCGGAAATCCGCAACCAGGCGCAACCATGAAAACAGATCTGGACCAATTGATGGCCGCGCGCGACCTGCAGGCCATCGTAGTCGTGGGCGATGAACTCTACAGCGCCGAGCGCGATTATCTGTCCAACGGGGCCCGGATCACCGGTGGCCTTGTGATCAAACGACGCGGTACGGCGCTGGTGCTGGTCGTCAACGCCATGGAGATCGACGAGGCGCGCCGCAGCGGGCTGCCGGCCATCAGCTGGAACGAACTGGGCTGGGCGCAACTGCTGGAGGAATGCGGCGGCGACCGCGATCGCACCCAGGTCGGCATGTGGCAACGCGCCCTGCAGCGCCTGGACGTGCCGCAGGGCCGCGTCGGGATATACGGCACCGCGGCGGCCCACAGACTGATCGAGCTCCTGCCCGAACTTCAGGACCTGGAGGGATACGAATTTTGCGGCGAGCGCGGCATGACGCTGCTGGATGAAGCGGCCATGACGCGCGACGCCGACGAACTGCAGCGCATCCGCCGCGTCGCCGCCGGCACCAACGCGACGCTGCGCGCAACCTGGGAGTTCATCGCCGGCCACCGGGCCGTGCAGGATGTGGTCTGCGATGCGCAGGGGGTTGCCCTGACCATCGGCGCCCTGCGGCGTTTCGTGCGCCGCACGCTGCTGGATTACGATCTGGAAGACACCGGCATGATCCTCGCCCAGGGGCGCGACGCGGGCTTTCCGCACAGCCGCGGGCAGGATGACCAGCCGCTGCGCTGCGGCCAGACCCTGGTCTTCGACCTCTTCCCGCGCGAGTACGGAGGCGGCTATTACCATGACGTCACCCGCACCTGGTGCCCAGGCCACGTGCCCGACGAAATCGCCGACGTCCACGAGACGGTGTCACGCGCCTTTGAGGTGGCGCTTGAGGCCTGGAGCGAACCGGGGCAGCCGGCGCGCGAGCTGCAGGAAGCGGTGCTGGACTTCCTTGAGGACGCCGGGCACCCTACCCTGCGCAGCGATCCCGGGGTTGAAGTCGGTTACGTGCACAGCCTTGGGCACGGCCTCGGCATGGCCATCCATGAACGCCCCTCGCTCTCGCACACCAGCGACGACCTGCTTCAGGTCGGCAACGTCGTCAGCATCGAGCCCGGTCTTTACTATCCGGAACGCGGTTTCGGGCTGCGCCTGGAAGATACGATGACGATCGACGAGAGCGGCGCGTTGGTGGCCCTGACCGACTTTCACAAGCGCCTGCTGCTACCCTTGCAGGGTTGACGGAGAGAGGTATGACACCAGGAACGGCGGAGAATCCGCTGCGCGTGGCCATCATCGGGTCGGGCCCCTCGGGCTTCTACGCGGCCGAGCGCTTGCAACGCGAAAAGGGGCTGCACGCGGCCATCGATATGTTCGAACGTCTGCCCACGCCCTACGGCCTGGTCCGCGGCGGCGTCGCGCCCGATCATCAGAAAATCAAGTCCGTCACCCGCGTCTACGACCGCATCGCGACGAAGGATGGCTTCCGCTTTTTCGGCAACATCACCTACGGCGACGACATTCACCTGGCGGACCTGCAGGCCCACTACCACGCGGCCATCTTCGCCGTCGGCGCCCAGACCGACCGTGAGCTGGGAATCCCCGGCGAGGACTTGCCGGGCAGCCACGCCGCCACGGAATTCGTCGCCTGGTACAACGCCCACCCGGACTACCGCGACCGTTCCTTCGACCTGTCCACCACGGACGTGGCCGTCATCGGCCTCGGCAACGTCGCCATGGACGTGGTGCGTATTTTGGCCCGCACGACGGCCGAGTTGCAGGAGACCGACATCGCCGATTATGCGCTGGATGCCCTGGCCGCCAGTCAGGTGCGCAACGTTTACGTGCTGGGGCGGCGCGGCCCGGCCCAGTCCGCCTTCACCAACCCGGAAATCCGCGAACTGGGCGAGATGGCAGACGCGGAAGTCATCGTCGCCCCGGAAGAAGTGGAACTGGACCCGCACAGCCGTGCCTACGTTGAAAGCGGCGAAAGCCGCACCGCCACCCGCAACGTCGAGATTTTGACCAACTATTCCCTTGAGGGTGCACAGGGGAAAAGCTGCCGCATCATCATGCGCTTTCTCACTTCTCCGGTCGAAATCCTGGGCAACGGCCGCGTGGAGGCCATGCGTCTCGTGCGCAACGAGTTGCAACTGCGCGACAACGGTTACCTCAGCGCCCGACCGACCGACATCTACGAGACCATCCCCGTCGGCCTCGTCTTCCGCTCGGTCGGCTATCGTGGCGTGCCCCTGCCCGACATCCCCTTTTACGAGCCCTGGGGAATTATCCCCAACGAAAAGGGGCGTGTCTTGCGGGAGCAGGATGGCAGCGATTCCCTGACCGGTCTCTACGTCGTGGGCTGGATCAAGCGCGGCCCCAGCGGCGTCATCGGCACCAACAAGCCCGACTCCGTCGAAACGGTCACCATGCTGCTGGAAGACCTGGCCGCCGGCGAGCTGTGGCAGCCGACGGCCCCGGCGCCCGCCGCCGTCGACGACCTGATGGCCGAACGCGGGCTGCGACCCGTCACCTTCGCCGACTGGCAGATCCTGGATGAACTGGAACAGGAGCGCGGCGAGGCCCTCGGCCGACCGCGCCTCAAGTACAGCCGCGTGGAAGAAATGTTGGCGGCGCTGGACCGCTAGCCGGCAGCCTGGGCCAGATTGGCCAGCGCAGGGCCGGCCTCCCGAAAGCGGAAAGTGTAGCCCAGTTCCAGCAGACGTTGCGGCAGGGCCCACTGCCCTTCCAGCACCACCATCGCCACCTCGCCGAACATGGCGCGAAACAGAAAGCCAGGCACAGGCAAGAGCGACGGCCGACGCAACACGGCGCCCAGTTCGCGGCTGAATTGCGCGTTGGTCAGGGGAACCGGCGCCGCGAGATTGAAGGCCCCGGCCGCCCCACTGTGGCGCAGCAGGTAACGAATCGCGCCCACCTGGTCCGCCGGGTGAATCCACGGGAAAGGCTGACGGCCGTTGCCCAGGGGCCCGCCGGCGAACATGCGGAAGGGCAAGGCCATCCGCTGCAGCGCGCCACCCTCGAAACTCAGTACGATGCCCGTGCGGATGACGGCGCGGCGCACGCCCATGGCCTCAACCGGGGCCGTGGAGCCTTCCCAGTCAAGACAGACCTGCGCCAGCCAGTCGTTGCCGGCCGGCGAGTCCTCGGTGACGTCGACGTCGGCGCTGTGCGTGCCGTAGTAGCCGACCGCCGAGGACTGCACCAGCACCGAGGGTTTCTTTTCGGCCTGTTCGATCGCCTCGCAAATGGCCGCGCCGGCGTTGACGCGGCTGTCTCGAATGAGTCGCTTGCGCTCGGCCGTCCAGCGCGCCGGCAGAAAGCCCTCGCCCGCGATGCTGGCGCCGGCGAGGTTGACGATGGCATCGGCGCCGTCCGCCAGTTTGCCCCAGCCCTCCGCGCTGCGCGCGTCCCAGCCCTCCACCTGCACCCGCGGGCCCAGACCCTGCGCCAGCGCCGGACTGCGACTGAGCACGATCACCTCATGGTCGTCTGCGGCCAGGGAATTCGCCAGCGCGCGTCCGATCAAGCCACTTCCGCCTGCGATCAGTACTCGCATCACCCCTTCTCCCCTGTGATTTCCAGCGTCCCCACCACCAGATGATCCGCATCGCCAAGCGGCAATCGTTGTGCCGGATCATTTTCAGTATACAGCCCGACAATCAATGTGTAGCGGCCCACCGCAAGGCCTTCAGGCAGCATTAATGCGCGCCGGTCCACCACCGTCTCTCCCGGGGCCCAGGCGTCGGTCGGGGCCAGACCGCCGCCGGGTTCGCTGTCATGCTGGGCGACCAGTTGGCCTTCGGCATCCAGCAACTGCAGGAAGACCTTGTAGCGCAGCGCCAGGGCGGCGTCCGCGCGCCAGTCCAACTGCAGTTGCACGTCCTCACCGGCGGCCAAACGCCCTGCGTTGCGCGAGTGCCGCAGCAGCACGACCTGGTCGCCAAAGCGCGCGTCCGGCGTCTCCACGATGCCGAGCGAACGGGGGACGCTGTAGGTCACCAGGCGTACGTCGCCGTACCAGCGGCTGTCGGCGACGTGCGCCCCGGCTACCAGCGCGCGCTCGACAATCCCCTGCGGATCGCGTTCACTTTCGCCCCAAAAGAGTGCGTATACCCTGCGCGCCTGGGCGACGCCACCCTGCAGCCGCTGCAAGGACGCCTCGTCGACGGGACCCGTGCCCGGCGGCATGGGCAGGACCTCCGCGTCGCCCCGGTAGTAATAGTGAAATACTTCCACCTGGTTGGGAGCGTTGAGCACGATCAGGTCCTCATTCCCCAGACCGACGCTGATGTCGGCAACCAGAGCGCGGTAGTCCGCCCGGTGCCAGGCCGTATCGTGCCCCAGCGGCCCCAGCGACAGCGCCATGCCCGTCACCAGCAGCGCGCCGGCGGCCAGCGCCAGGGCGCGCAGCAGCGGCGCGGGGCAGCTCCACATCCAGGCGAATCCGCGCCCGGCCCAGAGCGCGAAACCCGCCTGGGCCGGCAAGAGAAACTTGAGGTTCGGCTCGCGATACAGGCCCAGCGCCAGAAAGGCGGCGCAGGGCGACAGCGTCCAGACCAGGGGCAGCCCGCTGCGCCACAGCGCCCGGCGCGTCGGCGCGCTGCCAGCCAGGATCAGCAGCAGGGCCGACCCCGCCGCGACCGCCTGCCACTCAGCTGTCAGGCCGGCGAAGGAAGGGCCCACGGCCAGCAGCGGGTAAAGCCTTTGCAGGGCCATCCCGCCGGAAAGCGCCACGCCCGTCGCGGGCCAGGCGGACACGCGCTCCAGCGCCGTCGCCAGCCAGGGCAGGAACAGCAGCAGGGCGATACCCGCGGCGGCCAGCAAGGCGACCAGGCGACGTCGCGTCCCTCTGTGACGCAGCGATTCTCCGGCCAGCCACAGCGCGGCCACTCCGCCCTGCGCCAGCATCACGAAGGGCCAGGCGTAATGCGTCCACAGGCCCGCGGCGTTGACCAGTCCCAGCGCCAGTATGCGCGCTCGGCCCGGCCGCAGCAGAAGTGCCGTCAGGGCCAGCGCCGCCGCCGCCCCCCACAGCGCCAGCAGCGCGTACATGCGCGTCTCCTGAGCGTACCATATGCTGAAGCCGTTCAGCGCCAGCAGAAGGGCCGCCGCCAGACCGGCCGTGAACCCGTAGAGGACGCGACCGGCCGCCAGGACACAGGCGACCCCGAGGACGCTGGCCAGCGCGGAGAACAGACGCAAGGCAAATTCGCTGCTGCCCGTCAGGCGCGTCCATACGTGCAGCGCCTGGTAATAGCCCGGCGGATGAATGTCGCGCGCGGCGTGCAGGGCGATGTCCGTGAGTTGGCGCCCGGCCTGCACCACGCTGTTGCCCTCGTCGCTCCACAGGGACTGGACGCCAATGGCATGTGTGCGTAGCGCCGTCGCCGCCAGCAGGACCAGCAGCGGCGCCAGCCAGCGCCAGACGGGCGGGGTCATCGCCGGCGCCATCTCAGGGCGTCGCACAGGACCCACAGCAGCATCGCCGCGCCGGTCAGCAGCGCCGCCAGCGGGCCGTAAAGCGTCGCCCAGGTCCGGTCGCTGACGGTGATGCTGTCCACCTTCAGCGATTCCCCGTCCCCCCCGCTCAGTCTTATGTCCTGCGTTTGCGTCAGCGCCGATTGCGCCAGCAGCAGGCGTTGCCAGTCACCGCCGCGCAACACGCGGGCCCAGACATGTGTTCCGCTGGCGCGAAAGCTCAATGCATCGGCTTCCAGCAATTCGCCGAACTGCGCGTCAGTCCGCGCCCGCAACCGGGCGTCACTGACCTGAATCTCCCGGGACTCGGCCTGATGCACGCCGGGATACAGGGTCGGTTCTTCTTCGGCGATGTGTTTTTTCGCGCTCTCGTACACCGGCAGCGGCGTGAAGTCCGGCTCCAGCATACGGAAGTAGTACCAGCTCTGGTTGCGTTCGCTCTCCCCCGGCCGCTTCAGAAACCAGTAGAAGAGGACGCCGGTCCAGGGCCATTCTTCCTGCGCGCGTCGCCAGGCGCCCGGCAGATAGCGCGCCGCCTGCTCCTGCGTGACGACGCCGTAGTTGGCGCGCCCGCTGACCTCCGGCGGCACGTCCGGCGCGTCGATCGGGTTCCAGGCGACTTCGGTGAGCCAGATCGGCTTGTGCGCGTCGCCATGCGCCACCATCAGGTCGCGAATGTAGAGATTATGTGCGAAGTTGAATTGGGTCGGGCGCATGCGCCGGTCCTGCGGGCCGCTGTTGAAACCGTAGCCCTGCGCTGCCATCACGTCGAAGCAGTCCGCCGCGCCGGCTGCGTACATGTGCTCCAGAAATACGTAATCGTTCAGGTTGCGACCGCTCATGGCGATGGTGGGCGCCAGCGCGCCGCTGACCACCACGTTGGCCGGGTCGACGGCCTTCAGGGCTGCGTAACCGCGACAAAGCAGTTGCGTGTAGGCTGCCGGGTCGACGTCGCGATTGCCCCACTCGGGGTAGATGTTGGGTTCGTTCCACACCTGCCAGTAGCGTATGCGACCCCGATAGCGTTCGGCGACCGCCCGGATATAGCTCGCGAAGTCCTCAAGATTATCGGGCGGCGCCTGGTCGCCGGCTGCGGCGTCCGCCCGCGACCAGGCCGGCGGGTTGTCCAGACGCGCGAGGATTTTGAGGTCGTGCTGCTCCGCCAGAGCCACGATGTGGTCGTACTTGTCCCAGGCGGAAATGGCGCCGGTGACGTCCAGGTTGCGGCGGTCCTCGAAATCGCCGCGCCCGTGTATCTCGATGTCTTCCCAGGGAAATTGCTGCCGAATCCAGCGAAATCCGGCCCCCGCCACCAGTTCAAGGCTGCGCGCGCGTTTCTCCGGCTCGACTTCCTGCTCAGGAAAGACGTTGACGCCGTAAGGCGAGACGTGGGTGTGGGCGATCGCCACGGATGGCCGCGTGTCGGGCTGCAGCCGCGTCAGGTTGCCCGCCAGTTCGACCATGCCGCGCAACTGCGCCAGCGGCCCTTCCTCGCCGGTCAGGGCATGGAACTGCCGCCAGGCGAGGCCCTCACTGGCCAGGTCCAGCGCCAGCGCGGCGAGCAGGAGGATGCAAAGCAGGCCGGCGCCAGTCTCCCGGCGCCGGCTCATGCCTCGATCACCGGCACGCGTTCAAAGCGCGTCACGTCCACCAGGCCCATGTCCGACAGGCGCAACTCCGGGATGACCACCAGCGCCAGCAGGGCCAGTTGCATGAAACCATTCTCCATCCGACAGCCGCACTCGCGCATGGCCGCCAGCATCTGCGCCGACTGCTGCGCCACCACTTCCGCGCGTTGATCGGACATCAGTCCCGCGATCGGCAGGCCGACGAGGGCCGCCACTTCGCCCTCGCGCACCACGGCCACGCCGCCGCCAATCCGCGCCAGGGTGTTGACCGCCAGCGCCATGTCCCCGTCGTCGCTGCCCACCACCAGCAGATGGTGGCTGTCGTGCGCCACCGTGCTGGCCACCGCGCAGGGCAGGTTGAAGCCAAAGCCGTAGACAAAGCCGTTGACGACCTCGCCCGTGGCCCGGTGGCGTTCCACCAGCGCCGCGCGCAGGACGTCGTTTTCGCGGTCCGGCTGCACCACGTGGTCGACGACCCGCAACTGCCGCCGCAGATGGGTCGTGGGCGCCTGGTTCTCCGTGACGCCGATGACGTTGGCGCGCACCTCGCCCTTCACCTGCGCGACGCGCAGTTGAAAGTCCGTCGCTACAAGCTCGCGCGCCAGATGCAGGGACTGGCGGAATCGTTGTTCATGCTGCCAGGGCGGCAGGTCCAGCAGAAGGTCACCGTCCTGCGCGGCCAGCTCGCCGTTGACGATGACCGCAGCGGCGCGAAAGTCTTCCAGACTGTCGGCCAGCACGATGTCCGCGTAACGCCCCGGCGCCAGGCAACCCAGGTCGCGGTCCACGCCGAAGTGCCGCGCGGTGTTGATCGTCATCAGCTGCAGCGCCACCAGGGGATCGCAACCCTCGTCAATGGCGTGGCGCAACACGCGGTCCATGTGCCCTTCCTGCACCAGGGTGGCGGCGTGCACGTCGTCGGTGCAGAGAATAAATTGCTGCGGGTCCAGCCCCCTCTCGGTGATGGCCCTGATCTGCGCGGCCACGTCGTGCCAGGCGGAACCGTAGCGGATCATCGGGCGCTGACCGCGACGGGCGCGCTCGATCGCCTCGCGCTCCCGCATCGTCTCGTGGTCGTCCGCGGGCCCGGCCGCCAGATAGCCGTGAAACTCGCGTTCCATCGCGGGGCTGGCGTAGTGCCCGCCGACGGTCTTGCCGCTGCGCATGGTGGCGGCGATCATGTCGCGCATGGCGCCGTCGTTGGCGGCGACCGCCGGGAAATTCATCACTTCGCCCAGGCCGATGATGCCCGGCCAGTGGATGGCCTGCGCCACGTCCTCCGCCGTGATCTCCGCGCCCGCGTTTTCCAGGCCCGGCGCGGATGGTACGCAGGAGGGCATCTGGATGAACACGTTGATCGGCATGGCCGCGGCTTCCTCGACCATCATGCGCACGCCGTCGAGGCCGAAGACGTTGGCGATTTCGTGCGGGTCGGCGAAGATGGCGGTGGTGCCGCGCGGCAGCACGGCGCGCACGTATTCCGTGATCGTGCACATGCTGCTTTCCACGTGCATGTGGGCATCCGCCAGACCGGGCAGCATGCAGAGACCGGCAGCCTCAATCACCCGGGTGTCCGGCCCGATGCAGTAGCCGGCGTCGGCCACGATGCAGGCGATGCGCCCTGCGCGGACGGCGATATCCATGCCAGGCAGCAGCTCGCGGGTCAGCACGTTGACCCAGCGTCCGCCCCGAACGACAAGCTCCGCCGGCGCACGGCCGGTCGCCACGTCCACCAGTTGCGGCGCCACCTCGTGCCATGGCTTGCGCGCGCGCATCGCTCACCTCCCCGCTTTGGGTGAGTATACCAGCGCGGCGGCCACAGGGTTCTGCCACGCCCCGGCGGGGGGTATACTGGGCCCCACGCCGCCGGGACACAGCGAGGCGCCATGTCCAGCTTCATGAGCAAGTTCATGATTCTCTTTGGCAAGCCACAGGAAGCGGGAGAATTCGAGGACATCTACAACGACTTCTTTTCGCTGGTGGAGAAGATGCCCAACATCAGCCGCCGCCAGGTGATCGACATCCTCGGCAGCCCGGTCGGCGAGACGCAACTCTTTCGCATTCTCGAACTTTATTTCGACGACCGCGCCAAAATGGAGACCGCCCTCACGTCAAACGCGGGGCAGAAGGCCGGCCAGGAACTGGGTCGTTTGCCCGCCGGCTCCTTCGAAATGGTCTTCGCCGAAGTCTACGAAGAGGATGGCGGAAGCACGCCGACGGCGACCTGAGCGCGGCTGGGCACCGACCCTTTTCAGCGCTGTGCAAGGAGGTTTGCGACGTCCATGCAGCAACTGGCGGAGGCGATACAGGGCGGTGGCCTGAACCTGGGCCACGGCATTCTCAAGGTCGACCACATCCTCAACCATCAAATTGACCCGGGCCTGATGCGAGCCATCGGGCAGGAAATGGCGCGGCGTTTCCGTTCTGCGTCCGTGGACCGCATCCTGACCTGCGAAGTCTCGGGCATCGCGCCGGCGCTGGCGACGGGACTGTCGCTGAACGTGCCCGTCGTTTACGCGCGCAAGCACAAACCCATCACCATGTCCGGCCCCGTGTACCTGGAAACCGCCCCCAGCCATACGCGTGGCGGCGAGGTCACGCTCATGGTGGCGGCGGAGTTTCTGCACGCCGGTGAACAGGTGCTGGTCATCGACGACTTCCTCGCCAGCGGGCTCACCACCCTCGCCATGCTGCGCATGGTCGTCAGCGCGCAGGCCACGGTGGCGGGCGTTGGCGTGGTCATCGAAAAGTCCTTCGAGCAGGGTCGGGCCTGCCTGTCCTCCTCAGGCTTCAGGGATGTCCCGGTGGAGGCCCTTGCCGTGGTCACCAGCATGCAGGATGGACAGATTGTTCTGGCGCCATGAGCGATGCGCGCGGCGGCGGCATCGCCATTCTGGATTTTGGCTCCCAATACACACAACTGATCGCCCGTCGCGTTCGTGAACTGGGCGTCTACTCGGCCGTGCATCCCCGAGACGCAGACCCCGGCCAGATTATGCAACACCGGCCCCGCGGCATTGTGCTCTCCGGCGGCCCGGCCAGCGTCTACGAGGCCGGCGCGCCCCGATTGCCGCGCCATGTGCTGAGCTGCGGCCTGCCCCTGCTGGGGATCTGCTACGGCATGCAACTCCTCGTGCAGGCCGGGGGCGGAGCAGTCGTTAGCGCCGGTGAAAGGGAGTACGGCCCGGCGAGCATTGACCATCAGGCGGGCGACCCCCTGCTACAGGGCCTGCCCTCCCCCATGCAGGTGTGGATGTCGCATGGCGACCGCGTCGCCTCACTGCCGGCGGGTTTCTCTTCGCTGGCTTCCTCCGCCAACTCGCCGGACGCCGTTGTCGGCCACGCAGGGCGGCGCCACTACGGCGTACAATTTCACCCGGAGGTCAAACACACGCCACAGGGCGAGCGCCTGTTGCGCAATTTCCTCTTCTCCATTTGCCATTGCCGGGCGGACTGGTCGCCACAAGCTTTCATCGACGATGCCATCGCGGACATTCGCGATCAGGTCAGGGACCGGAAGGTGTTGCTGGGATTGAGCGGCGGCGTCGACTCCTCGGTGACGGCCGCCCTGCTGCAACGGGCCATCGGCGAGCAGATGACGGCGATTTTTGTCGACAACGGCCTGTTGCGCCGGGACGAGGCCCGCGACGTGGTGGACCTCTTTCGCGTGCGCCTCGGGCCGCAACTGCGGGCGGTCGACGCTGCCGACGACTTTCTGAAGGCCCTGCAGGGCATCACCGAACCGGAAGCCAAGCGCAAGATCATCGGCGCGCTGTTCATCGAACGCTTTGCCGGCGAAGCCCGCGCCTTGCAGGGCGTGAAGTTTCTGGCGCAGGGGACCATTTACCCGGACGTGATCGAAAGCGCGGCCGACAGCGCCGACGCCCGCAACATCAAAAGTCACCACAACGTCGGCGGCTTGCCCGCGGACATGCAATTTGAGTTGATCGAACCCCTGCGCGACCTGTTCAAGGATGAGGTGCGCCAGGTGGGCACGGCGCTGGGCCTGCCCGAGAGCATGGTCTGGCGCCAGCCCTTTCCCGGCCCGGGTCTCGCCGTCCGTTGCCTGGGGCAGGTCAGGGAATCGCGGCTGGCCATACTGCGCGCGGCCGACGCGATTTTCCTGGAAGAGCTGGCTGCCGCCGACATGCTGCGAGACGAAACCGCACAGTCCTTCGCCGTCCTCTTGCCGGTGCGCAGCGTGGGTGTTCAGGGCGACCGGCGCAGCTGGGAAGAGGTTATCGCCCTGCGCTCCGTGACCACCGACGACTTCATGACCGCCGACTGGTCGCGCCTCGACCATGAACTGCTGGCCCGTGTGAGCCGGCGCATCGTCAACGAGGTGCGCGGCGTCAACCGGGTCGTCTACGACATCACCAGCAAGCCGCCCGGCACCATCGAGTGGGAGTGAGCGCGGCCCCGCCCTTCAGGCCACGCTCGTCGCGGGCTGCAAATGCCGCGGCCGCCGGATGAAGCGCAGCAACACCAGCAAGGCAGTCAGCGCCAGCAGCAGCGACACGACAAACAGGGTCTCGAATCCCGCCAGGCGGGCAATGCTGCCGCCGATCAGCGGAGAGCAAAGCGTGACGACGGCCGAGGTCGTGTTCGCCAGCCCGATGCAGGCGGGCCGGTCGCCGGGCGCCGAGTGCTCCACCAGCCAGTTCTGGTAACCGAAGAAGAGGTTGGAGGTCGCCAGACCGGAGATGAGGAATCCCAGGGCCAGCGAGACGGGCCCGAGCGTCGCCGCCAGCAGGGCGCTTAGCGGCAGCAGCACCGACGCCGCCAGGGCCAGGCGCAGGTACAGCACGTTGTTGCGCGCGCCCAGCCACATATAGAGCAGCGCCCCGCTGGTTGTGCCCAGGGTCTGCATCAGCAGCAGGGTCGGCACCGCCACCTCACTGGAGAGCCCCAGGCGCAGCGTCGCGAAACCGATGTAAAAGGGTGCGGCCATGAGAAACAGGCCGGTGAGCGTCCGGATCACCAGCAGGGCGCGAAACTGCGGGTCAGCGCGCAGCAGGCGTCCCAGTTGAGGCAGAAACTCGGTAAAGGCCGGCACGCGCTCACGCGCCGGCGGGCCCGGCAATTCACGCAGAAACACGCCCGGCAGAATGGAAAGCGCAAATACCGTTCCGGACGCGGCGAAGAGCAGCGCGTAGTTGTGCGGAAAGCCAGGTCCCTGTTCGCCCAGCACAAGCGCAACCAGGGGCACCACGGCCAGCATGACCAGCGCCGTGCCGCCGGACATCAAGCCGTAGAGCCGCGACCGCCAGCGACTGTCCAGGCTGCTGCCAATCATGTCCGCCCAGGGGACCCCCACCAGGCCGTCACCAAGGGCGGAGATGGCGTAACAGAGGAAAAAGACCAGCAGAATGAGTTCTTTTCTTTCGTCCGCCAGCAGATAGAGCAGCAGCCCAAAGACCAGCAGGATGCAGCGCGTGGGTATGTTGGGCAGGACAAACCAGCGTTTCTTGCGGGCGCTGCGGACGATGAGCCGCGCCACAAAGAGCTGCGGCAGGGCGTAGCCGGCGTGGAACAGGTTGCCGGACAGCCCGATCAGGATCTCCGAATCCGTCAACCGCCGCACAAAGTCGGGAATCACCGTGCTCGGGCCGATGATGCCCATCGCCACCATAAACAGGATGCCGTCGAGGGTTAACAGCGTGAAGTTGCGACGGTAAACACGCTCGCGCAAACCGGCCGCCGTGATGTGGCGGGCGGAAACGCTCATCCAGCCTCTTCGGACGACGGAGCCGCAGCGGGCAAGGCCTGAATCCCTTCGATGAGCCCGCTACTGCTACGCTGCGGCCGCAAGGGAATGAGCACCAACTGCGCGCCACAGGCCTCGGCGGTGGCGCGCTCCGGCAGGGGCTTGTGGGCGTAGTCCGCGCCCTTGGCGTAGATTTCGGGCCGCAACGCGCGGATCAGGCCGTCGGCGACGTCTTCCTCGAAGATCACGACCGCAGTCACCGGTTTGAGCGCCGCCACCAGGCGCGCCCGTTCCAGCGCCGGCACCAGCGGCCGGCCGGGCCCCTTCAGACGCGCGCTGCTGGCATCGCCATTGACGCCCACAATCAGCGCGTCGCCGAGACGTCGGGCCTGCTCCAGATAGTCCAGATGCCCGCTGTGCAGCAAATCAAAATGACCGTTACCCAAAACCAGCCGTCGCCCCCCGGCCCGTAACTGCGCGCGCAACTTCAGCGCCTGTTCCAGTTCGTAATTCATGGGACTCCGCAGGTATGGTCAGCGACGCGAATATAGCATAATCTGGTTGCCGCGCGTGGCGTGTGCGTCAGAAACAGCAGCCGGAGCCTGCATGCCTTCAACCATCGTCATCCTGCCCACGTGGAACGAGGCGGAAAACCTGCCGCAAATGGTTTCGGCCCTGCTGGCCCTGCCGGTGGAGAATCTGCGCGTGCTGGTCGCTGACGATGACTCACCGGACGGCACCGGTCGTCTGGCCGATGACCTTGCCCGGCAATATCCCGACCAGGTCTCCGTGTTGCACCGCCGGCAACGCAGGGGCTATGGTCCGGCAACTCTGGACGGGTTCAGGACAGCATTGCGTACGGACGCGGACTACATCGTGCAGATGGACTGCGATTTTTCGCATCAGCCGCGCTATCTGCCCGACCTGCTCGCAAGGGCTGCGGACGCGGACGTCGTCATCGGTTCCCGTTACGTACCCGGCGGCAGCGTGGACGAAAACTGGGGCTGGCCGCGCAAGTTGCTCAGCTGGTGGGCCAACAGCGTCTACGTGCGACTGCTGCTGCGCTTGCCGGTGCGTGACGCCACCGGCGGCTTTCGTCTGTGGCGGCGGTCGGCGCTGGAATCCCTCGCCATCGATCAGGTGGTGTCCAACGGCTACGTATTTCAGGTAGAGATGATCTGCATGGCCCACGAACGGGGCTGCCGCATCGCCGAAATTCCGATTCACTTCCCGGACCGGGTGGCCGGCGACTCCAAGATGGGGTTGTCCATTGCACTGGAAGCAGCCCTGAGCGTCTGGCAGTTGCGCCGTCGCTATCGCCCTTCGCGCCATTGACGACCGGTCGCGGAATACGGCTTGTTCCCTGCCGGGCCCCATGCTAGACTGGCGGCTCCGGCGAAGGCGTGGCCCTCGCCGGAAATATCACATGTCCGGACTGCGGCAGGTGTTGTCCCAACAGGGATTGCGCCGCAGGATGAAGGGCATGATCGACCAAACACTTCAGGAGTGACCCATGCCTTCCACCGTTACGATGCGCGCCTTGCTGGAGACCGGGGTCCATTTCGGTCACCGCACTTCCACCTGGAACCCGCGCATGAGACCCTGGATCTTCACCGAGCGCAACGGCATTCACATCATCGATCTCCAGCAAACGATCGTCAATATCAATCGCTTTCATGACATGGTGCGCGACCTCGTCGCCGGTGGCGGCAGCATCCTCTTCGTCGGCACCAAGCGCCAGGCCCAGGAGACGGTCAGGCGCGAGGCCGAGCGTTGCGGCATGCCCTACGTCAACCATCGCTGGCTGGGCGGCACCCTCACCAACTGGCGCACCATCCGTGAACGTATTGATACGCTCAAGAACCTGGAGAAGCGGCGCGACGCCGGTGAGTTCGACCTGCTCACCAAGAAGGAAGCGTTGATGCTGCAGCGCAAGATTGACAAGCTGCAACTGCGTCTGGGCGGCATCCGCGAAATGCAGCGGCCACCCGACATGCTGCTCATCGTCGATACGGTGCGGGAGGCGACCGCCGTCAAGGAAGCCAACATTCTCAACGTGCCCGTCATCGCCCTCGTCGATACCAACAGCAACCCGGACGAGATCGACTACATCATCCCCGCCAACGACGACGCCGTGCGCGCCATCAACCTTTTGGTCAAGGCCGTCAGCGACGCCGTGCTGGAAGGTCAGGCCATGCGCAAGGCCGACGAGGACGAGATGGAAGACACGGCCGTGCCGGAATACGTCAGCATCGAATACGAAGGCGACGGCGAGGATGCCGACGACGAGCAGTTCCTCGGCGAAGCCACCCTCGCCAAGCTGCGCGATGCCAACCTCTTCGAGGAGGAGACCCCCGCAGCAACGAGCCAGACCACACAGGAACCTGCCGCGGGTCCCGAGCCCGCAGCCCCGGAAGCGCCGGAAGCGCCGGCTGAAGCCACAGAAAGGGACGAGAGTCAGTCATGACCCAAATCACCGCCTCCATGGTCAAGGAGTTGCGCGCCGTCACCGGGGCCGGCCCGCTGGATTGCAAGAAGGCGCTGCAGGCCAGCGACGGCAACTTCGACGGTGCGATTGACTTTTTGCGGGAGAAGGGCCTGGCCAGCGCGGCCAAAAAGCTGGGCGCCGGGCGCGCCATGAACGAAGGCGTCATCCAGACCTACCAACACTTCAACCATCGCCTGGGCGTCATGGTGGAAGTCAATTGCGAGACCGATTTCGTCGCCAGCGCCGCGCCCTTTCAGGAATTCGCCCGCAACGTCGCCCTGCACATCGCCAACATGGCGCCGGAGTACGTCCGCCGCGAAGACGTGCCGGAGGCCGTCGTACAGGCCGAGCGGGACCTGCAAATGCGCATCCTGCAGGAGGACGAGAAGAATGCTCGCAAGCCCGAGGCCATTCTTCAGAAGATCATTGAGGGCCGTATGGGCAAGTTCTTCGCCGGCATCGTCCTGATGGAACAGGAATTCCTGCTGGACGACTCGAAGACCGTGGCCGAGGCCCTTGCCGAAGCCGTGGCGCTGCTGGGCGAAAGTATGGAGATTCGCCGCTTTGCCCGCTTTGCCGTGGGCGAGGACGGCAATGGCGCCAGCTAGCATCTATCGCCGGATCGTCCTCAAACTGAGCGGCGAGGCGCTCGCGGCCGAAGACGGGCACGGCATCGATCCGGAGCGCGCCGACGAAATCGCCCGCAAGCTACGGGACGTGCATGAACTCGGCGTGCAGATCGCCGTCGTCATCGGTGGCGGCAACCTGTGGCGCGGGACCACCGGCGTCGCCCGTGGTATGGACGAGCCCACCTCCCATTACATTGGCATGGTCGGCACGGTCATGAACGCGCTTGCCCTGCAGGACGCCCTGGAGCGCCTCGACGTGCGCACCCGCGTTCAGACCGCCGTGCAGATGAATGCCGTCGCCGAGCCCTATATTCGCCTGCGCGCCATTCGCCACCTGGAAAAGTCGCGCGTGGTCATCCTCGCCGGCGGCCTCGGCAACCCCTATTTCACCACCGACACCGCCGCTGCCCTGCGCGCTTCGGAAATCAGCGCGGACATCGTCATCAAGGCCACCAAGGTCAACGGCATTTACTCGGCCGATCCCGTCCGGCATCCCGACGCGCAGCGTTTCGAGCGCCTCGACTACGGCCAGGTGCTGCGTGACAAGCTGGAAGTGATGGACATGACCGCCTTCACCGTTTGCGAGGAAAACCAGATGCCCATCCTCGTGATTAACTTCTTCGATGGCGATGACCTCCTGCAGGCCGTCAAGGGCCGGTCCGGCATCGGCACCCTCGTTTGCGACGACTGCTGATCGCCCGAATGCCATGATCCGGTCGCCGCGCCGGCAGGCGGACAGGAAAGGGAGATCCCCGCTCGCATGACGGCGGCGACCAACCCCGCCAGCGCACCCGAGAATCTTCTGGGCGAGGCCCTGCGCCTGCGCGGCCAGACCATCAGCACGGCTGAATCCTGCACCGGCGGCCTGGTCCTCCACCGTCTGACCAACGTGCCCGGCAGTTCGGCTTGGGTGATGGGCGGCGTGGTGGCCTACGACAACTCGGTCAAGCAGGGCCTCCTCAAGGTGCGGGAGACCACCCTGCTGAAGCATGGCGCCGTCAGCGAGGAGACGGCGCGCGAGATGGCGCTGGGCGCCCGCCGTTTGCTGGGTACGGACCTCGCCATCAGCATCACCGGCATCGCCGGGCCGGGCGGTGGCACGGCGGAGAAACCGGTTGGATTGACCTGGATGGCGCTGGCCATGCCGGACGGCCAGCTGCTCAGTGAGCGGCACCTCCACGACGGGGACCGCCTGGAGGTCAAGCGCGCCAGCGCCGACGCCGCGCTCGCCATGGTACTCAACTATCTGAAGAATTGAGCACCAGCCAGCCAGTGGCGGGCCGTTTTCAGCGGGCCATCGGCGTCGCGTCCGCCTGCCGCTGGTAGATATCGGGCCGGCGGTCCTGGAAGACCGGGATGCGCTGCCGCACCTCGTCGACCTGCGTCAGATCAACCGTGGCGCTTAGCAATTGCGGCCCTGCCCCGCCCTCGGCCAGAATGCTGCCCCAAGCGTCGATGATCATGGAATGGCCGCCGACGACCAGATCGCCCGTCACGCCGGCGGCGTTGCAGGCCACCACGACGCACTGGTTTTCGATGGCGCGCGCCTGCAACAGCGTACGCCAGTGCCCGACCCGCGCCATGGGCCACTCGGCCGGCAGCACGACAAGTCGCGCGCCTTCCACAGCGTAGCCGCGAAACAACTCCGGGAAGCGCAGGTCGTAGCAAATCGCCACGCCGGTCGCGCCCCAGGGCAGCTCCAGACAGAGCGGCGCTTCACCCGGGCCCAGCCAGACATCCTCGTCGAAGAGACGAAAGAGGTGGATCTTGCGATACAGGCCGGTCAGTTCGCCTTCGTCCGTATAGCAGGCGGCGCTGTTGTATACGGCGTCGCCATCGCGCTCCAGCAGGGAACCGAGGATGTGAATGCGATAGCGCCGCGCCAGCGCCGCCACCTCGGCGAACATCCCTTCACCGGCCACGCTGGCCAGTTCCCGCGCCCGGTCCAGCACGTAGCCGGTCGACCACAACTCCGGGCAAACCAGCAATTGCGCGCCGCGTCCGGCGGCGTCGGCCACCATCCGCTCCAGTTGCGCCAGATTGGCCCCCGGATCGCCCGCAACGATGTTCATCTGGGCGATGCTGATCGCTACCACGTCATTCATCCCTGTTCCCCCCGCGCCAATGCCTGCTGTCGCAGCCGCAGCACCCTCGCCACCACGGCGTTGAGTTCAAGGTCGCTGGTATCCAGTTCAATGGTACCCGCTCGTCCGCGCAAGCCCCACTCCCGTTGCAACTGGCCCAGCACCAGCGCCCGTTCATCCGGGTCATGAAAGCGCGCCCCCAGCGCCTGGTGCAGGCTGTGCAGCACGGCGTCGATGCTGGCCACCAGGCAGATGACCAGGCCCGTGTCCCGGAAGCGCTGCAACCAGTCGCCCTGCGCCAGACGATAGCCGCTGACGCGAATCACGGCCTCGCGCTGCAGCAGGGCTTCTTCCATGACCTCGTCTTCCAGGGTCTTCAACCGCGCCTCACCGAAGCGCGTGCGGATTTCGTCGCTGGTGAGATCGTTGCGCTCTTCAACGCGGGTGTCGATGTCGATGTAGGGTCGGCCCAGCGCTTCGGCGACCCGCCGTCCAATGGTCGCCTGTTGCGGGCCGATGTAGCCGCTCAGCACTAGGTTGCGGCCGCGCGCCGCGACGGGCTCCATCAGCGCCAGCCCGGGTACCAGTCGTCGAGCACTGCCGGCAACTCCTCCAGCGAATCCAGCCTGTGGTCCGGCTCGATCAGCCTCGCCAGTTCGGCTGTGTCATTGCGGCCACGGCGCAACACCGCGCGCATGCCCGCGTTTTGCGCCCCCGAGATGTCGGCCACCGGGTTGTCGCCCACGAAAACGGCCTCATGAGGCGCAACGCCCAGGCGCTCCAGCGCCGCCCGGAAGATTTGTGGATGTGGCTTCAGCCGCCCCACGTCGGCGGCGGAAAGGCGACAGTGCGGGAGGAGCTGCAGCAGGCCGAAGGCCTCAAGTTCGCGGTCCCGCAACCACATCGGATGCGACGAATTGGTGACAAGGCCGGTCTTGATGCCATGGTTGAGCAAGGTACGCAGGGCGCCAGGCGCGTCCGGGAAGCAGGTCACGCCCGGCACCGCCTTCCAGGGAAAGGCCTCCAGCAGGGTCTGCCGGTCCGGCCGGTCGCCGTCCATGCCCGTCGCCGCCAGCGTGGCTTCCAGGATCTCACCCAGATGCGGCGGACGCAGGTCAAACAGGTCCTCTTCCCAGCCCTGCGACAGGCGCGTGGTGTATTCTCTGACCACTTCTTCCAGGGGAGGAGGGGACAGTCCCGCCCGCTCCAGGGTCTGCAGCATGCCCTGCAGCACGTCGCGGATGAACAGCGCCCGCCTCTTCTCGTCCCTGCCCTGGCCCCAGTCGATCAATGTGCCATCGAGGTCGAAAATGACGGCCCTGAGAGAAGCGGACCTGTCGCGCATCAGCGCCAGCCCGGGTACCAGTCGTCCAGAATGGCGGGCAACTCCGCCAGCGACTGAAGGCGACTGTCCGGCTCGATCAAACCGGCCAGCATGGCCCTGTCCTGGCGGCCGCTGCGCAAAACGCCCCGCATGCCCACGTTCTGCGCTCCGGCGATATCCGCCACGGGGTTGTCGCCCACGAAGACGGTCTCCTGCGGCTCAACCTGCAGCAGTTCCAGCGCCCTGCGGAAAATGCGCGGGTGCGGTTTCAGCCAGCCCACGTCGGCGGCGGAAAGGCGACAGTCGGGCATGTAGTCCAGCAGGCCGCAGGCTTCCAGTTCCCGGTCGCGCAGGCGCATCGGTTGATGGGCGTTGGTGACCAGGCCGAGGCGGATGCCGCGCCCGCGCAGCAACTCCAGCACCGGTGGCGCGTCCGGAAAGCACACCACGCCCGGGTACATCCCCCAGGGCACGGCCTGCAGCAGCGCGTCCCGTTGCAATAACGAGTCCGGCACGCCCGCCGCCGCCAGAGTGTCCACCAGAATGTCGCCAAGGTGCGGCGCCCGCAGGTTGCCACGTCCGACGGCCCAGGCGCGCTCCGTACGCCGGATGTAGTCCTGCTCCATTTCATCCAGGTCCGGCTCCTGCCAGCCGTCGTGGGGCAACTCTTGCAGCAGCGATTCGAGCTGCCGCTGGTTCAGGTCCAGAAAGGGTGGCTGCCGACCATTGGCGGGCAGGGAGGCCAGCACGGCCTCGATATGTTCACGATTGCGGGCGTTGTAGTTCCCGCCCCAACCGCTCCAGTCAATCAGGGTGTCGTCAAGGTCGAAGAGGACGGCCCGCAGCATGTCAACCACGGGCGGCGGCCGCGCGCCAGGTGAGCAGGGTCTGCTCCAGGCCGCTCTCATGCCCGACATATTGCGGCCACCAGCCAAGCGCCGCGTGTATCGCGTCGCAGTTCACGGCGAATGAAGCGGTCGGCGGCCGGCCAGCCCGGTTGAGGAAGGGCAGGCGGCGCAGCATGGCGACCGGGCGACCCATTTTCGGGCTGGTCAGGCCCATGCGCTGCGCGAAGTGTTCGAGAAAATCGCGGCGGGTCGCGGGCTGGTCGTCCGCGACGTTGAAGATTACCCCCGCATGCCCCTTTTCCGCGCCCAGCACGGCTGCCAGCGCCAAGTCCTCGAAATGCAGCCAGCTGGCCAGGCCCTCCCCGATGCCGGGTGGCAGGCCGGCGCCTTTCAGCAGGGACGCGCGCAAGGCCGCGAGGCTCTCGCTCTCCGGCCCGTAAAGCAGGCCCGCCCGCAAAATGCAGACCGGGACGCCCGACTCAAGCATCTTGCGCTCCGCCGCGAGGGCCGCCTCATGGAGTGCGCCGCCGCCGGTCGTTTCCTGCGCCTCGCCGACGGCTTCTCCCTGCGTGTCGCCATACAGCGAGGCGTAACTGTAGAGGACGATGAAGGGGTCCTCAATCTGCGCTGCCGCGGCCAGCAACGCATCCGTGCCGCTCGTCAGGCTGGCCGTCGCCGACGCCAACTGGCCGGAATCGGGCAACAGACAGTTGGCGGCCAGGGGCGCGGCATGAACGATCACCCTTGCCCCGGTCATCCGCAGGGCGCCGGCAAGGTCGACCGCGTTGTGCTCGTCAATGTAGACCGGCAGACCGCCCACGGCGCGCAAACGCTGCGCCTCGGCCAGGGTGGCGGCGTTACCGGCCACCTCGTGATCGTGCGCGACAAAACCGCGCATGGTCGCCAGACCCGGCGCCGTGGTCGCGCCCGTGATGTAGACTTTCAACCTGTCGTCCGCGTCCATTGGCCCTCTTGCAATTGACTAGACCCGGGTGGCATTATGCCAGCAAGGGACCTGACACAACAGGGACAGTTGAGTAAGAAAGTGTGTCGTTGCCGCGTGGGCCAGACCCGAACACCAGTCAACGACATGGCGGCGTCCCGAAGTCGCCGCACCAGAGAGGGGAGAGAAACATGAAGAGTTTAGCGCCAGTTCTGCTGATCGCCCTGCTGCTCGCCCTTGCCGGCGAGGCCCTTGCCCATGGCGAGGACGAGGAACCCGTGAGCGGGGCAACCCACATTTCGGCCTTCACGGCGACACAATTCGCCGAAGAGGCCGGCCTCGGCGAGGTCAAGGGCTTCGCATTCTTCGACAGCGACGGCGCCAGGCTCTTCATCAACCTGAGCCCGGACGGCGCCAGCCTGCCTGAGGGCACCGTGCTGGAAGGCTGGGTTGTCGACGTCGGCCGTTTCGCCGGTTCCGGCTACAACGCCAGCGTGGCGGACCAGACTTACGGGCCGCCCTTTGGCGACCTGGCCATGGACGTGCTCGTCAGCGCCGCGCCCTACGCACTCAGCACCGGCGTGCTACAGCTGGACACCGAAGGCAACTGGAGCCTCGATTTCCACATCCCCAACTACAACTTCAGCCCCTATGACGTCGTCGTCATCACGGCGGAGTCGGACGGCAATGCCGGCGACTGGGACCCGCGACCGGGCGCGCCCTTCTTCAGCGCCGGTATGCGCGAGGACAACGCCGAGCTGGCCGTGGTCCCCATGGAAGTCTTCGGTATGGTCGGGCCGGCAGATGCCGGCATGCTGGACCCGGACCACGGGCACTTTGAGGTCGAGCTGGCCCCCACCCCGCTGGCGGCCAACGCCGGCCTCGAACTGGCCAGCGGCGTCGCTGTCTTCCACGCCGACCACGCCGGCATCGACTTCTTCATCGACCTCAACGGCAGCCCCGGACCTGAAGGCTGCCTCGTTCTGGAAGGCTGGGTCGTGGATGCCGGCCTATTCGGCGGCCCGGGCGTTTCGAACTCCAGCGACTCCGACGAGGCGCATGGCCCGCCCTTCGGCGATATCGAGATGGTCGGCCTGAACGCCGCGGTTGAGGCCGCGCCCTACGCGCTCAGCACAGGTGTCGCCGCTCCCATGGGGGAGAGCATGCTGGGCGCCGGCTACGAGATTCCCGGTTACAACTTCGATCCCTACGACGCCTTCGTCGTCACGCTGGAGAGTGACTGTACCGACCGTGGCTTCGATCCGCGCCCCGGCACGCCGGTGCTGATTGGCATGATCGAACGCGACGCCCACGACCACTAGCCGCAACGCCCTTCCAGGCCCTGCTGCGCGCCGGCAGGGCCTTTTTGTTGCGCCTGGCCGGCAGCCCCGGCTCGACGGGCTGCGACTGCCGGCACCCGACACCAGGGTGCAGCGAGATTTTCCGGGCTACAAGGATGGAGGCCTGTAAGAACTGCGCATCCCATGAAGTCTGAATGGCGAAGGGGGGCATCGTTTATCCGAATCGACGGGAGAGTGAAATGAAACATTCAGTGGTCTTTCTGTTCGCTGCCGCGCTACTGGTGACCCTGGCGGGCAGCGCCGGCGCGCATGAACACGTCGAGGCCGCGGCCCCCGTGGTGTCGGCCTTCAGCGCGACCCCATTCGCTGAACAGGCCGGCCTGGGAGGCGTCACCGGCAACGCGACCTTCGACAGTTCCCGGGGCAGCATTTTCATTAATCTCCACCCCAACGGCACGGAACTGCCCGAAGGCGTGGTGCTGGAGGGATGGGTCGTGGACCTGGGCCGTTTCGCCGGCACCGGCTACAACGCCAGCGTCGCTGACCAGGGTTACGGGCCGCCTTTTGGCAATCTGGCCATGGACGTCCTCGTCAGCGCTGCGCCCTACGCGCTCAGCACGGGTGTCATACAGTTGGACACCGCCGGCAACTGGAGCCTCGATTTTCACATTCCCAATTACAACTTCAGCCCCTACGACGCCGTCGTCATCACCGCTGAATCGGATGGCAACGCCGGCCACAACTGGGACCCGCGCCCGGGCGCGCCCTTCTTCAGCGCCGGCATGCGCGAAGACAACGCCGAACTGAGCGAGGCCTTCGGGGAGGTCTTCGCCATGGTCGGCCCGGCGGAGATGCCGGCCCTGCGCGACCCGATCCATATCATCCTGGGCCCCACGCCCCTGGCCGCCAACGCCAACCTTGAGGCCGCCAGCGGCGTGGCTACGCTGTACAGCGACGGGAGCAGCGCGATCGACTTCAGCATCAACCTCAATGGCAGCGCCGGGCCGGAAGGTTGTCTGGTGCTGGAAGGCTGGGTGGTGGATGCCGGTCTCTTCGGCGGCCCTGGTGAGTCCAACTCCAGTGACTCGGACGAGGCCTACGGCCCGCCTTTCGGCGACATCGAGATGGTCGGCCTGAACGCGGCGGTTGAGGCCGCGCCCTACGCGCTCAGCACGGGGGTCGCCGCCGACGTGGGCGACGGCACGCTTGGCGCCAGCTATCGCATTCCGGGCTACAACTTCGGGCCCTTCGACGCCTTCGTGGTCACGCTCGAAAGCGATTGCAATGCCGAAGGCTTCGACCCGCGGCCGGGTACCCCCGTCCTCATCGGGATGATTCACGACAGCATGTAAGGCATTTCAACTCAGGCCCTGCGCTCCAGCAGGGCCACCGTGTGAATGCGCCAGGTCAGCGGCTCGAGATCCACGGGCTGCGCCTGGCGCAGTCGCCAGCCCCTGGCGCGCAAGCGCCTGGCGTCGCGCGCCAGAGTGGCCGCGTCGCCGCTGACGTACACCAGACGCGCGGCGCCGCATTCCGCCAGGGCGTCGACCGCCTCCGCCGAC
Organism: Anaerolineaceae bacterium; assembly: GCA_026708325.1. Taxonomy (GTDB): domain Bacteria; phylum Chloroflexota; class Anaerolineae; order Aggregatilineales; family Phototrophicaceae; genus JAGWBD01. The sequence goes on along the minus strand of JAPOVC010000006.1, from coordinate 96,746 downwards.
AGTCCTTCCCGCGGTGGATCGAGCAGGGCGGCGTCGACCGGCGTTTCCAGTTCCGGCAGCACCTCCTCCACGCGGCCCTCAATCAGGTCGATGTTGTCGAAGGCTTCGAGGTTGCTCCCGGCGTCGGTGACTGCGGGCGGAAAGCGTTCCACCAGCGTCACCAGTCCGGCCTCTTCGGCGAGGAATGCGCTGAAGAAGCCGACGCCGGCGTAGAGATCGAGGACGTGTTCACCCCTTGACGGCGCCAGCCACTCCCGCACGAGGGTCGCCAACTGCGGCAGCAGAGCATCGTGCGCGCGGAAGCTGCTGCCGGCGGTGACGCGAAAGCGACGTCCGGCAATCTCCCGCAGGAGATGCGAGGCGCCGATCAGGTTGACCGGCTCGCCGCCCTTGAGCAGCATGTTGACGCTGGCCGGCAGGTCGCTGAGCAGTTCCGGTGCCCGGTCGTTACGCATCGTCAGCAGCAACATCAGCGCCCCGTCGCTGCCGCGCAACAGTTGCAATTCGCGCAGTCCCTCGATGTCCAGCTCCAGCCTCGGCAGGAAATCCAGCAGGTCCGGATGGGCGACGTGGCACTCTTCGGGCCACACGACCTGACCCGCCCGGTCCGACGGCAGACCGGGCTGGCCGGCGCGGTCCACGCGCAGCGTCAGACCCCAACGGTAACCCTGCGTGGCCGGCGCGGGGATCGTCGGCAACACCTCGACGTCGTCAAGGCCGCCGATGCGCGCCAGCTGGTCGGCCAGCACGTCCTGCTTCAGCAGGAGCTGGGCCGCATAGTCGATGTGCTGCCACTGACACTGACCGCAGCGGCCGGGGCCGAAGTGCGGGCATTGCGGCCAGACGCGGTCGGCGGAGGCCTCCAGCAGGCGCAGGCCCTCGGCGAAAGCAACGCGCCCGCTGCGGCCGGTAAGGCGCGCCTCGATGCGTTCACCAGGGATGGCATAAGGCACGAAGACCACCCGCCCCTGATGGCGACCCATGGCGCGGCCGCCGTGGGCCATCGTCGTCAGCTCCAGTTCGAAAATGTCGTCGGCCATGGTCTCACCCGCCCGCCAGGGCACCAGTATACAGGCTGCGCGGGCCTTGATTGTCGTCCGCCCTCTGCTATACTGACTCCGGTACTTCATTGAGGGAAGCGCATGGACCGCTGGTCGCACATCATACAGGGCAGCCCGGAGGTGGCCCGCTCTTCCCTTGCCACGGGTCGCCCGACCCGCTAGTTCCCCATACAGGAAAACACCATGACCATGGATCGTGAACCTTATAACCCCGCGTCTGTTGAATCCCGCTGGCAGCAGCATTGGGAGCAGGACGGCCTCTACCACGCCGACGTGGACTGGGATCGGCCCAAGCATTACGCCCTGACCATGCTGCCCTACCCCAGCGGCGACCTGCACATCGGCCACTGGTTCGCCATGACGCCCTCCGATGCGCGCGCGCGCTTCATGCGCATGCGGGGTTACAACGTGCTCTTCCCCATGGGATTCGATGCCTTCGGCCTGCCCGCGGAAAACGCGGCCGTCACGCGCAACATCCACCCTGCGCTCTGGACGCGGGACAATATCGAGCGCATGCGCGGGCAGTTGCGCAGCATGGGCGCCATGTTCGATCCGCGTCGCGAAATGATCAGTTGCGAGCCGGAATACTACCGTTGGACGGAGTGGTTGTTCCGCCTCTTCTTCCTCAATGACCTGGCCTACCGCGGCGAGGCCCAGGTGAACTGGTCGCCCACCCTGCAGACTGTGCTGGCCAACGAGCAGGTCATCGACGGCCGCGACGAACGCACCGGCCAGCCCGTCATTCAAAAAATGATGACGCAGTGGTTCTTCCGCTACACGCGCTACGCCGACGAGATGCTGGATTTCAGCCGCATCGACTGGCCCGAACCGATCCGCATCATGCAGACCAACTGGATCGGCCGCAGCGAAGGCGCGCGCGTGACCTTCCACAGCGAGGCCGGCGACTCCATTCCGGTCTACACCACCCGGCCGGATACGCTCTGGGGCTCGACCTTCATGGTGCTGGCGCCGGAGCACGACCTGGTCGCCAAACTGACGACGGAAGCGCAGCGCGACGCCGTTGAGGCCTACGTCGAACGCGCGGCCGCCAGCACCGAAATCGAACGCACTTCCGAGACCCGCGAACGCACGGGCGTCTTCAGCGGGTCCTTCGCCATCAACCCGGTCAATGGCGAACAGGTGCCCGTCTGGGTCTCCGACTACGTGCTGCTGACCTACGGCAGCGGCGCCATCATGGCGGTGCCGGGCCACGACCAGCGCGATTTCGAGTTCGCGCGGCAGTTCGATCTGCCGGTCAGGCGAGTGATTTTGCGGGAAGGCGAGGACCCCGACGCGCCGCTGGAAGAGGCCTGGGAAGGACCGGGCGTCATGGTCAACAGCGGCCGCTTTGACGGTCAGCTCTCGGACCACCATCGCGGACGCCGCAACCCGGCCATCGCCGCCGTCATCGACTGGCTGGAGGCGGAGGGCATCGGCGAGGAAGCCATCAACTACCGTCTGCGGGACTGGCTCATCGGCCGTCAGCGCTACTGGGGTTGTCCCATCCCCGTGCTGCACCGCGCCGACGGCGCCATCGAGGCCCTGCCCGACGAGGCGCTGCCGGTGCTCCTGCCGGAGGACGTCGAATTTGACCCCAGCGGCCGCAGCCCGCTGACCTGGCACGAACCATTCCTGAACACGAGCGATTCACAAGGCAATCCCGCGCGTCGCGAGACCGACACGATGGATACCTTCATGTGTTCCTCCTGGTACTGGTACCGCTACCTGAGTCCGCACTTCGACGCGGGGCCCTTCGATCCAGAGGAGGCGGCCTACTGGCTGCCGGTCGATACCTATACCGGCGGCGCCGAACACGCCACCATGCACCTGCTCTATTCGCGCTGGTTCGCGCGCGCCATGCGCGATTGCGGCCTCTTTGACGAGACCATGCGCATCATGGCCGATCACGATCGCGACCCCGAGGTGCTGACCTGGGGCGAACCCATGCTGCAGCTGCGTAACCAGGGTCAGGTGCTGGGCGCGGAGCGGAACGGCGACATCGTGCTCGCCTCCGGCCAGATGCAGGGCATGCGCCTGCTGGCCGAACGCGTCGAGGTCATCGAACGCCCCTCCGACACGCCGCCGGGCTTCGAGGGCGTCGTCGGCGAGATCATGCGCCGCACAGAAAACATCCTGCAGGTGGACATGGCCGGCGTCCGTCACGTCGTTGAAGTCCAGCACGACGCGGAAGTCATCATTCCCCACATCGAGGGCGTCAACAACGTCAACCAGTTGCAGCAGCACCTGGAAATCCAGCGCATGTCCAAGAGCAAGGGCAACGTGGTGGACCCGGACGATCTGGTGGACCAGTACGGCGCCGACACCGTACGGGCCTACCTGATGTTCGCCTTCGACTGGGAGAAGGGCGGGCCCTGGGACCCGGACGGCATTCGCGGGCCGCAACGCTGGCTGCACGAGGTGTGGGACCTGGTCTGCGCGGGCGCGCCCGCCGGCCCCGGCGATGCAGAGGTCGAACGCGAGCTGGAGCGTCGCACGCAGGAGACCATTCGTCGCGTGACCGATGGCCTGCAACGCTTCCGCTTCAATACCTGCATCGCGTCCCTGATGGAACTGAAGAACGACCTGCGCGCGGCCCTGCGCTCGGGCAGCGTCGGCGCGACGGCCTGGGGGGAAATCGTGCGCACCCAGCTGCTCCTGATGGCGCCCTTCACGCCGCATTTTGCCGAGGAACTTTGGCAGCGCATCGGCGGCGCCTACAGCATTCACAGCCAGGCCTGGCCTGAATGGGATGAGGAAAAGGCGCGCGCCGACACCGTCGCGCTGGTGGTCATGGTCAATGGCCGGCCCCGCGGCGAAATGCAGGTTGAGGTGGATATTTCCCGCGAGCAGGCGATCGCCACAGCCCTGGAAAGCGAGGGCGCGCAACGCATTCTGCAGGGGCGGGAGCCGCAAAAGGCCATCTTCATTCCGGCCCGCAGCGGGCAGGAACCGAAGGTCAATCTGGTCGTTCGTTGAAGCGGAAGGGAAGCGCGATGGCCGCCTTACTCGCCCTTCATGATGCGTTCGCGCAGGGCCAGCAACTCGTAACGAAAGGCCTCGTCCTTCTGCATCTGACCGGCGACCCGCTCATGACCGTGCATCGCCGTCGAATGGCTGCGCATGCCGAAGGCCCGCCCGATCTGGGGAAAGGAAGCTTCCGTCAGGTCGCGCGCCAGGTACATGGCGACGTGACGCGCGCGGCTGATATGCCCCGAGCGATTCTTGCCGGTCAGGTCCATCACTGTCAGGTTGTGGGCGGCTGCCGTGGCAGTCAGCACCTGGTCAATGGTGATTTTCACCTGGCGCGCCCGCGCGCTTTCGTGTTGCTGCACCACGCGCCCGGCCGCCGTCGTGGAGAAGGGCTCGTCCGCCAGGTCCATGGTGGCCAGCATGCTGGTGAACAGGCCCTCCAGCTCGCGGATGCTGTTGCGGGCGCCATCCGCCAGCTTTTCGCTGATGGAGCGCGGCAGGCTGCGGCCCCGTTCCTGCGCCCAGCTTTCCACGATGGCCACGCGCGTCTCAAATTCCGGCAACTGGATGTCAATCACCAGGCCGCCTTCAAAACGCGAGCGCAAGCGGTCTTCCAGCAATTCCAGTTCGCTGGGGTGCCGGTCGGAGGCGACGACGATCTGCTTGTTGTCGATGTGCAGCGCATTGAAGGTGTGGAAAAACTCTTCCTGCGTGCTTTCCTTGCCCGCGATGAACTGGATGTCGTCGATCAGCAAGAGGTCGACCGAGCGGTACTTTTCGCGGAACAGCGCGGTCGTGCGATAACGGATGGCGTTGACCAGGTCGTTGATAAAGCCCTCGGAGGGGATGTAAAGCGCGCGATAGTTGCCCTGCTGGCTTTCATTGGCGATGGCCTGCAACAAGTGCGTCTTGCCCAGGCCCACACCGCCGTAAATGACGAAGGGGTTGTAGCGGGCCGCCGGCTCCTCGGCGACGGCGCGGGCGGCCGAATACAGCATCATGTTGGCATTGCTGGTCACAAAGCGGTCGAAGGTGTAGCGCGGGTTGAGATGACTCTCGGGCAACTCGACCTGCGGCGGCTGGCCCGCCGGTCGCGCCGGCGCCGCGCCCTGCCCACCCTGGCGCGAGGCATAGCGAAACAGGGGCTTGCTGTCTTCGCGGTTGGCATCGCTGCCGTTGTCGACCTTTTCCGGGTGATGCACCTCAAAGCGCAACTCAACCTCGCTGCCATAGACGTCGCGCAGCACACGGCGCACGCTGCGATAGAGGCGGTGTTGCAAGTTGTCTCGCGCAAAGCTGTTGCGCACGCCAATGGTGAAGGTGCTGGCGCTTTCGCCGTCCGCCGCATTTTCACAGCCCAAAAAGACGGTGTCGCGCAACCAGGTGTCAAAATTGCCGCGATCCAGTTGAATCTCCAACTGGTTCAGCGTGGTTTTCCAGGCTTCCTGTGGGTCCACGATAGAGGTCTCGAACATGCGCCACGCCTGGGATATCGGAGGAGGACAAGGGGCGTGGCCGCCTGCGCAGGCCAACGCTGTCTTGCTGCGATAGTATAGCGCAGGGGAACGAAGATGGTCAAAATCGTTTCAGCCGGGCCACAGAAATTTGAAGAGAATATGAATGTTGTATACAAAAATGCCTTTTGTTAGAATGGAGAAAGTTTATTCGCTTTTGATTGTGCATATATCCGGTGAGGGCTAACGATGTTCGATGACCCGTACTCTGACACGCTTCCGCCGCAATATCCGGCAGATGAACCGGACGACAAAGAGCAAGAAGCGTACGAACCCCGGGTCAGCGTAATCAAGGTCTCTTCCCGCTCCCGTTCAACATCCGTAGCCGGCGCCATCGCCGCAGTTATTCGCGAGCACCGCTTCGCCGAAGTGCAGGCCATCGGCGCCGGCGCCGTGAACCAGGCCGTCAAGGCCCTGGCCATTTGTCGCGGTTACCTCGAACAGGACGAGATTGACATCGTCTGCACGCCCATGTTCACCGAGGTCAATATCGACGGCCAGGAACGCACGGCGCTACGTTTCGCTGTTGAACCGCGACCGGGCAGTGAAGACAGCTGACCTTTAGTCGTCCTGCAGGCCCGGATAATCCAGCAGCATCACTTCCAGCGCCAGGCGCAGTTGCATGTTGCTGCGCAGGTTGGCCAGTAGCTGTCGCGTCGCCACCAGCGCCACGCGGACCTCGTCGGCCTGCAAATCCCTGGCCCGCCGCGACAGCGCCTCGCCGCGATCGCTGTTGACGGGCGGCACCTGACTGCCCCTGGCCAGCAGCAACAGGTCGCGCCACAGGGATTGCCACTGCTCCAAAATGAGTCGCAGTTCCGGGCGGGAACGGCGCGCCAGTTTTTCCGCCAGCGCAAATCGACCGGCGCGGTCGCTGTCGAGGCAGCCCTCCAGGGTGTCCAGCGCTTCCGCCCGTTGCTCCAGCATGGCCGCGTCTTCCAGCGCCCGCAGCGCCCAGCCGACCCGTCCGCCACTGAGGCGGGCCAGCAGGGTCGCGCGTTCTTCCGGGGCGCCGCGCTGCAGCAAGGCGCCGTGCAGTTCGTCAAAGGGCAGCGGACGTAGCGCCAGCTGCTGACAGCGACTGCTGATCGTGGGCAGCAGGGCCCGGACCGACGTGGCGACCAAAATCAGCACGGCCCCCGGCGCCGGCTCTTCCAGAGTTTTGAGCAAGGCATCCTGGGCCCGGGGTTGCGCGCGCTCGAAATCGTGAAAGATGGCGACACGTCGCCGGCCCTCCCAGGGCTTCAACGCCAGGTTGCGCAGCGCGTCGCGGATGGCGTCGATGCGCAGGGCCGCGCCATCCTCCGGCTGTACCTGCAACAGGTCCGGGTGATTGCCGCTCTGAATGCGCCGGCAGGCGCTGCACGCCTGACAGGGCCGCCCTTCCGGCGCTTCCGCCTGACAATTGAGCGCCATGGCGAAGCTGAGCGCCAGCGTGGCGCGTCCCAGGCCCTCCGCCCCGGTGATCAGCCAGGCGTGGTGCAGACGGCCATGCTGCAGGCCCTGCCGCAGGCGGCGAACGGCGTGGCCGTGCCCGATGACCGGCCAGTCGTGGCCGGCGTCCACGTCAACCCTGCGCGGCCAGTGTCTCGCGGATCTGGTCCAGATGGTTCAGGCCGTGCCGCGAATACCCCCGAAGCATGTCGCCGATTGTCGATTCACCGTAAAGCGGTGAAACCACACTGCGCGCCAACTGCTCGTCACTGAGGTTCTCGGCCAGGGACGCCCAGCGCTCCTGCAGGCCGTCCAGCAGGACCAGCGACGATTCTATCGGTATGCCGCCGGCTTCGGCCGTCACCGCCCACTTGTCCTGGTCAAAGCTGGGGATCGTCGGCCGGTCCTCGGTGAGCGCCATTTTAATCCGCATAAAGACGTTCATGTTTGTATCGGCCAGATGGTGCACGTTCTGGGCCACGTTCCACTCCCCCTCCTGGAAGTGGGTGGTCAGCTGTTCCTCGTCCAGCCCGTCGACCAGCGCGCGCAGTTGCTGTGGCAACTCGCGAATCCAGGCGATGTACTGTGCTTTCTCCGTCTGGTCCATGCTGCACTCCTGTCTCCCTGTCTCGCCTCAATGATGACGGATTGTGGCGCGTCGGCCAATCCGGCGGAAGTGGTCAATGGCGCAGGGGGCGACATATCATGTCGCCCGGCTTGCCCCGTACAGACGACTCTCCATCGATCTGGACGCTCCCGGACCGGCCGTCAGCCCCCTGAGGCCCCTTCCACCCGACGCGCGTAACGGTTGAAGAGCGTCACCGCCGCGAAACCCGTCAGCATGAGCAGCAGCGCCGGCAACAGCGTCTCCCCCTGCGGCGCCAGACTGGCTTCCTGCAGACAGCGATAGTCGCCGTGCCGGTCCAGATCGCTGGCGATGCATGCCTTCCAGGGCCAGATTTTCCAGAGGGACCCGATCATGAAGCCCACCAGTGTGGCGATCGTCGTTTGCGGCCGGTTGCGCAGCAGCCAGCCCAGCAGACGCGAAAAGATGACGATGCCCACGACGGAGCCTGCCGCCACTGTGAAGAGCGTGCCGAAGTCACGCTCGCTGGCGGCGCGCAGCACGTGGTCGTACTGCCCCAGAATTAACAGAATGAAGGAGCCGGAAATGCCCGGCAAAATCATGGCGCAAACGGCCACCATGCCCGCCAGAAAAAGATTGATCGTCGAAGGTTCAGTATCCGCCGGCACCAGGTTGACGATTGCAAAAGCGACGAGCGCGCCGCTGAGCAACGCCAGCGCTGTGGCCGGGGAACGGCGCAGTTGCGCGCCCACCGCCACGATGGAGGCCAGCACCAGGCCGAAGAAAAAGGCGAAGAGGTGGACGCGCCCGACCGGGTCCTCCAGCGTACTGCTCAGAAAACCGGCCAGGCCGAAAATCGCCGTCAGGATACCCAGCCACAGAGTGAGCAGGAAGCGCAACGGAATCTGCCGCTCAAGTTCGCCCAGGCGCAGACGCAGGACCAGGCGCAGCGCCTCCAGATTGAAGGACCGGATGCCGTCCAGCAGGTCCTGGTAGACCCCCAGCACAAATGCCATGGTGCCGCCCGAAACGCCGGGCACCAGGTCCGCCGCGCCCATGGCGCAGCCCGTCAGAAACAGGCGCGCGTAGGCGGCGATGCTGCGCGGCCGTGCGTGGCTTACGTTGTTCTCAAGCATGTGTTCTCCCGGCTTCATGCGCGCGGCTGCGGCATCATGCCTGCGCCTGGCTCAGGGGTCAATGGCCGGAAGCCCCACCCCACCCTGGCGGGACTGGAAAACAGGCGAGGCTTCGTTATCATGGCCCGGTCGCGGCGGGAGACTTGCACTATGGCAAAAACGGCCTTTATCACCGGCATCACGGGTCAGGACGGCTCTTATCTGGCGGAGCTGCTGCTGGAAAAAGGTTATCGCGTTGTGGGACTGGCGCGCCGCTCCACCAACTACCACTATCCCAACATCGCCCACCTGGCCGGCCGCGTCGAACTGGAATATGGCGACCTGCTGGACGCCGCCGCCCTCGCCGCCATCATCCAGCGGCAGCGTCCGGACGAGGTCTATCATCTCGCCGCGCAGTCCGTTCCTGGCGACAGCTGGAGCCAGCCGCTGGTCACCGGCGAGATCACGGCCCTCGGCACGGTGCGCATGCTGGAGGCCGTGCGCCAGCACAGACCCGACGCCCGTTTCTACCAGGCCACCAGCCGTGAAATCTACGGCGGCGTGCCGGTGGAAGTCGTCGATGAGGACACGCCCTTCCACGCCAACAACCCCTACGGCATCGCCAAGCTCTACGCCCACCAGATGGCCGTCAACTACCGCGACTCCTGGGACATGTTCGTCTGCGCCGGCATGCTCTTCAACCACGAAAGCCCGCGCCGCGGCCTGCACTTCGTCACACGCAAGGTGACCATGGGCGCGGCCTGCATCCATCTGGGCATTGAGGAGCCGCCGCTCAACGAGGCCGGCCAGCCTCTGGTACAGGACGGTCAGTTGCAGTTGGGCAACCTCGACGCCTGGCGCGACTGGGGCTACGCGAAGGAATACGTCGAGGCCATGTGGCTGATGCTGCAGCAGGATGAGCCGCGCGACTACGTCATCGGCACCAACACGGCCTTTACCATCCGCGATCTCTGCCGCGTGGCCTTCGACCACGTTGGCCTCGACCACGAGCAGCACGTCGTCACTGCGGACCAGTTTCTGCGCCCCACCGAGATCTTCGCCCAGCGCGGCAACCCGGCGCGCGCGAAGGCCGACATGGGCTGGGAGCCGCGCGTCGGCTTCGAGGAACTCATCCGCATGATGGTCGACGCCGACCTGAAGCTGCTGACCGGGCAGGGACGCACCTAAACCAGGACCGGTTTAGCGACGGGGCCGTTTGCCCGCAGCCCGACCCCTTTCGTATAATTGAAGCTTCTGCGCCCAACCGGAGGCTGGCATGACCGACGTGGTCAGTCCGCAGGTGCGCAGCCGAATGATGTCCGGCATCCGGGGCAAGAACACCCGGCCCGAACTGCTCATCCGCCGCAGCCTCCACCGACTCGGCTACCGCTATCGCCTGCACCGCAAGGACTTGCCCGGCAAGCCCGATCTGGTCCTGCCGCGTTATCGCGCCGTCATCTTCGTCAACGGCTGCTTCTGGCACGGCCACGACTGCCATCTCTTCAAGTGGCCTTCCAGCCGCGCCGACTGGTGGCGCGCCAAGATCACGAAGACACGCGAGACCGACGCCGCCAGCCGTCAGGCTCTGGCGGCCATGGGCTGGCGTATCCTGGAGGTCTGGGAGTGCGCGCTGAAGGGCCGTACGCGCCACCCACTGGAGCAGGTCATCGCGCAGATTGACGCCTGGCTGCCCTCCGACAGCCGCGCCCTTGTGGTCCGTGGCCGTGACGGGGAGGAGAGCCCCCTATAGCGCTGCCAGCGCGCGTTTGACGCTGTTCTTCGGGCTGACGTTCACTTGCTCGTCTTCGACCACCCCGTCGGCGCCGATCACCCAGTGCGAGCGAATGACGCCCATGTACTTGTTGCCGTAAATCGAGCGCTCGCCCCAGGCGCCCCAGGCCTCCAGCACTTCATGCTGCGGGTCGCTGAGCAGGTCGAAGGGGAAGTTTTCGTCGTCGATCCACTGGCGCAGCGCTGGCGGCTCGTCCGGGCTGAGCCCCAGCACGATCGCGTCGCCGGCCTCCACCTGCGGGTAGTTGTCGCGAAAGCCGCAGGCCTGGGTCGTGCAGCCGGGCGTGGCGGCCTTCGGGTAGGCGAAAAGGATGACGCGCCGGCCGCGCAAGTCGCCCAGACGCACGCTCTCGCCATCCTGATTGAGCAGTTTGAAATCCGGCGCCAGTTCACCGATCGCGGGCATGGTCTTCTCCTGTCTGGTCCCTGCGGGAATTGTGACTCGCGCCATGCGCCGCGGCAAGGCCCGCTGCATTCCGCTGCCGTTGCCGCTGTACGGGCGACCTGTCAGGGCGCCCGCCTCACCCCAACCATATTGTACGGGCGACATACCATGTCGCCCGTTTTGCCCAATACTGTAGGGGCGACCTGTCACGTCGCCCGTCTTGTTGGACGCTCTCTCAACCCGCGGCGCGCGCCTCCAGCGCCCGCAGCGCCAGCGCCACGCTGGCCTCCGGGCTGATGCCAACCTTCATGTCGATGAGGATGCCCTCTTCGTCGATCACCCAGCAGGAGCGCCGCGTGAGCGGGACCTTCGCCACACCGAGCAGCGAAACGCCGGCCTCCCACTCGCGAATGACCCGCTGTTCGGGGTCGCTGAGCAGATCGTAGTTGAGCCCCTGCTCGCTGTGCCAGGCCTTCAGCTTCTCCTGCCGGTCGTTGCTCATGCCCAGCACGACGGCGTTGCCAGCCTCGAAACGCGGCAATTCATCACGGAAGCCGCATGCCTGTTTCGTTCAGCCGTAGGTGCCGGCCTTGGGGAAGGCGAATAGCACGACCACCCGCCCGCGCAAGTCGCCCAGACGCACATTTTCACCGTCCTGGTTGGGAAGCGTAAAGTCCGGCGCCGGCTGTCCGATAGTGATCATTGTCTGATCCTCAATCGCGTTTGATCCAGTATAAGGCAATCACTCCAGCGAAAGCGTCACCAGAGTCAGGTGGTCACTTCCATCCGGAGCCAGCAGGCGTTGACCCGTGTCGCGGCGGTACCAGCCGGTCACCAAACGGTACTCGCCCGCCGCCAGGTCTTCCGGCAGCTGCAGGCGGAACTCGCGGCTGATGAGCGTCTCCTGCGGGTCGTCCCAGGCGGAGGTCCCGCGCCGCGTGTCGGGCAGCGGCGGCCCGTCCACCTGGGCGACGAGGACCCCATCGGCGTCCAGCAGGTGGTTGAAGACGACGTAGTCGCCGTCGGTCGGCGCGTCGGCCTGCCAGTAAAGCCGGAAGGACAGCGTCGCGCCGGGCCGGGCAGCCCCCAGGTCCAGGTCGTGACCGAGCAGACGGATGCTGCCCAACTGGCTCTCCCCCGCCGGCTGCAACTGCGTCGGCGTGCGCAGCGCCAGCACCACCATGGAAGGTCCGCGATGCGCTTCCGAGGGCGGCCAGGCCTTCAGCAGGGTCGTTTCGGCCAAATAGCCCTGCGGGTCATCGTCCAGCCAGACCGCGTAGTCGCGCCAGGGCAGAATGGCGAAGTCGACGCCATCGGCGCGCCAGTCCGCCAGGGGCCGCTCGCCGAGGTGATACTGGCCGGCGAAGTTGAAGGTCGTGACGCCGGGATAGCCGCCCCAGTCACGGTTGAGCGTCTTGTGGTTCTCCACCGTGGCGATATGGCGTCCGGATGGCAGGGTCGTGTCCGCCCAGGCGGCCAGATCGTTGCGCCGGTCCGGCAGCGTGTGCTCATACGCGTTGGTAAGCGAGCGCTGCAGCGAAGGCAGGGCCAGAAGCAAAAAGACGAATACGATGGCCGTGGCGGCAGTCACATCGCGGGGAGTCGCCAGCGCTGCGGCGCGCTCAATGACAAGCGTCGTCCACTGCGCCCAGCCGATGCCGGAAAGCGTCACCAGCAACAGCGTCGAGGTGAGCAGCAGGCGCAGCGGCTGTTCACCGAACAGGCCCACGCCGGCATAGACCGCCAGCGCCGCCAGCAGCAGGTAAAGCGCGGCCGGTCGCCGCCAACCGTGGCGCGCGCGGCCCGTCAGCAGCAGCGCCAAACCGGCCCAGCCAGGCGCAAGCAGGCGCAGGTCCAGAATGGCCAGCATGTTGCCGAGGTTAGCCAGCGGCGCCTGCAGCAGGGCCGCGGGGGTCAATGTCGTCACCTGACGCCAGTTGCGGATCGGCGAGTCCTCGCCCGCCTCCAGCGCCGGGGTCAGCAGGAAGAGCCAGGCCAGAAACAGCGCCAGACGCAGGGCATTGCCGGCGACGACGCGCCTCCAGGACGCACCGGCCAGCAGCGGCGCGAGCAGCACCAGCGGCGTCAGGAACAGCGCCTGGTATTTGAAGAGGACCGCCAGCATCAGGGCATGGCCGGCCCAGGTCGTCCAGCCCCTGCGCCGGTACTGGACGCCCGCCAGGGTCAGCCACAGCGCCAGCAGGCTGAAGAGCGTGGCGAAGCTGTCCGCCGTGGCGAAGCGGCTGTGATCGACGAGCCAGGGCGTGACCGATGCAATGCCTGCTGCAATCAGTCCGGCGGGCGGGCCAGCCCCGTGGTAGCCCAGCAGGGCCAGCAGGGCGATTGACAAGAGACTGGCGCTGATGGCGATCAGCCGCACCGGGCCGGTGACGATCGACGGCGGCTGCGCCGGGTCCTGCCAGTAGCGCACGAAGAGATAGTGCAGGGCGACGATGCCCGGCGGATAGGAATGTTTGCCGATAGAGCGGGACGTGCCCTGGTCCAGCACCAGACGCGCGGCGAGAAACTGGTTCGGTTCGTCAGGGTGGTCGATATAGGGCAGACTGAAGTTGTAGCCCGTGAAGCGCAGGCCGCCCGCCAGCACAAGCAGGACCAGCAGGGCCAGCCACCAGCGCCGGGTGGGCCACAGGGGTCGTGGCGGGTCGCCCGGCAGGGCGGATGCTTTCATCGCTGACGTCGCATCTCCGGCGCTTCGTCGGCCGCCCCCTCGTCCATTCGCGCCACGGCGAAACGCGCCTCGTGCAGGTATTCCACCAACTCGGCGCGATAGGGCTTCAGTTCCAGCCGCAGGCGCTCCAGCGAGTCCGCGCCTTCCTCAAATTCCAGCACCAGCGCGGGGTGGCCGGCCTTCAGTTCGGCGGCGAGGGTCTTGACCTGCAGGTTACGAAAGTCGGAGTCGATCAGGGTGGCGGCGGCGCGACTGACGCCCGCGCCCACCAGGCCGCCGGCCAGCGCAGCGAGCACCAGGGCTATCAGGGCCATGGCGCCGGGCAGGGCCAGGGCGCCTTGCTGCGCCACCCCGATGGCCATCATGATGGCCCCGAGGCCGGCGCCGGCGTACATCACCTCGTGCGAGCTGATGTCATCGTCCAGCACCACAATCTCGCCGTCGCGCGCCCGGGCGATGATGACCGCGTGTTTCAGCGCCAGGTCGTCCAGTCGTCCAATGTGGTCGAGCGCCTTGCCCAGAATCACGCGCGAGGGAAAGACCGCGACTATCGTTTCCTCAGCCATGCGGTTTGGCTCCTGCGGGACGCCTTGCCGGCGTGCTTCCCGGGCGTGATGGCGATTGTACGGAAGGCCCTGGCGCCGGTCAAGCGACGGCGCCTCGTTCAGGGTCTCTCCTGCGGGTCGATAAAGAGCGCCTTGCGTTCATTGGCCAGCGTGAAATCGAAGCCGACGGCGCGGAAAAAGCCCTCGTTGGAGGTGATGGCCATCACTTCCATCACCTGCCGCTCGCGCGCGATCGTCACACAGGCCTCCACCAGGCGCCGCCCCACCCCCAGACCCTGCAGGGCATCCGTGACGGCCAGACTGCGCACTTCCGCCAGGCGGGAAGAATAGATCTCCAGCGCCGCGCAGCCGACCACCGTCCCGTCCTGCTCGGCGACGACGAAGGTGGGCAACAGGAACTCGATCTCTTCTGTCGCCCGCTGCAGCAACCGCCCCGACGACACATGCGGCTGGATGAGCGCGCGAATGGCCGCTACGTCTTCCCTGCGCGCCAGTCGAACGTCAGGGTCCGCACCCCTGCCCTGCGAATTCATAGCCGAAACACCACCTCGCTCCCGGTCATGAATTGTATACCCGGCTGATAAAGCCCTTAATACCTATTGCAACAGCCTGTTGACGCAGCGCTCAGGACGCGGAGTCTCCGCCGTCCTCAACGCCGCGGCGCTGCCGCCGGGTCCGCAGCAGCGCGGCCGTCGTGCCGAGGCCGGCGCGGGCCGGTCGCCGGCGTGTGTCTTCTTCTGCCTCGCGGGACGGCGGGTCTTCAGCCTGTTCCGGCGACGACCCGGCGGCCGTGCCGATGCGACGGGAAACGCTGCCGGTCACGCGTTCGCGGCCCCGGTCGCGCGCAGCCATCAAACTGGCCAGGCGCTCGCCCGGTCCTTCCGGCGTCAGCGGGCGACTGAAACCAAAGAGCGCCATGCGCAGCCGGCGCAGATCGCCGCGGGTGATCACGACCCGGCGTACGGCGATATCCAGCGGCAGCAGCAGCAGGGCCGTCAGCAGCAGCCAGGGCCACAGCGGCGTGGCGGCCTCCCGCGCCTGCAGGTTGTGTTCAAAGGCCAGCGCCGGAGTCTCCGTCATGTCGCGGCCGCCGGTGATCCCGGCGAGTTCGCGCAGCAGCGCGCGGTCCGCGCCGCGCGTGCCACTGGCGCCGCTGTCGTACTCCGCCGAATAGCCGCGCACCCAGCCGGCGGTCTGCGCGAACTGCTGCGTCACCCCTTCCACCAGCCCTTCCCCCTGGATGTTGATGAACAGCGCGCCTTCGCCGGACGGGGAGAACAGGGCCTCGTAGCGGCCTGGCGCGGCCTGTTGCAGGGTGATCCTGTCCGTATCCCGCTGCAGGCTCACCAGATGCGCCTCCAGCTGCAGGCCATTGAGAAAGTCGCCGTCCTCATTGCGGGCGTCGACGACCAGGCGCGCCCGCTGCCCTTCGGGCTGCACCCGCGCTTCAAGATTGTCCGTGCGCCCGGCGGTCATCGTCCAGCGCAGCGCCTGCCCCCAGAAGCGGGTAAAGCCCTCCCAGGAGGTCCAGGCCGAGGCCCAGCGCGAGCCGGCGTCGCTGGTGAAGGCCAGCGCGCGCCCGAGGCCGTATTGCCAGGTCGCCAGCAAGGGATCATGCCAGGGGGCCGGGCCGGCGAGCACCACGCGCGCGGTCTGCCTGGGAGACGTGGCCACGTAGCCCCGCAGGCCGGGCAGACCGTCGATTCCGCTCATCACCGGGCTGGGCGCCAGTTGCAGCGCGAAGAAGGGCTCCTCAACCAGGTAGGAGCGGCTGGCCAGCACGGTCTCCATGGTGAAAATCGTCGGGATGTTGACGATCTCCCGCACCTCGTGATAGTTGCCGTCGCCCACCTCCGCCATCGCCCGCAGAAACGCCGCCCCCTGACCGATGGAAATGACCGAGGTGGTCACGTCAGCGTTGCGGCGCAGTTCCTCGCTGAGTTCCACCAGACCGTCCGGTTTGGCGCCGCCGTCCGTGAGCAGGATGATGTGCTTGCGTTGCGAAGGTTCCTGGCGCATCGCCTCACCGGCCAGACGCAGACCGGCCAGGATGTCCGTGCCGCCACCGGCGCGCAGCGTCGCCACCCGCCGCTGCAGGCCCAGGCGGTCCAGCACCGGTTGCAACTCCGCAATCCAGCTGCCTTCGGTATCAAAGGAGACGACGCCGGCGCGGTCGGAGGCTTGCAGGAAATCCAGCGAGCGAATGATGGCTTCCTTGGCCAGCTCCACGTTGGCCACGCCTGACGGGCCCGTCATGCCCATGCTGCCGGAACGATCGATGAGATAGGTGATGGTCAGTTGCGGCAGACGCTGCTGGTCGCGGATCTGCATCTCCAGCGGCAGGGCATCTTCCAGGGGCGTGCGGTACCAGCCGCCCGGCGCGAAGGAGTCCGGCCCGCCGATGGCCACCAGACCGCCGCCAAGGTCCCGCACGAAACGCTCCAGCGCTTCCATACGCCCCTGCCCCAGGGTCGTCGCCGAGAGATTGACCAGAATCACGCTTTCGTACTGCAGCAGTGGCCCCAGGCCCACCGGAATCTCGCGCGGGTAGCGGACCTCCAGCTGCACGCCGGCCTGTTCCAGCGCCGGCAACAAATGCAGCGCCTCGGCCGGGTCATTCGCCAGCAACAGGGTTCGCGGCGGCCCGACCACCCGCGTGAAGGCGGCCAGTTGGTTGTTCTGGTAATAGCCGTCGCCACCCTGCGGGTCGATGCGCGCGCGGATATCGCGGAAACCGTCGCCGGAACCCGGCAGGGTCAGGGTGTAGTTGCTGGCGCCGGCGCGCAGTTGCAGGGTCTCGCGCTGCAGCAGTTCATTGTTGTCCAGCACCGTGAGCGTGGCGTCGGTCGCCGCCCCGGCCAGCACGGACAGGGTGACGTCGAAGGGCTGGTCGGCGCTGATCACCGCCGGCGCGTCCAGGCCGGTCAACTGGACTTCCGGCCCGGGCGAACGGGCGAAAACGACGTGGCTGATTTCGATGCCCGCCGCCGCTGCCTGACGGGCGGCCGCCGGCGCATCGCCGAGCGTGGCGCGGCCGTCGCTGAGGAGCACGAGTCGCCGCGCAGCGTCGCCAGGCAGCAGGGCGCTGCCATGGCGGATGGCCGCCGCCAGGTCCGTGTGGTCGCGCCCGGGCTGCGATTGCAGCGTATCCGCCTCGCGCGAGCGGCCGGGCACCCGCTCCGTGAAGGGCTGCGCGCCAAAGGCGACGATGCCGGCCAGGTCGTCAGGGCCCATCGCCGCCATGGCCGCCTCGACCCAGGCCAGCTGCTCTTCCTCCAGCTCCGGGCCCAGACTGTCGGAAACATCGACGAGAAACACGACCGCCAGTCGGTCGGCGGACTGGCTGACCTGCAGGCCGCTCAAGGCCAGCACGATGCACAGCAGGATCAGCAGACGCAGCGCCAGGCTGAAGGCATCTCGCGCCCGGCGGAAACGCTGCCGCGGCCAGCCGAGCCAGGCCAGCGGCGCTGCCAGCGCCAGCAACAACAGCGCCTGGGGCGTCAGCAGGGTCACGGGCGTCGCGGTCGCAGGGTCAGGCCGGCGCGCCGACGCTGGTACACGACCCACTCCAGCAGCAAGACCATCAGCGCCAGCAGGGCCACCCAGGGCCAGAACTCCAGCTGGCCCTCTTCCTCGCGCGCGCCGGGCGCCAGGCTGGACTGACCGAAGAAGAGCAACTCCCGCGGCAGGATGTCGCTTTCGGCGGCGTCAAAGAGGTTGACGGCGAAGGACTGGCTGCGCGTGACATTGCCGCCCTCAAGCACCTCAATCGTGTAGATGCCCTGCTGCTGCGTATCGGCGAAGAGCAGCGGCCGCCGTGCCAGCGACAGCTCCTGCAACGAACCGTCCGGCAGGCGCACGCGCAGGCCCCCGGCATCCGGCGGCGGCCGCAACTGCAGCGCGTCTCCCACGGCCAGGCTGTCGCGCGCGCTCAGGAGGCCGGGCGGCGCAAACCAGTCCAGCAGGTTGGCCATCAGCACGGGCCATGCGATCTGCAGCGCCAGGTCGCTGCGATGCACGTCAAAGGTGAAGATGGCCACCTGCCGCCCGTCAACTTCCCCGGCCAGCAACAGGGGGCTGCCATCGGCCTCAATCAGCGTCTGCGCCCAGGGCGCATCCACCGGCGTCCAGCGTTGCACGCTGACGTCGTCGAGATCGACAAAACGCGTGCGCGCGTCACCCGGCGTCACGTGAATGTCCTGCGCGAATTCCTGTTCCTCGCCCAGGGTGAAAAGCGCGTTGCCCCGTTGCGGATTGATGAAGAGCAGGTCGCCCACCGGCAGGCGCTCCGGTTGCCAGCGATCGAGGATGGTCAGGTCGTAGGCTTCACGCGGCAGACCGGCTGACAGGTCGCCGCGGAAGGCCTCCACGCCGGGCAGGCTGCGCAACACTTCCTCAATGAAGCGATTGCCTGGCGTGAAGAGCAGGACGCGACTGCCGCTCCCGCCCTCGACCAGCGCCCAGGCCTGGTTGTCCAGTTCGAGGTGATCGGGGATCTCCGAGGCCACCGGGATCGTCAGGCTGGCCTCGATCCGGCGGAAGCTGGCGGGCAGGGCCTCGACGACCAGCGGCAGGTCCGCGCCGGCCTCCACCTCGTGATAGGCCGATGCGACCAGTTCGCCATCGACTTTCAGGCTAAGCACGACCTCTGCGTCGCGAGCGCCATGGTTCGTGACCCGTGTGAAGAGCTGCGCCGGCTGCCCCGCCCGGCGGCGCGTGGCCAGCGCCGTGATCGCCAGATTGTCGCCGGCGCTCCCGACCGGCAGCCAGGTCACGTTGTCCGGCAGTTCCGGCAGCAAGGTCGGGTCGCCCAGACCGCCATCGCTGATGATCACCAGGCTGAAGTCATCGCTCTGCGCCATGCCGCCCATGGCCAGCGTGAGGGCGGCGGGCCAGTCCGCGCTGCCCAGGCCCGGCCGGGCGTTGTCGATCGCCACCTGCAGGGCGAGGCGGTCATTGCTGGCCGCCAGCAACAACTGCGGCTGCTCGGCGACGCGGATGAGCGTCACGCGGTCGTTCGCGCCGAGGGCGCTGACGGCCGCGCGCGCCTCGTCCTGCGCGGCGCGGAAGCGGCTGCCCCCCTCCACGTCGCTGGCGTTCATGCTGGCCGAGGCATCCAGCAGCAGCACAATCTGGCCGCTGCCGGCCGCCGGCACAACGATGAAGGGCCGCGCCAGCGCCAGCACCAGCGCCGCCAGAATCAGGAGTTGCAAAAGCAGCAGCAGATTGCGTCGCAGGCGCTGCCAGGGGGTGTTGGCCTCGGTATCCTGCAGCAGTTGCTGCCAGAGCATGATGCTGGGAACTTCCAGCTCCTGGCGGCGCAGGCGCAGCATGTAGAGCAGCAGGATCGGCAGGGCCAGCAGCGCCCCGGCCAGCGCCAGCGGCGTCAGCAGTTGCATGCGTCGTCGGCCTCCGCGCTCATCGAACGATGCCCAGGCCGCGCAAGTCGCGCAGGATAACCCGTTCCCAGGGCGTGTCCGTGTTGACGAAGAGGTAATGGCCGCCGCGCTGCAACAGGGTACGCCGCAGTTGGGCGCGCCAGGCGTCGAGGCGCTGCGCGTAGCGTTCGCGCAGATTTCCGTCGATGCTCACCTCGCGCGCCCCGCCGCTTTCCACGTCGATCAGGCGCAGGTCGCCGGCCAGGGGCGGTTCCAGTTCCTCCGGCGAGAGCAGATGCAGCAGCAGCAGTTCGTGACCCGCGGCGGCCAGTTCGTTGAGCGCGTCCGTCAGGTTGACGGGCGTGTACATGTCGCTGATGAGCACGAACAAACCCGGGCGCGCGCCGCGCAGGGCCTGCTCGCGCAGGACGGCGTCCAGGTCCACCTCCCCCGCCGGTTGCAGGCCCGCGATGAAGTCCAGCAGGCGCAGGTTGTGGCCCCGCCCGCGGTGCGGGCCGAAGGTTGCGCTGCCCGCGCCGCTGACCCCGTGTACCTGCGTGCGGTCGTTGCTGGCCAGGGCGCACCAGGCCAGGCCGGCGGCCAGGCGCTGCGCATGGCGAAACTTGTTGCGCTCCGCGTCGGCGTCGCCGGCGGGCCAGTCCATGCTGACCGAGGCGTCGATGAGGATATGCAGCGCCAGGTCTTCCTCGTCCTCCAGCAGCTTGATGTAGGGCCGCTGCAGGCGGGCGTAGACGTTCCAGTCCAGACGGCGCAAATCGTCGCCGTAGGCGTAGTCGCGGTAGTCGGCGAATTCGATGCTGGTGCCGCGCCGAATCGAGCGCCGTTCGCCCTTCATGGCGCCGGCGCGCGCGCGTTGCGACCAGAGCATGACCTGCTCCAGGCGACGCAGGGTGCGTTCGTCAAAGACGCGTGCTTCAGCCATGGACTGTCCGTCAGGCGGGTTGGCGGCTGACGGCGTGCAGCGCTTCGCGGATGATGTCGTCGGGGTCGGTACCCTCGGCGAGGCCCTCGAAGTTCAGCAGCAGCCGGTGTCGCAGCGCCGCCGGCGCCACCGCCTCAATGTCCTCCCAGGCGACGTTCAGGCGCCCTTCCAGCAGGGCATTGACGCGCGCACCGATGACCAGCGCCTGGGCACCGCGCGGGCTGGAACCGTAACGAACGTACTGCCGCACCAGTTCCGTGGCCTGCGCCTCCTGCGGGTGGGTCGCCAGAATCAGGTTCGCCGCCCGTTCCATCAGATGCGTGGCCACCGGCGTCGTCAGGGCCAGGCGGCCCATCTGCAGCACCTGGGCGCCATCGGCCACGCGCCGCGGCCAAATCTCGTCGGCGCCGGTGGTGCGCTCGAGGATGTCGATCAGTTCTTCGGGGCGCGGAAAGTCGACCCGCACCTTGAACATGAAGCGGTCCAGCTGCGCTTCCGGCAGCGGATAGGTGCCCTCCATCTCCAGCGGGTTCTGCGTGGCCAGCACGAAGAAGGGGTCCTGCAGGGGGTAACTGCGGCCGGCCACCGTGACCGTCTTCTCCTGCATGGCCTCCAGCAGGGCGGACTGGGTCTTGGGCGTGGCGCGGTTGATTTCATCGGCCAGCACCAGGTTGGCGAAGACCGGCCCCTCGTGGAAGCGAAAGAGGCGACTGCCGTCCTCACCTTCTTCCATGATGTCCGTGCCGGTGATGTCCGCCGGCATCAGGTCCGGCGTAAACTGGATGCGCGTGAATTTCAGATCCAGCGCCGCGCCCAGGCTGCGGATCAGCATGGTCTTGCCCAGGCCCGGTACGCCCTCCAGCAGGGCGTGACGCCCACTGAGAATGCAGATCAGCACGCTGCGCAGTACGTCGCGCTGACCGACGATGACGCGGCCCACCTCGGCCTCGATCGCCTGCGCCAGCGCGCCAAATTCCTCAAGCTTCAGCTCATCCGCCATGTCCGCTCCCTTTTTGTCGCGCGCTAGCGACCAGGCTCCAGTGCGCTGAAGTAATCGTGCACCACGTCGCGCAGGCCCAGCGGGATGTAGTCGCTCTCCAGCGCCCGGCTGGCCGCATCCAGATAGTCGCCGTAGATTTCGTTCCAGGGCACCAGCGCCTCGCCGGAGGGGTTGGGCGCAAAATCGCCCTCCATCAGGGGCGAGTCGCCGGGGTCATTCTCCAGGTAGAGTTCCGGCCCCTGGCTGGCGCCAATGCGCCGCGGCGCGTACACCGGCGCGAATTCGCGCTGGCCCAGACCGTCGGGGTCGTTCCCCTGGCCTGGAGGCGCGCCCTGCACACCGGCGAAGCTTTCCTCCATGCCCGCGCCTCCCGGGGCGTCGCCGGCCTGGCCGCCCAGGCCCGGGCGGTCCTGCTCACTGGTATTCTGGCCCTGACCGGTCTGCTGGCCGCCGGGCTGGCCGCCCTGCGAACCGGCCTGCGCATCCTCCCCCTCGCCCGCCTGGGCGTTGCTGCCCGGCAGACTGCCGGCCTCGGGGTTTTCGCCCCTTTGCCCGGCGCCAGTCTCCTGCGGCTGACCCTGCATCGACATGTCTCCCGCCTGGGGTTGCGCGCCCGAGCCGGGCTGCTGTTGCATGCGTTCCTGACTCACGAGGGGCTGCGCCTGCGAGCGCTGCGCGATCTGACTGGCGCTGTCACGCAACTGGTCGGATGCCGCCCGCAGTCTCTGCTGCGAATCCTGCGCGCGGGCGAGTTGCTGCTGTTGCTGCGCCAGCACCTGTCGGGCCAGACCCGCGGCATTGCTCGCGTTCTGCAACTGACTGTCGCGCAGGGCCTGCAGGGCCTCCCGAATCGCCGCCGCAAGTTCCGGATTACTGGCCTCCAGGGAAGCGGCGGCCTGTTCCAGACGGCCCGCCACGTCGTCGCCCGGCGGAAGCGTGCCGGCGTTCTCCAGTTGCCGCAGGGCGGCCTCAAGCTGCTCGCCGCCGGCCTGCTGCGCGTTCGCCAGCGCCTGCATTTGCTGCCGAATACCTTCTTCCAGCGCCAGCGCCTGCTGCTCAAATTGCTCCGCGCTCTCGCTCAACGCCGCAAAGGCTTCCTCCGGGGACAGGGCCTCCTGCCCCAGCAGGGCCCGACTGCGTTCCAGTTCGCGTTGCAACTGCTCGCGCAATTCCGCGGGCAGGGCCGTGTCGCTCGCCAGCTCCTCGCTGATCCGCTCGACGGCCGCGGCCGCCTCGTCGATGGCGGCCTCCTGCGCCTCCTGCTCGTCTGCCGGCACAGAGGGCGCGGGCAGACGCGTCACCAGCCCGATGGCCAACAGCAGCAGCGCCAGCAGGGCCCAGGCGCGCCGGTCGCTGCGTAGCGGCATCTGACGGGCGACGTCCACGCCGCGGGCGCGGCTTCCGGCATCGGCGATCTGCAGCGGCGTTAGTTCGGCGCCGCCGTAAATGCGACCCTCCAGCAATTCCAGCGCGGTGGAGAGTCGTTCGCTGAGCCCGAATTCCTGTTCAAACTTGCGCGCCAGCGCCAGGGTCGGGCGCGGTGCCAGCCAGATTCGCGCCAGCAACAGCATCATGCCCGCGCCGGCCAACAGGGCCAGGGCCGGCAGGAGGCTGTCGGCAGGCGTTCCAAATCGCAGGCGCGACCACAGCAGCAGGGCCAGGCCGAGCGCGAGCCCCGGCAGCAGGCTGCGCGGTAACCCCAGCCAGGTGCGTTGCCAGCGCTGGCGCCGTTCCCAGCGCTGCAACAGGGTCGTCAGGGTTGCGCGCGGGCCGTCGCCGGCGGGGCCAGCCGCGAGGCTGGCCATCAGGCCTCCACCTTGCGCATGCGACGCACGGCCAGTGCCACCAGGATGGTGGAAATCAGGAGGTAGAAGACCACCAGGCTGATCCAGGGCGAGACCAGCGGGATGGTGCTGCCGTCGCTGCTGAGCACCAGCGTCCACAGGCCGGCCACGTTGCGGTCCGCCAGCAGTTGCTGGGTCACCAGCGCCGTGGCCACGGGGTTCAGGCTGACCAGCAGAAAGCCGACGTAGACAAAGATCGCTTCCAGCACCGGCGACGCGCTGATGCCGGAGCCAAAGCCGGAGGCCGCGTTGACGAAGGCGTTGAAGAGCGGCAGGTTGAGTAGCAGGGGGATGCCGAAGAGCAGGCCCAGCGCCACCGTGTAGGCGCGCATGCTGGCAGTCAGGGTGCGCGTGGTGTGGGCCGAAAAGTAGATGCCCAGCGTGCCCAGCACGATAGCCGTCACGGAGAGCACGGCAAAGGAGACCACCAGTTCGGCCAGGGTGACGCCACCGAAGAGAAAGGCGATGCTCTGCAGCGGGATGGAGGAAAACAGCAGCAGCAGAATGTAGCCCAGCGCCGATTCCAGCTTGCCGATGAGCAGCGCCGGCCGCACCAGCAAGGTGGTCTGCAACAGGTCCCAGGTGCCGAATTCGCGTTCGCCGGTGATGGCGCCGGCGGTGAAGGCCGGCGCGATGAACAGGATCAGCAGCAGTTCAATGCTCACCAGGCCGATGAACAGCACGCGGCCGATGGCGCCGATCGCGGCCGAGCCGGTGCCCTGCACCGTGCCCGAACCAAAAACGAGGTAAAGCAACGCCGTAAAGGCGCTCATCAGACCGAGGTAGACCGTCAACACGATGAAGGAACGCGGCCCGCGCATACGGCCGCGGAATTCCTTGCGCATCACCGGGTTGATGCGGAAACTGCGCGCCTCACGCAGGCTCAGCGCCAGCGCCCAGGCGCCCGGCACCAGAGTCACCACAGTCAGGGTCAGGCCACCCAGCAGGAGACCGGCCAGGTTGACCAGCAGCAGCAGGCCCAGGCCCGGCAGGGCCCAGAATTCGCGCGCCAGCACGCCCGTCATCAGCACCAGCAGCAGGCCGCCGTCGGCCAGCAGCAGCAGCATGACCACGGCCATGGCGGTATCCGGTGCCAGCGTCAACCCGCCGGCCAGCAGCCCCTGCGCGGTGGCGAAGTAGCCCGGCCACAGCCGTAACGCGCCCGCCAGCGCCAGCAAAAGGGTCAGGGCCAGGGCCGCGCCATTGGCCAGGGCGCCACCGAGCAGCACACGCGCGATTCGCAACAGGGCCCGCTCGCGGGGTTCCAGCAGCTCCTCGGCTTCGTCAATCAACTGGACGCGGGTTGGGGTCATGCTCAACTGACGACGCCCCGGGTCACGTTCATGAAGAGCGATTCGAGATCTTTGGTCTCTTCCTGAAAGCCGAGAACGCCGATGTCGGCCAGGGCCAGCGCGCGGTTGAGTCCCGCCACGCCGGCGTCATCGCCATCAAAGTGGACGCTCAGACGCGCCCGCTCGTCCTCGGGCTCCAGCAGACCGGTCTCCAGCACCCGGGGCATGCCTTCCAGCAAACGGCGCGCCTCGCCCACGGCGTCGCCGTCGGCCAGGGTCACCACGATTTCGCGCCAGGGCGTCAACTGCGCGCGCATGTCCGCCACGCTGCCCTGAATCACCATTTGGCCGGCCTCAATAATGCCGATGTGCGTGCAGATCTCGCTGACGTCCGCCAGGATGTGCGAGGAGAAGAAAATGCTCTTGCCCATGGACGCCAGTTCGACCAGCAGTTCGCGGATCTCGACGCGGGCGCGCGGGTCCAGGCCGGCAGCCGGCTCGTCCAGAATCAGGACCTCGGGATCGTGGGCCAGGGTGCGCGCCAGCGACAGGCGTTGCTTCATGCCGCGGCTGAGCTTGTCCACCATGTCCTCGCGGCGGTGCGTCAGGTCCACCAGTTCG
Source organism: Anaerolineaceae bacterium (assembly GCA_026708325.1). Classification (GTDB taxonomy): domain Bacteria; phylum Chloroflexota; class Anaerolineae; order Aggregatilineales; family Phototrophicaceae; genus JAGWBD01. The sequence continues at coordinate 71,557 of JAPOVC010000006.1, read as the reverse complement.
AGCAAATCGTCGATCAGGCGCCGGCGCTCGTTCTCGGGGATGTCGTAACAGGCGGCGAAGAAGTCCAGGTATTCCCAGACGCGCATGTCGTCGTAGACGCCGAACTCATCCGGCATGTAGCCGATGGAGCGCCGCACGGCGCGCGGATGCGCGGTGACCGAATAGCCGGCCACGCGGGCCTCACCCTCAGTTGGACGCGTCAGGGTGGTCAATACGCGCATGGTGGTCGTTTTGCCGGCGCCATTGGGGCCCACGAAACCGTAGATCGCGCCCTCCGGCACCGCCAGTGAAAGCCCGCTGACCGCAGTGAAGCGCGCGTAGCGCTTGACCAGGTCGCTGGTTTCGATGATGAGGCTCATGCGTCGGCCACCGTCGCTCTGTCGTCAGTATACATGAAATAACCCTGCTGCTCGATTGCGAGGCGTTCCACCCGCAACGCGCCGCCAAGCTCTTCAGCAACCAGGCGCAGCAGCACGCTGTTCTGCGCGCCCAGCAGGGCCTGGGGTTTCGGCAGGACGACCGTGCGCGTTGTGCTGCGCGTGCGCGGTCGGCTCAGCGTGACCGGTCGCCAGCGCGAATCGCGCCAGTCCCACAGTTCCAGAGGGATTTCGTCCGGCCCCGTATTGCGCAGATTGACGGTGACCTGCAGGGCCTCCACCTGTTCCAGTTGAGCCAGCGGCAGCGGCGTGAAGCGGAAGACCACCTGGTCGCCGGGCTGATAGTCCGTGTTGACCGGCGCGACGTTGCCGGACAGGCTGTTGCGTTCCTGCGCCACCCAGGTGAACTGGTCGGCCTCAATGCGCACCAGTTCCTGCGGCAATTCCAGCTCGACCTCGAGCGCAATGAGATAGAACGCGGCATCGTTGGGTTCCCACTGCGCCTCTCCCGGTTCCGTCTGCAGGGGCATCGCGCCCCAGCCGGCGAGGAACACCTGCCCGCCGCGGGCGGTGGAGAGGAAGGGATCGGACACGGCGGCCGAAAGCAACAACTGGCGCCGGTGCCGCTCCTGGGCAGCGGCGCTGTTTCCGGGCCCCTCGCGGTAGGCGCGGGTGCTGTAGTCGTCCTGCATGATGTCCATCACGCTTTGTTCGCGCGCTGCCAGCGCCCGCGAAAAACGACTGAAACGCAGCTGCGTCAGTTGCGCTTCGCCGCGGCGTTCCAGCGGCGACGGCGCCGGAGGTTGCAGGGTGTCCGAAATCAGCGGCAACTCGAAGCTCGCGCTCTCTCCCGGTTGCAGGGCCGTCGGCAGCGCCTGGCTTCCGGCGCGCGCAAGAATGACCGGCTCGCTCAGGGGAAAGTCGCCGGCGTTGCGCACGCTGCCGCTCAGCAGCCAGTGCCAGCGCGGCTCGCCGGTAAGCGGGTCCGGCTCTCCCTGGCGGTAACTCAGCGTGGCGGCGCCCGTGATGGCCGGCGCCGGCGTGACCGCCGTGGTGTGAAAGGTGGAGATGAAGCTCGCGTCCACGTTGAAGTCCAGGGCGTCGAAGCTTTCCGCCTGGCGAATGTCCGTGCGAGCCTGAATGCCCGCGGCGAAGGGGTTGGCGGGGATCTCGCGCGCCAGCGGCCGCAAACTGCTGCCCGGCGCCGTCAACAGGTCGTAGGTGGCGCGCCGCGGCGACAGTACGCCGACCAACCCGGTCACCTGGGCCTGCTCACTTTCCGGCCAGGCCTGCACCAGCGCCAGGCGACTGAGCGTGGCGCTGGTTCCGCGCAAGCCAAAACCGACCGTCCAGGACAACGCGCTAAACAGCAGAATCAACGCGGGAATGGTCACCCAGGCCCAGGCGCGCCGGTTGATGCGTCGCAGAATGAGATAATTCAGCGGGCCAATCAAGGCGACGTAAAAGAGCAAAAAGCCGCAGAGCGGCAGGAGGTCCGGCAGCAGGTCCAGGCCGGGCAGGATTTCACTGGCGTTGGCGGCGCGCTCAAGATTGGTGATGCCCTGCGACCAGCCGGGCAGGGGCCGGCGCGTGGCCGCCAGGGTGAACCACAGTGCGTCCAGACCGGGCCATTCGCTCAGGGGCGCGACCAGGGGGTCGGCCGCCAGATAGTCCACCGTGCCCAGACCGAATTCACGTCGCAAGAGCAGCGGCACACCATCCGGGGTCGTCGCCAGCACGCGCGCGTCGGCGTGCAGGCTGCCCGTTGCGATCAGGGTCTCGCGCCCGGCCGGCAGATCGTCGCTGCCAGCCAGTGCGGCCAGCGACGCCAGGTCCGTCGTCGTCAGACTGGCGGAGGGCTCCAGCGGCAGCAACGCGCCCAGACCGGCGGCCGTCGCCTGCCAGCCCGCGCCGCCTGTGGCGATGAGATGGGCGCCGGCCAGCACCCGCGCCGCCAGCGCCTCGCGTTGGGCGTTGTCGAGCGCGCCGCTGTCCACGTCGCTGAAGAAAAAGGTGTCCACCGACTGCAGCGCGGCCGCCAGAGGCGGCAGGTCTTCAAGTGCCATGCCGGCGCGCCAGGCCTGCCGCCCGCCCGGCGCCAGCGAAGACAGGTCCACCCGCCCCCGCGACGCGTCGCCCGCCAGCACATGCAAATTGTCCGCCTCCGGCACGTGTCGCAACGGCGCTTCCCGGGACGCCAGCACGATATTGTCGTCGTCCAGGTATTCAATGCGGACGCTGTCGGCGAAGCTGCGCGCAGTCGCGTAGAGAAAGACGCTCTTGCGCGCCCCGGCCGGCAATTCCAGCGCGGTGCTGAAGGTGTTGCTGAAGGCGTTGCCGGAGGTCTCGGGGCGCAGCACCAGGCGGCCGCTGCGGTCGGCGCCGGCGTTGCTGGCCTGCACCCGTATCGGGAACCACTGGTGTTCGCGGAAGAAGCTGTCGAAACCGGCTTCCACCTCCAGCGTGATGCCCTGCGCCCGCGCGGGCGCGGCGATGGCCGTCAGCAGCAGCAGGACAGGCAGCAGCAGCTTCAGGTTGTGGCGCCGCCGGCCCTGGCTCACAGGCGCACCCGGCAGTGGCGCACGAAGGTGTCGCGTTCGGTCAGGGTGACGAGGTTGTAGCCCGGCCAGTGCAGCGGCTCCTTGAACGGGTCGGCCTGGCCGTGCCAGGTCTGCGTCTGGAACCAGCTGCTGCGCACGCTCTGGTAGGGGATGCCGTCGCGCAGCGTCAGAATGCTCTCGTGAATGTGACCGTAAAACACGCAGCGCAGTCGCGCCCGCGCCGGCAGGAGCGCCTCGTGCAGCGCTTCTCCGTTGCGCAGGACGATGCCGTCCAGCCAGGGCACGACCAGCGACAGCGGGTTGTGGTGCAGCGCCACCACCAGCGGTCGCGGGTCATCCGCCGCGCAACGCTGCGCCAGCCAGTCGAGCTGTTCCGCTTCCAGCCAGCCGTAGTGTTCGTCCACGCCCGGCGCGCTGCTGTCGAGCAGCAGAAACTGCACGCCGCCGATCTCGAACTCCTGGTCGGCCTGCGCCGCCGGCTCGTGGATTCCCATGAGTTCACGCTGCAGCCAGTCGCTGCGGTCGTGGTTGCCGGGCAGGAAATACACCGGCATGCGCAACTGACGGTAAAGGTCGGCGGCCTGCTGATAGTCCTGCGGGCGTTCAGGGTCGCTGTGGACGTCGCCGGTATGCAGCACGAAGTCGATCGGCATGGGCAGCGCGGCGATCTCGCGCACCAGCGCTTCGGCGCCCGGCCGCGGCAGGATGTCGGTCAGCGGCCCGCTCCACGCGGGGTCCGTCGCCAGGTGCGAGTCGCTGATGTGGACGAAGGTCAGGGGCTGCATCTAGTGATCTCTGTGTGCATAACCGAACTGTCGTTTGGGTTCGGTCGGCGCGCCGCGCCTGAGCCAGTCCAGGCAGAACTCGGATTCCCTGTCCGGGTTGACCCACATGATGCCACGGATTTCGCCAATTCTACTGCTCACATTGCGAAACAGATTCCTTTCGGAATCATTCCGGGATGCAATTGTCCTGTCTGTTGCCATTGCACCCTCTAGCAAATGGGCGTCCTTTAGCATCTGTTCCATTGAATCTTCATTAGTGGCTTGTCGGGACAGTTTCTCTCTTAAACTTTGGCTTTCCACGTTCCCCAAATCAATCACCAACTTCCTTGCGTGCATGCGGAATAACCACCTGTTTGAGAATCTGGAGCGATGACGCCGCCATTCGTCCTTGATCTCGGGAGTGCGCACAATGTAGTGCTCGCATGCCAACACACTGACCAGAAATCTGTGGCAATTCGCCGCCGTCGCGTTTTCTGCATCTTCGTCTCCGGCAGCACCCGTGACATCCGAATCAATGACCAGTCGCCTTTGTCGTGCAACAGGCACCTCACGTCACCAATTCACGATCGGCAACAGCATCCAGATATCTCCCCGTGATGTCCAGTTCAACGTCTCCAAAGTCTTCCGGCCAATCACCGTAGGCCCCGTTTCTGTCCGGTTCCACACTGTCGACTTTTGTATAGCCTTCATCATCACGTGTAAACCAGTGGAGCATTACATCTTCATGATCAAGCTTGTCCTGGGCAATCAGCGTCATTGCACCCTGTAAAAGTAACGAACTGTGTGTTTCAGCGACGACTCGCACACCCCGCTTTGCTGCATCAGCTATCACGCCTGCCAACGCAACCTGGGCGTTTGGATGCAAATGCATCTCCGGTTGCTCAATGTAGACCATCTGTCCCGGTTGGGCTGCAATGAGCGCAACAATGACGGGCAGAACCTGTGAGACTCCAATCCCAACGTCGGCGATGTTGACCAGATCATCCCTGGGGTTTGCTTGTGCACTAACAGGCAATCGTCCCACCAGAATTTCAATTCTGGTGTCGTCAACACGTTGCGGTTTGACCCATTTTGTCAAGTTCAAGTGGATAAGATCTTTTTCCGTTAGACTGAAACTTGCGTCGCTTTCCTCCAGCCATTGCAATAGCAAACTCCCGACATAGTGCTGGAAATGACCGGGGAATCCGGGACCCTGGACATGGGCGACAGGATACGCCCGCGAAGGAATGCCCCGCAAGCCAGGAACATGGATCAGGGTTGCTATTGCGGGCTCCAAAACGGAGGCTGGATTGACAAACGGGCTAGTGTGACTGATTGTTAACTCCCATCCTGGTACATTTTGGGTATCTGTTTTCTCCAGATAAAGAAAACATCTCTTCGGCACAACCTCCCACTCTCCATCAGAAACGTAAGGGACATGCCTGGTTATGTCAGCACTGGTCATCTCCGGGGAAATGACAATGTCACTGTGAAGATAATCACTCGACATTTTTGACAGGCGGACTACATTGTTGCCGTTGTTGCTCTCCCCAATAGTAAATTCGTTATTCAGATACATTTCCTGATTAAAGGCAAAGACTTTGGCCCGCGATTTAAAAGCAGCGACCATCACGTGGTCGCCTTGCTTCCGCGACTTGGGAACAAACTGCTCGTATTCTGTAAACGTGACGTTGGGCCCATCTATACGAAGCGGCCCGGGATCATAGGTCGCATCCAAAGTCTGCTTCATCATCAACATCGGTTGCATGATGCTGGACTTGCCGGAACTGTTCGCGCCGGCGAGGATGGTCAGCGGGCGGATTTCGATGGTCGTCTCGTCGCGGATGGACTTGTAGCCGCCCACGGTAATCGCCGTGATGCCCTGAGGTTTTTCAGCCATGGCTGACCTCCTGAATGTCCCTCAGTATACATCTGAGCCTGACAATCTGAACCGGCGAAATCGCCCCGCCCCTGCCCCGCCTCACAGACGCACGCGGCAGTGCCGGACGAAGGTGTCGCGTTCCGTCAGGGTGACCAGGTTGTAACCGGGCCACTGTAGCGGCTCCGGCCCAAGAGACGTCTGGCCGTACCAGGTCCTTAACTGAAACCAGCTGCCGCGCACGCTGTGATAGGGGATGCCGTCGCGCAGGGTCAGCAGGCTTTCGTGGATGTGCCCGTAGAGCACGCAGCGCAGGCGATGCCGCGCCAGCGTGAGAATCTCGTGCAGCGCCTCCCCGTTACGCAGAATCAACTCCTCCGGCCAGGACACTCCCAACGACAGGGGGTTGTGATGCAACACCACCACCAGCGGCCGACCGTCCGGCGCCGCGCAGCGACCCTCCAGCCAGGCCAGCTGCTCCGGCTCCAGGCGACCGTGGCCTCCCTCCTCCCGCGGGACTGTGCTGTCCAGCAGCAGAAACTGCACGCCGCCGGCCTCAAACTCCCGGTCGGCGTGAGGGCCGGGATCCTCGACGCCCTGAAGCACACGCTGCAGCCACGGGCTGCGGTCGTGATTGCCCGGCAGAAAGTGGACCGGCACGCCCAGGCGACTGAAAAGCTCAAGCGTCCGCCGATAGTCGTCTTCCCGCTGCGGGTCGTGGTTTACGTCGCCCGTATGAAGCACAAACTCAAGGGGGGCGGACAGCGCCTCGATGTCACGCAGCAGGGCCCCGGTGGCCGCGAGCGCGGACACGAAGTCCGTCCCCACGCTGTGAGGGTCCGCCATCAGATGCGAATCGCTGAGGTGGACGAAGGTCAGGGGCCGCATGCGATCACCCACCAGATGGCCGCGCCCCTGTACCCGAATCGGTCCCGCCTCATGGACGCACCCGGCAATGCCGTATGAAGGTGTCGCGTTCGGTCAGCGTGACCAGGTTGTAGCCCGGCCACTGGAGCGGCTCAGGGAATTCCTGACCCTGGCCGGGCCAGGTCTGCGTCTGGAACCAGCTGCTGCGCACGCTCTGGTAGGGGATCCCGTCGCGCAGGGTCAGCAGGCTCTCGTGAATATGCCCGTGGAGGACGCAGCGCAGCCGCAGCCGCGCCAGCAGCAGGATCTCATGCAGGGCCTCACCATTGCGCAGGCCGTATTGGTCCCGCCAGGGTACGGCCAGGGGCAGCGGATGGTGGTGCAACGCCACCACAAGGGGACGACTGTCCGGCGCCGCGCAGCGCTCCTCCAGCCAGGCCAGCTGCTCCGGCTCGAGGCGGCCGAAGCCTCCCTCCTCCTGCGGGATGCTGCTGTCCAGCAAGAGGAACTGGACGCCGCCGGCCTCGAATTCCTGGTCGGCATGGAGTCCGGGGGCTTCACAGTTTCGCAGGACACGCTGGAACCACAGGCTGCGGTCGTGGTTGCCCGGCAGGTAGTACACCGGCACGCCCAGGCGAAGATACAGTTCAAGCGCCCGCCGATACTCTTTTTCACGTTCCGGGTCGTGGACGACATCGCCGCTATGCAGCACGAAGTCAACCGGCGCGGGCAGCCTTTCAATCTCGCTTAACAAGGCTTCAGCGCCCGGGAGGGAAGGGCCCCGCTCCATGCCCTTCCTGTCGGGGTCGCTCATCACGTGCGAATCGCTGAGGTGGACGAAGGTCAGGGGCCGCATGCGATCACCCGCCGGAAGTCCGGCCCTTGTGCCCGACCCGGTCCCGCCTCACCGGCGCACCCGGCAGTGCCGTATGAAGGTGTCGCGTTCGGTCAGCGTGACGAGGTTGTAGCCCGGCCACTGGATCGGCTCCGGGATTTCCGTCTCCTGCCCCGGCCATGTCCGGTTCTGGAACCAGCTGCCGCGCACGCTCTGGTAGGGGATGCCGTCGCGCAGGGTCAGCAGGCTCTCATGGATATGCCCGTAGAGGACGCAGCGCAAGCGACGCCGCGCCAGCAGCAATATCTCGTGCAACGCACCCCCGTTGCGCAAAATCAGGTCGTCCAGCCAGGTCACGTCAATAGCCAGCGGGTGGTGATGCAGCGCCACCACCAGCGGACGACTGTCCGGCGCCGCGCAGCGCTCCTCCAGCCAGGCCAGCTGCTCCGGCTCCAGGCGACCGTGGCCCTCGTTAATGTCCGCGTCCGTGACGCTACTGTCCAGCAAGAGGAACTGGACGCCGCCAGCCTCGAATTCCTGGTCGGCGTGAGGGCCGGGATCTTCGACGCCCCGCAGAACGCGCTGCAGCCAGCGGCTCCGGTCGTGGTTGCCCGGCAGGAAATGCACCGGCACGCTCAACTGGCGGTAAAGCTCAAGCGATAGCCGATATTCATCCTCCTGTTCCGGATCGTGGTTGACGTCGCCGCTATGCAGCACGAAATCAACCGGCGCGGGCAGAGTCTCAATCTCGCGAACCAATGCTTCGGCGCCCGGCAACGGGGGACCGCGATGCCAGCCCCTTCGGGTCGGGTCGGTCAGCACGTGCGAATCGCTGATGTGTACGAAAGTCAGGGGCTGCATGCTTCAACTCCACCTTTTGCGGCCAGACGGGACAAGACGTTGGCGCTTCTCCTGTTGATGTTGCCCTTCACCACGCCCCCGCCCTGCCCGACCCCTCGCGTAGGGACGCGCGCAGCAGAATCTCCATCGTCGCCAGCACCTGCGCCGCGACGCCCGGGCTGGCTGCCAGCGGATCGCCGAAGCGCAGGGTCACCTCGCTGTCGCGCCAGCGACTGAACATCACCTGCAGCGTGGCCGCCACCCAGGAACGACGCCGTCCTTCTCTATAGAAGCGCGCCGGCGCCGAGCGCAGGGCGCGCGCCGAAATCACGCCGCTGACCGCCACAGGCAGAATCGTCAGCGCGGGCACCTGGCGCGCGAAGAGCTCGATGCCCTCCGCCGACCAGTCCGCCAGCGACTCCGGCGCGCTGTCGTACCAGGCCGGGTCCGGCTCGATGCGCCCGGCGGGGAAGTTCAGCAGCGCGCCCCCGCCCCGCAAATGCGCCAGGGCCCTGCGCAAGGCAGAAACGCGCCGCTCGCCGGTGTCCGGCAGCAGAATCAAATGCTGCGCGATATTGGGCAGCAGCGTCAAAATCGGACGTTCGGCGGTGATGACCTTCAGGTCCGGCCGATGCAGCCAGGCGAATAGCGCCATGGCGTCCATGACCCCCGCGTGGTTGCCGAGCACCAGCAGCGGCTGACCGGGCGGGAGCGGCGGGTCCGGCAGGTTGAGCGGCTGGACACTGCGCGTGAAGGAGGGCAGGAGCCACTGCGAGGCCTGCACCAGGTCCGTGTCGCCCACCATTCGCTCGTATTGAAAGACCAGGCGCGTGATATCCCGCGCCGGCCCGCGCACCAGCGGCAGGGCGGCCTCCGGGTAGCGCGGGACGAAAGCGCCAAGCATGTCGCGCGCGTTGTGGCGCAGGGCCAGCGCGAAATCGGAATGCGAGGGTTCAGCCATCGTCGCCCTCCACGCGCAGGGCATAGACCTGCGCGCCGTCCTGCTCGAAGACTCGCTCCAGGTAAACTGCCTCGGCCACCGTCGAGGCCATGGGCAGCTTCCAGGCGTCGGGCTCGTGCCAGCGCCAGGCCTGGGCGAAGCTCTCCGGCGCCGCCACGATCTGCGGCACCAGCACGTAATCGATGCCGGCCTCGATCAGCGCCGCTTCCTGCGCCGGGTCGGCGGGGTCCAGCCAGAAGGCTCGCAGCCGCTCCTGCCCGGCCAGGCTGGCCTCGTCGCCGCGGAAGAAGGGCTGGCCGCGATAGTAGACGCTGTCGCGCTCGCTGATCACCGCCGCCCAGTCGCCTTCCCAGGAACTGCCCGCCTCGCTGCCGGGGAAGTTGAGCACGCGGGCGTCGGGCGGCGTGTTCTCGCGCAGCCAGGTCATGGCCGCCACGTCGGCCTGCGAGGCGAAGACGCCGTGAACGCCGATGCGCCCCTTGCTGAAGGCCAGCAACTGCGACGGGAACAGCAGCGCGCCCGCCACCAGCAGAAAGGCGAGGACCAGCACGGCACGGCCCGCGCGTCGCCAGGGCCATTCCGGCCAGCGCGCCTCGACCCTGTGCCAAAGCGCCAGCAGGCCCTGCCCCGCCAGCAGGCTGAGGGGGATGATCGGCCCGTGCCAGGCGATGCTGAAGGGATAGTCGTAGTGGAAGAGCGGCAGCCAGGGCGCGATGCGCTCGCTGACGCCGAGAAAGGCGAAATCCGCGCACAGGAGCAGCCAGCCGAGCGCCAGCAGGGTCGCCTGTTGTTGATGGCGCCAGCCCGCCCGCGCCCCGATCAACGCCAGCGGCCAGCTCCAGACCCCGTGAAAGACGAGCATCGTCAGGGCGTATGAGGAACTGCGCGTGAAGGGCGAGACGATCTCCCCGCCCAGCAGCGGCATGATGCGCAGCAGCCAGGGACTGATGAGCAGCAGGGCCAGCAGCGGCGCGGCGAGCAGCAACAGGAGCCAGCGCCGCAGCTCCGGACGGGGCTCGCCCGCCCACATACTCACCAGCCAGGGGCCGAAGCCAAGGGCCAGGATGATCGTGGTATCCGGATGGGAGAGTACCACGGCGGCCAGGAACAGACCGGCGCAGGCCAGGTCCATGCGCTCGCCGTCGCGCTGGTAACGCAGCGCGCAGAGCACGAAGCCCTGGGTGTAGACCAGCGCCAGCAGGGTCGTGAAGTGCGAGTCGAGGAAGGCGAGGTACAGGCCCAGGCCGCCGCCCATGGCCAGGGCCACGGCGCGCCCCAGGTCGCGGCCGCCGAGGTCTCCCCCCAGGTCATGGGCCAGCCAGACGTTGATCAGGCCCAGCACTGCCGCGAAGGCGAACATCACCTGATGCAGGGGATGGCCCAGCTTTTCGCTGAGCCAGGCCACGAGGGCGCTGAACCCCGGCGCGTAGAGGTAGTCGATCTCCGGGTGAAAGGGCGCCAGATTGTCCAGGCTGCCGCCCAGACGGGTCATCAGCGCCAGATAGCCGAAACCCTGGGCGTCGGTGTCCGGCGGGGCAGGCAGCAACAGCACGGGCAGGGCGAAAAGGGCGGCCGCCAGCGCGAACAGGGCCAGTTCCGTCCTGCCCGGCCAGGCGATGTCGGCGTCGCCGGCGTCCGCGCCCTCGCGCGCGCGGGCCAGATGCCCCCGGCCCAGGGTCCCGCCCAGCAGCACCGCGGTGACCAGGGCGAAGAGCAGGTAGTCGATGATCAGGGTGTCCCAGCCGAACAACATCGTCCAGGCCAGCGCGCCGCAGAGCACCAGCGCCAGGGTCAGCGCGGCGCCCAGACCGATACGCGCCACAGCACCTGGCAGGGCCGGCGCCAGCAGGGCGCCGGCGCCCAGCAGCACACTGCCCACGATGAACATGATAGAGAGCGGGACCATCGGGCGCAGTATAGCAGGCGCTGCCTGCGCACTCTGGAATCCGGCGGCGAGTGTGCTATTCTGGCGGGCAGTAATTCAGACAGAGGAGTATTTCGCATGAAGCGCACTTTGACACGTTGCACTGTGCTGCTGCTGTCGCTGCTGATCATCCTGGGGTCCTTCGCCCCGGTCGCGGCGCAGGAGGAGGACACCCTGAACATCCTTTACTGGCAGGCCGTTTCCATTCTCAATCCCTTCCTCTCCGGTGGCACCAAGGACGTCGAGGCCGCCTCGCTCGTGCTTGAGCCCCTGGCCTACATCAACCCCGACGGCATCCTCGTGCCCGTGCTCGCCACTGGCATTCCCACGCTGGAAAACGGCGGCGTCTCCGAAGACCTGACGACCATCACCTGGAACCTGAAGGAAGGCGTCGTCTTCTCCGATGGCAAGCCCATGACGGCGGCCGACGTGGTCTTTTCCTGGCAGTACTGCACCCACCCCGAGACCGGCTGCTCCGGCCTGCAGTGGTTTGAGGACGTTGAGAGTGTCGAGGCCGTCGACGACTACACGGCGAAGATCACTTTCGGCAAGCCCAAGCCCTACCCCTACGGCCCCTTCGTCGGTGAAATCTCGGTCGTGCTGCACAGCGAGCAGTTCGCCGATTGCGTCGGCGCCGCCGCAGCCGCCTGCACCGACCAGAACTTCGGCCCGATCGGCACCGGCCCCTACGTCGTCGACGAGTTTCGCGCCAACGACGTGGTGACCTACAACGCCAATCCGCTCTACCGTGAAGAGGGCAAGCCGCACTTCCAGCGCGTCGTCTTCAAGGGCGGCGGTGACGCCGAATCCGCGGCGCGCGCCGTGCTGGAGACCGGCGAGGCCGACTACGCCTGGAACCTGCAGATTTCGCCCGCCGTGCTGCAGCAGATGGAAGCCGCCGGCATGGGTTTCGTGGACGTGGGTTTCGCCTCCAGCGTCGAGCGCCTCATGCTCAACCAGACCAACCCCAGCCCCGACCTGCCGGCCGAGACCCGCTCCATCGACCCCATCAACAATCCGCATCCCTTCCTCAGCAACCAGGCCATCCGCCAGGCGCTCTCAATGGCCATTGACCGCAACATCATCGCCGGCCAGCTTTACGGCGCCGGCGGCCAGCCCGCCTGCAACATCGTCAACGGCCCGCCCCACAACGTCTCGCCCAACAACCAGGGCTGCCTGATGCAGGACATCGCCGCCGCCAACGCCATGCTTGACGAGGCCGGCGCCGTTGACAGCGACGGCGACGGCATCCGCGAATACATGGGCCATCCGCTGCGCGTCACCTACCAGACCTCCACCAACGCCGTGCGCCAGAGCACCCAGGCGCTGATCAAGCAGTGGTGGGCCGAAATCGGCGTTGAGACCGAGCTGCGCAACATCGACGCCGCCGTCTTCTTCGGTGGCGACCCGGCCAGCCCGGATACCTACCAGAAGTTCTACGCCGACATTGAGATGTTCACCAGCGGCACCGGCTCGCCGGACGCCGAGAACTTCCTCGTGCGCTGGACCTGCGGCAACGAACCGAGCCCGGATACCGGCTGGCTCGGCCGCAACGTGCCGCGCCACTGCAACGCCGCCTACGACGAACTCTTTGAGGAGCTGAAGCGCACCGGCGGCCAGGACGCCCGCGCCGCGCTCACCATCCAGCTCAACGACATGCTGGTCGACAGCGGCGTGCTCATCCCGCTGGTCTTCCGCGGCAGCGTTTCCGGCATCTCCAACCGCCTGGAAGGCGTGTGGGTCAACGGCTGGAACTCCGAAATGTGGAACATCGAGGACTGGACGCGCAAGTCCTGACCCTCGTCTCTTCAGCAACAACCTGGCGGGCGGACTGCGGTCCGCTCGCCTCGTCTTTCCCCACTTGACACACGCCGCCGGCGCGTCAACATTCGGGCCGAAGACATCCTACGAAAGCCACCATGCCCCTGGCCATCGTCGCCTCCACCAACCCGGTCAAGATTGAGGCCCTGCGCCTGGCCCTGACGCGCCTGCTGCCGCAGCAGACCTGGCGGGTGCAGGGACGAGACCTGCCCTCCGGCGTGGCCGACCAGCCCATGAGCGACGCCGAGACCCTGCGGGGCGCGCTCAATCGCGCCCGCCGCGCCAGGGAGGCCGCCCCCCAGGCGCAACTCTGGCTGGGTATCGAGGGCGGTATCGAGGAGATCGACGGGCGGTTGCGCTGCTTCGCCTGGGTGCAGATGCTGGCGCCGGAGCTCAGCGGTCGCAGCCGCACGGCCACCCACGACCTGCCGGACGAGGTCGCCCGTCTCGTGCGCGCCGGCCACGAACTGGGCCACGCCAACGACCGGGTCTTCGGCAAACAAAACAGCAAGCAGGGCAGCGGCTCGGTCGGCCTGCTCACCGGCGACGTCCTGACGCGCCGCGACTACTACGCCCATGCCATCCTGCTGGCGCTCATCCCCCTGCGCAACCGCGACCTGCACTTCGGCGGTCCATGAAGACCGTGGCCGCGGCCCTGCGAGCGGCGACGCAGACCTTGGGGGCCGGCAGCGACACGGCCGCGCTCGACGCCCAACTGCTGCTGGCCCAGGTCAGCGGGCGGGGACGCGCCTGGCTGCTGACCCATGGTGACTGGCCCCTCACCCCGCCCCAGGCGCGACGCTTCTCCGCCCTCGTCGCGCGCAGCGCGCGGGGCGAACCCCTGGCTTACGTCCGCCGCCGCCAGGCCTTTTTCGACCGCGACTTCCACGTGTCGCCGGCCGTGCTCATCCCGCGGCCCGAAAGCGAGCAGCTGCTCGAACAGGCCCTGGCCCATACACTTCACGATTTCAGCGGAACCGTGGCGGACGTCGGCACGGGCAGCGGCGCCCTGGGGATTGCATTCGCCGCGCTGCGGCCCCGCGCCCGCGTCATCCTGACGGACATCAGCCCGGCGGCGCTGGCCGTGGCCCGCGTCAACGCCCGCCGCCACGGCGTGTGGCCGACCTTTCTCCAGGGCGACCTGCTGGATCCCCTGCTGGCGCGGGGCGAGCGCGTGGACCTGCTGCTGGCCAACCTGCCCTACGTCCGCAGCGCTGACCTGCCGGGGCTGGAAATCAGCCGCCACGAACCATGGACCGCCCTGGACGGCGGAGCGGAGGGCATGGACCTCATTCGGCGGCTGTTAGAAGACCTGCGCTGCGTCTCTCAACCCGGCGCGCTGGTCCTGCTGGAGATCGGCATGCAGCAGGGCGCGGAGGCGCTGCGCCTCGCCAGGGCATTGCGGCCGCGTCAGGCGCAGGTCTACCAGGACCTGGCCGGCCTCGACCGCGTGCTGCGCGTGGACCTGTAGCAACGCGAAACTCAGGCGCCAACAAGTCTCCTGGTCAACAGCGATCACCCTTGACCAGGGTGTAGGTGAAGTGGCCCTCGTTGTCTGTGCGGTTGGTCTCCGGAATGGCGCCGTCATGGTTGATAAAGGCTTTCATAATGTGTTGCTCGTTGAAATGGAAACTGATTGAAAACTGGGCGCTGGCGCTCACGGTCTTGCCGGGATCGACGGGCGGGAAGGTGCCGTGCACCACGGCCTCTGTGCTGTCCAGCCGGCCGCCGTCCCGCTTGGTGGCGTAGTCCTGGAAGCGCACGCTGCCGCCCGGCGAGCGCGACGAGCCGTGATTGGCCACGTCGATCTCCACCTGGAAGCCCACATTGCATTTGATCTGGCCGTCGGACTGGTTGTGACGCATGCTGCCGGCCACCAGATTGACGTTGCCGACGACCACTTCCGGCGCCGCGGTCGGCGGGATGGCCGTGGGTTGCGGCAGGGGCGGGCCCCAGACCGCCGGCAGGTCGTCGATGTCGCCGCTGATTTCCAGCAGGCTGCCGAAGACCCAGCCCTCGCCGTTGTAGTACTTGATCTTGTACCAGGTCTTGTGAATGTTGACCGCCAGCAGTTCGACCTGGTCGCCGGCGCCGATGCTGCCGATTGGCGGCGCGAAACGCGTGTCCGGGCCGGCGCGCACGTAGGCGCCGCGCAGCACCCGCGCCATCGGCTGGTCGGAGGTAGGCTCCGGTACCGTGGTGGGCGCTGCGGGGGGCGGCTCTTCGGGCTCCTGCGGTTGCTCGCCGCCGCCATCCGTATCGGCCGGACTGCCGCCGGGCCCGCGGTCGCCAGAGAGTCCGCCCTGGCCGATCACCGTCACGGTGACGCTGGCGGGGGCGCTGCTGCTGCCATCGCTGCGCGCGGCGATCACGCTCAGCAAATGCGCGCCGGCGCCGGAGGCGGTCCAGCTGCTGGAGGCGATGAAGGTGGCGGCGGCGGCGCTGTTGGGGCTGGCCTGCGAATCGAAAAGCTGGTTGTCTACCGCAAAGTCCACCCGCGCCAGGTCCGCGCCGGCGTTGCGCACCTGCACCTGAATGTTGACCGCCACGCCCTCAAGATAGGTCGAGTTGGGCATGGGCGACAGGATCTGCACCTGCGGCGGGCCGCTGATCTCCTCCACCTGCGGGCCGGGCGATACAGTCAGGTTGCAGGCGGACAGCGTGAGCAGCAGCATGAATACAGACAGGGCTACCGCAGCGTTCGCGATTGGCCTCATGGTGGTTCTCCCGTGCCCGCAGGCAACCTGCCCTGCCCCTATCCTGCCGCAGACCGGGATTCAACGCAAGTGGGCTGGATTAGAGGCTGTGAAACGCGCCGGTCTCCAGCACATCTACCGGCACGCCCTCCAGTTCCCGCGGCACGAGCTCGGCCGTCGCCAGGCTGGCGCGCGGCAACTTGCGCGCCACCATCACGACCAGCGCGACCTGGTCCGTAAACTGGCCCTGGCGCTTGCGCAGGCCGACGGCCGTCCCCACCACGTTCGGCAGGGCCATCAACTGCTCGTTGTACTTCTCCTGGATGCGAATCGCCCGGCGCGTCTGCCGGTCCTCGTCCATGGCGGCTCCTCAGAGTGTCACGTCCAGCGCTTCCAGCAAGGGCCGGATCGGCGTGAAGATCGTCGCCTGGGTGGAACCGGCGAAGAGCAGCCCGACCGCCACCCTTTCCTTGGCATCCACGACCAGCGCGCCGGAATCGCCGCCGAGGCTCATCGGCGTTGACAGCACCTGGCCGGTGAAACGCGCCGACTTCTTGCCATAGGAGACGTTGACGGTGGCGTTCAACAGCATGACCTTCCCCCTGGTCAGGTCCGTGGTGCGCCCGGTCTTGCGCACGGCCATGCCCAGTCTCGCCGTACGCGTGCCGCGCACGCGGCCGATGCCGCGAATATCGGCGTTGAACATCGCCAGGTCCACCGGACGCGCCAGCGCCGCGTCGAAATTGTTGCCGCTGGACAGGGCCGCCTGCTGCGCGGCCAGCGCCGACTCCGGCGCGATAGTGGTCTGCACGCGCCAGTCCGAGCCGTAGAGTTTGTTCATGGTGTTGATCATGTTCACCAGAATGCGCAGGAAACGACCGGCATTGTTGGCGGGCCGGACGCGTCGCGTCGGCTGCCGCCGGGGCGGCGGCTCGCCGATGAAGTGCAGCGGTATGAAGCGCTCCAGGTGCGCCACCACGTCGGCCGGGTTTTTGCCGCCGTCGCTCGACGCGGGTTGCAGCACGGGGTCGCCGGAACGCGCGTCGTTGGCGTTGGCCAGCACGTGATTGTTGGAAAGGATGAGGCGTTCGCCGCTCAGGCGGTCGGTGACCAGCGTGCCCAGCGTGCCCGCCGTCACCTGGTAATGGCCGATGCTGACGCCGGCCGGCATGCTGGGTCGAAAGCGGTCGCGCGGGGTGGCCAGCGCGCGCAGGTAACCCACTTCATAAACGTCGGTGCGAATACCGTCAATGGCGCGCGGCACACGGTCACGCCGCGAGAGCGCCGCCACCGGCAGTTTGCGTTCCACCAGCACCACGACGGCCTGCTCACCGGCGCTCTCGATCTTGCTGCCCTTGTTGCCCACCGCCACACCGACGACGTTGGCGCGCCGCAGCAGGTCGCCCTGGGCTGCCCGCTGCGCCCGCAGCGCCTCTTCAACGCTCATGCATCCGCTCCCGCGGCCAGCGCCTGCGCGCCGCATTGTAGCATGTGCCGGCCGGGTCGGACTGATGCCGGATTTGCCGGGCACAGTGCGAAGCGACCACGCACCGCCTGCGAGACAGGCAGGAACTTTAGTGCTATCCTGTGGGCACACAAGGCAGGCGCTCACGCGACGCGAACGCGCCCGGCGCAGGAGGTTTCCATGAGTACTGAAGAACGTCTGGCCCGACTCGAGGGCGGTTACGACCACGTGGCCACGAAGGCCGGTCTCGAAAATGTCCGCGGAGAGTTGAAAGCAGACATTGAAGCCGCCCGCGGCGAATTGAAAGCCGAAATCGAGACCCTGCGAGGGGAAGTGCGGGCCCTGGCCGGTTCCTTCCGGGTGTGGATCATCGTTGCCGCGATCCTGCAGGCCGGCTTCAGTGCCCTGATTTCGCAGTGGGCAAATTCTGGCAGTTAGCGGGCGCCCTCAACCACACGCCTGACCTGAATACTTTATGAACGTCCTGCACGGCGGGCGGCGGCGCTGGTATGATAGCCTCGTGCCGATGCAGCGGAGTACCGCGCGCGTGACCCGAATCCCGTCCAACCTGCTGCTCCTGCCGGCCCTGTTCCTGCTGCTGGTCGCCTGCAGCAGCGGCCCGGAGCGCGAGATCAGCGCCGGCGAGACTCTGCTCGAGCGGGACTTTTCGGAGCCGAACAGCTTTGAGGAAGGCATCTACACTGACGCCTCGCTGCGCATCGACGACGGCCGTTACCTCATTCGCGTCAACAGCGGCGACAGCGAAATCTGGTGGGGGCAATGGGGCGACACCCTGGATAACGTGGTCATCGACGTCGACGTCGAGCAGATCAGCGAGCGCGAGGAGGCCGCCTGGGGCGTGGCCTGCCGCCTGCGCGGCCAGGTCGGCCAGCAAATGGAGAGCGAGCCCCTGCTGGAGCTCCTGGCGATTGGCGAGGCCGGCCAGGAGGGTGATGGCCCGGACGTCGCGCTGGAACCGCCGGCGGCGGCGGCCATCGCCAATGGCGACGGTTATCTCTTTCTCATTCAGGGGAGCGGCAACTGGGGCATTTTCCGCGCCCGCGGCCGCGACGTCTTCCCGCTCAGCGACTGGACGGCCTCGGACCTGGTCCAGCGCGGCCCCGGCGCGCGCAACCACCTGCGCGCCGTCTGCGCCGACGATTACCTCGCCTTCTTCATCAACGAGGAGTTCGTGGCGGAAGTGCAGGACAACAGTTTCGCCAACGGGCAGGTCGGGCTGGCTGCAACCGCCTTCAATCGCCTGGGCGTCGAGGTTGGCTTCGAAAACCTCGTCGTCAGCGAGGCCATCGGCGGCTGAACGCGTCGCCAGGCTGCCAGCGCCGCAACCCGCTCAGTCTCTTTTTGACAAAGCCATTGCACCCCCTAAAATGCGGCGCATGATACCCGGATGTTGTGACAGCAACGTTCGCAGGGTCCGACGACGCGCGCGGGGCACATTGCCGGCGCGTGTTTTGATTCCGCCCAAAGCGGCGGAACGGGGAGCCATTCATGGACTATGGCATGATCAGTCAGATCGAAAAGGCGCGCCTTTATGCCGAGGAGCCGGAGCGCGTGACCTTTCGCAGCCTCGACATCCACTTCGACGGCGACAACGACGCCTACCACATCACGCTCGCGGAAGAGGGCTGGCGCTGCAGTTGCCAGGGCTTTGAGGCCCATCGCATCTGCCCCCACGTCATGGCGCTCGAACGCCTCTTGCGACCCATGCTGCCCCTGCCGCCCCTGCCCTACGCGCCCGGCCAGAACGTCGTCAGCGACGTCGAAAAGGCCAGTCGCTACGCCCAGGAGAGCGACCGTATCCGGGTGCGCGCTTTCGAGGCGACCCTGCGCGGCCTCAACAGCGACCACGAGGTCGGCTACGGCGACGGCAACTGGCACTGCGACAGCGATTCCTTCCGTCGCCGCGGCGTCTCCAGCCACACCATCGCCATGGAACGTCTGCTTGGCGGCATGTTTCGCGTGAAAGACGAACCGACGGCCTGAGTATTTGACAATTTCGGCCATTGCTGCCAGTATCCTGGCGACACAGGCACAGGGTGCCGGCCGACGGCGGGCTGCAGTGACCCGCCAGCGCCCGGCCGCCGGTTACCCGGGAGGAGTGCGGACTTGGCTGTCTTGATGGAGGTCAACAACCTCGTTACGAGGTTCTATACCCAGGAAGGCACGGTCTACGCCGTCAACGACATCTCCTACGAGTTGCAGGAAGGCGAGACCCTCGGCGTCGTCGGCGAAAGCGGCAGCGGCAAGAGCGTCCACTCCCTCTCCATTATGGGGCTCATCCCCAGCCCGCCCGGCAAGGTCGAAAATGGCGAGGTCATCTTCCGCGGCCGGGACCTGCTGCAACTGCCGCCGGACCAGATGCGGCTCGTGCGCGGCGCCGAAATCGCGATGATCTTTCAGGACCCCATGACCTCGCTCAATCCGGTGCTGACCATCGGCTCGCAGATCACCGAAGCGCTGAAGCTGCACATGGGCATGAACAACAACCAGGCCAACGAGCGCGCCGCCGAGTTGCTTTCGCTGGTCGGCATCCCGGATGCGGCCAGCCGCCTCAACAACTATCCGCACCAGTTCTCGGGCGGCATGCGCCAGCGCGTGATGATCGCCATGGGCCTCTCCTGCAACCCCAAGCTGCTCATCGCGGACGAACCCACCACCGCGCTCGACGTCACCATCCAGGCGCAGATCATCGACCTCGTCAAGCGCCTGCGCGAGGAATTCGACATGGCGATCATCTGGATCAGCCATGACCTTGGCGTGGTGGCCGGCATCGCCGACCGCATCATCGTCATGTACGCCGGCACGATCGTCGAAAGCGGCATGGTCGAGGAAGTCTTCGCCGACACCCGCCACCCCTACACCCTGGGCCTGCTGCAGTCCCTGCCACGCATGGACCGCCGCTCGCAGCGTCTGATTTCCATCGAGGGCTCGCCGCCGGACATGCGCAACCCGATCGACGGCTGTCCCTTCGTGGACCGTTGTCCGGTGCGCATCGATCGCTGCTCCACGGAAACGCCCGTGCTGGAAGGCGTTCCCGAGGGCCACCAGGACCACATGATGGCCTGCTGGGTCGACGTACGCGAACTCGACATCGTGGCCGCCAGTGAAGGAGCGAAGCAGACATGAGCGCAGTGGCCGACCAAACTGTTTCCCGCAACGCAGCGGAAGGCGACGCGGACGGGCGCGTGCTGGTGCGCGTGCGCAACCTGAGGAAGCATTTCCCCATCACCTCCGGCATCGTCATCCAGCGCCAGGTGGGCGCCGTCAAGGCCGTCGATGACATCAGCTTCGATATCTTCGAGGGCGAAACCCTGGGCCTTGTGGGCGAATCCGGCTGCGGCAAAAGCACGACCGGGCGCACCGTCCTGCAGCTTTACGAACCGACCTCCGGCTCGGTGCAACTGCGCGTGGACGGTGAACTGCAGGAACTGACCGAAATGAAGGGCGAGGACCTTCGTCGCATGCGGCGCCGCATGCAGATGATTTTCCAGGACCCCTACGCCTCGCTCAACCCACGCATGTCGGTCGGTCGCATCGTCAGCGAGCCGCTGCGCATCCACAAGACCATGGAGCGCAACGAACAGGAAGGCTACGTGGAACACCTGCTGGAGCGGGTGGGCCTCAACCCCTACTTTGTCAATCGTTACCCCCACGAGTTTTCCGGCGGCCAGCGCCAGCGCATCGGAATCGCGCGCGCCCTGGCGCTGGAACCTGGTTTCATCGTGGCTGACGAGCCCATCTCCGCGCTGGACGTCTCGATTCAGGCCCAGGTCGTCAACCTGCTGGAAGACCTGCAGGAAGAACTGAACCTGACGTACCTGTTCATCGCCCACGACCTGAGCATGGTACGCCATATCTGCGATCGCGTCGCGGTGATGTACCTCGGCAAGATCGTCGAACTGGCGCCCGCCAACGAACTTTACGAAAACCCCCTGCATCCCTACACCCAGGCCCTGCTCTCGGCCGTGCCCGTGCCGGACCCCATGCGCGAAAAGCGGGCCCAGCGCATTATCCTCACCGGCGACGTGCCCAGTCCCTCCAATCCGCCCGAGGGCTGCAACTTCAACACCCGCTGCCCCGTGCGTTTCGGCCTCTGTTACGACGCGCCCGACCCCGGCCTCATCGAGGCCACGCCCGGTCACTACGTCGCCTGTCACCGGGTCGGCTAGCCGGCGCGACCCAATTTGACCGTCACCGACAGCGATGCCGGCGACAGGACTGCCGGATTCTCGCAGGATGCAGACGCCGGTGACGGCGCGACCCGTCCGGTCGCCGCCCTGCGTCAGCTTTTTGAACTTGCGCTGGAGCCGCCGTCACGACCCGTCGCGCCCGGGGGGCGCAGCAGCGTCCGGCTCGTCATCCGCAATGACGGGGACGCACCGGCGCGCTACCGCCTGAGTCTCGAGGGCATCCCGGAAAGCTGGTCCCTCTACGACTCCCTGACGGCGAGGATCCCGCCCGGCGCATCCACCCTCCATTACATCCTGCTGCACCCGGGCTGGCATCCGGATTTCCCGCCGGGCGCGCACAACCTGGTCCTGCGCGTGGAGCCCACGCACGCCCCACAGGCCGCGCGCGAAAGGGAATTCTCGCTGGAACTGCTGCCCGGCAGCGGTTTCGGCATGGCGCTGGAACAGGACGAAAACCTGCTCCGGCTTCTGCTGCACAACCACGGCAACGCGCCCCTGACCCTGCAACTTGGCGCGCTGGCGCCGGCCGACGTCCTGGCGCCCGAATTGCCCGTCGGCCCCCTGACCCTCGCAGCCGGGGAACTGCGCAGCCTGCCCCTGCGCCTGCCCGCCCGCGCCCGTCCCCTGTTTGGCAGAAGTCGGACCATCGAATTCACCATCGAGGCCCACTCGCTGGATGAGGCCGGCTTTGTACTCGCCCTGCCCGCCCGCCTGCAGGTCGACCCGCGCGTCGACTGGCGCATCATCCCGCTGCTGCTCCTGCTCATGGTCGTGCTCGCCCTTGCCCTGCTCCGCAGCCAGGTCGTCACGCCCGTCATTCTGGACTTCCGCAGCAACAGCAGAGTGCTGCCGCAGGGCGAGGCGCTGGTCCTCGACTGGCAGGTACAGGACGCCACGACCCTGCAGCTCGAGGTCAACGGCCAGTGGCAGGACCTGCCGACGATGGCGCCCCCCGGCGGCTACCGCATCGAAACACTCAGTCTGGAGGGTGAGCTTGCGCTTCAGTTGCTGGCCCGCAACGGGGAGCTCGACGCCAGTCGGCGTCTCGCCGTCACAGTCTTCGAACCCCTGCGGGTCCATGACTTTAGTGCGTCACCGCCGACCCTGATACGCCACGTGGCCCAGACCCTTTCGCTGCGCTGGGACGTGCCTGGCGCGCGACAATTGCGGATCGACGGCCCGGAGCCCCTGGCCAGAGGGGGCCTCGAGGCCAGCGGCGCGCTGGAAGGTCTGTCGCTGCATGCCGCCGACGACCTGACCCTGACTCTGGTCGCCACGGACGCCTGGGGCAATCTGCTGGAGCGGCCGCTCGTCCTGCCGGCTTTCGCGCCCACCTGTACGGTGAAAAGTGACCCCCTGGTCCTCTATGGTCAGCCACTGCCGGACGCTCAGCCGCTGGGACAACTTGAGGCCGGCATCCAGGTCGAGGTCGACGGGCGCGATCCGGACGGCCTCTGGCTGCATTTGCTCACCGACGCCCCGGACGCCTGGGGTCAACTGGAGGGGCTGGATTGCGCGGATTTTGCGGCGGAGGACCTGCGCGTGCTGGAGCCCGGTCGCGGCTGAGCCCTCTCAGGTGATAGGCACCATGTGAATGATGGTGACGCCGCTGCCGCCCTCGCCGGGATGCGCTTCCGGCACCTTGGCGATGAGGGGATGGTCTTTGGCGCGGTCGCGCACGGCCTTGCGCAACGCGCCGGTGCCCTTGCCGTGAATGATGCGGCCGAAGGGCAGGCCCGCCGTCCAGGCGGCGTCCAGCCAGGTCTCGAAGCGTTTCAGCGCTTCCTCCACCCGTTCGCCGCGCAGGTCCAGCTCCAGCCCGGGCGACTTGCCTTTGGGCGCCACGGGGTCGGGCGAGGCTTCGTAACGGCGGCCGCCGCCGCGCTGCATGCCTGGGCCTTCCAGTTGTGGCCGCCGCCGCAGTTCATGGACGCCCGCGCGCACGCGCAAGGCGCCCAGTTGCACCAGCGCCTCGTCGCCGTCCAGTTCGCGGATCGTGCCCTCGCTGTTGAGGGTGCGCAGCCAGACGCGCTGCCCTTCGCGCGGCACCCAGTCCGCTTCGGGCGCGACGACTTCGCTGACCGGCGGTGGCGCGACCTGGCCCTCAAGGTCGGCCGCCGCCTCCTGCAGCGACGCCAGTTCCTGCAGCGGCTGACCCGCCGCGTGCAATTCACGGCGCAGGCGACGCAACTCGCGCTGGAAGCCGCGCAGTTCCCCCTCCGCCTGTCGCCGCGCCGCGTTGATCACGTCGCGACGTTCGTCATCCAGCCCGTCCAGCCGCGTTTGCAACTCGTCGCGCTGTTGTTCGGCGTCCTCAAGGGCGGCGCGCAGGGCCCGGTCCTGACGGCGAACGTCCTCACGCGTTCGCTGGATTTCGTCGAGCAAGTCGTCGGCCACCAGCTCTTCGGTGGCCACCATGTGCCGCGCCGCGTCAATAATGCCGCCATCCAGTCCCAGACGACCGGCGATCGCCAGCGCGTTGGACCGACCGGGCAGGCCGATGACCAGGCGATAGGTCGGCTTCAGCGTCTCCGGGTCAAACTCGACGCTGGCGTTGCGCACGCCGGGCGTCTCCACGCCGTAGATCTTTAGCTCCGGGTGATGCGTGGTGACGATGGTCGTCACGCCCCGGTCGCGCAAATGCGTCAGCAGCGCCCGCGCCAGCGCCGAACCTTCGGCCGGGTCCGTGCCGGCGCCCACCTCGTCCAGCAGGACCAGGGAGCGGCTGTCCGCCACAGCCAGAATGTCGATGGTGTTGGTCATGTGCGCCGAAAAGGTGCTCAGCGACTGTTCGATGCTCTGCTCGTCGCCGATGTCGGCGTAAATGCCGCTGAAGACGCTCAGGCGGGCATCGTCCGCCGGCAGTTGCAGGCCGCACTGGGCCATCAGCGCCATCAGCCCGGCGGTCTTCAGGCAGACAGTTTTGCCGCCGGTGTTGGGCCCGGTGATGACCAGCACCCAGGTGCTGGCGTCAAAAACAAGATCGATCGGGACGACCGGGCTGCCCAGCAGGGGATGGCGCGCGCCCTGCACGT
Organism: Anaerolineaceae bacterium; assembly: GCA_026708325.1. GTDB lineage: Bacteria > Chloroflexota > Anaerolineae > Aggregatilineales > Phototrophicaceae > JAGWBD01. The sequence continues at coordinate 47,321 of JAPOVC010000006.1, read as the reverse complement.
GCATGACGCTGCCCGGCGCGCCGTCGGCCGGTCGGAAAGGGACGAAGATCGGCTCGCAGGCGGCCATTTGCTCCGCATAGCGCGCGCGCGCCAGCACCAGGTCCAGCTGGGCCAGCACCTCCACCGTGCGCACGATGGACTCGGCTTCCTCGCCGACCTGCGCGCCCAGCGCCGCCAGAATGCGGCGGATCTCCTTTTCCTCTTCCAGTTGCAATTCGCGCCAGGCGTTGTTCAGTTCGACAGTCGCCAGGGGCTCGATGAACAGGGTCGCCCCGCTGGCTGAAGAATCGTGCACGATTCCCGGAATGCGGCCCTTGAAGCCGGCCTTGAGCGGGATGACGTAACGCCCGCCGCGCGTCGTGACCAGCGCCTCCTGCAGAAAGGGGCGGTGCTCGCTGCTGGCGACGATGCGCTGCAGACGCGTGATCAGGCGTTCGTGCGCCAGCTTGAGGTCCCGACGCAGAATCGCCAGGCGCGGGCTGGCGTTGTCGCGTATCTCACCGTTCTCGGTGAGCGCGGCGCTGATGGCGGCCTGCAATTCGCTGCACTCCTGCGCCTCGACAATGAGTTCCGCCAGCAGCGGGTACTGTGAGCGCAGGCGGCCGATGCTGCGGCGCAGGGTCGTGGCGCGGCGCAGGGTCTGGCGGATGTCCAGCAAGGTGGCCGGGTCGCAATGGATGCCGCGCGTCGCCAGCAAGGCCGGATCGCGCACGTCGCGGGCGCCGCCCAGCGACACCTCGCGCTGTTCCAGCAGGATGCGCGCCTCGGCGGTCTCCCGCTGCCACTGCGCGGCCTCGTCAAAATCGCCGGTCGGCACCTGCTCGCGCGCCAGCTGCGCACCGGCGGAGAAGGAACAGTGTTCCGCCAGTTGACCCAGCACCTTGTGCAGTTCCAGCGCCTGCAGCGCCTTCGCGTTCATTTCAGGGTTCCATGGCCGGCCGCAGGCAGTATACATGCCGCCCCCGGGAAATACAGCGGCCCCGACGCAGGCCGCCCGCCCCGCCCTGCCCGTGCTAGAATGGCCGCATGGACGATGCCCTGCGCGTGTTGCACTTCGCGGACCTGCACCTCGGCGTCGCGAATTACGGGCCGGTCGACCCGCAGAGCGGTCTCGGCGCGCGCGCGCAGGACTTTCTGGCTCGCCTCGACGACCTGGTGGACCTGGCCCGCGAACACGACGTCGATCTGACGGTTTTCGCCGGCGACGCCTTTCACAGCCGCTCGCCCAACCCGACCCTGCAGCGCGAGTTCGCCAGACGCGTGCAGGCCTTCGCGCGCCAGGCCCCGCTGCTGCTGCTGACGGGCCGCCACGACCTGCCCCTGCAGCCGCGACGCGCCGGCAGCCTCGAGATCTATTCCACCCTGGCCGTCCCCGGCGTCCAGGTCTGCAACGCCTGTGAGCTGCGGCAAATTGACACGCGCCGGGGCCCGCTGGCTGTCACGACGGCGCCCTGGCCGCAACGCGCGCGCCTCCTGCCTGAAGCGCGCGGGACCCTGTCAACGGCCGAACTGTCAGAGGCGCTGGCGGCCCGCCTGAAAGCTCTGGCGGCGGAAGCCGACCGCCTCGACATGCCACGGCTGCTCGTCGCGCACGTCGCCGTCGACGGCGCGCAACCGGGCAGCGAGGCCGGCTTCATCCCCGGCGACGCGCCGGCCGTCCCGCTCGACGTTTTGGCCGACCCGCGCCAGGACCACGTCGCCCTCGGCTACCATCATCGCCACCAGGACCTGACGGAGGGGCGCGCGGACCTCCCTGCCGTGGTCAGCAGCGGCGCCCTGGAACGCCTCGACTTCAGTGAAGAGGATGCGCCGCGCGGCGCCTGTCTGATCGAGTTGGCGCGCGGCGCGACGCGCTGGCGTTTTCTGCCCCTCGCCGCCCGGCCGCTGCGCAGCCTGGAACTGGACCTGCGTGACAGCGCGGCCCCGGCCGCGACCCTGCCGCAGGCCCTCGCCGGCGAGTCGCTGGAGGGCGTCATCCTGCGTCTGTTGCTGCAACTGTCCGCGGATAACGAGGCGGCCCTCGACGCGGACGCGCTCCACGAGGCCCTGCGGCAGGCCGGCGTCTGGCATTTGGCGGGCCTGCAGCGCGAGGTCGAGCGGCCCCGGCGCCGCAGGTTGAGCGGCGTGGAAGGTCTGGAGCCGCTGACCCTGCTGCAACACTATCTGACGTCGCGCGATACCCCGCCGCAGCGGCAAGAGGCCTTGCTCGACGCCGCCGCAGGGCTGTTGCGCGACGTCGAGGCCGATTCACACTGATGCTGCCGCTGCGCCTTATACTGCGCAATTTCATGTCCTGGCGCGAACTGGACGCCCTGCACCTGGAAGACATTCACCTCGCCTGTCTGGCCGGCCCCAACGGCGCCGGCAAGTCCGCCCTGCTGGATGCCATCGGCTGGGCGCTCTGGGGCCGGGCGCGCGGTCGCAGCGCCGCCGACCTGCTGCGCGAGGGCAGCCAGGAGATGCGCGTCCAGCTCGATTTCCGCCAGGACGACCAGGTCTACCGCGTGCTGCGCCAGCGCTGGCGGGCGCGACGCGGCGAAGGCTCCCTCGACCTCTTCCTGCGCGACGCCCGGGGCAACTACACGCGCATCAGCGAAGCGAGCATGCGCGCCACCCAGCGCCGCATCACCGCCCTGGTGCGGCTGGATTTCGAGACCTTCATCAATTCCGCCTGGTTGCAGCAGGGCCGCGCCGACGCCTTCACCACGCGCACGCCGGCGGAACGCAAGCAACTGCTGGCCGGTATCCTGGATCTCTCCCTGTGGCAGCGCCTGGAGGAAGCCGCCAAAGATCGTCTGGCCGGGCTGGAGACGCAGCTGGCCTTGCTGCAGTCCCGTAACGAGGAGACGAAAAACGACCTGGCGCGCCAGCAGACCCTCGAAGCCGCCCTGCAGGTCGCCCGCGACGCCAGCGCCGCAGCGCAACGCGAGCTGGACGCCGCGGAGCAGGCCGCCAGGGCCAGCGAGCACGTGCCGCACGACCTGCGCTTCGCCAGGGAAGGCCTGGCCGGCGAGCGGGACACGTTGCGCCAACACCGGGCCGACGCCGAAGCCGCCGGCAGCGATTGCGAGCGGCAGGAGGAACGCATCGCCGCCTTTGAGGCCGTGCTGGCCCAACGCGAGGAGATTGAACGGGGCCGGGATGCCTTGCAAAAGGCACGGCAAAGCGACCGCCAGATGGGCGAGCGCCTGCGCCGCCTCGGCGACCTGCGCGAGCGCGAACAGACGCTGCGCGAGCGTCTGCGCGACGCGCGAGCGGAACTTGAAACTCGCCTGGGCGCCCTGGGCGCGCGCATCGCAGGCCTTGAGCGCGAGGTCCAGGCGGCCTCCGGCGCCGCACTGGAGCAGGCGCGGGAGCGGATCGCTGACCTGCGCGCCCTGGAACGCGAACGGACGCAACTGCAATCGGATGCCAACCGGGAACAGGGTGAACGGGCGCGGCTGCAGGGGGTCAATCGCAACCTGCGCGAGACGATGCTGGACCTGCGCTCGCGCATGGACCGCCTGGAGCGCGCCGACGGCGCCACCTGCCCGCTTTGCGGCCAACCCCTCGACGAAGACGCCCGCGCCGCCCTGATCGCGCGCCTGCAGCAGGAAGGCGGCGCCCAGGGGGACCGCTGGCGCGCCAACGACGGGCGAATGCGGCAACTGGCCGAAGAAGACCGGCGGCGCCAGGCGCGGACCGCGCAGCTTGATGATGAATTGCGTCAGTTGCAGCCACTGCTGGCCCGGGTCGCTGAACTGGAAGCGCGCGCCAGGGCGGCGGCCGAAGCGAGCGAAGCGTTGCAACTGTTGCGCAGTGAACAGGCCAGCCTGCGGACCCGTCTGGACTCGGGTGACTACGCCCGCGAGTTGCAGGCGCAACTGGCCGCTCTGGAAAGCAGCGGCGAGGCGATCGGTTACGACAGCGCGCAGCACGATGCCGCGCAGGCCCAACTGGCGCAGTTCGAGTCCTTCGAGCAGCGCCAGACCGCCCTGCAGATCGCGCTTAACGGCTTGCCCGAGGCCCGGGAAGCGCTGGCAGCGGCCAAGGCGCGCCGCGAACGCATCCAGGCGGAGCAGCGCGCCGCGCAGGAACGCTTCGCTCAACTGGAAGCGGACATCGCGGAACTGGAAACCGGGCTGGCGGAGCACCAGGCGCAGCAGGAACACCTGGCGCAGTTGCGCGTGGAAGCGCAGCAGGCCGACCGTGCCCTGGTCAGCGCCGGGCAGGAACTGTCCGCGCTGGAAAGCCTGCGCGAGCGCCATGCGACCTTGCAAGAGCGCGCCGCCAGGCTACAGGAGGGTGCGGAAATCTACCGGGAATTGCGCCAGGCCTGCGGTCGCGACGGCGTGCCGGCGCTGCTCATGGAAAGCGCCATTCCGGAACTGGAGGCCGCCGCCAACGCCCTGCTCCTGCGCATGACGGACGGCCGCCTGCGCCTGCAGCTGGAGACCACGCGCGAGCGGGTACGCGGCGGCGACATCGAGACCCTGGACATCCGCATCGCCGATGAATACGGCCTGCGCGATTACGAACTCTTCAGCGGCGGCGAGGCCTTCCGCGTCAACCTTGCCCTGCGCATCGCCCTCTCCCGCCTGCTGGCGCGACGGGCGGGAACGCAATTGCGCAGCCTGTTCATCGACGAGGGCTTTGGCACCCAGGACGATGCCGGTCGCGAACGCCTGGTGGAGGCCATCGCCGCCATCCAGGACGATTTCGACCTGATTCTGGTCATCACCCACATCGAGGAACTGCGCGACCGCTTTCCGCTGCAGATTCGCGTGGAAAGGGACGCCGCCGGCAGTCGTCTGAGCCTGCAACCGGCCTGAAGCGGGGACCATCACCGGGGCGAAGTGTCCGCCCGGCGACGATGCCCTTCCTGCCCAGGCTCCCCTCACCCCTCCGCCCTGGCAAATAGCGTTGCGGGCCCCCAGCCCGTCCGTCAACCCAAACGCCGATTGGCCCTGGCCGCGCCTGGCCGCCAGGCGTCTGCAACGGTAAACTGGCTCCTGTTGCGTCGTGATCCCCCGGAGCCTGGGACATGCCCGAGATTACGCGGCAGCAGCTGGTCCTGATGCTCATCGCTGCCGGCCCCAACCCGCGACTGGCGGGCGTCAACCTGCAGGAGCTGGACATGACGCGCCTGGACCTCAACGGCGCCAACCTGAAACAGGCCAACATGTCCTCCTCGCGCCTGCGCGAGGCCACCCTGCGCTCGGCCAACCTCTACTACACCAATCTCTCGCTGGCGCAACTGCCAGGCGCGGACCTGCAGGGCGCCGTCCTGCAGGGCGCGGACCTCAGCGGCGCCAATCTGCAGGACTCCAACCTGGCGGGCGCGAACCTCAAGAGCGCCAACCTGAACGACGCCAACCTGTTGCGCGCCAGCCTGCGCGGCGCCAACGTCAACGCCGTGCGCTTCAACAACAACACCGTCTGGCCGGATGGCAAGGAAGGCAACCAGGGCTCGCCGGGCAGTTACACCCAGTCCACCAACTAGTCGTCTCCACCCGCCTCCGCCGGCGCCCGTCGCAGCGCCAGACCCAGCAGCGGCAGCGAACAGGTCTGCACCACGCCGCTGGCCAGCAGCGCCGCGCGCAGCGAGCGTTGCCCGATCAAACCGGCCGGCGGCCCGCCGACGACCTGCCCGATCGAATTGACCTGACCGTGGAGCGAGAACAGCGTGGCGCGTATTTCCGGCTCGGCGCTCTGGTTAAGCCAGGCGTTGCTGACGGGAATCGCGGCGGCGCGAGTCGCCGTGAGGACCAGCAGCGCCAGCGCGGCCACTGCCAGACTGTCCGTCAGGCTAAAGACCGCAATGCCCGCCACGATGGCCAGATTGAGCAGCAGCAGCGCGCGCATGACGGGTCCCTGGCGCGTGAGCCGCACGCGCCGGCCCAGCAGCTCCGTCAGGCCGATGACGCCGACGCTGGCCACCAGCTGGTAGAGCCCGAACCAGGCGACCGGTTGCAGTTGCAGCCCTCCCACGGTCGGCAGGGTGAAGCTGTCCAGAATGTGTTTCTGCCACAGACGTTCGTAGCCCTCGCTGTACAGCCCGGCGATCAACTCCACCAGCAGCACAAGGCGCAGCACGGGCCGTCGCCGCAGCAGGTCCAGGCCCGCGCGCAGGGTGGCCCGCATGGCGCGCCAGCTGTCCCGTTCCTCACGCGCAAGGGGACTGAAGTGGCGTTCCGGCATGACCAGCGCCAGCAGACCCGCCAGGGCCAGCATCAGGACTCCGGCCAGCACGATGGGCAGGTTGATCTGGATGCTGGCCAGCAGGATGCTGCCAACGATCCCGAGCAGGCCGGCCACCGTGCCCGCCTGCGCGCCCCGCAAAAAGGCGCGCGACGCCGCTTCCTCGCCGATTTCGTCGCTGATCCAGGCTTCGCTGGCGCCGCTGGTGAAGGTGTAGCCCAGACCCCAGATCGCCTGCGCCAGCAGCAGCGCGCCAAAAGCGGGCACCAGCCCCTCGAGAATGAAGGCCAGGCCGATGAGCACCGTTCCGATGAGCATGGAAAGGCGCCTGCTGTGCACGTCCGCCACGACTCCGGTGGGGATTTCAAAGAGGAAGACCACCATTTCCATCACCGTGCCCACCAGCACCAGTTCCAGGGGCGACAGGCCCACCTCGGTGATGCGGTAGATCATGATGGCGGTGAAGGCCAGCGACGAGAGCAAGGCCTGGCCGCCATTCCACAACAGCCACACGCGCCAGGCGCGACGTTCTTCTGCGGTCAAACAGCACCTCGATGGTCATTCGCTTGCGCGGAGCGGGAAGTATGTTACACTGTTGTCACATGCGGGAGTAATTCAGCGGTAGAATGCTTCCTTGCCAAGGAAGATGTCGTGAGTTCGAATCTCATCTCCCGCTCTCCGCAATACAAGTCCTGCCAATCGGGGCCCCGGGCTCCGTTTGCGTTTAATGGCGAGGTCTGACCATGCGTCTCTATCTTCTGCGGCATGGCAAGGCGGAAGCGCACAACGTCCGCGACGCGCAGCGCCGCCTCACGCCCGCCGGCATCCGCCGTATGGAAAGGGCCGCACGGGTCATGGCGCGTCTGGAGATACGGCCGGCGCGCATCTTCAGCAGCCCGCGCGTCCGCTCCCGCCAGACGGCCGACATCGTCGCCGCCACGCTGGGAGTCGAGGTCGAGGAACGCCAGGCGCTGGACTACGGCTTCAGTGCCGCGGACCTGCCTGCGCTGCTGTATGAACTCCCGAGCGACGCGGACCTGCTCTGCGTGGGCCATAACCCCTTTCTGCCCATAGTCGTGCAGGAACTCAGCGGCGCGCAGGTTAGCATGAAGCCCGGCGGCCTGGCGCGCCTCAAACTCGACCCCGGCGCCCGCCACGGCATCCTGGAATGGCTGATCACGCCGCGCGTCTTCGATGCCCTGGAGACCCGCGGATGAAGATCGACATCACCCGCATGGTGTCCACCATCGCCATCTGGCTGGCTGTGGCCATCATCATCATCTTCGTGACCGTCTTTGACAGCGGCCAGTTGGACCTGGTCGCCCCGCTGTTCATGGCCGGGGCCGTTGGCAGCATGGTCTTCATCTGGCGCGGTTACAGTCAGGAGAATGATCGGGAACAGCGGGCGCGGGCCAAGCGCAACGAACGCCTGGCGCAGCGCCTGGCCGATGAAGAAGACCTTGACGACGAAGACATGGTCAGCCTGGAAGACCCGCTGGAGGAACAACGCGCGACCCGTCGCCTGCGCGACGACTGAGGCCCCTTCCCCGCCCGACTATCCTGACCCCATCGCAGCCGAGGGCAAAGAAATGATCGCCTGCGTTGCATCGGTCCTTAAGCAGCAAACCCTGATCTGGCGTGTGAGTGAAGCACGAGATGAGTAAACAGGGAAAAGAGCTTGTCCTGGCTGCGCGTGAGGCTGTTGCGCACGCAGGGGGCAGGATTAAACTGAAGGAGTTCCGCACTGACATGGCGGAAGAAGAGCGGGAACTCTGGCTACAGGAGATCTGTGCAGCGGACCCGCAAGAGTCGATTCGCCGGCCGTGGCAAGGGGAATAGCGGGGGCTACCGGGTCTTCATCTGCTTCGTTTCTTCAACTACAGCAAACAGTGTATACCTGCTCGACTTCTACGCAAAAGGTGATAGAGTTGACCTGAATCTGGCAGAACGAAACGCCCTGAGGAAAATTATTCGACAAATCAGGGCGGCCCCCTAGGCAAAAAAGAGCCTTGCCCTCACAATACTGGAGGCAGGTTGTGAGCAAAGCTGGTGGACGCCTGATTCGTAGTGCGCAACAGGCCTTGCCCATGCAAGGGGCGAAGACACGGGGTGTCTGGTCATTCCGGCGGACATGTCGAAAGAGGAAAGACTGCGCCTGATTGAGCGCTGGATGGGGACGGATATGAGGGTAGCGACCCGGAACTTCACGCAGAAGAATCGGCAGTCAACAACAGTCGCTCCATCCCTGCGGCGCCTGAATCTCGCAGCCCCGCCTCGTATCGCCAGGCCGCAGCTCCCCGCAGATCGGCCTGACGCGCATCCACCAACACCTGCTCTACCCGCTGAATCAGTGACAATGCGTAACAGGGCACTCTCATGGGCGTAGCCGAACACCACCAGCGCGCGGGCGACCAGCCCGTCACCCTGGCCCTCGTTACCGTCAGCGACAGCCGCACGCCGGAAACGGACCGCAACGGCGCCTGGTTGACGGAGCGTTTGGAAGCGCTCGGCCATCGCGTCGGGGCCTACCGTCTCATTCGCGATGAGCCCGACCAGGTGGCTGCAGCCCTGCAGGAGCTCGCGGACATGCCCGCCATCCAGATCATTGTCTTCAACGGCGGCACCGGCATCAGCCCGCGCGACACCACCTTCGACGTCCTCAGTCGCCACCTGGAAAAGACCCTGCCCGGCTTCGGCGAGCTGTTTCGCATGCTCAGTTTCGAGGACATCGGCCCGGCGGCCATGTTCAGCCGCGCCAGCGCCGGCGTCTACCGCCGCACCCTGGTCGTGTCCCTGCCCGGCAGCAGCGGCGCCGTGCGCCTTGCCTGTGAAAAGCTGCTCTTCCCCGAACTTAACCATCTCGCCTGGGAAATCGTGCGCAAGGACTGAGAACCGCCTGCGCGGCCGTTTGTGATACTATCCGCGCCATGAAACCGGTCGCCAGGGTCACACTCGTTCTTGCGGCGCTGGCGCTGGCAGCGCTCGCCTGCGACCTGGGAACCCGTACCGGCCCGCCGACCCTGATTCCCACGCCCAGCGCCACGCCACAACCCACGATCGGCTATGCCACTCTCAGCCCGCAGCAACTGCCGCCGGCCGCCGTCACGGGTGCGCCGGACGCAACGTCCCTGTTGCTAAATTATGGCAACCAGATCGAATCGGACCGCCTGATTTCGCACGTCGCCACCCTTCAGGGCTTCGAAACACGCCACGTCAACTCCGGCTACGGAAACCCCAACCGCGGGATTGGGGCTGCGGCGGACTGGGTGCTGAGCCAGTTTGAGAGCATCCGCGCCGCCTCCCAGGGCAGGCTGGTCGTCTTTCCGCAGCCTTTCAATCTGGACTGGGCCGGCGTCCGCAGCGAGGCGCGCAACATCGTGGCCTTTCTCAGCGGCAGCGAACCCGCGGCCGGTACGCTGCTCATCGGCGCCCACTACGACAGCACCGGCAGCAACCAGAACGATGGGGTCGCGCCCGCGCCGGGCGCCAACGACAATGGCAGCGGCGTGGCCGCCCTGCTCGAACTGGCGCGCGTGCTGAGTTCGCGCCCGCATCGCAGCGCCATCATATTCGTCGCCTTTTCCGCCGAGGAAGTGGGACGCCGCGGCAGCATCTCTTTCGTCCACGATTACCTGAAGCCCAGCGGCATCGACGTCCGCCTGATGATCAACCTCGACAGCATCGGCAGCCCCCTTGACGCGCAGGGCAACAGCGATCCCGACCGCCTGCGCGTCTATTCGGATGGCCCGGATACGTCGCCCTCGCGTCAGGCAGCTCGCAGCGTCGAATTGCTGGCCCTCAATCACGTCCCTGATCTCGAGCTTGTCCTGCACGACAGCGCCGACCGCGCCGGACGTTACAGCGACCACATCACCTTCAGCGAAGCCGGCTACCCCGCCTTCCGCCTGATACAGAGCCTTGAGGACAGTACGCGCCAGAACAACGCCCGCGATACCATCGAAATCGTGCAGGCCAGTTACCTCACGCGTGTGACCCGGGCCGTGCTGGCCATCGTCACCGCCCTCGCCGACGGTCCACGTCCGCCACGCAACATCGCCCTGCGTGAGGCGGAAAACGGCGGGCGCACCCTGGTCTGGGAACCGGTGCCGGGCGCCAGCGCCTACGTCGTGGCCCTGCGCCGACCCGGCGCCCGACGCTACGTGCAGTTTGATATCGAGAGCAGCAACAGCGTCACATGGGACGGCTTCCTGCCACAGAATTTCTCCAGCCTCGCGATCGCCGCCCGCGACGCCAACGGGTTGATGGGCCCGCTCTCCGATCTCTTTCCCATTCGTTGAACGCGACGACGTCCGGCCACGCTATACTGACCCTGTAAAACACTGTCCGCCTGCCATGTCCTCCAGGCCCGAGTGCTTCGCCCAGGTCGCCCTCAACCTGCCCCTGCCGCGTACCTTCACCTGGCACGTCCCCAAAGCCCTGCAGGACCAGGTCCGGCCCGGCCAGTTGCTGCGCGTGCGCTTCGGCACCGGCCTGCAACCCGGCATCCTGGTGAGCCTCGATAGTCACAGCGAGATCGCGCAGACCAGGCCGCTGGAGGCGCTTCTTGATCCCGAGCCCTTCCTTAACGCGCGGCAGATCGAACTGGCGCTCTGGATCAGCCGGCGCTTCCGCATGCCGCCCGGTCCCTGCCTGTGGCTGTTCCTGCCCCCCGGCCTGGGCAGCCGGCGCGGCTTGCGCGTTTCCCTGATCGAAGGCGCGCAGCTTGAGGACGCAACAGAGCTGGACTCCCTGGCCAGGCGTGTGCTGGACCTTCTGGGTAGCCGTGGCCCGCTGACCAACACGCAAATCGGCAGCGCCTTGCCGAAAAGCGACTGGCGTGAAACGGTCCGCAGGCTGGAGGCTGCCGGCCTGCTGCGCAGCGAACCGGCCCTGTTGCCGCCGGCGCGCCCGAGACAGTTGCGCACGGCTGCCCTGGCCATTCCCCGCGACAGCATCGACGCCCGACGCCATTTCCCCGGTCGCCGCTCGCGACGCGCGGAACTGTTGCAGCAGGTGGCGGAAGCCGGCCCCACCGGCCTGCCGCTGCAGGAGGCCCTGACACGTTCCGCCACGGACCGCGCGACCCTGCGGCGCGCGGAACGCGAGGGCTTGCTGCGTCGCGTTGCCTCAGGCGACGACGAACGACTGGTCTCCGCCGTCCCTCCCGGCGAGCTGGACGCGACGCTGCTCAATCTGCGCCAGGCGCAGCGACCGCTGCGCGTTCTGCAGTTGCTGGCCCGGGCGGACGCGCCCGTGGCGACCCGCCACTTGCAGCAGGAGACCGGCATAACGCTCGCCGGTCTGCGTCGCATGGAGGACGCCGGCCTGATTCACCTTGGCAGCGCCGAGGGCTGGTTCAACGCCCGGGTGGCGCGGGACTACGTGCCGGAGGAGGCGCCGCCGCTGACGCCCGGGCAGCTGACCGTCTGGCGGGAAATCGAGGCAGAAACAGGGCGCAGGCCGCAAGTCCGGGAGGCAAGAAAGCGTCGCTTTTTGCTCTTCGGCGTCACCGGCAGCGGCAAGACCGAAATCTACCTGCGCGCCATCGAACGCGTTCTGCAACAGGGCCGTCAGGCGTTGTTCCTGGTGCCGGAAATCGCGCTCACCGCGCAGACCCTGCGTCGCGTCACGGCCCGCTTCCCGGGTCAGGTCGCTGTGGCGCACAGCGGCCTCGGCGAGGGAGAACGTCACCACATCTGGCGCCAGGCCCGCGCGGGCGAGATTCAGGTGGTGGTCGGAACCCGTTCGGCGCTGTTCACGCCCCTGCCGGACGTCGGCCTCGTCATTCTCGACGAGGAACACGACTCCAGCTACCGCCAGGGGCCGGACGCAGCCATCCCTTATTACCACGCGCGCAGCGTGGCCGAAACCATGATGCAGGACAACGACGGCATCCTCTTGCTGGGCAGCGCCACGCCGGACGTCGAGACCTTTCTTCGCGCGCAACGGGGAGAACTGCGTTTGCTGGAGTTGCCGCAACGCATCATGGGCCACCGCCGGCGCATCCGACAATTGACCGAGGCCAGTGAACTGGAATCGCGCTACGTGCCGGCTCCCGCCGGTCTGGCGCTGATGGTCGAATTGGCGCCGGTGAGGCTGGTCGACATGCGCAGCGAACTGCGCAGCGGCAACACCAGCATTTTCAGCCGCGCCCTGCAGGCGGGCCTGCGTGACGTGCTGGCCAACCGGCAGCAGGCCCTGCTCTTTCTCAACCGGCGCGGCGCCAACACCTGGGTGTTCTGCCGCGATTGCGGCCATGTGGAGCGCTGCCCGAATTGCGACAACTCCCTCACCTGGCACCGCCACGACGGCCGATTGCGCTGTCATCTCTGTGACTTTGAGCGCGCCCCGCCGCGCACTTGCCCGGACTGCCACTCGCGTCGCATTCGTTACTTCGGCGCCGGCACCCAGCAGGTCGAACAGGAATTGCAGCGCCTCTTCCCGCGCGCCCGCGTCCTGCGCTGGGATGCCGACAGCGCCCGCAGCCCCGTCGCCCATGACCGCCTGCTGCAGCGCTTCAGCGATCACGAGGCGGACATTTTGGTGGGCACGCAGATGATCGCTCGCGGGCTGGACCTGCCCCTGGTGACCCTGGCGGGCATGGTCAACGCCGACCACGGGCTCAACCTGCCGGACTTCCGCGCCGGCGAGCGCAGCTTTCAGTTGCTGACCCAGACGGCCGGCCGCGCCGGCCGCGGGCTGGCTGGCGGGCGCGCCATTCTGCAGACCTACCAGCCGGAGCACTACGCCATCCAGACGGCCGTTGACCAGGACTACCGCGCCTTCCACGAACAGGAGATCGACTGGCGCCGTCGCCTCGGGCATCCACCCTTCCGGCGCCTGGCGCGCGTTCTCATCCAGCGGGAAAGCGAGGTCCGTGCCGAACAGGAGGCCCGCCAGGCGGCCGAACAGTTGCGCCAGATCATCGAAGCGAAGGACCTGAGCGGCAGCGAACTGATCGGGCCCGCGCCCTGCTTTTTTACGCGCATTCGCCGGCAGTACCGCTGGCACCTGCTGCTGCGCAGCCCCGACCCCGGCCTCGCGCTGGATGAACTGCAGCCGGGCCGCGACTGGATCATCGACCTCGACCCGCTGGACCTGCTGTAGTTCCTGGCCACCGTTGCGCCCTGTCGTTATGATGAAGGCAGTTGGAGCGCTGTGGGAGAATGTCATGGCGGAGAATGGAAGACGTCTGTCGGTATCCACCTGGAGCCTGCACCGTCAACTTGGGCCCAGCTGGTGGGACAGCCCGGAAAAACCGCAAAAGACTTACAGCGAACCCTGGGGGCCGGGCGCCCTGACCCTGCTGGAGTTGCCCGCGCGCCTGGCCGCTTTTGGCATCCACACCCTGGAGATCTGCCATTTTCACCTGTCGCAGCTGGACGATGCCTACCTCGAACGGGTACGCGCGGCGCATGAGGAGGCCGGCGTGTCCATCTTCTCGCTGCTCATCGACGACGGCGACATCAGCAGCCCGCAACACCAGGCGCGCGACCTGGCCTGGATCGAGGGCTGGCTGGCGGTCGCCGGTGTATTGGGCGCGGACTCCGCGCGCGTCATCGGCGGCAAGACCCTCGACGACGGCGCCGTCGCCCGCAGTCGCGATGCCCTCGCCTCCCTGGCCGACGTGGCGGCGCAGCACAACGTGAATCTGATGACCGAAAACTGGTTCGACGTCACCGGCACGCCCGACCGCGTCTGCGAACTGCTGGAACCCCTGCGCGACCAGGTGAGCCTCTGTGTCGACTTTGGCAACTGGAAGGGCGTGGACAAGTACGACGACTTCGCGCAGATCATGCCCTACGCCGGCTCCACCCACGCCAAGTGCAGCTTCACGTCGCCGCTGCAACCCGACGCCGCTGACTTTGAACGTTGCCTGCAGGTCTGCGACCAGGGCGGCTTTTCCGGCCCCTACACGCTGATTTACGACGGGCCGGACGATGACGAGTGGGCCGGCCTGAAAATCGAGGCCGACATGGTGCGGCCCTGGTTGGGCTGACAATCAGGGCAGGAGCGCATTAACCCCTGTATCTGAAGGGGTTGACAAAAGGGATCCCGAGTCGCCTGAAGTCCTTCTCATTTCTGGTGGCGACCACCATTTCATGATTGATCGCGATCATTCCTTAGAGGAAGTCCACATAGATTGTCCTGGGGATGTTTCCGGAATGTTCCACGATTAGACCTGCCATGTCTTCCGTCATGATGACCGACCTTCCCTGCGGGAGATCCAGCCACCCGTATCTCCCTCTGAACTCTTCAAGCCATTTCCGCTGTCTTGCGGGATTCTCCCTGTCAGTTTCGTCTATGCCGTTCAGCATTTCCTCATAGACCGGCGGCGTCAGAAACAGCCTGTCACGTGACAGAGAATCAAACCACCGGACTACCCTGCTGTCCGGTGGATAACTACCTCTTTCGATAATGATGTTGGTGTCGAGGACGTAGCCCGATTCACTCACGGTTAAACGGATACGGGATGGAACCGGGTTTATTCCGATTCCTCTGGATGTTCCAGGCCAGTTCTTCCATTACTTCGTTTTCCAGCGTTGGCCAGGGCCTGTCATTGTTTTCAGCCGGTGCACCGGGTTTGGTCCGGGCAGGTTTGCGGGGCTTGTCAACCTTCTTTTTGGCTCCCATGTCAATTCCCTGCCACCAGCAATGCCTTGCTTTCATGATAGGCAGAATCCACCCTGGCTGCAACGGGCAGAGATTGTTTCCTTCGCTGTCGGACCTGCGAAGGACCGTCCTGGCTGGACCGGGGTTCCATTGACAGCAACCTGAAACTCTGCGAGACTGACGACAGTCTCAGGTAGACAGCGGGCGCGGCGACCGGCCGGGCCCGCGGCAACCTCCGAAGCGTCGGGAAGGTGCCATCAGCGGCGGACCTGCCCGGCTGATGCGCATTGGCAGCCCCAGGCTCCCGCCGCGCCGGGGGTCAATTTTTCTGTGGAGATCCGCAACATGGCGCCGGTGCATTACCACCAGGGCGGGTTCCCGCCCACCGAACGACTCGACTGGCAGCGGCTGGCTCCGGCTCTCGCAGATGCTTCCCTTGCGTTGGGACACTACGCCAACGCCCTGAGAGCGATGCCAAACAGTGACGTACTCCTTTCAATCATGACGCGCCAGGAAGCTGTGTATTCTTCAAGCATAGAAGGAACGCAGGCAACTGTGGAGGATGTCCTGCTATATGAGGCAGGGCATATTCCGGAGTCAACTCGTTTGAGAGAGGACATCCGCGAGGTCATCAATTATCAAGCAGCCCTGCAACAAGCCGGGGAATTGCTCGCAGAGCAATCGCTTTCAATGGATGCCCTGTTGGAAGTTCATCAAACCTTGCTAAGCGGAGTACGCGGCCAGGACAGGAACCCCGGGGCATTTCGCGCCAACCAGAACTGGATTGGAGTTGGTGGCGGGACCATTCTCGACGCCCGCTATGTTCCCCCTGGCGTAAACCGGATGCATGAAGCGTTGATGGCCTGGCTGGATTACACCCTGCAGGACAGCACGTCGCCCCTGGTGAGGGTTGCGATAATGCACGCTGAATTCGAAGCCATTCACCCATTCAGCGACGGCAACGGACGGCTGGGACGTATATTGATTCCACTCATGATGTGGAATTACGGGCTAATCTCCAAACCCCTGTTCAACGCCAGCGTTCGTCTGGAGGCATTGCGAGCGCAATACATGGAACGTCTTCTGGCTGCCTCCCGCGACGACGACTGGACGGGCTGGAGTGTGTTCTTCATGCAGGTCGTAAGGGAGCAGGCCTGCAAGGATCTGGAAAAGATGCAGAAAACACGGGACCTGTACGACAGACTGAAAACCAGAATTACCGAAATTGGCAGGTCGAAGTATGGTATCCATGTCCTTGACGGGGTCTTCAAACGTCCAATCTTTACGACTTCAGATCTGGTGGATGAAACCATCGTTCCGGTTCGGGCAGCACAACGTATACTGGAAAGACTGGTAGACAATGGCATCCTGACCGAAGTGAGATCTGGCAAGGGACAATCTCCTTCTGCCTACCAGTTTTCGGAATTCTTGAGAATTGCCGCAGAGGGAGACTAGGCGGGCGACAAATGTGTCGCACAAATCTTTTTGCGCGACACTTTCATGATAATTTGTCGCACTAACTGGTTTGTGCGACACTTTTGTCGCACAAATCCGGTGACAGACCTTGACAAGGACATGACAGGCTCAGACACCCCATGAACCGGGCGCAGCGCAGCTTCACCAACCGGCGTTACCTCGACGCCATCGCCGACCACGTCGTCCTCTTCGATGGCGCCATGGGCACCAGCATCCAGGCGCGCGAACCCGTCGCGGCCGATTTCGGCGGCGAGCAATACGAGGGCTGCGTCGACTACCTCTCCGTCACCCGCCCCGACATGATCGAGGCCATTCACGAGTCCTTCCTCGCCGTCGGCTGCGAGGTCGTCGAGACCAACACCTTCCGCGGCAACCGCCTCACCCTCGGCGAATACGGCCTCGGCGAGCGCACCCTGGAGATCAACCGCGCCGCCGCCCGCCTGGCGCGCCGCGCCTGCGACAAGTACGAAGGGGCCAGCGGCATGCCGCGCTTCGTCGCCGGCAGCATGGGGCCCTCCGGCAAGTTGCCCGGCGGCGAAGACCCGGACCTCAGCGACATCACCTGGGAGGAACTGGCCGACCTCTTCCAGGAACAGGCCCGCGGCCTCTGCGAGGGCGGCGCCGACCTGCTGCTGCTGGAAACCAGCCAGGACATGCTGGAGGTCAAGGCGGCCATCCAGGGCGTCCAGCGTTATTTCGCCGACTCCGGCACGCGCATTCCGCTGCAGGTGCAGGTCACGCTCGATACCAGCGGCCGCATGCTCTTCGGCACAGACATCGACAGCGCCATGACCACCCTGGAGGCGCTGCCGGTCGACGTCATCGGGCTCAATTGCTCCACCGGCCCCGAATACATGCGCGCGCCCGTGCAGCACCTGCTCGAGAACAGCCGATTGCCGCTCAGCGTACTGCCCAACGCCGGCCTGCCCGTCAACGTCGAGGGCGAGGCCGTCTACCCGATGGAGCCCGGCCCCTTCAGCGAGATGGTGGCGGACTTCGCCGCGCGCGGCGTCAACGTGGTCGGCGGCTGCTGCGGCACCACGCCGGAACACCTGGCGCAGCTGGTCGCTGCAGTGCATGGCGACACGCGCGACGGCCGCCCGCCGGGCCTGCGTCCGCCGGCAGCGCGTCAGCCGCAGCACGAGGCGAAAGCCTCCAGCGCCATGACCGCTACGCCCATGGTGCAGCAACCCGGCCCCACCATGATCGGCGAGCGCGTCAGCAGCCTGGGGAGTCGCAAGGTCAAGCGTCTGTTGCTGGCCGACGACTACGACGGCGTGGTGCAGATCGCCGTCGACCAGGTCGAGCGCGGCGCTCACATGCTGGACGTCTGCGTCGCCCTGACCGAGCGCGACGACGAACTGGAACAGATGCAACAGCTGGTCAAGAAGCTGGCGCTGGCCGTGCCCGCCCCGCTCATCATCGACACCACCGAGGCCGACGTCGCCGCCGCCGCGCTGGAGCAGTATCCGGGCCGCGCCATCATCAACGGCAACAATCTCGAAAACGGGCGCGAGCGCATCGACCAGGTCCTGCCCGTCGCGGTGGAACACGGCGCCGGCGTGCTCTCCATGACCATCGACGAAGAGGGTATGGCCCACGACCGCGAGCACAAGCTGGCCGTCGCGCAGCGCATCACGCAGATCGCCTGCGAGGACTACGGCATGAGCCCGGAAGACCTCATTTTCGACACGCTCACCTTCCCGCTGACCACCGGTCAGGCGGAACTGCGCGACAGCGCCATCGAGACCATCGAGGGCCTGCGCCTCATCAAGCAGCGGATCCCCGGCGTACTGACCGCGTTGGGCATCAGCAACGTCAGCTTCGGCGTGCGGACGGGCGCCCGCGGCGTGCTCAACAGTGTCTTCCTGTGGTACGCGGTGCAGGCCGGCCTCGACATGGCCATCGTCAACCCGGCCCACATCACGCCCCTGGCAGAGATCCCGCCGGAGCAGCGGAAGCTGGCCGAAGACCTGATCTTCAACCGCCATGAAGACGCCCTGACGGACTTCATCCAGTTCTTCGAGCAGAACGAGGTCCAGCTCGCCGGCCAGGAGCTGGTCGACCCCACCGCCGACATGAGCAGCGAGGCTGCCCTGCACTGGCAGATCTTGCATCGCAAGAAGGACGGCCTGGAGACGCTGATCGACGACTGCCTGACGCGCCAGGACGCCATCGGGGTGCTCAACAAGGTGTTGCTGCCGGCCATGAAGGAGGTCGGCGACAAGTTCGGCGCGGGCGAATTGATCCTGCCCTTCGTGCTGCAGAGCGCCGAGGCCATGAAACGCGCCGTCGCCTACCTCGAGCAGTTTATGGAACGGCTGGAGGGCGCCAGCAAGGGCACGGTCGTGCTGGCCACGGTCTACGGCGACGTACACGACATCGGCAAGAACCTGGTCAAGACCATCCTCGGCAACAACGGCTACACCGTGCATGACCTCGGCAAGCAGGTGCCGGCCAACACCATCATCGACCAGGCCCAGGAGCTGCGCGCCGACGCCATCGGCCTGAGCGCGCTGCTGGTCAGCACCTCGAAGCAAATGCCGCTGATCGTCAATGAACTGGCGCGGCGCGACCTCGACTATCCGGTGCTCATCGGCGGCGCGGCCATCAACCGTCGCTTCGGCCGCCGTATCCTCTTCCTTGAGGACGACGGCCAGCCCTACGCCCCGGGCGTTTTCTATTGCCGGGATGCCTTCGAGGGCCTTGAGGTCGTCGACGGCCTGGTGGACCCGCAGCGCCGGCCGGAACTGCTGACCGGGCTGCTGGCCGACGCCAGGGCCGAAAAAGAACGTCCCGCTGCCGGGCGCAAGCGGGCCCGCGCTGACGGGGGCAGCACTGTGGGCCCGGCGCCGTCCGTACCGCAGCCGCCCTTTTACGGCGCGAAGACCATCGACTACCTGCCGCTGGAGATTGTGCTGCAGCACGTCCACCGACCTGAGCTCTTCCGCCTCTCCTGGGGCGCGAAGAACACCCGCGGCGAAGAGTGGCTGCAACTGGAGGCCGAATTCACGGCCCGCCTGGAAGCCATGGGCCGCCAGGCCCTGCGCGAGCGTTCACTGCAGCCCCAGGCGGTCTACGGCTACTTCCCCGCCAGCAGCGAGGGCGACGACCTGATCGTCTGGCAGCACGAGGCGCTGGCCGGCGGCGAGCGTCGCGAACTGGCGCGCTTCAGCTTTCCGCGCCAGCCGACGGGCGATCGCCTCTGCATCGCCGATTACTTCGCGCCGGCGGAGGGCGGCCAGGTCGACGTCGTCGCGCTGCAAATCGTCACCGTGGGCGCGGTCGCCACCGAAACCGTCGACGCCCTGCAGGCCGCCGACGAATACAGCGAGGCCTGGTTCTTCCACGGTTTGGCCGTGCAGGCCGCCGAGGCCACGGCCGTCTACGTGCATCAGCACATCGCGCGCGAACTGGGCATCCCTGCGGAGCGCGGCAAGCGCTACAGTTGGGGCTATCCGGCCTGCCCGGAACTGGCCGACCACGAGACGGTGCTGCGTTTGCTGCCGGGCGCCGCGGCGCTGGGGCTGGAACTGACCAGCGCCTACCAGTGGGTGCCGGAGCAAAGCACTGCCGCCATCGTCGTCCATCATCCCGCCGCGCGCTACTTCAGCGTCGGCAATCTCGACCGCTCACAGCAGATTTTGGGTTAACTCCTGCGATGGATTCTTTTTCTTTTCGATCTGCCCATCGATTTCTTGCAATTTCATGACATTTCTTGTTGACATTGCGTCGAGACCCTTTACATTGATTCTAACTTGCAGGATTTCCCAATGGAGTGGATTGTGACTGAATTTCCTTCTCTTGCGGCACCAAACAGACTTGACGTATTGCTGGAAAAAATCGTGGCTCGAGGAGAGCCAGAAAAGGTCGACGGTGCTTGGTTGAAGTCTGTGGGAATGAAGAATTCTAACGACCGTTCATTGCCGAAAGTCTTGGAGATTCTCGGTTTCGTCGATTCGTCTAGGGTGCCAACTCAGAAGTGGACAGATTACCGGGTCACAAAGAATTCAAGAGCGGTACTCGCAGCCGCTGTGAGGGAAGGTTATGCACCTCTGTATCGCGATCAGCCAAATGCTCATCAGAGTAGCGATGACGATCTGAGAGATTTTTTCAGAGTAAAATCCAATTCAGATAACTCTAAAGCTACACGAATGGTAAGGACGTTCAAAAAGCTGTGCGCGCTGTCAGACTTGGATCAGATTCAAGATGCAGAGATTACTCCCGAAGAACACAAGGCGGATACGCCAAAATCGAACAGCGCGAAGCAAGTTCAGGAACCAAACCAAACATTTACACAGAAGTTGCATATAAATGTCCAAGTGCATATATCACCCGATTCTACACCTGAGCAAATTGACAAAATTTTTGAGAGCATGGCAAAACACTTGTCGGGCAGGGCCACTGACACATAACAGAGATGGAATCTTTCAGTGATGCGCTCAATGCAGTTCGAAGTTTCCAAGAAGAAGTCTTCGAGCTAACAAAACCGCCAATCCAATTCCAGGAATCCGATTCAACTCAAGTACTCGAACCTGAAGTGTTCAAGCAAGGGTTTGGATACCTGATCCCTGTAGTTGACCAGATAAATAAGACGTACAAATACAGTTGCTACGACGCCTGTGCCGCTCTCTTGAGACGTCTTGTCGAAACTCTACTAATCGAACTTTATGAAGCAAACCACATAGAGGAAAAAATCAAGAGAGAGGGTGAATTTGTTTCACTCCGAAAGCTTTTAAATGTGGCTCGGGACGAATCCTGCCTAAAATTGAACCACGACATGAAGCGAATCTTGCCCGAAATCGCCATTCTCGGGAATTCTGCTACGCACAATCGCATAAGTGTTGTTCGGCGGAGGCATCTTGAGGATCGAATCCTACCAATACAATTGTTGGTGGAACATTTGATAAAGATCTACAACATGGTGCAATGAATTTAGTGAACGGCTGCCATCGTCGTCCATCATCCCGCCGCGCGCTACTTCAGCGTCGGCAATCTCGACCGCTCGGCCATGATTCTGGACCAGGGCTGAGGCCGTCACCACGCTAACTCAGGAGGGATTCTTGTCTTTTAGATCCATGTGGCGGGCTTTACGCCTGATGCCGCCGTCGCAGGAGTTGCCCGCATGATTTTTCACCGCCCGCCGCCGCTGTGGCGCACCCTGCTCGCCCTGGTGCTAAGCGGGTTCCTGATTATCCTGCTCTTCGTGCTGCTGATGGACCAGGCCTGCTACTATGACATCACGTCGCGCCAGATGATGTATCCAGACGCGGAAATCGTCTTCGAGGACTACGACCTGTTCCGCCCCCGCGGCATGGGATACACGACCCTGGTGCTGCAGACCGACGACGACGAGGAGACGCTCAAACAGTGGATGCGCGAGCGCAACCTCGAATTGCTGCGCGCCGAGCGTTACCGCGGCCTGGCCGCCATCACATGGGGCGTGCAGCCCGGGCAGGAAGGTCGCCTCGTCTATGCCAGCAGTTGCGGAGTCTGATCCTCCCGAAGTGAGACCCTGATGCCCTCGCTTTCCTTCGCCCAACGCATTCGCCAGCCGGCGCCCCTGCTGGTCGATGGCGCCATGGGCACCATGCTGCACGAGCAGGGCCTGCCGATCAGCTCCTGCTTTGATGCGCTCTGCCTGCACGAGCCCGAACGGGTGGCGCGCGTCCATCGCGGCTTTCTCGACGCCGGCTCGGAGTTGCTGGAGACCAACACCTTCAGCGCCAACCGCTTCAAACTGGCCAACCACGGCCTGGAAGATCAACTGACGGCCATCAACCGCGCCGCCGTGCGGCTCGCCCGTGAGGTCATGCGCGAGGGGGAGGGCGAGAATCTCTACCTCTCCGGGTCGATCGGCCCCCTGGGCGTGCGCCTGCAACCCTATGGCCGCCTCGCGCGCGAGGACGCCCGCGCGGCCTTTCGCCAGCAGGCGGAGGCGCTGCTCGCCGAAGGTGTCGACCTGCTCGTGCTGGAGACTTTCAGCGACCTCAACGAGTTGCTGGAAGCGCTGGCCGCCCTGCGCGAACTGGACCCCTCCATGCCCGTCGCTTGCCAGATGACCTTTGAAAACGACGACCGTACCCAGCTGGGCTGGCTGCCGGGTGCGGTCGCCCGCGGCCTGATGGACGCCGGGGCCGACATCATCGGCATCAACTGCAGCAGCGGGCCGGCCCAGATCGCGCGCCTGCTGCAGGCCATGCAGCACAGCGCGCCGGGCCAACGCTACTCCGCCCAGCCCAACGCCGGCTTCCCGGAGCTGGTCGGCGACCGCGTGATGTACCCCGCCACCGTCGATTACTTCGCCGATTACGCCCTCACCTTCCGCGATCTTGGCGCGGTCCTGATCGGCGGCTGCTGCGGCACGCGCCCCGGACACATCGCCGCCATGCGCCGGGCCCTCGACGATCCGCAGGCCTCGCCGCCGCCGCTGCCCGCGCTCGTTCACATTGAGGACGAGGAAGACCTCGCGCCCGACCGCCCGACCCGCCTGGCGGACCAGTTGACGCGTCGCGAATTCGTCATCAGCGTCGAGATGGCCCCGCCGCGCAGCTACACGCCGCAACGTCTGCTCAACGCCGCCCGCACCCTGCAGGAGGCCGGCGCAGACGTCATCAACGTCGCCGACAGCCCCGCCGCGCGCATGCGCATGAGCCCCTGGGCCATCGGCCACCTGTTGCAGTCGCGCCTGGGCATGGAGACCGTGCTGCACTTCCCCACCCGCGGCCGCAACCTGCTGCGTGTGCAGGGCGACCTGCTGGCGGCCCACGCCCTCGGTTTGCGCAACCTTTTCGTGGTCATGGGCGACCCCACCCAGGTGGGCGACTACCCTGAAGCCATGGACCTCTACGACCTGGCGCCCTCGGCCCTGATCCACCTCATCCGCCAGCGCCTGAATCACGGCCTGGACCAGGCCGGTCACTCCATCGGCCAGCCCACCTCCTTCACCGTCGGCTGCGCGCTCAACATGAATACCGCCAACCCCGAGCGCGAGATACGCGTCTTGCTGCGCAAGTTGCAGGGCGGCGCCAGCTTCGCCCTCGGCCAGGCCATTTTCGAACCTGAACGCATTCGCGTCTTCCACGAGCATTACGAGGCCCTCGTGGGCGAGCCCCTGCGCCTGCCGGTCCTGATGGGCCTGATGCCGCTCTACAGCGTCAAACACGCCCGCTTTCTGCACAACGAGGTGCCCGGCATCCACATTCCGCCGCAGATCATCGAGCGCATGGGCGATGCCGCCGGGGATGCCCCGCAGGAGGGGTTGCGCATCGCCGGGGAACTGCTGGACGCCATGCGCGACCAGGTGCAGGGCACCTACATCATTCCGGCCTTCGGCCGTTACGACCTCGCCGCCGACCTTGTGGAACAGGCGCGCGCACCCGCCCCGGCCTGACCCGCCCCATGCAAGCGCGCGCGGAAAGCCCGCCCACGAAACGTTTTCACGACCTCGACGCCCTGCGCGCCTGCGCCATGTTGCTGGGCGTCCTGCTGCACGCCACCTTTCATACCATCCCCTGGCGCTACTTTGATCGACCCGTTCTCCCGGGCGGCCCCAACGTCTGGGCCCTGCCCTACTTCCATGGCGTCCAGCTCATCCACGGCCTGCGCATGCCGGTCTTCTTCCTGCTCAGCGGATTCTTTTGCGCCCTGCTCTGGCAGCGCCGCGGTCTGCGGGGACTGCTGAAGAATCGCGTCCTGCGCATCGCCCTGCCCCTGCTCATCTGCATCCCGACCATTCGCAACCTGGAATACATCATCAACCGGCTCACCTGGGGCGGCAACCCCACCACCGCCCAGTGGTTCAATTCAGTCGTCCTGCGCGACCTCAGCAACCTGTGGTTTCTCTGGCAACTGCTGCTTCTGAGCGGCCTCTTCCTGCTGGCTGCGCGCCTGGGGCTGCGCTTTCGCCATCGCCTGTGGTGGCTGCTGCTGCCGCTCACCTGGCTGCCCGCCTTCCACATGGACCAGGAATTCCTCGTTTTCGGCCCGGAGACCTCGGTCGCCGTGCTGGTGGACATCGAGGTGCTGGCCTTCTACGCCTGTTTCTACTTCTTCGGCGTCTTCTTCTATCAGCGCGCCTGTGAGGTGCGCCGCTGGTGGATGGTCGCCATCCTGCCCGGCGTCACGCTCGTCTACCCCCTGGCCATCCCCCTGCTGTTTGTGCGCGCGGTCCTGCGCGATACCGGCGACCAACTGGCGGGCAGCCTGCTGGAGACTCTCTTCGCCTGGCTGATGTGCTTCGGCCTGATGGGCCTGTTCCGCGCCATCGCCGCGCGCGAACGCCCCTGGGTCCGCCTGCTCGCGGACGCGGCCTTCTGGATTTACCTGACGCACGAACTCCTGATGCAGGTCCTGGCGCGCCACATCCGGGCGCTCGTGCCCAACCCGCACCTCTTTTACATCGCGCTGGTGCTGGTCGTCAGCGGCCTGCTGCTGATTGCCTGGACCCGCGAAGTCCGCTACACATGGTTCGGGACGCTTTTGAACGGGGTACGGGAGCGGCCAGGAGCGGATAGTGGCGCGGCGGGGCCCGCTCCCCCCGTGCCGGCCTATGCTGGAACCGGTCTGTCCCCGGAGCGAGGAAGCGGAGGAGGCAATTGATGGGCCCTGACCTGAAGCGACAATACGACGAAGAGGGTTACGCCATCGTGCGCAAGGCCATCGACGCCGACCTGGCCGCCGAAACGGCCGAACACGTCCACTGGCTGTCGCGCCGGAACCCCGGCGTGCGGCCGGAGGCCTTTTTCCACAATTTCCTGGTGGACGATCCCTTCATGCACCGTCTCGTCAGCGACGAGCGCATCGTCGACATCCTCGAGCCCTTTCTCGGGCCGAACATCGCGCTCTATGCGCCGCACTACATCGCCAAGCCGCCCGGCGACGGCAAACCCGTCCTCTGGCATCAGGATGGCTACTACTGGCCGCTGGAACCGATGGAAGTGATGACCGTCTGGCTGGCGGCGACGGCCTCCACGCGCGAGAACGGCTGCATGCGCATCCTGCCCGGCACCCAGAACATGCGCCTGCTCTCACGCCGCGAGATGGTGGACGTCGATGAAGAAAAGTACGTCCTGAACTCGCAGGTCCACCCCTCGCTGATCGACGATTCCGACGTCGTGGACCTCGAACTGGAGGCCGGCGACGTCTCCATCCACAACCCGCGCATCATCCATGGCTCGGAAGCCAACACCTCCGACAGCTGGCGCATCGGTCTGACGCTGCGCTACATCCCCACCACGACCCGCGTCAGGGCCGAGGGCTGGCGCAGCATCCTCGTGCGCGGAGACGCTGCAGACAATGGCAACCTCTACGCCGAACGGCCGCGCTATCTGCCGGGCGAATGCATGCCCTTCCGCGGCGCGGAAGAATGGCGTTGAGTCAGGGCTTCAGCGCAACTGCGCGTCGGCGAAATCGAGATAGCGCTGCCAGTCCCAGGCCGTGATGTCGTGCCCGCCGCGGCGCAGGTGGTAGCCGACGCGACCGGCCACGATCGTATCCGGCGCCGGCTGTTCCTGTACAGGCAGGCCTTCGTGGCCCATGAGTTGCCAGACCGGAGAGGCGGCCAGCGTCGCCAGAAACTCGCCGCGCGGGTCGGCCCAGAGGTCGTCGCTCGCGCTGGCCACGTAGAGCGGCCGCGGCGCGATCAACGCCAGCAGCATGTGCTGGTCGAGCGGCAACTCGTCCTCGCGCCCGTTCCAGGCGCGGAAGTTGCGGCAAAACCAGTGCGGAAAGCGCGTGTTGATGGCCGCCACCGTCTCGCCGAAGCGTCGCCGCGAGAGCGCCGCGCCGGCGCAGCCGCTGTTGTTGCTGACTGCAAACGCGAAGCGTTCGTCGCGGGCGGCGGCCCACAGCGCCGTCTTGCCCAGGCGCGAATGGCCGATCAGCGCGACCGGACCGCAGTCCCCCGTCTCCAGCAGGGCGTCCAGCGCCCGGCTCAACCCCCAGGCCCAGGTCGCCACTGCCCCCCAGGCGCTCCCCTCGTCGCCTGACGCTTCAAACAGCCGCTGCACGCTGTCGGCCCGGCCATCGACGCGGTCCGGATACAGATCGTCGCAGCACAGCGTCGCAAGACCGTAACCGCGCGCGAGAATGTCTTCGACCGGCCAGCGGCCGGCGCTGCTGCCGCGCGCTGCCCTGTCGCCCGACGGCGCCAGGATCCCGGGATCGGCGTGTGTCGTGTGATTGCCGTTGAAATTGAGGCCCAGAAAGACCGGCGCCGGTCGCCGCCGCGGCAGCCACAGCAGCAGATGCAGGCTGTGCGCGCCGTCGATCAGCAGGCGCAGTTGACGCCGTTCCGCGACACCGGGCAGCGTCGTCTCTTCGAGCGTTTCGACGTGCAGGGGCAGGTTCTGGACCGGCGTCTGACCGTAGACCTGTTGCGCGAAGAGCGCCAGCAGTTGCGGGCGCCGTTGTTCGCGCCAGGTGTCGGCGTCGCCTACCGGGCTGCCATCCGCCAGACGCAGCAGCGGCGGCAACTCGTAATCCGGCACCAGCGCCTCGTCGTAATTTGTGTCGATCACGGAAAGTCCCTGTTGTTCAGCGTGGCGTTTCCATCTCCTGGCGCACGGTCTGGTAGAGCAACTCGGCGTGCAACTGGCCCAGGGTATAGCAGGGGCCGCCCAGTTTCTCCGCCAGACGGCTGGCCAGACCGCGGTCGAAGGCCACGTGTTCCATGTTGATGGTGACGGTCTTGATGTCGTGTTCGCGAATCATGGTCGCGATGCGATGCGCTTCGTCCTGCGGGGCCTGGTCGCTGATGGACACGTTGCCGGCGCCGTCCGTCAGCAGAATGATCATGGGCACGACGTCGGGATTGAGCGTGGTCTCGCGCCGCACCGTCTCGTAGGAGAGCAAGAGCCCGGCCGAGAGCGGCGTCTTGCCGCCGACCGGAATGTTGGCCAGCGCCTTTTTTGCCAGCAGCACGGAGTTGGTCGGCGAGAGTACCAGCGAGGCGCGGTCTTTCTGGAAGACCACCAGGCCCACGCGGTCGCGCCGCTGGTAGGCGTCCGTCAGCAGCGACATGATGGCGCCCTTGGTGGCCTGCATGCGCTCCGAAACGGCCATGCTCCACGAGGCATCCACCGCAAAAAGAATGAGGTTCGAGGCGCGGCGCACGCGCACCTTGCGTTGCAGGTCGTCCTTTTTCAGGGACCAGGCCACGCCGCTTTCTTTCCGCTCCGCCTCGCGTTCCTGCTGATGCGGCGCGGCGGCCCGCAGCGTGGCGTCGAAGGCGACGTCGTCGGTGCGGCCGTTGGCCGGCCGCGCCTGGATGTAGCGCCCCCGCTTGCGCTCGGTCTTGGTGCGCGAGCGGCGTCCGGCGCGCTGGCGCGTCAGACGGTCGAGCGGGGTATCCAGTTTGCGCGGCGTGAATTCGGCCTTGCTCTCGACCTGCTTGCCGCCTTCCCACCAGTAGGCGTCCTGCTGGTCGAAGACGTTCTGCGGCGCCGGCTCGGCCTGGCCGAGGTCCGGCAGTTCCTCGTCACTGCTCTCGCTCAGGGACTGACTTTTTTTTTAGCCGCCTGTTCTTCCTCGCTGTCGGCGCTGGCCTCGGCGGCATCGTCGCCCTCGCTCCACTCGGACATGACCTGGTCCAGCTGGTCGCCCATGGCGTCGATGCTCATCGTGGCGTCGGTGAAGGGGCCGCGCTTGAGGCGGTGCGGGATCGCCAGTTCGGCGGCCAGCAGGATGTCCTCATGGTTGATGCGCGTCCGTCCCTGCCAGGCGGCGTGGGCGCGCGCCGACTTGAGTATCACCAGGTCGGCGCGGTGGCCGTCGATATGCAGGCTGCTGGTCAGGGTCGCGATGGCGTAGAGGTCGCGCCGGTCGTATGCCACCTCGTCGACCAGTTCGCGGGCGGCGGCGATGCGCTGCGAGAGTTGCTCCTCGCGCGGCGCCCAGTCCTCGCGGAAGGAGTCGGCGTCGGTCTCGCTGGCGATGTGACGTTCCAGAATCTGCATGCGCTCGCGCGCCGCGTCGATGCTGGTGACGTCCACCGAAAGCGCGAAACGGTCCAGCAACTGCGGCCGCAGATCGCCTTCCTCGGGGTTCATGGTGCCCACCAGGATGAAGCGCGCCGGGTGCGAGAAGCTGATGCCCTCGCGCTCCACCACGTTGATGCCCATGGCCGCCGAATCCAGCAGCAGGTCGACCACGTGGTCGTCGAGCAGGTTGACTTCGTCCACGTAGAGGATGCCGCGGTTGGCGTTGGCCAGCACGCCGGGCTCGAAGTGCCGTTCGCCGCGCTGGATGGCCTTCTCGATATCCAGCGTGCCCACCACGCGGTCCTCGGTGGCGCTGACGGGCAGGTCCACAAAGCGGATGCGGCGCATGCTCACCGGCAACTCTTCGCCGCGTTCGTAACGCTCATGCACCACGTCGGACCAGGTGGAAGGCTGGTCGGGGTCGTCGTTGAAAGGCGAATCCGCCACCACCCTCACCTCGGGCAGCAGGGCCGCCAGGGCGCGCGCGGCGGTGGACTTGCCGGTGCCGCGTTCGCCGCGGATGAGCACCC
The DNA here is from genome assembly GCA_026708325.1 of Anaerolineaceae bacterium. Lineage (GTDB taxonomy): Bacteria > Chloroflexota > Anaerolineae > Aggregatilineales > Phototrophicaceae > JAGWBD01. The sequence continues at coordinate 18,541 of JAPOVC010000006.1, read as the reverse complement.
CGCCGATGCGCATGTCGATGGCGTTGAGGATCAGGGCGCGTTTCATGCGCTCCTGGCCCACGATGGCGGTGAAGGGGTAAACCGGCGCTCGCTTGGTCATGTCCTGTCCCGTGAAGGCGATTGGCACGACCAGTATACACCTGATAGGGACTCCCCGTGCAGGGCGGACTTATGCCCCTGCCCAACGTGGCTGCGACTTGTGTTAATATCTGCTTTTGTGCCTGTCGCCTGTGATTGGCATGAGACTTTCGCTGTCCGCCGGTCGGGGTATTGTCCCGATCGCCGACGCCTGTGAGTTCCCTGACACTGGTGGCCCTGACCATGGCTGGAGAATTGCATTGGGGCTATGAAGGCGAGACCGGCCCAGACAACTGGGGCAGTCTGTCGCCCGATTACGCCCCCTGCGCCGACGGCAGGGCGCAATCGCCGATCGACATTCGCAACGCCAGCGAACTGGAGCTGGCGGCCATTCACTTTGACTATGGCGAGACGCCCAACGTCGTGACCAACACCGGCCACGGCATTCAGGTTGACGTCGAGGGCGACAGTCACATCCTCTACAACGGCATTCGCTACGACCTGCTGCAGTTTCACTTCCACGCCCCGTCGGAGCATACGATCGACGGCCAGGCGGCGGCGATGGAAGTCCACTTCGTCCACCAGGACCCCAACTCGGGCATGCTGGCGGTGGTCGGCATCCTGCTTGAAGAGGCGGAGGTCGACAACGAGGCCTACGCGCCGGTCTTCAGCAACCTGCCGCGCGAGGCCGGCCGGAGCGTCAGCACGGACGACGGCCTGGCCCTGGGCGGATTGCTGCCGCAGACCCTTAGCTTCTACACCTACCAGGGCTCGCTGACCACGCCGCCCTGCAGCGAAATCGTGCGCTGGCTGCTGCTGGATACGCCGGTGTCGCTGTCAGCTGAGCAGATTGCGGCCTATACCGCGATCTACGCGAACAACGCCCGCCCGGTCCAGCCCCTCGGCGACCGCGATCTGCTGCGGGCCAGTGAGTAGGGGCTGCCGCACGGAGCAGACGATCAGACTTTCATTGTTTTACTAGCTGCGGGTCTGTTGGTAAGGGAGCGGCTTACTCTGCAAGGGCGGTCTGTTTCACATAGTGCTGAAACTCGGGCACGGAAGTGAAGTACCTGAAACCAAATTGCTGCGCCGCATATCGCGTTTCATCATCTTCTTCCAACAGGAGAGCAACTGGATGTCCCAATCCCTCTTGCACACCTTCCGGCCAGGCCAGGTCGAGGGTGGCCATCAGGTCACCACTGGCAGTATCAATTAATTCATGGCGCGATTCGCCGTGTGGAAGGCCATGCTCCTCCAGCCACAACTGGCACTCCAGTAAAGCGCGTTCCTCTTCATCACTGACCATGTGGACAGGACGCGTTGCCAATTGCGATTCTGCAAGGCGAGGCCACATGTTTCCTTGAGGCAGTCGCCCACTGGCAAGTGTTTCGAGCAAAAAATTGGCGGAACGGGTCAGATGCTCCCGCCGCTTCTGCAAGAACAGGTCGTAGTTCTCAGGATTCCATAGTTCAGGGTCTTTCGGAATCCACTGCGATTCGAGTATGCCAGCGAACTTGTTATCGGCCTCCTCCAAATAATCAGCGGGCCAGCGGTTGCCGATAGATTTGTTGCTTCCTTCGACAAGAAAGGCAAAGTTGGCCAGTGTGTTTACGTCACGACGGTTGCGGCCCATTGCATACAGGCGGGACTTGGGAAAGATATGATGCAATTCGAGAGGGGAATTCAGCAAATCCATGCTGAGCGGGATGTTCTTCTTCAGGTCGCGTGCGCGGCCGACACGAGTCAGCAAGTAAAGCAAGGGATAAAAGCGATTGTTTCGCCACGAGCCGTAAAAGTCCTGGGCAAACAGCGACAGCGTCCCGCGTTCATTTCGAAGAGCTTCAACAAGACCTGAAATCTGGCCTTCCCGATTGTCTGCGTCACGCAGAATCGCAAGGTCCTGGTTAAGGCGAGCCTCGGTAGCACCGGAATAACGTCCCCAAAGCACGCAGTGGATATACCAATACAGGAGGCGGGCAATTTCCGCCTCGCCCTGCCGCAGGCCTCCATTTAGTTTGAGATATCGTGCCAGCACCAGCAGGGCGAACTCACTGCGTAACACGCTGCTGTTGTCCAGACCCAGATTGGCACGGATTTGCAACAGCAAGTCATCAATGTGATTGCTGAATTGCCGCAGTCCTTCACCAAATGCCTCGGAATCAACGCTTTCCAACGCCCTGAAACGTGCATCTCCCGTGATAAGAATAGTGATCCCGCGCAAAAGCCAGTTGAAATCGAAATCAAATCCGGATTCCCGCCAACGTTGAAGGCAGGCATCCAACTCGTCCCGGGCCGAAGGCCGCAATACACTGATTTTGGCCATTGCCAAGTCAGCAGCGTTCAATTTTGTACCGCCGCTGTTTACTTCGTTGAAAATGTGGACGACCTCGTCAAGGTTCCGGTCGGTGATGGTTTCACTATGGAAATTCCTTTTGAGAACGCTCTCCACCAGACGGTTCATCCTGTAAAGCGCTTCATCATCGTCGAGACCTTTTTCGCGAAATACCCTGACCGCGCCCTTTTGCAATAACTCCGAGACGCTTACCCAGCGTGGGTTGTCCCTCATTCTTACAGGACCGTAGAATTCGAATTCCTCGCCCCTTGCGGCATCCAGATTGAAATACAAATTCAGAAAACTGTTCGGGTTTCCCCGGAAGAAAGGCGGAGCTTCTCCCCGCCTAACTCCGTAAAGTGTAGTAATGCGTTGCTGGCCATCAACAATGAGCCTGATGTTCCCGACTGAAGAATCGCCATTGCCACGAACGTCAGATGCTCCAGCGTCAGCGACCCAAATCAGCAAACTGCCCACAGGATTCCCGTGATACATCGACGACATAAAACGCCTGACCTGCTCGCGACTCCAGACATAGCCACGCTGGAACTCCGGCAGCCCATATTCGCCGGCATCAATCAAATTCAGAATCGTCGCAACGTCCATGACAAGCCTTTCTCCACCTGCAGAAGTATACACATCTTTGTTGACAATCTGTGTTGCGAGATTATGGGTGTCTCACATGTCGTCCATTTGAGTCTTCAGAAACCATTGGACTCGACAAGTATCGCAACCAGGCCAGGCGCAGCGACGTACAGGACTTCACAGGCAGTAACGCTGTGCTACAATGGCCGCCCTTCCAGCCACCAGGAGAACCCGTGTCCCGCAATACAGGCGAGTTCAGCGTCGCCGATGCCTACCACTACAACCACGCTGGCGTGCGCCGCTGGATCTTCTCGCACATCCTGCGCTACCGCCTGCTCTTCCTGCGCTCCGTCCTCCTCTTTCTGATCGGCTGGAGCGCCATGGCCTGGGTGCGCGTGCTCATCGGCGACGCCGCCAGGGAGATCACCAGCCCCTCCGGGCCGGACGGCCTGATGACGGCGGCCCTGGCCGTGCTGGTCGTGTCCCTCATCGACAGCTTCGCCCACCTCGGCGGCAGCCTGTCGATCGAGACCATGGCCCAGAAGCTGGCCCACGATTCGCGCGAGGAGCTTTACGTCAGCCTGCTGGGCAAGAGCCAGACCTTCCACGACCGGCAGCGCGTCGGCGACGTGATGGCGCGCGCCACCGACGACGTCAACCAGCTGGACTTCATGGTGCATCCCGGCATCTTCTTCATCATCGAGATCGTGCTGGGCCTCGGCCTGCCCGTCGTTTACATCGCCGCCATCAGCCCGCAACTGATTCTGGTTCCCGTGCTCTTCGTGCTGGTCTATATCGTCACGGTGCGCAGTTACTTCCGCCGCCTCAGCCCCGTGATCGGCGCGCAGCGTTTCGCCTTCGGCGTCATGAACGCCGGCCTCGAAGAGACCATCACCGGCATCGAGGTCGTCAAGGGCAGCGCCCGCGAAAGCTTCGAACGGCGCAAGTTCATGCGCAACGCCAGGGCCGTGCGCGACTATCTGGTGGAACAGGGCACCATCGAGGCGCGTTACCTGCCCTACCTCTTCTACGGCTTCGCGCTCGGCCTCTCTTTCCTGCACACCATGATTCTCTTCGGCCAGGGCCGCCTTGATATCGGCGGCGTGGTGGCCGTGACCGGCCTGGTCAGCGCCATGCGCTTCCCGGTCTTCATCTCGGTCTTCGCCTTCACTCTGGTGCAACTGGGCATCGCCGGCGGCGAACGCATCCTCGAACTCATCCGCGCCAGCGCCGACATGGACGAAAACGTCGACGGGCACAGCGATCACGTGCAGGGCGATCTGGTCTTCGAAAACGTCAGCTTCGGTTACGACGACGGCATGGTGCTGCAGGACGTTTCCTTCCACGTGCGGCCCGGCGAGACCGTCGCCATCGTCGGCCAGACCGGCTCGGGCAAGAGCACCCTGACCGACCTGATCAACCGCACCTACGACGTCACGTCCGGCCGCATCCTGATCGACGGCGTGGACATCCGCGACTGGCAACTTGACGCCGTGCGCTCGCAGATCTCGCGCATTGAGCAGGACGTCTTTCTCTTCTCGCGCAGCGTTGCGGACAACATCGCCTTCGGCATGCCCGGCGCCAGCCACGAGCGCATCGTGGAGGTGGCGCGCGAGGCCCAGGCGCACGAATTCGTCGAGTCTTTCGCCGAAGGTTACGAGACGGAGATCGGCGAGCGCGGCGTCATGCTCTCCGGCGGGCAGCGCCAGCGCCTGGCCCTGGCGCGCGCCTTCCTCAGCGACCCGCGCATTCTCATTCTCGACGATTCCACCAGCGCCATCGACAGCGCCACCGAAGACGAGATCCAGCACGCCATCAATCGCGCCCGCCAGGGCCGCACCACCCTGTTGATCACCCACCGCCTTTCACAGATCCGCTGGGCCGATCACATTCTGGTGCTGGACGAGGGCCGACTTGCAGCCAGCGGCAGCCACGAGGAACTGCTGCGCGATTCCGAACTCTACCGCCGCATCTTCGCCCGCTACGACGTCGCCCTGCCGCTGGCGGAGCCGATGCCACAGGACCAGGGGAAGCGCTGAACCATGGGTTTCATCATGGACGGCCTCGATGCCGAAGAATACGACCGCCAGTACAGCGACCGCGAGCTGGTGCGCCGCATCCTCGGCTACTTCCGTCCCGAGGGCCGGCGCATGGTGCTGGTCGCCTGCGCCCTCCTGTCGACCTCACTGCTGAACACCGGCCTGCCGATCTTCATCTCGCAGTCCATCGATCGCGTCGCCGCGGACCCCAGCCAGCGCAACCTGATCCTGGCCCTGCTGGGCACCGTCATGCTGGGCGCCCTCGCCTGGGTCTTCAATGCCCTGCGCCAGTGGCAATCGGCCACCGCCATCGGCAACGTCACCCTGCGCCTGCGCGAAGACGCCATGGACGCCGTGCTGCGCCGCGATCTCTCCTTCTACGACAGCATCCCCTCCGGCAAGATCGTCAGCCGCGTCAATTCGGATACCCAGGCCTTCTCGGCCGTCGTCACCCTGACCACGGACCTGATGAGCCAGTTCCTGCTGGTCGTTTTGCTGATCGGCTATCTATTCACCGTCAACCCCCGCCTGACCCTGATTCTGCTCCTGCTGGCGCCGGTCATCATCGCCACGGCGCTCGGCTTTCGCCACATCGCGCGCAAGACCATCACCCAGTCCCGCCGCGTGCAGGCCGAGGTCAGCGCCCACATCCAGGAGACGGTCAGCGGCATCCGCATCGCCAAGACCTTTCGTCAGGAAGGCAGCGTCTACGAAGAGTTTCTCGGCGTCAACAAACGCTCCTACCGCATCAACCTGATCAGCGGCTACACCTTCAGCAGCATCTTTCCCCTGCTGGGCCTGCTGGCCGGCATCGGCACCACGGCGCTGGTCTATTTCGGCATCCTGGATGCCCAGGCGGGAGAGATTAGCGCCGGCACCTGGTTCCTGTTCATTCAGGGCATGCAGATGTTCTGGTTCCCGCTGACCGGCATCGCCTCCTTCTGGAGCCAGTTCCAGCTGGGTCTGGCGGCCGGCGAGCGCGTCTTCGCCCTCATCGACGACGAGCCGAAGGTCATCCAGCGCAACGCACGGGTCCTGCCCGAAATCGCCGGCGAAATCTGCTTCGAACGCGTCGACTTTCGCTACACCGACAAGGAACAGGTGCTGCAGGACTTTTCGCTCACCATTCAACCAGGCGAAACGCTGGCGCTGGTCGGCCACACCGGCTCCGGCAAGTCCAGCATCGGCAAGCTGATCGCCCGCTTCTATGAGTTTCAGGGCGGAAACATCCGTATCGACGGCGTGGATATCCGCGAACTGGACCTGCACGACTACCACACCCGCCTGGGCCTGGTGACGCAGACGCCCTTCCTCTTCGACGGCAGCGTGCGCGACAACATCCGCTACGGCAGGCCCGACGCCAGTGACGCGGACGTCGAGCGCAGCGCGCGCATGGTCGGCCAGGGCGACTGGCTGAAAGCCCTGCCCGAGGGGCTGGACACGGCGGTCGGCGAACGCGGCAGCGCGCTTTCGATGGGGCAGCGGCAACTGGTCTCACTGGCCCGCGTGCTGCTGCAGGACCCCTCCATCTTCATCCTCGACGAGGCCACCGCCAGCGTGGACCCGCTGACCGAGACTCTCATTCAGGAGGGGCTGGACCTGGTGCTGGCGCAGCGCACCAGCATCGTCATCGCCCATCGCCTCTCCACCATTCGCCATGCCGACCGCATCATCGCCCTGCGCAATGGCGAGATCATTGAGGAAGGCAACCACGAGACCCTGCTGGCCCAGGGCGGGCACTATGCCGAACTCTACAACACCTACTTCCGCCACCAGTCGCTGGAATACATTGAGGCGGCCGGCCAGCTGCTGAACGGCGTCGCCTGAGCGCGCTTGTCGCCGCCGCCGCCGCCGACTACAATCGCCGGCGTCAGCCAGCCACCCGGCAATTTGATGTCCGATACCTCCGTGCCGCCGGAGTCCGGCGACCAGCCACAGCCGCCGCAAGGACCTGCCGCGCAGGAATTCGAGGAAATGATGCGGCAGGCGGCGCGCGCGCGCAGCCAGCAGGTCTCCGCCCCCGAGAAAAGCCGCCAGCGACGGGCTGCGGCGCTCGCCCAGGAACGCGATCGTCGTTTGCAGCGGCGTCGCAGCGACCGGCAGCAGGGCGCCGTCAGCCTGCTGGGGGGCTTCATGCGCGCCTTTTTTCTGGTGGCCGTCGCCAGCGGGCTGATCGCGACCATCCTGGTGTGGTGGACTCCGCCGGATTTCATCCCCGCCGACCTGCGCAACGAACTGGGCATGGAAGCGCTGGAGGCTGAAATCGTGGCCCGGCCCACCGCCGGGCCCACGCCCAACTGGTTGCAGCGTATCGGCATCGTCGCCGGCCATCGCGGCCCCAACCCCTCCAGTCCCGGCGCTGACCCGGACCCCGGCGCGATCTGCCTCGACGGCCTGGCCGAAGTTGACATCAACTTTGACGTGGCGCAGCGCATCGTGCGCAGTCTGCGCGGCCGTGGCTATTCCGTCGACCTGCTCGATGAATTCGATCCGCGCCTGCAGGACTATCAGGCCGCGGCGCTGGTCTCCATCCACGCGAATACCTGCCAGCCCTTCAGCGAACAGGTCTCCGGCTTTCTGGTGGCCGCAGCCGCAGCGCGCGTGGCCGCCCGCAGCCGCGACGACATCCTCGTGGACTGCATCGCGCGCCATTACGCCCGCGAGACCGGCCTGCGGCGCCACGAGGGGGTCACGGTGGACATGACCAGCTACCACACCTTCCGCGAGGTCCACCTCTGGACGCCGGCAGTCATCATTGAAACCGGCTTTATGCTGGCGGACCGCGAGCTCCTGACCCAACGTCCGGACCAGGTCGCCAAAGGCGTGGTCAATGGCATTCTGTGCTTTCTGGACCGGCGCAGCGACCTGCCGGCAAGGAGGGAGGGCCTGTGACCCGCGAACTGGTGATGTACAACCGCCGCCTGCCCTGCCCCTGGGTCACCGTGGCGCAGCAGACCCTGCGCCTGCACGGCGTCGCCTGGCGCGAGCTGTTCATCGATGACGATGACGAGGCCCGCCAGCGCCTGCTGGACTGGGTCGGTTTCCTCTCCGTCCCCACACTCGTCATCGCCGCGCCAGGCAGCGACCTGCCGCTGGAAGAACCGGCGCCCCTGCCGCCGGACACAAGCCCCCGCGGCATCGATCGCGGCTGCATGATCACCGAGCCGGGCATGGCCCAGCTCAGCGCCTGGCTGCTGCGTCATGGCCTGCTATCGCCGGAGCGCCTGGCCCGGGATTGACAGCGCCCCCCCGCCTGACTAGAATGCGCCTGCGTCCCGCCAGGTGCTGCCGGGCAGGCCGCGCCTTGCCGGGCAAGGCGCCCCTGCTATACTGCGACGGTCATGCCACCGTAGCTCAACCGGCAGAGCTCTCGCCTTGTAAGCGAGCGGTTACGGGTTCGAATCCCGTCGGTGGCTTGTGACAATGCGGGTCGGTGCCCGAGTGGCTAATGGGGATGGACTGTAAATTCATTGGCGAGAGCCTACGCTGGTTCGAATCCAGCCCGGCCCACAGCGCCTCTGTAGCTCAGGGGTAGAGCGCATTCTTGGTAAGAATGAGGTCACGGGTTCAAATCCCGTCAGAGGCTTGCTTTCAACCGTAGTGGAGCGCTCTTCCGGCAGGGAAGGTGCGCGCCAGGGAACAGGATCGCGGCATGGCAAAAAAGGGTAATCGCGTCATCGTCAAACTCAAGAGCACCGAAAGCGGGCACATGTACATCACCTCCAAGAACCGGCGCACCACCACCGCCCGGCTGGAGCTGAAAAAGTACGACCCCTTTCTGCGTCGTCACGTGCTCTACCGCGAGACCCGCTGAGCGCGGGATCGCCACATAGGGGAGTAGCTCAATTGGCAGAGCAACGGTCTCCAAATCCGTAGGTTGTGGGTTCGATTCCTGCCTCCCCTGCAACTGAAACGGGGGCGCGCCGACCCGGCGCCCCCTGTATGAGCAAGGAGTACGTATGACAACCGGCAACAGGACCGAAACCCGGAAACGGCGGGGCTGGTGGCCTTTCGGCAAGAGCGCCGGGGCACAGCCGGAAGGGTCGCAGGAGCGTGGCGTCACGGCGCGCAAGGGCCGCGTCACGCCTGGCCGGCGCAACCAGCCGGTGGTGCAGGAAAGCGGCAATCGTCTGACCCGGCCCTTCACCAGGCTCGGGGTTTACTTCGAGGGCGTGCGCGACGAGGTCAACAAGGTCAGCTGGCCCACGCGCCTTGAGGCACGGCGCCTGAGCGTCATCGTGCTGGTGTCCACCCTGCTGGCGGCCATCGTGCTGGGCCTGATCACCCTGGGCTACAGCGAACTCTTCGCCATTGGCCTGGGCCAGCCCCTGTTCTTTCTTGGCTTTTTCGTCGTGGTCGTCGGCCTGGGCACATTCTTCTACATTCGTTCCAATCGCAAGAATTCAGCGTCCTGGTGACAGGGGCGGGAGAGCAGATGAACCAGGAAAGCTTCGACCCCGAACCGGTCTGGCTGGACAGCGAGGAAGACGACCTCAACATCATCCTTGAGGACGGCACGGAAGCCGCCGCGGTCGACAGGCAGTGGTTCGTGATCCACTGCTATTCCGGCTACGAAAACAAGGTGCGCCACGCCATCGAGCAGCGCATCGAGACCATGGGTATGCGCGACAAGATCTTCGACGTCATCATCCCCACCGAGGAAGAGATCGAGATCCGCGACGGCAAGCACCGCCCGGTGGAACGACGCGTCTTCCCCGGCTACCTGCTGGTCGAAATGGTCATGGACGAGGACTCCTGGTACGTCGTGCGCAACACCCCCGGCGTGACCGGCTTTGTGGGCATGGGCAACGACCCCACGCCCCTGCGCGAGGAAGAAGTCAACAAGATCATGGACCGCATGTCGCAAGAGACGCCGACCATCGTCGTCAACTTCAGCGTCGGCGAGAAGGTGCGCATCATTGATGGCCCCTTCAATGACTTTATCGGCACGGTGGACAACATCGACATCGACAAGACCCGCGTGCGCGTGATGGTCAACTTTTTCGGGCGCGATACGCCGGTCGAACTGGATTTCCTGGAAGTCGAGAAAGCCTGAGGACGAAAAAACTGCATGGCAAAGAAAATCAAGGCCATCCTGACCCTGCAAATTCCCGCCGGCAAGGCCAACCCGGCGCCGCCGATCGGGCCGGCGCTGGCCCAGCACGGCATCAATCTGATGGGCTTCTGCAAGGAATACAACGCCCGCACCAGCAACCGCATGGGCGATATCATTCCCGCCGAAATCACCGTCTTCAGCGACAATTCCTTCCGCTTTGATCTCAAAAGCCCGCCGACCGCCTTCCTGATCCGCAAGGCCGCCGGCATCGAGAAAGGCGCTGCCAACCCCCTCACCGAAAAGGTTGGCCAGCTCAATCGTCGCCAGGTGCAGGAAATCGCCGAGGTGAAATTGCCCGACCTCAACACCTCAAATATCGAGGCGGCCATGCGTCAGGTGGAAGGCACCGCGCGCCAGATGGGCGTCATCGTCATCGACTGATTCACTGGGTTCTGTGGGAGGGCCGTGCCTGGCCCGCCGGCACCACGGGGAGGAAAGCATGGCAAAAAGAGGCAAACGTTACGAGGCAGCGCTGCAGGAATTCGACCGCAAGCAGGACTACCCGCTTGAGGAAGCGGTCCGGCTGGTTAAACGCCTGGCCACCGCCAAATTCGACGAGACCATCGAGGTGCACGTGCGTCTCGGCATCGACCCGCGCCACAGCGACCAGCAGGTGCGCAACACCGTGCTACTGCCGCACGGCCTGGGCCGCGCGGTGCGTGTGCTGGTCTTCGCCGAGGGTGAGGACGCCCGCGCCGCCGAAGAGGCCGGCGCCGACGTCATCGCCGACGACGCGGTGGTCGCCCGCATCCAAAACGAGGGCTGGCTGGAATTCGACGCCGCCCTGGCGGTGCCCTCCATGATGTCGCGCGTGGGTCGCCTGGGTCGCATCCTCGGCCCGCGCGGCATGATGCCCAACCCGCGCGCCGGGACGGTGGTGCAGCCCGCCGATCTGCCCCAGGCCATTGAGGAGCGCAAGGCTGGCCGCGTCGAGTTTCGCAACGACAAGACCGGCAACCTGCACGTGCCGGTCGGCAAGGCCAGCTTTGACTATGAGCCCCTGCTGGAAAACACGCGCACGGTCATCGACGCCATCAGCGGCGCCCGTCCCTCGGCGCTGAAGGGGGCCTACATGCGGCGCATCGTGCTTACCTCCACCATGGGGCCCGGCATCAGGGTTGGCAGCGCCGCCTGATTCCCGCCTGGCCGGCTGCCGCAAACAGGCCGGCCCTGGTGAAATGGAATGACAGCGCAGTCCTTACATGAGTCTGACTGGCCCGGGAGCGACGACTGTCCGCTTTGAAGAATCCCGGTCAATGACTGATCTTCCCCTGATTTGAACGTCGCGGGTTTCCTTTTCGAGATTCACAAGGACTTGCCCTTCCTTTCGCTGTCGTTCGTCCTGTGCGCGCTGGTTGCATGGCTGATTAAATTCAGGTCAGGGCATCTCATCCCTGCTCCGGGACGACGTTTGGCGATTCTGATCGTCGTCATCCACGTTTTGCTGCTTGGGATCTACCTGATCGCGGTCTTGAGCGGGACGCCTCTCCTGCCTCTCACTCTCTGGCATTTTGACGAGGAATATACAGTCCCCTCGGTGCATTCGACGGTCCAGTTGGTGCTGTTGGCAAACCTGTGCTTTCTGAACGCGATGGCCCCAGGCAAATGTCGCTTCCTGAAGCGGCTGTACTGGTTTGCCCACGGGGTTGGCTTCACAGGCTTCTCCCTGCTTGAGTATCAGACTTTCCCCAAATACCTTGTTCCTGGAGGCCTTTTGATGGTTTTGTTCGGCATCCTTGTGGTTACATCTTCACTGACTATGATCCTGCGCCACAGGACGGATGTTGTCCGACGATTCTGTCTTTTGCTGCTGCCCGTCAGTCTGGGATTTTGGGCTTTTGCCTATTTTTTGCTTGACTATGCCACGATTTGGGGAAATACCCGCGTTGAACCTTTGGAAGAGACTGTGGAAATGCTGGGTACCGCCTTCGCTCTTGCCGGTGCAGCAGGATATGCAGCGGCCAGCCTTCCACGCCGCAGGATTTTGGTGCCAGGGTTTCTGGCAAGTACGTGCCTGACCAACGCGATTCTCCTCATCTCGCTGCTTGCAGTGCCGATCTGGGAAGAGAACATCTTTCCCGAAGCCCGCTTCCTGTGGCTGGGCATTGGCAACAGAATCAATGCAGACATCGGTGACGGTGCATTTGCCCTGCGCGGCTGGGACCACACAAATCTGGAGCCCGGCAAACACGGAAGGGTTCAAGTCTTGTTGCAGGCAATCAGGTCGCTGGATTTCGATTTTGGTTTGTCCGTCCAGCTCATTGATCAGGGCAACGGGAACACCACCGCTGTCACCAATGAACTGAGCGGGATCAAAAGTCGCAAATGGACACCAGGCCTCGGATCTGCCACTATTCTCAGGGCGCCCCTGTTTGTTCCCGAAACCGCCCCGACCAATCGCGCGCAGTGGTTGACGGTTTCGTTCTGGAAGAATGATGGTGATGGATTCCCCCCTCTTCCAATTGACTCCAGCGACTATCCGCTGCTGGGTGACACGCATGTCATTCTGGATGAACTCGTGCTGCAAGAGCCGACAGGCAGCTTTGGCCAGGACGATGCGCTCGCCCTCTTCGCCAACGGTTTCGCCCTGCAGCGGGCTGACTTGCCCGAAAGCGTGCAGGCAGGTGAAACCATAAACGTCGAGTTTCAGTGGAGATCCAACAGCGACGGCGAGGAGGACTGGACCCAGTTTCTGCATTTCGTGCCGCAGACCGGCGGGGCACTTTGGAATGTGGACCGGTATCCTCTGGGATTGCGTTTGCCCACCCGCCTCTGGTATGCCGGGATGCAGTCAAGCGAGCGATGGAGCTTCACAATTCCTCCAGATCTGGCAGCGGGAACATACAGGGTCTACACGGGACTGTATCGACTGGCGGACCTGCAACGCCTTGAGGTCACCCTTGCGGAAGGTCAACAGCCCGACGACAGAAGCATCCCTCTCGGCAGCGTTTCCATTGAGAACTGAGACATCCCACTTTACCTGCCCCAGGCCGGGACGAAATTCCCTCTTGATATCCCGTCATACAATGCATGGCATGAGAAAACCGAAACACCAGGAGTGAAACCTGAGTGAGCTACATTCTCGTCACCAACGTTGACGGCGTGCGCGCGCCGGGACGCTGGTGCAACCCGCCGACCTGCCCCTGGCCATCGCGGAGCGCAAGGCCGGCCGCGTCGAGTTTCGCAACGACAGGACCGGCAACCTGCACGTGCCGGTCGGCAAGGCCAGCCTTGACTATGAACCCCTGCTGGAAAACACGCGCCCGTCCTTCGGCGCTGAAGGGGGCCTGCATGCGGCGCATCGTGCTTACCTCCACCATGGGGCCCGGCATCAGGGTTGGCAACGCCGCCTGATTCCCGCCTGACCGCCCGCCACAACTTGCGCTGCCCCGGGTTCCCGAGGGCAGCGCTCTCCCTTCCATAGACAATTTAGCCCGGGGGTGCCATCTGCCCCTGTCTCCAGGCCCCGGCCCCTGATATTCTTCGCAAACTGTGAAAACTGTAAGTTTCCTGTCTGTTTTGCAGCAGGACTTGCCCTTTCTTTCTCTTTCCATTGTCCTGTGCGCAATCATGGTCTGGTTGGCGCATTTCAGGTTAAGGAAGTTAATTCCCTTTCCGGGACGACAACTGGCGACCCTGTTCGTCGCCATACATGCCTTGCTGTTCGTATTTCACTACGCCTCGTTTCTGACCGGCACAGTCTTCCTTCCTCGCAGCATCTGGTACTTTGACGGGGAACGGACAATTGCCGCGCTGAATCAAACCTTCCAGATTCTCTTGCTGGGGACGATGTGCTTCCTCAATGGAATCGCGTCCCGAAATCGCCGCTTCCCGGAAGCAGCCTCCTGGTTTGTTCCAGGGGTTTTGCTTACAGGACTGTCCCTCTTCGAGTACCTTTTTTTTCCTTACTGGCTCGTCCCCGGAAACCTGCTGTTGGTACTTTTCGGCATTTTTCTGGCGGCAAGATCGCTAATTCTGGTCCTGCGCTACAGGAAGGACAAGGTCAAACGTTTTTGTTTTCTCCTCCTTCCCGTCGGATTGGGTATCTGGGCATGTGGCTACTATCTTCTTGACCTGACCCCATCCATGAATATTCACGGGGTTGAACCCCTGGAAGAAACAGTGGAGGTGCTCGGCATCGCCATTGCCCTCGCAGGCACGGCGGGTTATGCCACGGCAAGCATGCCACGCCCCAGGATCGGTGAACGAAAGTTCCTGGCAAGTGTCTGCCTGACCATGGCGCTTGCCGGCATGCTGCATTTGGCCGCACCGGTCTGGAAGGCAACGGTGGTCGACCGGGTGGGCTTTCTGTGGAATGGATTCGGCAAGGAAATCTCTGCGGACATTTTTGACGGCGCGCTTGCCTTGCGCGGCTGGTCCGGCCTTGACCTGGGCCCTGGCAAACGGAAAACGATCAGAATCTGGTTGTATGCGACGAGGCCCCTGACCAGCGATTTTGGATTTACATTCCAGCTGCTGGACCAGGAAAGCGGCGACACAGTCGCTTCTGCCAACCGGCGAAGTGGTATCGATGCCCGCAACTGGACCCCCGGCATCCTGCATTCAGTCTTTCCCAGGGCGACCCTGCGTGTGCCGGAAGACGCCCAGACAAATCGGGCCTTGTGGCTGACCATATCTTTCTGGCGCATCGACGGAGAAGAATTCACACCCCTGAGCATTGATTCCAGCGATCGCCCCACCCTGGGAGATACACATTACCGGCTGGAAGAAGTGGTGTTTCCGGTACCTGCAGTAAATCCGGGCCCGGGGGCAGTGCCGGGAGAATTTGCCAACGGTTTCGCCCTGCAACAGGCCGCCATACCCGGGCATGTCAGGGTCGGCCAGTCCTTGGACGTCGAATTCCTGTGGAGTTCAAGTGGCGACGGCAAGGAGGACTGGACCCAGTTTCTGCATTTCGAGCTGCAGGCCGACGGGTCCTTCTGGAACGTGGACCAGTATCCTCTTGGAATGCGTTTGCCCACCCGTCTCTGGTATGCCGGGATGCAGTCAGGCGAGCGATGGAGCTTCACAGTTCCTCCGGATCTGGCGGCGGGAACATATGACGTTTACACGGGACTGTATCGACTGGCGGACATGCAACGCCTGGAGGTCACCCTCGCGGATGGTCGACAGCCCGGGGACAGACGCATCCCTCTGGGCAGTATTGTCATCGAGAACTGAGACAAGCCCGTTTACCCGCCCTTAACCCGGACGAAATCCCCCTCTTGACATCCCGTCGTAAAATGCATGGCATGAGAAGAACGAAAACACAGGGAGTGCAACCTGAGTGAGCTACATACTCGTCACCAACGATGATGGCGTGCGCGCGCCGGGCATCGTCGCGCTGGCTGGCGCCATGCAGGAACTGGGCGAGGTGCGCGTCATCGCACCGGCCGTCAACCAGAGCGCCAGCGGCCACAAAAAGACCCTCTTTCAGGATATCCCGGTCGCCGAGACGTTGCTGCCGGACGGTACGCCCGCCCTGGCCGTGAGCGGCTCGCCGGCCGATTGCATCGCGCTGACCGCGCTGGGCATGGCCGAATGGCCCGCGCGCGTCGTCGTTTCCGGTATCAACCGCGGCGCCAACATGGGCCAGGACGTGACCTACAGCGGCACTGTCAGCGCCGCGCTGGAGGCCACCATCCACGGCATCCCGGCCATCGCCTTCTCTCTCGACAATCCGGCTGCCGACAACGTCGCCGATTACGCCGCGGCCGCGCGCATCGCCGCGCGCATCGTCGGCGAATACGCCCTCAAACGCAGCCTGCCGCCCTTCACCATCCTCAACGTCAACCTGCCGGCCTGCGACGACATCCGCGAAATTCGCTTGACGCGCCAGGGGATCCGCATTTACAACGACGAAATCGCCAGCAATGGCAGCGTTTATCGCATCGTCGGGCCGGCGCCCGGGGGCATGACTGACGAGGAAGGCACCGACCTGTGGGCCGTGCACCACGGCTACGCCAGCGTGACCCCCATCCATCTGGACCTGACCGCCCACCGCTTTCTGGCCGACCTGGCCGCCTGGGACATCACCCTCTGAGCGCCATCTGAAGCGGGGGCGCCGGCGCAGGGGGTGCTCCGGCCCGGCCTGGGTCCGGGGCTCTCCTGCGGACTATTCGTATTGACCGGTGGTGTAGACGTACACCGCGATGCCGTGGCCCTCTTCCCAGTCCCAGGTGTCGCCGGACCAGGTGTAGAGCCAGTTCGAATCGAGGATCGACGCGTTGACGCAGCCGTGACTGCGGCGAAAGCCGAAGCCATCGTGCCAGTAGGCGCCATGCAGGGCGATGCCGCCGTCGAAATACTGCGTCCAGGGGACTTCCTGCAAGGAGTAGAAGTCCGGCTGCTGATAGGCGCCGCTCATGTCGCCGCGGGCGCGCCGCAACCAGACGTGGAAGATACCCTCGTTGGTGGACCATTCTTCCAGACCAGAGGACACCAGCGTGGTGAAGACCGGCGTATCCCCCTCATAGGCTGTGAGCACCTGTTCGTAAAGGTCGATGCCGACCCACTTTTGCGTGTCGATCGCTTCCGGCCGCGCCACCGGATGGTACATTGCCAGGTTGTACTGGTGCACCCACTGGTCCGCGCCGATCTGGTACCAGCACTTGCCATTCACCTTCACGCAACTGAACACGTTCACCCGCGTGTAGCGATAAAGAAAGGGATTGAGCGGCGAGTCCGCGCCGCCCGGTTCGGTCGCCGCGCGCAAGTGCCGCAAGGTCCAGGCCATCGGAAACTCCAGGCCCTGCGCCGGCAATTCCACTCCGGCATAGCGCGAGGGAATGACTTCCTCGCCCAGCACGTCGAGCGGGACCCATTGTTCCTCTCCGATTTCCGCCCAGTCGTCCACGATTTGCGACACGGTGACGAAACTGTAGCCTTCGTCGGCGGTCTCCAGCAGTTCGCCAAAGGGCTCCTCATAAACGGGCAGGATTCCATTGACGCGCCGGTAGTCCCGATCGTAGAGCAGCTCTTCATCGACGGGCAGGGGGCGCACCGCGGGCCAGCGATTGGCGGCCAGCACCTCGTCGCTGATGACGCAGGCGCCGTCGCCCGGCGCCTCGCACACCGGCAGCGCCTGCGCGAGCCCGCCGGTCATTAGCAGCAACAGCGACAGGGCCAGTAATGACGAGCGCCGCATACAGTTCCTTTCGCCACGATATTCTTTGTTTTCTGGCGTGGCCTGCGGAACATATTGCCACATCCGCGAGAGTAAGGTCAACAATTATCCTGTCACAACTCTTCCGCTGGAGAGAACACGAATCGCGTACCGTTCAGCGGCGCCAGGCGCGGAATTGGCCCGAAGCCCGGATTCCGGGCCAGCCCCGGGCCCGAACGGAAATCAGGAGGGATCAGGGCAGGACAGGTCGCGCCTGCACCGGGGCAGATCAGTCGTATTGTCCGGAACTGTAGACGTAGATGGAGATGCCCTGTTCCGCTTCCTCGTCCCAATGGTCGTTGGACCACTCATAGAGCCATTTGGCATCGGTCAGGGAGGCATTGACGCAACCGTGACTGCGCCTGACGCCGAAGCCGTCGTGCCAGTAGGCGCCATGCAGGGCAATGGTGTCGTCGAAGTACTGCGACCAGGGGACTTCCTGCAGGGAATAGAAGTCCGGCCGCCGAAAGGCGCCGCTCATTTCACCGACGCGATAGCGCCGCCAGACGCGAAAATGTCCTTCATTGGTGGGCCAGCGGTCAAGACCGGAGGAAATGAGCGTGGTGAACACCGGCAAGGGCCCTTCATAGGCCGTCAGCACCTGTTCGTAAAGATCGATGCCGATCCACTTCTGCGTCTCCACCTCCGCCGGTCGCGTGATGGGTTCGAAGATGGCCAGCTTGTGCTGATGCACCCACTGACCGGGCGCGATCTGGTACCAGCATTTGCCGTCGACGCGTACACAGCCAAAAATACTCACCCGCGAGTAGCGATAGAGAAAGGGATTGTGGGGAGCATCGTCGGCGCCGGGTTCGCTTGCCGCCCGCAGGTGTCGCAGCGTCCAGGCCATGGGAAAGGCGAGACCGCCCTGCGGCAGCTCCACCCCGGCAAACCAGGAGGGCCTGACCGACTCGCCCAGCGCGTCAAGGGGCACCCATTCCCCGTCGCCGATTTGCGCCCAGTCGCCCCGTGTCTGCTCTACCGTGACGAAATTGAAGCCCTTGTCGGTCGTTTCCGTCATTTCACCGCCCGGCGCGTTGTAGACGGGCAGCGTGCCCCGCACGCGCCGGTAATCCCGGACGGACACGACGTCCGCCAGGACCCGCAGCTGGCTCACCCTGGGTTCGCGGAAGTCCTCCAGTATGACGTCGTTCAAGCCGCAAATCCCCTCGCCCGGGCTGGCGCAAATCTCGACCGCCGCTGTCATCCCGTTGCTGGCCAGCAGG